>NZ_PXYH01000001.1 GCF_003012795.1 Zobellella taiwanensis
TTCCTTCAGACCCCACCGTTGGCCAGTGGCGCCCTTGCCAGTCGGATTGTCTTCCCCTCAGTCGGGGTGACGCCATCTTCTTTCAGATGGCCGGGTTTGCCGGCTTCGCCGGGCAAACAAAAAAGGCGGCCTGGGCCGCCTTAGTAAATATTTTATCAGCAACCAGAAGTATTAGATGATACGGTAGCTGCTGATGATGAAGTTGCCGCTTTATAGACTACTTCACACGCAACACCATCACGTGCGGATGGTCTGATGGTAAGTTCATTTCCTGCAGCATCTGCACCACCTATAGCAGTGAAAGCTTGAGTGCTCACTGAACCGGACGCTGCAACATCAAGATCCTGCAGCATTTCGACAATACCGTTGGTATTAGCAGTAGGAAAACCATAAATAAATTTAACAGTATCCCCATCGATAGTTACGTCTTGTACAGTATTACCTTGATCTTTACCTTCCAGAATGGCTTTAGTGTTACCCAATGTCATAGCAGACTGAATAGAACTCTTCAGGCCATTAATATTTGCTGCATAGGCATCATCCTGCAGGTTGATAAACCTTGGTGCGGCCACAGCACCCAGAATGCCCAGAATTACAATAACAATTACCAGTTCGATCAGGGTAAAACCCGCTGCTCTTTTCATTTTCTTTCCTTGCCTTTTTATGTTGCCAGCCTGTTGTTAAAAGTTGAGTGGTTTACTCAACAAATTCAATGAACTACCGGGTCAAATCTTACCGTCCAAAATAGCTTCAATCCAGCCCTTTTTGTATAAAAATCGGTCATGGTTGCAAAAATTTTGCGTCAGCCGCCTTTTACCACATTTACCATGTCCCACATGGGGGTGAAAATGCCCAGGGCCAGGATCAGCACCATCACCGAAATGGCGACAATCAGGATGGGCTCTATCCGGGCGGTCAGGTTGGCGATGTCGTAGTCCACCTCCTCTTCATAAAACTTGCCCGCCTCCATCACCATTTCGTCGACGCGGCCGGTTTCCTCTCCCACCCGGAACATCTGCAGGATAAGGGGGGTGAACACCCGGCTGTTGGCGGCCACCGCCGACAGGCTGCTGCCCGAAGACAACCCCTCGGCCATGCCGAGGATGGCGCGGGTCAGAAAGGCGTTGTCGGTGGCGCTGCCGGCCAGGGCCAGCACCCGGGTAATGGGCACGCCGGCAGCCAGCATCATGGCAAAACTGCGGCAAAAACGCGCCAGCAGAATGCGTTTTATCAAGGGACCGACAATGGGGATGGACAACTGCAGCCGGTGCCAGCGGTAGCGGCCCGCCTCTGTGGTCACATAGCGCCACAGCACGACCACCAGCCCCCCCAGTACCAGCAGCAGGTGGCCGATGTAGTTGACGAAAAAATGGGAGGTGCCCAGCAAAAAGCGGGTGGTCCAGGGCAGCTCCGTGCCCATGCGGGCGAAAATGCCGCTGAAGGCGGGGATCACATAGAGGTTGAGCACCGTCATGGCGGCGATCATCGCCAGGCTGACGAACAGCGGGTAGCGGATGGCGGCCTTGACCCGGCGCTTGGTATCCAGCTCCAGCTGGTGGTAGTGGGCCAGTTGCAAAAAGGCCTGCTCCAGCTGGCCGGTGCTCTCGCCCACTTCCACCAGGGAGACGAACAGGGAGTTGAAAATATGGGGATGGGCGGCCATGGCGTTGGCCAGGGTCTGGCCCTGGTTCAGGCCCTGGCACACCTCGTCCAGGGCCTCCCTGAGCACCTTGTTGTCGGTGGTGTCGCGCAGCCCTTCGACGATGCGCAAAATGGGAATGCCGGCCCGGGTCAGGGAGGCGAACTGGCGGCTCAGGATCAGCAGCACCTCGGGCTTGAGGCCGCCCTTGAAAAACTGGCGCAGTTGCAGCCAGCCCTTGGTGCCGGCGCGGGCTTCCTTCAGCTCGATGGGGATCAGGCCGGCGTTGCTCAGGCTCTCCCCCGCCGCCTGGGCGGAGGCGGCTTCCAGCCGGCCCTCGTTGAGCTGGCCCTGACGGGTGCGGGCCTTGTAGTGGTAAAAGGGCATCAGTCAACCCACTCCGCCAGGCGCAGCACTTCGGTGGCGGCAATCTCCCCTTGCAGCGCCAGTTGCAGCGCCGACTGGGCCAGGGTGGTAAAACCGGGCAAGGCCGCCACCTGGCGGTTGAAGCCTTCGATGTCGTGCTCGCGCAGGGCGTCGGCCATGTCGTGGCTGATCTCCAGCCATTCATACACCCCCAGCCGGCCCTTGTGGCCCGAGTGGTTGCAGCTGGCGCAACCCGGGGCATGGTAAAACCGGCCGGTCAGCACCTCGGGGCTGAGGTGGTGTAAAAACTGCAGTTCGTTTTCCTCCAGCCGGTGCGCCACCTTGCAGTGTTCGCACAGTTTGCGCACCAGCCGCTGGGCCAGCACCGCCTTGAGGGTGCTGGCCACCAGGTAGCCGGGCACCCCCATGTCCATTAATCGTACTGCGGAGCTGGGGGCGTCGTTGGTGTGCAGGGTAGAGAGCACCAGGTGGCCGGTCAGGGCGCCGCGCATGGCGATTTCGGCGGTTTCCTGGTCGCGCATTTCGCCAATCAGCAGCACATCCGGATCCTGGCGCAGGCTGGTGCGCAGGATGCGGGCAAAGGTGAGGCCGATTTTGGCGTTGACCTGCACCTGGTTCACCCGGGACAGGCGGTATTCCACCGGATCCTCGGCGGTGATGATTTTGCGATCCGGGGTGTTCAGCTCCGACAGGGCACCGTACAGGGTGGTGGTTTTGCCGCTGCCGGTGGGCCCGGTCACCAGAATGATGCCGTTGGGGCTGGCCAGGCGGCGGCGAAAGGCGGCCAGCAGGGCCGGCGGCATGCCCGACTGGGCCAGGCTGCGTATGCCCTCGGACTGATCCAGCAGCCGCAGCACCACGGCCTCGCCGTGCTGCACCGGCATGGTGGCCATGCGCACGTCCACCGGACTGTTTTTTATCCTGAGTTCAAAGCGCCCGTCCTGGGGCAGGCGGCGCTCGGCGATGTCCAGCCCCGCCATCAGCTTGAGCCGCGACACCAGGGCCGGCGCTATGCCCACCTCCTTGAGTTCGGTTTCCTGCAACAGGCCGTCCACCCGCATGCGCAGGCGGATCAGGGTTTTGTCGGGCTCGATATGGATATCGGACGCCCCCACCTGCAGAGCATCCTCAAACAGGGAGTTGAGCAGGCGCGCCACGGTGGCGTCGCTGTCGTCCAGCCCCGAGGCCTCTACCGCCGGCCGGCTGGGGGCGTGCTCCACATGCAGCTGTTCGGCCAGGTTGGCGATGTCGTCGGTGCGCCGGTAGAGCTGGTCGTACAGGTCCAGCAACTGGCTGTGGGGCGCCACCGCCAGGTCGATTTCCCGGGGTGAAAGCAGGTTGGTGATGGCATCCTGGGTGTCGAGGTCGGCGGGATCCGACAACACCACCCGGGCCCGGCTGTCGTCCCCTTCAATCACCAGCGCCCGGTAGCGGCGGGCGTACACCTCGGACAGCAGCTTGACCGCGTTGCGGTCGATATTGACCTTGTTCAGATCCAGCAGCGGCAGGTCGAGCTGGCGCGCCACAAAGCCGAGCAGCGCCATTTCGTCGAGCACGCCCATCTGCACCAGCAGGGTGCCGAGCCGCCCCCCTTCCCGCTGCTGTTGCTGCAGCACGGCGGCCAGCTGGCCGTCGGTGATAACGCCGTGTTCAATCAGCAGTTCGCCCAGGCGTTTAGTCAGTTTGCGCTGTGCCATATTGCTCCAGTTGCTGCTCTACAAAACGTAAGGAAGCGTTGCCCAGATCGGCGCTGGCCAGGGCCTCGCGAAAGGCCGGCGCAAAGTCGAGCCCCAGTTCGCGCTGGCACAGCCCCAGCCCCAGCCACCAGGCACCGGTGCCGGCGGTGTCCAGCAGCCGTTGATAGAGCGGCATGGCCAGGACGCAGTTGCCACTGCGGCGGGCCATTTCCGCCTTCAGGCTGTAGTAGTCGAGGTGGCGGGCCAGCAGCGGGCTCACTTCGTCGAGCACCCGCAGGGCGGCGGCATGGCGCGACTGGCTGGCCAGCAAGCGGGCCAGGGCCAGGCGCATGTCCGCATGCTCGGGCGCCAGGGCCAGGCCCTGTTGCAGCAGGGCGCGGGCATCGTCCAGCGCCCCCCGGCCAAACTGCATGGCGGCCAGCCGCAGCCGGGTATCGTGGGCGTCCGGGTACTCGGCCAGCGCCTGGCCCAGCCGGTACTCGGCCCGGGCCCAGTCGCCGGCGGCCAGGGCGGCGTCCGCCTGCCGGCCCGCCTCCGCCAGCCAGTCGGCCCGGCTCAGGGTCACTTCGGTAATGCTGAGTTCCCCTTCCGGCGCCGGCAGTTCCACCATCAAATCGGCCCAGTCTTCACTGCTCCACTCTTCGGTTTCAGGCCACCGTTCGGCCTTGGCCACATCAGATTCAACCTGCGCGGAGGCCAGGGAGGGTAATAAGGCAAACAACAGGCCGAGCAACCGGGCATGACAGACCATGTCAGTGAGCCCCTCGGCCCGCATTAGCGGCATCGGGCACAAATACCGGTTCTGGCATTGGCGGATACCATTTTTCCAGCAGGTCCCGCGAACGCTGCAGCTCGTTTTGCCAGGTATTTTCAGTCACCACTACGGGACGCAGCATAATCACAAGTTCACTTTTTCTGGTACCTGTTTGCTGATTTTTAAACAACTGACCAATCACAGGAATATCTCCCAACAGTGGAACTCTGGACTCACTGTTAAATTGTTTTTCCTGCATCAAGCCACCAATGATAATCAACTCTCCGGAACGCGCCTCTACTATGGTATCCGACTCCCTGATGGTACTACTTGCCAATGGCAGCGCTACCGCCTGATTTTCACCAAACTGGATGACCTTGGTTACATCCGATACTTCCGTCACCGAAGGATGAATATGCAACAATACCTTGTTGTCATCCGCAATTTGCGGCGTGACATCGAGGGAGATCCCCGAGAAAAAGGGCGTCAGTTCGATATCTGGCGTAGTTTCACTGGTCGCACTGTTGGTGGTGGTGGTAAGCGAAAAGTCGGTAACAAAGTATTCGTCCGTACCCACCTTGATCACCGCCTTCTGGTTATTGCTGGTGGTAACGCGGGGATTGGACAGTGTGTTGACTTCACCCTGAGTCCTCAGCAGTTTAATGACAGAAGTAAAGTCGCCATTACTGAATGTAAACACATTGTCTGCAAAATTCAGCAGCGTTCCACCTGTGGCTACAAGTGAAGCTACGGGATTAAGAAAAGCCGTATCATTTATTGTAGTTACAGAGTTATTCTGAAATCCGGCATTCCTGGTAACCCCAGCGGTTCCACTTATTGTACCAATGGGTAAGCTCCCATCGGATGAACTTGTAACAGTGCCAGAGCCGCTCCCAGAGATATTCAACCCACTGGTTTGGGTATTATTTACTTGTGTCTGAAACGGCCCTCTGGAAAGATTTTGCCACTCTATCCCTTGTTCATAACCGTCGTTAAGCTCCACCTCGATAATGCGCGCCTCCAGGATCACCTGGCGCTTGAGCTGGCGCTCGGCCCGGGCCAGAAAATCCTCCACCAGCGCCAGCTCGTCGGGGGCGGCGCGCACCGTGACCAGCCCGGCCTGGGGATTGGTAACCACGACCCGCCCCTGCTCGCCGCCCACAAGGCGCCCGAGGGCGCTTTCCAGATCGGACCAGAAGTCGTTGGTCGACTCGGTGTTGATGCGGGTGGAACTGCCGTCGCCGCTGCCGTTGTCGCCGCCGGCGGACAGGCTGCTGCCGCTGATGGCGGTCTGGGACTGGCCGGCGCGGGACAGCATCAGGTAGTTGACGTTGAAGGTGCGGGTGCGCACCCCGTTGGGGAACACCTGGTATACCCCGCTGCGGCGCTCTATACCGTAGCCGTACAAGCCGGAAATGGCTTCCAGTATCTCCGGCAGGGTGGCCTGGCGCAGGTTGAGGGTAATGGTGCCGCTGACCTCGGGATGCACCGCTATGCTGACCCCGTGCTGGTTACCCAGGGCGGCGAAAAAGCTCCTCGCCTCGGCCTCGCTGGCGGTAACGTCGAAGCGGCGCAAGCCGTCCCGGGTCGCGGGCAAGGCCGGGGCCCGGCGGGCCCCCAGCAATTCCTGCTCCACCGCCGCCGGCACCGCGTCCGGACGGGCCTGGAGCGCCTCGTCGAGCGCCGCCTTGGGCAAACTGCCGTCCGGCGCATTAACACACCCGGCCAGGGAAGCGCCAAGCAGCGCCACGGTAAAAGGTCGTTTGGTGAATCTCATTGGCTACCCGAATGATCTGAAAGAGGAAACAGGGCCAGTTCCAGGGTTTCGCCCGGCCCCTGCAATACGATGCGCTGGCGTTCGATACGCGCCAGGGTAAAGGGACCTATAGCATCGCCCTGAAAATACAGCCGGCCGTCGACGATGGCGCTGGGCCGGCCGCCGCTGAAAATGGCCTGCAGCCTCGGCTGGCCGCCCAGGGCCACTACGGCGGGCGCGGTGTCGGCCAGGGGGGCCGGCGTCAGCGGCCGGGTCGGATCCTGCACTGCGGAAACGGTGCTGAGCAGGGCGAAAAGCAGGGTGTTAACCACGCAACAGCTCCCTGTGTTGGCTGATGGTAAAGAAATCGAGGCGAATGTCGCCGTCGGGATGGCGGTCCAGCTCAAAGCTCAGGCTCTGCCAGAAAATGCGTCCGCTCAGCCGCTCCAGCCGCTGGACATAGTCAAGCAGGTCGAGGTAACTGCCGCGCAGTTGCAGGCTCAGGCCATGCCGGTAGAGAGTGGCCCCCTCGCCGGTGTCCACCGGCTGGGGCGGCTGGTTGGCCAGTCCCACCAGGGTCAGCCCCTCGCCCTGCTCCAGCACCGACAGCAGCAAAGCGGCCATTTGCTCGGGTCCGACCAGGGTGCGCATACGCTGTTCGACGTTTTCGTTGAGCCGGCTGAGCTGGCGGTTGAGCCGTTCGATCTGCTGGCGGGCATCGTTGGCGTTGAGTTCCTGGATGCGCCGGTTGAGCTGGTCGCTCAGCTCGCCCTGCTCGCCCAGTTCGCGCTGCAGCCGCTGCTGCTCGGCCTGCAGCCCGCGGCCGCCGGCCTGCAGGGTTTGTTCGAACAACAGCAGGCCCAGCCAGGCCAGCAGGGCCCAGACGGCGGCGACCAGCAGCCAGCGCTCGCGCCGGGGGCGCGCCATAAAAGCCTGTTGGAGGCGGGTAACACGGCCGTTCATGGCGCGGCTCCTTCGCTGTTGAGGGTAAAGCGCAGCAAGCCCGGCTCCCGGCGCTGGATGTCGAGCCGATCGAAACTGCGCCGGGCCAGACTTTCCCGTTGTTCAAAACCGAGGATCCAGGCGGGCACCGCCGCCGCGTCGCCGGCCTCGCCGTTCAGCACCATGGCCTGGCCCCGCAGTTGCAGGCCGGTAAGGGAAACCCGGGGCCAGGGGATGCGCGCCAGATCCTCCAGGGTGGCAGCATACGACACCAGGTTATCCTGGCTCAGCACCCCGAGCAGTTGGCGGCGGGCGCGGATGTCCTGCTCCAGCCGCTGGCGCTGGCCGTCGTCCTGGCTGCGGTTGAGCAGCGCCAGGCTTTGCTGCAGTTGCTCCACCCCGCTGCGGGCCAGGGCCAGTTGTTGCGCCAGCTGGCGGTTTTGCTCCGCCAGCCGGTAATTGGACAGTCCCTGCCAGGCAAAGGCCAGGCCCCACAGCAGCAACACCACCACCGCGCCCAGCAGCAGATGGCGGGGGGTGGGATGATCACGCCTCGGGCGCAGCGCGGCCTGGTAAAATTCGATGCGGGTCTTCATGCCTGCTCTTCCCGCAGTATGCCGAGCGCCGGCAGGCTGACCGGAGGCAACCGGGCATGGGTCAGGGATTCGGGCTTGAGGTCGAACACCTGGCCAATGGCGGCCTGGATGGCCGGTGTTACCCGCTCGGGCAGGGCCAGATACCAGCGCCCGGGGGCATTGAGCTTGAGCTGGCCCACGGCGTAGTCGATGCTGCGCTGCAGTTCGAGCAGCAGGTTGTCGAACACGAACTGATCCACCGCCGCCTGCTCATCATCGAGCGCCTGAAAGCCGCGGATGGTACGGGAAAAATGCCATTGCCGCTGGTGGATAAAGGTCATCACCAGCTCCTGGCCCGGCACCTTGTGCAGTATCAGGCCGCGCACCTCGGGCTCCAGCAGGTTGGCCATGGCCAGTTCGTCCACCCCTATGGTGGCCACCTCGCCCAGGACGCCCGCCGCCCGTACCAGTTCGGCCAGCGGCTCGCGCCGGCTGTAATAGACAGCAATACGCGCCTGCCCCTGGGGATTGGGCGGCAGGTCGATATAGTCGAACAACAGGCTGTCGACGGGTTCGTCGACCAACTCGCGCATCAGCCAGGGCAATGCCTGGGCCAGCTCGTCGTCGGGCATGGCGGGCTTTTCGAGCTGGGTCTGCTGATACCATTGCCGGCTCAGAGCCAGGCGCAGTGCCCGCCCCTGCCAGCCCTGTTCGGTCACTAGTGCCTGCAACGCCGCCGGGGCGCTTTCTCCCCGCCCCAGGGGACGTTGCACCACCTGCTGGTCCTCGGCGTCCGCCACGCCGTAAAGGGCGTTCTGGGTCAGGTAGATACCCACCGAAGAGGTTGCCCGGGCGGGCTTGAACCAGTTGAACTTCAAGGCCATGGTCACCGCGTGAAAATAGGAAAAATCCAGTATAAACAGTTAAAAGCCGTTAATGAACAGGCGCTTGTGCCTCGATGAACGAAAAAAGGGACGCGTGCGCGTCCCTTGGTGACAATCTTGATCCAGATCAATGGTCGTGGGCGGCACCGGCGCCTTTGGGGAAGCGGATGCTCTCCACCAGATCCTGCACCTCTTTCGGGGTTTCGGTGGTCAGCTTGGCCACCACCAGCGATACCGCCAGGTTGACCAGCATGCCCAGGGTACCAATGCCCTCGGGGGAGATGCCGAACCACCAGTTGTCCGGGGTGCTGGCCGCCGGGTTGATGAACTTGAAGTAGATGATGTAGGCGGCGGTAAAGGCGATACCGGTCACCATGCCGGCAATGGCGCCTTCCTTGTTCATCTTCTTGTAGAAGATGCCGAGCACGATGGCCGGGAAGAAGGAGGCCGCCGCCAGGCCGAAGGCAAAGGCCACCACCTGGGCCACAAAGCCGGGCGGGTTGATGCCGAGGTAGCCGGCGCCTATTACCGCCACCGCCGCCGCCAGCCGCGCCGCCAGCAGTTCCTGCTTCTCGGTCATGTCGGGCTTGAAGCCCTTCTTGAGCAGGTCGTGGGCGATGGAGGTGGAGATCACCAGCAGCAGGCCGGCCGCGGTAGACAGCGCCGCCGCCAGGCCGCCGGCGGCCAGCAGGGCCACCACCCAGTTGGGCAACTGGCCGATTTCGGGGCTGGCCAGCACGATGATGTCCGGGCTGATGGTCATTTCGTTGCGCTCGTCGCCGGAGTAGAACAGGCGGCCGTCGCCGTTTTTGTCATCCCAGGCCACCAGGCCGGTTTTCTCCCAGTTGCCGACCCAGCTCGGGGCCTGCGCCGCGACCACGCCCTGACCGTCGGTGCCGTTCAGGCCTTCAATCATGTTGGCGCGGGCAAAGGCGGCCACGGCCGGGGCTGTGGTGTAGAGGAAGGAGATGAACAGCAGCGCCCAGCCGGCGGAGATGCGGGCATCGCGCACCTTGGGCACGGTGAAGAAGCGGATGATGACGTGGGGCAGACCGGCGGTACCCACCATCAGGGCGGCGGTGATAAAGAACACATCAACGCCGGACTTGGTGCCCGAGGTGTATTCGGTAAAGCCGAGTTCACGGGACAGGCCGTCCAGTTTTTCCAGCAGATATACGCCGTCCGAGGTCTGGCCGATAAAGCCGAGCTGGGGCAGCGGAGTGCCGGCCACCAGCAGCGACACAAACACGGCCGGCACCAGGAAGGCGAAGATCAGCACGCAGTACTGGGCCACCTGGGTGTAGGTGATGCCCTTCATGCCGCCCATCACGGCGTAGAAGAACACGATGGCCATGCCGATGATGACGCCGAGGTTGATGTCCACCTCGAGGAAGCGGGAGAACACCACGCCCACGCCGCGCATCTGCCCGGCCACATAGGTGAAGGACACGAAGATGGCGCAGAACACCGCCACCATGCGGGCGGTCTGGGAATAATAACGATCCCCGATAAAGTCCGGCACCGTGAACTTGCCGAACTTGCGCAGGTAGGGCGCCAGGCACAGGGCCAGCAGCACATAACCGCCGGTCCAGCCCATCAGGTAGACGCCGCCGTCGTAACCGGCGAAGGAGATAATGCCGGCCATGGAGATGAAGGAGGCCGCCGACATCCAGTCCGCGGCCGTGGCCATGCCGTTGGCCACCGGGTGCACGCCGCCGCCGGCCACGTAGAATTCACCGGTGGTGCCGGCCCGGGCCCAGATGGCGATGCCGATATAGAGGGCGAAACTCAGCCCCACCAGAATAAATGTCCAGGTTTGGATATCCATGTCCTACCCCTTACTCTTCGTCAACGTTGTATTTTTTGTCGAGCACGTTCATTCGCCATACGTAGACGAAGATCAGCACCACGAACACATAAATGGAGCCCTGCTGGGAGAACCAGAAACCCAGTTTGGCGCCGCCGATGGTGAAGGCATTGAGCACATCCACCAGTATGATGCCGAACAGGTAGGACACCGCGAACCAGATGGCCAGCAAGATGGCCATCAACCGCAGGTTTTCGCTCCAGTACGCTTTTGCTTTTTCCTGATTTTCGAACGCCATTCTCTTTCTCCTTGAATAGCCGAATACGGTTCGAAAATAACAGTAGCGCGTTAACGGGGCGTTGAAACTTAGACTTTGGTATTAACCAATAATTAACAAAACAGAAACATTACTCGACAAGGACGATGGTGCCTCTCCCTGGCACCGAGGAGCCGCTGAACGGAGCACCGCCGCGGCCGCTAGCGATCGGCCAGGCGGCCCCGTTATTCAGAGCAGGACCAGGGTCAGATAGACCACCAGCGGAATGGTCAGCACCGACAGGGCATTGCCGAGCAGCACTATGCTGGCCATTTTGTCGGGCTGGCATCCATATTGTTCGCACAACAGGTAGTTGAGCACCGCCGGCGGCAACATCACCGACAGCGCCAGCAGCCGCAGCCAGTCGTTGCCGAGCGGCAGCCACCAGGCCACCAGGGCAAAGCTCAGCGCCCCCGCCAGCAAATAGGCCAGATTGACCCGCAGGGCCAGGCCCAGGTTGCCCATTTCCCCTTCCGCCAGGCGCACGCCCAGGGCGAACAGCATCAGCGGCACCGCTATCTGGCCCAGCAGGTCGGCGCTGGTATAGACAAACTCCGGCAGCAAAGCCCGGTGCTCCGCCAGCAGCAGCCCCGCCAGGGCCGCCCACACATTGGGATTTTGCAGCCACCGCCAGCGGCCCGCCTCCCTCGACAGGATAAAGAGCCCGAGCGAAAAGTGGATCAGGTTGGACAGCACGAACAACAGAATGATGGCGCCCAGTTGATCGGCGCCATAGGCCAGCATCATCAAGGGAATGCCGATGTTGCCGGTGTTGCGGAACATGCCCGCCAGCACCAGAGTACGCCGCTCCAGCCCGTGAAACCGGAACAGGCACAGCAACAGGCCGGGCAGCAGTATGCACAACACACCGGCCAGCAGCAGCAGCCCGCTGTCGGCCAGCGCGAGCGGATTCTGGATCAGGGCCGAAAACACCAGGGCCGGGCAGAACAGAGCCACGTTGGCCTGGTTGACAAAGCCCATGTCCGCCTGGCGCTGACGCCGGCCAAAAACCCAGCCGGCGGCCACCACGGCGAACACCGGCACCACGATATTGAGCAGGGTCAGCAACATAAAAAAGGAGCCAAAAGACGGCATAGTGCGTCTTTTGGCTCCCTGTGTCCAGATGAAGGGGAAACCGCCCGGCGGCTTGCCGCTGGGCGGCAGATGGCAGGCGGGCTGCCCGCGCTCCGGTATCAGCCGTAGCGGCTGAAGGCCAGGCCGTCGTGGTCTATCTCCGGCGCCTTGCCGCTGATCAGGTCGGCAATCAGCTTGCCCGAGCCCGGGCCCATGGTCCAGCCCAGGGTGCCGTGGCCGGTGTTGAGCCACAGGTTCTTGAAGCGGGTGCCGCCGATGATGGGGGTGCCGTCCGGGGTCATGGGCCGGAAACCGGTCCAGAACTCGGCCTGGTCAATCTTGCCGCCTTCCGGGAACAGGCTCTTCACCGAATGGGCGATGGTCTCGCGCCGGGCATTGGGCAGGTCGCCGTTGAAGTCGGCCAGCTCGGCGGTACCGGCGGCACGGATGCGGTTGTCGAAACGGGTAATGGCCACCTTGAAGGTTTCGTCCATCACGGTGGACTGGGGCGCGTCCTCGTCCTTGTTGACCTCTATGGTCAGGGAGTAACCCTTGACCGGGTAGATGGGCAGGCGCAGGCCGAGCGGGTTGAGCAGGAAGGGAGAATAGCTGCCCATGCACACCAGCACCTGATCGGCGTTTTCCAGGCCGGTGGCGGTCTGCACGCCGCTGATCCGATCACCGTCGCGCACCAGTGCCTTGATCTCGGTGTTGAACTTGAACACCACGCCCTTTTCCTGGCATTTCTTCACCAGCGCCTTGGTGAACAGGTTGCAGTCGCCGGTCTGATCGTCCGGGAAGTGCAGGCCGCCCACCAGTTTGTCCTTGACCCGGGCCAGGGCCGGTTCGCGGGCGATACAGTCGTCCACGCTGAGCATGGCATGGTTGACGTTGAATTCCTGCAGCACCTTGATGTCCTTGGCGGCATCGTCCACCTGCTTCTGGGTGCGGAACACCTGCAGCAGGCCCTGCTTGCGGCTTTCAAACGGCAGGCCCAGCTCGTCCTGCAGGGCGTTGATGCACTGGCGGCTGTACTCGGATACCCGCACCATGCGCGACTTGTTGATGCCGTAGGATTTTTCATTGCAATTGGCCAGCATCGACAGCATAAACTTCCACTGAGCCGGATTCAGGCTGGGACGGACCTTGAGGGGAGCATGGGCCTGGAACATCCACTTGACGGCCTTCATGGGAATACCGGGGCCGGCCCAGGGGGAAGACATGCCGAAAGACAGCTGGCCGGCGTTGGCGAAGCTGGTTTCCTCGGCCGCATCGGGCTGGCGGTCGATGACCACCACCTCATGGCCCTGCTGGGCCAGGTACCAGGCACTGGTTACACCGACAACACCACTACCCAACACTAAAACTTTCATAACACTCCCCTATCAAGATGCTTGGACGGCGACAATATCATCTAAAAAAGAAATAAAATCCAGAGCAATAAACAAGGAGAAAAGCGCCGGGGCCGGACGCCGCCAAGGCGCCGGAGGGCGGGGATATATGTTCAACTACAGCAGTTTTTCACAAAAGATGAAAACTCCAATTAATATAAAAATATAAGAACATTAATCTTAACATTTACTTCGTGTGACCAACATCACAAAGCCGGAAAATCGGCCTGCTCCAGCAGCCGGCGCAAGGCGCTCAGCTCCTCCCCGGGCAACGGCTGGCCATGATCGGGCCAGGCACAGGCCGCCCGGGCCCGGGCGGCAAAGACCCCGGCGCCCAGCCGGTCGGCTTCCCGCGCCAGTTGGCGCAGCAGCCGGCCGGCCTCGGCCCAGTCCGCTTCCGCCTCGGCCGCCTGCAACAACCACAATTGTTCGCCGGCCTGCTCGGTAAATTCGGCCGTCAGCCCGCCGGCCGGTGCCGCCACCGCTTCCGCATCCGGCAGGGCCTCGTCGCCGCAGGCCTGCACCAGGGCCTGGTAGAGTTCGCGCCGGCTGACCGGCTTGGTGACATAGCCGTTCATGCCCGAGCCCAGGCTGGTTTCCCGGTCGCCGCGCATGGCGCTGGCGGTCAGGGCAATAATGGGCACCTCGTGGTGGACCCGGAGCTTGCGGATCTGGCGGGTCGCCTCCAGTCCGTCCAGAATTGGCATCTGCAGATCCATCAGGACCGCATCGAAACGGCGCCGGGTCACCTGCTCCACCGCCTGGCGACCGTTGTCGGCCAGGCTGACCACGGCCCCCACCTGGTTGAGGAATTCGACAATCAGCTGCTGGTTGACCCTGTTGTCTTCCGCCAGCAGGATCCGCCGCCCCGCCAGCGCGCGCTTGAAGCGGGCCTCCTGCGGATCCTCCACCGCCAGGGCCGGCTCGGGTCCGGCCGGCTCGCCCAGCAGGCGCTGCAGGCAGGCGCACAGGCGGCCCCAGGTGACCGGCTTGGACAGGTAATGGCGGATGCCCAGGGCCTGCATCTGGGCCGCCGGCCGGTCCCGGCCGAAGGCGCTGGCCACCACTATCTCCACCTGCTCCAGGTGCGGCTGCTGGCGCAGGTAGCGGGCCAGCTCCAGGCCGTTTTCCCGCCCTATACAGCAGTCGATAAAGGCCAGGCGCAGTTCGCCGCCCCAGCGCTGCACCAACTCCCGGGCGCCGGCCAAATCCCGGGCCGTCAGCACCACCAGCCCCGCCTGCTGCAGCATCCGCTCCATCACCTCCAGCGCCAGGGCGTTGTCGTCCACCAGCAGCACCTTTTCGCCCCGCCCCGGCGGCGGTATCGCCTCGCTGGCCGCCGGGGCCGGACGCAGCGGCAGCTCGACCCTGAAAGTCGAGCCTCGCCCCGGTTCGCTGGCCACCGAAATACGGCCATCCATCAGCTCCACCAGGTGATGGCAGATGCTGAGTCCCAGGCCACTGCCGCCGTATTTGCGGGTGGTGCTGGCATCCACCTGGGTAAAGGACTGGAACAGCCGGTCGAGCTGCTCGGGCATAATGCCGATGCCGGTATCCCTGACCTCGAAACACAGGCGGGGCTCGGGCCCGGGCACCACCCTCACCGTCAGCACCACCTCCCCCCGTTCGGTAAACTTGAGGGCGTTGCCGACCAGGTTGACCAGGATCTGTCCCAGGCGCAGGGGATCGCCGCGCAGCCAGTCGGGCACCTCGTCGCCCTTGTCGATGATCACCTCCAGCTGTTTTTGCTCCGACATGTCGGCAAACAACCCCGACAACCGCTCCAGCTGTTCATCGAGGCAGAAGGGAATGTCTTCCAGCTCCAGCTTGCCCGCCTCCACCCTGGTCAGGTCGAGGATGTCGTTGATCAGCAGCAGCAGGTTGTCGGAAGACAACCGGATCTTGCCCAGGTATTCGGCCTGGCGGCTGTCGAGCGGAGTTTGCTGCAACAGGGAGGCAAAGCCGATGATGGCGTTCATGGGGGTACGGATTTCATGGCTCATGTTGGCCAGAAAATCGCTTTTGGCCTGGGCCAGGGCGCGGGCGGCCCGGTTGGCCTGGCGCAGGCGGCGGTTGCTGCGATAGAGCAGGCCGCCACCGGCGCACAGCACCACCAGTACCAGGCTCGCCGCCAGTGCCAGCAGGCGGTTGCGGCTGTGCTCGGTTTGCCGGCGCCATTCGGCAACCCAGTGATAGAAGTCGGCGATGTCGCTTGCGGCGAACCGGTGGCGCAGGCGGATCAGCCGGTCCAGGCTGTCCAGGTAGATGCCGTGCACCAAAAACAGCTCGGCCTGCTGCGGATACCGGTCGGCCAGGGCCGCCGCCTGGCGCTCCAGCTCGCGCACGAACAGGCGGTTGCCAGCATAGAAATAAAGCCGGCTGTGCTGGAGCAGGGGCTGAAAGTCCCGCCGCGGCTGGCCGGACAGGCCGCGCACCGCCTTGCTGAACACCGCCAGGCCGTGGCGGGCATGGATGTCCGCCTCCTGCAGGGTGCGCAGGCTGTCCAGGTAATCGGCCAGGCGGGCATCCACCTCGCCGCCGGTCAGGGCCGCCGGCCCCGGCCGCTGCAGGAAGTCCCTAAACCGCGACAGCATCAGGCTGAGCCGGCGCACCTCCTCGTCCAGCAGCAAGCCGTCCTCGGCGTCCAGCGTCATCACCCCGTGGTGGATATGGTGCAGTTCGTCGGCAATGGGATCGGCGTAGTACAGCAGTTCCCGGCTATCCTGATACTGGCGGTACAGTCCCCGGCCATGCGCCGCCAGCCACCACAGCAAGCCCAGCGCCAGCGCCAGCCAGAGCAGGCCGCGACGGCAAAATAAGGATTTTACAGAAGCGATCATCTGTTGTTTCCACACTGGGGTGATATACTAACAACCCTATACAAAACAATAACATAACGAGAAATAAACATGTCTGATGAAGTTCCGCAGCAAGTCGTTAATATCAAGGCCAAGTGGGGGATACTGCTCGCCAATATCGCCCTGTTCGTGATCCTGCTCACCAGTCTGCCGTTCGAGCCCAGCGTCAACAAAGGGCTCAGCCTGCTCATCTTTATTGCCGTGCTGTGGCTGACCGAGGCCATCCATATTACCATCACCGCCCTGCTGGTGCCGCTGCTCGCCACCCTGCTCGGCATTCTCAACACCAACACCGCCCTGGCCAGCTTTTCCAACTCCATCATCTTCCTCTTCCTCGGCGGCTTCGCCCTGGCGGCGGCGATGCACAGCCAGGGGCTGGATCGGCTGATCGCCAGCCGTATCCTGCAACTGGCCCGGGGCCGGCTGGCCGCCGCCGTGCTGCTGCTGTTCGCCACCGCCGCCTTCCTGTCCATGTGGATCAGCAACACCGCTACCGCCGCCATGATGCTGCCCCTGGCGCTCGGCCTGCTGTCCTGCCTGGATGCCCAAAAGCACCGCAACACCTTTGTGTTCGTGCTGCTGGGCGTGGCCTACAGCGCCAGCATCGGCGGCATCGCCACCCTGGTGGGCAGCCCGCCCAACGCCATTGCCGCCGCCGAGGTGGGCCTGAGCTTCAGCGAATGGATGGCACTCGGCCTGCCGGTCACCCTGATGCTGCTGCCGGTCGCCATCGTTGTGCTCTATCTGCTGTTCCGCCCTCAGCTCAACGAGCGCATCACCCTGGAGCAGGAAACCATCAGCTGGACCGGCAAGCGCAAGCTCACCCTGGCCATCTTCCTGCTCACCGTCTGTCTGTGGATTTTCTCCACCCCGGTGTCCACCGCCCTGGGCGGCCTGGCGGCCTTCGATACCCTGGTGGCACTGCTGGCCATTATTCTGATCGGCGTCAGCCGGGTGGCCGAATGGAAGGACATTGAAAAGCACACCGACTGGGGTGTACTGCTGCTGTTCGGCGGCGGTCTGACCCTGAGCCACATACTGCGCGAAACCGGCACCAGCCTGTTCCTGGCCAACCACCTGGCGGACATGCTAGGCAATGCCAACCCCTTCATCATCCTGCTGGCGATCACCGCCTTTGTGGTGTTCCTGACCGAGCTGGCCTCCAACACCGCCAGCGCCGCCCTGCTGATCCCGGTGTTCGTGGCGGTGGCGGAAGGGCTGGGACTGACGCCGGTCATGGTGGCGTCGGTGATCGCGGTGTCCGCCTCCTGCGCCTTCATGCTGCCGGTGGCCACGCCGCCCAATGCCATCGTGTTCGGCTCCGGCCTTATCCGCCAGGGCGACATGATGAAGGCGGGCTTCTTCCTCAACCTGGCCTGTATCGGTTTGCTGGCGGTCTACTTTTTCCTGCTCGGCTGAGTCCGGAATGCAAAAAAGCCGCTTGCTGAAGCGGCTTTTTTATTGGGCGCATCCTTGCCGGATCGGGCTTACTGCTGCCAGAACGGCTTGCTGGCTTCCTGGTAGCGATCGGCTTCGTTCAGGCCGATATCCTTGAGCAGGTAAGCGGGCAATTCGGACAGCTCGCGGCGGGTGCGGCTGCGCTGCAGCCACAGGGCCAGAGTGGCACGCAGGCCGGCATGACGTTGGGCCGGGCGGGCCAGGGATTGGGAAGACCGGATGGAATGGTTGACTGTGCTCATGATGCGCCTCCTGAATGATGTCGCGCACAGCATAGTGAGCCCCGGGGACCGTCTCAACTCACTTTTCTTTACCCGTAAAATAAATAAAACTAATGGCAAATCACTGACAAACCAGTCGCAAATATCTTATTCATCATTATCTAACAAGTGCGTTACCAGGGCCGGGCCGGGCATAGAACAAGAACACACAGGCCTGACGCTGACTATGCCCGCCGGGTGACTGATTATGCAAAAGCCTGCTTTCACACCGCCATCCCGCCAGGGGCCAGCCCTCTTGTGCCGCATAAATCCCGTTCGGCCCGGCTCACGGCCGGAACAGGTGTCCGCCGGCGATGTGTATCACTGTGCAAAAAACACGGATGCACTGCCGGGCCGCGAAAGCGACAGAAAACAACACCCCATTAACAATGATTTTTAAAAAATTCCTGAGAAATTCCCGGAATTCCCGTGGAAACCCGCATTCAGGAGGCAGCTCGCCAGGCAGGCCCAGTGATTTTACCCCGGCCGCTCCCTGCTCTGCGCCCTGCTTGACTATCCTGAACACACAAGGTCCATTCGAGGAGCCGTGTTATGAAACGAGAACAATGGGGTTCCCGCACCGGATTTATCCTGGCGGCGGTCGGCTCGGCGGTGGGCCTGGGCAACATCTGGCGTTTCCCCTACATGGCCTACGAAAACGGCGGCGGGGCCTTTTTCATCCCCTACCTGTTCGCCATGCTCACCGCCGGCATTCCCTTTATGATCCTGGAGTTCACTCTGGGCCACAGGTACCGCTCGGGCGCCCCCCGCACCCTGGCCACCCTCAATGCCCGCTTCGAGTGGCTGGGCTGGTTCCAGGTGATGATCTCGGCCATCATCGCCTTTTACTATGTGGTGGTGATTGCCTGGGCCATTTCCTACACGGGTTTCGCCGTTACCCAGTCCTGGGGCGAGGACAGCAACGGCTTTTTCTTCGGCGAGTTTCTGGGGCTGACCGGCGACCAGTCCCCTTCCCGCCTGGGCGGGCTGCAGTGGCACCTGCTGCTGCCCCTGGCACTGGCCTGGGCCGCCAGCTACTTCGCCACCTACCGGGGCGTGAAGGGCGGCATTGAAAAAATCAACAAGGTGCTGATGCCGCTGCTGTTCCTGATGGTGCTGCTGCTGATCGCCCGCATTGTTTTCCTGCCCGGGGCGCTGGACGGCATCAACTGGATGTTCGCTCCCGACTTCAGCAAAATCCGCGATCTCAAGGTGTGGTCCGCCGCCTATGGCCAGATTTTCTTCACCCTGAGCGTGGGCTTCGCCATCATGCTGTCCTACGCCAGCTACCTGCCGGAAAAATCCGACATCAACAACAACGCCTTTATGACGGTACTGATGAACTGCGGCTTTTCCATGCTGGCGGGCATCATGATCTTCGGCGCCCTGGGCTACATGGCCGCCGCCCAGGACAAGGCCCTCACCGAGGTGGTGAGCTCCGGCGTGGGCCTGGCCTTTGTCACCCTGCCCACCGCCATCAACCTGCTGCCCGCCCCGGGCATCATGGGGCCGCTGTTTTTCCTGGCACTGGTGTTCGCCGGGGTCAGCTCCCATATTTCCATCGCCGAGGCGGTGACCACGGGGCTGATGGACAAGACCGGCTGGAGCCGGCCGAAAACCGCGACCCTGTTCTGCGCGGCCGGCTTTCTGGCCAGCCTGCTGTTCATCACCCAGGGCGGCCTGCTGTTGCTGGATCTGGTGGACTACTTTATCAACAACATCGCCCTGCTCGGTGCCTGCCTGCTGGAACTGCTGCTGGTGGGCTGGCTGTGCCGGCTGGAGGACTACCGCCAGTACGCCAACCGCCTCTCCGAGTTCAGCGTGGGCGGCTGGTGGCGGCTGTGCATCAAATTCGTCTCGGTGGGTATGCTGGTGGTGATCCTGTTCAACAACATCGCCGGCGCCTTCCGGGAAAACTACGGCGGCTATTCGGATCGGGAAGTGCTGTTCCTCGGCTGGGGCATGATAGCCCTGATGCTGGTGGTGGCGGTGCTGATCAATGCCGGCAGCAAAACGGAGAAGACCCCATGACAACAGGCGCCATCATCATGATGCTGATTGGCCTCGGCATTACCTGGGGCGGCGCGGCCCTGTGCATCCGCCGGGCCATGCGCGGACGCTGAAGCCTACTTCTCCCGGGCCGGCTGGATAAACCGCCGGGAAGGGTCGATCAGCACATCCCTGCCCATGAACTCTCGCCCCAGCAGCACGGGATAGAGCATGCGGGTGCGATCCTTGAGGGTGAATTCCACTTCCTTGATCATGCCGCCCAGCTGCACCGGCAACAGTACCACGGGCCGGCGATCCAGCTGCTTGCTGTTGGCCTGGCGAATTCTCACATAGCGGCTGAGAGGAGCCTCGAGCCGCACCTGGTGATGTTGGTGGCTGAAGCTGAAGCGCACATGGCGCCGCCCGTCCCGCTCGAACTCCTCGATCTCGGTCGCGCTCATGGACGAGGTTTTGGCGCCGGAGTCGATACGGGCCTTGACGTTGTCGCCAAGTGCCGGCAGCCACAGCCATTCGACCCGGCCCAGCAGCCATTGGTCGGCGATTTTGACACCGTCCTCGCTCTTGGCCTGAGCAAATCCGGTCGGGGTTAACATACTCATCATCAGTACCAGTAAACAGATCCGTTTCATCGGCACACTCCTCGGGGCGGCAACGCCAGGGGCGCTATCTTACCCATGGCGGGCATGGGCGCAATGGGCCGGGGAGCAAAATAATCCCAATTATACCCTGATATCGGCGCCGGCTCAGGGTATGCTTTGCGGTTTTATCCTGGCTGGACGACATCTATGGACTGGGATCCCGACTTTACCCATCTCAACCCCATCCTCGGCCAACTGGCGGGGCTGATCGCCCTCGACCTGCCGGCCTGGCCGGACCCCGCCGAGCTGAGCCGCCGGCTGGCACCCTCGGGCCTGCGCTTTATCGACGATACCCGCTTCGCCGCCCTCGGCTGCTATTACGAAGAGGCCGTGGCCCGGGGCGAAGTGCCCACCCGGACGGCCAACTGGCACGATATGTTCGGCGCCGTGATCTGGCATCTGTTCCCCCACACCAAGTCGCTGCTCAACCGGCTGCACATGGCGGACATCGCCCGCCAGGGCGCCCGGCAACGGACCCCGAGGCGGGACAGGATCACCCATTTCGACGAATGCGGCCTGGTGCTGGCCGTACCCGACGCCGCCGAGGCGGAGGCCCTGCTGCACGCGCACGACTGGCACGCGCTTTTTATCGGCCAGCGGGCCCGCTGGGGCCGGGACTGGCAACCCTTTATCTTCGGCCATGCCCTGTACGAGCAGGCCCTGGCGCCCTTCATCGGCCTGACCGCCAAGACGGTGGTGCTGGAAATGCCGGCGGACTTTTTCGCCCTGCCCCGCGCCGGACGTTATCGGGCGCTGGACCGGCAACTGGCGAGCGAGCTCGATGCCCGCGCCCTGTTCGACCGGCCCCGCCCGCTGCGGCCCTTGCCGCTGCTCGGCATACCCGGCTGGTGGCCGGACAACGAGGATCCCGGCTTTTACCACAACCGGGATTATTTCCGCCCCCGGCGGGAAGGATGATTTACCCGCCGTTTTTACTTACACTTGGCGCCCTGCCGACCGAGAGGATGATGTGATGTCCGGGCACGATCCCGTTTATGATCTGAAATTCAAACCCCGCTACCTGCACCCCCGCTACTGGCCCACCTGGCTTGCCATCGCGCTGCTGTGGCTACTGGCCTGGCTGCCGGTACGCCCGCGCGACGCCCTGGCCGGCGCCTTTGCCCCGCTGCTGGTCCGGCTGGCCAAAAAACAGTGTTATATCGCTCGCACCAATCTCAGGCTGTGCTTTCCCGAGCTGGACCAGGATGCGGTCGAACGGATGCTGCTGGCGTCGGTACGGGCCGGGCTGATGGGCTTTTTCGGGTACGGCGAATGGACCGCCCGCAGCAAGGCCTATCTGCAAAACCGTTTCCGGATACAGGGCCGGGAACACCTGGACGCCTGCCTGGCGGCGGGCGACAAGATCATCTTCATGATCCCCCATACCTGGGCCATCGACGCCGGCGGCCTATATCTCAACTCCCTCGGCCTGCCCATGTGCACCATGATGCACAGCGCCAAGAACGAGGTGTTCGACTGGTTCATCAACCGCCAGCGCGCCCGCTTTGGCGGCATCGTCTACGAGCGGGACGCGGGCATCAAGTCGGTGATCAAGACCATCAGGGACGGCAAGCACTTTTTCTACCTGCCGGACCAGGATCACGGCCGCGACGCCAGCCTGTTCGTGCCCTTTTTCGGCGAACTCAAGGCCACCCTGCCGGCCCTGCCCAAACTGGTCAAGCTCACCGGCGCCCGGGTGTTGCCGGTCCTGAGCGTGTACAACACGGCACAACACTGTTACGAACTCATCGTGCGCCCGCCCATGGCCCCCTATCCCACCGGCGATCTGACCGCCGACACCCGGGCCATGAATGCGGAAATAGAAGCCCTGCTGACCGACTGGCCGGAGCAATACATGTGGTTCCTGAAGTATTTCCAGACCCAGGTGGACAGCCGGGAAGGACGCTACGAGGCGGGCATTCGCCGCATCAGGGGGCGGGGATGAACGGCTGGCTTGACTATCTCGGCCTGGTTGCCCTCGGCCTGGTGATCCTCTGGGCCGTGGCCCGTCTTGACGACAGGCTGGCGGCGCGGGAGAAAAAGCCGCCCGCGGGCGGCTGACTCCCCGGGATCAGCCCGGAAACAGCAGGAACTTGGCGCCCACCAGCAGCAGGAATACCGCGAAGGCGCGCTTGAGCGCCACCGCCGACAGCCGGTGTGCCAGGATGGCGCCGAAGCGGGCAAAGGGCATGCTGGCCAGGCTGATGCCGATCAGCGCCGGCAGGTAGACATAGCCCCAGGCTTCGGCGGGCAATCCCTGGTGCTGCAGGCCGTGCACCACATAGCTGAGCGCCCCCACCAGGGCGATGGGAAAGCCGCACACCGCCGACACCGCCACCGCCCGCTGCATGGGCACGGCGCACCAGCTCAGGAAAGGCACCGTCAGCGAGCCGCCCCCGATACCGAAAATGCCCGAGGCCCAGCCGATCACCCCGCCCACCGCCGCCTGCACCGGCTTGCCCGGCAGCCGGCCGCTGCCGCTCGGCATCAGGTTGAACATCATCTGTGCCGCCATCAGCCAGGCGAACAGGCCGATCACCCGCTGCAGTTGCAGGCCCGACATTTTGTCGGCGGTATAGCCGCCAAGCCAGGCCCCCACCACTATGCCCGCCGACAGCATGGCCGCCAGCCGCCAGTCGATGGCCTTGCGGCCATGATGGGTATGAATGGCACTGAGGGAGGTGAACATGATGGTGGCCAGCGAGGTGCCCACCGCCATGTGGGCCACCAGATCGCCCCCTATGCCCTGCAATTTGAAGCTGAAAATCAGCACCGGCACGATAATCAGGCCGCCGCCAACCCCGAACAGGCCGGCAAGGGTGCCGGCAAAGGCGCCAAGCACCAGGTACATCAACCAGGTCATATCCCGTCTCTGAAAATGGCAAAGGCCATAAGCTACCCAAGGCGGCGGCAAAAGCCAACCGCCTTGTGGCGGCGGCTCAGAGCAGCTCTATCTCCAGCAGCACCACTTCCTGGTCGCTGTCGTTGATCACATTGTGCTCATTGCCCTCGGGACGAAAGTAGGTTTGCCCGGGTTGCAGCTCGAAGTGATGCTCCCCTTCCGGGGTTTGCAGGCGCAGCCGGCCGCCGGTCATCTGCACAATGACGTAGTCGTGGGGGTGGCGGTGCCAGCGGGTTTCGCTGTGAGGCGGGAAACGCAGCTCGGTGACCCGAACCCGGGACTCTTCGAGCTGGATCCGGCCGGTTACCTGCTGCAGTTCGGTGTTGCACATGTCATCGTTCCGGCTATGGGTGAAGACGCAGTATAGGAAACCCCGCCACGAAAAACTGCGGCCCGAGCCGCAGTTTCAATCGAAACCGGATTTAGCTTACAGCCGATCCCGGCCCAGGCTGATGACCACCCGGCGGTTGCTGTCGCGCCCTTCCGGGGTGCCATTGTCGGCGATGGGCCGGCGCTCGCCGTGGCCGTACAGGGAAATGCTCTCCGCCGGCAGGCCCAGTTCCATAAAGCGGGCCTTGATCGCCTCGGCCCGGCGCTCCGACAGCTGTTTGTTGTGGTACTCGGTACCGAAACTGTCGGTGTAGGTGTTGATCACCACCTCGTCGATGTCGGGCGCGGCGCGCACATATTCGGCGATCATCGCCAACCGCTGGCGCGAATGGGGGGTCAGCTCGTCGGCATTGTTGACGTAGTTGAGCACGCTGAAGGCAATGTCTTCAAAACCGTAGGGCAGCAGGTTGTGCTGGCAGTCGAGGAAGGCGGCGTAGCGGGCGCGGAAGTTGACCGACGACAAGCCCACGCCGGTGGTCTGATCCCGGCGATACCAGTCGTCGAAATAAAAGGTGGGCCAGCGCCCCTGGCTCAGCTCGTCGAGCATCACCCAGGCCGACTGCTGCTCCACCAGGGCGTCGAACTGCTGATAAAAGGTCACCCGGCTCAGGTCGCGCGCCGCCCGGCCCGGCTGCCAGTGGGGCGACTCGCTTTTGAGCGACGCCGACTGGGTGCGCGGCTGGCCGCGCAGGGACTGGAGTTCGAACACCAGGTTGATGTTCTTGCCGGCGCGGCTGACGAAGGCCCCGGTGCCGAACCCGGGAATAGGGTGCTCCAGCCGGCATTCGACCGCCGAGTCGGCGGTGATCCGCCAAAGGGATTGTTCGATATCCGCGATATAGGTCCGGGGCAGGGCCCAGCTTGCCGAGCTCAGCACCACCCCCGCTACCACAGTAATCATGCGCACGCCAGCTGCCTCCTGTTGACCGTTAGGCTGGTTATCGGCGCGCGCGCGCCGAGCTTTAGCGCTTTATCACGCCACCCCGAAGGCCTGGCCGTGGGCGCGGATATCGCGCACCAGGGCCGCCTTTTCCTCCGGCGACAGCCAGCAGGCCTCGACGCTGTTGAGCGCCATCTGCAGCAGCTCGCCGTCACTGGCACCCAGGCCATCCTGCAAGGCCTGGTAGTTGGCGTTCATGTAGCCGCCGAAATAGGCCGGATCGTCGGAGTTGACGGTCACGCATAGGCCCTCGGCCAGCAGCGTCAGCATGGGGTGATCGGCCATGTCCTGCACCACCCTGAGCCGAAGGTTGGACAGGGGACAAACGGTAAGGGGGATCCGCTCCCGCGCCAGCCGGCGCATCAGCGCCGGATCCTGGGTCGCCGCCACGCCATGATCGATACGCTCCACCCGGAGCAGGTCGAGGGCATCGCTGATGTAGCTGGCCGGCCCTTCCTCCCCCGCGTGGGCCACCAGCCGGTAACCCTGCTCCCGGGCCAGGGCGTACACCCGGCTGAACTTGGCCGGGGGATTGCCCCGCTCCGAGGAGTCCAGGCCGATGCCGGCCAGCAGGTGGCGGAAGGGCTCGGCCTGGCGCAGGGTGTCGAAGGCCGCCTCTTCCGACAAATGACGCAGGAAGGACATGATAAGCCGGCTGGACAGGCCCCATTGCCGCTGCGCCTGCTCCAGCGCCCGGTGGATGCCGCCCACCACCACTGCCAGGGGAATGCCCCTGTCGGTGTGAGCCTGGGGGTCGAAAAAGATTTCGGTGTGGCGCACCCGCTCCCGGTGCACCCGCTCCAGGTAGGCCCAGGTCATGTCGAAATAGTCCTGCTCGGTGCGCAGTACCTGCATGCCGAGGTAGTAAAGATCGAGAAAGGACTGCAGATCGCGAAAATCGTAGGCGGCCCTCAGGGCGCTTTCATCGGCGTAATCCAGGGTGATACCATTGCGCCTGGCCAGGGCAAACACCATTTCCGGCTCCAGGGTGCCTTCGATGTGAAGATGCAGTTCCACCTTGGGCAATTGTTCGATAAATGCGGACATGACCATACTCCTTTGCTGCCGGACCAGTTGATATAGTGTAAAGATAACAAAAATTTAACCACAGCCCGGTTAAAAACATAACCCCCAGGTCAAATTTTTTAACCGTCCGCTCGACACAGGGATCCGATCTTGATGACCGCCTTGCTAACACGCCTGCTCGGCTGGCTGGCCGTGCTGCTGATACTGCTGCCGCTGCTGCTGACCCTGCTGTACCGCTATGTGCCGGTGCCGCTCACGCCGTTGATGGTGATCCGCCTGTTCGAGGGAGAAAGCCTGCACAAGGACTGGCAGCCCGGCCCGCGCATTTCGGCCCAGCTCAAGATGGCGGTGATCGCCGCCGAGGACAACAAGTTCTGCCGCCACCGGGGCTTCGACTGGCAGGCCTTCGCCGACGTGCTCGACGAATTCCGCAGCGAGGGCCGGCTGCGCGGCGGCAGCACCATTACCATGCAGACCGCCAAAAACCTCTATCTCTGGCCGGGGCGCAGCTACACCCGCAAGGCGCTGGAAGCCCTCTATACCCCCATGCTGGAACTGATCCTGCCCAAGGAGCGCATCCTTACCCTGTACCTCAATATCGCCGAATTCGGCCCCGGCATCTACGGCGCCGAGGCGGCGGCCCAGGCATATTTCAATACCTCTGCCGCCGGCCTCAACCGCCAGCAGGCCAGCCTGCTGGCGGCGGTGCTGCCCAACCCGCGCCAGTACAATGCCGCCCGCCCCTCGGCCTATGTGGAACGGCGCGCCGGGGTGATCCGCCAGCGCATCAACCAGCTCGGCCCCTGGCTCGGCTGTATCCGCCCATGACAAAACCCCTCCCCCCTGTCATGAATCTGTCATATGCTGCGCTGACAGTGGGAACCAACGCCGGCACAGGCCAGGCGACAAGGAGAGCCAATGCATAAAAACAACATTATCTGCGACATCGACGGGGTCATACTGCACAACAACGATCTGATCCCCGGTGCCGACCTCTTTATCCGGCGGGTACTGGAGCAGCAAATGAATCTGTTGTTCCTTACCAACTACCCGGCCCAGACCCCGAAGGATTTACAGAACCGTTTCTATTCCGCCGGCATCGAGGTGCCGGAGAGCTGCTTTTACACCTCGGCCATGGCCACCGCCGACTTCCTCAAGCGCCAGAGCGGCGAAAAGGCCTATGTGATCGGCGAAGGGGCCCTGATCCACGAGCTGTACAAGGCCGGCTTTACCATCACCGACATCGATCCGGATTTCGTGGTGGTGGGCGAGACCCGCAACTACAACTGGAGCATGATCCAGATGGCGGCCAAGTTCGTGGCCGGCGGCGCCCGCTTTATCGCCACCAACCCGGATACCCATGGCCCGCACATGCACCCGGCCTGCGGCGCCCTGTGCGCCCCCATCGAGCGGATGACCGGCAAAAAGCCCTTTTATGTGGGCAAACCCAGCGCCTGGATAGTGCGCGCCGCCCTCAACCACATGGACGCCCATTCCGAAAACACCCTGATCGTGGGTGACAACCTGCGCACCGACATCCTCGCCGGCTTTCAGGCCGGGCTGGAAACCATACTGGTCCTGACCGGCGTCAGCCAGGTGGCGGACATCGACAAGATGCCCTTCCGCCCCCAGCACGTGTTCGCCTCCGCCGTCGATATCGACCTGTTCTGAGCCGGCGGTTACACTGGGCAAAGCCATCGGGACCGCCGCTCAGGGCGGTCCCCCGGAACCGGAAACCACGCCGCCATGCTTGAACATACCCTGGTACAACTGCTGCTGTTGCTCGGGCTCACCGTCTTTGTGGTGCTGCTGTTCCAGCGCCTGCGCATTCCTCCCAGCCTCGGCTACCTGCTGGTGGGGGTGCTGCTCGGCGCCCATACCGCCGGCCCCGTGCTGGAAGAAAATTACATCAAGCTTATTGCCGAATTCGGTATCGTCTTTCTGCTGTTCACCATCGGCCTGAGCTTTTCCCTGTCCCAAATCTATGCCCTGCGCCACCTGATCCTCGGCCTGGGCACCGCCCAGGTCGCGCTGACCACGGCGGTGGTCGCCCTGTTGTTGTGGGGGCTGGGGCTGGACGGCATTACCGCCTTTGTCATTGGCGCCGTCTTCGCCCAGTCCTCCACCACCCTCATCAGCAAGCAGCTCGGCGAGCAGGGCGAGGATCAGACCCGCCACGGCAAGCTCGGCACCACGCTGTCGGTGTTCCAGGACATCACGGCGGTGCCCTTCGTCATCATCATCCCCGTGCTCGGCGTGGCCGGCGCCCAGCAGGTGGCGGGCGCGCTCGGCATTGCCCTGGTCAAGGCCCTGGCCGCCTTTGCCCTCGTCTTCCTGGTGGGCCGCTACCTGCTGCGCCGCTTTTTCCACCTGGTATCGGAGCAGCGCTCCGCCGAACTGTTTACCCTGACCGTGCTGTTCGTGTCGCTGATCGCGGCCTGGACCACCATGAGCCTGGGCCTGTCGATGGCGTTCGGCGCCTTCCTAGCCGGCATGATGCTGGGAGAAACCGAGTTCCGCCATCAGGTAGAGTCCACCATCCGGCCCTTTCGCGACGTGCTGCTGGGGCTGTTTTTCGTCAGTATCGGCATGCTGGTCAACCCCGCCCTGCTGCCGGATATCTGGCTGCAGGCGCTGCTCGGCGCCGCCGCCCTGCTGCTGATCAAGCTGGTGCTGGTGACCCTGATCGTGCGCTGGGCGCGGGTCGACCTGCCCACCGCCTTTCGCACCGGCATGGTGCTGGCGGTGGGCGGCGAGTTTGGTTTTGCCCTGCTCGCCATCGCCCTGGAGGCCAGGGTCATCGCCCCCCTGCCGGCCCAGGTCGCCCTGACGGCGGTGCTGTTTTCGATGATACTGGCGCCCTTTCTGATCCGCTTCAACCAGCCCCTGGCCAGCCGGCTGTTCAGCCACCCGGCAGCGCAAAACCTGCCCGAGCCGGGCCAGGAGCTGCCCGGGGGCAACCGGCTGGACCGTCACGTCATCATCTGCGGTTTCGGCCGCATCGGCCAGATAGTGGGTCATTTCCTGGAAAACGAGCATATCCCCTACCTGGCGCTCGACCTCGATTCCCGCCGGGTCAGGGACGCCCGCCTGTCGGGCGAGCCGGTCTTTTTTGCCGACTCGGCGGATCCGGCGGTTCTGGACGCCGCCGGCGCCGAGCGGGCCCGGCTGTTGCTGATCAGCCACGACGATCTCAGCGCCGCCCTCAAGACCCTGTCCTTCGTGCGCCGCTACCACCCCGAGCTGCCGGTGATGGTACGCACCCGCGACGAAACCCACGTGGAGGAGCTGCGCGCCGCCGGCGCCACCGAGGTGATCCCGGAAACCCTGGAAGCAGGCATGATGATGGCCTCCCACGCCATGCTTTCGCTGCGGGTACCGCTGCACAAGGTGGCCGGCTATATCCAGCAGCAGCGCACCAGCCGCTACCAGATGATGAAGCAGCTGTTCCCGGGCTCCTCCGGGGTGCTGGAAGAAAACGCCGATGTGCACGCCGACCGGCTGCAGCCGGTCCGGCTGCCGGCCCACAGCCCGGTGCTCGGCCAACGGCTGGCACAGCTGGAGCTGGCCGGCCAGGGCGTGATGGCCACCGCCCTGGTACGGGACGGCCGCCGCCAGCTGTCCCCGGGCCCGGACACCGAACTGCGCGAGGGCGATGTGCTGGTGCTGTTCGGCAGTCCGGACGAACTGGAGCCGGTCAGGGCCCGCCTGGCGGGAGACGGCGCCGATTGAGGGCGGGCGCCGATTGCCGCCCGCGCATTGACATTGGGGGGATGGAACACCACTATATCGTCTTCTTTACGCCCGCCCGACAACAACAGTAAGCGCATCATGGATCCCGTTTTCATTGCCATTGCCTTCGGCTGCGGCCTCGCCGTTCACCTGGTCAGGCTGCCGCCGCTCATCGGCTTTCTCGCCGCCGGTTTCGTGCTCAATGCCATGGGCTACCAGCCCAACCCCACCCTGGACACCCTGGCCAACCTGGGCGTCACCCTGCTGTTGTTCAGCATCGGCCTCAAGCTCGACCTCAAGACCCTGTTGCGCCGGGAAGTCTGGGGCACCGCCTCGGGACATGTCGTGCTGTCGACCCTGCTGTTTACCGGGGTGCTGCTGGCGGTGAAGGGCCTGGGCTTTGCCCTGGCCCAGGAGCTGGCATGGCAGCAGGCGGTGCTGATGGCCTTTGCCCTCAGTTTTTCCAGCACGGTGTTCGCGGTCAAGGTGCTGGAAGAGCGCAGCGACATGAACACCTTTTACGGCCGGGTCGCCATCGGCGTACTGGTCATGCAGGACTTGTTCGCGGTGGCCTTCCTTTCCGCCTCCGCCGGCAAGCTGCCCAGCCCCTGGGCGCTTGGCCTGCTGGTGCTGCTGCCGCTGTTGCGTCCGCTGTTTTATCGTATCCTGGAGCGGGCCGGCCACGGCGAGCTGCAGACCCTGTTCGCCGTGTTTCTGGCGCTGGTGGTGGGCTACGGCGGCTTCCAGCTGGTCGGACTCAAGGGCGACCTGGGCGCGCTGATTATCGGCATGATGCTGGCCCCCCATTACAGCGCCCCGGCCCTGGCCAAGTCCTTCTTCAACATGAAGGAGCTGTTCCTGGTCGCCTTTTTCCTCAATATCGGCCTCAACGGCATGCCGACCCTAGACAGCCTCTGGGTGTCGGTTGTCCTGCTGCTGGCGCTGCCCCTGAAAAGCCTGCTCTACTACCTGCTGTACAAACACTGCTATCTGCGCCCGCGCACCTCGCTGCTGGCCACCTTCAGTCTCAGCAACTATTCCGAGTTCGGCCTGATAGTGGCCGCGCTGGCGGCCCAGCAGGGCCTGCTCAGCAACGACTGGGTCATCGTCGCATCGCTGGCCCTGGCCCTCTCCTTCGTCGCCTCGGCCCCCCTCAACGCCAACAACGAAAACCTCTATCGCCGGATGATGCATAGGCTCAGGCCACGGGATGCCGCCCGGCTGCACCCGGACGACATGCCCATCCAGCTCGGGGATGCCCGGGTGTTGATCATCGGCATGGGCCGCATCGGCCAGGGTGCCTATATGGAACTGGAAAAACACCGGGGAGCCGGCAAGCTGCTCGGCATCGATTCGGACGAGAAAAAGGTCTCCCTGCTGCGGGAGCTGGACATCAATGCCATCAAGGGCGATGCATCAGACTCGGATTTCTGGGACAAGGCCAATATCGGCAGCCAGCTGGAATATATTTTCCTCGCCATGCCCAATCACGCCGGTAACCTGTATGCCCTGGAGCAAATCCGCCACACCGACTTCCGGGGACGGGTAGCCGCCATCATCCGTTATCCGGAAGAAGGCGCCCAACTGCGCGAGATGGGCGCCGACGACATTTTCAATATCTACGAGGAGGCGGGCAGCGGCTTTGCCCGCCATGTCATCGAAACCGCCGGGTGAGTGTACCGGGATTAGGGATTAGGGATTAGGGATTAGGGATTCTGTACCGAAAACGTTGACCACTAACAGGGCCAAGCCCATCCTGCCGGTCCCCAGTCCCCAGTCCCCAGTCCCCGCGGTTCAGTGTCCGCCCTCGTCCTTGCCGTAGGGATAGCGCACATGGCCAAAGCGGATCACCAGAATCGCCAGGGCCAGCACCAGGGCGGCGCCGGCCACGGTGATCAGCCGCCAGTTGTCCATGCCCTTCATGTCGAGGATCAGGTAACGGGCCAGGGCGACAATGGCGATATAGAGCGGAATGCGAATGGGCAGCTTGCCCGAACGCAGATAGATGGCCACCATGGCCAGCACTTCCAGGTAGATGAACATCAGCAGCAGATCCGCCAGGGTCACCGTCCTGTTCTGCCACATGGTGTTCACCTCTATGCCCACCGCCACCACGGTGGCGATAGCCACGATGATAAGGCCGACATGCTGCAGGGCGTCCAGTACCCGGCTGCCCAGCATTCTGTTGTCACTCATTGCGCTCCGCTCCTTTTTTGATGCACGTTTTTGATGCCGTGGGAGGCGCCTGCCGTCCCCTTCGGTGTTATGCAAACTCCGGGCCGGTATCCGCCCTTGTCCGCGGCCGGCCGGGCTCCTATAATACCCGCTGCCCTTCGGTTAGAGCTTATAAAAAATTATACTTTTATGAAGTTTTTGAATAAAGCGATGACGCCACCCTAGCCTTCAGGCCCTGCTTTTTGCCGCCTCCCGCGGTGTCCCTGCTCGTTCCATGCGAGCGCTTTGTCTTGCCCGAAAACTTGAATCCCGTACCGCTGCGACCGCCCTTGGCGCCGGCCTGGTATGGACTGCATTTACCCACAACCTTGGAACAACAACAATGTTACCCAGTATCAAGCAAACCTGGTTCTCGAACATAAGGGGAGATGTGCTCGCCGGCATCGTGGTCGCCCTGGCCCTGATCCCGGAGGCCGTGGCCTTCTCCATTATCGCCGGGGTCGACCCCAAGGTCGGCCTCTATGCCTCTTTCTGTATCTGTGTGGTCACCGCCTTTATCGGCGGCCGCCCGGGCATGATCTCCGCCGCCACCGGCGCCATGGCCCTGCTGATGGTCACCCTGGTGCGCGACCACGGCCTCGAATACCTGCTGGCCGCCACCCTGCTGTGCGGGGTGCTGCAGATAGTGGCCGGCTACCTGAAGCTGGGCGAACTGATGCGCTTCGTGTCCCGCTCCGTGGTCACCGGCTTCGTCAACGCCCTGGCTATCCTGATCTTCCTGGCCCAATTGCCGGAGCTGACCAACGTGACCTGGCACGTTTACGCCATGACCGCCGCCGGCCTCGGCATCATCTATCTGCTGCCGCTGGTGCCGGTGGTGGGCAAGCTGCTGCCCTCGCCCCTGGTATGTATCGTGGTACTGACCATAGTGGCCATGGTTTACGGCATCGATATCCGCACCGTGGGCGACATGGGCGAGCTGCCGGACAGCCTGCCGGTGTTCCTGTGGCCGGAGGTGCCGCTCAACTTCGAAACCCTGGCCATCATCTTCCCCTACTCCCTGTCGCTGGCGGTAGTGGGCCTGCTGGAGTCGATGATGACCGCCACCATAGTGGATGACCTCACCGACACCAAGAGCGACAAGAACCGCGAATGCAAGGGCCAGGGCGTGGCCAATATCGCCACCGGCCTGCTGGGCGGCATGGCCGGCTGCGCCATGATCGGCCAGTCCATCATCAATATCCAGTCCGGTGGCCGTACCCGGCTGTCCACCCTGGTGGCCGGTGTGGTGCTCCTGGTAATGGTGGTCTTCCTCGGCCCCTGGGTATCACAGATCCCCATGGCCGCCCTGGTGGCGGTGATGATCATGGTGTCCATCGGTACCTTCAGCTGGGGCTCCATCACCAACCTTAAAACCCATCCCAAGAGTACCAGCCTGGTGATGATCGCCACCGTGGTGGTGGTGGTCTTTACCCACAACCTGGCTTACGGCGTGCTGGTGGGCGTGCTGCTCAGCGCCCTGTTTTTCGCCAACAAGGTGGGCCAGATCCTCTATGTGGGCTCGGAAAAAATCGACGACAACAGCCGCGAATACAAGGTGGTGGGCCAGGTGTTCTTTACCTCCGCCGAGCAGTTTATCGCTTCTTTCGATTTCAAGGAGGTGATAGGCCATGTGCGTATCGATCTCAGCCGCGCCCATTTCTGGGACATCACCGCCATCAGCGCCCTGGACAAGGTGGTGATCAAGTTTCGCCGGGAAGGCACCGAAGTGGAAATGATCGGCCTGAATGAGGCCAGCGCCACACTTGTGGACCGTTTCGCTGTTCACAACGATCCGAAAGCAGTAGAAAAGCTGATGGGCCACTAAGAGAGGAATGACCATGACCACCAATGTACTCGCCTGTATCGACGGCTCCAGCCATGCCACCACAGTGTGCGACTGGGCCTGCTGGGCCAGCCTGCGCCTGGCGGCTCCGCTGAGCTTTATCCATGTGCTGGATCGGGAAAACCAGCAACCCAAGGGCAACCTGAGCGGCAGCATTGGCCTCGGCAGCCAGGAGCAGTTGCTGGAAGAGCTGGCGGCGCTGGACGAAAAACGGGGAAAACTGGCCAAGGAGCAGGGCCGTATCATGCTCGACGCGGCCCGCGCCCGCGCCATTGAAGACGGGGTGAGCGAGCCCGCCACCCTGCAGCGCCACGGCGCCCTGGTGGACACCCTGGTGGAGCTCGAGCCCGACACCCGGCTGCTGGTGATTGGCCGCCAGGGCGAAGCCTCGGCCTATGCCCACCTGGGCAGCCATGTGGAACAGGTGATCCGTGCCCTGCACCGCCCCATTCTGGTGACCCTGGGCGAATTCGGGGCCCCACAAAAGATCATGCTGGCCTTTGACGGCAGCGCCACCACCCGCAAGGGCGTGGAAATGCTGGCCCAGAGCCCGCTGTTCAGCGCCCTTGAACTGCACCTGGTGCTGGCCGGCGCCGACACCGACGACAACCGGGCCCAGCTGGAATGGGCGCGGCACCGGCTGGAGCAGGCCGGGATCACCGCCGTGACCGCCATTGTGCCCGGCGAAGTGGACCAGGCCCTGTCCCGATACCAGCAGGACAACGGCATGGATCTGATGGTGATGGGTGCCTATGGCCACTCCCGCGTCCGCCAGTGGCTGGTGGGCAGCACCACCACCGCCATGATCCGCGCGACCCGCGTGCCGCTGCTGGTGCTGCGCTGAGCTCCCGCCCGGCCTGAGCCGGGCGGACTCATTATTCGGGCGCGCACTCGGTCCGGTTACGTCCCGCCGCCTTGGCCCGGTAGAGCGCCTCATCCGAGCGCTTGAGCGCCTGGCGGATCCCGCCGGCGTCGCCCGCCCACCGGGCCAGCCCCAGGGAAATGGTCATCCGGCCCACCACCGGTACCGGCTGCCCGGCCACCTGGCGGCGCAGCCGCTCGGCCACCTCTAACGCCGGCGCCAGTTCGGTATCCGGCAGCAACAGCAAAAATTCCTCGCCGCCACTGCGGCACAGCAGATCCCCCTTCCTCGCCTGGCTTTTCATCAACTGCGCCAACAATCCAATCGCCTGATCGCCCACATCGTGGCCAAAACGGTCGTTGACCTGCTTGAAATGGTCGATGTCGAGGGTGATCAGCGCCACCGGTCGGCCGGCGAGCTGCAGGCTTTCCAGCGCCTGCTCCAGGCCACGCCGGTTGAGCAGGCCGGTGGGGGCGTCCGTGTGGCTGTCGGTATGCAACTGGCTTATCCTGTCGTTCATCAGTCCGGCTCCCTTGAGGATGGCGCGCTTGAGCCGGGATGCCTCGAAATACCAGGAGCGGATGGCGGAAATCCGCCCGAGCGCGCCGGGTTGATCCATCACCCGGGCGCTTTGGGCCAACTGCCACAGGGGCCGGGAAATAAACAGGGCCGACAGCCAGATGGCCGACAGGGTCAGCAGCCCCAGCGGCAGGATGCGCATAAACACCTCCAGCATCAGGCCGTCCAGCCCGGCCAGGGTATCGGCCCGGGGCCGTTGGGCCACCACGCCCCAGCCCGCCCGGGTAACCGGAGCAAACCCCGCCAGCATGTCCACGCCCTTGCTGTTGCGCAGGGTCTCGGCGCCCAGGCGCCCGTCCAGCACCGCCTCGATCACGGGATTGCCGGTGATGTTCTCCCCCACCCGTTCGGCCTCGGGATGGTAGATAAGGGTGCCGTTGCGATCCACGACATAGAGGTGGGAGCCGTCCTGGTGGAAATGGCGCTCGAGTACATTGGCCAGGATATTGCGCTCGCGCAGGTAGATACTGCCGGATATGTAGCCCAGGTAGTTGCCGTCGGCGGTAAACACGGGGTGGGAAATGGCCAGGATATAGTTGCCGGAGGGGGACACGAAGGGATCCGTGACCAGTGGCCGCTTGGCGTTGAGCGACTGCAGGGCGTTGGGCGACGACAGCCGCAGTCCCTTCACCCCCAGGGTGTCCGGCGAAGCGGCGAGGATAACGGCGTTGGCGCCCACCACCACCACAGAATTGAAGCTGTCGGTCTGCTGGTGCAGCCGGCGGGCTTCCGCCATCAGGGCCTGCTCGTCGTCCATCTTGTCCCTGAGCAGGTCCGCACTGTAGGCCAGCTGATCCTGGGCCGCCTTGAGCACAATATCGGTGGTCTCCGCCAGCTTGGCGGCATAGGCCCGGTTGGCCGCCAGGCTGTCGCGGATCAGCAGGGCCCTTTGTACCTCGTAGCTGGCGTAAAAGCCGTTGGCCAGGGTGACCAGCACACTGATCACGGCAAGGAACAGGATCAGGCGGCGCAAATCCAGTTTCAGCAGGCAGGAAAAATTCATCGGAAAGCCAGGACCCTGTGGCAGCGACGGCCGACCGTCGGCCATGATGGGCTGACTCTAATGGAATCGGCAACCGAAAGCAAAACACCGGGCCGCCCGGACGGTCTCGCTTTTGCGCAAACTGTGCTACAGTGCCACACGAATCGGAGCCCCCGCGATTCTTTGTTTAAAATCAGTAACCTGTCAGGATGAATAAAGATGAGCAGCAATGTATTGGCCGGCATCGACGGCTCCGAACACACAGCGGCGGTCTGCGACTATGCCGCCTGGGCCGCCGACCGGCTGTCCGCTTCCCTGGTACTGTTGCACGTGCTGCACCGGCCCGAGCCGATAGTGCTGGTCAACCTCAGTGCCGCCACCAGCCTGGATGCCCAGGAACAGGTGATCGACGAACTGGCCGCCCTCGATGAAAAACGCCTGGAGCTGGTGCGCGAACGCAGCCGCCTGATCCTGGGGCAGGCCACCGCCCGGATCGAGGCCGCCGGCTATCCGGCCCCCCGCGCCGTTCAGCGCGAAGGCCGCCTGGTGCAGGCCCTGGCCCGTTATGACGATTACGCCGAACTGCTGGTGCTGGGTCGTCAGGGCAGCGGCCACGCCGGTTGCGACCACCGGCTGGGCAGCCATGTGGAACAGGTGATCCGCACTACGGAGCGGCCCCTGCTGCTGACCCTGGGCTCGTTCCAGCCGCCCCGGCGGCTGATGCTGGCCTTCGACGGCAGCGCCACCAGCGAGAAGGGCGTGGCCTGGCTGGCCGGCTCGCCGCTGTTCGCCGGGCTGGAATGCCATCTGGTGATGGTGGGCGAGGACGAGCCCGGCCGCCGGGCATCCCTGGCCCGGGCCGCCCGCACCCTGACCGACGCCGGCCGCTCGTGCACCACGGCGCTGCTGCAGGGCAAGGTGGAATCCTGCCTGCTCGACTACCAGCGCCAGCAGGACATCGACCTGATGCTGATGGGCGCTTACAGCCAGTCGCGCCTGCGGGAATGGCTGCTCGGCAGTACCACCCACCATATGCTGGCCCAGACCGGCGTGCCACTGCTGATCCTGCGCTAACTCGGCGCCAGGCCGGGCACAGGGCCCGGCCTGCATGGCCTGACGAGCGGGGCCGGCTGCCCCGCCCGGCGTTTAGACCACGCCCTGGCTGCGCAGGTAATCCTCGTAGCTGCCGCTGAAGTCGCGGATGCCGTTCTCATTCAGCTCCAGGATGCGGGTGGCCAGGGAGGAAACGAACTCCCGGTCATGGGACACGAACACCAGGGTGCCCTGGTACAGTTCCAGCGCCATGTTGAGCGACTCGATGGATTCCATGTCCAGGTGGTTGGTGGGCTCGTCCATCACCAGGATATTGGGCTTTTGCATCATCAGCTTGCCGAACAGCATGCGGCCCTGCTCGCCCCCGGACAACACCCCCACCTTCTTCTTGATGTCGTCCTGGCTGAACAGCAGCCGGCCGAGCACGGAGCGAACCGTCTGCTCGTCGTCCCCTTCCTGCTGCCACTGGCTCATCCATTCGAACACGGTAAGATCGGTGTCGAAATCCACCGCGTGATCCTGGGCATAGTAGCCGATACGCGCATTTTCGGACCACTTCACCAGACCCTGATCGGGCTCCAGCTCACCCACCAGGGTCTTGACCAGGGTGGATTTGCCGATACCGTTGGTACCGAGAATGGCGATGCGTTCGCCCACTTCCACCAGCATGTTCAGGCCCTTGAACAGGGGAGAGTCACCATAGCCCTTGGCCAGGCCTTCCACCTCCAGCACGTTGCGATACAGCTTTTTCTCCTGCTCGAAACGGATAAAGGGGTTTTGCCGGCTGGACGCCTTGACCTCTTCCAGCTTGATTTTTTCAATCTGCTTGGCGCGGGAGGTAGCCTGGCGTGCCTTGGACGCATTGGCGCTGAAGCGGGCCACGAAGGATTGCAGCTCGGCAATTTGCGCCTTTTTCTTGGCGTTGTCCGACAGCAGCCGCTCCCGGGCCTGGGTGGCCGCCAGCATGTAGTCGTCGTAATTGCCCGGATACACCCTCAGCTCACCGTAATCCAGATCCGCCATATGGGTGCAGACGCTGTTCAGGAAGTGGCGATCGTGGGAAATGATGATCATGGTGCTGTCGCGCTGGTTGAGCACCTCTTCCAGCCAGCGGATGGTGTTGATGTCCAGGTTGTTGGTGGGCTCGTCGAGCAGCAGGATATCGGGATTGGAAAACAGCGCCTGGGCCAGCAGCACCCGCAGTTTCCAACCCGGGGCCACCTCGCTCATGGGGCCGTTGTGCTGCTCCAGGGGAATGCCCACGCCCAGCAGCAGTTCGCCGGCCCGGGCCTCGGCGGTGTAGCCGTCGAATTCCGCTACCCGGCCTTCCAGCTCGGCGGCGCGCATGTAATCCTCGTCGCTGGCCTCCAGGTTGGCGTAAATGGCGTCGCGCTCATGAATGGCGGCCCACAGCTCGCTGTGGCCCATCATCACCACATCCAGCACCCGCACCTCTTCGTAGGCGAATTGATCCTGGCGCAGCTTGCCGATGCGCTCGTTCACATCCAGGCTCACGTTGCCGGCGCTGGGCTCCAGGTCACCGCCCAGGATCTTCATGAAGGTGGACTTGCCGCAGCCGTTGGCGCCGATCAGGCCATAACGGTTGCCGTCACCGAACTTGACGGAAATGTTCTCGAACAACGGCTTGGCGCCGAACTGCATGGTGATGTTGTTGGTGGAAATCAAGAAGCGGACTCACTGTTAACGGAATGGAGAAAGGCGCAGGGCCAGGGGCCGCCAAGGATACCGGCGGCCGGCACAAAGTTCAAAAGGATTAATGGTTGGCCAGCACCGGCATCGACAGCAGCGCCGGCGACGGGCTGAGCGCCACGCACCAGAACGGCAGGCCCCGGGCGGTCCAGTGCTCGGCGGCGTCGTTCATGATGTCGAGCAGGGTCAGCCAGCCCGGATGCTCCCGGCAGGCGAAACGCTCGGCCTGGAGCAGGCCGATCACCAGGCCCCGCTCGCCGAGGGACGGCTCGGTCAAGGCGTCGCTCAGGGCATCCCAGTTGTGGCCAAACCAAGCGGGCAGCTCCAGCGCCCGGGCCAGCTCCGCCAGGCAGCCGGCCTTGGAGGAGGCCATCCCCAGATCTGCCAGGTAAAAGGCCAGCCCCAGCCGCTCCGCCGCCAGCTCCAGCGCCAGTTGGGAGCCGGGCGGAACACAACAGGCACGGGCCGGGCCGGTTTTCAGCAACAAGGTCAGTTCGGCGTCATTCATGGCTTCGCTCCAGTTCCACAAAGCTTTGGTAATGATCCTGGGTATAGTAGAACACCTCGGGCGGATCGCCGCCGGTCACCACCCGCCGCGGCCCCCGGTGGCTCAGGCCCGGCGTGTCCACCGTGTATTCCCGGTAGTAACCCCGGGGCCGGGACGGCAGCAACCCTTCCCGGTTGTAAAAGGTGGTGCCGTCCTGGTGATAGGGAAAGGGACCCCCCTGGTCGATCAGGCGCAGGGTTTCGGCAAGCTGGGGATTGTAGCCGGCATCCTGGCCGCCCGGCCACAGGCCCTGAAGCAGCAGCGCCAGTCCCAGCAGCAGGGCACCGCCGAGCAGGCGCAGGTTAAAACTGCGCCGCCGCCCGCGCCGGGGCATGCTAGTCATCCTGCCCCTCCAGCACCTCGGGGTTGGCGATATTCACCGGACGCCCCTCGGCATAGGCCAGGAGGTTGTCGAAAGCCGCCCCGAAATACAGCTCATAGCCGCCCTGCTCCACATACCCCAGGTGAGGCGAGCACAGCACATTGGGCAGGGCCAGCAGTTGTCGCAGTTGTTCGCCGCCGGGCTCCTGCTCGTAGACGTCGACAGCCGCAAAACCGGGCCGGCCGGCCTTCAGCGCCGCCACCAGGGCGCCCGGCTCGACCAGCTCGGCCCGGCTGGTGTTGACCAGCAGGGCATCCGGCTTCATCCGCGCCAGATCGGCCGCCGTCACCCGGTGGCGGGTCGCCTCGTTCAGCCGCAGGTGCAGGCTCAGCACATCGCTGCTCGCAAAAAAACCCGCCTGATCGGGCGCCGCCATCAGGCCATCGGCCATCGCCTGCCGCCGGGACGCTTCGCTGCCCCACACCTGCACCTGCATGTCGAAGGCCTGGCCAAAACGGGCCACACGCTGGCCTATCTTGCCATAACCCCAGATGCCCAGGGTGCGCCCGGCCAGGGCCCGGCCCAGTCCGAGGTCGCCGTTTTGCTGCCAGTGGCCGGCCTTGAGTGCATCGCAGTAGGGCAACAGCTGCCGGCTGGCGGCCATGACCAGGGCCCAGGTCAGCTCCGCCGGCGCCACCGGCGAGCCTACCCCTTCCGCCAGCGCCACCCCGGCCCGGGTACAGTCGGCCAGCCGGATATGGTTGCTGATTTTGCCGGTCTGGCTGATCAGACGCAGCCGCGGCAGGGCGGCCAGCAGCTCGGGGCCGATGTCGGTGCGCTCGCGGATCAGCACCAGGGCGTCGAAGGGAGCCAGCCGCTCCGCCAGGCGCCGGGGCTCCTGGCAGGTGTCGGTAAACACGGTGACATCGTGGCCGGCCAGGCGGGAGAAACAGGCCAGCCGGCGCACTTGATCCTGATAATCATCGAGTATGGCTATTTTCATGGTGCTTCCTTGTGAATGGGCATAAGCCTGATTTTTTTATATCATGGGGTTCTATTCATTCAGTGCACCCCATGGAGAGACCGGTGACCACCGACCCCCTCACACCCGGCCTGCTGGCCGACATCGACTCCCTCGCCCGGGACACCGGCGAGGCCATCATGGCCATTTACCGCCGGGATTTTTCGGTCACGACCAAGGCCGACCAGTCGCCCCTGACCGAGGCCGATGCCGCCGCCCACCGGCTTATCGCCACCCGGCTGGCCGAGCTCACGCCGGAGCTGCCGCTGCTGTCGGAAGAGGATACCGGGCACTTTGGCGGTGCCGATGCCCAGGGACGCTACTGGCTGGTGGACCCCCTCGACGGCACCAAGGAATTCATTAAACGCAACGGTGAATTCACCGTCAATATTGCCCTGATCGAGCGGGGCCGGCCGGTGCTTGGGGTAGTTTACGCCCCGGCGCTGGAAACCGGCTATGTGGCGGCGCGCGGCCAGGGTGCCTGCAAGGTGCTGGCCGACGGCAGCCGCCATCCGATCCGGGTTGCCCGCCACAACGCCGGCACGCCCTGGCGGGTGGTCGGCAGCCGCTCCCACGGCGGCGAGGAACTGCCGCGCCTGCTGGCCCGGCTGGGCGAGCACGAGCTGGTGCCCATGGGCAGTTCCCTCAAGCTGTGCCTGATCGCCGAAGGCCGCGCCGATCTCTACCCCCGGCTTGGCCCCACCTCGTTGTGGGACACCGCCGCCGCCCAGTGCGTGGTGGAACAGGCCGGCGGCCAGGTACTGCGGCTGGACGGTACCCCCCTCGGTTACGACGACACCGGCCACTGGCTCAACCCCTTCTTCCTGGCGGTGGGCCACAGCGACCAGGACTGGCCGGCCCTGTTCGCCGGCTGAGCCGCTACCGGGAAACCAGCACGTCGCAGGGCGGCGCGCTCAAAAAACTCATGGCCACGCTGCCCACCAGCAGCCGGCTGATCCCCTGGCGGCCATGGGTGCCCATCACCAGCAGTTGAGGTTGCAACCGTTCCACCGCCTGCAGCAGGCAGTCACGCACCTCGCCCGCCATGATTTCGGTATGGATGCGGTTTTGGGCGTCGTCGGCCAGGAAATGGGACATTTCCTCTTTGACTTCCCGTTCGATGCGCGCCTTCTGGTGCGCCATCAGGCTGTCGGTATGCAGCGAATCGTGGCGCAAAAAACCGAGCAGGGGCGGCTCGAACACGTGCACCAGGCTCACCTGGGCCTGGGGTGCCAGCCACAGGCCGGCCTGCAGGGCATGGTGGGAGCTGCGGGAAAAATCGGTGGCCGCCAGCAGGCTGCGGTATGGCTCGCCGCCATCCCGGCCGACCATCAGCAACGGCACTTCGCAGTGGCGCAGCAACCGCTCGGCGGTGGTGCCCACAAACAGATCCTGCATGGGATCGATATGATGGCGCCCCACCACAATCAGATCGGCCTTGAGTTCCAGGGCCTTGCGCGCCAGTACGCGATCGGGCTTGCCCAGCAGCACATGCTGCTCGCTGTCGGGCTTGAGCGCACCGGGCAGGCCGTCGAACAGGCCCTGCAGCGCCTGGGTGGCGCCCTGTTGCAGCCGGTGGCGCATGGAAATCTCGACCATGGGTTCGTAGAGGGCAACCGCTTCGTCAATCACGTGGACCAGGTGCAGGGCAGCCTTGAGGCCCACGGCCAGTTCGGCCGCCCGCTTGACCACGGCGGCGGAATCGGGGCCCAAATCGATGGCGGCAAGCAGCGTTTTCATCTCGGTATTCCTTGGCAGACAGGGGCTGGGCGAGGCCGGCGGCGTCACCCGGACATTCTTGAAGCATTCCCGCTTTTACCGGGAAAATCAAATATAACCGTATCCTTTTCAGGTCCTTGGCAACAGTGGCAGGCATTTGATTTTCCAGCCCACCGGCTTTGGTTTACACTATCGCCCCTTCAGGCTTCACTTTTTCGGAAAATCGCGTGTTAACAGCAGAAATCGCCATGCGCTGGCTGATGGCCGGCCATATAGACCACTACATTTGTGAAAACTGTCATGGCATTCACCTCTCGGAGCTGCAGGAGCTGGAGGGGGTGCTGGAAAGCCGGCTGTTCGTCGAGCATGAAGACGCCATCCTCACCACGGAAGTGGAAATCCGCCCCACCGCCTTGCTGATGCTGGTTGCCGACCTGGGCCGGCTGAACATGAACTACCCCAGCCTCAAGGTGTTTGTCGATATCGTCGACGACAACCTGCCCCGGCTGATTGTGGCCGACTACCTGCATACCCAGGCAGGGATGGAGCAACACCAGTTCCAGTGGATAGTGCAGCAGACCATGATGGCCACCCAGCAACTGGTGCAGGAGCTGGCAGAGCTTGGCTACCTGATGCAGGATGAACCCCAGAAATCCCCCTCGGCTGTTCATTAAGCCCCCAAACTGCACACGGAAAAGGCAGTCGCACCCGGGGCGGGGAAAAATCCTTGAACAAGCCCCGGCAAGCCGTTAGATTACGCACCGTTCCCGAGCGGAACCGGTGAAGGTAACACCGATATAAAAAAACACCGCAACAATTTGGTGAGGTGTCCGAGTGGCTGCCAAGAGGCAAAGCCTGGGCAAAAGCACACAGCGTGCTGCGTCAGCCCGAGGACCCCAATCCGAAAACGAAAAGCCGGTGAAGGTAACACCGATATAAAAAAATACCGCAACAAATACCGCAACAATTTGGTGAGGTGTCCGAGTGGCTGAAGGAGCACGCCTGGAAAGTGTGTATACGGCAACGTATCGAGGGTTCGAATCCCTCCCTCACCGCCAGATTGAAACCCCGAGCAGAAATGCCCGGGGTTTTTGCTTTGCGCCATTCCGGCTGTCCCGACAGCGCCGCTTTTCCTGACGTGCAGTTTTTCTTTCTGGCGGCCCGCCGGCAATGGGTGTACATAAGCGCTCCAACTGGAGGGTTTACCACTTGAATACCGAGCTGCAGCTTGAACAGACCTTTGACGAGGTGGTCGACGCCATCGCCGGCCCCGGCATCGGCATTTTTCCCCGCTTTCTCGACACCACCCGCGTGGCCGCCCTGCGCCGGGACTTCGCCGCCCTGACCCCCTGGCAACTGACCCCCGCAGGCATCGGCCGGGATCAGGCCCACCACACCAACGAACGCATCCGCACCGACAAAACCCGCTGGCTCGAGGGCGACAGCCCGGCCCAGCGCGACTACCTGGCACTGATGGCCGCCCTGCAACGGCAGATGAACCGACAGCTGTTTATGGGACTCAAGGACTATGAATGCCACTATGCCCGCTACGACGAGGGCGACTTCTACAAAAAGCACCTGGATGCCTTTCGCGGCCGCGGCAATCGCCGCGTCACCACCGTTGTCTACCTCAATGAGGACTGGCGGGACCACGATGGCGGCGAGCTGCTGGTCTATGCTGAAAAGGGCAAGGAAGTGCTGCACCGGGTGCGCCCCGAGGCCGGCACCCTGGTGTGCTTCCTGTCGGAGCAGTTTCCCCACGAGGTACTGCCCGCCCGTCGGGCACGGCTGAGCATTGCCGGCTGGTTTCGCATCGACGATCCCGTCGCGCCGGCCGTGCTGTTGTAGCGGGCCGGCCGTATCGGACAAGCAAAGCCAACAAAACTTCAAAAAATGCCAGAAAATTAGCCTGAATTTTAGTTTTTTATCAAAAATTCACCTTTATATTATCGATAATAAAGCAAAGGCGCTTTTTCTATGGATTATTCATATTTTGGCTTTGCACGCGGCGCCGACTCTGGCAACCTGAGTTCATTCATGCAGATCAACATGTTAAGGACAGCCCCATGTGCTCCATCTTCGGTATTCTTGAACTCAAATCCGATCCCGCCGCCCTGCGCAGCCGCGCCCTGGAATTATCCAAGCTGTTGCGCCACCGGGGCCCCGACTGGTCGGGTATTTACAGCAACGACAAGGCCATACTGGTGCACGAGCGGCTGGCCATCGTCGGCCTGGACAGCGGCGCCCAGCCGCTGCTGAACCCGGCCAGGACCCAGGCCCTGGCGGTGAACGGCGAGATCTACAACCACAAGGAGCTGGAAGCCACCCTCACCTGTGGTTTCGAGTTCCAGACCCAGTCCGACTGTGAAGTCATCCTCGGCCTCTACCAGGAAAAGGGCCCCGAATTCCTCGACGATCTGAGCGGCATCTTCGCCTTCGTGCTCTATGACCAGGAGAACGACGCCTATCTCATCGGCCGCGATCACATGGGCATCATCCCGCTCTACACCGGTTACGATGAAGCCGGCAACTTCTACGTGGCCTCCGAGATGAAGGCGCTGACCCCGGTGTGCAAGACCATCAGCGAGTTCCCCCCGGGCCACCTGCTGTACAGCAAGGAAGGCCAGCCGCGCCGCTACTACCGGCGCGACTGGGAAAGCTACGACGCGGTCAAGGACAACGTCTCCAGCGTGAGCGCACTGCGCGAGGCGCTGATGGCGGCGGTCAAGCGCCAGCTGATGTGCGACGTGCCCTACGGCGTGCTGCTGTCCGGCGGCCTGGATTCCTCCATCATCTCCGCCGTGGCCAAGCTGTACGCCGACCGCCGGGTCGAGGACGACGGCAACAGCGAGGCCTGGTGGCCGCGCCTGCACTCCTTCGCCGTGGGCCTGGAAGGCGCCCCGGATCTGCTGGCGGCCCGCAAGGTGGCGGACCACCTGGGCACGGTGCACCACGAGCTGCACTACACGGTGCAGGAAGGTCTGGACGCCCTCAAGGAGGTTATTTACCACCTGGAAACCTACGACGTCACCACGGTGCGCGCCTCCACCCCCATGTACCTGATGGCGCGGCGCATCAAGGCCATGGGCATCAAGATGGTGCTCTCCGGCGAAGGCTCCGACGAACTGTTCGGCGGCTACCTCTACTTCCACAAGGCGCCCGACGCCCGGGAGTTCCACGAGGAAACGGTGCGCAAGCTCCAGGCGCTGCACATGTTCGACTGCCTGCGCGCCAACAAGTCCATGGCCGCCTGGGGCGTCGAAGCCCGGGTGCCCTTCCTCGACAAGGAATTCATGGACGTGGCCATGCGCCTGAACCCGGCCGACAAGATGTGCGGCAACGGCAAGATGGAAAAACACATACTGCGCGAGGCCTTCAGCGACCTGCTGCCCCACGAGGTGGCCTGGCGCCAGAAGGAGCAGTTCTCCGACGGCGTGGGTTATTCCTGGATAGACAGCCTCAAGGCCATGGTGGAAGAGCAGGTCACCGATCAGATGATGGCCACGGCGGCGTTCCGCTTCCCGCTGAACACCCCGCTCACCAAGGAGGCCTACTACTACAGGTCCATCTTCGAGGGCCACTTCCCCCAGGACTCCGCCGCCAACTGCGTGCCCTGCGGTCCTTCCGTGGCCTGCTCCACCCCCAAGGCGCTGGAATGGGACGCGCAGTGGAAGAACATGGCCGACCCCTCCGGCCGCGCGGTCAAGGGCGTGCATACCCAGTCCTACTGATCATCAAGGCCCCCGCCCGGGGGCTTTCGACTTGCTGCCCCTCGCCCGCGGGTTTACACTGCCCGCCCGTTCCGCTTTGCCCCAAAATCCATGTCTTGCCATCCCGGCGGCACCCAGGTGCTGCGCCAACAGGGCTTTTTGCCTTTCCTTATTGCCCGCCTGGCGGCGGTGTTCGCCATGCAAATCCAGGCGGTGGTGGTGGCCTGGCAGGTGTACGACCTGACCCGGGATCCCCTGGCCCTGGCCTACGTGGGCCTGGCCCAGTTCATTCCCATGCTGCTGCTGTTGCTGCCGGCGGGCGATCTGGCCGACCGCCACTCCCGCAAGCACCTGCTCGCCGGCAGCTGGCTGGTGCAGGCCCTGTGCAGCGGCCTGCTGCTGATGCTGTCGCTTTCGTCCCAGCCGGACGTCCGCTACTACTACGCCGTGCTGGTGCTCTACGGCAGCGCCCGGGCCTTTACCGGCCCCACCCTGCAAAGCCTGCTGCCGCAAATCGTGCCCCGCGGCCAGCTGGCCCGGGCCATCGCCGTCAACGGCATGATCATGAAGCTCGCCGTTATCGCCGGCCCCCTGGTGGGCGGCCTGCTCTACGCCCTGGGCGGCAGCCTGGCCTACGGCGTTTGCCTGGGCGCCTTTTTGTTGGCCCTGGTACTGCTGGCCCCGGTGCAAACCCGCTACGCCAGCGGCGCCAAACCGCCGGAAGCCACCGCCTGGCACCGCTTCACCGCGGGTATCGGCTATATCCGCTCGCGCCCCGTCATCCTCGGCGCCATCTCGCTCGACCTGTTCGCGGTGCTGCTCGGCGGCGTGGTGGCGCTGTTGCCCATCTACGCCCAGGAGGTGCTGATGGTGGGGCCGGAGGGGCTGGGCGCCCTGCGCAGCGCCATCGCCCTCGGCGCCCTGCTGATGGGAGTGGCGCTCAGCACCTGGTCGCTCAACCGCCATGTGGGGCCGGCCATGTTTATCGCCGTGCTGGTGTTCGGGATGGCCAACCTGGTGTTCGCCTTCTCCACCCTGTTCTGGCTGTCCTTCGCCGCCCTGCTGGTGGCGGGTGCGGCGGACATGATCAGCGTCTATATCCGCTCCACCCTGATCCAGCTGGCCACCCCGGACGAGATGCGCGGCCGGGTCAGCGCCGTGAACATGCTGTTTATCGGCTCATCCAACGAGCTGGGGGAATTCCGCGCCGGCACCAGCGCCGCCTGGTTTGGCACCGTGCCCGCCGCCGTCATCGGCGGGGTGGCCACCCTGGCGGTGGCCGGCACCTGGATGTGGGGTTTCAGATCCCTGCTGCGGGTCGACCGCTTCGGCGATGTGGAGGTGTCCCAGGAGCCGATGGCGCGCCATCGGCACGCCTAGTCGATATACCATTCCCAGCGGATGGCGGAAACCCGTTCCCGCTCCAGGCGAAAGGTCACGTTTTCGGTGGTTTCGCCGGACTGGTAGCGCAGCAAACCGGGCCCTTCCCGGGCCGGACGGCCCAGCTCGGCCACCACCTCGTCCCGGCCGGCGCCAATGTTCATAAAGGCGGGCAGGGTCGGCTGGGCACCGGACACCTCCAGCCAGATGGGCATGCCATCGGGCCGGGAGGCCTGTTCCGACAGGTAGATACTGGCGGCCAGGCCCGGGCAGTACAGGGTTTCCACTTCGTCCACCAGCCCCGGCACATGGGCGTTTTCCACCGGTCGGTAGCTGAGCTCGGGCTCCGCGCAGGGGGTTCTCAGCACCTCCTCGGCAATGTCATTCAGCCGTCGCAGGGCCTGCTCCTGCTGATTGGCGCAGCCGGCCAGGGGCAACAGCCATATCCACCAGATATGAAGTTTCATGCGACACCTCCGGGCTCTCCCCAGAGCATAAGCCGCCTTCGCCGCTTTTCACAGGGTTTGACCCTTTTCACAGGCCTGGACGCAAAGGCTTCTGTACCTCGGGGGGGATATGGTAGTGTTGCCCCCTTCCCTGTCATCCAGGTGCCATGCGGACGTGATATTTCAAGACCCAGTGACCGCCGACCTGCCGGTCGAGCGGCTGATGCAAACCGGGCTGCTCAGTTGCAGCCCCGATACCCCGCTGCACGAGGCGGCCGAACGCATGACCTCCCGCCGCTGCAGTTCCATGCTGATCATGGCCGACGGCAAGGCCCTCGGCATCTGGACCGAGCGCGACAGCCTGCGCCTGGACTTCGGTGATCCCGCCGCCCTGCTGACCCCCATCGGCCGGGTAATGAGCAGCCCGGTCAGCCAGCTGCACCTGAGCACCCCCCTGTCGGAAGTGGCCGAGCGCTTTCGCGACAGCGGCCACCGCCATTTTCTGGTGGTGGACGACGAAAGCAGCCCCAGGGGCATCGTCTCCCAGACCGACATGGCCCTGAAACAGGGGCTCGAGCCCTATCTGGGCCTGCGCGAAGTGCACGAGGCCATGGACCCCGCGCCCCTGATGGTTGCGGGCGACCTGGCCCTGGCCGAGGTCGCCTCGGCCATGCACCGCCACAATCAGGACGCCGCCGTGGTGGCCTGTGCCGATGGCGGCCATGGCATCCTCACCGAGCGGGACATGGTGCGCTTTGTCGCCCGCCACCCGGGCAACACCCCGGTCGAGTCCCTCGCCAGCCGGCCGCTGCTCACGGTGCGCCGCAACGATACCCTGCAGCGCGCCCGGGACCTGCTGATCGATCACCGGGTGCGCCACCTGGCGGTGCTCGATGACGACGCCGTGGTCGGCCTGCTCGGCTTTCGCAATATCCTCGACGGGGTCGAGCATCGCCACCGGCAGGAGCTGCGCCAGGCGCTGGAACAGCGCGACCGGGCGCTCAGCCGTTCCCGGCTCAACCTGCAACTGGCCGAGCGGGTGATCGAGGCTTCCCTCGAAGGCATCATCATCACCGATGCCGAGGGCCGCATCGAGTTCGTCAACCCGGCCTTTTCCCACACCACCGGCTACAGCCCGGAAGAAGTGCTGGGGCGGACCCCGGCGGTGCTGTCTTCCGGCCGCCACGACGGCGCCTTTTACGCCAACATGTGGCAAACCCTGCGGGAAAAGGGCTACTGGCGCGGCGAGATCTGGAACCGGCGCAAAAGCGGCCAGCTCTACCTGGAGCTGCTCACTATCACCGCCATCCGCGACGGCGAGGGCAACATCGGCAACTATGCCGCCCTGTTCACCGACATTACCCATATCCGAGAAAACGAAGACCAGATCCGCCGGCTGGCCTACTACGATCCCCTCACCCGCCTGCCCAACCGCCGCCTGCTGGAGGACCGGCTGGAGCTGGCCATCCGCCACGCCCACCGGCAGCGGCGGCGGCTGGCGGTGCTGTTCATCGATCTGGATCACTTCAAGCAGGTCAACGACAGCCTGGGCCACGCCGCCGGCGACGAGCTGCTGCTGGAAGTGTCCCGCCGCCTCGGCGACCGGCTGCGGGAAGACGACACCCTGGCCCGGCTGGGGGGCGACGAGTTCATCGTGTTGCTGCCCGATCTGGAAGATGCCGACGAGGTGACCCGCATTGCCCGCCGCCTGCTCGACGCCATTGCCGAGCCTTTCCGCCTCGGCCCGCAGACCGTGCGGGTCGGCTGCAGCCTCGGCATCAGCCTCTACCCGGACGACGCCCTCAGCGCCGAGGATCTGATCCAGCATGCGGACGCCGCCATGTACCGGGCCAAGCAGGAGGGACGCAACGGTTTTCGGCTGTTCCGCCGGGACATGAACCAGCAGGAACATCGCTGGTTGCAGATGGAAACCGCGCTGCGGGAAGCCCTGGAAACCGGCGAGGGCCTGAGCCTGCACTACCAGCCCCAGGTCGATCCGACCAGCCGGCGCGTCCGCTCCGCCGAAGCCCTGGCACGCTGGCAGCATCCGGAGCTGGGCCCGGTGTCGCCGGCCGACTTTATCCCCCTGGCCGAACGGGCCGGCCTTATGGTGCCCCTGGGCCGGCGGCTGATGCGCCTGGCCGCCGGCCAGCTGCGCGGCTGGCTGGACCAGGGCCGCGAACCGGTGCCGGTGTCGGTCAACCTGTCGGCCCAGCAATTCTGGCAGCAGGATCTGCTGGCCGAGGTACGCGGCCTGCTCACCGACTACCGCCTGCCCGCCGGCCTGTTTGGCCTGGAGCTGACCGAAAGCCTGCTGCTCGACAAACAGCAGCAGGCGGCCCTGCTGTTGCAGGCGCTGCGGGATCTCGGCTGTCCGCTGGCCATTGACGACTTCGGCACCGGTTATTCCTCGCTCAGCTACCTGCACGCCCTGCCGGTGACCAGCCTGAAAATCGACAGATCCTTTGTCAGCCAGATTGGCGAATGCCGCAGCAGCAGCGCCGTGCTGGCGGCGGTGACCGGGCTGGCCCGGGAGCTGGATTTGCAGGTGGTGGCGGAAGGGGTGGAAACCCGCGCCCAGCTCAAGGCCCTCGGCCGCTATCACCTGACCCTGGTGCAGGGCTGGCTGACCGGCCGGCCGATGCCGGCGGCGGAGTTCGCCGAGCGCTGCCTGGCCCCGGCGGGCCGGGTACCGGCCTCCTGATCCTGCCTACAGTTCACCGTCCGCCTGCGACAGGCGCCGACCCGGCGGTGCTTTCGCCGGCCCCGTGCCGCCGCTATACTGCAGGCCCGTTTCCCCAAAAATCAAGAGGATAGCCGTATCATGTCCCGTCCGTCTCTTTACTCCCTCACCGCCCTGCTGCCGCTGCTGGCCGCCCCGGCCATGGCCCAGCAACAGTGGAGCGGCAGCGTTGGCGCCGCCGCCCTGCTGATGCCCGACTACCTGGGCAGCGACGACTACGACAGCCGGCTGCTGCCGGATGTGAACCTCAGGTACGGGGATCTGTTCTACCTCAACTGGCGCGAAGGCCTGGGCTGGAACCTGATCCAGCAGCCCAACTGGAGCCTGTCGCCCTATATCGGCTATCTGCCTGGGCGGGACAATACCGGCGATCTGCGCCGCTTCGACAAGGTCGACGAAAGCCTGAGCGCCGGCCTGCGCGCCAGCTACCGCCAGGGCCCCTGGCGCTATGTGCTGGAAGCGGAAACCCCCTTCAGCGGCGATGTGGACGGCTACCAGATAAGCTTTCGCGCCAGCTGGTATGAGAACATAGCGCCCGACTGGCGCGCCGGCTTCGGTCCCAGCCTGACCTACAGCAGCGCCGACTGGACCCGCAGCCTGTTTGGCGTGTCCGCCAGCGATGCAGCCCGCAGCGGCCTGGACCGCTACCGCCCCGACGACGGTTACTGGCGCCTGGGGCTGAGCGGCAGCGTCAATTACCGTTTTGCCCCGGACTGGTCGGTCACCGGCCTGGCGGGCGTGACCCGGCTGACCGGCGACGCCAGCGACAGCCCCATTGTTGCCGAGCTGGGCGATGCCACCCAGGCGATTGGCGGCGTGGTCCTCAGCTACCACTTCTGAGGCAGACCCATCCGACCAGCGGCGAATACCATCGTCGCCGGTGCCGACAAGGGCCTTGCCAGCCCCCTCGCCGCCATACTAAAGTCCTAACTCAACAATAAAAATCATCCAGCACCCGAGGATAAGGACACCCTTGAACCCGCCACGCCGTCCCGGTTTTGTCCGGCTGTTGACCCTGCTCGGCTGCTGGCTGTTCGCCGGCCCGGCCGAGTCCCAGCCGCTGCGCGTCGGCGTCTACCACAATCCCCCCAAGATCCTGGCCGGTGCCCAGGGCCGCCCCAGCGGCATGTTCGGCGATCTGCTCGTCGCCCTGGCCCGGGAAGAAGGCTGGCAGCTGGAGCCGGTGCCCTGCCAGTGGAGCCAGTGCCTGGCCATGCTGGAGCAGGGCGAGATCGATCTGATGCCGGATGTGGCCCTCACCGACGAGCGCGACCGGCGTTTCCTTTTCCACCAGACCCCGGCCCTGCTCAGCTGGTCCCAGCTCTACACCGCCCCCGGCCGACGGCTCGACAGCCTGCTCGAGCTCGACGGTCGCCGCCTGGCCGTGCTGCGGGACTCGGTGCAGCAACACTACCTGACCCAGTTGGCCGACAGTTTCGGACTCATTATCCACTGGCTGCCGGTAGAGACCCTGGAAGAGGCCTTTGCCCTGCTCGACATGGGCCGGGCCGACGTGGTCGCCGCCAACCACTTCATCGGCGATCTCAAGGCGCGGGAAGGCAGCCTCAACACCTCCCCCATTATGTTCCTGCCGAGCAAGCTCTACTTTGCCCTGGCACCGGGCCGGGATCCGGCCCTGGCCGCCGCCATCGACGGCCATCTGCAGGCCTGGAAGCAGGACGGCGACTCCGTCTATTACCGGGTGCTGGAGCAGTGGAGCGGCCTGCCCGACACCGCCCTGCCCCGGGGCCTGCGCTGGGCCATCCTGGCCCTGCTCGGCCTGCTGGCCCTGGCCCTGGCCTTTACCCTGCTGCTGCGGCGCAAAGTGGCCGAGCGCACCCTGGCGCTGCAGGCCAGCGAGCAGCGGCTCAACACCATCCTCGACAGTGTCGAGGCCTGCATCTACATCAAGGACGAACAACTGCGCTACCAGTACGCCAACCGCAAGGTGTGCGAACTGTTCGGGGTGGCGCGCGACCAGCTGATTGGCCGGGACGACAGCCTCTTTTTCGACACCGCCACCCGGGCCCGGCTGCGGGAAAACGATCTCCGGGTGCTGGAGCAGGGCGAACGGGTGGCACGGGAGGAACTCAACATGCTGGCCCGGGGCGAGCAGCGCAGCTTTATCTCGGTCAAGCTGCCCCTGCGCCGGCCCGACGGCCGGGTGTACGCCCTGTGCGGCATTTCCACCGACATTACCGAATATCGCCAGTTGCAGCAGGATCTGCACCAGCTGGCCTTTTTCGATCCCCTGACCGGGCTGGCCAACCGCCGCCTGCTGCTCGACCAGCTGCGCCGGGCCCTGGTCGCCAGCCGGGCCACCGGCTACCAGGGTGCGCTGTTGCTCATCGACCTCGACCACTTCAAGAACATCAACGACACCCAGGGCCACGACTGCGGCGACGAACTGCTGCGCCAGGTGGCGGGCCGGCTGCGGGCCGCGCTGTCGGACACCGACACCGCCGGGCGACTGGGCTCGGACGAATTCGTGCTGATCCGGGAAGATTTGAGCACCGATCCGGCGGACGCCCTGCTGCGGCTGCGCCGGGAAACCGGCGACCTGCTGGCGCGGCTGTCCGAGCCCTACCATATCGGCAGCCACAGCTACAACTGCGGCGCCAGCATCGGCATCGCCCTGTTTTCCGATGCCAACGGCGACATGGACGCCCTGCTCAAGGCCGCCGATCTGGCCATGTTCTCGGCCAAGGCGGACGGGCGCGGCACCCTGGGATTTTTCAACCAGCAGATGCAGCAAGAGGTCAACCGCCGCATCCTGCTCGAAACCGAACTGCGCGGTGCCGCGGATCGCCAGCAACTGGCCCTGTTCCTGCAGCCCCAGGTAGACGCCGCCGGCCGGATCACCGGCATGGAGGGACTGCTGCGCTGGCAGCATCCCGCACTTGGCCGGGTGTCGCCCGCCGACTTCATTCCCCTGGCCGAACACAGCGGCCTTATCGTGCCCATCGGCCACTGGGTGCTGCAACAGGCCTGTGACCTGCTCGCCGGCTGGGCCCACCACCCCGCCCTGGCCGGCCTGGGGTTGTCGGTCAATATCAGTGCGCGCCAGTTCCGCCACCCGGGGTTCGTCGAGGATCTCGGCCGGCTGCTGGCACAAAGCGGCGCCAATCCGGCCCGGCTGGAGCTCGAGATCACCGAAAGCCTGCTGATCGACGACATCGAGCAGACCATCAGCCGGATGGAGGCCCTGGGCCGGCTCGGCGTGCGCTTTTCCCTGGACGACTTCGGCACCGGCTACGCCTCCCTCGGCTACCTCAAGCGGTTGCCGCTCAGCCAGCTCAAGATTGACCAGTCCTTTGTGCGCGACCTGCTCACGGATCCCAACGACGAAGCCATCGTCCGCACCATCATCGCCCTGGGCCGCAGCCTGGACCTGCAGGTGATCGCCGAGGGGGTGGAAACCGCCGAGCAGGCCGAACGGCTGCGCACCCTGGGCTGCAACGCCTTTCAGGGGTATCACTTCGGCCGCCCCGAGCCCGCCGCCCACTGGCGGGCAAGGCTGACCGGCAAATCATAGCGCCGGCCTTTGCCGGTGTTTTTTGCGCGCCCGTGAATGCCCGCTCCCCCACGCGCGGTCTGATTGGCAAAATAAAATGGGGTCGGAGTCAATATTGCAAGTTGCGAAATTGACTCCGACCCCTTTTTCATTGCTGCAGGCTTTCGAGCAGGCCGCTCTGGCGCTCCACCCGGCGGGCGATGGCCTGCTCGAATACCCCGGGACGCGGCTCCAGCAGGGTGAACCAGTGCCGGGCGCGGGTGATGGCGGTGTAGAGCAGCTCCTTGGTGAGCACGGGATTGAGGCTTTCCGGCAGCATCAGGGCGGTGTGGGCGAACTCGGAGCCCTGGGACTTGTGCACCGTCATGGCGAACACCGTCTCCACCGCCCCCAGCCGGCTCGGCAGGATAAAGCGCAGGCCGCCGCTGCCGTCGTTGCGGGGAAAGGCCACCCGTAGCACCGGCCTGCCGTCCTGCTCCGGCAGGCGCAGGGCGATGCCGATGTCGCCGTTCATCAGGCCGAGGCCGTAGTCGTTACGGGTCACCAGCACCGGCCGCCCCTCGTACCAGCCCTGATCCGCCTCGAGCAGGCCCTGGCGGTGCAGCAGGGCGGCGATGCGCTGGTTGAGCCCCTCCACTCCCCAGGGTCCCCGGCGCACCGCGCACAACAGGCGGAACTGGTCGAAGGCGGCCAGCACCCCGGCCGCCCAGCCGGTCCAGGCCGGGTCGGCGAAGGGGGTCTCGGGCGCCGGCCGCGTGGCCTGCATCCGCTCGAGATAATGGCCGTAGCCCAGGGCCCGGCCCCGGCCCTGGCGCAGCAGCCGGTCGAGGGCCCTGTCCTGCTCGCCCCTGAGGCGCAGGCCGGCCACCTCGTCGCCGCCGCCGAGCACCGCCCGGGCGGCCCCGGCCCGCTGCTCGTTCACTGCCCGGGCCAACTGGCCGATGCCGGAGCCGCCGGCGAAGCGGCGGGAATGGCGCAGCATCAGGATGCGCTGGGCCAGGGGATGGCGACCCTCGGCACCGGGCACCAGCGCCGGGTGGGCCAGCCGCTCGCCGCTGACCCGCTCGAGCCAGCGCACCCGTTCGGGCTGGTAATGGCCCTGCTCCGCGTGGCGGCACAGATCGCCCAGCAGGGCCCCCGCCTCCACCGAGGCCAGCTGATCCTTGTCCCCCAGCAGCAGCAGCCGGGCATGGGCCGGCAGCGCCGACAACAGGCAGGCCATCATTTCGAGATCGATCATCGAGGCCTCGTCCACCACCAGCACATCCAGGGGCAGCGGATTGCCGGCGTGATGGCGGAAGTGGCGGCTGTCGGGCAGGCTGCCCAGCAGCCGGTGCAGGGTGCCGACCTCGGTGGGGATGCGGCGGCGCACCGCCTCGTCCACCGGCAGCGAGGCCACCTGGGCGCCGATCGACTCGGTCAGCCGGGCCGCCGCCTTGCCGGTGGGCGCCGCCAGGCGGATGCGCAGGGGCTGCTCCGCCGTGGCCTGCAGCAGGGCCAGCAGCCGCACCACGGTAGTGGTCTTGCCGGTGCCGGGACCGCCGGTGATCAGGGTGAAGCCGCTCGCCGCCGCCAGGGCGCAGGCCAGCTTCTGCCAGTCGGTCTGGCGCTCGCCGTCCAGCACCAGGGGCTCGGGAAAGAGCCGCGCCAGCCAGGCGGACAGATCCTGAGGCACCGGCCTGTCGTCGCGGATGCGCGCGGCAAGCGAGCGCGCCACCGCCTGCTCGTAGTTCCAGTAGCGACGCAGGTAGAGGCGTCCGCCGTGCAGCACCAGGGGCCGCTCGGCCTCGCCCTCGGGGCCAGCCACCAGGGGGCTGGCCGCCAGGGCCGAGCGCCAGTCGTCCAGGGTGAGGCCGGCGAGCAGGCGCGAGGGCAGCCAGGCGTCGGCCAGGCCTTCCTCCCCTTCCGGCGGCAGCGACAGGGCGAAGTCGGGCTCGGCCAGGGTGGCCGCCAGATCCAGGCAGACGTGGCCGTGGCCGAGCTGGTGGCTGGCGAGCGCCGCCGCCAGCAGCACCCTGGCCTCGGCGTGCGGGTCCAGCCCGGCGAAAAAGCCCGCCAGGGCCCGGTCCAGGGGCCGCAGCCAGCCCAGATCGAGCCAGCGCTCGAGCAGCGCCAGCAGTTCCCGCTGGCCGGCCAGGGGCGTGATGGTAGCCGTCATGACGCTGTCTCCTCGGGCTGTTGATGGCGGAACAGGGCGTCCAGGCCTTCGATCAGCGCCTTCGGCGGCCGGTCGAACCAGGCCGCGCCGGGGCGGCGCACGAACAGGTAGAGGGCCCCGCCCATGTGGCGGTCGTAGTCGTAATCGGGCAGGCGCAGCCGCAGCTGGCGGTGCAGGGCCAGCAGGTAGAGCAGGTACTGCAGATCGTAGCGGTGCCTGAGCACCTGGCCGGCCATGGCCTCCCGGGTGTAGTGTTCGTCCTCCGGGCCCAGCCAGTTGGACTTGTAGTCCACCAGGTAGTAGCGCCCCTCATGCTCGAACACCAGATCGACAAAGCCCTTGAGCATGCCGTTCAAGGTATCGGGGGCCAGTTCGGGCCGCTCCCGGCCCGGCAGCACCGCCTGTTGCGCCAGCCGGTCCAGGCGCTGCACCGGCACCCGGCTCACCTCCAGCCAGAACTCCATCTCGGGCTGGTAGTGGGCTAGGCCGGCCAGGGTCGGCCCGTCCTCGAACAGGGGCGTGTCCAGCAGGCCCAGCAGCCAGTCCGCCAGGGGATCCGTCCAGTCGGCGAGCCCGCGCAACTGGCAGCGCCGGGCGATCTGGTCCCGGAGCGCCCCGGGGTTATCGGCCAGCCGCTCCCTGAGCGCCAGCTCCAGCAAGCCGTGCAGGAAGGTGCCCGCCGCCGGGCCGCGGGCGAAGCGGTGCAGGCTGGGCCGCTCGCCGGGGCGCAGGGGCACGAAGGCCAGCTCCAGCTCGTCGTCGCCGGCCTTGCCCGCCTCGGGCCGCTCGGGCGAGGCGTCGTCGAAACGCCGGCCCGTCGCCTCCCGGGTGCGCAGGGCGCTGTAGGAGGCGATCCACCAGTGCTCGGCGGCCGGCCGGGCCGGCACCGCCCACACCGGGGGAGCCTCGTCGCCCGCGGCGTCGATCCAGCGTTCGTCGCCCGGCTCGGGCGCCGGGCACAGCCGGGTGTGGGCGCACGCCAAAGGGGCGAGCCAGTCGGCCAGGGGGCCGGCAAGCGGGCTGCCGCCGCCCAGCACCCGGCCCATGGCCGAGTCGTGCAGGCGAGAGCTCTTGCCGTTGCCGACCCCGATGTCGGCCAGCCCCAGCCAGCAGGCGTGGCGGGCCCGGGTGAGGGCCACGTACAGCAGGCGCAGATCCTCCCCCAGCCGCTCCCGCTCGGCCAGGGCCTTTTCCTCCTCGCTGGGGCTCAGCACCAGCCGCTTGCGCCGGCCGTCGTAAAGCTGCACCGGGCCGCCCTTGCCGCCGCTTTCCCGGAAGGAGCAGATAAAGGGCAGAAACACCAGGGGGTACTCCAGGCCCTTGGACTTGTGGATGGTCACCACCCGCACCAGATCCGCGTCGCTCTCGAGCCTAAGCACCTGCTCATCGGCGGCCTCGGCGCCCGCCTCCCGGGCCTCGGCCAGGTGGCGGATCAGCGCCTGCTCGCCGTCCAGGCCGGCGGCGGCCTGCTGCAGCAGCTCGGCCAGGTGCAGCAGGTTGGTCAGGCGGCGCTCGCCCTCGGCGCCCGCCATCAGCCGGGCCGGCAGGCCGAAGTCGTGCAGCAGCCGGTGCACCATGGGCAGCACCCCCTGGCGCTGCCAGCAGCGGCGGTAGTCCCTAAACTGCAGTACCCGCCGCTCCCAGTGGCGCTCGTCCTGGTTGAGCCGCTCAAGCTCGGCCAGGCCGAGCCCCAGGGTGGCGGTGGCCAGCGCCGCCCGCAGGCGGACGTCCTGCTCGGGCTCGGCGCAGGCGCGCAGCCAGAACAGCAGGTCCAGCGCCTCCGGGCTCTGGTAGACCGAGTCCTTGTCCGACAGGTAGACGCTCTTTACCCCGAGTTCCGCCAGCGCCCGGCGGATGGCCTGGGCCTCGCGGAAACCGCGCACCAGCACGGCGATGTCGCGGGAGCGCACCGGCGCGAACCCGTCCGCCCCGGCGAAGCCCGCCTGGCCCCGGCGACCCAGGTTCAGCAGCCGCACTATCTCGCCGGCGCAGCGCCCCGCCATCTGCGCCACATAGGCGCCGCCGGAAAAGGGCTTGCCGTCGGCGCCGTCGAGCTGCCACAGGGTCAGGGCAGGCTGGACCTCGCCGCCGCACTGCCAGCGCTCCTGCCGGCCCCGGGCCGCGACCGGCACGAAGGGCAGCGGGTTTTGCCCGCCCCGGCGGAACAGGAAGGCGCCCTCAGGATGCTGCTCGGCCCGTTCGAACAGCCGGTTGACCGCGTCCACCATGGCCTCGGAGGAGCGGAAGTTGGTGTCCAGGCTGTAGTGCCGGCCCTCGGTGGCGGCGCGCGCCGCCAGGTAGGTATGGATGTCGGCGCCGCGAAAGGCGTAGATGGCCTGCTTGGGATCGCCGATCATGAACAGGCCCCGGTCGGCGCCGTTGTCGGCCACCCGGTAGATGGCGTCGAAGATGCGGTACTGGAGCGGGTCCGTGTCCTGGAATTCGTCGATCAGCGCCACCGGAAACTGGCGGCGGATCACCTCGGCCAGGCGCGGGCCGTTCTCCCCCGCCAGGGCCTGATCCAGCCGGGTCAGCATGTCGTCGAAGCCCATCTCGGCCCGGCGGCGCTTTTCCGCCTCGAAGCGGCGGCGCACCCAGGCGGCGGCATGGCGCAGGGCCGGCTCGGCGGGACCGGGCAGGCCGGCCAGGGCCACCGCCAGCCCGGCCATGGCCGCCAGGCCCGGGTGGTCGGGCGGCGAGCCCTGCTTCCAGGCCTCGGCCAGGCCGTCCGGGGTGAGGCGGGTGAAGCCGGTGCCCAGCTCAAGGGCGGCCTCGCCCGAGCCGGCCCAGGCCCTGAGCTTGTCAAGCCAGGGCTTGTAGTAGCGGGCCTGCAGCTTGCGCCCGTCCACCGCCTTGTCGGCTACCGCCTTGTCCAGCAGCAACTCCAGCTCATCGGCCCAGACCGGCCAGGGCGCCTTGAGTTCGGCCAGCGCCCGCTCGCGTTCGCTTAAGGCGCCTTCCAGTAGGGCGCCCAGCTCGCCGCCGGCCTCATCCTGCTCCCCCAGCAGGGGGCGCAGCTGGCGCAGCAGCCGGTCCGGGGTCTGCCAGTTCGCCATCACCCAGTCGAGGGCGTCGCCGTCCAGGGGGTAGCACTGGCGGCGCCAGTAATCCCGCGCCACCTCGGCCAGCAGCTCGCCGTGATCCGTTTCCAGGGTCTGGGTAAAGGGGCTGCCGCTGTCGAAGGCGTGCTCGCGCAGCATGCGCTGGCACCAGCCGTGAATGGTGGACACCGCCGCCTCGTCCATCCACTGGGCGGCGATGTCGAGCCGGTGGGCGCAGGCGGTCCAGCGATCGGGTGCGAAGTCGGCCTTCAGGGTGTCGAGCAGGGCGTCGCCCTCGCGCTCGCCGCGGAACACCGCCGCCGCCTCCACCAGGCGGGCGCGGATGCGATCCTTGAGCTCCTTGGTGGCGGCGTCGGTGAAGGTCACCACCAGGATCTCCGGCGGCAGCAGCTCGCGGGCAAAGCCCAGCTCGCCGCCATGGCCCAGCACCAGCCGCAGGTACAGGGCCGAGATGGTAAAGGTCTTGCCGGTGCCGGCGCTGGCTTCGATCAGCCGGCTGCCGTGCAGCGGAAAGGTCAGCGCCAGGGGGCGCGGTGCCGTCATGATGAGGCCTCCTGCGGTTCCGGTTGCGGGCCATGCTCGAGCAATGGCCGGTAGAGCCGCTCGCACCAGGCGGCGAAATGGCCGTCGGTGGTGAGGGCGTCGAAGTCGGGATACTGGCGGGCCAGGGCGCCGCTCTCGGCGCGCTCGCCACCGGGGCCGAAGCCGTCGCCCTCGTAGGCCTTGCGGGCGGCCTGTGCGGCCTTGCCCTCGTCCTCCTGGCCGAGCCAGGCCATGGCAGTCTTGAGCGCCACCGGCAGGGGCGCCGTCATGCCCGCCTGCAGCGCCTCCAGCCAGCCTTGCACCAGCTGCCGCGCGGTGTCCCGCGCAAGGGGCGCGCCGTGCAGGGTGGCGTCCTCCCCCACCAGGTAGAGCCAGAGCTCGATGCCGCAGGCGCAGGCCACCGCCTGGGCGACAAAGGCGCGCAGGGTGCGATGCCATTTGGGCCCGCTCTTGCCGAGCAGCTCCCCGGGCTGCAGTTCGATCAGCGCCAGCCTGTCGCCCTGCCGGCGCAGGCCGCCGAGCCAGCCTTCCAGTTGCAGGCCGCCGTGCTCAAGGGCCAGCGGCAGGGGGGAGTTCAGCGGTTCGGGCCAGGCATGACACAAGGCCCGATGGCGGGCCAGCTGATCCGGCAGCGCCGCCTCCACCTCGGCGCGCAGCCGCTCGCCAAAGCCCGCCAGCGGCAGCCGGCCCTGCCCCTGCAGCCGGGCCGCGGCCCGGGCCAGGGCCGGCTGTGCCTCGTCGGCGCCGGCGGCGGCCTCAAGCAGCTCGCGCTTGATCACATAGCGCTCCAGGCCGTCCAGGGCGAAGGGCTCCTCGTCCAGCCGGACGGCGGCGATGTCATCCAGCACCACCTTGAGCCGGCGGGAAAAAAAGCTCGCCACCGGCTGGCGCAAAAACTGCTGCAACTGCTCCGGGGAGACCGGCTCCTCGGGTTGCCAGGGCGGCAGGGGGCCCTCGGCTTCGGGGGCCCTGTCCCGGGCGGCCCACTCCCGGGCGTAGCTGACCAGCCCCTCGCCACTGAAATAGCGCCGGCTGAAGGGCTGCAGCGGGTGCTCGGTGGTGATGGCGGAGAGCAGCTCGCCGCCGTCGGCCAGCCGCCACTGGCCCAGCAGATCCCTAAGCTGGCCCACCAGCACCGAGGGCGGGCGCTCGCCGTTGTCGCGGATGCTGCGCCCCACCCAGCTGATATAGAGCCGGTCCCGGGCCGAGAGCAGCGCCTCCAGCATCAGGTAGCGGTCGTCCTCCCGCCGGGAGCGGTCGCCGGGCCGGTAGTCCCCGGCCATCAGATCGAAGTCCAGCGGGGTGACGCTGCGCGGGTAGTCGCCGTCGTTCATGCCGAGCAGGCACACCTGGCGGAAGGGAATGGCGCGCATCGGCATCAGGGTGCAGAAGTTCACCGCCCCGGCCAGGAAGCGCTGGCTGAGCCGGCCCTGCTCCAGGGCCCCCAGCCAGGCCTCGCGCACCACGGTGAGCGGCAGCGGCTCGGCCAGCGCCACCTCGGCGCACAGCGCCTGCCACTGCTCCAGGGACTCGGTGAGCCCGTTCAGCAGCGCCTGCTCCTGCTCGCCCTCGGCCAGGAAGAAGCGCGCCAGCAGCCCCTGCAGCCGCGCCGTCCAGTCGTCGGCCGGCACGCTCTCGGCCAGTTGGTCGTGCAGGGCGTCGATGGCGTCGAGCAGGCCCGCCAAGGGGCCGATGACGGCCGCGTCCAGGCCGCCGATTTCGTCGTAGGGCTCGATCTCGGCCCAGGGCTCCCCCGCCCCCACGGCGTAGCCCAGCAGCATGCGGCGCAGGCCGAAGCGCCAGCTGTTCTGCTCCAGCGCCGGCAGGCCCAGGGCGGCCCGGCGGCGGGCGTCCAGCCCCCAGCGGATGCCCGCCCCCTCTATCCAGCGGTGCAGCACCGGCAGATCCGCCTCCTCGATGCCGAAGCGCCGGCGCAGGGCGGCCACGTCCAGCAGGTCCAGCACCTCGCTCACCGGCAGCCGGCTCTCGGGCAGGCACAGCAGGTGCTCCAGGGCGATCAGCAGCGGCTCCCGGCCCCGGCTGCCCTGATCCGCCAGGGTGAAGGGGATGAAGCGGTCATCGTCCCGGCCGTACTGGCCGAACACCGCCTGGATATGGGGCGCATACAGGTTGATGTCGGGCACCATGACGATGATGTCCCGCGGGCGCAGGGTCTCGTTCTCGGCAAAGCGCGCCAGCAGCTGGTCGTGCAGTATCTCCAGCTCCCGCTGGGCGCTGTGGGCGATGTGGAAGTGCACGCTCAGCTGGTGGCGTTCGAGCGGCGGCCAGTGGTCGCGGCTTTCCGCCGGCGGGCGCAGGTTGAGGATGTCGTCCTGCAACTGGCCCAGCAGGTGATCGCTGTCGCCCGGGCTGAACAGGTCGATGCGCTCGCCCAGGGCGTCGAAACGCGCCTGGTACTGGCCGGGATCGTCCAGGCTGTCGAGCAGGTTGATGTAGTCCCGCCCCTGCTTGCCCCAGGCCGCCAGCAGCGGATGGGCGTGCTGGTGCAGCTCGGCCTGGTCCAGGCCCGGGGCCAGGCCGCCCTTGCGGGCGTGGCGGCGGTACTGGTGGCGCAGCAAATCCTGGTCCGGCACTATGTCGCCCCAGTGGTGCTGGCAGGGGTTGTGCACGCACAGCAGCACCTGGCTGAAGCGGGCCATGGCGGCCAGGGCCTCCAGGGTCTGGGCCGGCAGCGAGGAGATGCCGAACACCACCACCCGGCGCGGCAGCCCGGCCGGACGGCGCCCGGCGGCGCGCAGCTCGGCCACGAAGCGCGGATGCACCCCGGCCCGGCTGCCGGCCAGTTCCCGCTCGCCCACGTCCGCGAGCAGCGCCCGCCACAGGGCCGGCTGCCAGCGCACCGCCGGATCCAGGGCCACCCGGCCCCGGCGCAGGCTGACTATCTCGTCCCGCCCCTCGGCCCAGGCGGCCAGCCAGTCGGCCCGGTAGACCTGGTACTGATCGAACAGGTCCGCCAGCCGCTCGGCCAGCTGGTAGCGCTTGCGGTCGTCGGCGTCGTCTTGCAAAAAGCGGTGCAGGGGCGCGAACTCGGCCTCGGCCAAGAGCCCCGGCAACAGCCGCATCAGCCGCCAGGTGAGCGGCGCCTTGTCCAGCGGCGACTGGCGGGGAATGCTGTCGCTGCCGAGCACGGCCCGGTAGCTCGTCCACAAAAAGCGCGCCGGCAGCTCCACCTGCACGGCGGCGGCGATGCCGCCGCTGCGGTGCTCGGCCAGGGCCAGCTTGAGCCACTGGGCGATGCCGTTGCTCTGCACCAGGATCACCTCGTTCTCGAGCGGCGCCAGCGGATGGCGCCGCATCCAGGTCACCGCCAGCTCGCGCAATGCCTCCAGCTGGTTGCCGTGCACCACCATCAGGCCGGGGGCGAGGTTGTCGTTGTTATGCATGTGAATTCCTTGTGTCCCTGCTCGGGCCCATGATAGTGCCGAATGGGGGCGACGATAAGGGTCGCCTGCCCTGTTGGCGAAAAAGCCGCCAGGCCCAAGGCTCAGCCCGCCGGACCGGCGCCGTCGCTCATGGCCTCCACCTTGGCAAAGGCCACCGGCAGCGCCAGCAGCGCCGCCTTGCCCCGGGCGGTGAGATCGGACACAAACTGGAATTGCTGGCGCGGATCCACCGGATAGGCCTTGATCCGGTAATGGGTGCCCCAGGGGTGCTCGTCGAGCACCACGCTGACCGGCCGGGCCAGCTTGAGATAGGGGCTGGACAGGGCCACGTCCTCCAGCAGCCGGCGCACCCGCTGGGCATCGTGCTCGGGCGCCAGGTAAAAGCTCACCACGCACATCAGGCTGGCGCCGCCGTTGTTGGCATTGTGGATAAGCCCGCTCCACAGCTTGAGGTGGGGGATCACCACCACGGTATCGTCGGGAGTGACGATGCTCACCGCCCGCAATCCGATGTGGCGCACCTCGCCGTAGCTGCCGTCCACCGTTATCCAGTCGCCGGGCCGGTAGGGCAGTTCGTAGGCCGCCACCACCCCTGCCAGCAGGCTGCTGACGTAATCCTTGAGGGCAAAGCCGATGGCCAGGCCCGCCGCCCCCAGGATGGCGATCATATTGCGCAGGGAGGGTTCGATCACCAGCGGCACCAGCCAGGCCAGGGCGGCGGCCATGATCAGGATGCGCAGGGTCGGGATCAGCGCCAGCACAAAGAGGCGCCGGCTGCTGTGCAGCCGTCCGGCAAGCCAGGGCAGCAGCCGCTGCACCAGCCAGGCCAGCAGGGCTGCGGCCAGGATAACCGCCGCCGCCTCGGCCAGCACCAGGGGAGTGATGGTCCGGAACAGGCCGACGAGGTTTTCCGTATCCATGCGTCCTCCTCAGTCCGAATCCAGGCACATGTCGCGCGCGGCCAGAAACTCCCGCACCGCCGGATAGGCGAACACCCTCACCCGCCAGCGCCCCTGGCGTTGCTGCACCAGGCCGCCCTGCTCCAGGCGCAACAGGCAGCAGGCCAGCCGCTCGCCGGCAAAGCCCGGCAGCACCTGCCGTACCTCATCCGGCAACAAGCCCCGGTGCAGCAACAGGGCGTGCAGCACAAAGGCGGTAAGATCGTCGGCATTGGCGGGCGGCTCGGGCAGGCTCTGTTCGCTGTCCTGCTCCGCCGCCTGAATGGCCAGAGCCAGGCCCACATTGCCCCGGGCGCGGGCGGCGAGCCGGGCCAGCGCCCTGTCGTCGCCGCGAATGCCGAGCTGGCGCAGCAGCCCGGGGGTTGCCGGGGCAAAACGGCACAGCCGGGGCGGCGCCAGTCCCAGGCCATGGTCGATAAAGCCGAGCAGCCAGCTGTCGCACACCACCAGGCCGGGACCATGATCTTTTGCCTGCAGCAGCCAGACCATCAAGGCGCGTAAAAAACCCATGCCCCCTGTGGTGCGCAACAGGTAACGGGCCAGGTCGTCCACCAGCCAGGGGCCGGACACCCCCTGGCGGCGCCACCAGCCGGGCAGATCGGCCGCCTCCAGCTCCGTCGCCAAGGGCGGCGACAGCCGCGCCCAGCCCCGTTGGCGGGCCCAGTCCCGGGCAATGGCGGCGCTGCCGCTGTAGGGCGGGTCGAGCAAAAACCATACCGAGCCGTCGCCGGGTTCGGGCCAGTCGTCGAAAAAGCGGTCCATGGCCGCCACCGCCGGGGCCCGGTCGAACCCCCGGTAATCGGGCAGTGGATCCTGGCGCTCGGGAGGCGCTTCCTCCCCCAGCCCCAGCAGCCGGAGCAAGCGGTGCCAGCCCTGCCGCAAACGGGTGCTGGCGGGAGGCGCGGGGCAGCAAAACTGCTGGTGCGGGATCAATTGCCAGTGGGAATGATTCAATGCGTTACCTTCCTGAACGGCCCGGGGAATGCTCCCAGTGTAGCCAACCGCTAGGTGGCGGCCGGATAAAAACGCACCCAGGCCAGCAGCAGCAGGGCCGCGCACAGCAGCCAGACAAGGGTGGCGAAGCCCAGGGTGGCCACCAGCCCGAAGCGGTAACTCAGCCAGTACACCGCCAGCAGGTAGGCGGCATAGGGCAGCAGCGAATAGAGCCCGAACAGGGCGGTAACCCGGAGATCGGCCAGGGTACGCTCGGTGCCGACCATGTAGTGGGCAATCAGCGCAAAGGTGGGAAACAGCGGCACCAGGCCGGAGATGAAAAAACTCCTGCTTTTGGACAGCAGCGCAATCAGCAACACCGCCAGGGCGCCGAGCAGGCATTTAAAAAACAGCGACAACATGGGTACTCAACCGATAGCAAGAAAACCGGGCATGGCACGCCCGGCCTAAAACAGCGGCACTAGCGCCGGCCGCGCAGGCGGTCCAGACTCCAGCTGCCGCCACCGGCGAACACAAAGTAGAAGAAGGTGAAGCAGAACATAATGGCCAGCTCGCCGCCGTTGTTCAGCGGCCAGAAATCCCGCGGGGCGTGGGCGATAAAGTAGGCGAAGGCCATCAGCCCCGAGAGCACGAAGGCCACCGGCCGGGTGAACAGGCCCACCAGCAGCAGGGCGCCGCCGAACAGCTCCAGCACCCCGGCCACGCCGGAAAGCGAGAACAGATCAAACTCACCCCGCTGGGCGGCGGGAAAGCCGAACAGCTTCTGCCCACCGTGCTGCATAAACAGAAAGGCGGATACCGCCCGCACCAGGCTCAGCACCCGGGGACGCCATGCACTAAGGAATTTCTCCATCTTTATTCTCCGTGTTGTTATCAATATCTAATTTGTTATGTGCGTACTAATTGGTGGCGCATTTCTATTAGTTGATGCTCTCCAGCCATCTTCTAACAAGGGCATGTTCTGCAGCATGGATCTAAGCCGTCAAAATCCAGCTCATTCGGAATATTTTGCTCTACTGTGGATACCTGATAGCGAATAGCCTGATCCCTTTCTATGATCTCAGCAGACTGTCCAATTATTACTTCCATGCCAATTTCCCGGCAACACATAACGCCGTGCTCACCGGTAAATTGCGAGCGCAGCGAGTAATTTATCCGTGGGCAGCACTTTGTTATGCGCTTTTTATGCTATTAATTCTTCGGCATGCAGAAAATCAAAGAATCTGTCTAGGATTTTCCTATTGCGCTCAATTATCTGTTGTTCTCCAAATTCGTTGTAAGCAATGAGGTCAGCTATTTCGGCAACTTTGCTAGGCTCTTTGTAATTACCGCGTCTCTGCTCCCCACTATAGATTCTCTTCTTATCATCAAATCGGTAGTCTGATGCTTTAATGTTGATGGCGCTTTCTAGTAGTATTTTGTTGCCAAGCGAGTCGATATTGCCCTCAACCTTAAGACCGCCTTCCATTTCTTGGCGCTTTTTGGGGTAAATGTGCTCTAAATGGAATACTTCATTCAATCCGAGAAGCGTCTGTTCTGAAAAAGTGTAGGCGTACCAAGTAATCATGGAGCGAGTTGCATTCCTTTGGTTTGTGAACACATAATTCTCAAAAGATGTTCGTGCTTGCTTATTGTTGAATTTGTATTTCGAGAATTTAACCTCACCACCACTTACAAGGTTAACCATCTCGTCGTATACGGGCGTGCGCAAAGCGTTTACACCAGGATTCGTAATGGCATAGGCGAAAATAAAAGCAGTTATTCTATCGAGAAACTTACAGAACTCTGCATCACTTAGTATTCCATCATTAGTTTTGTGTTGCAAAAAATAGACTGATGTTATGTGTTGCCACATGCCATTGGGCGCATAATTTAAGACAAAAAGTTTTTTAAGAGCACCTTCAGAGAATCGGGTTTTGTCTTGATCTGATACGCTCTCCCAAAACAAGGCGAGAGACTTTAGTTCTTCGATTGTATTAGGGCGTTTTAGATACTGATACTTGTTGCGCTCATAAAATTTACGTAGAGCTTCTGTTGTTGAGCTCTTGTTCCCTTCTTTCGCACGCAAAAAGTACATGTAGCGAGCGAATAATTCATCCATTGGAGTGCCGCTGATTGGATTGAATACAGAGCTGGTTATCTCTTCAAGTTTTTTCCATTCGGCAATGAACTCATCTTTATTTCCAGATGAGCCGTAGTATTTGTAGAATTGTGCTTTGAATATATCCGCGTCTGACAATGGCAAACCACGGTCATTTAACGTCGAAAAAATACGTAGCGCGGTATCTTGAGATTCCGCTTCAATAGGCAGAAGGATGCAGTTGCTTAAAATTCGCGCTGGTAAGTACGGAAAAAAGCTAGGGAATTCCTGTAGGAATTCATCGATTTTTTTCTGGAAAAATTGATAATTAAGGACATATTGACTCTTACTACCTTGCTTAACTATTCCAGTGCGCAATAGCTCAAGAAATTCATCTTTGTCATTGTCCGTGGCAACTTCTGAATCAATTTTAAGAGTATTTTTATCTGCTGTTCCGAAGGTATCCGTTTTCCAGATACATTTCTCAATACGATCACGAGTGAGTATTGAGTTCTTGTCCTTCATGTTCTCGAACTTGTCATAGAAGGCTCGCAAAATAAGCATTAGCGTGGTCAATCTTTGCTGGCCGTCAATGACTTCTGATTTCCCAGATTCATTTTTATAAGTAACGATTGATCCGAGGAAATATTCTTCATTGTCGTCGAAAGCTTCGTAGTTATTATCGGGGAATGAAAATAAAAATATATCATCCCACAGCGTTTGGCATTGCTCTTCGTTCCAGGCATAAGGCCGTTGATAGTCTGGAATAAGGAAATCAGCTTTCTTGTCTGAAAGCAGGTCGATGATGGCCTTCTGATCTACATTAAGTTTTGACATTGGTATTCCTGGTTCTTAAGAGCATAACGCCAAGCTTTGCGGCAATTTTGGAGCCGCGAAGCGGTGGAAAATTGTCCGACAACAGCTATTGGTTAGGAGCCATTGGTCAACTCATATCTGAAGGCTGCATGAATCCCATAGAAGAAATCGCAAAGATCATACAGCGCACTTTGGACCTTACCTAAAGTGTCGGCATCTAAGTCGTATGACTCTATTAAATTGTCGTTATTATCAAGCATAACGACCAGTCTTGCAGGTTTATCAGGGTTGGCGAACGCTTTGTCTAAGTCGGTTTTTTGAATCTTCGTTTTCTTTTTATCTTGTTGTTCACTGCCAGATTTTGGGTATCTGAAAAAAGTGCTCTTAGGATCAGTTCCGCTGACCAAGTTGATCTTTTGCTTTATATCTCCTGGCAGATCCCACCTCGTTGTTGAAGGTAGAAGCTCCCTGCACTGATCAAAAAGCGCTTCAAAGTACACATAAAGATCCGATAAATTATGAGTATTCTCCATAGCTACCCATCGATCGCGCACCTTTATTCCAGGTCGATCAAGGGAGAATTCACCCCCGAACTCGATTGCGTATTTTTTATGCAGTATAAAAGTTACAGATTTTAGAAAAAGCTCCACGGTATGACGATAGAGGTAACAGAGAGGTAGCACGTCATCTAGAGACGAACTATGTTCCTTCAAAGTTTCCGCAGCATTTTTGAAGTTGCAGGCTGTAATACCTATACCGCCATCAAAATGAGACGAAGGCGGTGTGATTAAAAAGTTCACGTGTTCGGTAACTCCTAACGTCGCCATAAAAGGCCAGCAACTTGTTGCGAGTCCAGCGATGAAAGCGCGATTTTTGATGGCCTTGTTAGCGCACTTTAATCGTAACGAAGAAAGTACTGTGAATTTGGTACAACAAATATTTTTCCTTCTATTTCTAATACGCTGCTAGTGCCAAACCCGTTAAACAATACTTTTGCTTCATAAAGGTTTCTGTCTTTTATGTCTAAGGATGACTCAACAAAGGACTTATAGTCTTTTTGAAACTGTACCACCGCATTATCAGTTCTTACCCCTATAAGTCGCATAGTTTGGTCTAGAACATTACCTTGAAATCGACCGACCACTAAGGGAATAAGGTAAATTGAAAATATGAATGCTAACTTTACTTTTTTCTTTGCTTTTTTCTGGACCTCAGTATCTTCCTTTTTTACAGATACAGAATTTAGCAATAAGTAGCAAAAAGCCATCAATGCGACAGATGAGGCCAGACCAATAAATAGCTCAAAGTCTTTAAAGAAGCTCATTAGAATAAACACCACACCAATAATGCCTATTATAGCTACACCAAGCTGTTCTGACGTCAAAGGTGGAAACTTCAAATTTTCTGCTTCACCAGATCGCTTGTTGATTTTTAACCATAATTTATGTGCATGGACAATAATCACCTGCAACACTCTCCAGAAAGGAGTCAGAACTATTGCGGTACAAAATAGAAAGAACACAACAATTGAGTAAGAAAACCCAAAGCTTAATGCAACGGCAACGAAAAGAATACCATCTCCGACGGTTAGTCCTGATGGGTAATAACCTACCCCACCACAATATATAAGAATGATTAGAGCACCAATCCCTATGCCAAATTGCAACGCAATTTTCAGAATCTTCGGGATCAGTTCTAGCTGTTTTTCAATGTATTCAAATTGCACTGAGAAAGGCTCCTTGTAGTGCTAACGTTTGGTTAAGGGGCGGGCTTTAGCCCGTCCCAGTGAGCGAAGCGAACGGTTTGAACCAGTTGTTATATACGATACTGCTCAATATTAAGTTTTTCACCGCTACGCTCTATTTCTCTTAATGCGGCCGCATCGAGTGCACCTGCTTGCATGAAGTGAATTAAAAAATGAACCCATGCGTCTTGATATACATAGTCGTTATGTGTTTCGTCATAAAGACAAAACTCTGCATTAGTGTCGAATGGGTCTTCAGCGCCGTTTGGTGGTCTGATTTGGAATATTTTGTATAACGTAGCATGCAGGTTCTGCGTTATTCTTCTGCCGGCTAAACCTTCGTTTACCTTCTTCACAACCTCTGATGGCTTTAGCCTTCCTACGTTTGCTGCTTCAATTCTAACGGTTTTATCTTTTATTATTACGGTTAGCTGCTCATATGCCGCTTTGTCTTCATCGTTTAGAGCGTCCCACCTTACGAACTCTACCGCTGCATCTGCTCTATTGGTGTTTGTTATTTTTGGTATCTGGATTAACTTTATGCTGTATTCTGGCGAGTTGTAAGTGTCATCATTTAATGTGTTTCGGTACTTTTCCACAAAAGAAACTATGTCGGCTAGATCCTTTGACAGGGCAGAGCGGTTTGCTTTGTCTTGCTGCCTTGTTCGAATTTGCGAGAATTGAAGACTGTACACAAGCGCCTCGTTTATCGAGTAAGAGTCTCCAAAGAAATCTATCAATTGGCTTTCGTAGTTGAATAATAGTGACTGGCACTCGCCGAAGATTAGAGTGTCAACTTCTCTTTTCTCAATGTGCCGATGTTCAATTTTATTTCTAAGCTTGATAAAGAAGTTTAGATTTGACTCTACCCCGGACGAAAGCTTTCCATATTCCTTTATACAAGTTGATAGCTCCCATGCCTTTTTCTCGCCGTCAACAATTTCATAGCGTTTGTTTTTCTTCTTGTAGTAATAGCGGTCGCCAATTGTTGAGTTGAAATGAGCATGGAATAGCCGTGTCCATGCCATTATCATCATGGTGATAAAGCCTTCACTACGAAAAGTAGTTCTTGGCTTGTTATATATTTCAACAGCTAAAAGCGCAGAGTCTATCGAGGCATCAAGAATTGATTTTGTTTTTCCCTTGCGTAATTTCAACTCTGTTCCCTCGCGAGTATATAACGCTTGGCTTTGCGGCGCGCCGGAGCGCAGCGTAGGTGCGTCCGCCAACAGCCACTTGTTAGATTTTCACTCCTCGCGCCCACGGATATACTCATGAGAGGGCACGAATAGTGGTAAAGAAACACCGTCTCTCTCCCCGGAGAGCCGTCTTTCTCTAATTAGGACCATTTGCACGAAATAAACCACCCCAGCCCTAGCCAGCTTGAGAGTTTGGAGAGACTCGCGTGCAAACTCTTGAAAACGGTAGTGTTCAACACAACCTGTCTCGCCATTCTCATGTGGCAACCCCATGTCGTGGAGCACTGTAAATCGATGTGTTGAGGAATTTCTCGAGCTCTGTTTTATTGCCAAAAAACCCTGTTCATTCGATAAATCTCTAGAAATTTCAGTCATTGCCAGAAGTGCGGTATTGCCTTTCTCAACCTCTTCTTCAATCACTGGAGCCAACTCTCTCGATTTTTGGCCCTTCTTAACTTTCTTAAACCAGGCAGTCTTCATCGATGCGCCCTTGGCGCCATCGATCCCCAAGTAAGACAGTGAAGCCACCGCGATTTTATCAAGGATGTCCAAAGCACTACGTTGGGCCAAAGCCAAAGCTGACTGATTTACTCCGTAGCAAGCATAATCGAGAGTGTCATTATAATTACCAGTTTCTTTGAAGCGCTCGTGGCATGCGTCGAAGAGTAATTGCCTTGCCAGGATGTACTCAGATTTTAGGACGTTGACCATCGCAAAAATCTCAGGAACGCTCCCGCCTGATCCTGTAGTCGATACTACCGACGCTATATTAATATTATCCCAGTATTGAGAACCATGTGCGTGGGAGTGAATGGTCGGCGAGAGCGTCAGATTGTTTTTTACGACGAAGCCCTCATAGCTATCAATATGAGCGACTTGCTCTGTTTTTTGGACTGGACGAATATCAGTTATTTCGCCGGTGATCCCGTTTACCCCATACTCACCAGAGTATGAATATATTGTTTCGATATTCTGTTTAACATGATCTGCAAGGTGTTCAATTTCTGACTTCACCAATCCGGGATCGCCCAAGCCTTGATTCAATGCATATCTGAGCATTTTTAAGGCGCCAGAGCTTGCGACCCCGTTTTCTGGGTTTTCCTCTAAGGCTTGAGAATAAAAGTCATATGCTTCTACCCAGCGATAGGAGGACCAAAGAAGATTACCCAAATTAGTAAAGGACTGAGACCGAGTGTCATGAGTTGCTTCCGAATCAATCGCTGCTTTGTAGTAGAGCTGGCGTGCCTCTAATCGATACTTTTCAGTTATTCCATACCAGCTATACCCTTCGTACCTCGTAGACAAGGCAAGAGCGTGCAGGCCATTCGCCAAGTTATAACTGAGTTCCGAGTTTTCTTTACACTTGCCGACAACAAGCCGAAAAATTTCAACTCCTTTAAAGACTGAATCAAAGTCCTTCAGTAACCCTCCAGCGTCCACCAGAATGGCTGCTTTCAACATATCAATGTTGATACTCCCGGAGAGCTCCAGCGCTTGACGAATAGCTTCCTGCGGGCTCTCATCCACCAAGCGATTCAGCTTTTCCGCTTGTTCAGCTAATTCCACTCAGCCTCCTGAAAATCTAACGTTGCGTTCACCTGCGGATTGTAAGTAGCGCGTTGCGATAAACTTCGCGCAGCGATATTGCAAAAGCGCTACTTACAATTCGTCAGGTGCAATGCCTTGTTAAAAATTAATTACGACTATAGACATTAATAAAATGCTTTTTTCTACCTAGGCACGCGCACCAGATGCATAAAGATGTTGAATGCAATAGGCGCTAGTTTTTACTTGCATATTTGAGCAACCAACATGCAGGCATCTCGATGTACCTAAACCACCACGATTTTCAATCATTTTTTCCTTTATTTGGGAGCTATAGTCAAAACTTTCCCAATTCAACTCGCTGCCAATTTTTACAGCGTGGATAGACTGATACTTATCCCACTCCTCAACAACCCATAGCTGGCTGCACTTGGAGCATTTCATTAATTTTACCCAGTTACCATATGAAATTGGCTCCAAGTTATTTGTGAACTCACTATAAGAGTTCGAGATTTCAACTAAGATGCCAAAACTTTCACATTTGCACATAGGTAACTACTTTGCCTTTTTAACGCTTGAGTTAAGCCGCGCCGCGAAGCGGCGTCGGCTTGAACGAATTGTTAGACATTATTTGCCGACTACCTTGGTGATCTCGCCTTTCACGTAGTGAACAAATTTTTCCAACTGATCTGCGCGCGAGGCCAAGCGATCTTCTTCTTGTCCAAGATAAGCCTGTCTAGCTTCAAGTATGACGGGCTGATACTGGGCCGGCAGGCGCTCCATTGCCCAGTCGGCAGCGACATCCTTCGGCGCGATTTTGCCGGTTACTGCGCTGTACCAAATGCGGGACAACGTAAGCACTACATTTCGCTCATCGCCAGCCCAGTCGGGCGGCGAGTTCCATAGCGTTAAGGTTTCATTTAGCGCCTCAAATAGATCCTGTTCAGGAACCGGATCAAAGAGTTCCTCCGCCGCTGGACCTACCAAGGCAACGCTATGTTCTCTTGCTTTTGTCAGCAAGATAGCCAGATCAATGTCGATCGTGGCTGGCTCGAAGATACCTGCAAGAATGTCATTGCGCTGCCATTCTCCAAATTGCAGTTCGCGCTTAGCTGGATAACGCCACGGAATGATGTCGTCGTGCACAACAATGGTGACTTCTACAGCGCGGAGAATCTCGCTCTCTCCAGGGGAAGCCGAAGTTTCCAAAAGGTCGTTGATCAAAGCTCGCCGCGTTGTTTCATCAAGCCTTACGGTCACCGTAACCAGCAAATCAATATCACTGTGTGGCTTCAGGCCGCCATCCACTGCGGAGCCGTACAAATGTACGGCCAGCAACGTCGGTTCGAGATGGCGCTCGATGACGCCAACTACCTCTGATAGTTGAGTCGATACTTCGGCGATCACCGCTTCCCTCATGATGTTTAACAATTGTATATTGCCCTGGCTTGATAACCTGCATTCACACAGATCAAAAAGCGATGATAACATTCTAATTTCACTAAAACTTTCCCAAAATCACGTTTTTCTTGAAAGTGTAGAACACGCATTCTCGATAACCGCCTACTTCGGGCACGGATGTTTTTGAGAGTTGTTCGTAACTTATTGAATAATAAAAAATCATATCTCTACTCCTACTGCCAACCGAGAGATCCGATGAGTGAAGGTGTGCCAGAACAGCCGTTGCCGTCTATTATAACTGTATATACATACAGCAAAGAGGTTCATATGGCACAGTCTCCTTTTATTGAGCAGATCCGTCAAGAGCTCAGATTGCGGCAATACAGCCTGCGTACCGAGAAAAGCTATCTCTACTGGATAAAGGGCTACATACTTTTCCATCGCAAACAGCATCCCGACAACATGGGAGTGGCAGAAGTCAAAAGCTTTCTGTCATGGTTGGCCAATGATCGCCATGTTGCCGTTAACACCCAGAAGCAAGCGCTCTGCGCTTTGGTGTTCCTATATCAACAGATTTTGCATAAGCCGCTGGGTGAACTGGATTTTGTTCGTACCTCGCGTCAGCGTTATCTACCCACGGTTCTGACCAGGGAGGAAGTTCAACGAGTCCTTCAACATGTGCAGGGTAAAACTGCGTTGATCATTAAGCTGCTTTACGGCTGTGGGCTGAGGATCAGCGAGTGCCTGCGGCTCAGGGTAAAAGACATCAATCTCAGCCATCTTTCAGTTACCATCCATGATGGCAAGGGCAAAAAAGACAGGGTTACCTTGCTGAGCCGCTCATTGGCCGCTCCATTGCAGCAGGAAATTGGCAAAGCCTTGGCGATTCAGCGTGAAGATAACTCCCAAGGCATAGGGCCGTCGTTGCCCGGGGCTTTGCACAAAAAATACCCCAATGCCTACCGCCAGCCGGGCTGGATGTTTATCTTTCCTTCCTCCGGCATCTGTCGCCACCCCTTTCATGGTTATTGGTGCAGGCACCATCTCCACGACAGTGCCATCCGCAAGACGCTTAAACAGGCCGTTGTGGCTGCCGGTATCGGAAAGCCGGTAAGTTGCCATACCTTTCGCCATTCCTTTACCACTCACCTGTTGGAGCAGGGCGCGGATATCCGCACAGTACAGGAGCTGCTTGGGCATAACGATGTCCGCACCACACAAATCTACACCCATGTGCTTGGCCAGCACTATGCGGGCACCTTGAGCCCGCTGGACACGCTACCGCCCTGATGTTACAGGCCATCATCCCCTGCCGACACGGTTTCCATATGCGACTATTCTGGACGGGGTGGCGGAGGCTGGCAATTGCAAAAAGGTGAAGTAAGGATGCAAAAAGCGCCGACTGGCGATTATTTAAACAAACAGCGACCCGGCGGCAACAACGCCGCCCGGTGCGTGCCTTAGGTTTCTTCGGGCGAAGGATGGTCCGGGGCAAGGCGGTCCGCAGGCTCGCCCCGGTCGCATTTTTTGCAGTTCAGCATCATCCCCAGCATGGCCTGCCGCCCGGCGGCGGAGGTCACCCAGGGCCGGTTGATAAAGGGCGGCTGGTGGCGCACGTGCTGAAAATGGCCGCAGCGCAGCTCGGCCACCCAGTGCCCTTCTTCATCCCGGTGGTAGCCCGCAATGGCCTGCTCCATGCCGGCGTTAAAACCGCTCGAGCAGGCGCGGATGGTAGTCGTCCGCGTGCAGCACCAGGCCGTGCCGCCCGGCCAGCTGGTCGAGCTCGGCCTGCTTGGCCGACAGCTCGTCCATCACAATGGTGTTGTCGTCCAGCTGCCACAGCTGGCGCGAGCCGGCATAGCAGAACTGCAGCGCCAGCATGGCGTCGCGATCGCCCTGCCGGGCGGCGGCTTCAATGCGGCGCAGCTTGCGGCTGATCTTGTTGAGCTGTTGTTTCAGCTCCCACACATAGAGTACTTCGGTCAGAAAGGGATGGTGGCGCAACCGGCTCAGGCCGCCCCCCAGGATAAGGGCACCAAACACCACGCCCAGCAGGTTCCAGTGGAAGTGGCTGCCGTCGGGGCTGGGAAAAACGCGGATAAGCAGCTGGGAAATGGCCAGGCTAAGGGCCGCCAGCGTCAGGGAACAGCCCACAAACACCCGGTTGAGGTGGCGGCGGTAACGGGTTTTGTCGATCGGGATAAGTTTCATAACAGCCTAAATTAACAATGAAAATGGCCGCATTATACGCCCGGAAAGTCGCTCTCCCCAACCCGGCGGCATCAGCGGCGGTATTCCACACCGTCGAACACCAGCAGGGTGCCATCGTAGCGACAGGAAACGGTGCCCGAGGGCACGCTCAGGCGCTGCAATACCTGGCCACTGGACGCCAGCCGGTACATTCCCTGGCCGTAACTGACCGAGATGCTGTCGGCGGTAGTGGTAAAGCTGAAGTCGATCTCAAAGCGGTATTGCTCCGCCCCTTCCATCGACAGGCTGACCAGGCGGCCCTGCCCTTCGCCGGGCGAATCCAGCTCCAGCCGGTTGTTGCCGGTGCTGTCGCGGAACGTGCCGCTGGCCGCGCGGCAACCGGCTGGCTCTGCCACCGGCGCGGCAGGCGGCCCGCTCTGCGCCTCGCGCCGGCGGTCGGCGGCCAGCTGGCGATCGCGCTCCATCAGGCCGGCCAGGGCTTCGGCGCCGGCGAGTTTTTTACCGCCGTAGTAATAGCATTCGCCCGCCGGCACCGTTTCGCCGCCGCAGCTGAAGGTACCGGTCTGGTGGGGAAAGGCCGCCCCGTCGGGCAGGTCCATCCAGCCGCCTTGCCACCAGGTCAGGCGCCCCTGGCCGGCCGGTTTGCGCTCGCTGACCGGCCCCCGCCAGACGTTGCCGTCGGTCATGCGCAATTCGCCCTGCTGCGGCTCAAAGGCCCGGTAGCGGCCGGCAAAGCGGGTGCCGTCGGGCCAGGTGGTGGTGCTGCCCGGCTCAATCTGGTGGCTGTGGATGAGGTAGTCGCCATCCACCTCGCGGCCATCGGCGTAGCGGGTTTTGCCGGTGATCCTGTCGCCGGCCACCATGGCTTGGGCGATCTCGGCAAAGGGTTGCCCGTGCCGGCGGATCTGGACCCGGCCGGCGCCGACCCGCTCGCCGTTGTTTTGCGGGCCGCTATAGTCGGCCCGGTAGCCGTTGTGGGCAAAGAGCACTGCGGGGCCATAGCTGGCCGAGACGGGGGTTCGCCAGGCGCGGGTGTCCGACTCCGGGCTGGCCCGGGCCGGATCGGGCTCCCGGCTGATCAGGATATCGTCGAACAACAGGCCGTAATCCGCATACACCTGGGTGACTTCGCCCGGCACCACCTCGACCCAGTCGCTGAATTCCAGCTCGCCCAGGCGATACACCTTTACCGCATAGCGGTCCGGCCACAGCGCATATTCCTTGCTCGCCCCGGCGGAAAGCGGCTCGGTAATAAAGGGGTTGAATCCCTGGTTGCGCGCGGCCTTTGTTACCTGCATCTGCCAGCCGTAATAGGCCCCGACGCCCGACGGGTTGACCCTGAACCGGATAACGCCCGGATCGGACGCTTTATCGGCGGCAAGCCGGTGTGGCGAGGCAGCGGGCGGGGCCGGCTGTGCGCTGCTGGCGCTGTTGCCGCCCTGGCACGCCGCCAGGCCGAGCCCGACCAGGCCAATCAGGCCGGCCCGCGCCGCCGTGGCCATCTTCAAGTTCAAAAGGGTATTGGGCATCCTGTTTCCTTATCTATGTAAGAGACGGCACCGTTCAGATGTGCATCCCGTGTTCCACCATGGGCGCCCGGACAGCTCAGAAGTAGCCGACGAGGCGCCCCAGGGTCAGGGCCGTCAGCCAGGCGGCCAGCGAAATGCCCCCACCTGCCCCACGCCGAGCTGCTCCGCGCTCGGCCCCGCTCGTTCATCCCGCCACGGCTGCCCCACTTCGACGACCCAGCGCTCACCGCCCACCTCCAGCGTGACCTCGCCGTGGAGGTTGCCCAGCCGCACCTCGATAATGGTGCCCGTCAGCTCGAACTGCTCGTCGGTCGCCCAGCCCCAGCCGTGGTGCGCCCATGCGCCTTGCACCAGGAAAAGGCACGCCACCAGCGCAAACAGCACGATCACTCCCCGTCGTTCGAAAAACCTTTCCATTGCCCATCCTCCGTGTCGATGATCAGTTTAATCTTGGAAGCTTAACCCGGTAACGTCCATGCAAGCTGCCCGGGCGGCAGCCGGCCATCACACTGATCGAAATCCGGCTTCATAAAAAGGCCTTGGCTACAAGCTGTTAATATGGAAAGGATAACCATGGACAGGAGAACTTTCCAAATTAGCTTAAAAAATATCACATCTCCTTATTACATTCTTTTAGCTTTAAACCACGATTCATCACCATCATGAATATAAAGCATGCCATATAAATCATTGTTTTCTTCCAGCACCGCCCAGCCACGTCCACTTACGGGATCATATTCACTACTTCCGTCCCACGAGAACTCCACTTTAGGTGGCAAGTCTTTTGAGTACCTGTAGTCGATGGTCCCATTGACTGTGCCGAATACAAAACCTCCCGAATAATCTTTATCAAACCGGATAAAACCAGGCTCTTCAAGATCAACGTAATCTTGATCCCACTGCTCCATTTCAATTATTTCCCACTTTCCCAAGAATTCATTCATAGGATTAACCTGCTTGATTTTCGCCCAACTGAATTATATTGGTCATGACGTAGAAATCATGAGTAGGCTTTAAACTTGCTTGCTTTTTGGCATATATGGGATCAGCCCGGCTTTTACAGCCTCCTCCTGAAGCTCAACTGGTAAATCACGAACATCAACAATTAAACCATTGACGCTAACCATCCATACCATTGGGCTGTCATCAATTCTACTTGTAAGCATCCATTCAACTGACCAATGTCCCATTTTAAGAGTTTCCCTGATCTGTTTTGATTTCCCCTGAACAGTACTTTCACCAACACCGAAATACCCCCATATATCTGACGGCTTACAATGTGGCTTCTGAGTTTTATCAAAAAGAAAATTGACCATACCAAGAGCATGAATTACACCGGCAGCCCATACTTCATGTTTTCCCTTCAAAAGCGGTGATGGCCTTTTTCTACATAATGCAGAAATCGCTTTATGGATCAGGAAAGTATATTCAGGATTCAAGTGTTTTTCAGAGAAGGCACCTGCTTTCTCTGAAATGCTTTCGAATACGGGCTTCATCGCCTCAGGGACTTTGTGTTTCGTTTTTTCCATAATTCTCTGCACAAATTAAAGATCGAAATTGTGAGCCTAGTGCTTTGATTTTACCGAAAACTCCCTAAAGATCACGTTTTTCTTGAAGGTATAAAAACAACCTCCTTGATAACCGCCGAATCCAGGAGTGAATGTTTTTGAGAGTTAATATTGTTGTGTTCGCCCGAGCCGGCTATTTGGGGTCTGATATCCTGGTGGGCAGGCGGGCCGCCCGCACCCAGTATGAGCCCTGCCGGCAGGCGCCCATAAAAAAACCGCCTTGCAGCGGTTTTTTTATGGGCTTGTTGCGATTAAACGCGAACAAAGTCCAGGTGAGCCAGCTTGGGCTTGAAGGGGTGACGCTGAACGTCTTGCAGCTTCACTTTCACTTCCTGGCCGTTGATCACCAGGGTCAGCACGTCGCTGTAGAAAGCGTCGTTTTGCTGGGCGATGATGGCTTTTTTGTGGTCCAGGGCGATGGCTACCGGCTCCTGGCTGCCGCCGTAAACGATGGCGGGCACTTTGTCTTCATGACGCAGGCGGCGGCTCGCACCTTTCCCCAGGTCTGAACGGACTTCGGCTTCAAATACGAATGACATAATTTTCTCTCTTGAGGTTAATGGCGAAAGCTGCGACCGGCCTTCGCCTTGTAAAAAGCGCGCGGATGGTAACACGCGCCGGAGGTGGGGGCAAGGAAAGCGGGGATGATTCAGAAGCCTGGGGTAACCTGTTTAACGGGCCCCGCTGCGCGGGGCCATGCAGGCGGGCCGCCTGCGCTCCAGTCACAACCCTTCTATCTGTTGCAGTACCCGCTTGTCCGATACCGGATAGGGCGTGCCCAGGGTCTGGGCGAAGTAGGACACCCGCAGCTCTTCTATCATCCAGCGTATTTCCTTCACCTCGGGGGCCAGGGGCTTGCCCCTGGGCTGCTTGTTCAGCAGCGCCTGGTAGGCGGTTTGCACATTCTGGATCTTCAGCAGGTGGGCCCGGTCCCGGTGCGGGTCTATAGCCAGCTTGTCCAGACGCCGGCTCAGGGCCTCCAGGTAGCGGCTCAGATCTTTCAGCCGCTCGGCGCCGGTGTCGGTGACAAAGCCGCGGAAGATCAGGCCGTCGAGCTGGGCCTGGATGTCCGACATCGCCATGGCCATGGCGAGATCGATCTTGCCCTTCAGCCGCTTCTTGATGGCCTGGGCCCGGCTCAGCACCTCTTCCACCTGCAGGGCGATGGCCGCCACCGTGGGGTTGAGCTCGCCGGCCACCTTGTCCTTGAGCGCGGCGAACTCCTCCGGCGTCCAGGCCGGGGCCCCGTACTGGCGCATCAGCTGGTGGATGCCGGCGCGGATGCAGTCGTCCACCAGATCCAGCACCTTGCCGTAGGGGTTGAAATACAGGCCGAGCTTGGCCTTGTTGGGCAGCTTGTCCTGCAGGTACTTGATGGGCGACGGCAGTTGCAGCTGCAGCAGCTTGCACTGGCCGTCCCACATGGTGCGGGCCTGGCTGGTTTCATCCTCGCACAGCTGCAGCGCCACGCTGTCGCCCTGATCACTCAGCGCCGGATAGGCCTTCACCTCAAAGCCAGCGCGTTTGGCGGCAAAGGTCTGCGGAATGGCCCGGGCCGGAAAGGCGGTCAGCCCCTCCTGCTCGAAGCGGTCGTCGTCCACCGCCTGGGTCAGGGCGGTCTGCACCTGGCCCTGCAGGGCGAGCTTTATCCGCTCCAGATCCCGGCCGGCGGCCAATTCCTTGCCGTCCGCGTCCAGCACCGCAAAGCGCATGATAAGGTGGGGCGGCAGCGCGCTCCAGTCCCAGTCCTCGCGCGGCACCGTCACCCCGGTCATGCGGCGCAGGTGTTTTTCCATCTGGTCGAGCAGCCGGCCCTCGAAGGGAGTCATGGCCGCCAGCAGCGCCTCGGCGAAGTTGGGCGCCGGCACAAAGTGCTTGCGCATTGGCTTGGGCAGGGACTTGATAAGCCCTACCAGCAGCTCCCGGCGCAGGCCCGGCACCTGCCACTCGAAGGGCTCGGCCGCCACCTGGTTGAGCAGCGGCAGCGGAATGCGCACCGTCACCCCGTCTTCGTCCTTGCCCGGCTCGAACTGGTACTCCAGGGCCAGGTTCAGGCCGTCGTGCTGCCAGGCGTCCGGGTAATCGCGGGTGGTGACCGCCCCTGCCCGCTCGTTCAGCAGCATCTCTTCGGTAAAGTGCAGCCGCTCGGGGTTGTCCTTGCGCGCCTGCTGCCACCACTTGTCGAAGTGGCGGATGGAGACGATGTCCGCCGGCAGCCGCTCGTCGTAAAAGCGGAACAGGGTCTCGTCGTCGATCACCAGGTCCCGGCGGCGGGACTTGTGCTCCAGGGTCTCGGCCTGCTCCAGCAGGGCCCGGTTGTGGTGGAAGAACTCATGGCGGGTGGCCAGTTCCCCCTCCACTAGCGCCTGGCGGATAAAGAGCTCGCGGCACAGTTTGGGGTCCACATGGGAATAGTTCACCCGCCGGCGCACCACCACCGGCAGGCCGAACAGGCTCTGGCTCACATAGCCCATCACCGCGCCCTGTTTCTTGGACCAGTGCGGCTCGCTGTAGCTGGACTTGAGCAAATGGGCGCCGGCCTCCTCCAGCCACTGCTGATCGATGCGGGCGGCGATGCGGCCGTAGAGGCGCTGGGTTTCGGTCAGTTCGGCCACCATCAGCCAGCGCGGCGGCTTCTTGGCCAATGCCGAGCCGGGCACCAGCACAAAGCGGGCGTTGCGCGCGCCCAGGATTTCCTTCTTGTCGCCGTCGCGCATGCCCACCTGGCTCAGCATGCCGGTGAGCAGCGCCCGGTGCAGGCTGTTGTAGTCGGCGGGCTCGCTGTTCAGCGCAAAGCCCAGCTCGCGCACCACCAGCCGCAGCTGGCTGTAGATGTCCTGCCACTCGCGCACCCGCAGGTAGTTCAAGAATTCCTTGATGCACTGTTTGCGGAACTGGTTGCCGCTCAGCAGTTTCTGCTGCTCCCTGAGGTAGTTCCACAGGTTCAGGTAGGCGACAAAGTCGGAATCGCCGTCGGCGAAGCGGCGGTGCATTTCGGCGGCGGCCTGCTGCTTGTCGAGCGGGCGCTCGCGCGGGTCCTGGATGCTGAGCGCGGCGGTGATCACCATTACCTCGGTCACGCAGCCGTAATCGCGGGCCGCCAGCACCATGCGGCCCAGGCGCGGGTCCACCGGCAGCCGGGCCAGATCCTGGCCCAGTGGGGTGAGCTTGAGGTCGCCCTGCTCGCCGGTGACCGCGCCCAGCTCTTCCAGCAGCCGGATGCCGTCGGAGATGTGCTTCTTGTCCGGCGCCTCCACAAAGGGGAAGGCGGAAATATCGCCCAGCCCCAGGGAAAGCATCTGCAAAATCACCGAGGCCAGGTTGGTGCGCAGGATCTCCGGGTCGGTAAACTCGGGCCGGTTTAAAAAGTCGTCCTCGCCGTAGAGGCGGATGCAGATGCCCGCCTCCACCCGGCCGCAGCGGCCCATGCGCTGGTTGGCGCTGGCCTGGGACACGGGCTCGATGGGCAGGCGCTGCACCTTGGTGCGGTGGGAATAGCGGCTGATGCGCGCCGTGCCCGGATCGATCACGTAGCGGATGCCGGGTACGGTGAGCGAGGTTTCCGCCACGTTGGTGGCGAGCACGATGCGCCGGCCCGTGTGGGATTCGAAAATACGGTTCTGCTCGGCGTTGGACAGGCGTGAGTAGAGCGGCACGATTTCGGTGTGGCGCAGCTCGAGCTTGTTCAGGGCGTCGGCGGTATCGCGAATTTCCCGCTCGCCGTTCATAAAGATGAGGATGTCGCCAGGGCCTTCGCGGGTCAGCTCGGTCACCGCATCGAAAATGCCCTGCAGCTGGTCGCGCTCGCTGTCGTCTTCCACCAGCGGGCGGTAGCGCAGCTCCACCGGGTAGGTGCGGCCGGACACCGAAATGATGGGCGCGCCCTCGAAGTGGTTGGAAAACCGCTCCGGATCTATGGTGGCCGAGGTGATGATCAGCTTGAGATCAGGTCTTTTGGGCAGCAGCTGCTTCAGGTAGCCCAGGATAAAGTCGATGTTGAGGCTGCGCTCGTGGGCCTCGTCGATGATGATGGTGTCGTACTGGCGAAGCCAACGGTCCTGCTGGATCTCGGCCAGCAGGATGCCGTCGGTCATCAGTTTTACCTGGGTCTCATTGCTCACCTGGTCGTTGAAGCGCACCTTGTAGCCGACCCGCTCGCCCAGCTCGCAGCCCAGCTCCTGGGCCAGGCGGCTCGCCACGCTGCGGGCCGCCAGCCGCCGGGGCTGGGTGTGGCCTATGGTGCCCTCGATGCCAAGGCCGAGCTCCAGGCACATCTTGGGGATCTGGGTGGTTTTGCCCGAGCCGGTTTCGCCGGCGATGATCACCACCTGGTGATCGCGAATGGCGGCCTTGATGGTATCGCGCTTGTCGCTTACCGGCAGTTGCGGCGGATACGGGATGGGGCTTTGCAGCAACTGTTGCCTGCGGGCCCGCTCGGCCATGGAGGTGGCCATCTCCAGGGCGATGCCCTCCAGTATTTTCTGTCGTTTGGCCTCGGGCAGCTTTTCCAGCCCCTGCAAGCGGCGGCGCAAGCGCCCCCGCTGTGCGCCCCGGCATTCCTTCAACCTTGCCTGCAACTGTTCAACCGACTGCGCCAAACCCAACCCCAATGTGCTGCTGTTAAAACTGGCGCGCAGTCTAGCAGAAAGCGGGGCGGGAATGGAGCCAGGCCTTGCCCCGGCGAAGGCCCCGTTGCACAAGCCTATATACAGGGAGATCATTCCACCGGTCTATACCGGGGAGCCGTCAGGAGCCAAGCATTAACGGTTAATCAATTGATTAATAAAGAAAATTAAAATACAAAATCACAATTCATCATGCCGCAAGAGCGACCAAAAGCGGAACCGAAGAGTTATAAACTGACAAAAACAGACGTTACAGTCAGCTTCTACCCAAAACACGCAAAAAACTTCAAAATAGCGATTGAAAAGCAAACCGCATACTCGTATATTGTGTTCACAGCACACTGTTAAGGAAGGTAAACAATGAAAGAGTTAGTCATAACCGTCATTTTTACAGTCTGCGCGGCTCTGGTCGCCGTTTCTGCACCTTCCTTGGCACAATTCTAAACTGAGCCCGGGAAGACAGGACTGTAAACCACTAAGAAATAACAATATTTCCTGTGAAAAGAAAAAGGCGCCTTGCGGCGCCTTTTTTAATTTTCATCCTTTGGCTCAGTAGGGCGCAACGCTCATGTTGCTGCCGGAGCCGACCAGCCTGACCCGCTGGCCCGATTGCCAGGTGCGATCGGCTTTTTGTACCACCACCAGGTTCTCGCCCATGTCGGTGCGGATTTCCAGCTCCACCGCCGCGACCTGGTTGAGCTTGTCCTCGGCCCGGGAGCCCACCATGGCACCGGCAATGGCGCCCGCCGCCGTGGCCAGGGAGCGGCCGGTGCCGCCTCCTATGGTGCTGCCGGCAATGCCGCCGAGCACACCACCGCCAACGGTGCCGATCAGGTTGGGGTTTTCATCCCCGGCCTGGATGGTCACCGGGCGTACCGACACCACGGTGCCGTAGGTCACGCTCTGGGATTGCTTGGCGGCGCTGCCGCTGTAGACGTCGCCGGAATACAGGTCGGTATTGGCACAGCCGGCCAGGCCCAGGACGCCCACCAGGGTCAGTGCGGAAAGAGATGTCAGCTTCATGGGTTCCCCCTGTTGAAAAATACAAAACAATGGAAGGGCCGGCGGCGATGCCGGCGTGGTCGGGATCCGGGTTGTCCAGAGTATAGACCAGGCCCGGGGGCAAAGGGTTTCACTTGCTGCCGGCCACTCAGGAGCCGAACAGGATCTGCCACCAGCTGGTGCGCCGCTCCCGGTGATATTGCTTGCGCAACTCATCCACCTGCCGCAGGTGACGGCGGGCCAGTTCGTCGTCATTGGCCATGGCCGCCGCCTCGGCCTGGCTGATCAGGGTTTGCACCTCGTCCAGGCCCTGGCGGAACCGCTCGGCCTTGTCGGCGGCAAACCCGGCCCGGCGGGCGGTGGCGGTCAGCTCCGCCAGCTCGCCCAGATGACGCAGCATGGTGTCGCTGTCCTCGGCCCGGTAGGCCTGCTTGTAGGCCAGGGCCATGTTTTTCATGGTCAGTTCCAGGTCGACCGAGCCACTGGCCTGGGTCACCGGCGCGGCGGCGGCCAGCAGGGCGCCCGCCAGCAGCCAGGAAGGAGAAAAGGAAGGAAGATAACGCATCGGCTTGCCTGTATCGCAAAAACAGGCAGCCACTATACCCCATCCGGCCGCCGGGATGAACGCCGGGGCCACGGACTGGGTCAGGCCGCGTCGCCCAGGGGTTTGTCGAGCACCAGCCGCACCAGCAGCAGCCACAGGGCCCAGCCGGCCACCAGCAGGATAATGAACAGGAACAGACCGGCCTGGAATCGTTCCAGCATCATGCCCGCTATCATGGGCCCGGTGAGCGAGCCGATGCTGTAGGCGAACATCAGCTTCTGGGTCATCTTCACCAGGGCCCGGCCGTGCATTTTGCCGCAGGCGTAGGACATGGTGGTGGGATAGAGGGTGAAGGCCCCGGCGCCGAGCAGGGCAAAGGCCATCAGCAGGGCGCCGTTGCCGGCGAATTCCCACAACAGCAGGCAGCCGGCGCCGACCATCAGGGTCTGCACCGCCATCATGGCGCGCTTGCCCAGCCGGTCGGCCAGGCTGCCGTTGGGCAGCTGGAAAGCCATGCCGCAGAGGATAAGCCAGGCCATGTACAACCCCACTTCCTCTCCCCGGGCCAGCTGCTGCAGCTGTACCGGCATCAGCGCGTAAAGGGCGCCCAGCAGCATGCCCGCCACCAGGCAGCCGGCCAGGCCCAGGGCGCGATCGGCCCGGGGCGGCTTGCCGCTGTTGGCATTGGCGCCGGCTTCGGCGCTCAGATCGGGCTTTTTGGCCCACAGCAGCGGCAGCATCGCCAGGGCGCACAGGCCGGTGGCCAGCCAGAAGGCGGCGGGATGGGCGGCCGGGATCCAGTCGATAAACAGCTGGCTGATGCCGTAGCTGAAGTAATAGATGAGCATGTAGCGGGCCATGGCGCTGGAGCGCCGGTGCAGCGGCGCCACCCCCAGCACCCAGCTTTCCACCGCCACAAAGCTGACCGCCGCCGCCGCGCCGGCCAACATCCGCAGGGCCAGCCACAGGGGCAGCAGGCTGGTCCAGGTGAGCGCCACCGCCGCCAAAGACAGGGTCAGGCTGCACAGCACCAGGGCATTGACATGGCCAAGCCGCTGGATCAGTTTGTCGGCAAAAAAGCTGGCGCCCAGCATACCCAGATAGAAGGCCGAGCCCACCAGGCCAATCTGGGCCGCGGCCGCCCCCTGGCCATTGAGGTACACGGCTACCAGGGTGACCAGGAAGGCATTGCCCAGGGTCAGCAGGATCAGGTGAGTATAAAGGGGAAACAAGTGCATGGCGCCTCCGGATTTCGAGGCGCGCATTCTAGGGGGCGCAAAATGGCAAGTACAACGAGAAAAATTTGTGAGTTATCGCAAATTTTTGATGTTTAACTAATGTTACCGGCCATATGCCAGATCATACCCTGTCCCAGGGTCAGGGCGCCCAACATTAACAGGGCTGCAACCGCAATCACCGGTGGTTTGGTCTGCTCCTTGCGCAACAACGGCAGCCACCACACCAGGGCGCCGGCCAGCACCGCCACGCTCACCTGCACAAAGGGCAGGACAAGGGGTTGCAACTGGGTCTCGTCCACGCCCAGGGCCCGCACCAGCAGCGCCAGCAGCCAGAGCACGCCGAACAGGGTGCCGGACAGGGGCAGCAGCAGGTTGAAGGCCTGCAGGCGATGGCGGGCACGCACCATGATCAGGTGGGCGAACACGCAACCGCCGCAGCCTGCCGCCAGCAGCGCCCAGCCGGGACCGGTGAGCCCGCCCAGCCAAAGTCCGTACAGCAGCGCCAGGCCCAGGGCCGGATAGTGCCAGCTCAGGCCCAGGCTGCGCTTGCCCTGCAGCCGGGCCTGAAACAGCACCGCCCCCAGCCCCGCCACCAGGGCCAGGCCGCCCAGCCATAGCAGCGGCCGGGGCGCGCCCGCTTCCACTCCCAGCATCAGCGCCAGGCCGAATACCGCCCAGGTGGACATCAGGCCGTCGCTGATCCGCCGCCGCTGGCCTGGGCAGAGATCGCCGTTGCGCAACACCCAGATCAGCAGGGCCAGGGCCGCCACGGCGGTCAGCGCCAGGGGCGCGTACAGCCGCGCCGGCAACAATTCGGTCATTTTAATGGTCTCCGTCTGTGATCCGGCGGGCATTTTACCGTTGTCGGCGGGCAATCGCGACTACGCGGGCGAACATCCGCCGCAATTCCGCCGGCACCCGCTGCGGCCCCTGCAATTCAATCGCCTCCACCACCGCCAGCGCCATGCCCGGTTTGCTGCGCCGGCTGAGGGCCCGCTCTATGATGCGGGTGGGCGGGGTGTGTTTGTCGTTGATTTGCGCCTCCTGGCGGAAAATCTGCTCCAGGCCGTTGTAAAACAGGTAATGCTCGATGTCGGAGCGGGGCAGTACCGTCAGGTGATCGCTTTCCCGTTCGCCGCGCAACATGCTGCGCACGCCCTGGGCGTATTTCTGGCCGGCCTCGTCGCCGTCGGTCAGCAGGTGCCAGCCAATGCCGAAATCCCGCGCCACCTTGATCAGCGGGCTGTGGCCGCACTGGGCGAATTCGATAATGCGGATGCCCTCGGCGGGCAGCACATAGCCGCAGATCCGCGCCAGCTCCGACAGCAGCCAGATTTCGGTTTCCCCCTCCACCAGCAGCCAGTAGCGGGCAAACAGCGACATGGGCCGGTTGATGCGCACATGAAAGGCGATACGGCGCATGTCCTCGGCACTGTAGCGTTCGTTGCCGATACGCAGGCAGCGGGTCTGGTGCTCAGTCCGCACCAGCCGGCGCAGGTGGTGCAGCGGAAAGGCCGACAGCAGGTCGCCGGAATTGGTGGTCACCAGCTTCTGCCCGGGAAAGCGCTCGAGGATGCCCCAGGTGGCCGCCAGCATGGTGGGATGCAGCCGGCTTTCCGGATCTTCAATCAACAGCAGCGGCCGGGCGCCGGGCTCGATGGGCCGCCCACCCCTGGCCTGCAATATGGTGCGGGCCAGGGCCGACAGCGCCAGGGACAGGCCGCTCTCCTCCCCCAGCGGCTGCCAGTCGTTGAGCCGGCCCAGCTGGCTCAGGGTCACCGGGTGCACGGCGATGTCGCGCGCCCGGCGCGGCGCCCGGCTGGTGGCCCCCTGGGGGGTAAAATAGTGTTCGAACAACTGGCGCACCGCGTCCAGCCCGGCCTTGATGTCGTCGCGGCTCAGTTCGTCCTCTTCTGCCAGTTGCTCGCTCAGCCGGGTCAGCAGTTGCTCGTAGTCGCCGTTGAGGCTGACGATGGGCAGATCCTGGGGCGCCCCGCGGGAGTCGCGCAGGCGGAACACCGGGTTCATTTCAATCAGTTGGTGCACCAGGGCCGAGGGCTGCTCCAGCGCCAGCGGCACCCCGCCGGCGTCGAGAAAGTCGTGGCTCGACACCACCCCCTTCGCCTCGCGCCGGGCCCGGGCCCGGTAGTGGATGCGGTGGTAGTGGTCCTTGTGGGCCATCCATGCCGGCGCCAGCCGGGCCAGGCGGGCAGAGTGCTGGCTGATGCCGGGCCTGTGCTCCCGGTAACTGAGCACAATCTGCAGCTCGTCCACCGCCTCGCCCTGCTCGTTCCGGTAGAAGTCGTCTTCCACGAACTGGTAGCAGCAGGCCCCCTGCCCCAGCAGCCGCCACAGGGCGCGGAACAGGCTGGTTTTGCCCCAGGCGTTTTCCCCCATCAGGGCGGTGCTCTGGTCGAGCGCCAGCGACAGCTGGTTGATGCCCATAAAATTGCGGATCTGAACGTGCTCGAGGTACATGTGCGATATCCGTATGCAGGGAAGCGGTCAGTTGCGGTAAAGCACCTTGAGCAGATGATAACCGAAGCGGGTTTTCACCGGTCCCTGCACCGTGAGCAGGGGGCCGCTAAACACCGCCTTGTCGAAGGGACCGACCATGTCGCCCTTGCTGAACTCGCCCAGGTCGCCGCCGCGCTTGCCGGAGGGGCAAATGGAGTGCTTTTTGGCCAGCTTGCCGAAATCGGCGCCCCGGTCGAGCTGCTGTTTGAGGGCCAGGCATTCGGCCTCGGTTTTGACCAGGATATGTAGCGCGCAGGCACGTTTTGCCATCAGGGGATCCGCATGGAGAAGAACACAGGGGGCCAGTGTGCCAAAAACGGGCGGTACAGGGAAGGCGGGTGAAGCGCAAGGCGGTGGGGCGCGGGCGGCTCGCCCGCATAAAGCAACACCTTTGGGCAAGGACGATCATCCCCGGCCCGCGGCGTCACTTTTGGGGATAGCAGGTTCCCGCTGCGCGGGAAGGCAGGCGGGCCGCCTGCGCTCCAGGGTGCGCCCTCCCCTTCACGCCTCCCGCCTTACCCCTCACGCCATATCAGGCCACCGCCAGCGCAACCGTGTCGGCGTGGGTCTGCACCAGCTCATCGTGCAGGGACACCACCGCCTGCTCATAGAACTCGTCGTCCACGATAAACTGCATTTCTACCGCCCGCAGCGACTGGTGCACCGCGCGCACCGGCACCCGGGCCTGGTTGAGCGCACCCACCGAGCGGGCCAGCAGGCCGGGAATGCTCATGTCGCTGCCCACCGCCGACACCAGCGACACCTTGTGGGTGTTGACCTCGGCGTTGGCGAAGCGGCGCTGCAGCGCCCCCACCAGGCGCTGCACCTGCTTGCGGTTGCCGGCCAGGTAGTAGGTCAGGGTGTTGGCGTTCATGTCCTTGGCCACCAGGTTGAGGTGCATCTTGTCCAGCTCGTCGGTAAAGCCCTCGGCGTAATGGGACACCCGCCCCACCATGTCCTGATCGAACAGCTCCACCGCGAACAGGTTGCGCCGGCCCGCCACCATCTCCACGCAGGGCGAGGGGCTGCGGTAGTCGGTGGTGATCAGGGTGCCTTCATGATCCGGCTCAAAGGTATTGCGCACCCGCAGCGGTATGCCCTGCTGGCGCAGGCCCTTGGCGGCCTGGGGGTGGATGGCTTCCATCCCCAGGTTGGACAACTGGTCGGTGACGTCATAGTTGGTGCGCCCGATGGGAATCACGCTGTCTTCCCCCGCCAGGCGCGGATCGGCGCTGCTCAGGTGGTATTCCTTGTGGATGATGGCCTCGCGCGCCCCGCTCAGCACCGCCAGCCGGCTGAAGGTCATTTCGCTGTAGCCCCGGTCGAAGCTGCTCATCAGCCCCTCCCGGCAATGGGCATAGCCGGTGACCACCGGCAGCTGGCTGGCCAGGTCGACCCGGGCCAGGGCCTGGCCGAGCACCTCGTCCAGGGGCAGGGCCTCGTCGGTACGCCAGCCGGTCAAATCCATCAGCACGGCGTTGACCCCGCTCTGGCGCAGGTAGAGCACCATATTATGGGCACTGTGGGCCTCGCCCATGGCGGCCAGCAGCTCGCGGATGGTCTGCAGCTGCTCATCCAGCTGGAACTGGCCGAAGGCGCAAACCTGGCGCAGGTGGTGCAGGCAGTCGCGGATGCCGGCGATGCGCTCGTCGAGGAAGGCATCGGCCAGGGCCCGCTCGGGGGTGGCGCCGAACATGTCGGCATTGATCCGGGCCATGCGCTGGCTGACGTTGTCCAGCGCCTGCTCCCAGGCGCCGTCGTCCTCGGCATCGGCATAGGTGGCGTACACCCCGGGCGCGCCGGTGCGCTTGCATTCCAGCAGGCCGTCGGTGATGCCGCCAAAGGCCGACACCACCAGCATGCGCCGGTAATAGTCGCCCGGTTTGCGGTTGTGCAGCACTATGTTGTCCCGCACCGCCCGGTACTGGCTCATGGAGGTGCCGCCGATTTTTTCTACTGTATGTGACACTCTGTGGTTCTCCCGTTCCCTGATGTGAATGTTTGATATTTTTGAGCGCACATTTTCAATGGGCCTGGATCTGACAACCCTGCCCAGTGAAAAGGTGCGAAATATAGCGCATTTGCAAAGCACCGCCGGGGTTGCACTCCGCCGACACGCTTCAAGCCCATCCATGGGACGCTCGGCAAATGCATCTGACCGCCAGGGATGGCGGAAATGCCGAAAATGCAGGAGCAACTTTTCGGCCCTGACATTTGACGGTCGGCTACGGCAATCCCCGCCGTTGCTTTGCGTGGCTAATTTAACTCAGCCTTCCGCCGCTTCCGTTTCCAGCGGATAGACGCCGTCGGCGTCGTGCACTTCCTTGCCGGTGAGCGGCGGGTTGAACACGCAGGCCAGCTTCATGTCCTCGCTGCCGCCGCGCAGCAGGTGCTCGTCGTGCTGGTCGAGCACATAGAGGGTGCCGGGGCGGATTTGATACACCTTGTTGTCGTCCAGGGTCTGAATTTCCCCGTCGCCGCTGATGCAATACACCGCCTCCAGGTGATTCTGGTAGTGGATATGGGTCTCGGTATTGGCATAGATGGTGGTGATATGGAACGAAAAGCCCATCTTGTCGTCCTTGAGCAGCATGCGGGTGCTGTCCCAAGTGCCGGTTTCGGACTCGACCCGGCGTTCGGTTTTTTCACAGTCGGCAAGCGTACGTACGATCATGGTATTTCCTTTGTTGTTCGGGTTGGCGCCATGGCCGGTGGCCATGGCGTTGACTTGTTCCGGATTCAGGAGGCCTTTTTCAGGCGCTTGGCGGCCACGTCCACAATGGCCTGCTCCAGCCAGTCCAGCCCCTGGGTCAGTTCGGCCTCGGTAATGATCAGCGGGCACAGGCACTTGACCACTTCGTCCTCGGGACCGGCGGTTTCAATCACCAGCCCCAGCTCAAAGGCGCGGGAGGTGATCTCGCCGGCAATGTCGCCGTTGACGCAGGCAATGCCCTGCATCATGCCGCGACCCTTTACCCTGTCGAACAGCTGGGGGTGCTTGTCGGCCATGGCCTGCAGCCGGCGGCCGAGCAGTTCGCCCTTGGCGCGCACGCCGGCGGCAAACTCGTCATCCTGCCAGAAGGTTTCCAGCGCCTTGCGGGCGGTAATAAAGGCATGGTTGTTGCCGCGGAAGGTACCGTTATGCTCGCCCGGCTCCCACTGATCCAGCTCCGGACGCAGCAGCACCAGCGCAAAGGGCAGGCCCATGCCGCTCAGGGACTTGGACAGGGTGATGATGTCGGGCTTGATGCCGGCGGGCTCGAAGCTGAAGAAGGTGCCGGTACGGCCACAGCCGGCCTGGATGTCGTCGGCAATCAGCAGGATATCGTGCTTGCGGCAGATGTTCTCCAGGCGCTGCAGCCAGGCCACGGAGGCGGCATTGAGCCCGCCCTCGCCCTGCACCACTTCAAACAGCACGGCGGCGGGCTTGTCCAGGCCGCTGGAGTTGTCGTTGAGCATGGTTTCAAACAACACCAGGCTGTCCGCCCCGGTGCCCGCGTAACCGTCGTAGGGCAGACGGGTGACGTTGGCCAGCACGGTGCCGGCGCCGCCGCGATGGTGCTGATTGCCGGTGGCCGCCAGGGCCCCCAGGCTGACGCCATGGAAGCCGTTGGTAAAGGCCACGATGTTCTCCCGGCCGGTGACCTTGCGCGCCAGCTTCATCGCCGCTTCCACCGCATTGGTGCCGGTGGGGCCGGTAAACTGGGCCACGTGGTCCATCTCCCGGGGCTTGAGGATGATGTCCTGCAGGGCGGTGAGGAAGGCTGCCTTGGCCGAGGTGTGCATATCCAGACCGTGGGCGATGCCGTCGCTCTGGATATACTCAATCAGGGCCTCCTTCAGTACCGGGTGGTTGTGGCCGTAGTTGAGGGTGCCGGCCCCGGCGAGGAAGTCCAGGTAGCGCTTGCCGCTCTTGTCGTGCAGCCACACGCCGCGCGCCTGGTTGAACACCACGGGAAAAGAACGGGCATAGGTTTGTACACTGGATTCCATTACATCAAAAATACTCATCACGACTCCTTAAAGTCTGATTTAAAAACGGAAAATTCAAAAAAATTCGGAACGGGCGGCCGCTTCAGCCGAGCGGGATGCGATAGAGGATCTCGCTTTTGCTGTCACCGTCGAAATGGCGCTCCTGGTCGAACAGCACATGGCGCACGCCCAGGCCGTCGCCCCGGTCGCGGGCCACGCTTTCAAACAGGCCCCAGGAGGCGGCGTTGTCGGCGGTGATGGTGGTTTCAATACGGGTGACGCCCCGGCAGGCCTCGGACTCCAGCAGGGTGTCGAGCAGCCGGCGGGCCAGGCCCTCGCCACGGGCGCGTTTATCTATGGCTACCTGCCAGACAAACAGGGTGTCCGGCTCCTTGGGCTTGCGGTAGGCAGAGATAAACCCCAGCAGCGTGCCGTCGTCCTCGTCTTCGGCCAGCATGCAGGTGTCGGCGAAGTGCAGGCACTGCAGCAGGTTGCAGTAGGTCGAGTTGGTGTCCAGGGGCTTGCAGCGGGCAATCAGCCGATTGACCTCATGACCGTCCGTGGAGCGGGGATGTCGTAGCAGTAGTTGCAGATCAACAGTGGTATCCATAGTTTATGGCTCTAATTAGTTTTGGTTAGTGAGCGAAGTAAAAATTGCTTTATTAACCTAACAAACCATTGATAAATTGCAAGCTTCCGTCTGTGAATTTAATTTGAACCGCATAGAATTTGCACATCGGGTTCTGGCCAAAAAATCCGATCCAGGCTTCTCCATTTGGCGCCGGATGCCCCGCCCCGCCTGACCTGCAACAAAATCCGCCACCGCCACTACCGCTTTGATCGCCACCTGCTACTATCAATCCAGTGGCGATGCTTTTGTCGCCACCCAGCCAGACCAGAACGGAAGACATTATGAGTACAAAAGAAACAGGAACCGTAAAATGGTTCAACGAGGAAAAAGGCTTCGGCTTCATCTCCCGCTCCTCGGGCAATGATGTGTTTGTGCATTTTTCCTCCATCCAGGGCGGTGGTTTTAAAACCCTGAAGGAAGGCCAGGCGGTCAGCTTCGTGGTCACCCAGGGCAAAAAAGGGCCCCAGGCGGAAGAAGTGGAACTGATTTGACCCCTAAGCAGGCGGCATCCCAATGCCGCCAATCCATTGATTTGAAATCTAAGTATCATGGGGTTATCCTTTCGCCGGTTTATCGCGCTTCATTCATCAGCCTAAACCGGTATTTCCATGCTCAGACTGCTCGCCTCCCTGTTGTTCCTGTTCGCCCTGCCCCTGGCCGCCACCCCCCAGCAAGACGCCGGCACCACCGAAGACGTGCGTACCCGGCTGACTCCTTTTATGGAACGCTACATGCTCGACGAACTAAAGGCGCTGCGCAGCGAAATGGCCCAGTTCCAGGTCAATGTGAAGGAAGAGGTGGTGCAAAAGGAGCTGGGCGTGGCCGACAAGGCCATGAGTTACGCCAACGTCACCGTGACCTACTTCTTCTACCTGCTGGCGGGGGCGGCCTCGGTGCTGGCCATCGTCGGCTGGCAGTCCCTGCGCGAGCTGAAAAAGAACGCCCGGGAATACGCCGAAACCCAGATGCGCCAGATCACCGACACCTATGAGCGCAAGCTCAAGCAAATCGAGCGGGAATTGCAGCGCAAGACCAAGGTGATTGCGGAAAACTACCGGGAAATCGAACGCTTCCAGGAAATCCACGCGCTCTGGCTGCGGGCCAGCCAGGAGCAGAGCCCCCAGGCCAAGATGGACATCTACGACCAGATCCTGCGCATCAAGCCCGGCGATCTGGACGCCCTCACCCACAAGGCCGACGCCGCCCTGATGATGAACGAACGCCAGTGGGCCCTGAGCCTGTGCAACCGGGTGATGCAGGTAGACCCGCAAAACGCCCACGCCCTGTACCAGCGGGCCTGCGCCCACGCCGGCGTCGGTCACGACGAGCAGGCGCTGGCGGATCTGGAGCTGGCGATACAGCGCAACGTGCACCTGCGCAGCGTGGCGGCCGACGACGAGGAATTCGAGCCCCTGCGCCAGCATCCGCGTTTTCTCGAACTGACCCACGACGGCAGCGACCACGGCCAGGGCGACGGCAACACCGATAACAAAAAATCTTCATGAAATATCATTTCATGACACGTTAAAAAAATTGATTTTGCGTACAAGGCTGCAGTGCCATACTTTCCGCGATCTACAACGCCACGTTAGAGTGAGAGTGCATATGAGCTTTGAGTCACCCAAGCCTTTTCAGGACTTCGCCCACTTCCCCCGCGGGTTGCGTCGTTGTGGCGAGTTCACGGTGGCGGAAGCCCAGCTGCTTGAGCAATGCGGCCACGCCATGCTGGGTTTGTATACCGGACAACGGACCCCCGCCACGGACGAAGAGCAGCGCTTCATCGAGCAGGTGCAGCAGGGCGCCGTCGCCGACAGCCGCTACGCCAAGGTCTGGCTGAAATACCTCAAGGTCATCGGGCCCAAGCGCGTCCACCGCCTCTGTACCCCCATGGCCTCGGGCAGCGGCGACGAGGACTTCGAGCCCGTCGAGGACGTGGCCGAATAACCCCACCCAGGCCGGCTCCGCTCCGGCCTTTTTGTTGCCCCGCCGCCGCCTTTGCCGGCGCGCTCACCCTTGTGTTACCCCTTTGGCGCCCCGCCCTGCCCCAAGCCCGCACCGGGGTGTTATACTCCACCGCTCGGGCAGCCCCGGCACCATTCACCGATAAAGACACCACAACACCATGAGCGACCAAGCAACAGAGCCCACTTTTTTATTTCACGACTACGAAACGGCGGGGATCAGTCCCGCCCGGGACCGGCCGGTGCAGTTCGCCGCCATCCGCACCGACGCGAACTTCAATGAAGTGGGCGAGCCGCTGATGCTCTACTGCCGGCTGCCGGCCGATTACCTGCCCTCGCCCGAAGCGACCCTGATCACCGGCATCACGCCCCAGAAAGCCAACCAGGAAGGGCTGTGCGAAGCCGACTTTATCGCCCGCATACACGGCGAGTTCAGCACACCCAACACCTGCATTCTGGGCTACAACAACATTCGTTTCGACGACGAATTCACCCGCTACACCCTGTATCGCAACTTTCACGATCCTTACGCCTACAGCTGGCAGCAGGGCAACTCCCGCTGGGATCTGCTGGACGTGGTGCGCGCCTTCTACGCCCTGCGCCCGGACGGCATCCACTGGCCGGAAGACGAGGACGGCAAGCCGAGCTTCCGGCTGGAAATGCTCACCGCGGCCAACGGCATCGAACACGGCAACGCCCACGACGCCCTGGCCGACGTGCGCGCCACCATCGCCCTGGCCCGGCTGTTGCGCCAGGCCCAGCCCCGGCTGTTCGACTATCTGTTCGAACTGCGCTCCAAGCACAAGGTGAAGGCGCTGATCGATGTGATCAACGGCAAACCGCTGGTGCATGTGTCCGGCATGTTCTCCGCCTGGCAGGGCTGCGCCAGCTGGATTGCCCCCCTGGCCTGGCATCCGGACAACGCCAACGCGGTGATCTGCGTCAACCTGGCGATGGATCTCAGCCCCCTGGTGGAGCTGGACCCGGAACAATTGCGCGAGCGGCTCTACACCCGGCGGGAAGATCTGGGCGAGCTGGCCCCGGTGCCGGTCAAGCTGGTGCACATCAACAAATGCCCGGTGCTGGCCAAGGCGGCGGCGCTGACCGAGCAGCGGGCCGACGAGCTGGGCATCGACCGCGCCCGCTGCCGCCAGAGCCTGGACCTGCTGCGCCGCCACCCGGAGATCCGTGCCAAGCTGGTGGAGCTGTATCAGCAGGCACCGCCCCCGCCTGCGGCCGACGACGTGGACGCCGCCCTCTACCAGGGCTTTTTCGACGACGCCGACAAGGCCGCCATGGCGCTGGTGCGCGCCGCCCCCCCCGAGCACCTGGCGGCCATGCCGCTGCACTTCAAGGATCCGCGCCTGCCCGAGCTGCTGTTCCGCTACCGGGCGCGCAACTATCCCCACACCCTGGACGAGCAGGAATGGCAACGCTGGCGCCTGCACTGCCAGGACCGGCTGTCGGCCCAGGCCGACGGCTACCTGCACCGGCTGGAGCAACTGGTGCTGAACCATCAGGACGATGACAACAAGCTGGCCCTGCTGCAGGCGGTGGCCCGTTACGTGCAATCCCTGTAGGAATCCGGACATGAAACTGATCCGCGACTTTATTATCCTCCTGGCCTGCCTGCTGGCCGGCAAGGGCATCGCCGCCCTGCTGCCCTTCGCCTTTCCCGGCAGCATCATCGGCCTGTTGCTGTTGTTCCTGCTGCTGAATTTCCAGCTCATCCCATTGCCCTGGGTACACGACGGCGGCCTGCTGATCCTGCGCCACATGGCACTGCTGTTCATTCCCGTCGCCGCCGGCCTGCTCGGCTACGTGGACGTGCTGAGCCAAGGGCTGGGCCTGATCATCGGGGCCGCCTTCAGCGGCCTGGTGCTGATCCTGCTGGTGGTCGGCCGGCTCTACCAGAGGATGCAACCATGATATTCTGGCTCGCCATCCCGCTCACCGTCCTGCTGTACCTGCTGGTGAAAAAGCTGGCCCGGCGGCTGAAAAGCCCGCTGGTCAACCCCATACTGTTGCCGGCGCTGATGATCATCGCCCTGCTGCTGCTTACCGGCCAGGATCCGGCCGACTACCAGGCCGGCATGCGCCCGCTCAGCCTGCTGCTGGAGCTGGCGGTCGTCGCCTTTGCCCTGCCCCTGTACCAGCAGGCGGCCAAAATCCGCCGCCAACTGCTGCCCATCATGCTGTGCTGCAGCCTGTCGGTGCTGATTTCGGTGGGCACCACCCTGCTCATCGGCGGCCTGGTCCATGCCAGCCCCGAGCTGCTCGCCTCCATCGCCACCAAATCCATCACCACCCCGCTGGCCATGAGCGTCAGCGAGGCCATGGGCGGTATTCCGGCCATTGCCGCCGGCCTGGTGATCATCGTCGGCATGATGGGCGCCATCGCCGGCTTTCCGCTGATGCGCCTGGCCGGCATCCACCATCCCGAGGCCCAGGGGCTGGCGATGGGGGCCGGGGCCCATGCCATCGGCACCGGTGCCGCCGCCGAAGTGGGCAACACCCAGGGGGCCTTCGCTTCCCTGGCCATGGTGGTGTGCGGAATCGTCACCGCCATCCTGGCCCCGCCGCTGTTCCATCTGTATCTTTGGCTCATGCACTGACAGGAGGCACCATGCCCCAGACCCTGGAAAACGCACTGCACCAACTGCAACTGAGCCGGGCCTGCCGTTTCAGCCCGGCCCAGCTTGCCGAACTGTCCCGCCATTGCGGGCTGGCCGGCGACGCCCTGGCACTCGCCCTGCTGGAGCAGGCCCGCCGCCTGGCCCGGGTGCCGGTCTCCGACTTTCGGGTCGGCGCCCTGGCCGTGGCCGGTTCGGGCCACTGGTATCTGGGCGCCAACCTGGAGTTCGCCGGCCTGCCCCTCAACCATTCCCTGCACGCCGAGCAGTCCGCCATCGGCCATGCCGCCCTGTGCGGCGAAACCCTCATTGCCCGGGTCGTGGTCACCGCCAGCCCCTGTGGCCATTGCCGTCAGTTCATGCACGAGCTGAACCAGCCGGAACTGACCATAGTCCTGCCCGAACGCAGCCAGCGGCTGGAGGAGCTGCTGCCCAACGCCTTTGGCCCGCGCGATTTGGGCATGAGCGAAGGCATGCTTACCCCGGCCCCGGCCGGGCTCGACTGCGACAGCCAGGATCCCCTGGTGCGGGCGGCGCTGGCCGAGGCCAACGCCAGCTATGCTCCCTACAGCCACAACCGGGCCGGGGTGGCGCTGCTGCTCAACGACGGCCGCGTCTGCCGGGGCCGCTACCTGGAAAACGCCGCCTTCAATCCCAGCCTGAGCCCGATGCAACTGGCCCTCAGCCAGCTATTGCTGCAGGGGGCGACGCCGGCGGACATTTGCCGGGCGGTGATGGTGGAGTCGGCGGCCGGCATCAGCCAGCATGCCACCGCCGCCCAAACCCTGGCCAGCCTGAGCCCGGTGCCCCTCTACAGCCTGGTTATCTAGGGAGCGGGCCGTAGGGGCTCAGGCACGGCTCCTGGGCAGGCGGCCGCGCCTGCGACCTTTGGCTAATGGCCGGGCCACGGCGAGCCCGGCTAGAATTGCAACATCATGGCAACAAAGTGGCCGCTGGCCCTCAAGGAAGCACATGCACTGGTTGAAACTCGTTGAAATCCTGCTGCTGCTGGCGGGGATTGTCCTGGTGGCAGTGGGCGTACTGGCCTATGGCCGGCGCCGCAAGGACTGGCTGGCCCTGCCCAGGATCCTGTTTAACCGGGCCCGGGATCTGACCCTGAAGGAATACCAGTGGCTGCGCTTTGGCGGCATACTGCTGTTCGCCGGCGTGGTGGTGCGTATCCTCAACCTGACCTTTTATCCCGCCTGACACAAAATGGGGTCGGAGTCATTTTCGCATTTTGCTAAATGACACAAAATGGGGTCGGAGTCATTTTCGCACTTTGCTAAATTGACTCCGACCCCTTTTTAGTCGGCGAAGGCCTTGCGGCCCATCAGGGAGTGGCTGAGGGTATTGCCGTCAACCAGCTCCAGCTCGCCGCCGATGGGCACCCCGTGGGCGATGCGGCTGACCCGGATGCCGTGTTGGCGGGCAATATCGGCAATAAAGTAGGCGGTGGCTTCTCCTTCCACCGTGGGATTGGTGGCCAGGATCAGCTCTTCGAAGGGCTCGGCCGCCAGCCAGTCGGCCAGCCGGTCCAACCCCAGCTCTTCCGGCCCCACCCCGTCCAGGGGCGACAAATGCCCCATCAGCACGAAATAGCGGCCCTGGAACTGGCCCGTTTGCTCTATGGCCACCACATCGGCCGGACTTTCCACCACACACAGCTGGCCGCTGGCCGCGCGTTTGGCGCTGGCGCACAGGGGGCAGATGTCTTCCTCGGTAAAGGTCCGGCACTGGCGGCAGTGACCGATGCGATCCAAAGACTGCTCCAGCACATGGGCCAGTTTGCGTCCGCCGGCGCGCTGGCGCTCCAGCAGGGCAAAGGCCATCCGCTGGGCCGACTTGGGCCCCACCCCGGGCAATATTTGCAGGCTTTTGATTAACTCATCCAGTAAGGGACTGAAACGCATGAAGAACTCTTTGGAAGCTGGAAGCGGGAAGCTGGAGCTGGGAAGTTCTGACCCCCATGTGACTCCCGGAGAAACAGGGGCCGGGTAAACCCCTGTCTGGAAAAGCAAAAAGGCTTAAAACGGCATCTTGAAGCCCGGGGGTAATTGCATGCCGCCGGTCAGTTCGCCCATGCGGGCCTTGTTCTGCTCTTCGATACGGCGTACGGCGTCGTTAACGGCGGCGGCCAGCAGATCCTCGAGCAGTTCCTTGTCGTCCTGCAGCAGGCTGTCGTCAAGCTCTACCCGGCGTACCGCGTGGCTGCCGGTCATGGTGACCTTCACCAGGCCGGCACCGGCCTCACCCACCACTTCCATCTGGGCCAGCTCTTCCTGCAGCTTCTGCATTTTTTCCTGCATCTGCTGGGCCTGTTTCATGATATTGCCAAGTCCACCTTTACCAAACATAGGTTGTCACTCTTTTTGATGGGTTAATACAGTCGGCGCCTGTTGCGCCATCGGCTCTATGCTGTCGATATCAAGCTCGGCGGCAAAGCGCGAGATAAAAAATTGTACCGCATCATCGGCCTCGATTTCATCCCTGGCCTGTGCCCTGGCCGCCTGATACAACAGCTGTTCAATTTCAAAGGGGGTTTGCCCGCGCTCGCCCAGCGCCACCTCAAGCTGCACCGGCTGTTCCAGGTGGGCCGCCATCGCCGCCTCCAGCTCCTGGCGGGTCTTGTCGTTCAGCAGGTGGCGATGATCGCTCTTAAGCCACAGCCGCCAGCAGGTTCCGTCCCGCTCCAGGCTGCTGTGCATGGCCAGCTGGCGCAGCAGGCCGCCCAGGGGCAGCTCGGCCACCAGCCGGGCCCAGGGATCTTCGGCCCGGGGCAACAGCTCGGCCGGGCGCAAGAGCGCCGGGCCGTCCGGTGCCGCCTGCCGTTCGGCCGGGAACGAAGGACTTTGCGCCACTGGCTCGGCCGGTGTCCGGGTCACTGGCGCGGCCTGCCGCCGTGCCGGCACGGCGGCGGGGGCAGCCCTGGCGGCGGGCGGCGGCTCCGGCTGCCAGGGCGGGCTGTCGTCGTCCCAGGGCAGATCGTCATAGGCATCCAGGGGCGGCAAGTCGTCATTGCCGACGGCCGGCGGCCGCGGTACCGCGCCGGCAGGACCCGCCGGCGCCCCGGCGCTCGAACTCGAAGAGGTTGTCCGCGGCGCGGCCGGCTCGGGCCTGGCCCGCGCCACCGGCTCCCGCGTGGAAGCGGGAGCCGCCTTGCCCTGCTCCTGGCCCAGCAGCCGGTTGCGGGTTTGCAGCAGCCGGCGGATGCGCGCGGCCTGCTCGGCGGCCTCGTCCACCACGGGCTCACTCCCGGTATCGGGCGACATCTCCGTAAGAGGCGGCTCGGACTCCGGCTCGACCGGCCCTGCCCTGTGCGCCGGCATGGGTGCGGCCACCGGCTCGGGTTCTCTCGCCGGGCCGGGCACCACTACCGCCTCGGGCTCTGCCGCCGGGCCGGGCATCACTACCGCCTCGGGCTCTGCCGCCGGGCCGGGCACCGCCACAACCTCGGGCTTTGCCGGCACCGGCTCCGCCATGGGAGCCGCTTGCCCGGCGGCGCCCATGCGTGCCGCCTCCTGCAGGATCTCCGCCTGCTCCAGGGCCAGCCGCGCGGACATAGTGTCGTCTTCGGCGGCCGGCTCAGGCTTTTTTGGCGCGGCCATCTCCTTTGTTGCCGTTCCGGGGGCAAAGGCCAATGCGCGCAGCAGGGTCATTTCCAGCGCCGAACGGCCGTCCGGCGCATAGGGCAAGTCCTTACGCCCCTGCAGGCAAATCTGGTAATAAAGCTGGATTTGCTCCGCCGGCACCAGCGGCGCCAGCCGGTTCAGCTCGTTCGCATAGGGCAGGTCACGCGCCGGCACCACCTGAGCCAACGCCAAATGGTGCCAAAACCCGATCAGCTCCCGGTGCACCTGGTCATAATCCGGCCCCAGGCTCGCCAGCTCGGCCACCCTGGCCATCAGGGCGGCGCCGTCACCGGCCAGCATCGCCTCCACCAGCGCCAGCAGCTGGCGGCAGTTGAGGTTGCCGAGCATCGACTCCACCTGGGCCAGGCGCAGGGCACCGTTGCCGAAGGCCAGCGCCTGGTCGGTCAGGCTGAGCGCATCCCGCAGGCTGCCGTCCGCCGCCCGGGCCAGGGCCGCGGTGGCCTCGGGTTCGAACGCCAGTTGCTCCCGCTCCAGGATATGGCGCAGCTGGCCGTCAATCTGGCGCGGGTCCAGGCTTTTGAGATGAAACTGCAGGCAGCGCGACAAAATGGTGATCGGCAGCTTTTGCGGATCCGTGGTAGCCAGCAAAAACTTCACATGGGGCGGCGGCTCTTCCAGGGTTTTGAGCAGGGCATTAAAGCTGTGCCGCGAGAGCATGTGCACTTCGTCAATCAGATACACCTTGAACCGGCCCCGGGCGGGCTGGTACTGGACGTTGTCGAGCAACTCCCGGGTATCCTCCACCTTGGTGCGGCTGGCGGCGTCGATTTCCAGCAGGTCGACAAAACGCCCCTGTTCGATTTCGAGGCAACTGCCGCACTGGCCGCAGGGCTCGGCGGTGATCCCGCCGTCGCAGTTGAGCGCCTTGGCCAGCAGCCGGGCAATGGAGGTCTTGCCCACCCCGCGGGTGCCGCTGAACAAATAGGCATGGTGCAACCGTCCCTGGGTCAGGGCATTGACCAGGGCGGTCAGCACATGCTGCTGCCCCACCACTTCGCTGAAGCGGCGCGGCCGCCACTTGCGGGCAAGAACCTGGTAACTCATGGCATCAATGGCCGTCGAACTCGACCAGGCTGGTCACCTTGACCCCCAGCCGGCTCAGCTTCTGGGCGCCGCCCAGGGCCGGCAGGGAGATCACGAAGGCGGCGTCCTGCACCTCGCCGCCGCAGCGGCGCACCAGCTTGACCGCCGCCTCCACGGTGCCGCCGGTGGCCAGCAGATCGTCGATGATCAGCACCTTCTCGCCCGGGGCAATGGCGTCCACGTGGATCTGCAGCCGGTCCTGGCCGTATTCCAGATCGTAGGGCACCTCTATCACTTCCCGGGGCAGCTTGCCCGGCTTGCGCGCCGGCACAAACCCCACGCCCAGCGCCGCCGCCACCGGGGCGCCAAAAATAAAACCCCGGGCTTCGGTGCCCAGCACCTTGCTGATGCCCGAATGCCGGTACAGCTCCACCAGGGTGTCTATGGTCAGGCGAAAGGCCTCGGCATTTTCCACCAGGCTGGTGATGTCGCGAAACAAAATGCCCGGCTTGGGATAATCGGGAATGGTGACGATGCTGTCGGCAATCAGCTTGAGGGTTTGTTGTTTCATTGAATAAGGCAGCCTCGTTGGGCCCGGCGCAGGCACGGGCATGGCGGACAATCCGATGGATTCGATAAGCGAAATTGGTCGCTAGCTTAGGGCCTCGTCTGTTTCATTGCAACCGCCGCCCCCTCGGGCACCAGCGGCAGGCGCAAAAACCAGACCACCAATGCCAAAAATGTGAGCAATAACAGGATTTTCACCCACCACAGCGGCACCACATAGATGGAAAAGGCAAAACTCGCGGCCATCAGCCACAGGGCCCGGCGGCGTACGGGGGCGCGCAGGCCGCGGTGGGTTTGCCAGTCGTGGATCATGCCGCCAAACCAGGGATGGCCGAGCAGCCAGGCATGCACCCGGGGCGACGACTTGCCGAACAAAAAAGCCGACAGCAGCACAAAGGGCGTGGTCGGCAGCACCGGCAAAAAGGCGCCCAGCACCCCAAGCCCCAGGGACAGGCCGCCAAGCAGGGCAAACAGAATGCGCATAGGCCCCTCCTTTTGTTGTTACCCCGAGCATAGCAAACAATGGCCCGCGCCAGAACCGCGGCGCGCTTCCCGCCGCCGGTCCAAGAAGGTACACTGCCGGCTTTTGCACGACGGACTGCCATGCGCCTGATCCTGGCCCCGATGGAAGGGGTGCTCGACCATCTGATGCGGGACCTGCTGACCCGCCTCAATCCTTTTGACCTCTGCGTGACCGAATTTGTGCGGGTGGTGGACATGCGCCTGCCGCCCCGGGTGTTTTACCGCCTGTGTCCCGAGCTGCACCAGGGCTGCCGAACTCCGGCGGGCACCCCGGTGCGCATCCAGCTGCTGGGCCAGGACCCGGACTGGCTGGCGGAAAACGCCGCCCAGGCCTGCCGGCTCGGCGCCGGGGGCATCGACCTCAACTTCGGCTGCCCGGCCAAAACCGTCAACAAACACCGGGGCGGCGCCGCCCTGCTGGGCGACAGCGAACAGCTTTACCGCATTGCCCGGGCGGTGCGCGCCGCCGTGCCCGCCGAATTGCCGGTCAGCGCCAAAATCCGCCTGGGCCAGGACGAGCGCGACAGCTACCTGCAAAACAGCCTGGCCCTGGCCGAGGGCGGCATTACCGAGCTGGCGGTACACGCCCGCAGCAAACGGGACGGCTACCGGCCCCCCGCCTACTGGTCGCTGGTGCGCGACATCCGCCGGGCACTGACCATTCCCGTGGTGGTGAACGGCGAAATCTGGAACGCCGGCCAGGCCGCCCAGGCGCGCGAAGACAGCGGCTGCGCCGACCTCATGCTGGGCCGGGGCGCCCTGGCGCTGCCCAACCTCGGCGCCACCCTGGTGCGGGACGAAGCCCCCATGGCCTGGCCCCAGGTGGTGGCCCTGCTGCTGGCCTATTCCGACATGGAAATCGCCGGCGACAAGGGGCTGTATTACCCCAACCGCATCAAGCAATGGCTGAGCTACCTGCGGCTGCACTATGCCGAGGCCCAGGCGCTGTTTGCCCGCATCCGCACTCTGGGGCAAACCGCCGACATCCGCCGCCGGCTGGCGGAGCCCGCCTGACCGGGGCCGGATGGCCCGGCTTTGATTTACGTCATGTTGCTCCGGACGGGGCCCTTTTATACTGGGGGCCAAGATCCGCATTCTGGAAGAGACCATGAACTCCATCAGCACCGACAGCGAGCTGGAACACCGACTGCAGCAAGAGGCAGAAAACCGGCGACAGGCGTTCTGGCATACCCTGCTGGCACTGGACGCCGCCATGGCCGCCGAGCTGTATCGGCTGCCCCCCGACGAATGGGCGGACTACGCCCCCCTGGCCGGCTGGCCGCAACTGCAACCCCTGCTCAAGCAACTGCGCCAGGTGGATGCCGCCCTGTGCCAGTGGCAACTGGGCCTGTATGGCCTGTGCAGCGACTGCGAGGCCGAGCTGACCCGGGCACAACTGCTGGCCGACCCCTGCCGCCAGCGCTGCGATCCCTGCGAGCAAAAATACCGCAAGGCCCAGCACGGCGCCTGGGAGCTGTAGCAAAACGGGACTGGGGACTGGGGACTGGGGACTGGGGACTGGGGACTGGGGACTGGGGACTGGCAGTATTAACGCGCATCGATAAGTTCAATAATAAAAAAAGCCGGCTTGCGCCGGCTTTTTTGAACTTCTTAATTAAGCGAAAGCTATATTAGAAGTTGTATTGCAGACCCAGGGCGTACTGATCTTCGCCGTCTTTGGCTTCGTCAATAACGTACTCGGCATACATTTTGGTCTTGGCGTTGAAGGCATACTGGGCACCCAGTACATATTCTTCAACCAATACGCGAGGACCAACGATGTTGGCATCGGCTTTCTTGAAGTTAAACGCAGCGCGAACAGTCCAGGCGTCTACATTGTAAGAGCCGTAGGCTTCCCAGAAGTCGGCATCAACGGTATTGCTTTGCTCGGACTGACCGTAAACAACGGCGCCGTAGAAGCCATCCAGAGCGTAGTTAACACCCAGGCCCCACTTGTCCAGCTCTTGATCTTTTACGTTCAGAGCAGGGTTGCCATCAAAGTTTACGCGCTCGTAGGCGGCAACCACACCGGCATCACCGGGGCCGGCGGCAAAGTTATAGCCTGCAGACAGGGCATATTGGTTCTTTTGTTTCAGGTCAGCTGCGCCATCAACAACAACCGGTACAGTCAGGCCATCGAGGTCCGGGTCAAATTCGCCCAGGTCAACGTCAACAGTACGGCTGCCAAAGCTATCATTGCGATTGGCGTCACCAAAAGCATAACCAGCACGCAGGTCAAAACCATTGGCGGCATAGGCTACACGGATCTGGTCATCGGGACGCCAGTTGTGGTCATAAGCGGCGGCGCCAAAGGCGTTGAACTGGTCGGTATAGTCGGACAGCTGGGCGAACGGAGTTTCGCTCTTACCGAAGGTCAGTTCGGTGGTGTCCTGGAAACGGAAGCCCAGGTAGGCGTAACGCGCGTCGATGCTGTCGGAACCGGTGGCGTTGTCGCTTTCGGCAGTCACCTGCCACTCCAGCTTACCGATCAGGTCCACGTCCTGGTTCAGGTTGTACTTGGCGTTGATACCCAGACGGGCTTCGCCTTCACCACCGAACTTTTCGTCGGACTTGCGGATTTCACCAGCTTCGTACTGGATACGGCCGTATACGTCTACAGCGGAGCTGTCGTCGGAATATACGGTCACGGCGCTGGCAGAAGTTGCAAACAGCGCAGGGATGGTCAGTGCAAGAATAGTCTTTTTCATGATTTTAGATGCCTACTGTAATTAAACACTAAGTCCTTGTTATTCCCTGTGTTAGCAACGCTTAACGTTACTATGGGCAGCAGCCTATCACCGGTTTTTTGAGCTTGCAACAAAATAGCGGGAACTTTTTGTGACAGTGACGTTCATAGTTGGCGCAAATGTGACTTTGCCCGCCTTTCTTCCTCCTGGGCCTTGCGCCTGACACAAAATCGGCTAGCGGTTATACTTCCCGCCGGATTTTATCGCGAGCGGCCCGCTATATGACCTCCCCTTCTTCTGTTTACGGCGATCAGGTACGCGCCAACTACCGTCGCCTGAGCCAGGCCATTCCCGGTTTTCGGCCCCGGCGGGAGCAAAACTTTTTGGTGGCCGAAATCGGCAAGGTGCTGCTCGGGCGCCATGATCCCGGCCGCCGTATCCTGGTGGCGGAAGCGGGCACCGGCATCGGCAAATCCCTGGCCTACCTGCAGGCCGCCATTCCCTGGGCCCGGCTCAACCACAAAACCCTGGTTATTTCCACCGCCACCCTGGCCCTGCAGGAACAGCTGGTGGGCAAGGATCTGCCCCTGTTCCAGCCCCATTGCCAGCCGCCCTTTCACTTTGTGCTGGCCAAGGGCCGGGCCCGCTATTGCTGTGCCCACCGGCTGCAGGCGCTGGCCGAAGGCCAGGGGCAACTGGGCCTGTTCGAGGCCGCCGGCGAACTGACCCCGGCACAACAGGCCCAGGTGGCCGAACTGTGGCAGGCCCTGGCCGGCCAGCGCTGGGCCGGCGACCGGGACAGCTGGCCCGCCCCCATCGACGACGGCCTCTGGCAGCAGCTGCAAACCGAGCGGCACAGCTGCCAGCCCCAGCTCGGCCATGGCCATTGTCCTTTTCACCGGGCCCGGGCCGAGCTGGAGCGGGCCGACGTGATCGTGGCCAACCACGCCCTGCTGCTGGCCGACCTGGCCATGGGCGGCGGCGTGATTTTGCCGGAGCCGGAACAGTGCCTCTATGTGCTGGACGAAGCCCACCACCTGCCCCACATCGCCCGGGACCAGGGCTCGGCCCGGCTGGCGCTCGGCCAGGGCCGGCGCGCCCTGGAGCAGTTCAACAAGCAATTGCCCGCTCTGGCTGCCCTGCTGGACGAAGAAGGCCGCCGCGCCCTCGATCTGCTGCAGCAGGCCCTGCAGCAGCTGATTCCCTCCCTCAACCGGCTTTACCAGGCACTGCAGGGCGAAGTGCGCCAGGGCCGGCTGACGCCCGACGAACAGGGCTGCCTGCGCTTTGCCGCCGGTGAACTGCCCCCGCTGCTGGAGCAGGGGCTGGGCACAATAAAAGAAGAACAAAAAACCCTGCGCCGGGCCCTGGATCGGCTGCAGGGACAACTGGCGGAAGGGCTCAAGCGCCAGCCCGGCAACGGCGCCCTGGCCAGCGCCATGGCGGCGGTGGGCTTGCAGCAGTTGCACGGCGAACAGGCCGCCGCCCTGTGCGAGCTGATGCAAAAACCCGCCGGCCCCCGGCACACCCCGCCGGCGCGCTGGCTGGAATGCCAGCGCCAGGACATCATCCTGTGCGCCACCCCGCTGGCGGTGGGGCATTTGCTGGAACAATGGTGCTGGTCGCGGGCGGCGGCGGTGATCATGGTGTCGGCCACCTTTACCGCCCTTAACGACTTTGGCTACTTTCGCCGGGCGGTGGGGTTGCGGGCGGATGACGGCAGCCACTACCTGCGGCTGAACTCCCCCTTCGACTATGGCCGCTCGCACCTGATTATCCCGCCCCTGGCCGGCGAGCCCACGGATCCCGGTTTTGATGATCTGCTGGCCGAAGAAATTCCCCGCTGGCTCGAGGGACAGGCCGCCAGCCTGGTGCTGTTTTCGTCCTACCGGCAAATGAACCAGGTGGCCGAGGCCCTGCGCCGCCGGGGGCTGTCACTGCTGGTGCAGGGAGAAGCCGGCCGCCAGGCGCTGCTGACACTGCACCGGATGAAGTGCGACGGCGGCCAGCCCAGTGTCTTGTTCGGCACCGGCAGCTTTGCCGAAGGGCTGGATTTGCCCGGCCACTACCTCACCAACCTGATTATCACCAAGCTGCCCTTCGCGGTGCCCACCTCGCCGGTGGAAGAAGCCATGGCCGAATGGATAACCTTGTGCGGCGGCAACCCCTTTATGCAGCTGACGGTGCCGGAAGCCTCGCGCAAACTGGTGCAGGCCTGCGGCCGGCTGCTGCGCACCGAAACCGACCAGGGCCGCATTGTCCTGCTCGATCGCCGGCTGCTCACCCGCCGCTACGGCCGGGCGCTGCTCGACGCCCTGCCGCCGTTTCACCGGCAAACCGGCCGGCCCGGCTAGCCGGGCCGGCCAGGGCCCGTGGCGATTGCGCTTGGCGCCAATAATTGCCACAATCCTGCGGTTAACTTGGCATTGGCCTCAATTACTTAGCAGCCCGTTTCGGGAAATAACCATGGCTCAGGAGCCCTCTATGAAAATGCGTGTTACCCTCGCCGCCCTGGCAGTGGCCGGTTTGTCCTTTGGCGCCGGCGCCGCCACCTTTGAAGCCCAGCAGCCTTACCAAATTTTACTGGTCGACGGTGAGAAAACCGATCACAGTGTCATGCGTTCCGTTCATGCCGTCGATATCAGCGGAGGCAAGCACCAATTCGCGCTGAGCTTTAGCAAGGATTTTTCAACCAAAAACCAAATCCGTGTTATGCACGGTGACCCTGTGATTATCGAAGTCGATGCGCCGGCCGATGCCGACCTGACCATCAGCTACAAAGAGCCGATCAACCATCAGGCCGCTCGCCAGTTTCTACAAAACCAGGCAGAAGAAATTACCGTCATCGACAAGCGGACCGGCCAGCCGGTTGAAGCCAATATCTTCACTGTCTATCGTCCGGCTGGAGTCGATACCGCCCGCGGCATCCAGGAACACCTGAAGGAAACCCGCCAGGCCTTTAACGGCCGCACCGAAGCCGCCGTGGCCGCCGCCCAGGCCAAGTTTGGCGATGCCGCCGTCAACGCCGACAGCCTGGAAATGCTGCAACACTGGTGGAACGAAGCCGACGCCGACACCCGCCGCGCCTTCCAAATCTGGATGATCCAACAGCAATAACCCACCCACCTAAAAAGGGGTCGGAGTCAATTTTAAATTGACTCCGACCCCTTTTTGTTGGCTCAGAAGCGGGAGCCGGGCTCGGTCAGAAAACCTAGCTCTTCCTCGGTTGATTCACGGCCCAGAATGGCGTTGCGGTGCGGATAACGCCCAAAACGCGCGATGATCTCCCGGTGGCGAATTTCATAATCCAGGTTATCCGCCAGCCCGAGGTTTTGAAACAGGGCCAGCGCGGTGTCGTGGATTTTCAACGACTCGCTGTGCATAAAAGGCATATATAAGAAGAGTTTTTCCTCCCGGTTGAGATCCCGTTCGGCGCCGCTGCTAATGGCCTCCTGTGCCAGTGCCAGCGCCATGCCGTCGTGGGCGAAGGCGGCGGGCGTATCCCGGTAGAGGTTGCGGGAAAACTGATCGAGCAAAATAATTTCGGCCAGCCGCCCGCGGGCCCTAACCCGCCATTCGAACAGCTCGCCCAGGCAGGCGCGGCGATGCCAGTCGCCAAAGCGCCGGGCAATGGTGTCGTCCAGCGCCGGATCCTTGGCCCACCACTGGGCCGGCCTGAGTTCCTCAAACCAAAACTTCAACACAGACTGATACATCGCCTCTCCTTATAAAATGGGGTCGGAGTCATTTTTTCGGTTTTGCCGGCCTGCCCTGGTGCAAATGCCCCAGGGGAAGGTGCGCGTTTTCTTGGAGATCCTGGCGAAATTGCGGGCTTCCCACCGGATAATTGTGGTTCAGGCCCATCCTGAAATCCGCCAGTTGTTCTTCCGGCACCGGCTGCTCGAACAACGACCGGTAGGCCTGCTGCCGGGCGGCCGGCGTGTTGCCCAGCCTGAGGTAAACCTCGTGGGGAGTGAGGCAGGCCACGGGCTTGCCCCGGGCGTTGGCCTGATAACTCGACCAATGGTACTGCCCCGGCTGCTCGGCCATGCCCGCCCGCACCGGATTAAGCTCTATATAGCGCTGGCAATTAAGCAGATAGGGCTCGGTGTCTATCAGGCTGGCCTTGTGCCGTCCTTCCCACAAGGTTCCGGTCCGGCGATAACGCTGGTTAACGTAGCCCACATAGCTTCGCCCCAGGCACTGCATAACCCGCGATATCCCCTGCTCGCTGGCGGGCGTCATCAGCAAATGGACATGGTTGGTCATCAGAACGTAGGCATGCAGGGCCACCTCGAAGCGTTCCAGCGCTTCGCCCAGCACCTTGATATAGAAACCGCGATCCTCATCGCAAAAGAAGCACGGCTGGCGATTATTGCCCCGCTGCACCACATGGCTGGGCACACCGGCAAGGTAACAGCGTTTTCTTCTCGGCATGCCAACCCCCTTTGCCGCACACACTAATCACCTTAGCAGCCGGCACCCAAAAGAGGCAAAAAAGGGGTCGGAGTCAATTAATAATTGACTCCGACCCCTTTTTAGGGGGGTTAGAATACCAGGTGGGCGATGAGGGCGATTACCGGCAGGGTGACCAGGGTCCGCAACAGGAAAATCACAAACAGCTCAACGATGTTGACCGGTATTTTGCTGCCCAAGAGCAGGGCGCCCACTTCCGACATATAAATCAGCTGGGTCACCGACAGGGCGGCAATCACGAAACGGGTCAGGTCGCTTTCGATGGAGGTGGCCAGGATCGCCGGAATGAACATGTCGGCAAAGCCCACCACTATGGTCTCGGAGGCGGCGGCGGCTTCCGGGATTTGCAGCAGCTCCAGCAGCGGCACGAAAGGCAGGCCAAGCCAGGTGAACAGCGGCGTGGTTTCGGCAATCACCAGCGCCAGGGTACCAAAGGCCATTACCACCGGCAGCACGCCAAACAGCATGTCCAGGGCATTGTGCACACCGGTTCTGGCCACCTGGCCCAGCCCCTGCACCTTGCCGGCCCGGGCCAGCGCCAGTTCAAAACCGTGGCCCAGGCGGGAATAGCCCGCGGGCGTGGTTTCGTCGTTGGCCGGACGCGGCTCGCCGTTGATAAAGGTGTCCTTTTTCCAGCACAGGGGCGGCAGGCGCGGCACCACTATGGCAGCCACTATGCCGGCCAGGCACACCGCCAGGTAGAACTGCACAAACATGTGTTCCAGCTTGACCTGGGCCAGCACCACCAGGCTGAAGGTGATGGACACCGCCGAAAAGGTGGTGCCAATCACCGCCGCCTCGCGCTGGGTGTAGTAATGCCCTTCGTACTGCTTGCTGGTCAGCAATATGCCCACGCTGCCATCGCCCAGCCAGGAGGCCATGCAGTCCACCGCCGAGCGCCCCGGCAGGCGGAACACGGGCCGCATCAGGCCGGTGAGCAGGGTGCCCACAAACTCCAGCAGGCCAAAGTCCAGCAGCAGCGGCAACAGCAGGCCGGCGAAGATGAACACGGCAAACAGCACCGGCAGCAGGTCGTTCAGCACCAGGCCGCCGGTGTCGCCGCTATAGAGGATATCGGGGCCGCTTTGGGTGAATACCATCAGCACAAAGGCCGCACCCAGCACCCGGCTCAGCAGCCAGACCGGGCGCACATTGAACAGGGTGTTCAAAAAGGGGCTGCGCATAATGGCGGCCGGGCGGAACAGACTCACCAGCAGGGAGATCAACGCCGAGGCGGTGATCAGCACCGTCACTATGGTGGTCAGCCAGCCTTCCAGGGCGGCCTGCAGTGCCTTGGCCAGCACCGCAATCAGTATGGTGAGGTCGCCGTTGTAACTGACCGGGGTCATAAACAGCAAAATACCCGCCAGCGAGGGCAGCAGGAACATCAGCAGGTTTCGCTTGCTTGCCGCAGCCTGCCCCGTCAACGTCTTTTCCATGGTTACTCCTTCCTTACCGGGCAAGCGCACCCGACTCGGCTAAAAAACAACGATTACTGCAAAATTATGCATGCCAGGCCGAAACACCAACATAAAACGCACCCCTGGGTGCATAACACACCGGTAAAACCAGGCCCTTGTGAATAGTTATTTTATAGCCAAATATATTTAATAAAAAGAAATAATCAAAACATAACCCCACAAAAAATATCTTTGTTAGATATTTGTTCTGATTTGTTAACATCGAGCGGGAGTATAAGGATTTTATGCCCCGCTGAAAACCGGCAGAGCGCACAAAACGAAAAAAGGCTGCCGGGGCAGCCTTCGAAGAACAAGATAAAGCGGAAAACGCCGCCCAATCAGCGGCGCCTGAGCGCAAAGCAGAGCTCGTTAAAAAAGGTACGCTCGCCGGACGCCACCCTGGGGTTGCCCTGCCCTTCCTCCAGCCGCCCGAGCAGGCGGACACTGAACTGCTCGCCAAACAGCCGGTGCACTTCCTCCTCGGGCACCGCGAACGGCGGCGACTGCTGCTGTATTGGCGCATAGTCCACCGTGACCAGCAGCATCATCGCCCCCGGATTGAGCAGGCGCGCCAGCAAGGCCGCATAGAGCGGGCGCATCGGCGCCGGCAGGGCAATCAGCGCCGCCCTGTCGTAGGCGGCGTCAAAACGCCGGCCCAGGGTGTCGGCGGCAAAAAAATCCCCTTCATACAGGCTGAAACCGCCGTGCTGCCAGCACTGGTAATGGGTCAGCCGGCGGGGCTCGGGCACTATCTCCGCCTCCTCAAAAAAGCTGCGCACCGCCAGCGGCGACAGCTCAAAGCCGGCAATGGCGTGGCCCTGCTCCGCCAGCCAGTGCATGTCCCTGCTTTTGCCGCACAGGGGCACCAGCACCTCGGTGCGCTCGTTTACTCCCAGGGTATGCCAAAACTGGCGCAGGTGGCCGTTAACACTCGGCTGATGAAACCCGATGCGGGACGATTGCCAGCGCTGATGCCAGAATTCCGCTTCCATAATCACTCCCAAAACCAGCTAACGGGGCTCGATTGTAGCGGGCCCCGGGCGGTATGTCAGGCGGCTTTGAACTGGTTGCTGTGGGGGTCGTAACGGTAGCCGATTTGCGCCAGCCGCGCGCCCAGCCAGCCGCCGTCCAGCTCATACAGGGCCAGCAGGGCCTCCAGGCTGTCGCATTCCAGGCGCAGCTTTTCGTTTACGATGCTCAGCACCATATGGCTGTCCATCCGTTCAAGTTGGGTCTTGTTCATGGTTCTCTCCTGCGGGGTTTTTGCTCAGTATAGTTGGTGCCATGCGGAACACACAGGCACAAATACTGTAATTTTAAACAGTATTTTTCTTGACCCTTGGCCACCTTGGAGACTACTGTATTTATAAACAGTAAACGAACAACAAGGACTGCATATGGCGACCATCCTGTTTACTCGCGAACCGGTTTTTCCCTCTGCCGGCCGGGCACCGGCCTCCCTTGCCGCCGCGCCTGCCGGCCTTACGCCCGCCGGCTCGGGCAGTAGCCAGCAGGCCAGCCTGCTGGCCAGGCTGGCCGATATCAGCCGCAGCGATACGGGATGGATTCTGTTTGCCAACGCCCCCGCCCCCCTCTCCCGCCGGGCGCTGGTGGCCGCGGGCATCAATCCGGCGCGGGTCATGAACGCCGGCAAGGCCTCTCCCCGCCTGCTTGAGCAAGCCCTGGCCTCGCCCGCCATAGCGGCGCTGGTGTATTGGCCCGGGCACCCGCCCGCCGCCGGCCGGCAATGCCAGACAATACCCTTGCTGCTCGAAGGCCGGCACCCGGATGCCCTGCCGGCGCTGCACTAAGCACCAGGCCGGGCCCGGGGTACAAAAAAGGCCGCCGTCCTGCAGGACGGCGGCCTTGCGGGCAACCCCTTAAGCCCTACACCAGTTCACGGCAAACCAGATCCACCAGCATGCGGATATGGGCCGGGTTGTCGTTAAGGGCCGGGATGTACTGATAAGACTCGCCGCCCGCTTCCAGAAACAACTCCCGGTTTTGCTCGGCGATTTCTTCCAGGGTTTCCAGGCAGTCGGCCGAAAAGGCCGGACAAATCACGTCCAGCCGCCGGATGCCCTCGCCCGGCAGCGCCTTCATGGTTTCGTCGGTATAGGGTTGCAGCCACTCCTCGCGGCCAAAACGGGACTGAAACGTGGTGCGCCACTGGTGGCGCTCCAGCCCCAGCTCCGCCGCCAGCAACTCGGAGGTACGGTGGCACTGGCGCCCATAGGGGTCGCCTTCGTCCTCGTAGCGCTTGGGAATACCGTGGTAAGACAGCAGCAGCAAATCGCCCCGGCCGTGCGTTTCCCAGTGCTCGCGCACCGAGGCGGCAAGCGCCTGGATATAACCGCCAAAGTCGTGGTAATCGTGCACAAAACGCAGTGCCGGCACCAGCCGCTCCTGTTTCATCAGCCGGGCCCAGGCATCAAACACCGACGCCGTGGTACTGACCGAATACTGGGGATACAGCGGCAACACTATCACCCGGTCCACCCCCGCCGCCTTCAACTGCTGCCAGCCGCTGGCCATGGACGGCTCGCCATAGCTCATGCCGAGCGCCACCGGAATATCAATGCCCTCGGCCTGCAGCGCCTTGCTCAGGGCCGCCTGCTGGCGTTTGCTCACCACCATCAGGGGCGAACCTTCCTCCCACCAGATGGACTGATACAACTTGGCCACCTTGGGCGAACGAAACGGCAGTATGATGCCGTGCAGCAAGGGGCACCAGAGCGCACGCGGCACATCCACCACCCGGTGGTCGTGCAGAAACTGAGCGAGAAAGGTTTTTACCGCGGCGGCGGTAGGGGCTGAAGGGGTACCCAGGTTAACCAGTAAGACGCCTGTTTTCACCTTGTTACCAATCCTGAATAGTAAAAGGCCGGGCGCCATCGCGCCCGGCCCGGGACCGTGACGATTAAGACAAAATATCAATAAGCTCGCGGCTGACCTGCTCAACCGACTGGGTGCCGTCCACCTTGTAGTGGCGGGTATGGCCGGCCTCGGCTTCCTGCTTGTAGTAATCGATTAACGGCGCGGTTTGCTCATGATAGATGCCCAGGCGCTTGCGCACCGTGCTTTCTTCGTCGTCCGGACGGATCACCAGATCCTCGCCGGTCACGTCGTCCTTGCCTTCCACCTTGGGCGGGTTGTACACCAGGTGATACACCCGGCCGGAGCCCGGATGCACCCGGCGGCCGCTCATGCGCTTAACGATTTCCTCGTCCGGCACCGCGAACTCAAGCACAAAATCCACCGCCACGCCGGCTTCCTTCATGGCATCGGCCTGGGGAATGGTGCGGGGAAAACCGTCCAGCAAAAAGCCCTTGGCGCAGTCGTCCTGGCTGATCCGCTCCTTGACCAGGCCGATGATGAGGTCATCGGACACTAGCTGGCCCTGGTCCATCACTTCCTTGGCCTTCAGCCCCAGGGGGGTGCCGGCCTTGATCGCGGCACGCAGCATGTCACCGGTCGAAATTTGCGGAACACCGAACTTTTCCATAATAAATTGAGCTTGTGTTCCCTTACCCGCGCCCGGAGCACCCAGCAAAACGATGCGCATAACAGCGTCCTCTTCTTTGATTAATCATTCGTAATTGGGGGCTGATTGTGTCATGACACCGGCATCCGGACAAGTAACAGCGCCGGAGCCTTAGACCAATTGCTGATGATACCAGCGCTCCCCCCCAAAAAGGGGTCGGAGTCAATTTTGCAATCTGCAAAATTGACTCCGACCCCTTTTTGGGTGCATTTCAACACCGGGGGAATTAGGGTAACCTGTGCGCCGTTTTACCTCCCAGCGCAGGAACAACGGATTGACGGTTAAACAACGACAGGTATTTTACATCCACGGGTTCGACCCTCGCGGCCCGGGCCATTATCACAGCCTTTATCGTACCCAGTCGGCCCGGCAAAGTGCCGTAAACGGGCTGGATATTGCCGTGTCGCGCCGGCGCCGGCGTTCGGCCCACAGCCACCACTGGCAACTGCACACGCACCACACCCGCACCGATTATTGCTACCTGGGCTGGGATGACATTATCCGCCGCCACTGGGCCAAGGGCTGGTTTGATATTCTCGGCGACCTGGGCTGCTTTTTGTGGGCCTATGTGCTCTCGGGCCGGGTTATCGCCTTTGCCCGGGCCTCGCACAAGCAGCTGATTGCCGGTTTTTACCCGGCCATTTACATCCTGCTCTCGGTCGTGTTCAGCGCCTGGCTGGCCTGGCAACTGCCGGCCCTGTTGCCCTGGCATGCCCTGCCTACAGGCGCCGCCCTGCCCGGGCAGGCGGCGCTTGGCCTGGCGCTGTTCTGGCTGCTGATGCAAGGCGCCAGGCGACTGGGCAACCGGCTGGCGGTGTTCTGGCTGCTGCGTATTTATGCCTTTTCCGCCAAGTGGGCCAAGGGCGGCATTCCGGGCCTGGAAACACGCGCCGCCCGGTTTGCCGACGACATTGCCAACGCCATCCGCAACACCGACAACGACGAAATCCTGGTGGTCGCCCACAGCGTGGGCACCATGGTGGTGATTCCCGCCATGGCGGCGGCCCTGGCGCGGATCACCGACCCGGCCCTGTTTGCCAACAAGCGGGTGGTGCTGATCACCCTCGGCGAATGCATACCGCTTATCAGCTTTCAGCCCCGGGCCCACGAATTCAGGCAGGCCCTGCAGCAACTGGGCCAGGACCCGCGCCTGCTGTGGCTGGACTACACCGCCCCCACCGACGGCGCCTGTTTTCCGCTGCTCGATCCGGTAACCTCCTGCGGCCTGAACAGGGCCCCCAACGCCGGCCCGCACCTGCTCTCGCCCCGCTTTTTTACCCTTTATGAGGCCGGCCACTACAAAAAACTGCGCCGCGCCTGGTATACCATGCACTTTCTTTACCTGATGGCCGCCGACAAACCCGGCCGCTACGACTATTTCGCCTTTACCGCCGGCCCCCGGCCCATTGCCCAGCATCTGGAGACACAGCCATGACCTGTCCGGTATTTCCCAAACCCGCCAAAAGCAAAGCCTCGCTGTGGAAGGTATTTTTCACCAAGCGCCGCTCCTGGCTGGATGCCCTGTACGAACGCAGCTACGGCATGAAAATGGGAGAATACAAACTGCCGGGGCTCAGGCTCTATATGGTCAACCAGCCCGAACTGGTGCGCCGCATCATGGTGCAGGAGGTGGGCAACTTCCCCAAAAACCGCCTGCTCGGGGATATTCTGGAGCCGCTGCTGGGCGAAAGCATCTTCACCACCAACGGCGAGCAATGGCAAAAACAGCGCAACATGCTCGACCCGGCCTTTAAGCACGCCCGGGTGCAACAGGTGTTTGGCCTGATGCAGGACGCCGCCAACGACATGCTGGCCCGGCTCGAACACCACCGGCCGGGGCAGGACATTGATCCGGAAATGACCTATGTCACCGCCGACATCATATTTCGCACCATCATGTCCACCCAGTTGCCGCCCGACCAGGCCAACCGCATCCTCGAAGCCTTTGTGCGCTTTCAGGCCGAATCGCCCAAGCTGGCCCTGCGGAAAATGTTCAACCTGCCCGGCTGGCTGCAACGCGGCCGGAGCGAACGCAAACGGCTGCAGGCCGCCCAGGAAATCCGCACCGCCATTGAAGACATTGTCCGCCCCCGCTACCGGCAGGCCGAAGCCGCCCGCGCCGGTTGCCCCCAAAGCCGGGCGGCCCTTGAACAACAGCAAGACATTTTATCCTCCCTGCTGCTGACCACCGACAATACCACCGGCCAGCCATTCTCCTTCAGCGAGATTGTCGACCAAATCTCCATGCTGTTTTTGGCCGGCCACGAAACCTCGGCCAGCGCCCTGACCTGGTCGCTGTATTTGCTGGCCCTGTATCCCGAAGTGCAGGAAGACGCCCACGCCGAAGTGGTGCGGGTGCTGGAACAACAACCGATGAGCGTGGAAGCCATTCGCAAAATGGTGCTGGTGCGCGACATCTTCCGCGAAGCCCTGCGGCTGTATCCGCCGGTGGGTTTTTTGTCGCGCGAGTGCACCCACGCCACCGACATGCGCGACAAACACATGCCGGCGGGATCGTCGGTGATGATTTCGCCCTGGCTTATTCACCGCCACCAGGAATTTTGGGATAATCCGCACGGATTTGACCCGTACCGTTTTACCGGCAAAAACCTCAAAACTCCCCTGAGCAAATCTTACCTGCCGTTTGGCGCCGGCCCCCGGGTATGCATTGGCGCCGCCTTTGCCCAGCAGGAGGCCAGCCTTATCCTGGCCAGCATCCTCAGGGACTACCGCTTTACCCTGGCCGAGGGCTTTGCCCCCCAGCCGGTGGGCAGGCTCACCATTCGCTCGGAAAACGGACTGCAACTGGTACTGACTCGCAGAGAACAACAACAATCATGAAAGAACGTATTGCCGGATTTATCCTGATGTGCGCCGTGGTCCCCCTGGCCATACTGGGCTACCTCATCATCTGTTATGTAGGCTTTGTGGGCCGGGTAGAGCGCGGCCGCGCCGGGGTGCGCGCCCTCGACCACTTTGTTAACGCCTCGGTATTCAACGGCTACGCCTGGGAATCGGTGTCGTCCCATGCCTGGCGCGAGCGCGAAAACAAATGGTGGGCACGCTTCGTGATTTGGCTGACCGACAAATTCCAGCAGGATCACTGCAAACGCGCCAACAAACGCGAACAACCCCTGGTGGATTTAATGCTGCAAAAGGGCCTGCACAAGCAAACCATCAAATAACCGCCGCGGGCAGCGCCGGCCGCCCGCAGGGAAACGAAGCGGCAAAAAATGACTCCGACCCCATTTTGGGGGGAGATTAGAGGTTAAGTATCCACTGACCCTGTGCTAGTATTCGCCGGTCAGATGGCCACCGATACACCAACCAAAACAAACGGAACCTGTGATGCAATCAGTCTTGCTACTCCAAGGACCGCTGGGGCCCTTTTTTCAGCACTTTTCTCGTTTTTTGGACCGGCAAGGCATCCAGGTACACAAAATCAACTTTAACGGCGGCGACAGCTGCTGGCCCTGCAAGGGGCACAACGTCAATTACACCGGCACCCTGCCCGAATGGCGGCACTTTCTGGACAACTACCTGAAAGCACACCGCATAGACACCGTGTTCTGCTACAGCGACTGCCGCGAATACCACGCGGTGGCGCGCCAGTTTTGCCTGAGCCATGGCGTGCGCTTTTTTGTATTCGAAGAAGGCTACCTGCGCCCCCACTACATTACCCTGGAAGAAAACGGCGTTAATGCCCACAGCCCCTGGTTTGGCAAACTCGACCGCCTGCTGGATGAGGTGTCGCCCGAGCCCCCCCATCACGACTTTAATATCAAGCCCAACTTCAAGCGCCGCATTTACTTTGCCATGCGCTACTACGCCCAAATGCAACTGACCCGCGGGCGTTTTAACCACTACGTACACCACCGCCACCGCCCCTATTGGCAGGAAGGCACCGCCTGGCTGAAAGGCTGGTACACCAAATACAGCCACACCGCCCACGACAAAGGGCTGCAACAGCAACTGATTGACCACCATTCGGGGCATATCCACCTGGTGCCGCTGCAGGTGGCGGACGATTTTCAAATCCGCACCCACTCCCCGTTCCGGGACGTGGCCGAGTCGATAGAGCATATTCTCGAATCCTTTGCCGCCACCGCCCCGCAAAACGACGTGCTGATGTTCAAACATCACCCCATGGATCGCGGCTACACCAACTACAGCCGGCTTATCCACGGCCTGGCGCGCAAGCTCGGCATTAAGGACAGGGTGTTTTACGGCTTTGAAATATCGCTGCCGGACCTTTACCACCATTGCAAAGGCGTGGTAACCGTAAACAGCACCGTGGGGCTGTCTGCCCTGTTTCACCACATTCCCACCCTGACCCTGGGCCAGGCGCTGTATGACATTCCCGGACTCACCAGCCAGTGCAGCCTGGAAGAATTCTGGCACCGGCCGCAACCGGTAAATAAAAAGCGCTTTCGCCAATTGCAGAGCTTTTTGCTGCACAACACCCAGCTCAATGGCAGCTTTTACTGCGAACCCGCCAAAACCTGCCAACAGATATGGCAGCAACTGCAAAACCTGCATCATCAGCGCGCCCCCCAACCCAAGGCCGTACCCCAGCGCCCAACCCAACCCGCCGGCAACCCCGGCTGCGCCACCGCCGAAGAAGTCGCCTGATATCCCCAAAGAGGTAAAAAGGGGTCGGAGTCAATTTTTAATTGACTCCGACCCCTTTTTTTCTGTCATGGTGCGGTAATGAGACTGTCATAACATTACGCGACCAATACCCGCGCAATCGCACGCGCAACGGTCGAAATCGGCCCATGCCGGTGGTATTATCTGGCAGTCAAAAATTAACGCCTTGCAATTTGCAACCGCGTTTTACAAGGAGTGAGTGAAACCAGCAGATTAGGGGCTGTAACCTAAGGGCGGTAGCGTGCCTTTTTTGCCATACAGCAACAGGTAAGTTGTTGTTTTATATGGCTACACATCTCAAGTGAAGCACCATTCACCGTTTTCGCCCCGCTTGCTGCGTTCCGTACACTCATTACCACTGAATTCGTAATCAAAAAGAGCGCAATACACCAATGCAGTTATCCAAAAACAAGATGCTCCTCCCCCTTGTTGCGCTGGGCATCCTCGCCGCCAGCGGCTGTGCCAGCCAGCAAACCGGCAACCCCGCCACATCCCCGGCCCCGGTGGCCGGCAGCAATGAACTCAGCCGCTATCTCAACAGCGCCGCCCCGGGCAGTGCCGCCACCCTGGCCCAAACCCCCTGGGGCAACAACCTCACCGTATTGGCCAACGCGCCCTACTTTGCCGCCAGCGGCCGCACCTGCCGCGAGCTGGAAGTGACCCAGCCCACCGGCAGCGCCGAACTTCATATAGCCTGCAAAGCCAACAACGGCGACTGGACCCTCACCCGTCCGGTAACCCGCCTGCTCAACCGCTGATCCCGCATATTCTTGAGTAATCCAACATGACCAACCGAATTCACGCTTTGGTGAAACAGTCCTGCCTGTTCGCCGTGCTGGCCGTTTCTGCCACCGCCGCCCAAGCCCAGTTGATTGGCGCCAATGCCGGCGCCCTGCCCGCGGAACAACAAAGCCGCTTTAACGCCCCTTCCGAGGCCGACCAAAGCGCCCAAAACAGCCAAACCCAGTGGCAAAGCGGCCGCTACGGCCCGGTTAACCCCCAGGGGCGCCCCGGCCTGGCCCCCCTGCCGCAAGACGAACTGCCCAGCTTTGGCAGCCATTTGTTCAGCGGCGGCTTTAGCGGCATGCGGGCCGATGGCCTTAACCCCGACTATGTGATCACCCCCGGCGACCAGGTTACCCTGCGGGTATGGGGCGCGGTAGAAATAGACCGGGTATTGCCGGTGGATGCCCAGGGCAACATTTTTATTCCCGGCGTGGGCCCCATTAAGGTACAGGGCATCAAGCACGGCCAGCTGGACGCCAAAGTACGCGCCGCCGTTAACTCCATTTATTCCAACAACGTGCAGGTATACACCAACCTGCAGGGCGTGCAGCCCGTGTCGGTGTTTGTAACCGGCTATGTGCAAAACCCCGGCCGCTTTGCCGGCACCCCCAACGACTCGCTGCTGTATTTTCTGGACCAGGCCGGCGGCATAGACGACGCCACCGGCAGCTACCGCAAGGTGCGGGTAGTGCGCGGCGGCAACACCATTGCCACCGCCGACTTATACGCCTTTTTGATTAACGGCACTCTGCCCAACCTGCAATACAAAGACGGCGACACCATAGTGGTGGAAGAGCGCGGCCCCACCGTAACAGTAGAAGGCGACGTAGCCCGCCCCTACCGCTACGAACTGCAGCCCGGCGCCATGACCGGCCAAACCCTGCTCGAACTGGCCCGGCTCAAGTCCAACGTAACCCATGTGCTGCTGCGCGGCGCCCGCGCCAACGGCCCCGTTTCCAGCTATATAGACCTGCCCGATTTTCGCGGCCAGGCACTGCAAAGCGGCGACCAGGTGGTGTTTAGCAGCGACATGCGCGACGACACCATCGTAGTGGAACTGGAAGGCAGCTACTACGGCCCCTCCCGCTTTGCCCTGCCGCGCGATGCCCGCCTGCACGAACTGCTGGATGCCATTGCCGTGCCGCAAAACATGACCGACGTACACAGCATCTCGCTCAAGCGCATTAGCGTGGCCGAGCGGCAAAAACAGGCACTCGAAGAAAGCCTGGCCCGGCTGGAAACCACCTATTTGGGGGCCTCTTCCTCCACCCCGGAAGAAGCGGAAATAAGGGTGCGCGAGGCGGAGCTTATCAGCAACTTTATTGAACGCGCCCGCGAAGTGGAGCCCAACGGCCGCCTGGTGCTGGCCAACGCCGGCACCATTACCGACATCCGCCTGCAGGACGGCGACGTCATTACCATTCCCGAGGTGAGCGACTCCATCCTTATCAGCGGCGAAGTGCTGGTGCCCCAGTCTGTGGTGTTTAGCGCCGGGCGCAGCGCCAAAGACTATATCGCCGGCGCCGGCGGCTTTACCGACCATGCCAATGAAAGCCGCATTTTGGTGGTGCGCCAAAACGGCGAAGTGCGCGAGGCAAACGACGTAACCCTGCGCCCGGGCGACGAAATTCTGGTATTGCCCCAGGCCCCCACCAAAAACCTGCAACTGGCCGGCACCATTACCCAAATTCTGTATCAGATTGCCATTGCGGCCAAAGTGGCGGTGGATCTGTAATGAGCACCCTGCAACGCCGCACGCCCTGGCAGGTAACGCGCAGCGTGTGGTTTGCCATGTTTATGCGGGAGGCCGTGTCCCGCACCATGGCCGACCGCATGGGCTGGTTTTGGATGATTGTAGAGCCAGCATCGGTTATCGCCATTATGGCGTTAATCCGGGCTCAGCTAAGTGGCAGCAACAAACTCATCATGAATGCCGATTTCATTCCCTGGATGATCATTGGCATGATGGGCTTTTTTCTAATCCGCGAAGGGCTAAGCCGCAGCCAGGGGGCTATTGGTTCTGCTCATGCGCTGTTTGCTTACCGCCAGGTTCAACCAATAGACAGCGTGCTGGTGCGTACCTGGGTAGACGGCATGCTGCGCACAGTAGTGTTTGTGCTCTTTGTATTTGGCGGCATGCTGCTGGGGCTGCATATTTTCCCCGATAATGTACTGCTTGGGTTACTGGGCTGGGCCTCACTATGGGCGCTGGCACTGGGCTTTGCTCTGGTCATTTCTGTTACCGCCCGGTTGGTTCCTGAAGTGGGAAAAATCATTAATATGCTCAGCCTGCCACTCATGATTTTAAGCGGTGCTATTTTGCCGCTTAACAGCCTGCCCCACAGCATTCTGGAATATTTAATGCTTAACCCTATAGTGCATGGGCTGGAGCTGCTGCGTGCCGGTTTTTTTGAGCGCTATCATATGGTACCCGGCACCAGCCCGCTTTATTTGTGGCTATGGATATTAGGGCTGAACGCAGCGGGTTTGTTGATGTACCTTCGCTATAAAGAAAGGTTAAAAGCCAAATGATTACGCTCAGTAACCTTTATAAACGCTATAACAACCGGGACGGCCGCGAGGCTCCCTGGGTGCTGAAAGACATTAATCTCACTATTCCTACAAACGTAAGCGTGGGCTTGCTGGGCCGCAATGGTGCCGGCAAAAGTACATTACTGCGCTTAATTGCCGGCATGGACAGCCCGGAAAAAGGCAAAGTAGAACGCCATTGCCGGGTGTCTTGGCCCATAGGCCTTTCCGGTGGCTTTCAAAGCTCCATGACCGGGCGGCAAAACGTAAAGTTTGTAGCGCGGGTGCATGGTGCCGGCATGGACGTGCACCGCATTATAAAATCGGTAGAAGACTTTGCCGAGCTGGGCAGCGCCTTTGACCGCCCCATAAAAACCTACTCATCAGGCATGCGCTCCAGACTTAATTTTGGCTTATCTCTGGCGTTTGATTTTGATGTTTACCTCTCGGACGAAGCCACCGCCGTAGGCGACCGCGCCTTTAAAGACAAAGCAGCCAAAGCCTTTAAAGACAAGGTGGGTCAGTCCAGCCTGATAATGGTGTCGCACTCCGAAGGCATACTTAAAGACCTCTGCCAGGCCGGCATTTACCTTAAAAACGGCCAGGCCCATTGGTATGACGACATAAATGACGCCATAGCGGCTTATCACGAAGAAACGTCCCCGCCTCCGGCGGGGTAAAACCCCCTCCCAACCTCCTCCTTGGAAAGGGGGAGGAGCAAAAACCCCCTCTCCTTATCAAGGGGAGCCAAACGCTTTGCTCCCTCCCCTTTTTAAGGGGAGGGCTGGGGTGGGGTTAAAACAAACAACACAGAACAAACAAGCACAACGCAGAAGCCACAAACAACGCCGCGCAACTTAAAGCTTACAGCTATGTCACCGCTGCTATAGAACATCTTCTTACTCAAATTTAGAACTGAGATCCCATGAAGCACTTTGTTAAACAAAACCCCCATTGGGCACTCGCCCTTGCGGCCATTATCGCCGTTGCCTTCTACTGGTTTGCCTGGGCATCAGACAGGTACGTATCCCGCGCCACCGTAGTACTGGAAAGCCCGCAAATAGCCGCCCCCGAGTTCAGCTTTGCCAGCCTGATTAAAGGCGGCGGTGGCCACAGCGATCTGCTACTGCTGCGCGAACACCTGCTATCTACCGACATGCTTAACACCGTGCTCAAGCAACTGCCTTTTCGTGAGCACTACAGCGAAAACGGCGACCTGTTCGCCAGCCTGTGGAACAAAGATGCTCCCATAGAAGAGCTGCATAAATACTATAAAAAACGCGTAAGCGTAGAGCTGGATGAATACGCCGGCGTATTGAACATAGAAGTGCAGGCCTTTACCCCTCAGTTTGCTCACGATCTGGCTCAATTGCTGTTAAGCGCCGGCGAAAACCACATGAATGCCATGGGCCAGCGCCTGGCAGAAGAGCAGGTTAAATTTCTGGAAAAACAAACCGACCGCCTGGGCGACCGGCTGGACGAAGCCCGGGCCAACCTGCTGGCATTCCAGAACGAACATGGTCTTATCTCGCCCATTCATACCGTAGAAAGCCTTAACCAAGTAGTGGGCACGCTAGAAGGTGAACTGGCCCGCCTGCAGGCGCGCTACACGGCGGCACAAAGCTACCAGAGTGTGCGCTCTGCCGAGCTGGTGCAAATAAAAGCCGAAATAAACGCCCTGCAACAGCAAATTGGCAAAGAGCAAAACCGCCTTGCTAAAGAAACCGGCAGCGCCCTTAACCAAATATCCGCCGGCTATCAGGCCCTTGAGTTAAAAGCCCAATTTGCCCAGCAAACCTACTCCAGCGCCCTGGCCGCACTGGAAAGCACCCGTATAGAAGCCGCCCGCAAGCTCAAGCAGGTAAGCGTGCTGCAAAGCCCGCTGCAGCCGGAATATGCCACTCAGCCCAAGCGGCTTTATAACGCCAGCATGTTTGCCATTATCACCCTGTTCCTGGCCTTTATTGCCAACATGATGATGCTGATCATTCGCGACCACCGGGATTAATCACCATGACCTCAACCTCCACTCACACCCTGGTGCACATAGGTGCCGGCAATGGCAGCCAACTGCTGCAACACCAGGCAATGCAACCGGCCCGCTGGGTGCTGATAGAGCCCGTGCCAACCCATGCCAATAGCCTGCGCCAAAAATATCCCAGCGCAGAAGTATGGGAGCTGGCCATCAGCTGCCAGCACAATAACCAGCCGGCAAACTTAACCGAATTTAACCTGAGTGAAGCCAGCAGCCTGCACCAGCCCAGCGGCCTGCTGCAGCTCTATCCGGGCATAAAAGCAGTGCGGCAGCACCAGGTGCAAACCCAAACTCCAGCCACCATGATGGCCAGGCTGCAACTGCCTGAGGGCGAACAACACAAGCTGGTAATAGAAGCAAATGGCGAAGAAACAGCCATTATAGAGGCATTAACACAAGCCGGCCTGTTACAGCAATTCAAACAAGTGCAGCTGGCCTTGCCTGCTACGCCTCTTTATATACATGAACAACACACAGAGCAGTTACCACAGCTATTGCAAAGCTGTCATTTTGAGCTGACCAAAGAAAACACCGATGATCCCGACATTCACGTGCAGCTATGGCAGTTTAACCAGCACTCATATCAGCTTGCACAGCAGCGCGAAACACTGCTTGCCCAAATTCAGGAACAAGCACAACAAATCACCCAGCTGACCACTCAGCTGCAGCAAGAGCAGACTAAGCACACTGCGGCCAGCCGCCATGCAGACTCTCTTAAGTCCCAACTGGCTGAACTCAAAACCAAAAATGCAGAGTCTGGCCAACAACTTGTCGACTTGCAGCAAAAACTGAACGAGCAGTCCCGACAAAGCCAACAGCTGGCTGAACAACGTGAGACGCTGTTGGCTCGCCAAAACGAGCATAAACGGCAAATAGCCGAGCTGAACACTCAGCTGGAACAAGAACAAAACAAACACGCTGCCGCCAGCCGCCATGCCGAAACCCTTAACAGCCAACAGGCAGAGCTTAATGCCAGGATGGTCACCACGGAACAGGCTCTGGCAGATACACAAACCCAGCTTGCTACCAGCGAAGAAGAGCTCACCAAATATAAAAGCTACTTTCAAAACCGCAAAAAGCAGCACGAAGCTGCCGAGCAGCAAATAGCTGAACTCACTCAACAGCTAAGCAGTGCCAACGAGCAAATAAACCAGCTAACAACACAACTGCAACAGCAGCAACAGGCCGGCAGCAAGCTCAGCGAGCTGGAGCAAAAAATGGAACAGCTGTTTGCCAGCCAGGCCGAGCAGCTGCGGCAAAACACCAACGCCCTGGGCCAGCATGTAACCAAAATGCATGCAAGCAGCAACCGCCAGTGGCAGGCAGCACTGGCCGTGCAACACAGCCTCAGCTTTGGTGAACAACCACTGCAGTTTTCAGACACCAGCATAAGCCCGGAGCTGGCACAGCACCTGATAACACTGGTGCAAAACAATAACTACGATCTGATTATTGAATTTGGCAGCGGCCACTCTACCTCACTGCTGGCACGAGCCTTGTTAGGCCAACACAAACGCTGGCAAGGCAATGGTCAGCTGGCCTTAAAAAACAATGAGCCACAAACACAGCTGGTGCCCAGCGAGCACGACCTGCCCAAACGGGTAATAAGCTTTGAGCACAACAAAAACTACCACCAGCAAACACAGCACAGCCTGCAGCAACAAGGCCTGAGCGAAGTAGTTGAACTGGTGTATGCCCCGCTGGTGAACTGCACCTTTAGCCCGGAACAGTTGTTCTATGACTGTGAACCCAAATTGCAACAACTGGCCAGCTTGCTGCAAAACGAAGAAAAGCACATTCTGGTGCTGGTAGACGGCCCCTCGGCAGAGCCCACAGCACACAGCCGCACGCCTGCTCTGCCTGCCTTGCTCAACCACTTTGCCCGCCACCGGCTGGACGTGGTGCTGGATGACCACCACCGCGACAGCGAACAACAAAGCGCAGAGCAATGGCGCAGCCAGCTGGCTGAACGCAGCCTGAGCTTTAAAGAGCACATCTGGACCGGTGACAAAAGCGCCCTGCTACTTTCCATTAACCCTTAAGTGCAAACATTATGACTACTCAAACTTTGCTGGTTGCACAAGCCGTGCAGCATTACCGCAAGGGCGACTACAAGCAGGCCCTTAAGCACTATCAACAAGCCGCCGCCAAATATGGCCAGCACCTGTTTAAAGCCAATGTGCAGCTGTGCGAGCAAAAGCTGAACGGCAAGCCACCGCAACCTGCTGCCAGCAACACACTGCAAAGCAACGCCTCAAACAGCCAGGCACTGGCGCAGCAACTGGAACAAACCCAGCAGTTGCTGGAGCACTATTACACCCGCACTCAAGAGCTGAAATACCAGCTGCAAGATCGTTAACTACAGGAAGTGTCATGAAAGTTTTAACCGTGTTCGGCACCCGCCCAGAAGCCATAAAAATGGCTCCGCTGGCCTTACAGCTGGCCGCAGATGAGCGCTTTAATGCCAAAGTATGTGTAACCGCCCAGCACCGGGAAATGCTGGACCAGGTGCTGGACTTGTTTGAGCTGAAGCCAGACTTCGACCTGAACCTGATGAAACCCGGCCAGGACTTAACCGACGTAACCACCGGCATTTTGCAGGGCATGAAAAACGTATTTGCCGAATTCAAGCCCGACATTGTGCTGGTGCACGGCGACACTGCCACCACCTTTGCGGCCACCCTGGCAGCTTATTATCAGCAAATTCCGGTAGGCCACGTAGAAGCCGGCCTGCGCACCGGCAACATCTACTCCCCCTGGCCGGAAGAAGGCAACCGCAAGCTAACCGGTGCTCTGGCAGAAAAACACTTTGCTCCCACCAGCAACTCACAGCAAAACCTGCTGAATGAAGGAATAAATGCCAACCGCATTTATGTAACCGGCAATACCGTGATAGATGCGCTGCTGGAAGTCATTAAAAAGCTGGACACCAACCAGCCGCTGGCCGCCGAGCTTGCCGAACGCTTCAGCTTTTTGGATGCAAACAAAAAAATGGTGCTGGTAACCGGCCACCGCCGGGAAAGCTTTGGCGGCGGCTTTGAGCGCATTTGCCAGGCGCTGGCCAACACCGCCAAACAGCACCCGGACGTGCAAATTGTTTACCCTGTGCACCTTAACCCCAACGTGCGTGAGCCGGTAAACCGCCTGTTAAGCGAAGTAAACAACATTCACCTGATAGAGCCGCAAGACTACCTGCCCTTTGTGTATCTGATGAACCGCTCGCACATTATTCTTACCGACTCGGGCGGCATTCAGGAAGAAGCCCCCTCACTGGGCAAGCCGGTACTGGTAATGCGCGACACCACAGAACGCCCCGAAGCCGTAGCAGCCGGCACCGTAAAACTGGTGGGCACAGACACAAACGTGATTACAGAAGCGCTGAACACCCTGCTAACCGACAAAGCCGCCTACCAGCAAATGAGCTTTGCCCACAACCCCTACGGCGACGGCAAAGCCTGCCAGCGCATAATGGACGCTCTCTTAACCGAGCAAGCATAACTATTTACTCTCTCCCGGCTATCGCCCTTTTAGCTCCTCCCCCTTTTTAAGGGGGAGGCCGGGAGGGGGTTAAACAACAAAAAAGCAAAGAACCCAGGAAAAAAAATGCCTTACAACACTATCTCCGTAGTTGGCCTTGGTTACATTGGCCTGCCCACCGCCGCTGTATTTGCCTCACGCAAAAAGAAAGTAATCGGCGTAGACGTAAACCAGCACGCCGTAGACACCATCAACAAAGGTGAAATTCACATTGTTGAACCCGAGCTCGACATAGTAGTGCACGCTGCCGTAACCGAAGGTTACCTGCATGCCACCACCAAACCCGAGCCGGCCGATGCCTTTTTAATTGCCGTGCCCACCCCCTTTATTCACGACGACGCCGGCAACAGCCACAAAGCCGACCTCAGCTACATAGAAGCCGCCAGCAAAGCCCTGGCTCCGGTACTGAAAGCCGGAGATCTGGTAGTGCTGGAGTCCACCAGCCCGGTGGGTGCCACCGAAAGCATGGCCGCCTGGCTGGCGGAAGCTCGCCCCGACCTCACCTTTCCGCAAACCCACGGGGAAGATTCCGACATTCGCATTGCCCACTGCCCCGAGCGGGTGCTGCCCGGCCATGTAATTCGCGAACTGGTAGAAAACGACCGCGTAATTGGTGGCATGACCCCCAAATGCAGCCAGGCCGCAGCAAACCTCTACAAAATTGTGGTAGAAGGCGAATGTGTGATCACCAACGCCCGCACCGCAGAAATGGCCAAGCTCACTGAAAACAGCTTTCGCGATGTAAACATTGCCTTTGCCAACGAGCTGTCCATTATCTGCAGCAAGCTGGATATTAACGTGTGGGAACTCATTGCTCTGGCCAACCGCCACCCGCGGGTAAACATTCTGCAGCCCGGTGCCGGCGTGGGCGGCCACTGCATTGCCGTAGACCCCTGGTTTATTGTGGACAGCTGCCCCGAAGAGGCAAAGCTTATTCACACCGCCCGCCTGGTAAACGACAGCAAACCCCAGTGGGTGCTGGAGCAGGTGCGCAAACAGCTGGATGCCATTCACTGCACCCAGCCGGAAAAAACCCGTAGTGACATTACCGTGGCCTGCTTAGGGATCGCCTTTAAGCCAGACATAGACGACCTGCGTGAAAGCCCGGCTCTTGGCATTGCTCAGCAAGTAGCCGCCCTTGGCTGCAAGGTGCAAATTGTAGAGCCCAACATCGAGGCACTGCCCGCCAAACTGCAGGCCGACAATGTAAGCCTTACTCCGCTGCACCAGGCGCTGACCCAGGCCGATGTGGTCTGTGTGCTGGTAAAACACAAACCCTTTATCAGCCAGGTGGCCGAAGTGGCCGAGTGCAAACATCTGGTGGATGCCGTGGGCCTGACTGGCTAACCAAACCTCACTCCGGCGCAAGCCGGAGTTTTTAAACGCACCGTCATTCCGCCACTAACAAAAAGAACAAGCATGGATCAACTCATAGAACACGCCCTCACGCTTGCCAGCCAACCGGCAACGCCACTTATTGCGCCCATCAAAAACCGCATTGCCTATGTGGTAAGCCATGGCCAAAGCTACGCCAGCCACGGCTACGCCATTCGCACGCAGGGCGTAGCCAAAGCCCTGAACGAACACGGCTTTGATACCCTGTGTTTTGTGCGCCCCGGCCGCCCCTGGGAGCTGGGTGCCACCGCACAGCCAGAAAGCACCATAGATGGCGTGCGCTACATTCACAGCCGCTGGAACACAGTGGCACCAGCCAGTGAACAAGCACACCTGGAGCAAAGCGTGCAGCGGTTTATTGAGTTGTTCCGGGTTTATCGGCCGCAGGTAGTGTTGGCGGCTTCCAACTATATAGTGGGCCTGCCGGCCTGGATTGCTGCCAGGCGGCTGGGCCTGCCTTTTTATAATGAAGTGCGCGGCTTTTGGGAGCTGAGCCGGGATGCCCGTGAACCCGGCTATGCCAAGATCAGCGAATTTAAAGCAGAAGCCCTGCGCGACACCTTTGTAGCCAAACAGGCACAAAAAGTATTTACCCTTAACCAGCCCATGACCGATGAGCTGATTAAGCGAGGCATAAGCGCCAACAACATAGCCATAGTGCCTAATGGAGTGAGCAAGCTTCCAGAAATTAAACCTGCAGACCCGCAATTAAAAAAAAAACTGAGCATAAAAGACAACGACAAAGTCATAGGCTATGTGGGAAGTTTTAATCATTATGAAGGGCTTGAAACCCTACTGGAAGCCTGCGAACATCTAATAAAACAAGGCGAAGCCATTAAGCTGCTGCTGGTAGGCGATGATCAACCCATTACTGCCGCCAGCGGCACAAACAAGGCAATGGCAGACAAACCCTGGCTGACTCAGGTGGGCAGAGTGCCCCATGAACAGATTGCCGACTACTACGCCCTGCTGGATGCGGTGGTGATCTCCCGCAAGCCCCTGACAGTGTGCAATATTGTGCCACCGATGAAGGCCGCCGAGGCCCTGGCCTACGGCAAGCGCCTGGTGGTCTCCGATGTAGCGCCACTCGCCGAATACGCCGACAAGTACGATGGCGTAGTGAGCTTCGAAGCCGACAGTGCCACAAGCCTGGCCACAGCCCTTCAGAGGTCACTGAAGCTGCCGGCGCAGAAACCGAGTACGGAGCTGCTATTCTCGGCGCATACCGAGCCGATGGCCAAGGCTCTGAAAGTAGAGGAGAGTGCTGCGGGTCAGAAGGCATCTCAATCAAACACGCTAAAAAATCATGCACCTTTAGCCAAGGAAAATGCCAGCAAAGCGAAGCGTAGTGATACTTATGTTCTAGCTGAAAGCAGCATAAAGGCAATGCTTTTTGTTGATAGCTCTGAAGACAAAAACGGCTTGTTGTCGCTAAAAGAAAAATCCTTCACAGTGACTATCGACTCTTGGATTGATGATGCAGAAGATCTAGATGTTGAGTTGTTCTGTCGAGTTAACGACGAGGCGCTAATAGAGAAAAATGCAGGCATTGCAAAGGTTAGTTTCCTAGATGCAAAAGGAAAAGCTATAGAAAAGCCAGGCCTCAATAATTTAAGCTGGTCAGAATATCTAGGCTGTTGGTATTTTTATTTCAAACCTGAAAAGGCCAAGGCTGAATCCAAATCTGCACTTTCCTTTATCAAGCCAAAGGGCGTGTCTAAAGTAGAGGTTACGTTCAGCAAGTGGCATGTTGCTGACGTTAGCTTAAAAAACTCAATCACGATAACAAAGCGTCCCTCCATCCAGCACTTTCTGCGAAGCGACTTTTCCAAAATAATTGGCGAGATAGAGAATCCCGTTATTAAAAGCGCTGTTAAAAAGAGCAAGGGCAAGCTTTGCTATATATTAAACCATAGCTTGCCCTATCAGTCGGAGGGGTACGCAACACGAGCACATGGCCTTGCGAAAGCAATAGGTGCTACAGGTGCGGAAGTAGTGTGTATCAGCCGGCCAGGCTTCCCATGGAGCTTTATTAAAGAATATAAGGACCAAACCTTACCAGGAAAAGAAACGATCGAGGGTGTTGAATACCAGCGCCTGCGTGAGCCAAAAGGGTGGAAGGGAACGCACAACTACATCGCCAAAGCCGCTCATGAGTTGGAGAAAAAGCTTGTAGAAATCAAGCCCTCCTGCGTCATGGCAGCCTCTGATTTTAAAAACGCGATGCCGGCCTATTTGGCTGCTCGGCGTTTAGGCATTCCTTTCATATACGAAATGCGCGGTTTCTGGGAAGTAACCCACGAGTCGCGTGATCCTTCAGCCGTACAGACCTCCAATTATCATTTAACGCAGTACCTGGAGACACTGCTAGCACGGCATGCAGATCACGTATTCACGTTGACAAAGGCGATGCAGCAAGCGCTAGTGGGTAGAGGCTTACCAAGCGAGCAAATATCCTTGCTGCCTAATTCGTGCGATCCAGCAACATTTGATCCGAAAAATAACTTAAAAAACAAGGTGCTGCTAAGCCAGCTTAATATCCCCGACAATGTGCCGGTGATTGGCTATATAGGTACGTTCAACGCCTATGAGGGCCTAGACGACTTAATGCATGCCTGCGGTAAGCTTTACCGTGAAGGGGTGGTATTCAGAGCCTTGCTGGTAGGCTCTGAGCCTTCAAGTCGTGCCGGAAAAGGGCCTTGCGCTTCCGAGATAGAGTCTATAGCAACGAGTTACGGGTTCAAAGACTGGTTGATCATGCCGGGACGAATCCCCCATGATCAAGTGAGTGACTATTACTCCTTAATCGATATTGCCCCTTTTACAAGGAAGCCGTTGCCCGTTACGGAGTTGGTCTCCCCCTTGAAGCCATTGGAAGCGATGGCGATGGAAAAAGCGCTGGTAGTGTCATCTGTCGGTGCGCTCGCAGAGATGGTACAGGATGGCAAAACAGGTCTTGTTTATGAGAAGGGGAATATTGACAGTCTAGCAGGCAAGCTAGCGAGCCTGTTGACTGATGCGTCTATCCGGCAGCAGATGGGCAAACATGCCCGCCAATGGGTGATGGGTAACAGAACCTGGAAAATCTGTGCCGAAAGAGTTCGTGAAAAGGCTCACTATTTTGAAGAAAATCCTCCCGCGGTAACGATACCGCCCAAAAAGCAGCTGCCAAGCAAGCTTGCAGCTCAGTATAAAGTGGCCTTCATTGCTGATGAGTTTAGCTACAACAGCTTTAAAGATGAGTTCCAAGCGATTGTCATTGAGCCGTCAAATTGGAAGCAGCTGTTTACAGAGCATAAACCTGATATCTTTTTCTGCGAGTCGGCCTGGTCAGGGGTAGACTCCAAAAGAAGGCCTTGGCAAGGCAAGGTGTATACGAGTGTTAACTGGAAGAATGAAAATCGTACAGTCCTTCTCAGTATCCTCGATCATTGTCGCCAGGAAGGAATTCCAACCGTTTTTTGGAATAAAGAAGACCCGACTCACTTCACGGACCGTGTGCATGACTTCATCGCAACCGCGAAAGAGTTTGACTATGTGTTTACAACGGCTGAGGAGTGCTGTGAGCTCTACAAGCAAGAGTACGGAGTCAAGAATGTCTTCGCACTGCCATTTGCAACAAACCCGAGGCTCTTTAATCCCATAGCTGCAAAGCCCCGCACCAATAAAGTAGTGTTTGCAGGTAGTTGGTATGCGAATCATGAGGAGCGTTCTGCCGTGATGGAGCGCATCATGGATGCGTTACTTGAGAGCGGATATGAATTAGAGGTGTATGACCGGTATCATGGCTCAGGTGACCCACTCCACGAGTGGCCCGAAAAGTACAGGGAATTTATCCGTCCAGGACTGCCACATCAACAGATGCCGGACGTTTACCGGTCAAGCCAACTTGGGCTGAACTTCAATACGGTAACAGACTCAGCAACAATGTTTGCCAGAAGAGTCTTTGAGCTAATGTCTTCTAACACCTTAGTGATTAGCAACTATTCTAAGGGGGTAGACAAGATGTTCGGCGATTTGGTGGTTTTTGCGGATAGAGACGCCGATAGGCTGAAGTCACTTTCGAGTCAGGAGGTAGAAGAACTCAAGGAGCGAAGCCTCCAGCTGGTACTTGAGCAGCATACCTATACAAATCGTTGGCAAGAAATCCTGACCAAGATAGGCGCACCATGGCGACAAGACAATAAGGGCCTCACGTTTGTATGTAGAGTAGCCAGTGATGAGGATGCAAGTAGGGCCATTGATCATTACCAGAATCACTATGCCAGTAATGATGACAACCAGCTTCTATTGTTGGTTGCAGAGAGTGTCGACCCGCTGCAGGTGACGGAGTTCTATAAAAAATACAATAGAGTTGGCATCACTGTTACCTGCATGCATCATATTAAGCACTATGCATTGTCGGGAAGGTACCAGCCCATTGAGACAAAGTACTTTGTCTATGGGACTGCTGAACAGCTCCCATCTGGCGCATGGATCAAGAAGGCAACTCCGCATTTGGCATACGCAATCAACATACCGCTTACACCTCAACAAGGGAGTGCTTACTCACTGGGTAGGGTGAGTAACAGCGATGTTTTTCTAGGCCACGCAACTGACTTCCTTGCCATTATGAAAGAAATCAATAGTGGTTCAGCTAAAGCATTTCAAGTTTGAGGTTTGATGATGATTGCCGTATCGATAATTGTCCCATGCTTTAATGCCTACTCGAAAATAGGGCGCTGTTTAGCATCTTTGCGCTCGATAGACTTCCCTAGCGATGACTACGAAGTGATATTTGTGGATGATAAATCCACCGATGGTACCTACGAAATGCTGAAGGCTGAGTGCGAGACAGTAAAGAACTGGTCGGTGACACAGCTACAAAACAACAGCGGATCGCCATCGAGGCCAAGAAACGAAGGGGTTAAGTTAGCGAAAGGAGAGTACGTATTTTATCTTGACTGTGATGATGAGATTCTCCCTACCACATTAAAAGCCTATTATAATCATGCGGCTAAAAGTGATGCATGTGTAGTGCGCGGGCCATTGTTGGCTGACGATGGAAAAAGAAAGATTTTGATGAACACGATACCAGAGTGGTCTTCAAGATTTTCAAAAAAAGAACGCGTATCGAAGATAATCGAAAAGCAGAGCACTACACCGCCACAGCTTGTTAGAACGCAACTGGTCGTATCAAAAAGAATTGAATGGCCAGAAAAAATAAAAATGGGTGAAGACACCCTTTTTCTAGTTGATGTATTATGCAATGCAGAAAATATTGAGTATTTGGATGAGCCTTGCTATATCTACAATAAAAGGCCTGCATTAACTCTATCAACAACCCAGGCTTATGGCGATAAAGAGCTAAGTGACCACATAACCGTATGGTCGCTGGTACAGTCTAAGCTTGGAGAAGTTGGTGTTGATTATTCGAAAACTCGTTTGTTTGTTGGTTTGTCAACATCGCTAAAGTCGCTGATACACAAAAATAAAAATGATATAAAAAATGAAACCTTTTCTAGGTTTTCATCTTTTTTGAAAGAGCACGAAGCCGTTATCAATGATTATAAACTGAGTGAAAGGTTAAAAGAGATTGTTATCAGTGCTTTAAAAAAAGACTTCAAGGAGTTTAAAAATCTTTGTAGGCCAAGGCTTTTAGTCGCTGGGCATGATCTAAAGTTTATCACACCGGCTGAGACGGCTCTTTCTGAGCACTTTGATATTCGTTACGATAAATGGGAAAGCCATACCGGCCATAATGAAAAACAAAGCAAAGAGCTGTTAGGGTGGGCGGAGGTGATTTGGTGTGAATGGATGCTAGGCAATAGCCTATGGTATTCAAATAACAAAAAAGGAAATCAAAAGTTAGTTATTCGTATGCATAGGCAAGAACTTGGTACCGTCTATGCAGAAAAAATTGATTTTAATAATGTTGACGTTGTTTTCACTGTTTCTACACTTTTCTTCGAGCGTGTTATTGAGAGATTTCCTAATATTCCCCGTCGTAAAGTTAGGGTTTTGCCCAACTATGTTGATGTTGATGCTTATGGAAAAGAATGGCATGATGACCGGCTTTTTACCTTAGGGATGATAGGAATATTGCCTTCCAAGAAAAACTTCCACCTTGCTTTAGAAGCGCTGAGAACTTTAAAGAAAAAAGATAGTCGCTATAAACTTATTGTCTATGGAAAAAAGCCTGAGGATCTTCCCTGGTTGACTAAAAATAAAGAAGAGATGGCATATTTTGAAAGGTGCAATAGTTACATAAGTGAAAATGTCCTTGACGACTCAGTGAGGTTTAGAGGCCACTGCGATATAAAGAAAGCTTTAGCTCATGACCGTGTTGGGTTTGTACTTTCCCTAAGTGAGTCTGTACAGGAGTTGCCCGGATTCGAAAGCTTTCATCTTGCTGTAGCGGACGGTTTTGCTTCAGGTGGAGTTAGTTTGATTAAGAAATGGGCGGGTTGTGAGTATATCTTTCCAGGCACTGTCATCTTTGAAAGCACGTCAGGTCTTGTGGAAGCCATCCTAGATTTCTCAGCGGACAAAGATAGATTTAAAACATTGTCTTATTCTGGCGTCTCTTTCTTAAAAGAAAATTATGCCCTAACCGAGTTTGTGAAAAATATAAAGTCAGAAGTGAGTGCTTTGTGAAATATCTAAAGTATGCCGGATTTGAACCTTTCCCTCTATCGTTGCCGCTCGATTGGACTGCTGACCCTTACAAAAACTTAAACTGGAGACATAATCTGTGCAGTCTTCGTTGGTTGGGAAGTTTTAGTGATGAATTCAAGGTAGACATTATAAAAGACTTTTACAATTTCCATGTTGTAAAAGGAAAGAAGAATCCTCTCTTCTCTGAAAGGAAGGGAGCCCACACTATGTCTATAAGGCTGAAAGTATTAGTTGACTTTTACTTGAGTTCCCTCGGGAAGCTTTCGGTCTCGGATGTTAAGGCTATAAAAGATTTGATTTTTTCCGATATTAAAAATCTTTTATCAGAAGATAATTACAATGCTGGCCATAATCATGGCCTCATGCTTGATTTATCCTTGCTTTATTGTGCAAGTAGCTTTAAAGAAAGTGGTGATTTCTTTGATGTTAAGATGGTTTTTGACAGGGCATCAAAAACGCTTTCTCAGATGTTTAACAGTTCTGGTTTTACAAAAGAGCACTCTATAGTTTACCAACCCTTTAATGCTGCGCTTGCCAATGAGTTGTTTGACTATGCTGCTGATTTCAAGCAAAGTGAGTTGATTGAATTTATACAGAAAATCAATAACGCTACTGATAAACTTTTGGCAATGGCGAAACTGTCTGATGGGCATTATTTGACAGTTGGTGATAGCTTTAGGAAGATCGACCCATCCCTTATTGAGAAGTCGATAAAAAATAAAACTACAAAAAACAAAAATAGCTTAAACGTTGATCATGATTTGCTTTTGGATACCAAAGCAGGGATCTGTTTGTATTCTAAAAAAGATAATAGCTGTCAAATAAAATTAGCTTTTACCTCTTGCTGGCATTCCAATGCCCATAAACAAAACGACGAATTATCATTTATCCTGGAATATAACGGCATCTGTATTTTTGATGATGTTGGCTATACTGAATTTGTTACTGACAAGGGTAGAGAGTGGCACCGCTCTGAGTCTGTCCACTCTAATTTCTCCGTGCAGGCGATTGAGTGGAGCAAACGGCAAAAAACTGACAAAAACTCACTCGTCACCTATGCGGAAAATAATCACAACCATTTAGTGGTTAAGGGGCATCACACCAGGTTTGCAAGCACTCCTGTCGAAAGATTGCTCGCTTTAGATAAAGAACGACAAACCATTTACATTAAAGATTCTTTTTTTACGCTTGAAAAGCTGGGTGGTGTGATTGAAACTCGCTTTGTACTGCATCCGTCCATTAGCGTTAATTTTAATAATAATGACATTGAGTTCCTGTCGAAAGGTGTTTGCATCGCACGGCTTACGGTACAGGAATCTAAAAGCAAAATCTTGGAAATTAAAAAAGAGAGAATTGATTATGTTGAAAACAATCGTTCAAAAGTTTCCAGTACTGACGTCATAAAGATTCTCAGTGAGTGTCCCGAAAGCCAGAGCTATGATGCGACCTACAAAATAGAGCTCATTAGCAACAATGCTTTAACTGTTCGCTATGATGACGAACAATCTGTTGGATACAATATACTAAACAATAATGCCTGGTTTACACCAAGGTTTGGCACTGTTCCTTTTGGTCCAGGTGTCAAAATAGACTGGAGTCTCGATCCATTTAGTAACCGAAGCTGGGTTTGGCTTTTCCATCAATTAGCTTTCATAAAAGACTTGCTCAACTATGACAAAGATGATTCATCGGGAAAAGGCTTAAGCTTTTGTCTTGGTGTATTAAAGAGTTGGTGGGAGAATAATAAAGACGTGCCATTCACGTCTGACGTCGTTTGGCATGATCATGGCTCAGCCTTGCGGTTACGGCGTATACTCGATGTGTTTAACCAGCTTTCTGGGGCAAGGGCTTTAACTAGTGATGAGAGCGGGTTTTTTGATTGCTTAATCAAAAAGCATGCTGATTACTTAGCAGATGAGAAATTTTATTCTCGTGGTAATAATCATGGCTTGGACCAGACTATAACTCTTTTTCTGGCTTGCGTCTCTTTTAAAGAAAAAAACTGGGCGGCAGAATATTTATCTCTGTGTACGGACAGGCTTCGCTATGAAGTTGAGCGTATGTTTGATGGTGATGGTGGGCACTTTGAGAATAGCTGCCATTACCAAGGGTTGGGTATCACTCAGCTTTTAATGGTGTCGAATTTACTTCGTAAGCATAGAGATGTTTTATCTCCAGAAAGTGTCGTGTCTCAAGAGCTCATCGAAAAAGCTACTAAAGTGTTGTGCTTTATGGTTACGCCTCTTGGGAATTTTGCACCTATAGGTGATACAGAAGCGTCAAAGCCGCCTATAATTTTTCCTGACTATAGCAAACCAAATAACTACAGCAATTATCAGTTTGCCTTGAGCTGCGGCACGGAAGGAAAAGCGCTTAAAGATAACTATATGGTTTTACCTGAGTCAGGCTGGGCCTTTTATCGTAATACATGGAAAGATAAAAACGATTTTTATCTTTTGGCTAAGTGTGGTTATAAAAGCGACTACCATCGCCAAGATGATGACACAAGCTTTGTCCTTTATTACAAAGGCGAGGAGTGGATTACTGACGGTGGTCTGTATAACTATCAAGAATCAGATAGTGATCGTAAATTCATTCGCTCGCACCATGCACATAGCATGTCTGCACCAGTTGAAAAATCACCAATACGGAAAAACAAACTCTTAAAAGGCGAGTCGAGCTTATTAGGTGGTATAAATAGCGATGATTTTTTCTATGTAAAGATGAAAACTAACATTTTTGCTGGCTACAAGGTCGCTAGGCAATTGTCGGTTAAAAATGATCTCTCTTTGTCTATTTATGATTGCGTTGAGAATGAAAAAAACCAAGGGTTAACTCAGTATAGGACTCGCTTTGTAGTTCCAGTAGATAAAGAAATTTTAGTCCATGAAGATTGCATTGAAATAAAAAAGGGATCTTTGTCTCTGAGAATATTAATACTCTCTGATATTGCGTATGATGTTGGATTGAGCTCTATTTCAATATCAAGAAGTTTTAATGAGTTGATTGACGCTCAGGCGGTTGATATAAATTATTTCTCATCAGGCTTAACGGTAAATTATAAATGCCTTTGGTCTTTGTAGGTTGAGATTTCGGAGTTTTTATGATAACAGGCCGGTGAAAACATGGCGGCCATTCGCCACATGGCATTAAACGCCCCAAACAGTGATACCAGCTTCAAGGCTGGAATCAAACACAAACAGAAGCGGGCAAGTCGCAATACCGATTACCTGTCGCCAGTCCTGTAGGACTGGCGACAGGTAATCTTGCACTGGCTTAGTCTTTACATTAAAAATCGAATCGCAAGAATTTTAAAAGTCCACTTTGGAGTCTTATGAAAGCCATCATACCCGTTGCTGGGCTCGGTACCCGCATGCTACCTGCCACTAAAGCCATTCCAAAAGAAATGCTGCCCATTGTGGATAAGCCACTTATTCAATATGTGGTAACCGAGGCAGTGGCTGCCGGTTTTAAAGAGATTGTGCTGGTTACTCATTCCAGTAAAAACTCTATTGAAAACCATTTCGACACCAGCTTTGAACTGGAAGCCACCCTGGAAAAACGGGTAAAGCGCCAGCTGCTGGATGAGGTGCGTTCCATTTGCCCGGCCGACGTTACCATTATGCATGTACGCCAGGGTGCCGCCAAAGGGCTGGGCCATGCCGTGCTGTGTGCTCAGCCCATGGTAGGTGATGAGCCGTTTGCCGTTATTTTGCCAGACGTATTAATTGACGATGCCGCCTGCAACCTGGCGAAAGATAACCTGGCCCGTATGCGTGAGCGCTTTGAAGAGGCTGGTAACAGCCAGATTATGGTAGAGCCCGTGCCAGAGCAGCTAGTAAGTCAATATGGCGTGGTAGATTGCATGGGCCACGAGGTGGCGGTTGATCAAAGCAAACCCATGACCGGTATTGTAGAAAAGCCCGCTGCCGAGCAGGCGCCGTCCAACCTGGCAGTAGTGGGGCGTTATGTGCTGAGCAAAGCCATTTGGCCGCTGCTGGCTAAAACACCTCCCGGCGCAGGAGATGAAATTCAGCTTACTGATGCCATTGCCGCGCTGATGCAGCAAGAGCGGGTAGATGCTTATCGCATGGTGGGCAAAAGCCACGACTGCGGCAGCAAGCTGGGCTATATGAAAGCTAATGTAGAATATGCCCTTCGCCACCCCGATCTGGGTGAAGACTTCGCCAGCATGCTTGCAACTTATACCGGCAATAAGGTAGTGCCCTTTGCCGCTGGCGAATAATTAAAGCTGGATTGATTGTGCCGTTATCTACACATCCTTTATTCAAGGCGTTGCAACACAGCGCTGAATCCATGCCCACGCTGGCAGAACGCTTTGCTGAAAATAGCGAACGTGCGCAGCAGCTGACTTTTCATGTTGGTGAGGAGTTGCTGGTGGACCTTTCCCGCCAGCAGGTATGCCCTGCTGTGCTGCAACAGCTGTGCGAGCTGGCCCGGCACATGAATCTGCCTGCGGCCATTGCCGGCCTGTTTGCCGATAACCAGTTTAACCCCACCGAGCAACGCGCCGTGCTGCACACGGCACTGCGTATGCCGGCAGGTAGCACGCTTGAGCATAACGGCGTGAATGTGGTGCCTGCGGTGCATGCAGAGCTGGCTAAAATGCGCCGCTTTTGTGAGCAAGTGCATTCGGGCGAGTGGCATGGCTTTACCGGCCTGGCCATCACCGATGTGGTGAACATTGGCATTGGTGGCTCCGACCTGGGTCCGGCCATGGTATGCGAAGCGCTTAAGCCCTATTGCACCACCGGCATTCGCACGTATTTTGTGTCGAACATAGACCCGGCGCATCTGGCCACCACCCTTGAGCCGCTTAACCCGGCCACCACTTTGTTTGTGGTGTCGTCCAAAAGCTTTGGCACCGACGAGACCATGTCTAACGCGGTGGCTGCCCGCCAGTGGCTGCTGAGTGCCTGTGGTGATGAGAGCCTGATTCAGCAGCATTTTGTGGCCGTGTCTACCAATCACCGCAAGGTGGTGGAGTTTGGCATTGCGGCCGAAAACATGTTTGAGTTCTGGAGCTGGGTAGGCGGGCGCTTTTCTTTGTGGTCTGCCATTGGCCTGCCCATTGCGCTGGCAGTGGGTTTTGAGCGCTTTGAGCAGCTGCTGGCCGGTGCCCATGCCATGGATGAACACCTGCGCACCACGCCCCTTGAGCAGAACATTCCGGTGCTGCTGGCCTTGTTAACCGTGTGGAACCATAACGTGCTGGGCCATGCCAGCGAAGGGGTGTTCCCCTACAGCCAGCTGATGCACCGTTTTCCGGCATTTTTGCAGCAGCTGAATATGGAATCAAATGGCAAGTCGGTTACCTTGAGTGGCGAGCCGGTCAGCTGTGCCACCGGCCCCATTGTGTTTGGTGATGTGGGCTCCAACAGCCAGCATGCGTTTTTTCAGTTGCTGCATCAGGGCACCACTGTGGTGCCGGCGGAGTTTATTGGCTTTGTAAACTCGCCTTATGACTTTGCTGCTCACCGGCACAAGCTGCTGGCTAATATGTTGGCCCAGGCCGAGGCGCTGGCCTTTGGCAAGCCGGCCGCTGAGGTGCAAGCCGAGCTGAGAGCGGAATGATTGAGCGAACAGCGCATTGCCGAGCTGCTGCCCAGTAAGGTGATGCCCGGCAATCGCCCCAGCACAGTAATTTTGTGCAAGGAGCTGACCCCTCATCAGGGTAAGATCATGAAAAAGCCTTATGGGACAAGGCTCTCGGCGGGTTTTAAATTTAAACACTAACAGCCACCTTGTACAGCGGAGCGCACACTTTTTGAAGAAAAATCTCGATTGGGAAGGATCGCTTTGACGATCAATATCAGCTGTGATCATATGCTGTCTTTTCAACGACAGATGATCGCCATGAACGGACTCGGCCTCTTGCAGCACCTCTCCATCATCAGTGATCCACGCCAGCAATGGAAAGTGGAGCACAAGCTCTCGGACATCCTCTTTCTCACCATTGTGGCCGTCATTGGCGGCGCCGAAGGGTGGGAGGAAATCGAGGATTTCGGTGTCGATCATCTCGACTGGCTGCGCCAGTATGGCGACTTCGAGAACGGGGTGCCAGTGCACGATACCATCGCCCGGGTGATGGGCATGCTCTCGGCCACGCAGTTGCAAAAGAGCTTTGCCGCCTGGATGAAAGAGTGCCATGTGGCCACCGCAGGCGAAGTGATTGCCATCGACGGTAAAACCCTGCGGCGCAGCTACGACAAGGGCCGCCGGCAAGGCGCCATCCACATGGTGTCGGCGTTCAGCGCCGCCAATCAGGTGGTGCTGGGCCAGGTCAAAACCGATGACAAATCCAATGAGATCACCGCCATTCCGGAACTGCTGGAGTTGCTGAGCATTCGTGGCTGCCTGGTGACCATCGACGCCATGGGCTGCCAGCGGGCCATCGCCCAGAAGGTGATCAACAAGGGGGCGGACTACCTGCTGGCGGTAAAAGGCAACCAGCCCAGATTAGAGGAAGCCTTTAACAACTACTTCCGCATGGAGATGTTCCAACATCCCGATAGTGACAGCTACAGCACGCAGGAAAGTGGCCATGGCCGCAAGGAAACCCAGCTGAGCCTGGCGGTGGACGACTTGTCCATCCTGGGTGACCTGGTGTTTGAATGGCCGGAGCTGAAAACGCTGGGGATAGTGGCGGCAGTGCGGGAAGTGGGCGGCCAACCGGCCAAGGACATCAAGGTGCGCTACTACATCAGCTCGGCCAGGCTGTCGGCCAAAGAGCTGCTGGAAGCGAGCCGTTCCCACTGGTCGATAGAATCCCAGCTGCACTGGCAACTCGATGTAGGCATGCGGGAAGACGACTGTCGCATCCGCCGTGAACAGGCCGGCGAAAACATGGCCACCATTCGGCATATCGCCTTTAATGCGTTGAGGGGAGAGACCAGCTTCAAGGCCGGCATGAAGCGCAAGCAAAAGCGGGCAAGCCGAAACAACGCCTACCTGTCGCAAGTCTTGGCAGGACTGGGGGTTTCGTAATCTTGCCCTGTGCGGGAAGATGATTGTCGCATTTGCCGTGAGCAGGCTGGTGAAAACATGGCAGCCATTCGTCATATGGCGTTCAATACCCTGAACAGTAATACCAGTTTCAAGGCTGGTATCAAACGTAAATAGAAGCGGGCAAGTCGCAATACCGATTACCTGTCCTAAGTCCTGTCAGGGCTGGGTTTTCGTAATCTTGCCCTGAGTTACAGGAATCATCTCGGAAGAATCATTTATGCATATTCTCACCCCTGTCTTTTTTAACGCACCTATGGGTGGCCTTCATGAAAACATATATGCTAGTGCATGTTTCATGTTATCAAAAGGCCACCAAGTAACTATTATTTGCAAGCCAGGACCCTTTTCAGAAAAACTAAGAAAAAAAGGCATACAGGTTATTGAAACAGATTTTTCCCTCCATTTATTTTCTGAAATACTTACAGCCATTGAAACACTACATAGCAAACAACCAATTGACCTGATACATGCCCACCCATTCATCTCGCGCCAGCTTGGATTTATTACATCACAAATATTAGGACTTCCATTTCTAGTAACGCTACATGGAAAATATATAGATGAATTACCTAAATACATAGGTAAAACTGATGCAATATTTACAGTTTCAGAGGGGATCCGCAACTATTTACTGAATGAGGGAAGAGCCGACTGCCCAGAGAAAATACACATCATTCCCAACACACCAGATTCCAAACTATTTAAGAAAGTTTCAACAACACCAACGTGCAAGAACGAGAAACGTGTAACGATTGCTTTAGTAACCCGACTGGATAAGGATAAATCTTTTATTCTGGAAGTGTTTTATCAGGCAGTGATTTATGCTGCAGAAAAATATCCAGAACGTATCCACTGGTATGTAGTAGGGCAAGGTACCTTGCAAAACGAAATGGCAGAAAAACTAGAAGCCTTGCGAGGAAAGAACCAAGTTACTTTTACAGGCTGGCTGCAGGATGAAGCGCTCCGTGATGCTTACTACCGTAGTGATGCTGCTATCGCTCCTGGCCGTTGCGCACTGGAAGCGATGAGCTGTGGTGTGCCAGTAATAGCTCTGGGAAGCAAGAATTACACTGGATTGATAGGACCTCAAACTTGGCAAAAAGCCGTGTTCACTAATTTTGGCGGGGTAGGCAACAAGCAAGCAGACTATATAGCTGGTAGTATAGAGGCCGATCTCGACACCTTAATGCATTCAGCTAAATCTCGACATCAACTGGGCAAATTTTGCCGGAATATTGTTTTTCAGTTCTTCAATGACAATCAGACACACCAACGTCTGCTAGGCCATTACCAAATAATACGCGATGCTTATCAAGCACAGCCTAGGCCAAAGTTACCACGTAGCAATTTCTTGGAAATGCGCCTTCAAAGAATTCATATTAAAAAATCAACAGCGGACAAACTTCAGATAACACTTGAATGTGAAGAACCTGAAACACTGCAGTTTGCTTGGTATATAGAACGCGACAAAGAAATAATTGAAAAACGCATGTATCAGCCAAACCCTAAACTCGATATTAAATTAGAGCCGCAGGGTCAATATCGGGTGCAGTGTTATATACGCGACCAAACTGGCCAAAAAGCATCCTTGTGGATTTCAAGTGACACACAGTACCAACAACAAGCCAATATAAAAACATACCTTAACCATCAAAAAAACCTCCCAAAGCTGAACTTTAACATTAATAAAGAACAGCTCGGATAAAAGACACCCTATATTTATGAGAGTCCTCCTAATTTAACCACCCAACAATTTCTAACAATAAACTACAAAACTTTGGGAAGGTCAATCATAAACTAAATTATAGCTAGACACTTCTCAGCAAAGCATCAAAAGTTTAACCATTAAAACAACCAAACATATTCACTCGGCAATTATCTATGACCAGAAAATACTTCGGCACCGACGGCGTTCGCGGCAAGGTCGGCAATTACCCTATTACTCCTGAATTTGTCATGAAGCTGGGCTGGGCTGCCGGCAAGGTACTGTCGCAAGCCGGCACCAAAACCGTATTGATTGGAAAAGACACCCGCATTTCCGGCTATATGCTGGAATCGGCGCTGGAGGCAGGTTTGTCTGCCGCTGGCTTAAATGCTGCTCTGCTGGGCCCCATGCCCACCCCGGCCATTGCCTACCTTACCCGCACTTTTCGGGCCGAGGCCGGCATTGTGATCAGTGCCTCACACAACCCTTATTACGATAACGGCATCAAGTTTTTCTCCCACAACGGCACCAAACTGCCGGACGAGGTGGAGCTGGCCATAGAGGCCATGATGGATAAGCCCATGGACTGTGTTGCCTCCAACAAGCTGGGCAAGGCCCGCCGTATTACCGATGCCGCCGGCCGTTATATTGAGTTTTGCAAAAGCACCTTCCCAACCGAGCTCAGCCTTGAGGGCTTGCGCATTGTGCTGGACTGTGCCCATGGTGCCACCTACCACATTGCTCCGGCGGTGTTCCAGGAGCTGGGTGCCGAGGTGATTACCATTGGTGCCAGCCCGGATGGCCTGAACATTAACGACCACGTTGGCTCTACCGCGCCAGATGCATTGGTTGCCGCCGTTAAGCAATACCGGGCCGACCTGGGTATTGCCTTTGATGGTGACGGCGATCGCCTGGCCATGGCGGATCATTCCGGCCAGTTGCTGGATGGCGACGAACTGCTGTTTATTCTGGCGCAACATGCCCGGCAGCTGAACACCCTGGGCGGCGGCGTAGTGGGCACGCTAATGACCAACATGGCGCTGGAACTGGCCCTGGCCAAGCAGGATATTCCCTTTGTGCGCGCCAAGGTGGGCGACCGCTATGTAATGGAGCAGCTGCAGCAGCACGGCTGGAAGCTGGGTGGCGAAAACTCCGGCCACATTATCAGCCTGGATCACAACAGCACCGGAGACGGTATTATCGCCGCCCTGCAGGTGCTGCGCGCCGCCGTAAGCCAGGGGCTGAGCCTAAAAGAGCTGCGTACCGGCCTTGCCCTGTTCCCCCAGCGGCTGGTGAACGTGCGCTTTGCCGCCGGCAGCAATCCGCTGGAAAATAACGAGGTTAAGCAGCGCGTGGCCGAAGCGGAAGCCAAACTCGCCGGCAGCGGCCGGGTGCTGCTGCGCAAATCCGGCACCGAGCCGCTTATTCGCGTGATGGTGGAAGGTGCCGAGGCCCCCTTGGTTAACGAGCTGGCCGAGTATATTGCCGCAGCGGTGTAAGCCCCTATTTTGTTGGCATAACCCCCTTGGGTTGCAGTAAAGTACCCGCCGCTCACTTCCACACAACACTACATTTTGCAGGAGCATGCATGAACCTGACTCTCGCCATCGCGGCATTGTGTAATTGGCGCCTGGCAGAAACCGCTCTGGTGCATATTTCATCTGCCCTGCCGGCAACGGCAACCCCGCTCGAAACCGAGCTCCACCACCAGCAACTGGCCGGCATCTTGGCCAAGGATCATACTGGCGCCGTGGTGCTTTATGCGCCCCTCGAGCTGGCACTGGAACATGCCATGGCGCAGGGTATGGAGCCTTCCCAGGCCATTGCGTTGTGGCAGCATAACGCCACCCTGCTGGTGCGCTTTTGCAAGCAGCACAGGGGCAAAGCGGCATTGTTCAACCTGGCAGACGTAACGGCCTCGCCCGAATTGTTTAAAGCCCTTTGTGCCCAGCTTTGGCCGCAGGTAACGCCCAACAGCGCATTAATACCGGCCGGCCACCACCAGCCCGCCCTGCTTTATCGTTTGCTGGCCGGTTATTGGTTATCCGCCACGCCTTCGTTACTGTCGTTGTCGCAACAGCTTGCTGCCTTGGCGCAGCCGTTGCAGCCTGCCCTGGCTCCCCAGCCGGCCGCCGAAGAGCTCAACCGGCTGGCGGCGGATTATCAGGCAGGGCAAAAGGCCCGGCAGCAGTTGGCTGAGGTGGAGGAGAAACTGGAGTCTGTTACCAAAGAACGTGATCAGGCCTTAGCAAGTATTTCGGCCATCACCAAAGAGCGGGACGCCGCTTTGCAGTCGGTGGCGGAAACCGCCGCGCTGCGGCAAGAAAACAGCCTGCTGCTGGAGCAGTTATTTACCGTGCAGGAGGAGCTGGAAAAACACCTGCTGGCTCAGCAGCCTGTGGCAATAACCACCGCAGTCAAACCAGAACCAACCCATGCGGAACAGCCGGAACACGCCGTTCATCATACCGGACGGCATACTTCCTCGCTTCGCCGCCACTTTAAAAAGCGGGCAGAAAAAAAACGGTTGCAGCAAAAAGCCGCCGAGCTGGCTGCCTCTTCTTTGTTTAATGGTGACTGGTATCTGGCGCAATATCCCGATGTGGCGGCCGACAAACAGTTTGCAACCAACCCGGCACTGCATTACCTGAAGTGTGGCGGCTTTGAAGGGCGCAACCCCAGCCCACAGTTCAACAGCCGTGATTATCTGGATGCCAACCCGGACGTAGCCGCGGCCGGCTTTAACCCGCTTTATCACTACCTGCGCTTTGGCCAGGCTGAAAACAGGCCCTTGTATTAATGGCTACACCTTCCCCTTTGCAGCCGAGTGATGAGGCCGCCCTAAAGACCTTGTTCAATCCGCAGTGGTACTTGGCTCACTATCCTGATGTAGAGGCAGCAGGGATAGAGCCCTGGCAGCATTTTATACGCCATGGTATTCATGAGCAGCGGTTGCCCTGCCCGCTTGAGGTCTGGTCTTTGGATGAAACGCTATGGCAGGGGGATGAATCTGCACTCGGTCGGCTGCATGAGCTTGTACAGGTCCCAGGGCTTGAAGGCTCAGTAGCCGGTTGGCTGCTGGGCCGCTGGTATTTTACGCATGGGGAGATTGATAAAGCAGAAGCCCCTTTACAGTTTTTTTTTAACGAGCCCAAAGCCCGACTGCTGGTTCGCCATGCTGGGCCCTTCCTGCTGTTGTTCAGCATTTTGCATCGCCAACAACGGTTTGATGAGGCCAAGGTCTGGCTGACAGATAGCCGCTGGCCGGTAACCCCAGATAAATCTCTAGCACATGCCATGCTGCCCGGGCCAGAGCGCCTGCTCTGGCTGAACCAGATGTTTGAACAAACTAATCTGCATCCGGTCGCTCTGCTTTCCGAGCAGGCTGGGCCTGTGCTAGATAATCTGGCAGCCTTGCCTTCCCCCCCCGCTGCCCGGGGTTCAGGCTGGTGGCCCCGCTGTCCTTTGGTGAGTGTTATCATTCCTTGCCATAATGCTGCCGCAACCCTGGTTACAGCCTTGCGTAGCCTGCAACAGCAAAGCTGGCGTAATCTGCAAATTCTGGTGGTAGATGATGCCTCCACCGATCATTCCGTTCAACTGGTTACCGACCTGGCCCGTGAAGACAAGCGAATTACCCTGCTGCGTCACTCACGCAACCAAGGAGCCTATTCCGCGCGCAACACCGGTCTGGCGGCCGCCAAAGGCCGGTTTATTACGGTTCATGATGCCGATGACTGGTCCCATCCGCAAAAAATCGAGCAACAGGCCAGGGCTTTGCTGAATAACCGCCATCTTGTAGCCAGTGTCAGCCACTGGGTACGCTGTTCCCCTCGTCTTGATTTTCAGGCTTGGGGAAAAGAGAATGGCTGGACCTACCGTAATGTGTCTTCGCTGATGTTTCGCCGAAATGTGCGCAAGCAGTTGGGATATTGGGATCTGGTCTCGGTAAACGCCGATACTGAGTATTACTACCGCCTTATCCGTTTTTACGGTGCCAAAGCAATCACCGAGGTCATGCCCGGTGTGCCGCTTGCCTTCGCCAGGGTAGGCAGTGGCTCACTCACCCACCAGCAAGCTACCCATCTGTTCAGCCAATACCAGTCCAATGGCCCGCGCCGACGCTATAACGAGGCTGCTTGGCAGTGGCACCAGCAGGTAAGCGGCAAGCAGTTGTATCTTGAGCAGAGGCCTAATCTACGCCCCTTTGCCGTGCCCCACAGTATGTGCCGGGGTAATGAGCAACAACACAGCCATAATCTTGAACTGCTGGCCCGGCAAAGCGGTTTGTTCGACGCGCAATGGTATTTGCGCCGCTATCCGGACGTTGCCCAGGCAGGCATTGATGCCTGGCAGCACTATCTGCGCCATGGTTTTCGTGAAGGGCGCGATCCTGGCCCCAGGTTCAGTACCTCCGGCTACCTTTACCAATATCCTAAATCAGCAGGTATCAATCCGCTGCTACATTTGCAGACCCGGGATAATGCCACTGAATATTGCCTCCCTCAGTTTGGCGGAAAGCTAGGATGGCTGCCCGGTCGGCCGGCCATGTTGGTGTGCGCCCATCAGGTAAGCAACCACAGTTTTGGCGCCGAGCGCAGCCTGCTGGATGTGCTGCAGGCCTTAACGGCACTGGGCTACAATCTTGTGGTCAGCCTGCCCTCGGCTGACTCTAAGGAATATGTTGAACAGGTTGCCAGCCTGTGCCAGCAACTGATGGTCTTGCCTTATCACTGGTGGCATGCAAACCGAGTGGCAGAGCCTGTTACCCAAGCCTTTTTTGAAAGCCTGATTGAGCAATTCGGCATTGGGCTGGTGTATTGCAATACGCTTACCTTACTGGAGCCATTACTGGCCGCCAAGGCGGCCGGGGTGTCTTGTGTTACCCACATTAGGGAATTGCCGGAGCATGATGCCTCGTTATGCTCGTCGCTGGGTGCCAATCCAACGCAAATCCGGCAACATTTGCTGGATAACAGTGATTTTTTTATTGCCAATTCAGGCGTGGTTGCCAACTACCTTGCTTGCCCGGAAAGGGTTACACTGGTGCCCAATGTTATCGACCCGACCTTGTATGCGGTGCCGTTACCCGGCAAATCACGGCTTCAGGTGGGTATGATCAGCAGCAACCTGCCCAAAAAGGGTCTTCATGACTTTGTTAAACTGGCCGCCCTGCTGGAACCCCATAATATGGACTGCCTGTTAATTGGGCCGGAAAACGAACATACCCAAGCCTTGCTAGCACAAGCTCCTCTTCCCGCTAACCTCATCTTTGCAGGATACGTTAGCTCTCCCCAACAAGGGCTTACCTTGCTGGATGTAGTAGTCAACCTGTCGCATTTTCAGGAGTCGTTTGGCCGCACCGTATTGGAGGCCATGGCAGCCGCCCGCCCGGTGGTGTGCTACCGCTGGGGTGCCTTGCCCGAGCTGGTTGTAGATGGTAAAACCGGGTTGATGGCGGATTACCAGGATATTGGTGCTATAGCTAGTCACCTTGTTCGCTTAGCAAACGATCCCTTGTTAAGGGACAATATTGCCAAGGCTGCGCAGTCAAGAGCAAAGCAGTATTATTCCCAGGCATCTATTCAACCTTTGCTGCGCCGGGCTATTGAGCGATATATTGATAACCAACTGATTTAAAGGAAGTCGTTTTTGTCTTCGCTACAGAAAACCCTGAGCTTTATTAAGCACCGAGCCATTGAGAGCAAGATTATTTCTTGGTCCTTGGATTATCCTAACCCCAAAAGAGAGCCTCTATTCGAAAACGACAACATTGTTTTAAGGGGTTGGATTCTATTTAAACGAAAAACCCTCTCAGAATCCCCCTGCATATATATTCCATACTCAGAGTTTGTGGATAGAAAAGTCATCTTAGACAAAGCAAGACCAGATGTGATAGAAGCTATTTTTGGAAAAAAAGACAATAAAAACCCACAACACCACTGTGGATTCAACATTAACATCCCCTGCAGTCAAAAAAAAATCAATATTCGCATTCGCGTGGCAGAAAAAGATTACCTACTAAAAAAAGTCGACCTGTCCGAATATTTAAAAAGGCATACAGAAAATAACAAGCTTAAAGTATTGCAGGGGATAAATGGCTGGCTTTTCCTTGATAATGATACCAATTACAGTGTTGATCAACACTGCGGAAACTTAATATTGAAGAAAAACTGCTTGGAAAACTGGCAGGCTTACATTAATGAATTAACTACAATATCTAATGACAAAATGAAAAAATGTGCCTTTCTCATCACTCCCAGCAAAGAAGAAGTAATGGACAGGTATCATCCCTACCCCAAGGCAGAAACCTCTTTACTAAAACCGATCTTGGAAAAAATACCGCAACACCTTCTTGTCTACCCACTAAACGAACTTAAAGAATTAGGTGATGCTGCTTTTTTAAAAACAGATACACACTGGACTCATCAGGGAGCCAAAACAGCTGCCATTTCCGTTGCCAACAAGTTGAAACTCCCCGAAGACGACATATTAACTCTACTCAGCTCTGATAAATACACACAACGTAAACATGTTGGTGATTTGGGCAACAAGTTAGCGGAGCCACAAAGTGCTACGTCAAACTTTCTTTCTTCTTTTAGCTTTCGCAATTGGGTGGTTTATGATAACGCCTTGCCAAACTTTGGAAGAATAATAGTCACGCATTATCCAAAAGCTTTAACTAACTCAACCTGCCTAATTTTTGGATCTTCTTCAAGTTACTCCATGTTTAATTATTTTTGCCGCTTTTTCTCCAATATGATTTTCATACATACAGCTGGCAACATTGATACCAGTTTAATTACAGCCATTTCACCCAATTATCTTATTACCCAAACCAACGCCCGTTTTATGATACGACCTCCTGTTGCAGACTATGATGTAGATCAAACAATTAGAGATAAAATTAATCTTCTTAGTGAAGAACAGCTGACTATTCAGAAAAAAAACGTGATAATCCGGGATCTGGAAATGATTAGAGCCTTGGGCCTTGAACGATGGCACAACATTATCTCATGTTAACTTATTACTGAATGAAAATTAGTGCTATAGTAAGCCACCTTGTGCAGTAGAAGGCTAAGTTGTGAGCATATCTTCCTTTAATTATCAATATCAACACCAAGCACAGTTGGACTTGACTCTTGCTGCTCGCTGGATGCTTGTTTCGGCTCAGCTGAACCATCAACAACAAAACCTTGAGTGTCTTCTTGTTGTTGATTTTAAAGACGGCTCACGCTCCTCATATCCGCTGCCTGTTACTTTTAAAGGTCGGCTTTATGAGGTTTTTTATCTTGATAAACCGGCAGAGCGGTTACTGGTTGAGTTTCGCAGCCAGGGAGAGATCAGTTTTACATCCCCCCTCAGCATAACACGTATTGGTTTTTTGTCTGCATGGTACATTATGCAGCGTCGGCTTTCTCATACTCCAAAACGGCAAAAATTAGCATTAGGAATCGGCAAGCTAAATCAGCTTTTTAATACTTTCAAAGCATATCGCCTGTCAGCGAACACTCGCTATTACATGCCATCCCCTGGCTATGAAGAGTGGATAAGACTTAATGAAAACTTCAGCAACTCTGTTAAACAGCGTCTGGTCCGTTTTTTTGCAGAAAAGGCCGGTTCCCTGCCCAGCTTGGATATTATCATCGATGCCAGACACAATACCAACCTTCAGGAAATCAACTCGACACTGGCCAGTATCAGCCACCAATTAACTGTGGTGCCAAAGGTGTTCTTACTGGCGAATGATAAGGATGTTGATAACCTGCAGCAGAGCCTAGACCCCAACATCCTGGTCACGGGTATTTCTCGTCTCGGCTCACTGCTGGAGCAAGGCGAAAACGCTTGGTTTTATTTGCTGCAACCCGGCATAACTCTTTCGCCATGGGCACTGGCCTGGATTAGCGCATCGATATGGCATAATAAAGTTAAATTTATTTATAGTGACCATGATCAACTTGTTAGTGGCAAGCGGGTTAAGCCCTGTTTTAAGCCAGATTGGTCGCCAACCTTTGCCAAAAGCTCAGGCTATATAGGGCCGGCATTTGCTATTCAATCCGAACTTTTTTTACGCACCTTGAGTGAAGACGGCTTTCAAACCGCCTATCAACTTATGCTTGATGCCACATCACATATAAAAGATGAGCAGGTCTATCACATTACAGCAATATTGTATCATTCAAGTACCGCTGAATCATCTGCAGCCCCCCAACAAGAACTGTTGAATGCTCACTTGAAAAAAAAAGGAGTAGCTGCTGCAGTCAGCAAGGACGGGGATTTTTTACGAGTTCAGTACCGGCTTCCTTTCCCCCGACCTTTGGTCAGCATTTTGGTGCCAACTCGTGATGCCCTGCGCTATCTGAAGACCAGTATAGACAGTGTGCTGGAAAAAACATCCTGGCCGAGCTACGAAATAATTATTCTCGACAATCAAAGTTCAGATCCAGCCACTCTGGCCTATATGAAAAATGTAGAAGCAAACCCTAAGGTCCGAGTTCTGCGTTATGACCACCCCTTTAATTTTTCTTCCATTAATAATTTTGGTGCGCGTCACGCCCGGGGTGACATTATTTGTTTATTGAATAACGACACCGAGATCATCAGCCCCGATTGGCTGGAGGAAATGGTTTCCCGCTTGCTTCAGCCCAAGGTTGGCGTGGTAGGTGCCCGGCTTTATTTTAGCGATGGCCGTGTTCAGCATGCCGGTGATGTGCTGGGCCCTGGTGGCTGCGCCACCCATTTGCATGGAATATTGGACGCTGATGACCCTGGGTATATGCACAGGGCTGTTTTACCTCAGGATTTATCCGCCGTTACTGCTGCCTGCTTTGTCACTCATCGTTCGTTATTTGAGCAGCTGGGTGGCTTGGACGAAAAACACCTGCCGGTTGCCTTTAATGATGTGGATTATTGCCTGCGGGTGCGGGAGGCCGGCTGGAGGGTAATTTATACGCCTTATGCGGAGCTTTATCATCACGAATCGGTTTCTCGCGGCAAGGATGATTCGCCTGAAAAAATGGCCAGGGCAAAACGAGAGGCCGAATATATGAGAAGTCGCTGGGGGCATATCATAGAAAGAGATCCTTTTTATAACCCTAACCTCAACTACTCCAGAGCAGATTTCACTTTAGGCAAAATTCCGCGCCAGCAGTGGCCATGGTAATTGGTACTGGCAATGGATAAAGTATATATTGTTGAACAAGGAACAAACCCCAGCACTGATTTTTTTGTTCTTGCAGAGCTAAAAAAATGGTCTGCAGAGGTGGTCCGTATTCATCTGAATGACGAACCACCTTCTTTTATTCCTTATGGCACGTCTGTTGTTTTTATTCGCTATATCAACAATCAGTGGCGCTCATGGGTTGACAAAAATTCATCTCAACTCAGCAACATAAGTTTTTTCATGGATGATGATCTGCTTGATATAAGTGTACATCGCCATTTATCTTTACGGTATCGTTGGAAACTATATTATTACGCCTATCGCCACCAATACTGGATGCAAAACAAAAATGTCAACTTTTGGGTTTCCAACAACTGGCTGGCTAATAAATACGCCCACCTTAATCCTATAATCCTCCCCCCCTACTCACCATATACTCAACAGGGTAATCTTAAAACCGTTTTTTATCATGGTTCGGCATCTCACCATCAGGAGGTGGAGTGGTTAAAACCGGTAATACACCATGTTTTAGAACAGGACAAAAATTTATGCTTTGAGCTTATCGGAAATCAAAAAACCAGAAATTTATTTAATGACACCCCAAGGGTTCATGTTTTATTACCCATGAACTGGGAAAGTTACCAAGCATTGATTTCCAGACCCGGCCGCACTATTGGCTTGGCACCGTTACTCAACACTGCATTCAACGACGCTCGCTCGTACACTAAATTTTTTGATATTACGCAAGCCGGTGCGGCAGGTATTTATGCGGATCATGCAGTCTACCGCCCTGTGGTGAATCATGGCGTCAATGGCTTGATGCTGCCAATGGATCAAAAACTGTGGGCAGAGTCTATTTTATTGCTTAGCGAAAATACTTTACTGCGACAACAGCTGGTTACCGCCGCCACAGAACCGCTGTAGCTTTTTTGAACAGTCACGTTGTTTATCCAAGCGCAGGAAGCCTGCCTTTTCCCCATTTGGCTAAAATCCGTTAGAATGGCGCCCATATTGCGCTCGGGAAACACGCCATGACTCAAAGGACCATTCTTGTAACCGGTGGTGCCGGTTTTATCGGCTCCGCCGTGATACGCCACATTATCCGTAACACGTCGGACATTGCCGTCAACGTAGACAAGCTCACCTACGCCGGTAACCTGGCGTCGTTGGCCGGGGTGGCGGATTCTCCCCGTTACCGTTTTGCTCATCTCGACATTTGTGATCGCGCCGGGCTGGATGAACTGTTCACCAAGCACCAGCCCACAGCGGTGATGCACCTGGCGGCGGAAAGCCATGTGGACAGATCCATCAGCGGCCCGGCGGAATTCATCAATACCAACATCGTCGGCACCTACACCCTGCTGGAAGCAGCTCGGCACTACTGGAACGGGCTGGATAACGAACGCAAAACGGCCTTTCGCTTCCATCATATTTCCACCGACGAGGTCTACGGCGACCTGCACGGCACGGACGATCTCTTTACCGAAGCTACGCCCTATGCTCCCAGCAGCCCCTACTCCGCCAGCAAGGCCAGTTCCGATCACCTGGTGCGGGCCTGGCTGCGTACTTATGGCCTGCCCACCCTGGTGACCAACTGCTCAAACAACTACGGGCCCTATCACTTCCCGGAAAAGTTGATCCCGCTTATCCTCCTCAACGCGCTGGAAGGAAAACCCCTGCCCATTTATGGCAAGGGCGACCAGATCCGTGACTGGCTGTATGTGGAAGACCACGCCCGGGCTTTGTACCAGGTGGTAACGGAAGGCAAGCCGGGCGAAACCTACAACATTGGTGGCCATAACGAAAAAACCAACCTGGAGGTAGTGCATGCCATTTGCCGCCTGCTGGATGAGCTTGCCCCTTCGCGCTTCAGCCCTTATGCCTCGCTGATCACCCATGTTACCGACCGCCCCGGCCATGATCTGCGCTACGCCATTGATGCCGGCAAAATAGAGCGGGAGCTGGGCTGGAAACCACAAGAAACGTTTGAATCCGGCTTGCGTAAAACCGTGCTGTGGTATCTGGCCAACCAGGAGTGGGTTAACAATGTAAAAAGCGGTGCCTACCGCCAGTGGCTGGAACAGCATTATGGCGGTGGCCACTGATGCACCTGTTATTGCTGGGCAAGAATGGCCAGGTGGGCTGGGAGCTGCAACGTGCCCTTTCTCCCCTGGGGCGGATAACGGCGCTGGATCGCCACAGCACCCACTATTGCGGCGATCTCACCAAACCGGATGAACTGGCGCAAACCGTCAGGGCCCTTAAACCGGACGTGATTATCAATGCCGCGGCCTATACGGCGGTGGACAACGCGGAAACCGAGCGGGAGCTGGCCACCCTGGTCAATGCCCATGCTGTTAGCGTGCTGGCACGGCAAGCCGAGGCAACAGGCGCCTGGCTGGTGCATTATTCCACCGACTATGTGTTTGATGGCTCGGGCCACACTCCCTGGCGCGAGCAGGACCCCGCCGGCCCCCTTAACCACTATGGTGCCAGCAAGCTGGCCGGCGAGCAGGCCATTGCCCGCTATTGCTCCCGCCACCTGATTTTTCGTACCAGTTGGGTGTATGCCGCGCGAGGGAACAATTTTGCCAAAACCATGCTGCGCCTGGCCCAAGCACGCAGCACGCTGGGTGTCATTAACGATCAGTTTGGTGCCCCCACCGGTGCCGACTTGATTGCCGATGTAACCGCCCATGCCTTGCGCCAGGCCATGGCAAAACCGGTCCTCTCGGGGCTTTATCACCTGGCGGCGGCGGGCGAAACCAACTGGCACGACTATGCGGATTTTGTGTTTAACGCTGCCCGTAGAGCGGGGGTTTCACTGGCGCTGGAACAACTGGAACCCATTCCTTCCCGTGCCTGGCCTACCCCTGCGGCACGCCCGGCAAACTCGCGGCTGGATTGCAGCAAACTCCGGCATGGCTTTGGGCTGCACCTGCCCCCTTGGCAACAAGGCGTTTTACATATGCTGAATGAGACTTTGGAGCCGCTTAAATGAGCCAGCGCAAGGGCATTATCCTGGCCGGAGGATCAGGCACCCGCCTGTACCCGGTGACCATGGCGGTGAGCAAACAACTGCTGCCGGTTTACGACAAACCCATGATCTACTACCCGCTTTGCACGCTTATGTTGGCGGGCATTCGCGATATTTTGATTATCAGCACCCCTCAGGATACTCCGCGCTTTGAGCAATTGCTGGGTGATGGCAGCCAGTGGGGAGTTTCCCTGCGGTATGCGGTGCAACCCAGCCCCGACGGGCTGGCCCAGGCTTTTGTTATTGGTGCCGACTTTATCGGCAATGGCCCCTGTGCCCTGATATTGGGCGACAATATTTTCTTTGGCCACGACCTGCAAAAAGCCCTGGTGGATGCCAACCGCTGTGAGCATGGCGCCACTGTTTTTGCCTACCATGTTCACGATCCCGAGCGTTATGGCGTTATCGAGTTTGACGAACAAGGCCGGGCACTTAGCCTGGAAGAAAAACCAGCCCACCCCAAAAGTCAATATGCCGTTACCGGGCTGTATTTTTACGATAACCAGGTGGTTGATATTGCTCGCCGGTTAACGCCTTCCGCCCGGGGAGAACTTGAAATTACCGATGTTAACAAGGCCTACCTGGCTCGTGGAGAGCTTGCCGTCACAACCATGGGCCGGGGCTATGCCTGGCTGGACACCGGCACCCACGACAGCCTGATGGAAGCCGGCAGCTTTATTCAAACCATTGAGCACCGCCAGGGGCTCAAGGTTGCCTGCCCGGAAGAGATTGCCTATCGCAAGGGGTTTATCAACGCACAGCAGGTTCAGCAGTTGGCCGAACCTCTGGCCAAGAGTGCCTATGGTCAATACCTGCTGAAAATGCTTAAACCAGGATACCGTTCATGAAGGTTATCGATACCGCCATTCCCGATGTTCTCATCATGGAGCCCACCGTATTCGGTGATGAACGCGGTTTTTTCCTCGAAAGCTTTAACCAGCGCAGGTTTAACGACGCGGTTGGCCGGGAGGTGAATTTTGTACAGGACAATCATTCGCGCTCGGCGCAGGGGGTTTTGAGAGGCTTGCATTATCAAGTGGTTCAGCCCCAGGGCAAGCTGGTGCGTTGTACTGTTGGCGAGGTATTCGATGTGGCGGTGGATATTCGCGCCAACTCCAGCACTTTTGGCCAGTGGGTAGGTGTGCATCTCTCGGCCGAAAACAAGCGGCAACTGTGGATACCCGAAGGCTTCGCCCATGGTTTTGTGGTGCTCTCGGAAATAGCGGATTTTCAGTATAAAGCCACGGATTACTACGCTCCCGAACACGAACGCGCCATCCGCTGGGACGACCCAGCCCTGGCGATTGAATGGCCTTTGTCCAGCCCTCCCCTGTTATCGGAAAAGGACAAAAAAGCCCCATTATTTGCCGATGCCGAGCTACCGGTTATTTGAAGCCCATGCCCCGTTTTTGGTTGCCGTAGGCATCACTCGTCAGTGCCGTTCGTAGGCTTGCGCCACGTAAACGGGCGCCTACAGTCTGGCCGGCGGCTGATGCGCCGGCTACAATGGCCCACTTTCTTTTTATTCAACTTCTTATGCTGCTAACCACTTCATTCGGTATCTGGCGCCAGCACCGGGTACTGAATAAATTTTTGTCTCCTTACCGCCTTTGCCGACAGCAGCATGCCCCGTTAACGGCCGTGGTGGGCTGGGGCTTAAAGCCCAATACCGCAAGGGCCCGCCGGCTGGCCGAGCGCCGCGGCCTGCCTTTTTGGCAGCTGGAAGACGGTTTTGTTGGCTATATTGGCCACCCCGCCACCGGCGCTACCCGGCTGTCGCTGATTGTGGACGAGCTGGGCGTGTATTACGACGCCACCCGTCCCAGCCAGCTTGAGCAAATGCTGCAAAACATCGACTGGTGGAACGATAGCTGGCAGCAGCGGGCGACCGCGCTGCAGCAGGTGCTGGCCGGCCAGGGCATTACCAAATACAACTGCTATGCCGATAACCGCCTGCCGGCGGCGGTGGCGGCACAACTGGATGCCACCCGCCCCCGGGTGCTGGTGATTGACCAGACCCGGGGCGATCAGTCGGTGCGGCTGGGGCTGGCCGGCGAGGCGTCGTTTACCCATATGCTGGCGGCGGCACAGGCCGAAAACCCCGGCGCCCAGATTATTGTGCGCACCCATCCGGATGTGCTGCTGGGCAAAAAGCAGGGCTATTTAACCGACGTGGCCGGTAGCGATGTGTTGCTGCTGGCCAACAGCCTTAACCCCTTTGCGCTGATGGCCGAGGTGGACAAGGTGTATACCGTAACTTCCCAGCTGGGGTTTGAGGCCCTGCTGGCCGGCAAGCCGGTGGTGTGCTTTGGCGCGCCCTTTTATGCCGGCTGGGGAATAACGGACGATCGCCTTGCCGTGCCCCGCCGGGGCAAGACCCGCACTGTGCCGCAACTGCTGGCGGCGGCCTATTTGCGTTATTGCCGCTATGTGGACCCGATAACCGGTGAGCGCTGCGAGCTGGAGGATCTGCTGGATCTCATCCTGGCCCAGCGCCCGCCGTTGGCGCGGGTGGATACGCTGTATGCGGTGGGATTTTCGCTGTGGCGGCGGCGTTTTGCGCCGCGCTTTTTGCAGCGTTATGCCAATAAGGTGTGCTTTGTTAAGCATTTGCCCCCGGCCCCGGAGGCGCCCGGCCGTGCTGGCTCTGCTGGCGCTTCTCCTGCCGCCGCGGTGCTGGTGTGGGGCCGCCGGTTTGAACAGGCGCTGGCCGGTTGTGCGCTGCCGGTGTGGCGCATGGAAGACGGCTTTTTGCGCTCGGTGGGGCTGGGCTCCGATTTGCGCCGCCCCGGCTCCCTGGTGGTGGACCCCCTGGGCATGTATTACGATCCGCGCACGCCCAGCGCCATTGAGCATTTTCTTGGCCGGCACCCGTTTGCGCCCCACGAGCTGGCCCAGGGCGAACGGCTGTTGCAGCACTTTAGGGAGCAGGCGCTCACCAAATACAATGTGGGCACCCGGGCCAGCCTGAGCTGGCGCCGCCAGGCCGGCGAACGCCCGGTGCTCCTGGTGCCGGGCCAGGTGGACGACGACGCCTCCATTCAGCTGGGCAGCCCCTTTGTGGCGGGCAACGCCGCCCTGCTGCAGGCGGTGCGGGCCGAGCATCCCAATGCTTTTATTGTGTTTAAGCCCCATCCGGATGTGGTGAGCGGCAACCGCAGGGGCACGGTGCCGGACCCGGTGCTGGCCCGCTGTGCCGATGTGGTGGAATCCGCCGCCGGCATTGTGGACTGCCTGGATGCCTGCGACGCAGTGCACACCCTCACCTCCCTCACCGGGCTGGAGGCGCTTATCCGCGGCAAACCGGTTACGGTGTGGGGCCAGCCGTTTTATGCGGGCTGGGGGCTGACTACCGACATGCACCCCGTTTCCCGCCGGGGCCGCACCCTGCCCCTGGCGGCGCTGGTGTACGCCACCTACGCCTGGTATCCCACCTATGTGGATTATCCAACGGGGCTGTACAGCACCCCGCTGCGCATGGCCTGGCGCCTGGCCCGGGAACGGGAGCAATTCAGCGAGCCCAACAACGCTCTGCTGCGCTGGGCCCACCGCCGGCTGCGCAAGGTATGGTTTTTGTGGGAAGCACTAAAAGGGTAAGCACCGATGTTGCCGCCACTACAGCCACAGTTGGCAGTTGGTCGAAACTGACCGCAATCCAGCCACAACGGTGGTAGCCCGTCCTGAGCCCTCTTGTATTGCCTCTACTCCACAGGCATGATTGTGCTGTTTTATCGAAGGCACAGGCCCCTTTTGAGAACGGTTTTTCGGATGAATTGACATCCTCCCCGCCCTAAAGGACGGGGATTCCTACAGCTAGACGGCAATGCCCTGCCGCGAGAATGTTCATGGCCGCGTTCACATCGCGGTCGTGCTCTGCTCCGCACTCAGAGCATGTCCATTCTCTTATTCCAAGACCTGCGATACCTTTCGGCCTCGAATCGGGCAGGGTGCCGCAACTCGAACAGGTTTGGGTGGAGTAGGATTCGTTAACGACTTCAAACACCACTGACCGCGCTATCGCTTTGTATTCCAGTTGTGTTTTGAGCATGGCCCAGCCCGCATCCAGTACCGATTTGGCCATGCGGGTTTGGGTCAGCTTGGTGCTGCTCACGTCACCAACGAAAATCGCGGCGTGGCTGTTTACCAGCCGCGTGCTGAATTTGTGCAAGGCGTCCTTGCGTCGGTTTTTGATCTTGGCGTGGATCGCCTTGACTCGTTGCTTCTTGTTGGCCCGCTGGGCCTTGCCCAGGGCGCTTTCCAGATCACGGTAAAACCGCCCAGCTGACAGCTTGGTGCCGTCACTACAGGTAGCCGCATCCTTCAGGCCCAAATCAATGCCCACGGCGCTTTTGCCAGCCGTTACCGGCTGCGCGGCCACCTGCACACAGATATTGAAGTACCAGCGGCCCCGCGCATCTTCTGAAAAACTGCCAGCCCGGAACTGGTATTTGGATAAGCCATAGCTGTCCCACACCTTGAAGTGGTGCCCGGCAAATTTAACCTGGCCGTTGCGCCATTGGGCCGCCCGGCTCTTGAAGGGGATAAAGCCAAGGGAGCGTTTTGAGCCGGAGCTGACCCGCCAGCGCAGCTTGGCCCGCTTGAACTGCTTGCGGGCCTTGGCATGAACGGCAATCACTTCCTGCACGGTGGCCGAGCCGATCAGATAACCGCGTTCTTTCTGAATGCCCGCCGTTAATTTCTGAACATCAAACGCTGACAACCACTCAGGCTTAACCGGGCCAAGGTCGCTGTGGTTGCGATTAGCCTTCATGGTCAGTTCGTTGGCGTGGTTAAAGACTTGGTTTACTTCGAACGCCATCTGCCGGAGCAATTTGGCGTGCTTGTCTTTAACGCGAACGCTGAGTGTTTTGGTCTGAATGCTCATAGTGGTTTACTATAAACGGCTATATCGCGTAGGCTCGCGTCCTCTCGACAGCACCATAGAGGATGTGAAACGGCTCGCACAGGCCGTTTGGTACCTTCCCCTGCAAACGCGCACCTACGCTGATTTAACAGGCCATAAACACGGTCTGCAGAAAGTGGCTGACACCGGGCCCAATGCCTACCTGAATGCGCAAAAGGAACATGTCGACCGGTGCAAACTGAGAGGATAGCCCCCTAAAAAGGGGTCGGAGTCAATTTAAAAATGACTCCGACCCCTTTTTATTGTTGCAGCATTTTCTTCATTAATGTCGGGCTTCTGGGCAGCAGGCCGGCTTTGAGCCCAAAGGGTTTGAACACGGCGTTCACCACCGCCAGGGTGGGGCTGCCAACATTGCGCTCTATGTCCGACAGGGTGCGCCGGCTTACTCCCACCAGGCTGGCGTACTCGGTTTGCGACATATTCAGCAGGTCTTTGCGCAGCGTACGCAACAATTCACCCTCGGTGATTGTCCCGTCAAACAACCGGGTCAGCAACGAAATAAGCAACGCTTCCCGCTCGGCAGGGCTTGGTTTGTTCATAGCAGCTCCCACCTTTTGAGCTTGTCGTCCAGATAATCAAAACCCATGGCTGGCATGTTCAGAATCGACTCGGGAACACCCCGGGCCTGCAGCCGTTGCTTCAAGCCTGCCAGCTTGCCGGCAAGCGCCTTTAACTCCGCCAGCACCCGCGCCGGCTCTGCCAGATCTGCCAGCTCGTTGGCAATGGCTCGCCAGTTATACTGTCCTCCCTCTTCCAGCGGGCTGCCCCAGCTGGTAGAGCGCGGCACCATTTCCGGATCTGCCTTCATCGGCGCGAAGTCGTATACGGGCGCCAGCCAGATCTTTTCCGGTGTTTTCAGCAGGGCCGTGTTGCGGCCATGATTGTCGGAATTGCCAAAAGCCACATTCAGCAGATCCCGCTTAACCCATTCAATCACAAAGGCCTGCCGGTCAAAGCTTTCTCCCAGCTCAAGCACCCGGTATTGATGCTCCAGCAATCTGATCAGGCTGCGCAGTGTATGCTGATGCTTTAAATAGCTGCCCGGTGCCTTGTGAAGCACCGAATACACCGACTCCAGCCCATAGCGAGTCAGCTGACCTTCACACATGGCCACATCAAAGCGGGGCAGCCAGAGGGAAGGAAAACGCTCCCCTTCCAGCAGCCGCATGCCATTGGTACTGATGGTGCTCACGCCCAGACTTTGCAGTTCGTGGTAATAGTGGTACTCCGCTCGCAGAATGTCGCAGTCAATGGGACCTCTGTTGTTGCGCGGAAATTTAACCAGGTAATGGGTGTCAGGATTGTGTACGTCATCCTGAAAGGTGTCTATCCACACTTCGTCGTTTGCCGAGCAGCGCAGCAGCAGCTTGGGAGCTTCCCCGCCGGCACCGGTCGCACCTCCGCTGGCCGCCCCCATTTGCTGGGCATATTCCAGAAAGTCGGTATTACGCTCCACCACTTCCTGTATGGCAAAGCGACGCTGCCTGAGTGTGCTGCCGGCAGGTAACTCAGGTAAAGCCTCCTTGATGCGCAAATTCCCCACCGGCGCTATGGTGCCTCGGCACAGCAGTTCGGTGTCTTGCCTCTCCGGAGTGGCATTGCTCAACCCAAGCTGGTTGACCCAGTAGCGGCGAGCAGCTCCTGCGGGCATGATGTCGTCAAGAAAGCCAAACCAGGTAGGGGAGTCGTGGGGAACCATCAACTCAATGGGCAAAACCAGGCTGCAGGCATGTTCATCATCCCGTTGCAGCCATTCAAGAGCGTAATCAAAGTCATAGCCCAGCCGGGCCGGCCCGCTTCTGCCCAGTTGTGGCTGTTGAAGAGTCAGCTCGGCCGCATCATGCCAGGCTCCTTGGTGGAAAATCTGGATGGTCAGCTTGATCGGGTTCATATCACACCAATGAGAAAATAAGTGCTCAAAAATAACGTGAACCGGTTTTTTTGAGCAGATTAACGCTCACAATGTAATATCAAAAGCAAAAATGAGCAAATTAACGCTCAAGAAAAAGAAAAAAAGGGGTCGGAGTCAATTTAAAAATGACTCCGACCCCTTTTTAGGGGGGGTTAGCCCAGCAGCAGGCGGTTAATGCGGGCTACGAAGGCGGCGGGGTCTTTCAGGCCGCCTTGCTCGGCGAGCTGGGCCTGCTCCAGCAGCAGCTGGGACCATTCGTTGAACTGCTCGCCCTCGCCCAGGCTTTCGAGCTTTTTCACCAGGCTGTGCTCGGGGTTGAGCTCCAGGATGTACTTTTGCTCGGGCACCGGCTGGCCGGCGGCGCGCATCAGCTTGATCATCTGGGTGCTCATGTCGTGCTCGCCCGCCACCACGCAGGAGGGCGTGCTGGTGAGGCGGTGAGTCAGGCGCACTTCCTTCACCTCGTCGCCGAGGGCGGTTTTCACCCGCTCCAGCAGCGGCGCCAGGGCCTCTTTGGCTTCTTCCTGGGCCTTTTTGGTTTCTTCGTCTTCCAGCTCGCCCAGGTCCAGCGCCCCCTTGGTGACCGACACAAACTGCTTGTCTTTGTAGTCGCTGAGGTGGTTCATCAGCCATTCGTCCACCCGCTCCCACATCAGCAGCACTTCTATGCCCTTTTTGCGGAAAATTTCCAGGTGCGGGCTGTGGCTGGCGGCGGCGTAGCTGTCGGCGGTGATGTAGTAGATCTTGTCCTGGCCTTCCTTCATGCGCTCGAGGTAGTCATCCAGCGACACGGTCTGGGCGTCGGAGTCGGTGTGGGTGCTGGCAAAACGCAGCAGGCCGGCAATCTGCTCCCGGTGGGCGTAGTCTTCCGCCGGGCCTTCCTTCAGCACGTTGCCGAATTCTTCCCAAAAGCCCTGGTATTTTTCGGCTTCGTTTTTCGCCATCTGCTCCAGCATGGACAGCACCCGCTTGGTGCAGGCCTTGCGCAGCTGGGCGGTGACCTTGTTGTCCTGCAGGATCTCGCGGGACACGTTGAGCGGCAGATCGTTGGAGTCGAGCACGCCCTTCACAAAGCGCAGGTAGGTGGGCATAAACTGCTCGGCGTCGTCCATAATGAACACCCGCTGCACATACAGCTTGAGGCCGTGCTTCTGCTCCCGGTTCCACATGTCCCAGGGGGCCTTGGCGGGCACATAGAGCAGGCTGGTGTATTCCTGGTTGCCTTCCACCTTGTTGTGGCTCCAGGCCAGGGCGTCCTGCCAGTCGTGGGAGATGTGCTTGTAGAACTCCTGGTATTCCTCGTCACTCACCTCGCCCTTGGCGCGGGTCCACAGGGCAGTGGCCTTGTTCACCTGCTCCCACTCGCCCTCGGTGGCCGGTGACGTGACATTGCCGTCTTCGTCGGTCTGCTCCGGCTCGCCGTCCTTCCACATTTCCACGGCGATGCTGATATGGTCGGAATACTTGCCGATGATGCTGCGCAGGCGCCAGTCGTCGAGAAATTCCTGTTCACTGTCGCGCAGGTGCAGGATCACGTCGGTGCCCCGGCCGGTTTTTTCGATGTCGGCCACGGTGAAGGTGCCGTCGCCGTCGGATTCCCAGCGCACGCCCCGATCACTGCCTTCGCCGGCGGCGCGGCTCAGCACGGTGACCTTGTCGGCCACGATAAAGGCGGAGTAAAAGCCCACGCCAAACTGGCCGATCAGCTGGGAGTCCTTGGCCTGGTCGCCGGACAGCTGGCTGAAAAACGCCTTGGTGCCCGACTTGGCAATGGTGCCCAGGTGCTCGATCACCTCGTCCCGGGTCATGCCGATGCCGTTGTCGGAAATGGTCAGGGTCTTGTTGTCCTTGTCCAGGATCAGGCGCACCCGCAGGTTGCCGTCGTTTTCGTACAGATTGCTGTCAGAAAGGGCCCTGAAGCGCAGCTTGTCGGCGGCGTCGGCGGCGTTGGACACCAGCTCGCGCAGAAACACCTCTTTGTTGGAATACAGGCTGTGCGCCATCAGGTTGAGCAGTTGCTTGACTTCGGTTTGAAAACCATGAGTTTCGGTATGCACGGCTTCTGACATGATTAGTTCCTTGCTTGGGTTAACCTACAGCCAGAAAGATGGGGTTGGATACGGGGATTTCAACCCCCGAAAAAGGGGTCGGAGTCATTTATTTGCCCGTTGCAGCCGACGGCGTCCGTACGGCCGGTTTTAAGCGCTCTTACGAGCGCTGATGCAGGCGGGCCGCCTGCGCTCCACAAGACCAATATGCCGGCATTTGGGAGCGCGGGCCGCCTGCGCTCCACAAGACCAATACGCCGGCATTTGGGAGTGCGGGCCGCCTGCGCTCCACAAGACCAATACGCCGGCATTTGGGAGTGCGGGCCGCCTGCGCTCCACAAGACCAATACGCCGGCATTTGGGAGCGCGGGCGGGCCGCCCGCTATTTGACGCGAAGCGGCAACGGGATTCGGCAAATGGGCTCAGTAATAGCTACCGCCTTGTTCGGCCATTTGCCGCAGCGGCCCGCAGGGGGCGAAGCGTTCGCCGTATTTGCGGGCGTATTCCTCCATTTTGGCGACGATGGCGCCAATGCCCTGCTGGTGCATGTAATGGAATGGCCCGCCGGTAAAGGGCGGGAAGCCAATGCCGAACACGGCGCCGATGTCGCCGTCCCGGGCCGAGGCCACCACGCCTTCGTCCAGCGCCAGGGCCGCTTCGTTGAGCATCATCAGCACGCAGCGCTCGGCCAGATCCTGGGCCGGCAGCCGGGTATGGGGCGACACCCCGAGCAGGGCATACACACTCGGGTCCACCGGTTTGCCTTTTTTGTTGAAGCGGTAAAAGCCGCGGCCGTTCTTCTTGCCAAAGCGCTGGTCGTCCAGCAGCTTGCCAAAGGCGTCCGGCGCCTTGAAGCGCGCCCCCAGCTCCCGCTCCAGGATGGGCGAGATTTTGGCGGCCACGTCGATGCCCACTTCATCCAGCAGGGTAATGGGCCCCACCGGAAAGCCGTAGTCCACCAGGGCCTGGTCAATGGCTTCTATCGGCTCGCCCTCCAGCAGCAGGCGGGCGGCTTCGTTCAGGTAGGGTGCAAGGATGCGGTTAACGTAAAAACCGGCCCTGTCCTGCACTACTATAGGGGTTTTGCCCTGGGCGCGGGCCAGCCGGATGGCGGTGGCCACCGTTTCATTGCTGGTGCCCGCATGGGGGATAATTTCCGCCAGGGGCATTTTATCCACCGGGCTGAAGTAGTGCAGGCCCACCACCCGCTCCGGCCGCGCCGCCCGCTCGGCAATCCGGTGAATGGGCAGCGACGAGGTGTTGCTGGCAAACACCGCCTGGGCCGGGCAGTGGCGCTCCACGTCCGCCACCATCTGCTGCTTGATGTCCAGATCTTCAAACACCGCCTCCACCACCATGTCGGCCCGTTCAAAGCCGTTGTAATCCAGGCTGCCGGTCATCAGCGCCAGCTGGCGGTCCCGTTCGGTCGCCCTCAGTTGCCGCTTTTTCACCCGGGAGGACAACAGCCTGTGCGCCATGGCCATGGCCTGGCCGATGCCATTATGGGAAATGTCCTTGATGCGCACCGGCAGCCCGGCCCTGGTGGCGGTCACAAAGGCGATGCCGCCGCCCATCAGGCCGCCGCCCAGCACGCCAATGCGCTTGAGCGCCAGGGGCTCGGCGCCCTGGAAGGCGGTTTCCTTTTTCATCTCGGTGGTGGCAAAGAACAGGTGGCGCAGGGCCGCCGACTCGGGCGTCATCACCAGCTCGCCAAAGGCGCTGGCCTCTGCCTCCAGCCCTTTTTTCATGCCCTGCTCGTAACCGGTGCGCACCACCTCCAGCAGCCGCTCGGGTGCTGGATAGTTGCCCCGGGTTTTGTGGCGCAGGGCACTCAGCGCCTTGTCGAACACCAGTTTGCGCCCCAGCGGGTTGGCCTCCAGCGCCAGGGCCTTGAGATCCTGCTTGCGCTTGTGCTTCGGCTTGCCCTGGCGGGCCAGGGCGATGGCGGTGTCGAGCAAAATGCTCTGCGGCACCATATCGTCCACCAGGCCGGCCTTGAGTGCCTGTTTGGGCCGCAGCTGCTTGCCGGTGAGCATCATGTCCAGGGCCCTGGTCAGCCCCACCCGCCGGGGCAGGCGCTGGGTGCCGCCGGAGCCGGGCAGCAGGCCAAGCTGCACTTCCGGCAGCCCCAGCCGGGTGAGGTCGTCGTCGCTGCATACCCGGCCGTGGCAGGCCAGTGCCAGCTCCAGGCCGCCGCCCAGGCAGGGCCCGTGGATGGCGGCGATCAGCGGCAGTTCGAGCTGTTCCAGCTCGTTGAACAAGGTCTGCCCGGCGCGGGCCAGGGCCGCGGCTTCGTCGGCACTGCGGCAGGCGGCCAGCATGTTGACGTCGGCACCGGCCACAAAGGAGTCGGGCTTGCCCGAGCACAGCACCAGCCCCTTGAGTTCGCCGTCGGCACGGATCTGCTCCAGCAGGGCGCGAATGTCGTCGACAAAGCTCGCCCTCAGGGTGTTCATGCGCTCGCCCGGCACGTCCATGGTAATAATGCCGATGTCGTCGTCTTTACGCAGGGTAAAGGTGGGTTGTTGTTCGCTCATTGTGCTGCCTCCAGTACCATGGCCGCGCCCAGTCCGCCGGCGGCGCAGGCGGTGGTCAGGGCCAGGCCGCCGCCACGGCGGTTAAGCTCTCTCAGGGTTTGGGTGATCATGCGCGCGCCGGTGGCGGCAAAGGGATGGCCATAGGCCAGGGAGCCGCCCAGCACGTTGAACCTGGCCATGTCCACCTGGCCTATGGCCCGGCTCAGGCCCAGTTCGCGCTCGGCAAAGGCCTGGCTTTCGAACATCCTGAGGTTGGCCAGGGTCTGGGCGGCGAAGGCCTCGTGCATGTCGACCAAATCCATGTCCGCCAGGGTGCAGCCGGCGCGCGCCAGCGCCAGCGGCGTGGCATAGCTCGGCCCCAGCAGCATGTCCTGGCGGACATCAATGGCGGCGTAGGCGTAGCTGCGCAGGTAACCGAGCGGCTTGAGCCCCAGCTCCCGGGCGCGGGTTTCGGTCATCATCAGCACACAGGCGGCGCCGTCGGTCAGCGGGGTGCTGTTGGCGGCGGTCACGCTGCCGTGGCGCTTGTCGAAGGCGGGTTTCAGTTTGGCGTAATCGGCCAGTTCGGACTGGCTGCGAATGTTGTTGTCCTGCTCGAAAGGCGCCTTGAACGGCGGCACATGGGCGGTCATCACTTCGTCGGCCAGCCAGCCCCGCTGCCAGGCCTTGCCGGCCAGCTGGTGCGAGCGGTGGGCCAGCTCGTCCTGCTCCCGGCGGCCAATGCCGTGGCTTTTGGCCATCTGCTCGGCGGTCTGGCCCATGGACAACCCGGTAGAATACTCCGCCACCGCCGGCGGCACCGGCGCCAAATCCTTCAGTTTGAGCCGGCGCAATATGGCCAGCCGGGCACCGAGCGACCTGGCCTTGCTTAAATCGAGCAGCGCCTCGGCCAGCCGGCCGGAGACGCCGATGGGCAGCACCGAGGAGGAGTCGGCCCCGCCGGCAATGCCCACCCGGATCTGGCCGGCCATCATCGCCTCGGCAACGTTGGACACCGCCTGAAAGCTGGTGGCGCAGGCGCGGGTTACGCTGTAGGCGTCGGTGGCCGCGGGCAGCTCGGTGCCGAGCACGATTTCCCGCGCTATGTTGGGGGCCTTGGGCATCTGGATCACCTGGCCGAACACCAGCTGCTGCACCTCGGCCGGATCCATGGGGGTGCGGGCCAGCAGTTCGGCCACCACCATGCGACCCAAATCCAGGGCGGGAATGCCACGATAGGCGGTGGCCTGGCGGGCGAAGGGGGTTCTCAGGCCGGCAACGATGGCAATGCGATCGCCGGCTCGGGTGGTTAAGGGATTAGTCAGCGACATGTTTGCTCCTTGTTGGCAAGAGGTCTGACCTCACCCGCATCTTAACAATGGCCCTACAAGTTTTAAACAGGTGATTGAAATTTTCCCGGGCCCAGGCCGGGCAAAACTCCCTGTCGCGCGGCGTGCCAAGAGCGGGTAGACTGAAATCAGCCCCCACTAGCGACGGTGAACAATGATTTCTGTATTCAAGCGAAAGAAGCCCGAGCAGGATGCGGTCTCTAAAAGCATGATGATAAAACAAAAGCGTTACGAGGCCCTGGTATACGCCCTGCATGGCGATTTGTTCCGCTATGCCTACTGGCTGTGCCACGACCGACAGGTGGCCGAAGACCTGGTGCAGGAAACCTTTTTGCGTGCCTGGAAGGCGCTCGACAGCCTGAAGGACGAAAAGGCCGCCAAGGCCTGGCTTATCACTATTTTGCGGCGCGAGAACGCCCGCCGCTTTGAACGCAAGCAGTTCGACCTGGTGGATATCGACACCACCCCCGTGGCCGATAAACAAAGCCTGGGGCTTGAACAGGACATGGAAAACGAGTGGCTGCGCCGGCATATTGCCGAGCTGGCCGTGGAATATCGCGAACCGCTGCTGCTGCAGGTGATCGGCGGCTTCAGCGGGGAAGAAATAGCCGAGATACTGGACTTGAACAAGAATACCGTAATGACCCGCCTCTTTCGCGCCCGCAACCAGCTGAAAGAGGCCCTGGAACAGGACAAGAACGCGCGAGGTCGCTGCAATGGATGAGCTGGAATTTAGACGCCGGGCCTATGCGGATCCCAATGACAAAAGCCCGGAATTTATCGCCGCATCCACCGCCAGCACCGGCAACCGGCAGTTCATGGACGAAATGAAAGACTTCAACCGCAAGCTCACCCGCGCCCTGGACGAGCCCGTGCCCCCGGCCCTGCCCGACAAGCTGATGCTATCGCACCTGCTGCGCCAGCCCGACAGCCGCGAAGGCCTGGGCTGGCGGCACCTGGCCATTGCCGCCTCGGTGGCCTTTACCCTGGGCTTTGCCACCCGCTTTGTGCAGATGTCGCCGGATCCGGGGGCGGGCCTGCCGTCGGTTTCCCGGGTGGCCATGCACCATGTGCAGATGGAAATGCCCTTTACCCACTATATCGACGAGGAAGTCACGCTCACCACCATCAACGCCAAGCTGCGCCCCTACGGCGCGCGGCTCACCGACCTGGCGGGGGTGGGCAAGGTCTATTACGCCAACCACTGCATGTTTGCCGGTGGTCCGGCGGCGCACCTGGTGATCCAGGGCGAGTCCGACCGGGTGCACGTGTTCCTGGTGCCGATGGAGCGCGCGCTGCAGGTGGAAGAGCGGTTCTCCGAGGCCAACCTGCACGGCGAGGTCATGCCCATGAGCTACAACCGGCTGGTGGTGGTGAGCGACAAGCAGGAAGACATCCACCGCATGGCGGAAAAAGTGAAAGCCTCACTGGAACGCGCCATCTGATCCCCTTGCCGGCGGCAACACACGCCGCCGGCCGTCCCGACGCCCTCTCCGCCATCCGCCCTCTCCCTGTCCGGTTGTACCTTCCGGGCTTTTTCCATGCAAAAACAGCCGCCGCTGCTGGGTGTTACCCGGCCTAATGGTGTAACATTCGGTCACCTCGCTCACACGGAAGCGAATACGCTGTTCGGAACAACAGGAATGCGCTATGACCATTGAACTCCCCATTCTGATTACCTTTGTCGGCTACTTGTTGCTGACCATGCTGATCGGCCTGGTGGCCTACCGGGCCACCAGTTCGCTCAGTGACTATATTCTCGGCGGACGCCGCCTGGGCCCCGGAGTGGCGGCCCTGAGCGTGGGCGCCTCGGACATGAGCGGCTGGTTGCTGCTCGGCCTGCCCGGCGCGGTTTTCCTTTACGGTATCAACCAGGCCTGGATTGGCATCGGCCTAGTGATTGGCGCCTGGCTCAACTGGCTGTTTGTGGCCAAGCGGCTGCGGGTGTATACGGAGCAGGCCAATGACTCCCTCACCCTGCCCGATTTTCTGGAAAACCGCCTGGCGGATCATTCCGGCCTGCTGAGGGTGATTTCGGCGGTGACCATACTGGTGTTTTTCATCTTTTATACCGCTTCCGGCCTGGTGGGCGGCGCCATCCTGTTTGAAAAGGTGTTCGGCCTGCCCTACCTCACCGCCCTGATTATCGGCGGCGGGGTCATTGTGGCCTATACCTTTATGGGCGGCTTTCTGGCGGTGTCCTGGACCGATTTTTTCCAGGGCATACTGATGCTGCTGGCGCTGATTGTGATGCCCTGGGTGGTGATGAACGAGCTGGGCGGCATAGACCAGACCTTCGCCACCCTCGAAGGCATGGATGCCAGCAAGCTCGACCTGTTCCACGACTTTTCACTGCTCAGCGGCCTCAGCCTGCTGGCCTGGGGGCTGGGTTACTTCGGCCAGCCCCATATCCTGGCCCGCTTTATGGCCATCGATTCTCCCCGCTCGGTGCCGCTGTCGCGCCGCATTGCCATGAGCTGGATGATACTGTCGCTGATTGGCGCCCTGGGTGTGGGCCTGGCCGGCGCCGTCTATTTTGCCGACGCCCCGCTGGACAACCCGGAAACCGTCTTCCTCGCCCTGGCCAACGCCGTGTTCAACCCCTGGGTGGCCGGCCTGCTGATTGCCGCCATCATGTCGGCCATTATGAGCACCATCGACTCCCAGTTGCTGGTGTGCTCTTCCGCCATTACCGAGGATTTTTACAAGCGCTGGCTGCGCCCCGGTGCCGGCGACCACGAACTGGTGTGGGTTGGCCGTTTTGCGGTGCTGGGCGTGGCGGTGTGCGCCATGCTGATTGCCCTGGACCCGCAAACCACGGTGCTGGGCCTGGTGAGCTATGCCTGGGCCGGTTTTGGCGCCGCCTTCGGCCCGGTGATTATCCTGTCCGTGTTCTGGCCCAGGCTGACCCGCAACGGCGCCCTGGCCGGCATAGTGCTGGGCGCGCTGACCGTGATCGGCTGGAAACAGCTGGAGGGCGGCCTGTTCGATTTGTACGAAATCGTGCCCGGTTTCCTGATCTGCGGTCTGGCCTGCATTGTGGTCAGCCGGCTCGACAAGGAGCCCGCCAAGTCGGTGGTGCTGGGTTTCCGGCGGATGGAGTCGGACCTTTAAGGTTTGATTTCTCTCACAAAAGGAGCCCGAGGGCTCCTTTTTTGTAAACAAGTGTTTTACTTTTTAATTACAGTTTCTTATTCTCCCAACTGGTAAGAGTTCACACCTCCTTACCGGCTGCGCAAAAGGTCGTCGCGCCCGATATACCCAACAACGACAAGAGAGTCTTCTATGAGCAAAAAGACGTTGAAACTGTCCGTGCTCGCCGCTTCCATTGCAGTGGTCGCAGGGCAAGCCCATTCCGCCGCATTCCAGCTGGCAGAGCAAAACACCACGGGTCTTGGCCGCGCCTACGCCGGTGAGGGCGCCATTGGCGATAACGCCTCCGTACTGGGCCGCAACCCGGCCGCCATGACCCTGTTTGACCGCCCCGCCCTCTCCACCGGTGCGGTATATATCAATCCGGAAGTGGATGTGGATGGCCAAGGAGCAACCGCTCAGGCGGGCAAGGCGGCCGGGCTGCCTACTCACTCGAACGATATTGCCGACGATGCAGTGGTGCCCTTCTTTTACTATGTACAACCGATCAACGAACAATGGTTTGCCGGCCTGGGGATTTTTACCAACTATGGCCTGTCCACCACTTTCCAGGATGATCATTATGCAGGTCCCGTTGCAGGCAAAACAGCACTGACCACCATCAATATCAACCCCAATATCGCCTTTAAGGCCAATGAGCATCTTTCCCTCGGGGCAGGCTTTAATGCCGTTTATGCGGATGCGGAACTGATTAGGCACTCAGGTATTGCAGCTTCGGGGCTCGGCTTGCAACCCACTTCAGAATTTGTCCGTCTTGCGGGTGACGACTGGGGTTATGGCTGGAATATTGGCATCCTGCTGGAAGCAGACGAGAGTAATCGTTGGGCTCTGACTTATCGCTCGGAAGTGGATTTAACCCTCGAAGGCGACTATTCAAGTGACTTGCCTCAGCTCCCCAATAATGGCCCCCTGATGCAGGGGCTGCCGGTCGGCACCGGTGGTGTGAAAAAGCCGGGCAAACTGGACCTGACCCTGCCGGCAATAGCAGAGCTTTCCGGTTTTCATCAGGTCAGGCCGGATTGGGCTCTGCACTACGGTATTATGTGGACCGAGTGGAGCAGTTTTCAGGAGCTTAAGGCTGTCAGCAATGGCTGCAGTACCGACTGTTTCCAAAAAGATGAAAAATTTAAAAACAGCTGGCGTGTAAGTATGGGAGCCACCCATCAGCTTGATGATAAATGGACCCTGCGCGGCGGCCTGGCCTACGATAAATCCCCCGTGCCCGAGGAATACCGCTCCATTTCCATCCCGGATGTGGACCGGACCTGGTATACCCTGGGCGCCACCTATGCCTACAGCCAGAATCTGAGCTTTGATGCCGCCTTTGCCTTCTTGGACGGCAAACGTGTTGACGTCAAGGAGTCAAATTATGAATTCACTTCCGGTGGCGATGCCTATCTGCTGGGCCTGCAGATGAACTACCGTTTTTAAGCCGCCACGCCGGATGATACGAAGCGCCCGGGTGGCGCTTCTTTTTTGCCCGGGCTTTGTCTCCCTACGCAAAATCAGGTATATTCCGCCCCTGCTTTTCGTTGCGGGATCCCCATGGACAGTTTTGTAGCCAGACAAGCCATCCTCGATAAAAACGGCAATCCGTTCGGGTATGAACTGCTGTTTCGTCTCGGCCTCGAAAACCGTTTTCCCAATATCGGCGCCGAGCAGGCCACCCGCCGGCTGATGGCCGAACAGTTTTTGAGCCAGAAAATCGAGGACCTGGTCGGCAATGCCCTGTGCTTTGTCAATTTTCCCGATACCCTGCTGCACGAGGGGCTGGCCGATGCCTTCCACCAGCACAACCTGGTTATCGAGATCCTGGAAGACGCCCGGCCCACCCAGGCCCTGCTCGACTGCGTTAAGCGGCTCAAACAGCTCGGCATGAAGCTCGCGCTCGACGATCACCACCCGGGCAGCGACTGGGACGATTTTCTGCCGTTTATGGACTTTATCAAGCTGGATTTGCGCCAGACCCCGCTGGAGCAGTGCCGGCGCTTTATCGCCAATTGCCGGCTGTTCACCGGCCTGCGCTTTATTGCCGAAAAGGTGGAAACCCGGGAAGAATACGAAGCCGCCCGCCAGGCGGGATTCCATTACTTCCAGGGTTATTATTTCCAGCAACCCCAGGTGATCCGGCGCCGGCTGCTGACCACGGACGAAACCACCGCCTTCGAGCTGCTGGCCGCGGTCAACGAAGACGAGGTCAACTACGACCGGCTCACCGGCCTGTTCAGCCGGGATCTGCCCCTGTCCTATAACCTGCTGCGCTACGTCAACAGCCTGCACCTGGGCTATCGCAACCAGACCATCGACAAGTTGCGCAATGCCATTGTCTACCTGGGCCATCAGCAACTCAAACGCTTCACCGCCCTGGTGATGACCGCCTACATCAGCAAAAACAAAAATGCCGAGCTGTACCGGCTGTCGATTATCCGGGCCCGCTGGTGCGAGCTGCTGGTCCAGCACCTGGACTCGTCCCTCGCCGACGACGCCTTTCTGTGCGGCCTGTTCTCCCTGCTCGACATCCTGCTGGAGCGGCCGCTGGACGAAATCCTGCCCCAGTTGCCGGTATCGGACCAGGTCTGCCAGGCGCTGCTGCACAACAAGGGCGAACTCGGCTTTTTGATGGGCGTGATCCACGACCACGAGCAGACCAACTGGCCGCAGCTGCAGAAAAGGCTGGCCTTTATGGGCGTGAGCCAGGAAACCAGCGCCCGCTGCTATGAAGAAGCGGTGCGCTGGAGCCACTGCCTGAGCAGCTACTACCGCGCCCCCTGAGCAGGCTCAGGGCCGGGTCCGGCCCTCGATGTAGTGGCGGCGGCACAGGGCCACATAGCGCTCATTGCCGCCGATTTCTATCTGGTCCCCTTCCCGCACCACCCCCTCGGGGCCCAGCCGTGCATTCATATGGGCCTTGTTGCCGCACCAGCAGATGGTTTTCAGCTCCTCCAGCTTGTCCGCCAGGCACAGCAGGTAATATGCCCCCTCGAACAGCTCGCCCCTGAAATCGGTTTTCAGGCCGTAGGCCATGACCGGGATATCCAGCTCATCGACAATGCGCGCCAGCTGGTAAACCTGATCCCGGGTCAGGAACTGGGCCTCGTCCAGGATAAACACATCCACCGGCCGGCGGGCGGCACGCTCGGCAATAAGGGCGAACAGGTCGCAGTCCCGGCCAAAGCTGTCTACCTCCAGCTGCAATCCCACCCGGGCGCGGATCAGCCCTTCGCCCGCCCGGTTGTCAATGCGCGGCGTCATGGCATAGGGCGACAGCCCCCGCTCCCGGTAATTGAAATGGGCCTGAATAAGCTGGGTCGACTTGCCCGAATTCATGGCCGCGTATTTGTAGTGCAGGGACGCCATGGTTCAGCTCCGCTGCCGCCAGGCCCAGTAGCCCAGCACCGCCACAAATCCCGCCAGCGCGGCGATAAAGCCGGCGAGCAAGGAGCCGGTCTTGCCCAGGGCCAGGTAGCCCGCCACGCTCACCAGCGCCATCGACAGGGCATAGGGCAGCTGGGTCATCACATGGTCGATGTGATGGCAGGAGGCCCCGGTGGACGACAGTATGGTGGTGTCGGAAATGGGCGAGCAATGATCGCCAAACACGGCGCCGGCCATGACGGCCGACATGCCGGGCAGCAGCATGGCGGGATCGAGGGCCATGGTCATGTCGGCGGCAATCGGCAACATGACGCCAAAGGTGCCCCAGCTGGTTCCGGTGGCAAAGGCCATGGTGCCCGCCAGCACAAACAGCACCGCCGGCAACAGAAACAGCGGCATGTTCTGCTGTACCAGCGAAGCCAGGTATTTACCGGTGTGCAGCTCGCCGATCAGGCCGGCGATGGTCCAGGCAAACAACAGGATATATATGGCCGGCAGCATGCCCTTGATACCGGCCATGATGGTCTGCAGCCAGCCGGCGGCGGTGACCCGGCCACGGAGCATGGCGATGGCGCAGATCAGTGTGCCGGCCAGGCCGCCCAGCACCAGGGAGCGTCCCACATTGGTGTTTTCCAGCGCCCCCAGCAGGCTGAAGGCGGTTTCGCTTTCCGCCAGGGCCCGGGCGCCGGTCCAGAACAGGGCTATCACCGTCACCAGGGTCAGGCCGCCGATGGCCAGCAGCAAATCGGCCACCCGGCCGCCGCTGGTGTCGTGATCCTGGACTCCGGGCGGCGTCCCCTTGTTGGCGTCAAACAGCTCGCCCGCCATGGCCTTTTGCTCGTGCCGGGCCATGGCGCCCAAATCCCAGCCGCCACGAATGACCAGGATCACCATCAGCAGGGTAAACAGGGCATAAAAATTCATCGCGCCCATGGTCAGGAAAGCCCCCAGGGCACTTTGCCCGGTGAGGCCGTAACCGGCAAGAATACCGCCCACCAGGGCGATGATATAGGCCCCCCAGGAAGACACCGGCATCAGCACGCAAATGGGCGCGGCGGTGGAGTCGAGCAAATAGGCCAGCTTGGCACGGGATATACCGAATCTGTCGGTCACCGGACGACAAATGGTGCCCACCGACAGACTGTGAAAATAATCATCGATAAAGAAAACAAAGACCAGCAAGCCGGTCATTACCTTGGCCTGACGACGGCTTTTTATTCTGGCCTGTGCCCATTGGGCAAAGGCGTGGGTGGCACCGATCCGGCTCAACATGCTGATGATGCAGCCGAGCAATAGCAGGAACAGCAATATATTGACATTCCACTCATTGAGCGCGCCCTCATCCCAGAACAGGGTACCGACCCTGGCGGCCAAATGGCCGGCGGCGGACAAGGGCTGGAATTGTTGCAGCAACAGCGCGGCCAGGAGTATTCCCAGGCCGAGGGAAAGCAATACACGGCGGGTCGCAATGGCCAGCACGATGGCCAGCAGCGGAGGAAGCAAGGACCAAACGGTCTGGATATACGGATGAGATTCCACAACGGCACCTGGATCTGAATTGACAATATCACCACCAGGAACAGGAAACCGGTATAGCATGGCCCTCTCTTTCCCAGCAGTAGCGCATCACGGCGATCATCACCGTGACAGTATCAGCCCTTTCGGTACTGATCCCAGCCGCCATGTTCGATAAACACGGCGACTTCGGCATTCCTTCCTTTCAACCGGGATAAACGGCATCACCCTGATCCGGCCTACTGATAAGAGATGCACCTCTACGCAGGTAAGCTGGAGGATTTTACTGTCAAAAAGTGAAAGATCAACAGATTGGGCTGGACCTTGTCGCTTTTTACCGCATTTACCCACTCCATTGGCCATTCTGCGCCCTGGTGTTTAACATAACCCCCTGCACAGTTTTACATTTATGAATACATCGGGATGATGGTCCCGCCGATATCGCCAGCCCGAAAAGGATCACCCATCCTGCGCCTCCCATTTGGCAAAATTATTGCATTTTGCAAATGCAATATTCTGGAGATGTCTCCGGTCTTGAATCCTTGCCAAATCAATTAAGCCGGTAAATAACTAATTAACTTGCCAGCGACAAATTGACGTTGTAAATTTAATCCATCCGAATAAATTCAATTACACCACAGGTGAACATAATGACCGAATTCCTCAAAACACTGCTGAATATCCGAAGCCTGCGTGCCGCCGCTCGCGAGCTGACTCTGGAACAACTTGAAGAAGGCCTGTCCAAACTGACTTCTGTGGTGGAAGAACGTCGTGAAGCCGAAGCTGCCGACAGGGCCGCCCAGGAAGAGCGTGAGCGCAAGCTGAAAGAATATATGAACATGTTGGCCGCCGACGGCATTGATATCAACGATCTGGTTGAGATGGCCGAGCCCGCCAAAAAGGCCGTGGCTCCGCGCAGCAAGCGCCCCGCCAAATACGCTTATACCGATGAAAGCGGCGAGAGCAAAACCTGGACCGGCCAGGGCCGCAAGCCTGCCGTTATCCAGAAAGCACTGGATAATGGCGCCAGCCTGGATGAATTCCTTATCAAGTGATTTCACAGACTCCTGTTAAAACGGGGCCTCCAGGGCCCCGTTTTTTTATCCTTTTACCGCGCTTTTATCATCCCCGGGTTTCATGCCTTTTATTGCGTTACGCTGGCGGGCATATTTGACCACGGGTTCAATTGCAATGGCATTCGCGCCATTGGCACCATTATCCGACGGGTACGCCTCCCCTTGTGGCAATGGCACAGCCCCTTCACGATGCATCACCGTTGCGCAGCAAGAAAAGCATAAAGTCCCTGCTCCAGGCCGTTGAGCTTGAATTCATAAACCAGCGCCAGCTCGGCTCCCAGAGTACCGGGCGGCCAGCCCTTGCGCTCCAGCCAGCACAAATAGGCCATGGGCAGCCGCAACAGTGGCTGCCCCTGGTATTTGCCGTAGGGCATGGGCCGGCGGATGAGGCGAAGCAACCCGGCCTGATCCAGGCCGGGTAAAACAGCGTCAGCCATGCAGGCCGGCATTGATGGCGGCCAGCACGGCGGCGGGCTCCGCCGCCTGGGTGATGGGCCGGCCAATCACCAGGTAGTCGCTGCCTGCAGCCAGGGCCTGCTCCGGGGTCATGATGCGGCGCTGATCGCCGGCATCGCTGCCCGCCGGGCGGATACCGGGGGTAACCAGCTTGAAGTCCGGCCCCAGCTCGGCCTTGAGCAGGCTGGCCTCCTGGGCGGAGCACACCACGCCATCCAGCCCCGCGTCCCGGGTCAGGCGGGCCAGGGCCAGTACCTGCTCGGCGGGCGAACGCAGCACGCCGATCTGGCTCAGCTCGTCGCCGGTCATGCTGGTCAGGACGGTAACCGCAATCAACAGAGGGGCGCGCTCGCCATAGGGCTGCAGGGCCTCGCGGGCCGCCTGCATCATGCGGGGGCCGCCGCTGGCATGGACGTTGACCATCCATACTCCCAGCTCGGCCGCCGCCGCCACCGCCTTGGCTACGGTGTTGGGAATGTCGTGGAATTTCAGGTCGAGGAAAACATCGAAACCCCGGGCAACCAGGGCACGGACAAAGTCGGGCCCGAACAGGGTGAACATTTCCTTGCCGACCTTGAGCCGGCACTGGCTGGGATCCAGCTGCGCCACCAGGGCCAGCGCCTGCTGCTCATCGGCGAAATCGAGCGCAATCAGTATTTTGGGATCGCCGTTATGTGATGCTTGCATAAATGAGTACCTTTATTTTTATACTTGGCCATGCCGGATCCCGGGCCGGAATCCACCCTTCGGACAAGGGTGCAACCCACCCGGAACGCCGGCCTGCGCCGGAGTGACAATATGTGGTGGTTACCAACCGGTCCCCCATTCCCGTGGCCAAATCATTCGCCGTCCAGGCCACGCACCGGTTTGATGCTGCCCCACTGTTTGCAGGAAGGGCATTGCCAAAACAGGGTATGGCTGGCAAAGCCGCACTGGCCGCAGCGATGGCTGGGCTTGGCCTTGATTTGTTCGGCCACCAGCGCCTTGAGCATCTCCAGGCTGGCCCTGGCCCTGCCCTGCTCGGCGTTGGCCGCGTGGTAGGACATCAGCCGGTAAAAGCCTTTCATGGTGGGATGGCGCTGCAACTGGGACAACACCAACTGCTCGGCGCTGATTTGCCCTTCCCGCTCGGCGACCCGATCGGCCAGCATCAGCACGGCACTGGTGCCGCAGCCCCTGGCGACCCAGTGTTCGAGCAGCTCGGCAAACTGCTCGTCCTTGCCCTGCTGGTGGTAGCAATGCTGCAGATCCGGCAGTACCTCGCTGATAAAATCTTCGTCCTGCTCAACCACCTGCTCCAGACAGGCGGCGGCCTGGCTCCATTGCGCCTGGGCAATGTGGATGGCCGCCAGCCGTAAATTGGCCCGTACGCAGCCCGGATCGGCGCGTAATGCCTTTTTCAGGTCCGCTATCGCGCCCTTGTCGTCCTGGCGGCGCCGTTTTTGTTCGGCCAGCTCGCAATAGAAATGGCCTATGGGCGTCATCGTTTTGATCCCACGGCGCTTGCGCAACCGCTCGGCCACCGCAATGGCCTGCTCCCAGTCCCGCAGTTGCTGGTAAATCAGCATCAGCTGGCTCAGGGCCTCTTCTTCAAAGTCCGGGTCTTCCTTCAATTCGTTCAGGATGTGCTCGGCCCGGTCAAGCAGGCCGGCGGCCAGAAAATCCCGTGCTAGCTCCAGCATCGCCAGATGGCGCTGTTCAGGCAGCAGGTTGGGACGTGCGATCAGGTTCTGATGAATGCGGATGGCTCTGTCCACTTCGCCACGGGAGCGGAACAGATTGCCGAGAGCCAGGTGGGTTTCAATGGTTTCACTGTCGACCTGCAGCAGCTGGATAAAGAGATCCACCGCCTTGTCCGGCTCGTCGGACAGTAAAAAATTCAACCCGGCAACGTATTGCCGGGAGAAATGATTGGATTGTTTCTGAGCATCCTGCCGTACTCCCCTGCGCCCCATATACCAGCCATAGGCCGCCGCCACCGGGAGCAGCAGAAACAGCAATTCCAGCATGGGAGTCGTCAGTCCTTAACCGGCAACGCCCTGAGCTCTTCCAGTTCCTTGTGCTGACGTTCTACTTTCTTGCGCAGTCCCTTGTTGTTCATCTTGAGGCGCAGCATGACCAGGCCAAAGACCAGCCAGCCGATAAGAAAACCGGCCACAAACACCACGGCCAACAACGAAGAAAGGCGATAGTCGCCCTGGGCCAGCAGATAGTTGACATGAACCAGCTGGTCGTTTTGCGCGCCCAGCGTCAAACCCACCGCGAAAAGAATTGCCAGTATTACCAGGCCAAGAATGATTTTCACCGTATCCTCTCAACTTCCTGATTCCGAGTATCGGCATTATCCCGGAAAAGACCGGCCCCCGCCATAAGGCGAGCCGGGAAAAGTGATATTAAGCCGGGTTTACCCGCTCGCGCAGTTCCTTGCCCGGTTTGAAATGGGGTACATATTTGCCGGTCAATTCCACTTTCTCGCCGGTCTTGGGATTGCGGCCCAGGCGGGGCGCCCGGTAATGGAGCGAGAAACTGCCAAAGCCGCGAATTTCAATGCGATCCCCGCTTTGCAGGGTCGAGGCCATCTGTTCGAGAATTTCCTTGATGGCGTTTTCCACTTCCTTGGCGGAAAGGTGGCTGTATTGTTCGGACAGTCGTTCAATCAGGTCTGATTTGGTCATGATTCAGTCTCCGGAACATCCAACAAAAAGGGGCCGCGAAGGGCCCCCTTTTCAAATCGGACAGGCTTATTCGCCTTTGGCCGCCTTGAACGCTTCCGCCATGGCACTCAGACCAACTTCTTCTTGCTGTTGGTTCAGGTTGTCCATAACGGCTTTCTCTTCAGCTTCGTCCTTCGCACGGATGGACAGGCTGACGGTGCGGTTCTTGCGATCCACGCCCATGAAGCGCGCTTCGACTTCCTCACCCACGCTCAGCACGGTGGAGGCGTCTTCGATGCGGTCGCGGGAGATGTCGGCAACGCGGACGTAACCTTCCACGCCTTCTTCCAGCTCAACCACGGCGCCCTTGGCGTCAACGGCGGTGATGGTACCCTTAACGATAGCACCTTTCTTGTTGTCAGACAGGTACTTATTGAAGGGGTCCTCGTCGATTTGCTTCACGCCCAGGCTGATGCGCTCGCGCTCGGGATCGACCTGCAGAACAACGGCGTCGATTTCGTCGCCTTTCTTGAAATCACGAACGGCTTCGTCACCGTTGGCGTTCCAGGAAATGTCGGACAGGTGAACCAGACCGTCGATGCCGCCGTCCAGACCGATGAAGATACCGAAGTCGGTGATGGACTTGATCTTGCCGGAAACGCGATCACCCTTGTTGTGGGTCTCGGCAAACAGCTGCCAGGGGTTGGCTTTGCACTGCTTGAGGCCCAGGGAGATACGACGACGCTCTTCGTCGATGTCCAGAACCATGACATCCACGTTGTCGCCAACGGAAACCACTTTGGAGGGGTGGATGTTCTTGTTGGTCCAGTCCATTTCGGACACGTGCACCAGGCCTTCAACGCCTTCTTCGATTTCAACGAAGCAGCCGTAGTCGGTCAGGTTGGTCACGCGGCCGGACAGACGGGTGCCTTCCGGATAACGGTTGGCGATATCGACCCACGGATCTTCGCCCAGTTGCTTCAGGCCCAGAGACACACGGGTGCGCTCGCGGTCGAACTTCAGCACTTTAACGTTGATTTCGTCGCCCACGTTCACGATCTCGGACGGATGCTTAACGCGCTTCCAGGCCATGTCGGTGATGTGCAGCAGGCCGTCTACGCCGCCCAGATCAACGAAGGCACCGTAGTCGGTCAGGTTCTTGACGATACCCTTGACTTCCTGGCCTTCCTGCAGGTTTTCGAGCAGCTGCTCGCGCTCTACGCTGTTCTCGGTTTCGATCACGGCGCGGCGGGAAACGACCACGTTGTTGCGCTTCTGGTCCAGCTTGATGACTTTGAACTCAAGCTCTTTGCCTTCCAGGTGCAGGGTGTCGCGTACCGGACGTACGTCGACCAGAGAACCGGGCAGGAAGGCACGGATGCTGTTCACTTCTACGGTGAAGCCGCCTTTGACCTTGCCGTTGATAACGCCAACAACGGTTTCCTGATCTTCGTAGGCTTTTTCCAGTTGCAGCCAGGCTTCGTGACGCTTGGCTTTTTCGCGGGAAAGCTGAGTCTCGCCGAAACCGTCTTCAACGGCATCCAGAGCTACGTCAACCTGGTCGCCAACGCTGATTTCCAGCTCGCCCTGGGCGTTCTTGAACTGTTCGGCGGGAATGGCGGATTCGGATTTCAGACCGGCGTCAACCAGAACGATACCGTTCTCGATGGCAACAACGGTACCCTTGACGATGGAACCGGGACGGGTTTCGAGCTCTTTCAGAGACTCTTCAAAGAGTTGAGCAAAAGATTCAGTCATGTTTAATGAATACACTTTTAAAGTTGAACATCCACGGGGCAATCCGGCTCCGGTGGGGTGATTAACACTGACCGGCCTCTTCCTTAAGGCTGGCATTGCCAAATGCTTTAGCGGCCAAGCATAACCTTAGTATGACCCAGGACTTTTTCCAGCACTTGTGTGATGGTCAGGTCGGTGGAGTCGATAACCAGGGCATCGTCGGCCGCCTTGAGGGGCGCCACACTCCGGTTTCTGTCCCGGTGGTCACGCTCCTGAATTTCGCTTAAAAGGCGGTCAAAGCTAACATCAAAGCCCTTGTCTTGCAACTGTTTAAACCGCCGCTGGGCACGCTCCTCGGCACTGGCATCGAGGAAGATTTTGACCTGCGCATCGGGGAACACCACTGTGCCCATATCGCGCCCGTCGGCGATAAGTCCGGGCTTGGCACGAAAGGCGCGCTGGCGCCGTAGCAGGGCCTCGCGCACCCGGGGGAAGGCGGCAACCTTGCTGGCCGCATCGGCGATATCCTGGGTGCGGATACTGCGGGAAACGTCTTCGCCCTCCAGTATGGTGCGGATCTGCCCCTGCTCCACCGGAAACTGTACATCCAGGTGTGCCGCCAGGGGCATCAGGCCGGCTTCATCGTCCAGCGCCACATTGTGATGCAGGGCGGCCAGCGCCAGCACCCGGTAGATGGCGCCGGAGTCGAGCAAATGCCATTCCAGTTGTTCGGCCAGCAACTGGCAAAGGGTTCCCTTGCCGGCTCCGCCCGGGCCATCGACGGTGATGACGGGAGCTTGTTCAGACATGGCGTCCTCCATAGATCATGAGTTCGGGCAACGCCGGGCCGGGCCCGGGTTCCGCGCGGCCGGCATTATACCCGAGTTGGGCAACAAAGGCATATATTACAATTAATTAACAATGAGCCCCACGCGATTGAACCTATACCTGCCCGTTTATCCGCTTTACAATAGCCGCCATTTTTCGTTGATGTGCTAACGCAAGAGGAACGCCATGAGCAGTGTTACCCGGATGGCAAACTCCAAATTGCCCACCCCCTGGGGCACCTTTACCCTGGTCGGGTTTGAAGAAAAGGGAACGGGCAAGGATCATGCCGCCCTGGTCATGGGCGACATCGGCAACGGTGAACCGGTGCTGGCCCGCATCCATTCCGAATGCCTGACCGGCGACGCCCTGTTCAGCCTGCGCTGCGACTGCGGCTTCCAGCTGCAGGCCGCCCTGGAAAACATCGCCAGGGAAGGCCGGGGCGTGCTGCTCTATGTCCGCCAGGAAGGCCGGGGCATCGGCCTGCTGAACAAAATCCACGCCTATCACCTGCAGGATCAGGGCAAGGACACGGTAGAAGCCAATGTCGAGCTGGGTTTCGCCGCCGATATGCGCGATTACACCATCTGCGCCGACATGCTGCGCAGCCTGGGCGTAAGCGGGCTGCGGCTGATGACCAACAACCCGCGCAAGGTCAAGGCGATGGAAAACTTCGGTATTCCGGTGGTGGAGCGGGTGCCGTTGCAGGAAGGGCGCAACCCCTTCAACGAGCATTACCTCGACACCAAGGCCGGCAAGCTGGGCCATATGCTCAAGGAGCAGGACTGAGCACAAAAAACGGGCGCCTGGCGCCCGTTTTGTCGTTATATCAACACCAGACGCCCTGGGACACTCCCGGGGCGTTTTTTGTGCCGGATTAGGCCCTAGCCCCGGCGGCGGCCGCCAGCATGTCGGCATCGCTGCGCTTGATCACGGAGTAAATCACCCCGGTCACGATGGAGCCCAGCGCGATGGCCAGCACATACCACAGCACTTGCTGGATGGCGTTGGGGATGAACAGCACGAAAATGCCGCCATGGGGCGCCAGCAGCTTGGCGCCGAACAGCATGGACAGGGCGCCGGTCAGGGCGCCGCCGATCATGCAGCTCGGGATCACCCGCAGCGGATCCCGGGCCGCGAAGGGAATGGCCCCTTCGGAGATAAAGCACAGCCCCAGCACGAAGGAGGCCTTGCCTGCTTCCTGCTCGTTGGTGTTGAACTTGCGCCGGGCCAGGAAGGTGGCGATGCCCATGCCGAGCGCCGGCACCATGCCCGCCGCCATGGCCGCCGCCATGGGACCGTAGGTTTCGGACGCCAGCAGGCCGACCGAAAAGGCGTAGGCCGCCTTGTTGACCGGACCGCCCATGTCGAAGCACATCATGGCGCCGATGATGATGCCGAGCAGCACGGCGTTGGCCGAGCCCATGTTGTTGAGGAAGTCGGTCATGGTGTTCATGATGGCCGCAACCGGGCCGCCGACGATGTAGATCATCACCAGGCCGGTAAAGAGGCTGGCGAACAGCGGGATGATCAGAATCGGCTTGAGCGACTCCAGGCTCTTCGGCATGGGGATGTTGCGTGCCAGGAAGCGGGCGGCATAGCCGGCCAGGAAACCACTGGCGATACCACCGAGGAAACCGGCTCCCAGGGAGCTGGCCAGCATGCCGCCGATCATGCCGGGGGCGATGCCGGGCCGATCCGCAATGGAATAGGCGATATAGCCGGACAGCACCGGTATCATCAGGGCGAAGGCTGAGCCGCCGCCGATCTGCATCAGGGCGGCGGCCAGGGTGCCTTCCTCTTTAAAGGCCTCGATGCCGAACACGAAGGACAGGGCGATGATAAGGCCCCCCGCCACCACCATGGGCAGCATGAAGGAAACCCCGGTCAGCAGGTGCTGGTAGGGACCGGCCTGTTTCTTGTCGTCCTTGCCTTCCTGGGCGGCGCCGTTGCCCTGCCCCTGATGCTGGTACATCTTGGCTTCGGCGAGGGCGGTCTCGATGGTGATCTTCGGCTTTTTCAGCGCCTGGCCGGTGCTGGTGCGGTACACCCGCTTGCCGTCGAACCGGCTCAGGTTGACGTCGATGTCGGCGGCCACGATGACGCAGTCGGCGGCGGCGATGTCCTCGGCGGTAAGGCCGTTCTGGGCACCCACCGAGCCCTGGGTTTCCACCTTGATCTGGTGGCCCATGGCCTTGGCGGTTTCATTCAACGCCTCGGCCGACATAAAGGTATGGGCCACCCCGGTCGGACAGGCGGTAATGGCCACCAGCCTAACGCCGGCAGCGGCGGCCGGCGCGCTCCCCTGCTGCCTGACCGCCTGGCCGGCGGCCTGCTGCAGCCAGGCCTTGGGCCCGTTCAGCGCCTGCTGGATATCACTCTTGTACAACGGCTTGCCGGCAAAGCGGGATAAATCCAGCTCAACGCCGGCGGCCACCACCACCAGTTCCGCCCGTTCTATCTGGGCGGCGGTGAAAGGGGTGACCGGCTCCAGCTGACTGTGGCATTCCACCGCAACCTGCCAACCCAACTCCGTCGCTGCCTGGCCCAATACCCGGGCGGCCATGTAACTGCTTGCCATGCCGCTGGGGCAGGCGGTAATGATCAGCGCGTTCATGTGTTCTCCTTTAGGCCTCGATCTTGTCGATCTGGATGGCGTTCTGATAGTCACTGACTTCCTTTTGATTACGAATGCCTACCCCAATCTGGGTGACCGCCATCAGCGACAGGGCCACCGCCCGGCGCAGGGTTTCCTCTTCGTCCATCCCCTCCACCATGCCGGCGCACAGGCCGGCCACCAGGCTGTCTCCCGCCCCGACGGTGCTGACCACCTTGACCCTGGGGACCCTGGCCCGCCAGTAGCCCTGGGGGCCGAACCAGTGCACGCCGTCGGCACCGGCCGATACCACCACGTGTTCGATGCCCTTGGCCTGCAGCGCACGGGCGCAGGCAGCCAGATCGTCCTCATCGGCAATGGGGCGCCCCACCAGGCCCGACAGCTCTTCGATATTGGGCTTGATCAGGGCGGGAAATCCCTTGATGCCGGCGCGCAGCGCCTCGCCGCTGGCATCCAGCAGCACCGTTTTGCCCCGTTCGCGCCACATTTCGATCATGCCCTCGAGCTGCTGGGGATGGACCCCGGGCGGCAGGCTGCCCGCCACCACCAGGTAGTCGAAGTTGTTGGCCAGGGACTCCAGCCGCGCCAGCAGGCGGTTCCAGTCCACGTCGGTCACCTTGAGGCCGGGCAGGTTGATATCGGTCACCCGGCCGTCGGCTTCGCTGATTTTGACGTTGACCCGGGTGTCGCCGGCCAGGCGTACGAAGTCGTCTTCGATGCCGTGCTGGCTGAACAGGGCGCGGAACGACGAGTCGTTGTTCAGGCCGAGAAAGCCGCTGGCCCTGGGGGTGTGGCCCAGATCCGCCAGCACCCGGGCCACATTGATGCCCTTGCCCGCCGCCCCCAGGTGGCCGGATCTGGCCAGGTTGACATGGCCGGCATTAAGGCTGTCGAGGGACACGGTCAAATCCAGGGCCGGATTCAGGGTCAGGGTTAAAATACTCATTTGGCTTCTCCTACCAGGGCTCGTACCGCATTGGCATCGCTGGCCCTGAGCGCCTGCTCGGCCAGTTGTTGACATTCACTCAGGCTCCAGTCGCGCACCTGGGCCTTGACCAGGGGCACCCGCTTGAGGCTGACCGACAGCTCGTCCACCCCCAGGCCCACCAGCAGCGGCAGCGCCTTGGGATCCGAGCCCAGCTCGCCGCACACCCCGACCCACTTGCCTTTGGCATGGGCGGCGTCGACGGTCATTTTGATAAGCCGCAGCACTGCCGGGTTGAGGCCGTCGGACAGGCTGGCCAGCTCGCCGTTGCCGCGGTCCACCGCCAGGGTGTACTGGGTCAGGTCGTTGGTGCCGATGCTGAAGAAGTCGGCCTCCTCGGCGAACACCTGGGCGTTGAGGGCGGCGGAAGGCACTTCCACCATGATGCCCACCTGCACGTCACTGGCCTGCACCTCGGCCTGGACCTGGTCGAACATGTCCTTGGCCCAGCGCCATTCGGACCAGTCCGCCACCATGGGGAACATGATGCGGATGGGCTGGTCGCCGGCGGCGGTCAACAGGGCACGCAGCTGGGTTTCGAGCAGTTCGGGCTTTTCCATGCACAGGCGGATGCCGCGCACCCCGAGGAAGGGGTTTTCCTCTTTCGGCACCGGCCAGTAAGGCAGCGGCTTGTCACCGCCCACGTCCAGGGTGCGGGCCACCAGGGGGCGGCCGTCGAGGGCGTCGATGGCCTTCTTGTACTCGGCAATCTGGGCATCCAGGCCGGGGGCGCTGCTCTGGGCCATGAACACGAATTCGGTACGCAGCAGGCCCACGCCCTCGGCGCCGGCTTCCACCGCCTCCACCGCCTTGGCGGTCTCGCCCAGGTTGGCGCACACCTCGACGCGATGGCCGTCGCGGGTGGCGGCATGCTGGTCGCGGGTCGCCCAGGCCTGCTCCGCCAGTGCCTTCTCTTGCTGCTGGCGAGTCTTGGCCTGCGCCAGCTGCTCGGCCTCGGGCGCCACCCAGAGGGTGCCGGCCTCGCCGTTCAGTATCACTTCGGTGCCCTGCTTCAGGGTCATGACGGCACCACCCATGGCCACCAGGGCCGGAATGCCCAGCGAGCGGGCCAGGATGGCGCTGTGGGAAGAGGCGCCGCCGCCGGCAGTGACCATGCCCAGCACCTTGGCCGGATCCATGTTGACCACGTCGGAGGGGCCGATGTCTTCCGCCACCCAGATGTAGGGGGTATCCGGCTTCTGCGGCAGCGGCGTGTCGCACAAAATGGCCATCACCCGGCGGCCGATGTCGCGGATATCGGCGGCACGCTCGGCGAGCAGGGCGTCGGGGCTCGCCGCCTGCAGGGTGGCGGCGGAGTCGATTTCGCTCCACCAGGCGGCGGCGGCGGACAGCCCCTTGCCCATGCGCTCGGCGGCGCCGTCGGCCAGGGAGGGATCCTCCAGCAGTTCCTGGTGCATGGCCATGATCTCGCGGGCCTGGGGCTGGCTGGCCTTGGCCACGCTGTCCGCCAGGTCGGCATGGGCCTGTTTGATGGCTGCGCTCAATTTTTGTTGCTCGGCAGCGGCATCGCTGGCCTTTTCCGGGTAGTCGAACTGGACGGGGGCTTCCACGTAGACGGGTCCGATGGCGGTGCCCGGCGAGGCGGCCACGCCCTGTACCTCGGTGTTGGGGGCGATGTCGTGCACCGGGTGGGTCTCGGGCTGTCCGGCCTCGGCCGCCGGGGCTTCGGCCAGCGGGGCGATGTCTTCGCCCAGGCCGCTGTTCACCGCCTCGACCAGCCCGGCCAGGGCGGCTTCGGCATCGGGCCCCTCGGCCCTGAACACCAGTTGGTGACCGGCCTTGACGCCCAGGCTGATGACCTTCATCAGGCTCTTGGCGGACACGCTGTGGCCGTCGCCGTCCTGGTTGCGCACCTGGATGTCGGCCTCGAACTGTTTGGCGGTCTGCACCAGCATGGCGCCGGGGCGGGCGTGCAGGCCGTGGGGGTTGCGCACCACCACCAGCCGCTCGTTGGCGGCCAGGTCCGGCGTCGCGGTCGCCGACACCGACACCGACGCGGCGATAATGTCTTCCCCCAGGCCGGACTCGACGGCGGCGACCATGGCCCGGACGGCCTCGGCGGCGTCCTCGCCCTCGGCCCTGAATGCCAGGGTATGGCCGAGCTTGACGCCCAGGGTCATGATTTTCATCAGGCTCTTGGCGGACACCGCCTTGCCGTTGCCGTCCAGGTTGCGCACCTGGATATCGGCCTTGAATTGTTTGGCCGCCTGTACCAGCATGGCACCCGGGCGGGCATGCAGGCCATGGGGATTGCGCACTTCCACCGTCAGTTCGTCCTGGCCGGCGGCCCGGCCCGGCCCCTGTTGCAGGGCGGCCAACAATGCCGCCGCCGAGGCCTGGCCGGCCAGTTCGGCGCCCTTGCCCGCCACCAGCCAGTCGGCCAGTTGGCCGAGCAGGGTTTTATGGCCACTCCCCCGGGTGGCCAGCGCCAACAGCGCCCTGACCTCCTGCTGCTGGTGCTCGAAGGCGTTCGCCAGGGTCAGTATCGCCGCCTGGGGCCGCTCTTGCGCCGGCGCCTGGGCCAGCCACCAGCCCTGGCCGAGGTGGAGGGTCTGCTTGAACAGGGCCGCCTGTTCGGCACTGTCGGCCTGCAACAGATCGCCCGCGCTTTTTTGCAGCTGGAGCAGGCCGGCGGCCTTGGTGGCGGTGCGCACCTGCCGCTCATCCAGCTCAAGCTGAACACTGTCATCGCCCTGCAGCAGGCTGAGGATGTCTTCGGCCTGGCTGGCGGTCTTGACCCGCTCGGCCAGATCGTCCCGGGACAGGGCCCGGGCCAGTTGTTTGAGCAGACCGAGGTGCTCGTCGGAGCCGGCGGCGATGCCCAGCACCAGATAGGCTTTTTCGCCTTCGCCCCATTCCACGCCCTGGGGCAGGTGGATGGCCTTGATGCCGGTTTTCTTCACCAGGTGGCGGGTGTCCTGGGTGCCGTGGGGAATGGCAATACCCTGTCCCAGGTAGGTGGCGGTCTGCGCTTCCCGGGCCCGCATGCCGGCCTCGTAGCCGGCGGCAACATTGCCGTCCTGCTCAAGCCATTCGGCCAGGGCCGCAATAACGGCATTTTTGTCGGCCAGGGACTGGCCGATTCTTACGTCTTGTGTGGACAGTGAAAGCATGACATCACCTGCTGATTGACAAGGATATTGACACCCTAGAACACGTTGGGACTAATTGGACCGATTTTGTAACTGAATTCATACTGAATCGTTTCAGCAATTCAGGCAAGCTATCCGCACCGACAGATTGCAATGATATGATCTGGTGCACATTTTGATGGATTTACCGACCAATGAAACTTGACGAAGTCGCCCGCCTGGCCGGGGTCTCCCGCACGACCGCCAGCTATGTGATCAACGGCAAGGCGGAGCAGCACCGCATCAGCCAGGCCACCCAGGACAAGGTGATGGCGGTGGTCCGGGCGCACAATTACCAGCCCGACCGCCAGGCCGCCGCCCTGCGCGGCGCCCTGTCCCACACCTTCGGCCTGATAGTGCCGGATCTGGAAAACCCCAGTTACGCGCGCATGGCCAAGCTGCTCGAGTGGCAGGCCCGCCAGGCCGGTTTCCAGTTGCTGGTCACCTGCTCCGACGACGAGCCGCAAACCGAAAAGGATCTGGCGATGATGCTGAAAGGGCGGCGGGTGGACGCCCTGATTGTCGCCTCCTGCCTGCCGCTGGAGGATGATTTTTATCTCCGGCTCCACCAGGATCTGCCGGTGATCGGGGTTGACCGTTCCCTGCCCGCCCCCCTGATTTATGTGAGCAGCGAAAACAAGGCTTCCTCCTTCCGGCTTACCCAGACCCTGGCCTGCGCCGAACTGGAGCAGGCCTGGCTGATTGCCGCCGCGCCGGATCTGGGTATCAGCCTGGAGCGGGAGCAGGGCTTTGTGAAGGCGCTGGAAAAAACCGGGGTACCCTACCAGGTGCTCTACGGCGAGCGGTTCGAGCGTCAGACCGCCTTTCGCCTGCTGACCGAACTGGACCCGGTCGACTGGCACCGGCCCCAGGCCATCGTCACCACCGCCTTCGTGCTGCTTGAAGGGGTGCTCGACTATTTTTACCAGCACGAGGCCCAACTGCCGCCCCGGCTGCGGCTCGGCACCTTTGGCGATCACCGGCTGCTCGATTTTCTGTCGAGCCCCATCAACACCATTGCCCAGGATCACCATATCCTGACCCAGCAGGTATTGACCCTGACCCTGGATGCGGTGCGCGGCAACTACCGCAGCGGCCATTATCCCATTCCGCGGATCCTGCACAAGCGCTGAACTCAGGGCGCGATTTCCTGCCCGTTCCAGGCGAAAAGCCGGCCCGAGTCCGCCGGCTCCAGCCGCTCCAGCACCGCCAGCAAATGCCGGGCCGCCTGTTCCGGCGTCTGCAGCTGCCCCTCGGCCAGGCCGGCGCGAAAGGGCGCCGACAAAGGGGTGGCCACCGTCCCCGGGTGCAGGCCCACCACACAGGCGGCGGGAAAACGCCGGCTCCACTCCACCGCCAGCGTTTTAATCGCCATGTTGAGGGCGGCCTTGCTGATGCGGTAGCTGTACCAGCCGCCCGCGCGGTTGTCGCTGATGCTGCCGACCCGGGCCGACAGGGCGGCAAAGCGCAGCGGCTGGTGTCGGCCCAGCCGCCGGGACAGCAGGCGGCCCATGGCCAGGGTGGGCCAGGTGTTGACATGGATGCTGTTAAGCAGCGCGGCTTCGCTCAGGTGTTCAATGCGTTTTTCCGGCTGCTGCCCCTGCTGGTGCAGCATGCCCAGGGTGTTGATCACCCGCTCGGGCAGGGCATCCTCGGCGCAGGCCTGCTCCAGGGCCTCGTCGTCGGTGCCATCCAGCCTTCGCCAGTCCAGGCCCGCCAGGCAGGGATCGCGCCGGCTGAACAACAGTACCTGATGGCCGTCGGCCAGGCAGGCCTCGGCGATGGCGCGGCCAATGCCGCCGCCGCCCATGATCCAGTAACGCATGCTGCTTTCTCCCTGTGTACCAAACCCATCCGGACCGGGAGCGGTGCGACTTTATTGCGGCAAGGGAGTTATGGCGCCGCCGGGAAGGACTCCTTCGTCAGCAGGGTGGCGGCCCAGCGGGTCAGGGGCTCGGCCAGCTCGCCAAACAACGCCCCCTGATCCGCCGGCGCGGTGACCGACACAAGCCGGCCCTGCCACTGGAAGTCCAGTTTCCAGGCATGCAGATAGCCCCTGTCCGCCGGACTGCCCCCATAACGCTCGTCGCCGAGAATGGGGCTGCCCAGGCTTTTCATGGCTACCCTCAGTTGGTGGGTCCTGCCGGTGTAAGGTTGCAGCAACAAGGCCCGCAGCCCCTCGGCAAGCAGGGTACTGTAAAAACGGGTGATGGCTGGATTGACCTGGCTACGGCTGAGCTTCCAGCTGCCGCCCCTGGCCTTTTCCATGTCGCCCCGGATCAGCCCCTGCTTTTTGGCGGGCTTGCGGTCGGTCAGGGCCAGGTAATGCTTGCGAGGAATACGTTCGGCAAACTGGCGACTGAGCTCCCGGTTGGCCTCGGCGGTGCGGGCCAGCAGCAGGGCACCCGTGGTCATCTTGTCGAGCCGGTGCACCGGATAGAGGGACTCGCCCAGCGCCTCGCCGAGCCGGCGCACCAAACCCGGGCTGTCTCCTTCCTGGTGCATGCCGATACCGGCGGGCTTGTTGATCACGTAGAACTGGTCGTGGCGTAACAGTATGTCCATGAGTTCACTCCGGGCGGGACAATGCAAAAAGCCCGCTGCGGGTTACGCAGCGGGCTTTTCCGGTCTGGCGGAGGAGGTGGGATTTGAACCCACGGTGGGCTATTAACCCACGCCGGTTTTCAAGACCGGTGCATTCAACCACTCTGCCACCCCTCCGACGGGCGACAATACTACTCAAGCGCCCCCGGACTTGTAAACCGATAAATGCGCAAGCCGGCGCGACTGGACAAGAAATGGCCAGCCGCCGGCCGGGCATGGCGCGCCGGTGCAACAGAAAGCTCGACAACCGGGTCATATTATGTCCAGAATGGGGTTAACGAATTGACCGTGCTATCCTTGCCTGAGTGACAAAGGAGTCTCAACAATGCGATACAACAATACCCTGTCCCGTACCCAGTCGGGCGCGCTGGAAACCAACAAGGTCCTGCGCAATACCTATATGCTGCTGGGCCTGACCCTGGTGGTCGCCGCCCTGTCGGCGGGCGTCAGCGCCATGATGAACCTGCCCCATCCGGGCCTTATTATCACCCTGGTCGGCTTTTACGGCCTGATGTTCCTGACCGAACGCAACAAAAACAGCGGGCTTGGTCTCCTGTTCATCTTCGCCTTCACCGCCTTCACCGGCTACACCATAGGCCCCATCCTCAACTATTACCTGAGCACCAGTTCGGGCACCGAAACCGTGATGCTGGCCCTGGGCGGCACCGCCCTGACCTTCCTGTCCCTGTCCGCCTATGTGCTGACCACCAAGAAGGACATGTCCTTCCTCGGCGGTATGATGATGGCCGGTTTCGTGGTCATCCTGGTGGGCTTCGTGGCCAACCTGTTCCTGGCCCTGCCGGCCCTCAGCCTGGCCCTGAGCGCCCTGTTCATCCTGTTCTCGTCCGGCGCCATCCTGATGCAGACCAGCGCCATCATCCACGGCGGCGAGCAAAACTACATCTCCGCCACCGTGACCCTGTATGTGTCTATCTTCAATATCTTCCTCAGCCTGCTGCAGTTGCTGGGGCTCAGCCGCGACTAAAACACCGGCTCCTTATACAAAAGCCCCGTCCGGGGCTTTTTTTATGGATAACGGCGCTGTACCCGGCCTTTGAGTCGAGTATGATTCCCTTATATTTCCCCTTGCAGAGTCGTACCATGTCTTTTGCTGTGCCCTGGCTGAGACGGGTCGTTACCGACAGCCACTTTTTCTTTGCCCTCAAGGTATTACTGGCCATGGCCAGCATGCTGCTGCCGGGCTGGTGGCTGGGTGAGGTACCCGCTGCCGTCACCCTTTGCCTGGGTGCCATGGCCGCCGCCCTGAGCGAGGCGGATCACCGGCCGAGTCGCCGCCTGCTGACCCTGGTACTGAGCCTGCTGTGCTTCTTCGTCGCCATTACCGGGGTGACGCTGGGTATGGCACACCCCCTTATTCTGGGTCCGGTGCTGGTGCTGGCCACCTTTGTGCTTATTCTGATCGGCGCCTGGGGCCAGAGCGTAGGGGCACTGGGCTACGGCACCCTGCTGATATCCCTTTATGCCATGCAGGGCCATGTGGACAGCCCCTCCTTCTGGTATCAGCCGCTGATGCTGACCGCCGGGGCCGCCTGGTATGGCCTGTTGTCCTGGTTGATTCTGCTGGCCTGGCCCTATAAACCGGTACACGAGCAACTGGCCGGCTGCTGCTTTGCCCTCTCGCGCTATCTGCTGGAAAAATCCCGCTTTTTCGACAGCCCCGAAGAACTGCACCGGGGCCTGCGCCATCAGTTGGCCCAGCTTAATATTCAGCTGGTCAATGCCCTGGAAATCACCAAACAGATGCTCAACCGCCGGCTCAAGGGGCCGGTACAGGATCCCGAGCTGGCCCGTTTGCTGGCGCTTTACCTGCTGATACAGCGCATTCATGAACGGGCCGCGTCCAGTCACTATTCCTACCGCCAACTGCACCGGGATCTGGACCGGGCCGATCTGCTGGCCGGCTACCAGATCCTGCTGGCCGAATTGGGAGAGGCCTGTCACCGGCTGGGCTATTCCATTCTGACCCACAACCCCTTTCATCCGGGCAAGCGTATTGCCTGGGAGCTGTCGGCACTCAAGGATCAGCTCGACTACAGCCATCATCAGCGCCATTATTCCGCCGAGCTGATGAGCCCGCTGCGTTTTCTGACCCGAAATATGGACCATGTGCACCGGGCACTGCTGCAGGCCGAAACGCTCACTGCCGACCATGCCGCGACCCTGGAGGACAACCGGCCTTCCGAACTGGCCCGGCCCCGGCCCCAGCCCTTTTTTACTCGGCTGAAAGCCCTGCTTAACCCCAACGCCATCCTGTTTCGCCACGGGGTACGCATGAGCGCCTGCTTTGCACTGGGGTTTGGCCTTATTAACGCCCTGGACATCGCCCAGGGCTACTGGATACTGCTGACCATCCTCTTTGTGTGCAAACCCAGTTTCAGCGCCACCCGCCAGCGGCTGACCGAGCGGACCCTGGGCACCCTGGCGGGTATACTGGTGGGCATTCCCCTGCTGCTGCTGTTTCCTTCCCTCGAAAGCCGGCTGGTTATCCTGGTTCTCTGCTGCTTCCTGTTTTTTACCCAGGTGCGCCAGCGCTACAGCCTGGCGGTATGCTTTGTCACCCTCTTTGTACTGCTGGCCTTTGAGCTGCAGGGAGGACGCCAGGATCCGGTACTGCTACCCCGCCTGCTCGACACCCTGGCCGGCAGCATCATCGCCTTTGTGGCGGTGTGGTTTATCTGGCCCGACTGGCAGCGCCGCCACCTGCCCCGGCTGCTGGCCGATGCCCTGGACGCCAACGCCGCCTACCTGGCTGCCATAGGCAAGCCGGTCAGCCGGGCAGAGGAAGAGGATCAGGCCTACCGCATCGCCCGCAAGCAGGCCCACCTGGCCGACAACCAGCTGGCCCAGGCCTGGCAGAATATTCGGGTGGAGCCCCTGTCCCGCCACTGGCTGAACCCCTTTTTTGAAATTGCCTATCGCAACCATGCACTGCTGTCCTACCTGTCAACCCTGGGAGCCCATCGCCAGCCGGATCAACTGTTACCCCAGACGATAGTGAGCGGACTCTGCGAGCGGCTGCGGGCCTCGGCCCGGGCCCTGCGCAGCGGCTCTCCCCTGCCCGAGCCACCGCCCCTGCCGCTGCCCCCGGCCCGGCAGGACGAATGGCACATTCTGACCCGGCAGATACTCGGCAACATGGCCATGCTCATCAACGACCTGCACCAGCTGGCCGGTGGCGTGCGGGATCAACATGGACAAGCTCCCGCACCTGAGTAAGATGGCGGTCCAACACAGGAGGCAGCATGCTTGAATTTGAAGGGCGCCCCATCGCCACCGATGCCCAGGGGTATTTAAAACACCACCAAGACTGGCAGCCGGCCTTGGCCGAGTTGCTGGCGGAGCAGGAAGGGATCAGCCTCACCCCGGAACATTGGGAAGTGATCCATTTTGTGCGCAATTTTTACCTGAAGTACAACAGCTCGCCGGCTATCCGGGCGCTGGTCAAGGCCATGGCCAAGGAGCTGGGAGAGGAGAAAGGGAACAGCCGTTATCTGTACCGGCTGTTCCCCAAGGGGCCGGCCAAGCAGGCCACCAAACTGGCGGGCCTGCCCAAGCCGGTCAAGTGCATCTGAACCCTACTGGGGCAACACCCGCCCCTTGAGGCCGGTCAGCCGCTCCAGGGCACCGAGCTGCTGCTCGAGTCGCCCCTTGGCGTCCGGCCCCACCCACACCCGGTTCAGCTCTCCCTGGCGGGGCACCGAGGGCGTGGTCTGGGCCCGGTAGCCCGCCGCCCTCAGCTTCTGCACCAGGGCGTTGACGTTGTCGGCATTGCGAAACGCCCCCAACTGGACGATATAGCCGCCCTGCTGGGGCTCGGCAGGCTTGACCACGGGCGCGGCCTGCACCACGCCGGCCGCGGGCAGCGGCGGCGCCGGCTTGATTTCCGGTGCCGGCCTGGGCTGGGGCACCGGTTTGGGCACGGGAGCCGGGGTCGGTTTGGGGGCCGGTGCGGGCGGCGGCTCGGGCGCCGCCCGAGGGGCGCTGGCGGCCTGGGCCAGGGCGGTCTCGGGCGCCGGTTGCGGCGCCACCGGCGGCGCTTCCTTCACTTTCTCCAGGGTCCACACCGGCGGCGCGGCCGGTTCGGCCGGATCAGCGGGCGGCTCCACCGGTGGACGCGCAGGCTCGAGCTCGGGGCGCAGCGGTATGCTGACCGCCTCTTCCGGCAAGGGCTGCTGCTTGCCGTCCAGCAGGTCCGGCAGGAAAATGACGCCCAGGGCCACCAGGATAACGGTGCCCACCAGTCGATGCTGAAATTGTGTTGCCAAAACCGCCTCTTATTCGTGTGCCGGTGACGGGCGCGGCAGGGCCAGCACCTCGGCCACCGTGTAAAAGGAGCCGAACGCAATAATGATGTCATCTTTGCCGCAGGCCGCCTCGGCGGCCTGCAGGGCCTCCGCCACCCGGGGGTAGCTGTGCCCGGTTTGGAGGATGCGGGCCAGCTCGGCACCCTCGGCCCCCCGCGGGCCCGCCAGGCTGGCCGGATACCAGTGATCAACCAGCGCCTGCAGGGGTGCCAGGCTGGCGGCGATATCCTTGTCTCTGAGCATGCCCACCACCCCGTGGATGCGCCCGGCCACCGTCATGCCGGCCAGCCGGCGGGCCAGGTAGGCGGCCGATTCGGGGTTGTGGGCCACGTCCACCCACAGGCAGGGCGACAGTCGCTGCAACCGGCCGGCGAGCCGGGCTTCGGCCAGGCCGGTGCGGATGGCCCGCTCCGGCAGGCGCAGGGGTGACAGCGCCAGGGTCGCCAGGGCGGTGGCGGCGTTCATCAGCGGCAGCTCGGGCATGGGCAGGGCCTCGAGTTCGAGGCCAAGGCCACGGAAGCTCCACCCCCCTGCCTGCGCCTGCCAGTGAAAATCCCGGCCGGTGCAATAGAGCGGAGTGCCTTTCTTTTCGGCCTGCGCCAGCACGCTGGCGGGCGGTTCGGGATCGCCGCACACCGCCGGCTTGCCGGGCCGGAAGATGCCCGCCTTTTCAACGCCGATGGTTTCCCGGTCATTGCCCAGCCAGTCGGTGTGATCGAGGGCCACAGTAGTGATCACCGTCTGATCCGATGCCACCACATTGGTGGCATCGAGCCGTCCGCCAAGGCCGACTTCCAGCAGCACTACCTCGGGCGCGGCGGCCCTGAACAGCCACAACGCCGCCAGGGTACCGAATTCGAAGTAGGTCAGGGCAATGTCGCCACGGGCCGCTTCCACGGCCGCAAAGGCCTCGCAAAAGGCCGATTCGGCGGGAAAGTCACCATTGACCCTTACCCGCTCGCGGTAGTCGAGCAGGTGCGGCGAGGAATAGACCCCAACGCTGTGCCCCGCCGCCCGCAGCATGGCCTCGAGCAGCGCACAGGTGGTGCCCTTGCCATTGGTGCCGCCCACGGTGATCACATGGGCCGGCAGGCTCAGCAGCCCGAGCCGGCCGGCCACCGCCTGCATCCGTTCAAGGCCAAGCTCGATATGGGCGATGTTCAGGCTTTCCAGGTACGCCAGCCAGCCGGCCAGGGTTGCGGTCGCCGGCGGGACCAGGGGAGTGTGCATCAGAATTCCGCCGGCTCCTGGTTCATCAGCTTGCCGATAAGCCCGGCCAGGCGATCACGCATCTCGCGCCGGTCGATGATCATGTCGATGGCGCCGTGCTCCAGCAGGAACTCGCTGCGCTGGAAACCTTCCGGCAGCTTTTCGCGCACCGTCTGTTCGATGACCCGGGGACCGGCGAAGCCGATCAGGGCCTTGGGCTCGCCCACGTTGACATCGCCCAGCATGGCGAGGCTGGCGGAGACGCCGCCCATGGTCGGATCGGTCAGGACCGAAATATAGGGCAGGCCGGCGGCGGAGAGACGGTTGAGGGCGGCGCTGGTCTTGGCCATCTGCATCAGCGAGAACAGGGCTTCCTGCATGCGCGCGCCGCCGGAAGCGGAAAAACACACCAGGGCGCGGTTTTCGGCCAGGCAGGCTTCCACCGCGCGCACGAAGCGGGCGCCGACCACGGATGCCATGGAGCCGCCCATAAAGGAGAATTCGAAGGCACAGGCCACCACCGGCAGGCCCTTGAGGGTGCCTTTCATCACCACCATGGCGTCTTTTTCATTGCTGCTTTTCTGGGCGGCGCTGATCCTGTCCTTGTATTTTTTCGAGTCCTTGAACTTGAGCACGTCCTGGGGCTCGAGTTCGGCCCCCAGCTCCTCGCGACCGTCCTGGTCCAGGAATTTATCCAGCCGGGCACGGGCGGAAATGCGCATGTGGTGATCGCACTTGGGGCAGACTTCCAGATTGCGATCGAGCTCGGCCCGGTACAGAACCTGCTCGCATTGGGTGCACTTGGTCCAGACCCCTTCCGGAATATTGTGACGACGAACACCGATGTTCTTATTCTTGGGGAGAATTTTCTCAAGCCAGCTCATGGAAATCCTTACTCGTTTTCGTGGTTGTCACGCAGCGGTCATTAAAGCATATAACCGCCCGCGGGTTGATAAAAAACTGCCGGTCGCCGGACTGGTCCTACCGCCGTCAGAATGGGTCGGGCAGCCACAGGGGCCCGGGCACCGTCTTCGGCAAACCGAACTCGGGCGGATAGTCGACCTCCACCAGATAAAGCCCGCCGGCCTTGGCGGTGGCGCCGGCCAGGTTGCGATCGCGCCCGTCCAGCACCTCCTGCACCCAGCCCGCCTCGGCCTGGCCCAGGCCCACCTGCAGCAAGGTACCGGTAATATTGCGCACCATGTGGTGCAGAAAGGCGTTGGCCTTGATGTCGAGCACGATAAAGTGGCCAAAGCGCCGCACCCTGAGGTGCATAACATTGCGACAGGGGCTCCTGGACTGGCATTGCACCGCCCTGAAGGCGCTGAAGTCACGCTCGCCGAGCAGGCACTGGCCGGCCTGGTGCATCCGCTCGGCGTCGATGTCGCCCACATAGTGGCTTACTCCGGCGCCATGGATGGCGGGCCGCATATTGTGGTTGAAAATAATATAACGGTAGCGACGGGCGGTGGCACTGAAGCGGGCGTGGAATTCGTCCGGCACCCGCCTGACCCAGCGCACCGCGATATCCGGCGGCAGGTTGGCATTCATTCCCAGGGTCCAGGCGCCGTCCGGCCGGACCGCCTCGGTATCGAAATGCACCACCTGGCCGGTGCCGTGCACTCCGGCGTCGGTGCGCCCGGCGCACTGTACCTCGACCGGATGATCGGCAATTTTCGACAGGGCCTTTTCCACCTCTTCCTGAATGCTGGGAACCTCCCGCTGCCGCTGCCAGCCGTAGTAACGGCTGCCGTCATACTCTATGCCAAGGGCAATGCGCATAATCAGTTCCAAGGTCAAAAAAGACGGCAATTATACCCGTTACCGCCGCAAAATGAAGAACCGGCCCAGGGGGCCGGTTGGAGACGAGGTCCGCCCGCGGCGGGGCTCAGCGCCGGGCCAGGCGCTGCAACAGCTTGCGGGCCTCGGCCTGGTGCTCGTCGTTGCCCTTGGCCAGGGCTTCGTTGAGCAGCTCGCGGGCGCTGTCGATATCGTCTATCTCGATATAGGCCCGGGCCAGATCCAGCTTGGCCCCCATGCCGCCCTCGTCGAAATCGATGTCCACATCCCGCCCCTGGCCAAGTACCTTATCGTACTCGTCCGCCCGGGCGTCCTGGGGACCAGGCTGCTCGCTTTCTTCCATCAGGCTGTCGATAAAGGCGAAAGGGTCCTCCTCGGCGGCCCGGCCGGGCGCGTCGGCCGGCCGGCTCGGTGCGGGCTCCGCCGGTGGCTCGACCGCCACGGGTTCGGGTTCCGCATCGGCCTCGGCCCGGCGTTCCGGCTCGGCATCCACCGCCCCATCGAACAACAGGGCATCGATATCGTCGTTGGATACCGTATTTTCCGTCGCCAGGCCCGCACTGGATTCATCATCGAACATCATGTTGGCGTAATCGATCTCTTCCCGCTCCTCTTCCGCCTCCAGGGGCGCGCCTTCCACTTCGTCCCGGCGCTGGGCCTGGGCGTCTTCGGCTTCCTGCTGCTCGGCCAGGAAGCGGGCGAAGGCGTCTTCGTCGATTTCCCCTTCCGCCGCCTTTTCCACCGCCGGCTCGGGAAGATCCGGCTCGGCTGGGTACAGGTCCGGAGACTCGCTCCGGTCCGGATCCGGGCTCAGATCGGTGGTGAACAGCTCGTCGAACTCACTGCGTTCATCATCCAGCAGGGTTTCGCGATTGGCCAGATCCTGCTCCTGCTCCGCCAATTCGCGCCGCACCCGGGCCCGCCACCACAGGGTGAACAGGGCCAGCAGCAGCAGCGCCGGCATGACCAGCATCAAGGCCAGGTTGAGCGGATTGGCGAGCAGGGCATCCAGCCCGTTGCCGGGCGCGCCCGTCTCGCCGGCGCTTTCCTGCTGGCGCTCGGACTTGAGCTGGTTGACCTCCTCGGTCAGCTCGCCAAGACGGGTGCGCAGGGCCTGATTATTGTTGGACAGCTCGGCAAGTTGTTCGTTGGACATGGCGACCTGGGTTTTCAGTTCGTCCAGCAACCGCGCCTGCAACCGGGCCAGGGCCAGCTCCTCGGCCTGCGCCGGCGACGGTGTCTCCGGCGCCAGGGGCTCGGGTTCGGGCACCGGGGCCGCCCGGGGGACGGAAGGCTCGCTGACCGGCACCACCCGCACCGTGGCCGGCTCGGCGGCGGAAGCCTGGGGCGGCGTGGCAACCACGGGAGCCGCCGCCGGGGGCTCAACGGGGGCCACCACCTTGGGGGTTTCCACCTTGGGAGCAGCCGGTTCGGGCTTGGCCGGCGCGCTGGCAACGGCCCGGGCAGGCGCCGGCCGCTCCGCCGGTGCCGTACGCGCGGCGCTGCCCTGGCGGCTCAGCCGGCGGAATTCGGCCTCGGCTTCCCGCGGGCTGCGCTGCTGGGCCTGGGTCAGGGTCGGCAGGCGCAGGGAGGCGCCCCGTTGCAGGTAGTTGATGTTGCCCCGCACAAAGGCGCCCGGGTTGAGGTAATAGAGCGCCACCATGGTCTGCTGTACCGTGGCCGGGGCCGGAGTATGACGGGCGGCGATGGACCAGAGGGTATCGGTACGGGTGACCGGGCCGTAGCGGCCGGGAGCCAGGTTGGCGGGCGCGGAGGCCGCCGGGCGCGGGGCCGCTGCAGGCGCCGCCGCCGGGGCCGAAGACTCAGGGCCTCTCAGCTCGATATAGAACTCTTCCTGGGCCTGAGCCGGCAGGGTACAGGCCAGCCACAGGGCCAGAGCGGAATAACAATGAGGTCTGAGTCTTTTCATTCTGTGTCTTGTGTCCTTGTTCCTGACTCTGCGCCGGTTTATCCGGCCGTCTCGGCTCACCATGGCGCAAGTGTAGAAAAAAACCGTGCCAATAGGAACTTATCTGTCAGTGTTGCAGGTAACCGCTTATCGGCCGAGCAGGTCCAGACTTTACTTCGGACGGCCCCGGGAACAGCGCCGTTCAGCCAAACCCCAGCGCCCGCAGTGCCTCCCCGCCCCCTGTGACATGCAGGGAGCCCAGCTCGCGCCGATCCGGATATTCCTTGCGCAGGCGGTCGAAAAAGCCCGGATCATCGCCGGCCAGCGCCCGGCGGAACTGTCGGTCGTCCCGCTCGATATCGTAAACCAGGCGCACCAGACGCTCGGTCAGCGTCTGATCCCTCCCCCCCTCCAGGCCGATCTGCGCCACCGCCGGCGCCGGCAGCAGCTGCTCCACCGTCAGCTCGCACGGGCGTCCTAGCCGGCGGCTCAGGGCCTGATACAGGGCGAAGCTGCCCCTGGCCTTGCCCTCCAGGCTGTAGCCGGCGATATGGGGCGTTGCCAGCAGCACATGGGGCACCAGCGCCGTCAGTACCCTGGGCTCGTGCTCCCACACGTCCATCACCAGGGTCAATGGGCTGTCGCCCTGCTGACGCGTCAGCAGGGCGTGGTTGTCCCAGACATCCCCCCGGCAGGCGTTGATCAGCAGTTGCCGCTCATCGAGCCGGGCGATACGCACAGCATCCAGCAGGTGATGGGTGGCGTGGGGGCCCTGGTGGCTGAGCGGCACATGAAAGCTGACGACATCGGCGCACAGCGCCTGCTCAAGGTCGACAAAACCGGTCGCACCGCGCTCGGCCAAAGGAGGATCGCAACACAGCACTTCCATTCCCAGCGCCCGGGCCCGGCCGGCCACCTCGGAGCCGGTGTTGCCGGCCCCGATCACCGCCAGTGAACGCCCCGCCAGCGACCAGCCCTGGTGTTCCGCCACCCGCAGCAGGGCGGCCAGCACATAGTCGCCCACCGCCACCTTGTTGCATCCCGGGGCGCTGGCGAAGGCGATGCCCCGACGGGCCAAGAGGCCGGTGTCCACGTGGTCACAGCCGATGGTGGCGGTACCGACGAAGGCCAGACGCCCGGCACGGGCCAGCAGGGCATCGTCCACCCGGGTGATGGAACGCACCAGCAGGGCGTCCACATCGATCAGTTGTTCCGGAGCCAAGGCACGGCCGGGGCAGGTGACCACCTCGGCCCAGTCGCCGAACAGCTCGCGTACGAACGGCATATTTTCATCGGCCAGAATTTTCATCGTGTTCTCCTTGCTCGGGGGAGCGCCATTGTAACCCGAGTCGGCCCGGGCTTCAGCTGTCAGCCGGCGGTGATTCTGCTAGACTCGCCGCCTTTGTCATCCCCTGGTCCATCTCATGACCTTATCTTTGCTGTTGCGGATCCTGGCCTTGCTGGTGGTGCCGGTGGCCCTGGCCAGCCTGGGCTACCACTGGCACTGGCGCTGGTTTCCCCTGCTCGAGCTCGACGAGCCCCCCGCCCTGCTCGCCTACGGCCTGACCCTGTCGGTCGGCGGCGTGGGTATCGGCATCACCTTGTTGCTGCTCAGCCTCCTGACCCTGCACCGCTGGCGCCGGCAGCCGGGGCAGTTGCTGGTCTTCTTTTGCTGTCTGCTTGCCGCCCTGGGCGGCGCCTTTGTCACCAAAACCCTGGCCAAACTCTACTTCAAGGAGCCCAGGCCCTATGTGGTCTGGCTGGATGAGCAGGGCCGGCTCGACGGTGATCACTTCTATGCCCAGCGGGAATCGGTGCGGGAACAATGGCTGGCCGAGGGCCTGAGCCGGGTGCCCGAGCAGCAGATTCCCGGCTGGCTCAAGCTGCACTGGCAGGATGAGGTGAACTATTCCTTTCCCTCGGGTCATTCCATTGCGGCCATGACCATCGCCGCCTTTTTCTGCCTGTTGCTGGCCTACCGTGGCAGTTCCCCCTGGCTGGTCACCGCCCTGGCCGGCTGGGCGGTGGCGGTGTGTTATTCCCGCCTGCTGCTGGGCCTGCACTGGCCTGCCGATATCCTTGCCAGCAGTGTGCTGGGGGTGTTGTTTGGCGGTGCCGGGGCCTGGGGATTTGTGATGCTGGACAAACGGTTGGGCAGTTGACGCACAAATGCGAAGCCGCAGTGCGGTTGCACTACGCCGACACGCTTCAAGCCCATCCGTGGGGCGCTCGAAAATACCATCCATGGCATTTAATGGTCGGCTCCGGCAATCCCCACTGCTACTTCGGGTAATTTCGGCGTTGTCTGCATGCTGCCAATCAGCGCTGAGCGTGCTGAGGAGGACAAAGGGTGTCTGCTTCGCCGTGCCCTTTGCGCCAAGGATGGCGCAACGGAGCCTACATGGATGTATTCACGGCGTGCCGGAGAAGTAGTGCCCTTTGACCGACGACGGTGCACGATGTATAGGTTCAAGGTATAAAAAAAGCGCCCTGAGGCGCTTTTTCTAGTTACCGCTGCGTTCAGCCCTTGTACTTGCTGAACACCAGGCTGGCGTTGGTGCCGCCGAAACCGAAGCTGTTGGACATCACGGTGTCCAGCTCGGCTTCCTGATATTCGGTGACGATGGGCAGGCCCTGGGCCTTCTCGTCCAGCTCGGTAATATTGATGCTCGGGGCGATAAAACCGTGCTCCAGCATCAGCAGGGAGTACACCGCCTCGTGCACGCCGGCAGCACCCAGGGCGTGGCCGGTCATGGCCTTGGTGGCGGAGATGTAGGGAGCCTGGTCGCCGAACAGGCCGTGGATGGCTTCCAGCTCCTTCACGTCACCCACCGGGGTGGAGGTGCCGTGGGTGTTGATGTACTGCACCGGGGCCGGGGCGGTGGCCATGGCCTGCTTCATGCAGCGCACCGCGCCTTCACCGGACGGGGCCACCATGTCGTAGCCGTCGGAAGTGGCGCCGTAGCCGGTGATCTCGGCGTAGATCTTGGCGCCGCGCTTCAAGGCGTGCTCCAGCTCTTCCACCACCAGGATGCCGCCGCCACCGGAGATGACAAAGCCGTCACGACCGGCATCGTAGGTGCGGGAGGCCAGCTCCGGGGTGTCGTTATACTTGCTGGACAGGGCGCCCATGGCATCAAACTGCAGTGCCAGGGTCCAGTCCACCTCTTCGCCGCCGCCGGCGAAGACGATGTCCTGCTTGCCCATCTGGATTTGTTCCAGGGCGTGGCCGATGCAGTGGGCCGAGGTGGCGCAGGCGGAGCTGATGGAGTAGTTGATGCCCTTGATCTTGAAGGGAGTGGCCAGGCAGGCGGAGGTGGTGGACGACATGGTGCGCGGCACCATGTAGGGACCGACCCGACGCACGCCTTTCTCGCGCAGGGTGTCGCAGGCTTCAATCTGGTTTTTGGAGGAAGCACCGCCGGAGCCCACCACCAGGCCGGTACGCTCATTCGACACCATGGACTCGTCGAGTCCGGCGTCGGCGATGGCCTGCTCCATGGAAAGATAGGCAAACGCGGCCGCGTCACCCATAAAGCGCATGACCTTGCGATCGATGTGCTCGGCCGGGTTCATTTTCAGATTGCCCCACACCTGGCTGCGCAGTTTGTAGTCGGCGAATTGCTGGGAGAAGGTGATGCCGGAGCGCCCCGCCTTGAGGGAGGCCAGGACTTCTTCCTTGTTGTTGCCAATGCTGGACACCACACCGATACCGGTAATGACTGCTCTTCTCATCTATCTTTCCTACTGTCTTGATTTGACGCCAATTCTAACCACAAACCATGGTCAAACTGGTCTGCTTTCACATAAAATGACCGTTTTTGCGGTCCCGGAGGTTCAGTGTCACCCCGCTTTATTACCACAGCGCGTCTCGACTGGAACGACCAGGGTACCCCGGTCGCCACCGCCTTCAACGATGTCTACTTCTCCAACGACAACGGCCTGGCCGAAACCCGCTATGTATTTCTGGGGCACAACGGCCTGCCCGCGCGCTTTGTCGATCACGACCGGCCCCTGTTCGTGGTGGCCGAAACCGGCTTTGGCACCGGCCTCAACTTCCTCGCCACCTGGCAGGCCTTTATCCAATATCGCCGGGCACAGCCCCAGGGCCGCACCCGGCGATTGCATTTTATCAGCGTGGAGAAGTATCCACTGAGCCGCGCCGATCTTCAGCAGGCCCTGAGCCAGTGGCCAGAGCTTAGCACTTTAAGCGAACATTTGTTAGCTGAATATCCGCTGCCTGTCGACGGTTGCCACCGCCTCTGGTTTGGCGATGAAGTCTGCCTCGATCTCTGGCTGGGCGACGTCGCCGACATCCTGCCCCAAATGGAAGCCGGCCTTGCCGGCAAGGTGGATGCCTGGTATCTGGATGGCTTTGCGCCGGACAAAAACCCTGCCATGTGGACCCCGGCGCTGTTTCGCGAGCTGGCCCGGCTGGCCCGGGGCAATGCCACCCTGGCCACCTTTACCGCCGCCGGCTTTGTCCGGCGGGGATTGAATGAAGCCGGTTTTGAGGTCAGTCGGGTCAAGGGCTTTGGCCGCAAACGGGAGATGCTGGCCGGTCGCCGCGCCCCGGGCCGCGCGCCCTACACCACGCCCTGGTACTGGCGCCGGCCCGGCCGCGGCGAACACAGCCTGATCATCGGCGCCGGCGTGGCGGGAGCCGCCCTGGCACTGGCCCTGACCCGGCGCGGCCACCGGGTGACCCTGCTGGAACAGGCCGGCGAACCCGCGGCGGGCGCCTCCGGCAATCGCCAGGGCGCCATCTACCCCCTGCTCAACGGCGATCACGATCCGCTCAGCCAGTTCTACCTGCAGGCCTTTCTCCATGGCCGGCGGGAGCTGGCCTCGCTGGCCCGCCGGCACACCTTCAGCCACCACTGGTGCGGCGTGGTGCAACTGGCCTATGACGACAAAAGCCGCGCCAAGATAGACAAGCTGACCGCCGGCGGCTTTCCCGCCGAGCTGGTACACCCGCTCGACGCCGGCGAGGTCGACCAGCGCTGCGGCCTGGCGGCGGCGCTGCCGGGCGTGGAATACCCGCTTGGCGGCTGGGTTTGCCCCTTCGAGCTGACCCGGGCCCTGCTGGCCCGCGCCCGGGACAGCGGCCTGCTGGAGTGCCATTACCACTCCCGGGTCGATACCCTGGACCCGGAGCGGGACGGCTGGCGGGTTACGGCGGGAGAGCGGGTGTTCCGCGCCGCCAACCTGATCCTGGCCAGCGGCCACCAGGTCACGGACTGGCCCCAGACCGCCGGCCTGGCGCTTTATCCGGTTCGGGGCCAGGTTAATCACCAACCGGCCCAGGCGCCCCTGGCGGGGCTGAAAACGGTGCTGTGCTACGAGGGCTACCTGACCCCGGCCTGGCAGGGGATGCATTGTGTGGGCGCCAGCTACCAGCGCCGCCAGCATCAGCTCGACTACCGGGAGCAGGACGAAAGGGAAAACCTGGAAAGGCTGCAACATACCCTGCCGGTCCTGGCGGGGCTCAGCCCGGCGCCGGGCGCCGGCCGGGTCGGTATCCGTGCCGCCTGCCGCGACCACCTGCCCCTGGCCGGGGCGGCGGCGGACAAGGATGCCCAACTCGCCCACTACGAACAGCTGCCGCGCAAAACCGGCCAGGCCCTGCCCCTGGCGGCGGATCATCCCGGGCTGTATGTGCTGACGGGGCTGGGCTCGCGCGGCCTGTGCTCGGCTCCGCTGCTGGCGGAACTGCTGGCGAGCCAGTTGCTGGACGAACCCCTGCCCCTGCCGGCATCGCTGCTGGCGGCGCTCAACCCCAACCGCCACTGGCTGCGCAAACTGCAGAAGGGAAAACCCGTATAACCGCTCCCGCAAGAGGGGCCTATTCAGCCGGGCGAATCAACCCCAGGTTGCGGCCGTAGTCGTGCTGGCGCTGGAAGTCGCGCAGCAGCGCCTGCGCGATGCCGAGCTGGTGGTGGCCGATGTTGTCGGCAACCCGGCGCAACTGGTCGCAGCCGGGCTGGGGCGCAATCTCGAACAGGGAACGCTCCAGCCATTCGGCGGCCAGCAGCGCCCGCTCCCGCACCAGCCGCTCATAGCCGGTCAGGGCCAGACGGTAATTTTGCCATTCGGGGGTTTGCGGCCACTCCAGCGGCTCGGTCACCGTGGCCGTCATCGACACCAGCACCTGGGCCGGCAGGCAGCCCGCCTCCCCCTGCTGGCCGGACAACTGCCAGGACAAACGGTAGTCCACGTCGGCCAGGCTGGGCTCCAGGGCACTGGAGCCGTAGATATCCACCGTCTGCCGGGCCTTGAGTTCCATTTCGGCCTTGAGCGGCAGGGCAAGCAATAATAACAGGGCGTAACAGACTGATTTCACGGTGTGTCTCCCGATTGGACGGCCCGGGCCGGTGGTCTGAGTATAATACCGCCGGCGGGCTCAAGTCATTTGGGTCTGGTCTCTGCCCGAAAAAAGACCGAAAAGCGCCCGCGCCCGGCCCCGGCACCTGACAGGGCCGGCCGGCATCTATATAGTGCAACTACATGTTTCTGGTTGGAGAGCTGCATGATCACAGCCTATACCCTGAAGGGAAAATCCCTTGAAATTCAGCCGCTGAGCCTTGAAGACAGCCTGCCGGCCAACACCCTCTGGCTGGATATCCTCAAGCCCGACGAGCAGGAACAGAGCTGGATGAAACAGCTGTTTGTCGAAGAAGTGCCCGAACTGGACGAGCTGGACGACATCGAAGCCTCGGCCCGCTTCTACCGGGACAAGGACGGCCTGCACATCCATTCCCTCTTTCCCCAGCGCCTGGGCAAGGAAATCGACGGCATCAACGTGCTGTTTACCCTGCGCAACGACCTGCTCATCAGCTTTCGGGAGGACGATCTGGGGCTGATGCGGCTGCTGCGCCACTATATGCGCCAGGACCGGCTGGAAGTGGAAGACGCCCCGGATCTGCTGCTGGAAATCTTCCAGCTCAAAATCGAATATATATCGGACCTGATTGAAGACGGTTACAAGACCCTGGAAGACACCGCCAAGGACGTGCTGCAGGTGGACGACCTGCGCCGCACCATGTCGGATCTGATGCTGCAGGAGGACGGCAACGGCCACATCCGCCTGGCCCTGTACGATACCCGTCGTGCCCTGCGCTTTCTCAAGCGCTCCCTGCGCAAAAACAGCAACGACGAGCAGCGCAAATGGATCGATGAAATGCTCTACGACATTGAGTCACTGCTGCCCCATACCCAGTTTCTGTTCGACAAGATCAACTTCCAGCTCGAGGCCGCCATGGGCTTTACCAGTCTGGAGCAGAGCAAGGTGATCAAGATTTTCTCGGTGGCCGCTGTGGTGTTTCTGCCGCCCACCCTGATCGCCAGCATCTACGGCATGAACTTCGAGATCATGCCGGAGCTGGGCTTCGATTACGGCTACCCCATGTCGCTGGTGATGATGCTGATGTCCGCCTGCGGCACCTACTACTTCTTCAAGCGCAAGGGCTGGCTGTAACGGCCGGGACTGGGGATTGGGGATTGGGGATTGGGGATTGGGGATTGGGGATTGGGGATTGGGGATTGGGGAAAGAGCTTAAAACGGCTCCTCGAATCCCCATTCCCCATTCCCCATTCCCAACTCCCTGTTGTTAAACGTGGTAGAAACGCCGGCCGTGCTCTTCGCGGCGGCCGGCGCTGAAGGCGGACACCCGCTTCAGGTAGCCGATCACCCGGGTGGCGTGGTCGATGTTCTCGCTGCCGCACTGCCCGCACGCCCAGTCGGTATGCTTGCTGATATGGCCGCAGTCGTTGCACAGGGTGCTGCGCACGTTGACGGTGAAATAATGGCAGCCGGTGCTGGCGGCGATGCGGTAGAGCTGCAGGTAGCCGGCCTGGCTCAGGTGCTCGTCCAGGTTGAGGTGCAGCGCCGAGCCGCCGTCCAGGTACTGCACCAGATCCCGGCCGTGCAGCACGAACTTGTCGAGCACCTGGGTCCCCTCCTCGTCCTCCACCACATAGAAGTAGGAGTTGTAGCAGTCCCGCGGCACCGCATAGCCGTCGGCTTTGTCCCACTTGGCGTTCTTCACCCCCAGGTTTTCCGCCGGCACGAACTCGGTGTTGAACAGGTAGCCGTACTCCCGCCGCGCCACCCGGTTGGCGTCGTAGATGATCTTGAGCCGCTCGCTGACAAAGCGCTGGTAGTCGGGGTTGTTGCCGACCTTGATGCCCCGGTATTCCGCCGCCTCCACCATGCCGTTGATGCCGATGGTGAGAAACTGCTTGTCCAGGCTGATAAAGCCGGCGTCGTAAACGGTAAGGATGCCGTTTTCCAGGAAGTCCTCCATCAGCTTGCGATAGGCCACCTGATAGCGCTGGATCTTGTGGATCTCGGTCAGCAAATCGCGGCCGTCCTGCTCCAGCCGGTTCATGTTGAGGGTGATGACGTTGATGGAGCCGGTGGCCACCCCGCCCGCCCCCAGGGTGTAGGAAAAGGTATGATCGCTCACCTCGTTGCGCAGCCGGCAGCAGGAGGCCAGGGAGTCGGCGCTGTCCGACATGTAGATAAAGAAGCTGTTGCCCCGGCTCATCTGCCCGGCGCACAGCTCGGCGAAGTCGTCATCGGCGGGGGCGCCGTCCCGGGTGAGCATGGCGGCGGTCACCACCGGGAAGGTCAGTACCGCCCGGCGCCGCTCTTCATTGAACCAGTCGAGGAAGTGGGCCTGCAGGCGAAATACCGACTCCCGCGCCGGCCGGCTGCCGTCGGGGAAGACGAAAAACTCGAACATGGTGTTGAAATAGTCGCGATCGAACAGGGAAATGTTCCAGAACACGCTCTGGTAGCCCCTCGCCGCCGCCGGCTGGTTGATGGCGTAGACCACATGTTGCAGGTGATTGTTGATGGCGTGGGCATGCTCGCTGAGGTAGTCGTCGCCGTAGTCCTTGCGGGCGAAGTAATCGAAATAGGTCAAAAACTCCACCGTGGCCACGGCGCCGGCGAACTGGCTGCTGACCGCAAACACCAGGTTGACGAAGGCACCGCAGAAGGACTCCAGATGCCGGGGCGCCTGGCTCTCGCCCCCGAGTTTGGTCAGGCCGTCGAGCAGGAAGGGATACATGGTCATGGACACGCAGTAGGGCTTGAGACTGGTTTCGTCGTGCACATAGATCTCGTGGTGTTCTATTTGCCGCTCGTACTCGGTGGCAAGATCGGTGCCGAACAGCTCGGCTATCTTGTTCTTTACCAGACCCCGGTTGACCTGCACGAAAAAGTCCTTCATCAGCTCCGCTTCGGCGGTGGCGATATTCTTGTGGGTGACGTTGGCATTGGGATCCAGGCGGGATCCATCCGCCGCATTGGCCGCGTGCATGTAGCGATAGAAGTCTTGCAGCTTGGCCTCAAGCTGATCCGGGTGCAGACGTATCATGGCTTTCTCCAGAAAAGGGGGTTGAGCGACTCGCCATCGGACAGGCGGACCAGCCGCTGGTTGCTGTGGGGAGAATCAAGACCACCCAGCGCGGCCCGCCAGGGCCCTGTCTTGAGATAGTCCAGCTCGGCCAGCAGCACATCGGGGATCCGCTCCCGCCCGGTGTACAGGCAGGTTTTGAGCCCCTGCCGCCGGACCTGGCGCAACAGCGCCAGCAATGCCTCTCGCTGCCATTCTCCACCGAAAAACAACACACAGGTCAGCAGCCCCTGGTAACGCGCCAGCCAGTCATCGAGCCGCGCGGCGGTCAGCGCAGAGCCGGCCCGCGGATCCCAGCTGTCGCGGCTGTGGCAACCCGGGCAGGCCAGGGGACAGCCGGTCACCAGCCAGGCCAGGCTGACCTCGCCGGGCACTTCCTGCAGGACCACACGGGGCTCGAAGGCATTGAGCATACTCAGGCACCAATCACTATATGTTGTGCCATGATACTAGTTAAACACACTACATATTGAAACACCCCCTGAAGCCGATCGTTCCTTTCCCTGATCTGGATCAGTCCGCCAACAGAAAGCGGTACCCTGGATGCAGCTTACGGCCCGACTGGTTCCCACACCGGCTTTGTGGTATCACAACGATTCAAGACTAAGGAGAAATTGATGACATACCGAATGGCGACCGCCCTGCTGCTGGCCCTGGGGCTTGCGGGCTGCGACAACAACGAGGTGGGCGATGTGTCCCTGGGTATCTTCACCACCAAGGACATCAAGATAGAAGTGCTGACCGATCCCGTGGTTACCGGGGTGACCTGCCACATCTCGGATGTGGTGGCGGATCTCAACCTGTCCGATCCTTCCGACATGTCGATCAGTTGCCGTCAGACCGGCGAAATCACCCCGGCCATGATAGCGGCCATCGACAAGTCCAAAAGTGGCGATCTGGTGTTCAAGAAATCGAAAAGCATCTTCCTGAAAAGCCTGAAAATCCGCCGTATCTACGACGAGGCCAGCCAGAGCCTGCTGTATGTGGCCTACAGTACCAAGGAAACCGAAGGCAGTTTCAAACACTCCCTGTCGACCGTGCCCCTGTGGGATACCGCGGCGTACCAGGCAAAGCCCTAGCCGGAAGCCAGGCAGGCTCTCACTTCCAGCTTCTAGCCTCCAGCGTCTGGTTCAGCTGCGGATTAGCTGCTCCCGCAGCAGGTGGATGCGATCGCGCACCGCGGCCGCCTGCTCGAACTCCAGGTTGCGGGCGTGGTTGAGCATAACCTTCTCCAGCTCGTCGATCTGGTGGCTAAGCTCCCTGGCACTGGGCAGATGCTCCGGCAGCGGGGTCTTTTCCTTGGCGCGCTTGGAGCCGACCCGCTTGGTGCCGTCCAGATCCATCACATCGGTAATACGCTTGTTGAGCCCCTTCGGCACTATGCCGTGCTCCTCGTTGAAGGCCTGCTGCTTGGCCCGCCGGCGCTCGGTTTCGCCGATGGCGGCGGCCATGGAGCGGGTGATGCGGTCGGCGTAGAGGATGGCTTTGCCATTGAGGTTGCGCGCCGCCCGGCCTATGGTCTGGATAAGGGAGCGTTCGGAGCGCAAAAAACCCTCTTTATCCGCGTCCAGGATGGCCACCAATGACACTTCCGGCATGTCCAGCCCTTCCCGCAGCAGGTTGATGCCCACCAGTACGTCGAACTGACCGAGACGCAGGTCGCGGATGATCTCCATGCGCTCCACGGTGTCGATATCCGAGTGCAGGTAGCGCACCTTGACGCCGTGTTCATTCAGGTATTCGGTCAGATCCTCCGCCATCCGCTTGGTGAGGGTGGTCACCAGCACCCGCTCGCCCAGCTCCACGCGCAGCCGGGCTTCGGAGAGCAAATCATCCACCTGGGTGGCCACCGGCCGCACTTCCAGCTCGGGGTCGAGCAGGCCGGTGGGGCGCACCACCTGCTCGGCGATGTCGGTGCCGGACTTGTCGAGCTCGTAGGGACCGGGGGTGGCGGAGACAAACACCGTCTGGGGCATCAACGCCTCGAACTCCTCAAAGCGCAGTGGCCGGTTGTCCAGCGCCGAGGGCAGGCGGAAACCGTACTCCACCAGGGTTTCCTTGCGGGAGCGGTCGCCCTTGTACATGCCGCCTATCTGGGGCACGGTGACGTGGGACTCGTCGATGATCAGCAGGCCGTCGCCGGGCAGGTAGTCGAACAGGGTGGGCGGCGGCTCGCCCTCGCCCCGCCCCGACAGATAGCGGGAATAGTTTTCGATGCCCGAGCAATAGCCCAGCTCCTGGATCATCTCGATGTCGAACTGGGTGCGCTGGCTGATGCGCTGCTCTTCCAGCAGCTTGTTGGCCGAGAGCAACTGGGCCTTGCGTTCCGCCAGCTCCTTCTTGATGTGCTCTATGGCCGCCAGCAGGGTTTCCCGCGGGGTGACGTAGTGGGTCTTGGGGTAGATGGTAAAGCGCGCCAGGGTTTGCAGCACGGCGCCGGTGAGCGGATCGAACAGGCTGATGCGCTCGATTTCGTCGTCGAACAGTTCCACCCGCACCGCCTCTCTGTCCGATTCGGCGGGGAAAATATCCACCACCTCGCCCCGTACCCGGAAGGTGCCCCGCTGGAAGGCGGCGTCGTTGCGGCTGTATTGCAGCTCCGCCAGCCGCCGCAGCATGTCCCGCTGGTTAAGCGTATCACCGGTGCGCAGGTGCAGCATCATGCTCAGGTAGGACTGGGGATCGCCCAGGCCGTAGATGGCCGACACCGAGGCCACGATGATGACGTCGCGCCGCTCCATCAGCGCCTTGGTGGCGGACAGCCGCATCTGCTCGATGTGGTCGTTGATGGAGGCATCCTTCTCGATAAAGGTATCCGTGGTGGGCACATAGGCCTCGGGCTGGTAGTAGTCGTAGTAGGAGACGAAATACTCTACCGCGTTGTGGGGAAAGAATTCCTTCATCTCGCCATAGAGCTGGGCCGCCAGGGTCTTGTTGGGCGCCAGTATCATGGTGGGCCGGTTAAGGGTGGCGATGACGTTGGCCATGGTGAAGGTCTTGCCGGAACCGGTCACCCCCAGCAGGGTCTGGTGCGCCAGCCCCGCTTCTATCCCCTCCAGCAATTGCGCTATGGCCCTGGGCTGATCGCCAGCGGGCTGGTAATCGCTGACCAGTTGGAATGCTTTGCTCATCAACACCTGTCTCCTCGTTCAAACCGGTCCAGTTTACTCCCCGGAAGCGGCACAATTTAAGCAAAAACTGCCCAATCGACCACCCGGGCCAAAAAAGCCCCCTCCGGACTTGACCCTGGCCAGCGGTCTGCGTATCATCTGCCGCCTCTTCACGAGATTCCCCCTTAGTTCAGTCGGTAGAACGGCGGACTGTTAATCCGTATGTCGCTGGTTCAAGTCCAGCAGGGGGAGCCAAATTTTCCTCCGTCGCCCTTGACTTATCCACTAAATCAACATCCCCCGGCGCCAGAAACCCACATTCAGCGCATTTGCTCTAATTCCATTGATACCGTTCAGATAGTGAGCGGCGTTTTTGCATGGATTTTTTTAACTATTTGATTTTCAAATAAATTATTTTTGGCGATTTTTTTGCCGACTTATCCGTAACGCCTGCCACCACTGGCTTTGCACCGGTTGTATCTAGCCAATCCACAACCTTATCCACAGAAATGGTGGATAAGTGAGCCAAGCCCTGCCGGCACAAGGCTCCCGGCGGCTGTGTATAACCTTTTGAGTCTTGAGCTTCGTTCAGCGCCTCTTGACAGTTGCCTTGCCGTCTCTCCAAAAGCGTGTCGCCCGCCTGCCGTTTTTGCAATCAGCTCCCTCCCCCAGGGCCGGGAGGGGCTTCATCAGGATATTGTTTTGGCCCTTTGGTGAACAACAAGGCCTCAAAACGCAAAAAGCGCCCCGAAGGGCGCTGTCAGGATGCCGGCAAAACCGCTACCCCTTGCCGGCCAGGGCCTTGATCTCCGCCGCCATGATTTCGGCCAGCGGCCCCAGTATCACCTGCAGGTTCTTCTCCCCCAGTCTGACCACCCCCTTGGCGCCCAGCGCCTTCAGCCGGGCTTCGTCGACCCGGCTGCGGTCAACCAGGGTAAGGCGCAGGCGGGTAATGCAGGCATCGATCTGGGCCAGGTTGTGTTCGCCGCCCAGGGCCTCCAGGTATTCCCGAGCCAGGGCGGATTTGTCGCCGACCTTGTTGCCAGCCGCCGACGGTTCATCGGCCTCCCGACCCGGGGTCTTGAGGTTGAACAGCCGGATGACGAAGTAGAAAGCCACAAAATACACGCCGCCAAACACCAGGCCGATGCCCACCAGCAGCCAGGGCCTGGTGGCCAGGCCCCAGTTCAGCACCAGGTCGAACAGGCCGGCGGAAAAGCCGAAACCGTGCAGTACGCCGAACAGGTTGACCACCACCAGCGACAGGCCGGTGAGCAGTGCATGGAGGGCATAGAGCAGCGGCGCCAGGAACATGAAGGTAAATTCCAGCGGCTCTGTGATGCCGGTAAGGAAGGAAGTCACCGCCACCGACAGCAGCAGGCCGCCGGCCTGGGCTCGCTTGTCCCTGGGGGCGGCCAGCACCATGGCCAGGGCCCCGGCGGGCAGGCCGAACATCATCACCGGGAAAAAACCGGCCATAAACACCCCGGCGGTGGGATCGCCGGCAAAGAAACGATGCAAATCGCCCCGGGTCACCTCGCCGGCAATCTGGGTGACGGTGGCGCCATCCACCCCGGGCACGGCGCCGCCCACGCTCAGGGTACGCACCAGGGCCGGATCCAGGCAAATATTTTGTATCGCCCCGGCCGCCTCGTAGGTCACCTTGAGGCACTCGCCCAGGCCGAACCAGAAGATGGAATTCACCACATGGTGCAGGCCTACCGGGATCAGGCCCCGGTTCAGCAGGCCGTAAAAGAACTGGCCGACCCCGCCGGACGTCGACACCGCCAGGCCAAAACTGTCGATGCCGTGCTGGATGGCCGGCCAGACGAAACCGGCAACAACGGCGGCCAGCAGGGCGAACAGTCCGGTCATGATCGGTACCAGCCGCTTGCCGCCGAAAAAGGCCAGGTAGTCGGGCAGCTTCACCATATGGAAGCGGTTATAGCAATGGCCGGCGATGATGCCGGCGATAATGCCGCCGAAAAAGGACATGTCGATGTCGGCATTGATGGTCCTGGCCGCGCCGGTCAGCACAAAGTAACCGACGGCGCCGGCCAGGGCCGCAGCCCCGGCGTCATCCCTGGACAGGCCAACGGCGATGCCCAGGCCGAACAGCAAGGGCAGCTGGCTGAAGATGGCGCCGCCGGCCTCCGCCATAAAGGGGATCCCGAGCAGATCCGGCTGCCCCAGGCGCAGCAGCAGCGCCGCCACCGGCAAGGTGGCGATGGGCAGCATCAGCGCCTTGCCCAATTTCTGTAAATATCCCAGCACGTTCACGGCCGATCTCCTTATGCATGCGGTAACAGGGGCCGGTTTATCCGGCCTGCCACCAGTCTATGTCGGTATAATTCTCAAAACAAATTAAGATCTCTTTATTCGTGATTTCAATCACCAACAAAAGGTTTGAAAAGCGCTTTTTAGTGGTAATCAACCCACACTTATTTTATTATAAAAAATATCTTGCCACTTTACTTGAGGTGCTCCATGCGTTTGATCCCCCTTGCCAACAGTGAACAGGTCAGCCGTTGGGCCGCCCGCCACATCGTCAACCGTATCCAGGCCTTTGCCCCCGAGGCAGGCCGCCCCTTCGTGCTCGGCCTGCCCACCGGCGGCACGCCCCTGGCCACCTATCGCGAGCTGGTCCGGCTGCACCGGGCCGGGGACATCAGCTTTCGTCACGTGGTCACCTTCAATATGGACGAGTATGTGGGGCTGCCCAGGCATCACCCCCAGAGCTACCACCATTTCATGCACGAGCATTTCTTCAGCCAGGTGGACATCAGCCCGGAAAACATCAACCTGCTGGATGGCAACGCCCCGGATCTCGAGGCCGAGTGCCGGCGCTACGAAGACAAGATCAAACACTACGGCAAGATCCACCTGTTTATGGGGGGCGTGGGCAGCGACGGTCATATCGCTTTCAATGAACCCGCGTCTTCTTTATCCTCCCGTACCCGGATAAAAACCCTCACCGAGGATACCCGGATGGCCAATTCCCGCTTTTTCGACAACGACCCGGACCAGGTGCCGCGCCAGGCGCTCACGGTCGGCGTCGGCACCCTGCTGGAAGCGGAAGAAATCATGCTGCTGGTCACCGGCCATGCCAAGGCCCTGGCCCTGCAGGCGGCGGTGGAAGGCTGCGTCAACCACCTGTGGACGGTGTCGGCCCTGCAACTGCATCCGCGCAGCCTGATCGTCTGCGACACCCCGGCCACCCTGGAGCTCAAGGTGAAGACGGTACGTTATTTCGAACAGCTTGAAGCCGAGCACATTTATCCCTGACGAGAGGCCGCCATGTTTGCCCTGACCCACTGTACCCTGTTCGACGGCGAACGCCTGCTCCAGGACCATGCCGTGCTGATCGAGCACGGACGCATCGCCGCCCTGCTGCCCGAGTCCGGCCTGACTCCCGGCCTGCCCCGCCACGACCTGGGCGGAGCCCTGCTCAGCGCCGGTTTTATCGACCTGCAGCTCAACGGCTGTGGCGGAGTGATGTTCAACAACGACATCAGCCCAGCCACCCTGGATACCATGCACAGGGCCAACCTGAAGGCGGGCACCACCAGCTTTCTGCCGACCCTGATCACCTCGCCCGACCGGGACATGCGCCAGGCGGTGGCGGTCACCCGGGAATACATGGCCCGCCATCGCCACCGGGTGCCGGGGCTGCACCTGGAAGGCCCCTACACCAACGTCCTGCGCCGGGGCATCCATCCCGAACGGCAGATCCGTGCCCTGGACGAACCCATGCTTGCTTTCCTGTGCCAGCATGCCGACGCCATCGCCCTGCTGACCCTGGCCCCCGAGTGCAACAGCGCCGACCATCTGCGCCGCCTGCGCGCAGCCGGCATACGGCTGTCCATGGGCCATACCGCCGCCAGCTATGACCAGGCCATGGCAGGTTTCGCGGCCGGCATCGGCTTTGCCACCCACCTCTACAATGCCATGACCCCCACCGCCAACGGCCGCGAGCCCGGCGCCGTGGGCGCCGTGTACGACCACCCCGGGGTGTACGCGGGCATCATAGTGGACGGCTTTCATGTGCATGAGGCCAATGTGCGGCTGGCACACCGGATCCTGGGCGAGCGCCTGTGCCTGGTGACCGACGCCACCGCCGCCGCCGGCGCCCCTCCCGGATTCGAGCGGTTTGATTTTTGCGGCGCCACCGTCCATGTGCGGGATGGGCAATGCCGGGACGAGCGTGGTACACTCGGCGGCTCGGCGCTGACCATGATAGAAGGCGTCCGCAACCTGGTCGAACGGGTAGGACTGCCGCTCACGGAAGCGCTGCGCATGGCCAGCCTGTATCCGGCCCGGGCACTGGGGCTGGAAGCGGAGCTGGGCGCCGTCGCCACCGGCAGGGTGGCCAATCTGGTGGTGCTGGACGCCGGCTACGGCGTCAGGGCCACCCTGGTAAACGGACAATTCACAACCCCATGACCCGCGGACAAATCGCCAATGTCGACCTGGTCAAACAGGTCAACAGCTCTGCCGTCTACCGGCTGATCGACAGTCAGGGCCCGATATCCAGGGTCAAGATCGCCGAACTCAGTCACCTGGCCCCGGCAAGCGTGACCAAAATCACCCGCACCCTGCTCGAGCACGGCCTGATCCGTGAAATGGAGCACCAGGCCTCCACCGGCGGCCGGCGTGCCATTTCCCTGACCACGGTCACCCGCGATTTCCACCTGGTATCGGTCAAGCTCGGCCGGGAAGAGCTGCGCCTGGCGCTCTATGACCTGGAAGGCAACGAAGCCGGACGCCGTACCCTGCCCTTCCCCCGGCGCGAGCTGGAGCCCTTGCTCACGGCCCTGCAACGGGAAATCGCCGGCTTTATCCGAGAGCAGGGCCATCCGCTCAGGCTGGTGGCCCTGGCGGTGGTCATGCCCGGCCTGACCGACGCCCGCCTGGGACAGGTGATTTATCATCCCAGCTACCCGCTGGCGGGCGTCCCTCTTGCCGCCCGCCTTGGCCAGGCGCTGGGGCTGCCGGTCTTTATCGGCAACGACATCCGCGCCCAGGCCCTGGCCGAACACTATTACGGCGCCTCCCGCGACTGTCTCGATTCGGTGCTGGTGAGCGTGCACCACGGGGTGGGTGCCGGCATCATTACCGAAGGCCATATTTTCAAAAGCCAGGGACGGGACGTGGCGGAAATCGGCCATATCCGGGTTGATCCCCTGGGCGATCGCTGCCACTGCGGCAACTTCGGCTGCCTAGAAACCATGGTGGCCGATGCCGCCCTGCTGCGCCAGGCCGGGCACATGCTGAGCCAGGGCTACCCCAGCCGGCTCGACCCGGACCGGCTGAGCATGACCGCGCTGTGCCAGGCCGCCCTGGCCGGCGACCGCCTGGCCCGGGAGGTGCTGGAGCGGGCCGCCGAGCACCTGGGCCGGGCCCTGGCCATCATGGTCAACCTGTTCAATCCCCAGAAGGTGCTGCTCAGCGGCGCCCTGTGCGAGGCCGAACGGCTGGTCTTTCCGATTGTGGCCAAATCCATCGAATACCAGTCCCTGCCGAGCTTCCACCAGGGCCTGCCCCTGGAACGGGCCCGCTTCCAGGACGATCAGACCATCGGTGGCCTGGCCCTGGTCAAGCGCGCCCTGCTGGAGGGCGAACTGCTGCAACTCATCATGGAGCCCAAATCATGAACCGTATCGTCTATAGCACGGATCCCGGCTGGCAGGCCGAAGTCCAGCCGACCGCCGGCGGCAACGGCCCCTTTCCCGCCGATGGCCTGGTGCGGCTGCGCCGGGAAACCAAGGGGCGCAAGGGAGCCGGTGTCGTCTGCGTTTACGGGGTTCCGGCGGAGCACATCAAGGCACTGGCCAAGCGACTGAAATCCCAGCTCGGCACCGGCGGTGCGGTCAAGGACGGCGTGATCGAAATCCAGGGCGATCGCCTGGAACAGGTGGCCGAGCTGCTCACCAAGGCCGGCTTCCAGGTCAAAAAGGCGGGCGGCTAAGTCCTTGCTTTTTCGCCTTCGGCGGCTAAAATGGCCGCTCCTGCACAAGGGGGAGTAGTCTCTCGATATCGAGATGGTCGTCAACACAATTGGTGCAAAATCACCATGGCGGCCGTGACCCACCGGGGTTTGACGAGACCTTTGACAGGCTGGTGCCGATACCGGGGACGGGCGGCGCGGTCTGCTCATTGGTAAATAATCACCCCGTCCCCTCTGGTATACACCTTGGAAGCCTTGACCACCTCGACGCTCGCCGTCGCCATCGCCGAAATCGGCGACAAAACCCAGTTGCTCGCCCTGGTGCTGAGCTGTCGTTTCAGAACCCCTGTGACCATTATTGCCGGCATCCTGGCCGCCACCCTGCTCAACCATGCCCTCGCCGGATGGGTGGGCGTCTGGATCCAGCAATGGCTGGATCCAGACTGGTTGCGCTGGTTGCTGGCCGGCTCCTTCTTCGCCATGGCCGCCTGGATGCTGATCCCCGACAAGCTCGACGACGAAGAAGGCCGGTTTCGTCGTTTCGGCCCCTTTATCACTACCTTTGTGCTGTTTTTCCTGGCGGAAATGGGCGACAAAACCCAGCTGGCCACGGTGCTGCTGGCAGCCCGCTTCGTGGAGGACTTCTGGCTGGTGGTGGCCGGTACCACCCTCGGCATGATGGCGGCCAACGTGCCCGTGGTGCTGCTCGGCAAGAAAGGGGCCGAGCGGATCCCCATGAAATGGGTCCACAGCGCCAGTGCCGCGCTGTTCGTCATCCTGGGCATGACCACCCTGTGGTGGTGAGGTTCGACAAGGCGGCTGCCGGAACGGCAGCCGCGAGGGGCATTAACCGTAAACCGTGAAACTCTCGGCATTGAGCCAGAGGTGGGCCAGTATGCTGATCACATAACCCAGGGCAATCACCGGCGCCCACTTCAAGTGGCCGACAAAGGTATACATGCCCCTGGCCTGCCCCATCAACGCCACCCCGGCGGCGGAGCCGATGGACAGCAGGCTGCCGCCCACGCCGGCGGTCAGGGTGATCAGCAGCCAGTTGCCATGGGACATTTCCGGCTGCATGGTCAGCACCGCGAACATCACCGGAATGTTGTCGACCACAGCCGACAGCAGGCCCAGGGCAATATTGGCATACACCGCATCCCAGCTGGTGTAGAGCAGGTCAGAGACCAGCGCCAGATAGCCCATGTAGCCAAGGCCACCCACGCACATCACCACCCCGTAGAAGAACAGCAGGGTGTCCCACTCGGCCCGGGATACCCGGCTGAACACATCGAAGGGCACCACGCTGCCCAGGCGCTTGAGCGCTTCCTCGTCTCCCCGTTTCTGGGCCAGGGCCCGTTTGCGGGCCAGCGAGCCCGGCAGGGTCTGGCGCAGAAAATAGCCAAAAAACTGCAGGTAGCCCAGGCCGGTCATCATGCCCAGCACCGGCGGCAGGTGCAGCAGGCTGTGGCAGGCCACGGCGGAGGCAATGGTGAGCAGGAACAGCACCACAATACGGATGGCACCACGCTTGAGTTCCACTTCCTCATACAGGGCGGCGGGCTTGCGGTTTTCGATGAAGAAATTCATCACCAGGGCCGGCACCAGGTAGTTGAGCAGGGACGGGATGAACAGGATGAAAAACTCGTTGAACTTGATGATCCCCGCCTGCCACACCATCAGGGTGGTGATGTCCCCAAAGGGGCTGAAGGCACCGCCGGCGTTGGCGGCAATCACGATATTGATACAGCACAGGTTGATGAATTTCCTGTCCCCTTCCGCCACCTTGGTGATCACGGCGCACATCAGCAGGGCGGTGGTCAGGTTGTCGGCGATGGGAGAGATGAAGAAGGCCAGGAAGCCGGTCAGCCAGAACAGGGTCTTGTAGCTGAACCCCTTGCGCACCATCCAGGCCCGCAGGGCGTCGAACAGGCGGCGTTCCTCCATGGCGTTGATGTAGGTCATGGCCACCAGCAGGAACAGCAACAGTTCGGCATATTCCAGCAGGTTATGGCGAAAGGCCGTTTCGGTCACCCCGGGAATGCCGTGGGCCATGTAGGTCCAGCCAATGGCAACCCAGATGATGCCGGCAGCCACCAGCACGGGTTTGGATTTACGCAGATGGAGGTACTCTTCCCCCATCACCAGCAGGTAGGCGATAACGAAGATCACGACAGCAAAAATGCCCACGGCGGAGGACGTCAGATCCAGCTGACCTCCGGCGGCGAAGACAGGCGTACTCGACAGCCCTGCCAGCCCCCCCAACATGGACAAGCACAGTTTCCTTTGCATTGTTTTTTCTCGCTTTTGTTGTTTTGGCTATAGTTACCGAGTGTCCTGGCCACCAGCGAGGCCAAAACACCCAAAAAGATTAACATAAAAGCACCCGGCGCCGCAGTGCGGATTCTTGGCCCGCGCTCGCATTTTTGGCACAAAGGAGCCCGTGGGGCACGGCGTTAAACGACATCCAGTATGCGTCTATTCCCCCTTGGCGGCCTTGATAAAAATCAACCCCCAGGCCCGGCCCGCGGTCGGCGCAAAGTAAATATTTAATCTTGTTTTTTGCATTAATTTTCACGATCATAATCCCCTGCTTTCTCATGTTTCAAAGGACAGTCCGTGCGCGATAATGATGCCGCCCTGGTCAAGGCATTTCGTCAATCCAGCCCCTATGTCAACCTGCACCGGGGCTCGACCTTCGTCGTCATGCTTGGCGGCGAGGCCATAGATCAGGATAACTTTCCCAATATCATCAGTGATATAGCGCTGCTTACCAGCCTCGGGATCCGGCTGGTCATCGTGTTCGGCGCCCGCCCGCAAATCGACCGGGGCCTGGCGGAAGCCGGCCTGGACGGCGTCTACCACAAGCATACCCGGGTTACCGACGGCCCCAGCTTCAGGGTGATCAAGGATGTCTGCGGCGGCCTGCAAATGGACATCATGTCCCGGCTGTCGATGGGCCTGGTCAACACTCCCATGCAAAACGCCCGCATCAACGTGGTCACCGGCAACTTCGTTATTGCCCAACCGCTCGGCGTCGACGACGGCATCGATTACCAGCATTCGGGGCGGGTCCGTCGCATCCATACGGATACCATCCACCATCAGCTGGCCAACGGCGCCACCGTGCTTATCTCCCCCATCGGCTTTTCGGTCACCGGCGAGAGCTTCAATCTCTCCTCCGAGGAGCTGGCCCGCCGCCTGGCCATCGAACTCAAGGCCGACAAGCTGATCGGCTTTTGCTCCCAACGCGGGGTCATGGGCGAGGACGGCGTGGCCATCGCCGAGCTGTTTCCCGAACAGGCGGAAGAACACCTCGCCCGGCTGGCGGCGCGGGATCCCATGTCCGGCACCGTGCGTTATCTGCGCGCCGCCATTTCCAGTTGCCGGGCCGGCGTGGCACGCAGCCACCTGGTCAGCTACAAGGAAGACGGAGCGCTGATCCAGGAGCTGTTCACCCGTGACGGCCTGGGTACCCAAATCGTCAGCCAGAGCGCCGAACAGGCCCGCCAGGCCCGGATCGACGATATCGGCGGCATCCTCGACCTTATCCGCCCGCTGGAGGAGGAAGGCATACTGGTGCGCCGTTCCCGGGAGCAGCTGGAAATGGAAGTGGATCAGTTCACCATTATCGAAAAGGACGGCGCCATTATCGGCTGTGCCGCCCTTTATCCCTTCCCGGAGGAAGGCATGGCGGAAATGGCCTGTGTCGCCATTCATCCCGACTATCGCCGGGGCAGCCGGGGCGACATGCTGTTGCAAAAGGTGGAAGAGCAGGCCAAACGGCGTGGCCTGACCCGGCTGTTCATCCTCACCACCCGCTCTATCCACTGGTTCCGGGAGCGGGGCTTCGAGCCGGTGGATGTCGGCGCGCTGCCGATGGGCAAACAAAAGCTGTACAATTACCAGCGCCGCTCGAAAATCATGATGAAAGACCTGGTTTAGGTCATTTCGCCATTTTCTCGTTGACACTGCGGGGCAGAGTCAGTAGTTATATGGCAGCCCGCATAGGGCAACAAGAAGAGGCGCGTTGTTCAGGCAGCCGGCGGGAGGAGCACCCACTCCCGGGATCGCCGGTCAGGGGAGACAACGCCGAGATGGCCGTCCGTGGGCAAGCGGGCCGCCATCGGCTGCGAAGGCTGAATCCTTCGGGCTGTCACCTGTGGGTGGAGTGCTTCTAAGTGACCTTTCCCGTCTCTGCAGTCGTTCCTCCCGTTATTTGTACCCGTTTTCGCATAGCAAGGAGCCCGCCTTGAATCAACCCGTTGTCGCCAAATTCGGTGGAACCAGTGTGGCCGACGCCGACGCCATGAGCCGCTGCGCCGCCATTCTCGAACAGCATCCCGCCACCCGCCTGGCGGTGCTGAGCGCCAGCTCCGGGGTCACCAATTTGCTGGTGGCCCTGGCCTCCGGTGAGCACAACCCCAGCCAGCGCGCCGAGCTGCTGCAACAGCTGGCCGCCATCCAGCACGGCATTCTCGACAGCCTGGAGCGCCCGGAAATGCTGACCCGGCACATCGAGGAAATCCTTAACCACATCAAGGAGCTGGCCGACAGCGCCGCGATCAGCCCGAGCAAGCCCCTGCACGACGAGATAGTGGCCCAGGGCGAGCTGATGTCGACCCGGCTGTTCGTGGAGCTGCTGCGCCGCCGGGGCACCCCGGCGGTATGGTTCGACGTACGCAAGGTCATGCGCACCGATGATCGCTTCAACCGTGCCACCCCGGATCTGGCCGCCCTCGCCAATGCAGTGACCGAGGAACTCAAGCCCCTGTGCGATCGTCAGTTGGTCGTTACCCAGGGCTTTATCGGCGCCGCCAACGATGGCCGCACCACCACCCTGGGCCGCGGCGGCAGCGACTTTTCCGCCGCCCTGCTGGGCGAGGCCCTGGGCGCCGCCGCCGTGGAAATCTGGACCGACGTGCCCGGCATCTATACCACGGATCCGCGCCTGGTGAACGAGGCCCGCGCCATCCCCGAAATCAGCTTCAGCGAAGCCTCGGAAATGGCCACCTTCGGTGCCAAGGTGCTGCATCCGGCCACCCTGCAGCCGGCGGTGCGCCGCCAGATACCGGTGTTCGTGGGGTCAAGCAAGGCCCCGGAGGCGGGCGGTACCTGGATCCGCAACAGCACCCCCAGCCAGCCCCTGTTCCGCGCCCTGGCCCTGCGCCGCAACCAGGTGCTGCTGACCCTGACCAGCCAGAGCATGTTCCAGGCCCACGGTTTTCTCGCCGAGGTGTTCGGTATCCTGGCCCGGCACAAGATTTCGGTGGACCTGATTTCCACCTCCGAGATCAGCGTCTCCCTGACCCTCGACTCGGGCGCCGAGCTGCTGACCCAGGAAGTCCAGGACGAACTGGCCCGCCACTGCCACCTCAAGGTGGAGAAGGGACTGGCGCTGGTGGCGCTCATCGGCAACCGGATGAGCGAGTCCGGCGGCACCGCCACCCGCGTCTTCCAGGCCTTGGCCGACGTCAATATCCGCATGATCTGCTACGGTGCCAGCCCCCACAACTTCTGTTTCCTGGTGGCCGAGGACGTGGCCGGCCAGGTTATCGCCGACCTGCACCGGGAACTGCTGCCGGCATAAACGGCAAGCCGCGATGTGCCGACAAAAAGCAGTGCTGCGTTTCGCAGCACTGCTTTTTTCTTTGATGGACCACGCACACGCACCGCCGGCCAGGCGGCCCGGCACGGTTTCAGTTAAGCAGCCAGGCGGTCAGCAGGCCGACCAGCAGGGAGGCACCCATGACCCAGGCCACACGCCGGCCCAGGGCGGCCTCGCCCAGGGCCAGGGCCATGCCCGCCTTGACCAGGTTGTTGACCGAGGCGGCCAGCACTATGCCGAGCACGGCGGTGGCCGGCTCTATACCCGACAGGGACATCCGGGTCAGGGACAGGGTGATGGCATCCACGTCGGTCACTCCGGAGGCGATCGCCAGCAGCAAGATCCCCGCCTTGCCCAGGGCGTTTTTCAGCCATTCCCCCAGCAGCATAATCAGCAGGATAAGGCCGCCGAACAGCATGGCCGCCTTCAGGTCCAGCGGGTTCATGCTGAGCGCCGGCTGATCCACGCAGGTCAGGGTGCGGTGCCGGCGCCAAATCCAGGCGGCGGGGCCGTACAGCAGCAGTGTCATGACCACCACCGGCAGCCAGAGTCCGGCCAGCAGCACCGGGTTGATCAGGGCGCAGTACACCAGGATGCGCGGAAACATGGTGCCGCAGGCCAGCAGGATGCCGGCGGCCAGCATGGGCGACAGGACCGGCGACTGGCGCGACAGGCGGGCGTAATGCAGGGTCAGGGCGGTGGACGAGCTCAGCCCGGCAAACAGGCTGGTAAAAAAAATGCCCTTCTCGGTGCCGCCGACCCGGATGGCGAAGTAGCCGAGAAAGGAGACCGAGGCGATCAGCACCACCATCCACCAGATTTCGTAGGGGTTGATAGCGCCGCCCGGGCCCAGATCCCGGTTCGGCAGCAGGGGCAGCATCACCACCGAAATCAGCAGCAACTTGAGCCCGGCGTCCAGCTCGTGCTCCTGCAGCTTGTGGAGCAGGCCGTGGATCTCCTGCTTGTTGTCGAGAATAAAGGCGGTCATCACCGCCGCCGTGGCGGCGATGGCGGGATTTTCCAGCATGGCCAGGGCGCCAAAGCAAAAGGTCAGCACCAGCCCTATGCTGCCGGTAATGCTGTAATCCGTCTGATCCCGGCTGCGTGCCCGGTAGGCCACCAGGGTGATGGCCACTACGCCGAGCAGGCCGACCGCCAGCAGCCACTGGCCCGAATGGCGGCCGAGCAGCGCCACCAGGCCGCCCAGCAGGCCCACCAGGGTATGGGTGCGTACCCCGGCGATGCGCAGGCCGGCCCGGGTATCCCGGCTTTGCCAGCCACGCTGGATACCGATGAGGCTGCCGAGCAGCAGGGCGATTCCCAGCCGCACCAGGGTCTGGTGCCCTTCCCACAACTGTGCGGTCAACTCATTCATGGGATGGCGGCTGCCGTTGTTTCCAGTGGGCATAGCGGGCCAGGTCGGCCCGGGCCAGATCGAGCGCCAGCTTGATCACCAGGGCATCGTCCAGGTAACCGGCCAGGGGCAGGAAGTCGGGCACCACGTCCAGCGGCGACACAAAGTAGATCACCGCCCCGGTGATGGCGGCAATCACCTTCCAGGGCACCTGGCGGTAATCGCCCTTGCGATAATCGTTGAGCAGGCCGAGCATCAGCTTCAGCTCCTGCCACCACTCGCTCAGGGAGGCCGGCGGTCGCTCGCCGAACGCAGCCATTTTATGCTCGCCGCGGCGGGCGGCCTGCTCCAGCCCCGCCGGGTCCACCTGTTCCGCATCGGCCAGGAAACGCTCCCGCGCCGCCCGCCGTTGTTCATCCGTCAGCGCCATGCTCCCCTCCTTCGTTCATCCGCTACCCGCAATGCCGTAAAAGGCAGGCCGGGGGCCTTCACCAGCCGGGCCCCCAGTGACCAGGATGGACCAGGCTGGTTGGCGATACCGCATTTCATCATGACTCCTTGAGACCGGCACCGGCTCCCGCCACGGGCAGTTCGCCCCGGTCGAGCCGGGCGGCGGTGTCGTCGGTATATTTGAGCACCAGCACCAGCAGGGTGCCCAGCACCATCACGGCGCCCGCCAGCCAGAGCGCGTCCCGGTAGCCACCGGCGCCGGTCGCCAGCCAGCCGGTCAGGGCCGGCGCCCCTATCTGGGCAATGCCGTAGGCCAGGGTCAGCTTGCCCATCAGCCGGGCCGGATGGCCGGGATAGCAGCGCCCGGCCATGGTCAGCACCAGGCTGACGCAGCCGATGAAGGTGGCGCCGTACAGCGCCGCCCCCAGCAACGCCGGCAGCAGGCCGTCACTCAGGGCCGGCAGCACTATGCCGCCTATCTGCAGGGCAAAGGCCAGGGCCAGGGCGCCGAGGTAGCCGGTGCGCCGCGCCACCAGATCCCACAGCATGACCGCCGGCACGGCCGCCAGCCCCATCACCAGAAACACCCTGTGGCCCAGACCCTGCAGCCCCGGCATCTGGTCGACAATGGCCACGATAAAGGTGGCGCTGACCACATAACCGTAGCCGGCACAAAAATAGGCGGCCAGCATCATGCCCAGGAAAAAGCGCCCCGGCGGATTGTCGGCCAGGTGGCTGCCGCCGGCGGCCGGCGCCGGGGCCGGCATCCACCGCCAGGCGGGCAGGCCCAGCCCCAGCCCGAGCAGGGCCAGCCATCCCCACTGGTCGCGCCAGTCCAGGCCGAGTCCCAGCATGATCTCCGCCGCCAGGGCGGCAAAGACAATACCCAGACCAACCCCGGCAAAGTGGATACCGAGTTCGCCGCGCCGGCGGTGGCGCAACAGCCAGTTCATGATAAGTCCCGCCGCCAGCAGCATGGACGCCGCCGTGCTGAGCCCGGCCAAAAACCGCAGCAGGGCCCACAGCCACCACTGCTCGGTCAGCGCCATGGCTCCGGTGGACAACACCGCCAGCAGCAGGCCGGCCCGGTACAGGCGGAACTTGAGGGTCAGGCTGGTGAGGGAAGCAGCCACCAGGGCGCCACACAAATAGCCCAGGTAGTTGATCGCCGCCAGCCAGCCGCCACCCACCTCGTCCAGCGCCGTCTGCTGCTGCATCAGCGGCAGCAGGGGCGTATAGGCGAACCGGGCCACGCCCATGCACAGGATTTGGCTGAATACCCCGGCCAGCAGCACCCTGGCCCGGCCACCGGCCGGCATCACGGCTTGCCGCTCGCAAGGAAACCGAGCATCAGCGCCATCACCTCCCGTCCCTGGTGGGGCTGTTCCAGGGAGTCCACGGCCTGGCGGTAGTGCGCCTCGCCGAAGCGGGCCCGCCGCTGATCGAGCAGGAAGCGGGCATAATCGACGTTGAATTCCGGATGCCCCTGCACCCCCATCACCTTGTCGCCCAGGGTAAAGGCGGCGTTGGGGCAGAACGGGGATCCGGCCAGCCGCTCGGCATCGGGCGGCAGCGCCAGTACCTGATCCTGGTGGCTGACCAGCAGGCGGTAGTCGGGCAACGCCGGGCCGGGCCGCCGCCAGTGGTAGCCGTGGTTGCCGATACCCCAGCCAGCCGGGGCTCGCGCCACCCGGCCGCCGTGCATCAGCGCCAGCAACTGGTGGCCAAAGCATACCCCGGCCACCCTTTGCCCCCTCGCCAGCAACCCGGCCAGGCGTTCGCGCAGCCGGGCCAGCCAGGGGGCATCCCCAAAGGCATCGTGGCGGGCGCCGCTGATGATCCAGCCATCCAGGGCCATGTCCGGCGCCGGCAGCTCGCCGGCCGCCGCGTCGAACACCTCCAGCCGGGCGGCGGGCTCGACCTCGTGGATGCGTTCAAGAAACAGATCCGGGTAGTCCCCGCCCCGCCGGCGGAAATCCTCATCGGTATGATCGCACAGCAATAATCCGAGCTGCATCGGTCGGTTCTCCTTGTCACCGCTGCGGGCCTGGGCCTCGCAGCCAAACGGCGGGCCTGGCCTCAGGCCTCGGCCAACACCTCCACCAGGGGCCGGCAGTCCAGCCCGTGGGCCTCGGCCACCGCCGGATACACCACCTCGCCCCGGTGAACGTTCAGCCCCGCCGCCAGGTGCTCGTCCTCCTGCAGCGCCCGCCGCCAGCCCTTGTTGGCCAAAGCCTGCACAAAGGGCAGGGTGGCGTTGGTCAGGGCAAAGGTGGAAGTGCGCGCCACCGCGCCGGGCATATTGGCCACGCAGTAATGAATAATGCCGTCCACCTCGAAGGTCGGCTGCTGGTGGGTCGTGGCCCGGCTGGTTTCGAAGCAGCCGCCCTGATCGATGGCCACGTCCACCAGCACGGCACCCGCCGGCAACAGGGCGAGCATGTCGCGGGTCACCAGCCGGGGGGCCGAGGCGCCCGGCACCAGTACGGCGCCGATCACCAGGTCGGCCCGGGGCAGCTCGGCCTCGATGGCATCCCGGGTCGAATAGAGGCTTTTCAGGGCCGGGCCGTAGAGGGCGTCGAGTTCCTTCAGCCGGGGCAGGGACTTGTCGAACAGGGTCACGTCCGCCCCCATTCCCAGGGCCATGCGGGCGGCGTTGATGCCGACCACGCCACCGCCGAGGATCAGCACCCGTGCCGGGGCCACCCCGGGCACGCCGCCAAGCAGCACGCCCCGCCCGCCCTGGGCCTTCTCCAGACAATGGGCGCCGGCCTGCACCGCCATGCGCCCGGCCACCTCGCTCATGGGAGCCAGCAGCGGCAACCCGCCCTGGGCATCGGTCACCGTCTCGTAGGCGATGGCGGTGCAGCCGGAAGCCAGCAGGCCCTCGGTCTGGGGCAGGTCGGGCGCCAGGTGCAGGTAGGTGAACAACAGCTGGCCGGGCTTGAGAAGCCGGTATTCCTCCGCCTGGGGCTCCTTCACCTTGACGATCATCTCGGCCCGTTCAAACAGCTCGGCGGCCTCGGCCACCAGCTCGGCGCCGGCGGCGGCGTACTGTTCGTCGGTCAGGCCAATGGCGGCCCCGGCGCCCTGCTGGACCCGCACCCGGTGGCCGGCGGCGGTCAGCTCCTTGACCCCGCCCGGCGTCATGCCGACCCGGTATTCATGATTCTTGATTTCCTTGGGGACTGCTATATCCATATTCACCTCTGTGTGCATGCGGTTTTGTGGGGTAAAATGCGCCCCGGCAAGCCGACCGCCCTCCTCCCCGACGGGGAACCCGGGATCATCTTGCTCGCATCCTTTTCAAGATTCAATTGCAGCTAAGGAGAAATCGCCCAGATGGACATAGGCCAACGCCTCAAGGCCGTAAGGCAGCAGGCTAAACTGTCCCAGCGGGAGCTGGCCAAGCGTTCCGGCGTCACCAACGGCTTTATCTCCCAGGTCGAGAAAAACCAGGTTAGCCCCTCTATCGGCTCCCTCAAAAAGCTGCTCGACGGCCTGCCCATGTCGCTGGCCGAGTTTTTTGCCGACACTGAGGACAGCGGCCATCCCGTGGTGTACCGGGCCGACGTGCAGCCCGAACTCGGCTCGGGCAACATCAGCTACCGGCTGGTGGGCAGCGGCTTTGTGGGCCGCACCATCGGCATGATGCGTGAAACCATGGCGGTGGGCGCCGACACCGGCCCCGAGCCGCTCAGCCATGCCGGCCAGGAGTGCGGCGTGGTGATCCGGGGCCGACTGAGATTGTTCGTGGATCAGGAGCAATACGAGCTGGGCCCGGGCGACGGTTATTATTTCGACAGCACCCGGCCCCATCGCTTTGTCAGCATCGGTGAAGAGGCGCTGGAGATGATCTCCGCCAACACCCCGCCCTCGTTCTGAGCCTGGTTCAAAAGGTCGGCGGCGTGGCCGCCGACACCAGTTCGCAGCTTTCGCTGCCGAGGTTGCGAAAACGGTGGGGCTGGCGGGTATCGAAATAGTAGCCATCGCCCGCACGCAACAGGCAGCGCTGCCCACCCACGGTGACTTCAATTTCCCCGCTCAGCACCAGCCCCGCCTCCTCGGCCTCGTTGCTGAGCATCTCCGGCCCGGTATCGGCACCGGGTGGATAGCATTCCCGTTGCAGCGCCAGCCGGCGTCCGTGCAGGGGCCCCACCAGCCACATCTGTACCTCGCCGCTGTTCATGGACACCAGCTCTTCGCCACGAAAGAACACCGGCCTCAGCGGCGCCCGCTCCAGGCTGAAGAACTCCCCCATGGAGATGGGAAAGCCGTCCAGTACCCGCTTCAGGGTGGCCACCGAAGGATTGACCGCCTCCTGCTCGATCTGCGAGATCAGGCTGTTGTTGACCCCGGCGCGCTTGGCCAGCTCGCGCTGGGACAGGCCGTGGCGCTGGCGCAGCCACTTCAGTCGTTCCGCCAGTTCCATCACTTCCCTCCTCCCGTTCAGGCGGCCCGTGCCGCGGCCGCTTCCTGCGCCCGGCGCTGCTCGGCCCGGGCCATCAGCCACCAGCCGACAAAGGTCACCAGCGAGACAATCAGAATGATCAGGGTCGCCAGGGCGTTGATCTTGGGGCTGACCCCCAGGCGCACGCTGGAGAACACCACCATCGGCAGGGTGGTGGCGTTGGGCCCGGACACGAAGCTGGCGATCACCAGGTCGTCGAGGGACAGGGTAAAGGCCAGCAGCCAGCCGGCGATGATGGCCGGCGCGATGATCGGCAGGGTGATCACGAAGAACACCTTGAGCGGCCGGGCGCCCAGATCCAGGGCCGCCTCCTCCACCGAACGGTCCAGCTCGCGCAGCCGGGAGCTGACCACCACCGCCACATAGGCGGTGCAGAAGGTAACATGGGCAATCCAGATGGTGCCCATGCCCCGCTGGGCGGGCCAGCCGAACAAATCCCCCAGGGCCACGAACAGCAGCAACAGCGACAGGCCGGTGATCACCTCGGGCATCACCAGGGGTGCCGTGATCATAAAGGCAAAACCGTTCTCGCCGCGAAAGCGGCCGATGCGGGTCAGCACGAAGCCGGCCACGGTGCCCAGCACCACGGCGGCGGACGCGGCCAGAAAGGCGATGGTCAGGCTCAGGCCCACCGCCTGCATCATCATCTCGTCCCGGAACAGCTCGCCGTACCACTGGGTCGACCAGCCGGCCCACACCGTGACCAGGCGGGAACTGTTGAAGGAGTACACGATCAGGATCAGCATCGGCAGGTAAAGAAAACCGAAGCCGAGCAGCAGGATCAGGGGACGCAGCCGGGAGCGGCTGACGGGAATGCTGTTCATGGTTCAGCCCTCCATCTCTTTGCGCTGGTTGCGGTGAAACCACATGATGGGCACCATCAGCAGCAGCAGCATGATGCTGGCCACCGCCGCCGCTATCGGCCAGTCCCGGTTGTTGAAGAACTCCTGCCACAGCACCCGCCCGATCAGCAGGGTATCGGGGCCGCCGAGCAGTTCGGGGATGACAAACTCGCCCACCGCCGGGATAAACACCAGCATGGAGCCGGCAATGATGCCGCCCTTGATCAGGGGCACTATCACCGTCAGCAGGGTTTTCCAGGGCCGGGCACCCAGGTCCGCCGCCGCCTCCACCAGGGAATAGTCGAGCCGCATCAGGGCGGTATACAGGGGCAGCACCATAAACGGCAGGTAGGCGTAGACGATGCCGATATAGACGGCGGTGTTGGTGTTGAGGATCTGCAGGGGGCTGTCGATCACCCCCAGCCAGAGCAGCAGATTGTTGAGAAAGCCGTTGTTGCCGAGGATGCCCATCCAGGCGTAGACCCGGATCAGGAAGGACGTCCAGGACGGCAGTATCACCAGCATCAGCAGCACATTGCGGGTGGAAGGCCGCGAATGGACAATGGCCCAGGCCAGGGGAAAGCCGATCAGCAGGCACAGCAGGGTGGAGATGGCCGCCACCTTGAGCGACTGCAGGTAGGACTGGAGATAGAGGCTGTCGCTGAGCAGGAACAGATAATTGCTGAACGACAGCACTATGTTCAGTTGTTCGTTGGCATAGCTGATCACCTGGCTGTAGGGCGGTATCGCCAGGGCCGCCTGGGACAGGCTGATCTTGAATACGATAAGAAAGGGGATCAGGAAAAACAGCAGCAGCCAGGTATACGGCAGGGCGATAACCAGCCGCCGGCCGGCGCGCAGTCGGGCTCGGGTGTTCATGTTCAGCTCCCTAGATCAGCAGGACGGCGCAACTGTCCGCCTCCCAGCGCAAAAAGACGGTATCGCCCCAGGTGGGGGCCCCCTTGCGCTGGCGGTCCACATTGGGCAGGGTCGCCAGGATGCGCTTGCCCGAGGCCAGCCGCACATGATAGATGGACAGGCCGCCCAGGTAGGCTATCTCGTCCACCACGCCGGCCAGCCAGTTGGCCTCTTCCAGCGGTTGCACCAGGCTGAGGTGCATTTTTTCCGGGCGCACCGCTATCATCAGCGGCAGTCCCTCGGCGATGGACAGGCCGTGGTTAATCCGCAGCGGCTGCGCCAGATCCGGGCAACGCACCTCGGCGCTGTCGGTATCGTTGGCCGCCAGCACGCCGTCGAACACATTGACCGAGCCAATAAACTCGGCGCTGTAGCGGCAATTGGGATACTCGTACACATCCAGGGGATCGCCCACCTGCACCAGCCGGCCCTTGTTCATGATGGCGATGCGCCCGGCCATGGTCATGGCCTCTTCCTGGTCGTGGGTCACCATGACGCAGGTCACCCCCACCTTTTCGATGATGTTGACCAGTTCGAGCTGCATTTCTTCCCTGAGCTTCTTGTCGAGCGCCCCCATGGGCTCGTCCAGCAACAGCAGCTTGGGCCGCTTGGCCAGGCTGCGCGCCAGGGCCACCCGCTGGCGCTGGCCGCCGGAAAGCTGGTGGGGCTTGCGCCGGGCGTAATCCTCCATGTGCACCAGCCTGAGCATCTGCTCCACCCGTTCGGCGATCTCCGCCCGGGGCAGCCTGTCCTGCTTGAGGCCGAAGGCGATATTGGCCTCCACCGTCATATGGGGAAACAGGGCATAGGACTGGAACATCATATTGATGGGCCGCTCATAGGGCGGCACCTCGGCGATGTCGACGCCGTCGAGCAGGATCTCGCCCTTGCTCGGCTGCTCGAAGCCGGCCAGCATGCGCAGCAGGGTCGACTTGCCGCAACCCGAGGCCCCGAGCAGGGCGAAAATCTCGCCGCGCCGGATGCTGAGGCTGACGTCGTCCACCGCCGGCTGGCCGTCGAACAACTTGCTGATGCCGCGGATTTCGAGGAAGGGCCTGGCCTGCGCCGACGCGGCCTGGGTATCGTTTTCCGGCATGTTCACCTCCTTGCGAAACTAAGGCGGGGTGCCCGCGGGCACCCCGCAACCGTCAGCGACCGGTCTTGACCCGGGTCCAGGCCCGGGTGATCACCCGGTTGACGTTCTGGGGCAGTATCTTGGCGGTGTAGAGCTTGGCCGCCGCCTCCTCGGTGGGATAGATGCCGGTATCGTTCAGGATTTCCTCATCCACGAAGGCCTTGGCGGCGCTGTTGGCATTGGCGTAGGCCACATAGTTGGATACCCCGGCGATCACCTCGGGCTTCATCAGGTAGTCGATGAGCTTGTGGGCGTTGTCCGGGTGCTTGGCATCGCGGGGAATGGTCAGCATGTCGAACCACATCAGGGCACCTTCCTTGGGAATGCTGTAGGCCACATTGACCCCCTGATCCGCCTCGTCGGCCCGGTCCCGCGCCTGCAGGATGTCGCCGGACCAGCCCACCGCCACACAGATGTCGCCGTTGGCCAGATCGTTGATGTATTTGGAGGAATGGAAATAGGTGATATGGGGCCGCAGGCTCAGCATCAGCTCGGTGGCCGGACCGTTGTAGTCGGCGACCTCGGTACTGTTGGGATCCAGCCCCTGGTAATTGAGGGCGGCGGCGAAAATTTCGGTGGGGGCATCGAGGAAGGCGACCCCGCACTGGCTGAGTTTTTCCAGGTTTTCGGGTTTCATCACCAGGTCCCAGGAGTCCACCGGCGCCTCCGCCCCCAGCGCTTCCTTAACCTTGTCGACGTTGTAACCGATGCCGGTGGTACCCCACAGGTAGGGTACGCCGAACTTGTTGTCCGGATCCTTCTCCGCCAGCAAGGCCATGATCCTGGGATCCAGGTTGCCGTAATTGCCGAGCTTGGACTTGTCGAGTTCGAGGAAGGCACCCGCCTGGATTTGCCGGCCCATAAAGTCGCCGGTCGGCACCACCACGTCGAAACCGGTGTTGCCCGCCAGCAGCTTGGCCTCCAGCACCTCGTTGGAGTCGAACACGTCATAGGTGACCTGGATGCCGGTTTCCCGGGTAAAGTTGGCCAGGGTGTCTTCCGCGATATAGTCGGACCAGTTATAGAAGTTGACCTGGGCCGGCTCCTGGGCCTGGGCGCTCAGCGCCAGCCCCACGCCGCTGGCCAGCAGGCCCAGCCGAAAACCCTGTTGCAGTTTGTTCGCCATGGTGTTTCTCCGTCCTTGTCAGTGATTCAGTGTCTGGTAAGTCAAATCCAGCGCCCGGCGGGCCTTGTCGACCAGCTCGTCAATCTCGGCCCGGCTGATCACCAGGGGGGGCGAGATAATCATGGTATCGCCCACCGCCCGCATCACCAGTCCCAGGCCGAAGCAGTGTTCACGGCAGATCACGCCCGCCCCCCGCTCGCCCGGGAAGCGCCGGTTGTCGCTTTTGTCGGCCACCAGCTCCAGCGCCGCCACCAGGCCCAGGCCCCGGGTTTCGCCGACCAGGGGGTGGTCGGCCAGGCTGGCCCAGCGCTGCTGCAGGTAGGGACCCGTATCAGTGTGGACTCGTTCGACTATTTTTTCATCCCGCATCACCGCTATGTTGGCCAGGGCCACGGCGCAGGCCACCGGGTGGCCGGAATAGGTGAAGCCGTGGAAAAACTCGCCGCCGTCAATCAGGCCGCCGGCCACCCTTGGCCCCACCGCCACCGCCCCCAGGGGCATATAGCCCGAGGTAATGCCCTTGGCCATGCACATCAGGTCGGGCTCAAGCCCGTAGTGTTCGCAGGCAAACCAGTGCCCGGTGCGGCCGAAGCCGCAAATCACCTCGTCCACCACCAGCAGGATGTCGTACTGCCGGCAGATGCGCTGGATTTCGGGCCAGTAGCTGTCGGGCGGGATAATAACGCCGCCCGCGCCCTGGATGGGCTCGGCGATAAAGGCCGCCACCCGCTCGGGCCCCAGTTCCAGGATTTTGCGCTCAAGCTGGCGGGCCCGCTCCAGTCCGAAGGCGTGCGGATCCTGGCCCTGGCCTTCACCGAAATGGTAGGGCTGGTCGATGTGCACTATGTCGGGCAGCGGCAACCCGCCCTGGGCGTGCATCGGCTTCATGCCCCCCAGCGACGCGCCGGCCAGGGTGGAACCGTGGTAGGCATTGTGCCGGCTGATGATCACCTTGCGCTCGGGCCGGCCTTGGACGGCCCAGTAGTGGCGTACCATGCGCACCACGGTGTCGTTGCATTCCGACCCCGAGCCGGTGAAAAACACATGCTGCATGTCGCCGGGCAAAAGCCCGGCCAGGGTGGCCGCAAGCTCGGTGGCCCTGGGATGGGTGGTCTGGAAAAAGAGGTTGTAATAGGGCAGCTGGCGCAACTGGCGCTCGGCGGCCTGGATAAGTTCTTCCCGGCCATAGCCCAGGTTGACGCACCACAGCCCGGCCATGCCGTCGAGGATGCGGTTGCCGTCGGCGTCCCACAGATAGACCCCCTCGCCCCGGTCGATCACCCGGGCGCCCTTGCGGTGCAGCGCCTGGCTGTCGGTGAAGGGATGCAGATGATGGGCCGCGTCCAGCTGTTGCAGCCGACTTCCTTGTTGCTCTGGCATAACAGACTCCGTTGTTTGACTTACACGTTCAGCAGCAGGAACTCCCGCTCCCAGGCGCTGATCACCGTAAAGAAGGCCTCGTATTCCTTGCGTTTGACGGAAATAAAGGCGTTGACGAAACGCGGACCCAGGATCTGGCACAGCTCGTCGCATTGTTCCAGCTCGAGCAGGGCCTCCTCCAGGCTGCGCGCCAGGCCGAAGGGCATGTTATAGGCGCTGCCCTTGACCTGCTCGGTGGGCTTGAGCTGTTGCATCATGCCCAGGTAGCCGCAGGCCAGGCTGGCCGCCAGGGCCAGGTAGGGGTTGGCATCGGCGCCGGCAAAGCGGTTTTCGATACGCCGGTCGGCCAGCCCCGAGCGCGGCACCCGCAGGCCCACGGTGCGGTTGTCCTCGCCCCAGGCCATATTGCGCGGCGCCGAGTCGCCAAAGGCCAGCCGGCGGTAGGAATTGACGTTGGGCGCAAACAGCGCCACGGCGCTCGGGATATAACGCTGCATGCCGCCGATATAGTGCAAAAACCGCTCGCTGTGGCTGCCGTCCGGGTTGGCGAACAGGTTGTTGCCCTCGGCATCCACCAGGCTCTGGTGGATATGCATGGCGCTGCCCGGTTCGTTTTTCATCGGCTTGGCCATAAAGGTGGCGTACACATTGTGGCGCATCGCCGCCTCGCGCATGGTGCGCTTGAACAGGAACACCTGGTCCGCCAGGTCCAGGGCATCGCCATGGATGAAGTTGACCTCCATCTGGGCCGCGCCGGACTCGTGGATCAGGGTGTCCACCTCCAGCTCCTGGGCTTCGCAGTAGTCGTACATGTCCTCGAAAATGGGGTCGAATTCGTTGACCGCGTCGATGCTGAACGACTGGCGCGCCGTTTCGGGCCGGCCGTTGCGGCCGATGGGCGGCTCCAGCGGATAGTCCCAGTCCTCGTTTTTCTTGACCAGGAAGAACTCCAGCTCCGGCGCCACCACCGGCCGCCAGCCCTGCTCCTCGTAGAGCTTGAGCACCCGGCGCAGCACGCTGCGCGGGGCTATGTCCACCGGCTGGCCGGCGGCGTCGAAACAGTCGTGGATCACCTGGGCGGTGGGCTCGCTGGCCCAGGGCACCAGCCGCGGGGTATTGATGTCCGCGTGCAGCTCCATGTCCCGCTCGGTCCAGTCGATATTGTCGTCTTCCGGCCAGTCGCCGTTGACCGTCTGCAGGAAGATGTTCTCCGGCAGCCGCATGCCGCCTTCCTTCAGGAACTTGCTCGCCGGCAGTATCTTGCCGCGGGCGTTGCCGGTGAAATCCGGCAGCAGGCATTCCACTTCGGTGATGGCGTGTTGCTGCATCCACAGCCGCAGCCATTCCATATCACGCTTTTCGGGATCTTGAACACTCATAACCCAGGCTCATGGTTTGGAACACAATCGCTAGCATAGTCCATACTTGCGTAAAAATATGCTAGACATAGGAATTGATTAATCGCAAAGGAAAAGTCTGCCGGCGCAAATGTAAACGGGATCGAGATCGAATTTAACAAAATTATCCATATATTAAACACACAATTTCATGCTTACCTGACAGGGTAACGGTCGGTTCGCTCGTTTAAGGAAGAACTTATGCACAAGCCTCAGGGTGCCCGCCACCCCCATCAACCCAAAACCCCCTGGAGTGACTACCAGTCCGTCGACCTCATGCTGTGCGACATCAACGGTGTGCTCAGGGGCAAGCGTATCCAGACCAGCGCCCTGGAAAAGGCGCTGCGCGACGGCATCAGCCTGCCCGCCTCGGTATTCGCCCTCGATATCACCGGCCAGACGGTGGAGGAAACCGGGCTCGGCTTCGCCCAGGGCGACAGCGATCGCATCTGCCGGCTGCTGCCCCACACCCTGGCCCCGGTGCCCTGGCACAAAACCCCTTCCGGCCAGATCCTGATGACCATGGAAGAAAGCGACGGCAGCCCCTTCTTCGCCGATCCGCGCCATGTGCTGCAAAAGGTGACCCAGCGCCTGCTCGACAAGGGCCTGCGGCCCTGCGTGGCGGTGGAGCTGGAGTTCTACCTGGTGGATCAGAAGGAAGGCCCGGACGGCCTGCCCCAGCCGCCCATACTGCCGGGCACCGACGAACGCATGCACGACACCCAGGTCTATTCCCTGGACGACCTCGACAGCTGGGAAGACTTTCTGGTGCGGGTGGCGGAAGTATGCGAAATGCAGCAGATCCCCGCCGACAACGCGGTGGCGGAATACGCCCCGGGCCAGTTTGAAATCAACCTCACCCACCAGCACGATGCCGTCGCCGCCTGCGACCAGGCGATACTGCTCAAGCGGGCGATCAAGGCCATCGCCATCAAGGAAGGCATGTATGCCACCTTTATGGCCAAGCCCTATAACGGCCAGGCCGGATCGGGCATGCACATCCACGTCAGCCTGCTCGACGAGGCCGGCAACAATGTCTTTGCCGAGGATCACGAGCTGCTGCGCCAGGCCATTGCCGGCAACCTCAGCATGCTGCCCGAGTGCATGGCGCTGTTCGCCCCCAACGCCAACTCCTACCGCCGGCTGCAGCCGCACATGTATGTGCCGCTGCACGCCAGCTGGGGCTTCGACAACCGCACCGTGGCCCTGCGCATCCCCTCCGGCGACAAGGGCAGCACCCGGCTCGAGCATCGGGTGGCCGGCGCCGACGCCAACCCCTATCTGGTGGTCGCCGCCATTCTCGCCGCCATCGACCACGGCATCAGCGAGCAACTGCGTCCCCCCGCCCCCATCCAGGGCGACGCCAACAAGCTCGACTTGCAACTGCTGCCCTACCGCTGGCAGGATGCCCTCGATCGCTTCGCCCAGTCGCACCGGCTGTCCCAGTACCTGGGCAAGGATTTTCACCGTGCCTACCTGATCAACAAACGCCACGAGCTGGCCGAGTTCGACCAGCACGTCACCCCGCTGGAATACCAGTGGTATCAACATCTGGTTTAGCCATTTGGAGCCTTTATGCAACAGCACGCCGATTCCTACTATGCCGCCTCGGCCAACCTGGCCCTGAGCTATCCGCCGCTGGAAGAGTCTCTGGAGGTGGATGTCTGCATCGTCGGCGCCGGCATTACCGGCGCCTCGGCGGCGCTGGCCCTGGCCGAGCGCGGCTACAAGGTGGCGGTGCTGGAAGGCAGGCTGGCGGGCTGGGGCGCCTCGGGGCGCAGCGGCGGCCAGATGATCTTCGGCTACGCCTGCGATCAGGCCAAGCTCACCCGGCTGGTGGGGATGGAGGCAAGCCGGGCCCTGTGGGACATCTCCCTCGAGGCCATGACGCTGATGCGCCGGCGCATCCGGGAACACGCCATCGACTGCGATCTGGCCGACGGCCATCTGCACGCCGCGGTAAAACCGCGCCACATGACCGAGCTGGAAGGCTGGGCCCGGGAGTTGCGCCGGGACTTTGGCTACGAGCCGCTCGAGCTGTGGAGCCGGGAGCGGGTGCGCGGCCAACTGGCCAGCGATGCCTACCTGGGCGGCCTCTATGACCCCAACAGCGGCCATGTGCACCCGCTCAACTACACCCTGGGATTGGTCAGGGCCGCGGCCGGGGCCGGCGCGCGCTTTTTCGAACACAGCCCGGTCACCCGCGTCGAGCGGGGCGCCACCCCGGTGGCCCATACCCCCAGGGGAAAGGTACGCTGCCGGCACCTGCTGCTGTGCGGCAATGCCTACCTCGAGGGCATAGTCCCCGAGATAGAGCGCAAAATCATGCCGGTGGGCACCTATATCACCGCCACCGAGCCGCTCGGTGAAACGCGCGCCCGGGAGCTTATCCGCAACAACATGGCGGTGGCCGATATCAACTTCGTGCTCGACTATTTCCGCCTGAGCGCCGACCACCGGCTGCTGTTCGGCGGCCGGGTCAGCTACTCCCGGCTGGATCCCCTCAACCTGGCGGACGCCATGGGCAAGCGGCTGCGCCAGGTCTTTCCCCAGTTGCAGGGCGTGAAGCAGCAATACACCTGGGGCGGCTATGTGGGCATCACCATGAACCGGGCGCCCCACTTCGGCCGCCTCGACGGCAATGTCTATTTCGCCCAGGGCTTTTCCGGCCACGGCATCGCCCTCACCGGCATGGCCGGCACCCTGATGGCCGAGGCCATCGCCGGCTCGGCCGAGCGCTTCGATCTGTTCGGGCGCATCCCCCACCCGGATTTTCCCGGCGGCCGGCTGCTGCGCACCCCGGCCCTGGTGCTGGCCATGGCCTGGTACCGGCTGCGGGATTTGTTGTAAAAAACACCGGAATATGCTCCAGTGAAAGCAGAAACAGGGAGGCGGCTAATGGAGCAACTGGAGTTTTTTGATGTCCCCAGCCCCTGCATCGGCGTCTGCCAGGCCAACAACAAAGGCTACTGCAAGGGCTGCTTTCGCAGCCGGGAAGAGCGCTTCAACTGGCTGGCGTTCACCCCGGCCCAGCGTCGCGACGTCATCCGCCTGTGCCAGGACCGCAAGCGCCGGGTGCTGGCCGCCGCCCGCAAAAAACAACTGGAGCTAGAGCTCGAACAACAGAATATTCCGCCTCAGGATACGCTGCCGTTGTAATAGCTCTGCTCGCTTCATCCCCGCACGTTATTCACTCTCCTCTATTTATATCCCCTGGCTCTAAGCTGAGGGCACCAGCTCCAGTTCGGTGATCCGGCGTCGGAACAGGCTGACCAGGCGCTCCGCTCCCAAGTTTAGCGGTACTCCCCTGAGGGTAAGCAAGCCCAGCGCGTGAGCCGGAAATCTGGGCAGAGAATCAAAACAGGACAGTCCGCAACCGGACAGCGGATCCTCAAAAAATACCCGCGGGCCAAAGCCCACCAGATCGGTACGGCGGATCAACTCCACCATCAGCAAGGGCGAATCACAATGCACAATGCGCTGTGACAGCGACCCTCCCTGTGTATCGAGCCAGCTCACCAGCTGCTGGGCCGAACTCCCGGTGGTCAGGTTCAGCACCCAGCGGGCATCCACCATCTGTGACCAGTCGGTAGCGGCCAGTAACGGATGCCCTTCCCGCGCCACCGGCTCGGAAAAGATACGCGTCAGGGGCTCGAAGGCGATCTCGTAGGGCAGCTGTTCCGGCTCGGCCACGGCAATGGCAAAGTCTAGGTGTCCTTCCAGCAGGCCGGGCAATACCGTGGTCAGCATGCCTTCCACAAACTTCAGACTGACATCCGGAAATTCCCGCTCAAACTCGTTCAATACCGTTGGCAAGGCCGTCGAGGCAACGGCCGTGGTCACGGCAGCGGTAACCTTGAGCCCGGCGCCCCCCCGCAACCAGCGAATTTCATTGCGCGCCCTGTCCAGGGTAGACAAGGCCAGGCGTGCCCGGCTCAGCAACGTCTTGCCGGCGGGCGTAAATTCAACCCCGCGATAACTGCGGATAAGCAACTGGGTACCCAGATCGCCCTCCAGCTCCCGCAGCGCCTTGGTCAGGGCGCTCTGGCTCAGGTTAAGTGCCCTGGCTGCACCACGAATGGAGCCTTCTTCGGCCACTTTTACCAGAGCCCTTAGCTGATGATCTTTCATATCACATGATTACCAAAAGTTGTCACCAGGCAAAAATTACTGCCTTTTTTCTATCACCAACGGCTGACATTATTGCGAGCCATAGATGAAATATTGTGTCAGCCGGTGAGTATTATGACAATGAATGCGAATGATAAAGCAGCCCTCGAGCGGATGAAGGCCTGGCGCCACCAAATCCATCAGCACCCGGAGCTGGGTTTTGAAGAGTTCTCCACCAGCCGGCTGGTCGCGGCACAACTGCGGGAATGGGGCTATGAAGTGCATACCGGCATTGCCATCACTGGTGTCGTCGGAATACTGCGCTGGGGCGATGAGCCCGGCCTTCGCCTGGGCCTGCGCGCCGACATGGATGCCTTGCCCATTCAAGAGGCCACCGGCTTGCCCTGGGCCAGCCAGGTCGATGGCAAGATGCATGCCTGCGGTCATGACGGCCACACCGCCATTCTGCTGGGTGTGGCCGAAACCATGGCCCGCCGCCAGCGGGAACAAGGGCTGTCCGGCAGCGGTACCCTGACCCTGATTTTCCAACCGGCCGAGGAGCTGGGCGGCGGCGGCGGCGCCCAACGCATGCTCGAAGAAGGCCTGTTCGAGCGCTTTCCCTGCGATGCGCTTTTTGCCCTGCATAACTTTCCCGGTGTGCCCGTGGGCAAGCTCTGCTTTCGCGAAGGCGCCTTTATGGCCTCGTCAGATACCGCCAGACTGACCTTCGTCGGCAAGGGCGGTCACGGCGCCCTGCCCCAGCTGTCCCGGGATCCCACCCTGCCGGCGGCGGCCACCGTACTGGCCCTGCAAAGCATTGTTGGCCGCAATGTGGATCCCAGTCTGGTCTCGGTGATCAGCGTTGGCCGCATGCAGGCGGGCACCTCTGCCAACGTGATCCCCAACACCGCCGAGCTGGAGCTCACCATTCGCACCTTGGATCCCGGGGTGCGCGACACCCTAGAACGCCGTATTCGCACCCTGGCCCGGTCCCAGGCCGAAGCCTTCGACTGCCAGTGCAACATAGACTACCAGCGCGGCTACCCGGTGCTGATGAATGATCCGGCCATGACTCGCCTCGCGGTCGAGACCGCCCGGGAACAGTTCGGCAACGACCATGTCGAGGCACCCACCGCCCCCCTGACCGGCAGTGAAGACTGCGCCTACTTTCTGGAGCAGGTGCCCGGCTGTTACTTCCTGGTCGGTAATGGCGACAACGGCCACCAGGCCGGCGCCCGGCTGGGGCCCTGCAGCCTGCATAACCCCCATTACGACTTTAACGACGACTGTATGGAAACCGCCGCCACCTTTCTGGTGAAGCTGATCTCCCGTTATTTCGATCAGTCGGTACAGCCCTGACAATGGCGTTCAATTGCCAATGCCCTTCATTTTCAAGGAGAGACACATGAACCAGCCCCATCCCCGTGCCGGGAGCGATAACAAGGAGAGAGACATGAACCAGCCCCACCCCCGTGCCGGGAGCGATAAGAAGCAACGCAAGTGGTTTAACGAGTTTCCCGATCCCATGGTGTTAATCTTCATGGTGCTGGTCGCGGTATACCTGCTGACCTTTATCATTCCCGCTGGCGAGTTCGCCCGCGAGCTCGTGGACGGCAGAAACCGGGTGATTCCCGACTCCTTCCAGTTGCTGGCGGAAACGGCTCCGCTACATTTCTTCGATCTGTTCCTGGCCATTCCCCAGGGCATGATCAATGCCTCCCCGTTTCTGTTTATTGTGTTTATCGCCGGCGGCCTCTTTCATGTGCTGCAAAGCACGGGCGCGCTGGAAAACATGGTCGGCGTGGCCGCCAACAAGGTTGGTGCTGGCAACAGCCTGCGGAGCCGCAACCTGATCATCGTGCTGGGTACCTTTATCTATGGCTTCTTCGGGGTGGCCGTGGGTGGCGAAAACAATATCGCCCTGGTGCCGCTGGGTGTGCTGGTGGCGGCGGCCATTGGCTGCTCCCGATTGGTGGGGGTTACCATGGCCGTTGGCGGCATCGGTATCGGTTTTGCCCTGTCGCCGATCAACCCCTACACCGTGGGTGTGGCCCAGAGCATTGGCGAACTGCCACTGTTCTCAGGCTGGAGCCTGCGTCTGCTGATGGTACTGACGTCACTGGCCTTGCTGTCAGCCTATCTCTGCCTGCGCGTGGTCAAAATGGAGTTCCATGACGACCAACCGGCCGAAATGAGCAAACCGCTGCATGAATACCGGCTGTCACGCCAGGATCTGACGATTCTCGGTATTTTTTTGATCGGCCTGGCCATCCTGGTGACAGGCGTGTTCACCCGCGGCTGGTACATCAAGGAAATTACCGCCATCTTCCTGATGATGGCAATCGTGATCGGCTTTGCATCGGGCATGACTGCCAACCAACTGGTCAAGCGCATGATGGAAGGCGCGGCCTCGGTCACCTCCGGCGCCCTGGTGATTGGCCTGGCGGCCTCGATCCCGGTAATTTTGCAGGATGCCCACGTGATTGACACCATCGTCAAATCCCTGAGCGCCATCCTTGAGGGAACCCCTGTGGCTGTGGCCGCCGTGCTGACCAGCATCATTCAGGGCATCATAAATCTGTTTATTCCCAGCGGCTCGGCCCAAGCACTGATCACCATGCCGATACTGATCCCGGTGGCTGATCTGATCGGCATGAGCCGCCAGTTGATGGTCACAGCGTTCCAGATCGGCGATGGCCTGACCAACCTGTTTATTCCCACCGCGGGCGGCATTCTGGCCATGCTCGCGCTGGGGCGAGTGTCCTACGCTCAATGGCTGCCTGTCATTGTGCCCATCATGGTGCCCATCTACGTACTCTGCTGGGTCATGATGGTGGCCGCCGCCTACCTGGGCTACTGAGCAACCAGCCGGGCCGGGTTAGTCCCGGCCCAGCCATGTATTAAGCCGGCCGGCAATCAACCCGGCCGGCTTTTCTTCCATATGCAGGTGATGGCCGCCGGCAAGCACCTCAAGCTCCAATCCGGGGATCAACTCAAGCCAAGGCGCTACCCGATCCAGGCCAATGCCCTGCGTTGCCATCATCAGCCACACCGGCATGCTCAGCCGGCGCACAAAGGCGGTGATCTGCGCCTCGCACAGCCGCACCACAGAGGGCAGCACCAGTGCGCCATCGTGGCGCCACAGCCAGCCTTCAGCGGTTTGCTCCATGCCCCGGGCCAGCAACAGCCGGGCCGCTTCCCGGCTGACCGGCCAGCGGCTGTTCATGCGTGCCGTCACCGCGCTTTCAAAATCCGGATAGCAGCGTGGGCCACGGCGACGCTGGCGTTTGGCCTTTTCCAGAGCGGCGGCCAGCTGTTCCGGCAGGGTATCGGCGGCATAATCGTGAGGAACCAGACCGTCCAGCAAAAATAGCCGGCTGACCCGCTCGGGAAAGGCGCCGGCGAACAGGGTGGCCACGCTGGCCCCCATGGAATGGCCCAGCAATGCCACCTGTTTCAGCTCAAGGGCGTCCAGCAGGGCCAGCACATCGGCCACATTGTCCCAGATGTAATAGGGCTGGCCCGGCGCCTGGTGATCGGAATGGCCATGGCCGGCCAGATCCGGGGCAATCAGCCGCACACCGGGCAACCGCTGCGCCAGGGGGGTAAAGCTGGCCGCGTTGTCCAGCCAGCCGTGCAGCGCCACCAGGGGGATGCCATTCGGGTCGCCCCACTCCACCACCGCCAGCCGGCGGCCATGCACATCAATATGGAATTCTCTGGGTTTATTCATGCCAGGATTCGGGGTACTTGTAGCCTTCAAAGCGTTTGCTGGCATAGTCCTTGAACGCCTCGCTGTTATAGGCCTCAATCACGTCCTGCACAAAGGCCTTGTCCTTGTCTTCGCTGCGCACCACCACCCAGTTGATAAAATCGTAACTGCGCTCCAGAAAGAGACCTTCGCTGAACGGAATGCCACTGGAGGCGGCGTAGTTGCCGTTGATCACCGAGAAGTCCACATCCTGGCGCGAACGCGGCAACTGTGCCGCCTCCAGCGGCACCAGCCGGATGCCCTTGGGGTTTTCCGCCACATCGAACTCGCTGGCCCGCAGGGGATCTATGCCGCTCTTAAGCTTGATCCAGCCCATGTCTTCCAGCATCAGCAAGGCCCGGGCCTGGTTGGTGGGATCGTTGGGGATGGCGACGGTACTGCCCCTGGCCAGCTGCTCCAGGGCATCCAGCCGGCCGGAATAGAGTCCCATGGGTCCGGTGGGCACCTGGGTGATGGGGCTCAGCTCCAGTCCCCTGTCCTTGCTGAAGGTCTCGAGGTAGGGACGGTGCTGGAAGCAGTTCACATCCAGCGCGCCTTCCGCCAGCGCCAGGTTGGGCATGACATAATCGGTGAATTCCACCAGTTTCACGCTGTAACCCAGGGCTTCCAGCTGGGGTTTGATCGATTCGGTCACCATGTCGGCGAAATCGCCGACCGTGGTGCCGATGACGATCTCCTTTTGCTGCTGGTCCACCGCCAGCAGCGGAAACGAACACAATGACAATGCCAGCCATGGCAGGGCGCGGGAAATACGGGACATAAGCACTCCTTGTTGAATCGAATAACGCCCTCTATGGACGTTTAGACGTCCATATTATTCAAGGGGATTCAAACAGGCAATGGATTTCTCGGCTTACACGCCCCGTTCGTTGTTCCAGATGATCACGTGCAACTGGGGCAGCACCCGGGCCTCAAACCAGCCATCGGCGGTGACTCTGTCCACCAGCCAGCGCAACCGGGCGTTGAGGGCGTCGAGGTCGGTTGCCCGCTCCGGCTCGTCGGGGGTGGCCGGCGCCGGGTTGCAGGGCTGCAGGGTCAGCGGCAGTTGCGGATAGCGGGCGGCAAAATCCCGCGCCCACTGGTAGTCGGCTTCGTCGGCAATCACCAGCTTGAGGGTGACCTGGGTGTGGGCGCCGGCGGCGGCCAGACAGGCGTCGAACCGGTGCTGGCTGAAGGCCATGCCGGCGGACGGCGGCTTGGGGCTCAGGGTCAGGTGATCCAGCTCGGTAAACCAGTCCTGCACCTTGCTCCCTTGAGTTTCAATGGCAAAGGTGTAGCCCTTGGCGTGGCCGAGGGTCAGCAACTCGCCCAGGGGTTGCAGCGCCGGGTTGCCGCCGGAAAGGGTTACCAGCAGTGGCCGGCCTCCGCTCAGGCGCTCGACCTCGGCCATGATGGCTTCGGCGCTCATGGGCGCCCAATCGGCCTTGAAGCGGGGCTCTACCGCATACAGGGTGTCGCACCAACTGCAGCGAAAATCACAGCCGCCGGTGCGCACAAACACGGTGGGCACCCCGGTGAGCGCCCCTTCCCCCTGAATGGTGGGACCGAAGATTTCGCTGATGGCGATCATGGCCGGTATTCCGCCCAGGTTTTGGGGGTTTCCGACACCGCCACCGCGCTCACTTCGGGCCAGCGCTCGCAGGCCCAGTCATACAAATGACGAGCCAGGCGCTCGGCGGTGGTACATTCGTCGCCCAGCACCTCGTTGAGATGGCGGTGATCGAGCTTGTCGTCGATATAGTCCTTGAACGCCTTGAGTTCGAGGTAGTCGCGCACGAAGCCGTACTGATCCAGGGTTTCGCTTTGCAGCTCGATCACCACCACATAGTTGTGACCGTGCAGCCGGGCGCAGGGGTGCCAATCGGGCATTTGCTTGAGCTGGTGCGAGGCGGAGAAATGAAACTCTTTTTTAATGGTATACATTACTTCGCCCTCGCTACCGCATCGCGCCAGAACTGATCGTCCTGATAGGGCGTGGGATCCGCCAGGCCGGCCAGGGCCATGGCTTCGATGCGCTCCACGCAGGTGCCGCAACGGCCGCAGTGAATGTCACCGCCTTCGTAGCAGGACCAGGTCTCGGCCACCGGCACATTGAAGCGTGCCGCGTCCCGGGCAATCTCGGTCTTGTCGGCATTCACATAGGGCGCCAACAGCGCCACCTCGGCCACGCCGTCCAGCGCTTTGGCCTGCATGTCACCAAACAGGCGAATAAAGTCGGGGCGACAGTCGGGATAAATAAAGTGATCGCCACCGTGTACCGCCAGTGCGACGGTATCCAGGCCGCGGGCGGCGGCCACGCCAAAGGCGATGGTGAGCATGATGGCGTTGCGGTTGGGCACCACGGTAACCTTCATGTTTTCTTCGCTGTAGTGGCCGTGGGGCACGTCGATGTCATCGGTCAGGGCCGAGCCGGAGAGCTGACGGCCGATATGGCCGATGTCCATCACCAGGTGGGGCACACCGAGGCGCTCGGCACACAGGCGGGCGGCGTCGATTTCTTTTTTGTGGCGCTGACCGTAGTCAAAGGTCAGCAGGGCGCCGAGGGCATTGTCCGCCGCCAGCCGGTAAGCGAGCGTGACGGAGTCAAATCCGCCGGAGCAGATCAGCAGTGCTTTCATAGATTGTGTCCTTGTTTTGTCCGGGTAGGCTGCGACCGGGTAAAAAGCGATGGGCATTTTAACGCTGTGGGTGGGAAGCGCAAACAAAAAGGGCGCCGAGGCGCCCTTTGGGTATGATTCTGATCCCTCTGTCCATTCCGCAAGGGGTCGGCCAAAGGGCCAACTTCACGACACGCTTCAAGTTCATCCCTGTAACGCTCGGCAGATGCCATCCATGGCATTTGATCGGTCGTGAAGCCGTTCCCTTTAACCTCCCCCTCGAAGGCTGGCGTAACCAGAGCCTCAGTGCTTAACGTGCTCGGCCAGGTACAGCCAGGTGTCGATCACCGTGTCCGGGTTGAGGGACACGGAGTCGATGCCCTGCTCCACCAGCCAGGCGGCGAAGTCGGCGTGATCCGAGGGCCCCTGGCCGCAGATGCCCACGTACTTGCCGGCCTTGCGCGCCGCCTGGATGGCCATGGACAGCAGCGCCTTCACCGCCTCGTCCCGCTCGTCGAAGGAGCCGGCCACCAGGCCCGAGTCCCGATCCAGGCCCAGGGTAAGCTGGGTCATGTCGTTGGAGCCGATGGAGAAGCCGTCGAAGTAGGCCAGGAACTTGTCCGCCAGCAGGGCGTTGGAGGGCAGTTCGCACATCATGATCACCTTGAGCCCGTTCTCGCCGCGTTTCAAGCCGTTCTCGGCCAGGATGTCGATGACCGAGGCCGCCTCGGACAGGGTGCGCACGAAGGGGATCATGATCTCGACGTTGGTCAGACCCATGTCGCCCCGTACCCGCTTCATCGCCTCGCACTCCATGGCGAAGCAGTCGCGGAAGTCCTCGGAGATGTAGCGGGAGGCGCCGCGGAAGCCCAGCATGGGGTTTTCCTCGTCCGGCTCGTAGGCATCACCGCCCAGCAGGTTGGCGTACTCGTTGGACTTGAAGTCGGACAACCGTACGATAACCCGCTCCGGCCAGAAGGCGGCGGCCAGGGTCGAGATGCCTTCGGCCAGCTTGGCCACGAAGAACTCGCGCGGGCTGTCGTAGCCGGCAATCATCTCGTCGATCTTGAGCTTGAGCTCGGGGCTCTGGCGGTCGTACTCCAGCAGCGCCTTGGGATGCACGCCGATCATGCGGTTGATGATAAATTCGAGCCGGGCCAAGCCCACGCCCGCGTTGGGCAACTGGGCGAAGTCGAAGGCCCGGTCCGGGTTGCCCACGTTCATCATCACCTTCACCGGCGACAGGGGCATGGAGCCCACCTCCGAGGTGGCCACCTTGAACTCGAGCCGGCCGTCGTAGATAAAGCCGGTGTCGCCCTCGGCGCAGGAAACCGTCACTTCCTGGCCGTCCCGGATGCGGCTGGTGGCGTCGCCACAGCCCACCACGGCGGGAATGCCCAGCTCACGGGCGATGATGGCGGCGTGACAGGTACGGCCGCCCCGGTTGGTGACGATGGCCGCGGCCCGCTTCATGATCGGCTCCCAGTCCGGGTCGGTCATGTCGGTCACCAGCACGTCGCCGGCCTTGATCTCGTCCATCTGCTCGATGCTGTCGATGACCTTGGCCACCCCGGCACCGATCTTGTGGCCGATGGCCCGGCCCTCGGCCACCACCTGGCCCTTTTCATTGAGGGCGAAACGCTCCAGCACATTGGCGTCCTGGCGGCTGCGCACGGTTTCCGGGCGCGCCTGGACGATATAGAGCTGGCCGTCGACCCCGTCCTTGGCCCACTCGATGTCCATCGGGCGGCCGTAGTGCTGCTCGATGATCAGCGCCTGCTTGGCCAGCTCCATCACTTCCTCGTTGGTCAGCGAGAACTGGCGGCGCTCTGCCTTGCTGGTTTCCCTGATATCGACCTGCTTGCCGTGTTCCTCGGCGTTGGCGTAGATCATCTTCTGCAGCTTGGAGCCCAGGGTCTTGCGCACCACCGCCGGCCGGCCGGCCTTGAGGGTCGGTTTGTGCACGTAGAATTCGTCCGGGTTGACCGCTCCCTGCACCACCATCTCGCCCAGGCCCCAGGCGGAGGTGACGAACACCACCTGATCGAAGCCGGACTCGGTGTCCAGGGTGAACATCACGCCGGAAGCGGCGATGTCGGAGCGCACCATGCGCTGGATGCCGGCGGACAGGGCCACGCCGCGGTGGTCGTAGCCCTGGTGCACCCGGTAGGAAATGGCGCGGTCGTTGAACAGGGAGGCGAACACGTGCTTGATGGCCACCATCACCGCGTCCAGGCCGCGCACGTTGAGGAAGGTTTCCTGCTGGCCGGCGAAGGAGGCGTCGGGCATGTCCTCGGCGGTGGCGGAGGAGCGCACCGCAAAGGAGGCTTCATTGCCGGCCTGGCCGGCCAGCTCGGCGTAGGCCTGCTGGATGGCGGCTTCCAGCGCCGGCTGGAAGGGGGTGTCGATCACCCACTGGCGGATGCTGCGCCCCGCCTCGCCCAGGGCGGCGATGTTGTCCACGTCCAGCTGGTCCAGCAGGTCGTGAATGCGGGCGTTGAGCCCGCTTTGCTCCAGAAATTCGTTAAAGGCAAAGGCGGTGGTGGCAAAGCCGCCGGGCACCGACACGCCGGCGCCGGCCAGCTGGCTTATCATCTCGCCCAGGGAGGCATTCTTGCCGCCAACCCGATCCACGTCATGCATGCCGAGTTGTTGGTACCAAATCACGTATTCCTGCACTGCCACGTCTCCAAAAGTAGTTTTCGGGGTTTCCGTATTTCACCTAGTATCCGTGTGGATAAGCGGGCCCTTATAATTTTATTGGGATAGTGGGCCCACACACCGAATGATTCTACAATGGCGCCAAAAAGCAGGTAAACGTTTTACCTGGTACAAATGTTAAAAGTGAGATCTGGAGGCCCTGTGCACACGGTTTTTTATGTTTCCGATGGGACGGCGATCACAGCCGAAGTGTTCGGCCATGCGGTGCTGAGCCAGTTTCCCCTGCCCTTCGAGCAGTTCACCATCCCCTTCGTGGAAGACGAGGACAAGGCGCGGGCAGTGCAGGCCAGGATCAACGAGGCCTACCACCAGAGCGGCAAGCAGCCGCTGGTGTTCCATACCATAGTGGACGACCGTCTCAGGCACATCATCACCGCCAGCGACGCCATGTGCTACGACTTTCTCAACACCTTCGTGGCGCCCATCGAGCAGCAACTGGGGGTCAGGGCCGAGCCGCGCACCCACCGCACCCACGGCATGGAAAACAAGCAGCACTACGACGCCCGTATCGACGCGGTAAACTATGCCCTGGACAACGACGACGGGGTCAACACCAAGGAATACGACGAGGCCGACATCATACTGGTGGGCGTGTCCCGCTGCGGCAAGACCCCCACCAGCCTGTACCTGGCGCTGCAGTTCGGCATCCGGGTGGCCAATTACCCCTTTATCGACCAGGACATGGCCCGCCTGATCCTGCCCCCCGCGCTCAAGGCCAACCGCCACAAGCTGTTCGGGCTGACCATAGACGTCAACCGGCTGCAGGAGATCCGCCAGCGGCGCCGGGCCGACAGCCGCTATGCTGACATCGAGCAGTGCCGCTACGAACTCGGCCAGGTGGAAAAGCTGTTCCGCATGGAAGCCATCCCCTTTATCGATACCACCTATCACTCGGTGGAAGAGATTTCGGTCAAGATCCTGGAGCGAACCGGCATCCGCCGGCGTATTTACTGATCCCGCCCTTCCCGTGCTGTTTCCGGCACGGGCCCGCCCCAAACCCGGTACAATCCGGACACTTCCTGGTGACAGTACTCACACAAACTCTGCGATAAGCCGCACATCACTGCGTACAAATTTGAACAATATATTGATCTGATGTTTACAAAAATGTATACATTAGACCCGATGTTTAACCGGTACTTTTGACCCGACCAAGCCGTGCGAACATGAAATCCCGGTCCAGCGGATCGGACACTGTGGTGTGGCCTCCTTGCCGGATAATCCCAACAATAAAAGGCAGGACGGCGGCTGCAACTCACTTGAGCAATACCCAGGGACTTATCGCAATGAAACACAGCCAAAGCAAGTCGGTATTCGATTACTACGGCAAGCCGTCTTTCGGCAAGGCGCTGCCGCTCTCGTTCCAGCACATTCTGGCCATGATCATGGGGGCCGTGACCCCGCCGCTGATCGTGGCCGGCGTGGCCGGGGCCAACGCCCAGGAAACCATGATGCTGGTGCAGATAGCCCTGCTGTTTTCGGGCTTGTCCACCCTGCTGCAGCTTTACCCGGTCGGCCGTTTCGGCGCCGGCCTGCCCACCATCTTCGGGGTCGGCTTCGCCTATGTGCCGAGCCTGATCGCCATCGGTGCCGTCTACGGCATTCCCGGCATTCTGGGCGCGCAAATCGCCGGCGGCATCGCCATGATAGTGGTGGGCGTCTTCATCCGGCAGATCCGCCACCTGTTCCCGCCCGTGGTGGCCGGCACCGTGGTGCTGGTGATCGGCCTGTCCCTCTACGACATCGCCATCAAATACATGGCCGGCAGCGGCAACGTGGCCGCCGATGGCTTCGGCAGCGGCCAGAACTGGCTGGTGGGCCTGACCACCCTGGCGGTGGTGCTGTGCTGTTCCCAGTTCGCCCGGGGCTACCTGCGCCTGGCCGCCATCATCGTCGGCATCCTGGTGGGCTACGTCATGGCGTTTTTCTTTGGCATGGTCGACTTTACCAGCCTGCGCGAGGCGCCCTGGGTGATGATCCCGACCCCCTTCGCCATGGGCATTGAATTCCACGCCTCCGCCGTGATTTCCATGGTGGTGATCTGCATCGTCAACTCGGTACAGACCATAGGCGATCTGTCCGCCACCACGGTCGGCGGCATGAACCGGGAAATGGAAGACAGGGAACTGTCCGGCGGCCTGCTCGGCAACGGCCTGTGCACCCTGGTGGGCGCCGTGTTCGGCGGCCTGCCCACCGCCTCCTTCAGCCAGAACGTGGGCATTGTCGCCATGACCAAGGTGATCAGCCGCTATGTGCTGGGCATTGCCGCCGTTTTCCTGGTGATCGCCGGCCTGCTGCCCAAGTTTGGGGCCGTCATGACCACCATCCCCTACCCGGTGCTGGGCGGCGCCACCATTATCGTGTTCGGCATGATCACCATGACCGGCATCCAGCTCTTGGTGAAGGACGAGCTGTCGTCCCGCAACATCACCATAGTGGCGCTGTCGGTGGCCCTGGCCATGGGCCTCAATGCCGTGCCCGAGGCCATCGCCGCCCTGCCCGACACCGCCCGTATGCTGATTGGCTCGCCGGTCATCGTGGCCGCCAGCATGGCCTTTATCCTGAACATGGCCCTGCCCCGCAAATCCCTGCAGGACGAGGCCCGCGAGCGCGAGCAGATTGAGCGCGAGATGAACGGTGACGAAGCGCCCGCCACCCCTTATCAGAACCGGCAGATAAAGGCTGAAGCCGGAAACTGAAAGGGTCAGCCCAGAGGCAGGGATCTTCCCCCCGAATAGCAAAAAGCCGGTCAATGACCGGCTTTCCGTTTTATTGACGGCCGGCCCATTCCGTAACCGCCGGCCAAAAGACCCGCCCTGCCGATACCGCCCTATCCCTTCACGCCGCCGGCGGTCAGACCGCCCACCAGCCAGCGCTGGGCCAGCAAAAACACTACCGTGATGGGAATGGCAGAGAGCACGGCGGCGGCGGCGAAGTCGCCCCACAGATAGTTCTGGGGATAGAGGTACTGCTGCATGCCCACCGCCAGGGTGTAGTTCTCGACATTGCGCAGCAGCAGCGACGCCACCGGCACCTCGGTGATGGCGGCGATAAAGGAAAGGATGAACACCACCGCCAGAATGGGCACCGACAGCGGCAGCAGCACCAGCCGGAACGCCTGCCAGGGGGTGGCGCCGTCCAGGGCCGCCGCCTCCTCCAGGGAGCGGTCTATGGTCTCGAAATAGCCCTTGATGGTCCACACGTGCAGGGCGATGCCACCCAGATAGGCGAAGATCACCCCGCCGTGGGTATTGAGCCCGAGAAAGGGAACATAAAGCCCGATACGGTCGAACAGGGCATAAAGGGCCACCAGCGACAGCACCGCCGGGAACATCTGGAAGATCAGCATGCCCTTGAGCAAGCTTTCCTTGCCGCGAAAACGCAGCCGGGCAAAGGCGTAGGCGCAGGTGGTGGACAGGGCCACGATGCCGAGCGCCGAGATCACGGCGATCTTCACCGAGTTCCACAGCCACAGCAGCACCGGAAAGGGCGGCGGCGTGACGGTACCGTCCGCATGGGTGACGGCGATGCCGAGCGCCAGCTTCCAGTGTTCCAGCGAGGGATTGCTGGGAATAAGCTCGCCGGTGGCGTAGTTGCCGCTGCGAAAGGAAATGGCCACCACCACCAGCAGCGGGAACATGATGAGGGCACAGAAGGCGATGAGCCCAGCGTGGGCGGCCCATACCCGGTAACGCATCGATTTTGGTCTGACCATAGCCATGGTGTTGCTCCTTGGGTTATTTCTCGCTCAGTTCCAGCTTGCTGGCCTTGATATTGAGCACGGCCAGGGCCCCCACCAGCAGGAAGATCAGGGTGGCGATGGCGGCGGCCAGGCCGAAGTCCTGGGTGCCCGAGCCCTCGAAGGCGATGCGGTAGGTGTAGCTCACCAGCAGGTCGGTATAGCCCGCGGGGGTGGTGGTGCCTATCATGTCCGGGCGCCCGTTGGTGAGCAGCTGGATCAGGACGAAGTTGTTGAAATTGAAGGCGAAGCTGGCAATCAACAGCGGCGTGAGCGGTTTCAGCAGCAGCGGCAGAGTAATGCGCAGGAAGTTGTCCAGCGGGCCGGCGCCGTCCATGGCCGAGGCTTCGTACAAATCCTCGGGAATGGCCTTCAGCAGCCCCATGCACAATATCATCATGTAGGGATAGCCCAACCAGGTGTTGACCATGACCAGCATGGCCCTGGCCAGCAGGGGATCGGTGAACCAGTCGGGACTGATGCCGAACAGACCCGAGAGCAGCATGTTGATTTCGCCGAAGCTCTGGTTGAACAGGCCCTTGAAGATCAGGATGGAGATAAAGGCCGGCACCGCATAGGGCAGGATCAGCAGCAGCCGGTAGGTGCCCTTGCCCCGGAGCGGCTCCCATTGCACCAGGCAGGCCAGCACCATGCCCACCGCCAGGGTGAAAAACACGGTCAGCCCGGAAAACAGCACCGTCCAGATGAAGATGGAGATAAAGGGCACCTGGATGCCCTTGTCCTGGAGCACCCGGAGGAAGTTGTCCCAGCCGATCACCACGGTAAAGCCGGGGCTGACCGGCTCGCCCACGAAGTGGCCCCCCTCGTCGATGGGCTGGTAAAAACCGGTGTCGAAATTGGGCGCCAGCCGCTCTCCGCTGCGCCGGTTGAGCAGCACCAGCTCGCCTTCCGGCACATAGACGGGCTCGCTCGCGGCAAAGCGGCGCAGCGAACTCATGGTGAGCCGCTCACCGTTTGGCAGGACCACCGCCAGGGCGGACAGCGCGGCCCGGTGCTGGGTGATCACCCGGATAGGCGCCGCCTCGCCGGCCGGCGCCTCGTGGGCCGGGCTCGCGCCCAGGGGCGCCGGCGGCGGCGCCGCCAGAGTGAAAGCGTCGCTCAGGTAGGCGTCGCCGCTGTCGTCGTCGGTCAGCCACAGCCGCCATTGGCCCTCGTCCGTTTCGTACAGGGCAAAACCCAGATCCCTGCCGCTCTGAAAGCGCTGTTGTTGCAGCACCTGCTGCACCCGCTCGAGGCTGAGCTGGTTCTTGCCGCTGTAGTTGGTAAAGGCGATGCCGATGGTGCACAGCAGCGGAAACAGCACGAACAGGCCCATGCCCGCCAGCCCCGGGTAGACATAGCGCCAGGCATAGCTGCGCCGGTTGGCGAAGAGGTAGAGGCCGCTGCCCACCAGCACCAGGGTCAGCATGGCAAACAGCATCTCCCCCTGGGCGTACATCAGTATCACCAACCAGGCATTGACAAGGCCGACGCCAACGATGCACAGCCACTTCAGCCAGGCGAGCAGGGGCGGCCAGGCGGGAGATTTGAGAGGTAGGGTGGTCGTCTCTGATAACTGCATGATAACGCTCTGTCGATATGGTTGGGCGGGGCCACGACGCAAGTTGCCAGCGCCGGTATTGCCCGCCACCGGTGTGGCCGGTGGCGGGTTTTTCCTTACTTGGTGATCCGGGCGGCGGCGTCGTCGAGCGCGGCCTTCACGTCCTGTCGGCCGCTGATGGCGTTCAGGATGGCGCTGCGCTCGGCATACCAGAAGCCAGCCATTTCCGGGATGTTGGGCATGATTTCACCCTTCATGGCGTTGTCCATGGTGGCGCCGATACGGGGGTCGCTGGACAGCGCTTTCTGGTAGGAACGCAGGGCCACGGCACCCAGCGGCTTGTCGCGGTTGACCTTGTCCAGCCCCTCGTCGGTCAGCAGGTAGTTTTCCAGGAACTCCACCGCCAGTTCCTTGTTGGGGCTGGCGGCGTTGATGCCGGCGCTGAGGATGCCGGTAAACGGCTTGGAGGGGTTGCCGTTGAGGGTGGGCAGGGTGGTCACGCCGTAGTTGATGCCGGCCTTGTCGATATTGGCCCAGGCCCAGGGACCGTTGATGGTCATGGCGGTTTCGCCCTGGTTGAAGGCCGCCTCGGCGATGGCGTAGTCCACATCGGCGGAAATATGCTTGTTGTTGACTAGATCCACCAGCGTCTGCAGGCCACGCAGGGCGCCTGCGTTGTTCACGCCCACGTCCCTGGGATCGTAGCCTTCGCCGTTGAAGCGGAAGGCGTAACCGCCGTCGGCGGCGATCATCGGCCAGGTGAAGTAGGGCTCCTGCAGGTTCCACATGATGGCGGACTTGCCCCTGGCCCGCAGCTGGGTGTCGAGGGCCGGGATTTCCTCCCAACTGGCGGGGGGCTCGGCCAGCAGATCCTTGTTATAGATAAGCGACAGGGCCTCCACCGCCACCGGATAACCGATGAACTTGCCGTCGAACTTCACCGCGTCCCAGGTAAAGTCGTGCAGCTTGTTGCGGAAGGCCTGGCTGGGGTTGATCTCGGCCAGCAGGCCGGCCTGGGCATAGCCGCCGAAGCGGTCGTGGGCCCAGAAGATGATGTCGGGGCCGTCGCCGGAGGCGGCGACCTGCGGATACTTCTCTTCCAGCTTGTCCGGGTGCTCCACCCGTACCGGCACGCCGGTTTCCTGCTCGAACCACTGCCCCACCTCGGCCAGGCCATTGTAGCCCTTGTCACCGTTGATCCAGATCAGCAGCCGGCCTTCCTCGATAGCGGCCAGAGCGGAGGATGACATCATCAGGCCGGCCAAGACACCGAGGGCGACCTTACCCATTGCTTTTTCCATAGTTCCTATCCTTATCCGTGACGGGAGTTGCAAGAGCGAAAACCGTCGCATCACGGGCGGACATGACGGATTCCGGTTATCCGCATCTTCCGCCGCGAGGACGGTACCGGCATCCTCCCCCCCGCTACGCCCCCGCCCGGAAAAAGGTGAGCCGGCTCACAGCTTCCGCCGGTTATGTGACTCACCGCACAGTCGGGAGTGCCGTTATCGTTAAGCGGATCACAAAAAACGCAGCCCCCCCCTGCCCCGACCCCGACTTCCTCCCCCGGCCTGGGGGCCTCCTCCTCCCCGCTCCTCCCCCCGCAATATTTCCGTTGGTGGAGGATTTCAGCCCGCCGGCCGGCGGGCATGATGAGGCCAACGACAACCACCCCTTCGAGCCGAGCCATGTCCGACACCCGCCCCTCCAGCCTGCCCCGGAACGCGACCCTGTATCGCGTGGACAGCGCCCATTTTTTCGATGGCGATGGCGACGGCCAGGGCGATCTGGCCGGGGTATTGCGGCAACTGGACTATTTCGGCCGTTTGGGTGTGGACGGCCTGGTGCTGAGCCGGGACGATCGGCATGGCATCCCGGAGGTGCAGTGGCAGGCGTTTGCGATCCGGCTACGACAGGCCGGGCTGTCGCTCTGGCTGGCGGAAAACCGGCACTTTCGCGCCTGGCCGGAGGGCGAGGTCCTGCCCCTGTGCACCCTGGTCGATCACGGCCCCATCGGGCTGACCCACTGGCTGGAAAAGCGGGCACAGGGCGGGCAGGCAGTCTGGGCCACCGGTGGCCCGGATCTGACCCGGGTGGTCAGCCGCTGCGGCGGCGGCGATCTCAAAGTGGCCCTGCCCTACCTGGCTCTGCTGGCCTGCCTGCCCGGCCCCATCGGCCTGTGGCAGGGCGAAGAGCTGGGCCTGCCCCACGCCGCCGAACCGGGCGACACCAGGGGTAACCGCAGCCCCCTGCCCTGGGTCGAATACCCGGAGCAAAGTCCGGTCGCGCAGCAACCCATGCAGCGCCGGGTTGCCACCGAGCACAGGGCCATGGCCGTCAGCCGCCAGGAGCAGGAACCCGAGTCCCCCCTCAACCAGTGCCGCCGCCTGCTGCAATGGCGCCGCCGGCAGCCGCTGGTGGCCAACGGCCGGATCGCCGCCACCGGCCTGCACGACGGCCTGCTGTGGGTGCAACTGGCGGGCGCGCAGCCGTCACTGACCGTGGTCCTCAACCTGCTGCCCTATCGCCAGCAGCACCGGCTGGCCCCGCTCCCGAACGGCTGGCAAACGGAGCTGATCCTCGGCCAGGCCGAACTGAGCGACGACCATCAATTGAACCTTGGCGGTTTCGCCGCCGCCATCGTCACGCCCAAGGTACAGGAGTAATTCATGGCCAATGTCAGCCTGCACAAGGTGTGCAAGTCATATGGAGACGTCCATATCTCCAGGGATATCGACCTGGACATCCGCGACGGTGAATTTGTGGTGTTTGTCGGCCCCTCCGGCTGCGGCAAGTCCACCCTGCTGCGCATGATCGCCGGGCTGGAAGATATCACCTCGGGGGAACTGCAGATCGGTGAAACCCGCATGAACGAGGTGCAGCCCTCGGAGCGGGGCGTGGGCATGGTATTCCAGTCCTACGCCCTCTACCCGCACCTGTCGGTGGCCGACAACATGTCGTTCGGACTCAAGCTGGCCGGTACGCCCAAGGCAGAAATCCGGCAACGGGTCAACCACGCCGCCGAGATCCTGCAACTGGCCCACTTGCTGGAGCGCCGCCCCAAGGAACTGTCCGGCGGCCAGCGCCAGCGGGTGGCCATCGGCCGCACCCTGGTGGCGGAACCCCGGGTGTTCCTGCTCGACGAGCCGCTGTCCAACCTGGACGCCGGCCTGCGGGTGCAGATGCGCATTGAAATCGCCCGCCTGCACAAGCGGCTCAAGAGCACCATGATCTACGTCACCCACGATCAGGTAGAAGCCATGACCCTGGCCGACAAGATAGTGGTGCTGGACGCAGGCCGGGTGGCCCAGGTGGGCAGGCCGCTCGAACTCTACCACTACCCCGCCAACCGCTTCGTCGCCGGCTTTATCGGCTCGCCCAAGATGAACTTCCTGCCGGTGAAGGTGACCGCCGCCGAGGCCGGGCGAGTGGAGATAAGTACCAACGACACCCGCTTCTGGATCCCGGTGGACGGTCGCGCCGTGCAGGAGGGCGCCAATATGTCGCTCGGCATCCGTCCCGAACACCTGCTGCCCGCCGAACAGGCATCGGTCCGCCTTAGCGGCGAAGTACAGGTGGTGGAGCAACTGGGCAACGAAACCCAGATGCACGTCCGCATCCCCGCCCTCAAATGCAACCTGATTTACCGGCACAACGACGTGCAACTGGTGGAGGAAGGTCAATTGCTGGAGATAGGCATTGCGCCCGAGCGCTGCCACCTGTTCCACGAAGACGGCCGGGCCTGTCGCCGGCTGCACGTCGAGCCGGGCGTCTGACCGGGCACCGATACAACCGACCTTTTTAATCAAGCAAGGCCGACCAGGGAATGGTCCCTGCACCAGGCCAACAAGGAGAACTCAAATGAACAAATGGCGTTTACTTCCCGTTGCATCCGCCGTGGCGGCGGTCATGGCCGGCCAGGCCATGGCGGTGGAATTCCACGGCTACGCCCGTTCCGGTATCGGATGGACCAGCGGCGGCGGTGATCAAGAGTGCTTCGCCGCCACCGGTGCCGCTGCCAAGTACCGCCTCGGCAACGAGTGCGAAACCTACGCCGAACTGAAGCTGGGCCAGGAATTGTGGGCCGAGGGTGGCAAGAGCTTCTACTTCGACACCAACCTGGCCTACGCCATTTCTCAGCAGAACGACTGGGAACAGGTCGAGCCTGCCTTCCGAGAGGTCAACGTCCAGGCCCGCAACGTCTTCGACGCCCTGCCGGGCGCCACCCTGTGGGCGGGCAAGCGCTTCTATCAGCGTCATGACGTGCACATGCTCGATTTCTACTACTGGGATATCTCCGGCCCCGGCGCCGGCCTGGAAAACGTCGACCTCGGCTTCGGCAAGCTGTCGCTGGCGGTCACCCGCAACACCGAGGAAGGCGGCGCCGCCGGCTTCGGGAGCGATGACAATGCCTACAACAACGTCTTCGATATCCGCCTGGCCGGCCTGCAGACCAACCAAGACGGCAACCTGGAACTGGGCCTGGACTACGGTCGCGCCGGCACCAAACACGATGCCTCTCTGCATCCGGACGCCACCAAGGACGGCTACATGCTTACCGCCCAGCACACACAGGGCAACTTCTTCGGCGGCTTCAACAAGTTCGTGGCGCAATACGCCACCGATTCCATGACCTCCTGGAATTCAGGCCACTCACAAGGTGCCAGCACCAGCAACCACGGCAACATGCTACGCCTGATCAACCACGGTGTGGTACAGCCCGCCAGCGACTGGGAGCTGATGTACGTGGCCCTGTACCAGGATATCGATCTGGACAACAACAACGGCAGCACTTGGTACTCGGCGGGCGTGCGCCCCATGTACAAGTGGAGCAACACCATGAGCACCCTGCTCGAACTGGGCTATGACAACGTCAAGGACCAGGCCAGCGGCAAGCGCAACGATCAGATGAAATACACCCTGGCCCAGCAGTGGCAGGCCGGCGACAGCATCTGGGCCCGCCCGGCCATCCGCCTGTTCGCCACCTACGCCGACTGGAACGACAAGTGGGGGGACCGCGCCGGCACCTCGGAGGCGAACGACGGCGAAGTGACCTTCGGCGTGCAGATGGAAGCCTGGTGGTAAACCCCTTGGAGTGCGGGCGGCTCGTCCGCGCTCCCGGATTTTTTCGATCATAGGGCACCACTACAGATAGGAGGCATCATGAACAAAACGCTAGTCGCCTTGTGCCTGTTCGGCGCCGTGCTGGCCGCCCGGCCCGTGGCGGCGGCCGAGGCACCGCAGGACTTGCCGACCATCGGTCAGCAGCAGCTTGCCGCCCTGCAATGGCAGCCACTGAACCCACCGGTCACCGAAACCCTCGTGCTCGATGACGCCGGCCCCCGGCTCGACACCGGACTGGGCGAAGGGCCGGTCGCGGCCTTCACCCTGCCCGCCGACCGGGGCACCCTGGAGCTCACCCTGCACAGCCTGGTGAACGAGCACAATCAGGTCTTCGCCCCCAATGTGCTGGTGCTGGATGAACAGCTGCGGCCCGCCGCCTTCTATCCCGCCGACGCCTTTCCCTTCGCCTCCGGCCGGCTGCTGCTGGACAACCGGCTGGCAGGCAGCATCAGGTTGACGCCCATGCCGGGGCAACAACGGATCCATATACTGGTGTTCACCCGGAGCGAAGACCTGGCCCGACATACCATGATGCCCCACCCGGCCAAGGTGCATGCCCAGGCCATCGGCAACCAGCCGCCGGCCATCCCGGATGTGCGGGTGTCCCATCAGCCCCAGGGCAAGCTGCAACTGAAGGTGGCGGCCGAGCAGAAGCAGGGTGCCGTGGTCATAGGTCCGCAGCCTCTGGCGGCAACAGCAGCCAGTCCGGCCGCAGCACCCCAGCCCGAAACCGAGGCCTACTTTACCCAGGCCATCCGCGCCGCCGCCGGCCAGGGGGACATCGACAAGGCCCTGCGCCTGATGGAAGAAGCCGAGCGGCTGGGCGTCAATTCCGCCCGCCGCACCTTTGTGGAGGCGGTGAAGTAGCCGTCCTGCCTACTGACTTTCCTTGTGTTTGGGTGTGCACTGCACACCCTTTTTTCATCCATGCCGGCAGCACCACCCGCCCCAGGCACAAAAACTGTGATCGGACACGGTTAAATGGGGGCTGCGGTTGTGCTCGTTACCGCCCCGGGTAGGATGTGGGTAGAATATTCCGACCGAGCAACAGGGGAACCGAAGACCTCGCCATGCTGATCCCGTCCAAACTGAACCGGCCGTCACGGCTGCATCACACCCTGCTACGCCCGCGGCTGCTGACCCTGCTGAGCCAGGCCGAGCATTATCCGCTGATCCTGCTGCATTGCCCGGCCGGCTACGGCAAAACCACCCTGGCGGCCCAGTGGACCGACGATCACGAGCATCTGGGCTGGTATTCCCTGGACGAAAGCGACAACGATCCCCAGCGCTTCGGCCACTACCTGATCGCCGCCCTGGCCCGGGCCACCGGTCAGGCCTGCCCCAAGACCCTGGCCATGGCGGAGAAGCGCCAGTTCAGCAAGCTCAACACCCTGTTCGGGCAGCTGTTCGAGGAGCTGGCCGGCTGGCACACCCCCACCCTGCTGGTGCTGGACGACTATCACCTGCTCCGGGAGGAGCTGATCCACGACGGATTGCGCTTTTTCCTGCGCCATATGCCCGAGTCCTTCAGCCTGCTGGTGGTCTCCCGCACCCAGCCGCCGCTCGGCATCGCCAATCTGCGGGTACGGGGCCAGCTGTTCGAAATAGACAGCAGGCAGTTAGCCTTCAACCACCAGGAAACCGGCCAGTTTTTCCGGCAGCGGCTGGCCACCCCCCTGGCCGAAGCCGATTCGGCCCGGTTGTGCGACGATGTCGAAGGCTGGCCTACCGCCCTGCAACTGATCGCCCTCTCTTCCAGCCAGGGCCATCTCAAGCCCCAGCAGTCGGCCCAGCGCCTGGCCGGGCTTAACCAGGCGCATCTGCGGGATTACCTGGAGGAAGAAGTGCTGGACAGGGTGGATCCGGCCACCCGCGATTTCCTGCTGCGCTGCTCGATGCTGCGCTCGCTCAACGCCGCCCTGGCCAACCGGCTGACGGGGCGGGAAGACGGCCAACTGCTGCTGGAGAATCTGGAACGCCAGGGCCTCTTCACCCAGCGGCTGGATGCGGAAGGGGTCTGGTTTCGCTTTCACCCCTTGTTCACCCAGTTTCTGTCCCACCAACGGGAGCGGGAGCAGCCGGGCCAGGGCCTGCAACTGCACGGCCTGGCGGCCCGCGCCTGGCTGGAGCAGGCGTTTCCGGTGGAGGCGCTCTACCATTGCCTGGCCGCCAATGATCCCGCCCTCTTGCAACAGCTGCTGCTGGAGCACGGCTGGCCGCTGTTCCACAGCGGTGAACTGCAGCTGCTGGAGCACAGCCTCGACCAGTTGCCCGAAAGCCGGCTGCTGCTTTCCTCCAGTCTGGTGCTGCTGCGCGCCTGGCTGGCCCAGAGCCAGCATCGCTATCCCGAGGTGGAACTGCAGCTCGGCCGCGCCGAACAGGCGATGGCGGCCGAAGGGCTGATCCTGGCGCCCGGGGACAGGGCCGAATTCCAGGCACTGCGCGCCCAGGTAGCCATCAACGCCGGCCAGCCCCACCAGGCCCTGGCCCTGGCGGAAGAAGCCCTCGCCCAGTTGCCGGCCGATCGCAGCCACAGCCGGGTGGTGGCCACCACCGTCACCGGCGAGGTCTATCACTGCCTGGGACAGCTGACCCGGGCCCTGCCGGTCATGCAGCAATGCGAGGCCATGGCCCGCCGCTACGGCATCTACCACCAGGCCCTGTGGGCCATGCTGCAACAGAGCGAGATACTACTGGCCCAGGGCTACCTGCAGGCCGCCTTCGAAATACAGGACAGGGCCTTCGAACTGGTGCAGGAGCAGCACCTGGGCCAGGTGCCGCTGCATGAGTTTCTGCTGTATCTGCGCTCCCGGGTGCTGTGGAGCTGGCATCGCCTGGACGAGTCCGAAAGCGCCGCCCGCCGGGGGCTGGAAGTGCTGGAGGATCTCTCGCCCCAGCAGCAGCTCAAATGCAGGACCATGCTGGTGAAGATTTCCCTGGTGCGCGGCGACGTGGACAATGCCCGGGTACACCTCCAGCACTGTGAACAACTGCTGCGGGGGGGACATTTCCACATGGACTGGGTGGCCAGCGTGGATCAGACCCGGCTGCTGCTGTGGCAACTGGTGGGCGACGAGGCCGCCACCCGCCATTGGCTGGCCGAGGCCCAGGCCCCGGAAGGCGACACCAACCACTTCCAGCAAGCCCAGTGGCGCAACCTGGCCCGGGCCCATATGCTGGCCGGCAATCCCGACGCCGCTCTGGAATTGCTGCAACAGCGCAACGACACCGCCCGCCGGCTACAGTTGGTGAGCGATCTCAACCGCAACCTTATCCTGCAGGCCCACCTGCACCTGCGCCGGCACGAAACTGATGAAGCGCGCCAGTGCCTGCTGGAAGCCCTGACCCTGGCCAACCGCACCGGTTTCATCAGCCACTTTATCCTGGAGGGGGAAGCGCTGGGCCAGTTGCTGCGCCAACTGGCCGCCCAGGCCGCGCTGGACGACATGACCCGGCACCGGGCCCAACGGCTGCTGAAGGAGCTGAGCCAGCACCAGCACCGGCACCGGTCTGCCCACTTCGACGAGGCCTTCGTGGAAAAACTGCTGACCCACCCCCAGGTGCCCGAACTGGTGCGCACCAGCCCGCTGACCCAGCGGGAATGGCAGGTGCTGGGACTTATCTACGCCGGTTACAACAACGAACAGATCGCCGCCGAGCTGGACGTGGCCGCCACCACCATCAAGACCCATATCCGCAACCTCTACCAGAAGCTCGGCATCAACCACCGCCAGGAGGCGATAGCCCAGGCCAAGAGCCTGCTGGAACTGATGGGATACTGAGCACCGGGCCGTTGTCAGCCGTCTGAAGCCGATCAACGACCGACTGTCTCTTTATCCGAGGAGACCGGAGCACCGGTCTGCGTTTTTCTTACTTCAGCTTCCACAGGGTCATTTCCGCCAGGCTATGCTGGAACTTGCGACGGGTTTCACGGATCACGAAGGGAATGTCTTCCTGGCCCACCAGCTCGAAACGCCCGCCCAGTAACGCCTTAAGACCGTCCAGGGTGGTGAAGTTCTCGCCGTTGACCTTGATGCCTCCCAGCCACTTGGCCTTGGGGGTGTAGTCCTCCAGCCAGGTGTAAGGCGAGGTCAGCACCAGGCAGCCACCGGGGTTGAGCCGCTCATGCACCTGGCCGAGGAACAGGCTGGGATCGTAGAGCCGGTCAATCAGGTTGCCGCAGAAGATCAGATCGTAGCCGCCGAAACGGGCTTTCAGGTTGCAGGCATCGCCCTGCACGAACTCCACCTTGTGGGCCACCTCGGCGTAGCCCAGGGCGTGCAGGCTGGTCTCTTTAAATTCCACCAGTTCGCCCTCGGTGGGAATGGCGAAGCGGGTCTGGCCGCTTTCCTTCAACTGGAAGCCGTGCTGGATAAAGCGGGCGGAAAAGTCGATGCCATCCACCGCCCCGAAGTGCAGCGCCAGCTCGAAGCTGGCCCGGCCCACCGAGCAGCCCAGATCCAGCGCCCTGCCCTTGTCGAGCCCGGGCAGACGCGCCAGCAGGGTGCGCACACAGGCCACCGGGTAGTTGGCCACGCCGAAATATTCGGATCCGTAGTGGAACTCCAGGTACTGGGTCACCAAATCGTCGGTTTCATAGCTATTCACGGGTTCCACAGGCACCTCTGCATGGTCTGATTCAATGTAACGGAAGCCTGCATGCTGGAAAAAATGCCGGCGAAAGGCATAGCGGGAATAACGGGTGGCCTCGTTGCCGGTCGAAATCCAGGAGCCGCCCTTGATCAGGTTGTGGCGGTTATCGAAGGTGGGGGTGGAAAAGTCGTCGTAGAGCGGATGCACCTCGAAGCCGGGGAAGCCGTCGATGGGGGTTTCGGTCCACTGCCAGACGTTGCCGACAAGATCGTGGATGCCGTCCACCTCGAAACGGTCCACCGGGCAGGACGAGGCATAATGCTCCAGGTTGATGTTGCCCGGCGCCCGCGCCCAGTCCGGCTGATCCTGACTCAGCCGGCTGCGCAACAGGGTCCACTCGGCCTCGGTAGGCAGCCGCACATGGGTGCCGGTTTGGGCCGCCTTCCAGTTGCAGAAGGCCTTGGCTTCCAGGTAGTTGACCTCCACCGGCCAGTTCAGCGGCAAAGGCACTTCCTGCAGCAGGTTGCGCTGGTAGTACTCGCCCTGGCGCTCGAGCCAGAAGCGGGGCATGGTGGCCCGGCTGAAGGCGAGCCACCGGCGGCCCTCCTCGGTCCAGTATTCGGGGCTTTGGTAGCCGCCGTCCTGCACAAAGCGCAGATATTCGTCGTTGGATACCAGGTAGCGGGACACCCGGAACGGCTGCACCGTCACCGTCTTGCTGCCGTACTCGTTGTCCCAGCCGTAGCTGGCGGCCGTGGCCGGCTTGCCCAGGGTGAGGGTGTCGCCGGCCACCGCCAGCAGGACGTTTTCCGGCGCCGGGCCCGCTTCGGCGCAGGCCGCAGACCAGACCGGATGGGGCCGCAGCCAGTCGAGGGGCAGCATGCGCAAGATCACCGAGGAGGTTTCCAGGTGGATACGCTCGTGCTCTATGCCCATCAGCACTATCCAGGCCGGGGAGTCGGGGGTGATCGGCAGGCTGAGCGGCATCTCGCCGATAAAGGCATCCACCTGCTCCCGCACCCGCCGGCGGTAATCCCGGGTGTGCGCCACCGAGGGCCAGTCGTAGTGGGCGTCGTTCAGATCGTCCCAGGACATCTCGTCCACGCCGATGGCGAACATCGACTCCAGCCGCTCGTCCACCCGCCGGTCCAGGTACTTGCCCAGCACCAGTTTGTTGATAAAAAACACCGCCGTATGGCCGAAATAGAAGATAAGCGGATGGCGCAGCGGCTCCGGCCGCAGGTAATAGGCTTCGTCGCCGGCGATGCAGTCGAACAGGGACTCGTAAAGGTTGAAGGTCTGGTGAAAGTAGGCCCGGATTTCTTCCCGTTTGTGCTCTACCGAGTCCCCGGTGAGCAAGAGGGTTCTGGTGACTACCTCTGCAAGTTGTTCCATGGAAAGCTTCCTGACTGCTTGTTTTTGCTTTAAGTTACCCCGTTGCCCGGACAATGAGAAGCAAAACCCCGACTGCCTGTCTCATTCCTCCCATTGGGTGAGGGGTGCCATGGGAGCTCCGTTGGGCTTGGCCGGCCCGCCACCGGACACCGGTGGCTGAACCCAGAAGCGAAGGCTGTGCGCCGCCACCAGGTGAGATCCGCCTTCGTCCGACAGCTCGATATCCGGCCTGGCACTGTCCAGTGCCAGACGCCAGGGGGTACGACCGGGCAGACGATGATACTCGGCCCGGTCACCGCGATTGAGTTGCCACAGCACCGAGCCCAGGCTGGGTTCGGAAATCAGCAGTTGCAGGCTGCGCAGCCCCGGCTCTCGCCGCTCCACTTCTTCCATGGCTTCACCGTCTGGACGCAGCCAGTGCATATCCGGATAGGAGGTCTGGGGAGCATAACTCATGCGTTGCTGCAGCGGGATGATCCACTGCCGGCGCAAGGCGGCCAGCCGGGAGATGAAGGCGCGCTGCCGCCCCTTGGGATCCGCCCTCCAGTCGAGCCAGCCGACGACATTATCCTGATCGTAGGCATTGTCATTGCCATGCTGGCTGTGCGAGGCCAGATCCGCCCCCAGCAGATGCGGCACACCAAACGACAGCAGCAGGCAGGCCAGCAGGTTGCGCTGCAGCCGGAGAGGATCGACATCGTCCCTGTCGGCCCGGACCTGGTCTTCCTGTCCACCGGGGCCCTCCCCACCCCGGCCTCGCCCATCATAACCAACCAGATCCACCAGGGTGAGACCGTCATGGCTGCAGATGTAGTTCACGGGCAGGTGTGCCGGCCAGCGTTGCTCGCTGAACCGATCGCGCGACCCCGTCAGACAGCTGGCAAGCTCCGCCGGCGCGGTGTCATCCCCGCGCCAAAAGCCGACTATGCCGTCGCGGAAACGGTCGTTGCACTCGGCGAATTCGTCGGGAAACCGGCCCCGTTGGCGGCCATGGGGCCCCCTGTCCCAGGGCTCGGCGATCAGCTTGCAACGCTGCAGTACCGGATCCTGCGCCAGCGCACAGAAAAAGGGAGAGGATTTATTGAAGTGCTTCCCTTCCCGTCCCAGATTGGTGGCCTGCCCAACGCGAAAGCCGTCAACCCGATACTCCTCCACCCAGAACCGCAGGCAGTCCATCACCTGACGCAGGGCGGCGGGGTGGCGCAGATCCACGGTATTGCCACAGCCGCTGTAGTTGCCGAGCCGGCCATCGGGATCTCGCAGGTAATAGTCGGGACAGAGGTGTTTCCAGTGCCATACAGGCCCCTCATCTCCTCCTTCGGCGGTATGATTCAGCACCAGATCCAGGATCACCTCGATGCCGGCACGATGCAACTCACGCACCAGGGTCTTGAATTCCACCACCGGATCCAGCCGGGCGTAACGCCGACTGGGGGCGAAGGGCGCCAGAGGATTGTAGCCCCAGTAATTGGTCAGACCGAGCGGCGGCAGGTGGGGCTCGTCCCGCCATTCCGCCACCGGCATCAGTTGCACCACTGTGACACCGGCTTCCTTTAACTGTCTTATCACCTCGGGGTGATGCAGGCCGGCGTAGCGGCCCTGCTCCTCGATCGGCACCGCCGGATGACGACGCGTGAAACCCTTGACGTGCAGCTCCGCAATCACCGCCTCGTGCCAATCGTGCCGGGGCGGTACGACCCCCTGCCAGTCGAAGTCGGCGTCATAGGGATGGGCGAAAAAGGGCAATTCCGACAGTAGGGTGGCATAGGGGTCGAGCAGGTAGCGGGGCCGGCTGCCGCGCCCGCTCTGGTAACTGTATCGCCAGTACCGATCCACTCCGGACACGAACAGATGGCGAACGCCCTTGTGACAGCCGGTCAGCGGCAGGCAGAAACGCTGCTTCCCCGGGCTTTCCAGCAGTAGCAGCAGACTGGGATCCTCCGGGGCGTAAATGGCAAAATTCACCCCCTCCTCGCTGCAGCGGGCACCGAGGGGAAAGGACAAACCTTGGTGGCAGGACAGTAACGGGGGCATAGGCTCTCCTTGGCCTGGAAACACGACAATCAGCGTGCCTGGCGCAGCCACAAGGAAAGGATGTTGGCTGCAGAAGGGTGACGCTGCATAAAATGCCCCGCTGCCGGACGGCAGCGGGGCAGCGACGGGGATCGCCTGGATGACGCCGAGGCGGCTAGCCCTTGACCCCGCCGTCGGACAGCCCGGACACCAGGTAACGCTGGGCCAGCAGGAACATCAGGGTGATCGGCAGCCCCGACAGTATGGCGGCGGCGGCGAAGTCGCCCCACAGGTACTTGTGATCCACCAGGTACTGGCGCGCACCCACCGCCAGGGTCATCTGCTCGGTCTTGCGCAGCAGTACCGAGGCCAGGGGGTAATCGGTGACGGTGCCGATAAAGGCCAGCACGAACACCACCGCCAGTATGGGCACCGCCAGCGGCAGGAACACATGGCGGAAGGTCTGCCAGGGGGTGGCACCGTCGATCTGGGTGGCCTTGTCCAGGGCCGGATCGATGGCGTCGAAGTAGCCCTTGATGATCCAGATGTTCATGGTCACCCCGCTCAGATAGCAGAGGATCAGCGACCAGTGGCTGTCGATACCGAGGATGGGCGTCACCTTGCCCAGGGCGTCGAAGATGGCGTAGAGCGCCACCACCGCCAGGGCGCTGGGAAACATCTGGATCAGCAGCAACGAGTCCAGCAGGCCGCCCTTGCCGCGGAACTTCATCCGCGAGAAGGAATAGGCGGCGATGGTGGACACCGCCAGCACCCCCAGGGAGGCGATGGTGCCGACCTTGACCGAGTTCCACAGCCACAGCAGCACCGGAAAGGGCGGCGTCACCAGGGTGCCGTCGGCCCGCTGGTAATCCAGCCCCAGGGCCAGCGCCCAGTGTTCCAGGGTGGGCTGTTCGGGAAAGATGCTGCCGGTGGCGAAATTGCCCTCCCGGAAGGAGATGGACAGTATCATCACGAACGGAAACAGGATCAGCAGCAGGAAAATCCACAGGAAGCCGTGGGCCAGGATTTTACGAAGCAGCAGGTTACGCGGATATTCGACGATCATGTTATTTCCCCTTGGCGGCCACGGCACGGCGCAGTGCCACGAAGTTGGCATAGGCCATGGCCCCGACGATGAAGAAGATCAGGGTGGCGATGGCGCCGGCCAGGCCGAAGTTCTGGCCCGAGTCCATAAAGCTGATGCGATAGGTGAAGGACGCCAGCAGGTCGGTGGAGCCGGCCGGGATCAGGGTGCCCGGAATGTCCGGCAGGCCCCGGGTGAGCAGCAGGATCAGCACCAGGTTGTTGAAGTTGAAGGCGAAGGCCGAGATCAGCATGGGCGCGAAGGGCGGCAAAATCTGCGGCAGGGTGATGGAGAAGAAGCTGCGCACCGGGCTGGCTCCTTCCAGGGCCGCGGCCTTGGCGTGATCGCCGGGCACCGACTGCAGGTAACCCATGGCCAGCAGCATCATGTAGGGATAGCCCAGCCAGGTGTTGACGATAATGGTCATGGCGCGGGCCAGGGTCGGATTGGTGAACCACTCGGGCCGGATGCCGAACACCGCCTCCAGGATCATGTTGATTTCGCCGAAGTTCTGGTTGAACAGGCCGCGGAACACCAGGATGGAAATAAAGCCCGGCACCGCATAGGGCAAAATCAGCAGGATGCGGTACAGGCCGCGAAAGCGCAGGTGCTCCCACTGCAGTATCACCGCCAGCAGCACCCCTACCCCGAAGGTGAACAGCACCGACAGCAGGGCGAAGGCGACCGTCCAGATAAAGATTTCCAGCATGGGGCCGCGGATGCCCTCGGAGAACAGGATGTGCTTGAAGTTGTCCAGGCCCACGTTGACCCGCCAGCCGGGGGCCACCTGGTTGCCCGCTTCGTCCCGGTAGAAGCCCACCGAGTGATCCGCCACCAGTATGCCGCCGTCGAGCCGGTTGCGCAGCCGGCCGTCCTCGAGTTCTTCGAACACGGGCTGGACATGGGCCATGGTGCGGATGCCGGAGGTGGTCAGGCTCTGGCCGTCGGGCAGCAACGCGGTGATGGCGCCCAGCTCACCGCGCAGGCGCACCATGTCGCGGGCCGGCAGGAAGGCTTCGGCCGGCGCCGCCAGTTCCCCGCTTGCCTGCATCGGCAGCTGCTGGGGCTGGCCATCGGCGACGAAGGGGTCGCTTATCAGATCGCCGTCGGCACCACGCAGCACCAGCCGGTAACCGCCCTCGACGGGCAACAGGAAGAAGGGGCGCTCGCTGCTCTTGTCCACCGTCACCTGGGACAGGTGAATGTCGTTGACCCGGTGGAAAGACAGAAGGTTGCTGGCGCTGTAGTTGGTGAAGCCGACGTAGCTGGTGTAGATCACCGGAAAGGCGATGAACAGCCCCACCGTCACCACCGCCGGAAACACGAAGCGGGCGGTGTAGAAACGCCGGTTGCCGTAGATCAGGGCAAAGCCCACCAGCACCGCCATCACCAATACCGCGAACAGCGGCTCGCCGGCCAGGTACAGGCTCCATACCGCGTACAGCAGTGCCAGTGACACCACCCCGAGCACACTCAATTTGACCATATTGGCCAGGGACAACCGCGACGGTTTCTCAACCCCCATCACCGGTTCCGCACAGACCGTCGGCGAACTCATGCCAGCCTCCAAAAATACATTGTGATCGTTGCTACAGGCTGCCGGCACCCAAGGTGCCGGCATGGCCATTATTTCGCCAGCATCCGGGTGGCGGCGTCATCCAGCGCCTTCTCCACCGTCTGCTGGCCGCCGGTGATGTTCTGCAGCGCCGGGTTCATCGCCGCCCAGAACTTGCCGGTTTCGGGAATGCCGGGCATGGGCACGCCCTGGGCCGCGATCTGCTGGGTGGCCGCCACGTTCGGATCCCGGGACAACACTTGTGAGTAGGCCTTGTGCGCCACCGCACCCAGGGCCACCGCCTCGTTCAGCCCGGCCAGGCCGGCTTCGGTCAGCAGGTAGTTCTCGATGAATTCCACCGCCAGATCCTTGTTCGGGCTGGCGGCGTTGATGCCGGCGGAGATCACCCCGATAAAGGATCTGGGCGACTGGCCCTCTATGGTGGGCAGGGGCGCCACGCCGAAGTTGATGCCGGTGGCCTTGAGGTTGTCCCAGGCCCAGGGGCCGTTGATCATCATGGCCAGCTCCCCCTTGTTGAAGGCGGTGTCCATCACGTTGTAATCGGCCCCGACCGGCATCACTTTTTCGTCGATCAGCCGCTTGATCATCCTGGCGCCCTTGACCGCGCCCTCGTTGTTGACGCCCACGTCGCGCGCATCGTAGACCCCGCCTTCCTGCTTGAACACATAGCCGCCGTTGGCCATCAGCAGCGGCATGGAGAAGTAGGCATTGTTGTAGTCCCACATGATGGCCTTGACGCCGTCGGCCAGCTTGAGATCGAAAATCTGCTCGAAGGAGCTCGGCGGCTCGGGCAACAGATCCTTGTTGTAGATAAGGCCCACCGCCTCAATGGAGATGGGGTAACCCCAGATGCGGCCGTCGAGGGTCAGGGCGTCCCAGCTGAAGTCGAACATCCGCTCCCTGATCTCCTGGCTCGGCTCCACCGGCGTGAGCAGGCCGCCGGCGCCCCATTCGCCGAAGCGGTCGTGGGCCCAGAGGATGATATCCGGTCCCTGGCCGTTGGCGGCGGACTGCTGGAACTTGTCGGTCACCGGCTCGGGATGTTCCACCACCACCTCGATACCCAGCTCGTCGGTGAACTGCTGAGCCACCGCGACCACGCCCCTGTTGGTGCTGCCGCTCCAGATCACCAGCTTGTCCTGTTCAAAGGCCAGCGCCGAGCTGGACATCACCCCGGCAATCAGACCGGCCAGCAAATTGATCTTAAACTTCATCATGGTTGTACCTTCCTATCATGTTTTATCCAGACTCCTGCCTGGCGGACCGATGACAATGCGCGCCAGCCTCTGGGGGGAGAAACGGCGGACGATCGAATTTAAAGCGCTTTCAACCATAGATGCAAGGCAGAACCATCAGCATGCCACCATAGTGTGATCTGACGCAATATTTCAAGAGAACAACAACCGGACCCTTAAAAATGAAACATAAATCACACAAAAAGCCCAATATGCGTTATTAATTTTCAAAAAAGAAAACTGAAAACAACAAAATTAAGGACTCATGCTCTCTCCCTCCCGAAAAAATGAGGCGCGCGTCACAAGTCATGGATCTGGCGGTTGCTTCCACGCCCGGTTAAGTTAATTTCAAAGCGTTTTAAATTTTAAGGAAGCAAGGTGCCCTGGCGACAATTCCGCTGCCGGAGTCACGCGGCGGGCGTCCTCATAATGGAGCAACAGATGGTGAACACAGCAACCCAACAGGAGCAGGCCCACAAGGTACTGTCGATCAATGCCCTGATTAAAAGTTATGGCGGAACCGACATCCTCAAGTCTGTCTCGGTGGACATGAGAGAAGGAGACTTCCTGGTGCTGGTCGGCCCTTCGGGCTGCGGCAAATCCACCCTGCTCAACTGCATTGCCGGACTGGAAGAGGTGACCGGCGGCCAGATCCTGATCGACGGTCGCGACGTGACCCGGGTACCGCCCCGGGACAGGGACATCGCCATGGTGTTCCAGTCCTACGCTCTCTACCCCACCATGACGGTGGCCGAGAACATCGCCTTCGGCATGAAGATCCGCAAGGTTCCGAAAGAAGAGCAGCAGCGCAAGACCCAGGAGGTGGCGCGCCTGCTGCAAATCGATCACCTGCTCGACCGCAAGCCCTCGCAGCTCAGTGGCGGCCAGCGCCAGCGGGTGGCCATGGGCCGTGCCCTGGTGCGGGAGCCGGTGCTGTTCCTGTTCGACGAACCCCTGTCCAACCTGGACGCCAAGCTCAGGGTGGAAATGCGCGCCGAAATCCATCACCTGCACAAGCAGACCAATGCCTCCATCGTCTATGTGACCCACGATCAAATCGAGGCCATGACCCTGGGCAGCAAGATAGTGGTGCTGCGCGACGGCCATATTCAGCAGGTGGGCAGCCCGCAGCAGATCTACGACAAGCCGGCCAACATGTTCGTGGCCAACTTTATGGGCACCCCGCCGATGAACCTGTTCCCCGCCCGGGTCGAGCTCGGCGATGCCGGCGCCATCCTCAGCGTGGCCGGGCCGGATCAGGGCTTTACCCTGGTGGACAAGCAGGCCGGCGACCGGCTCCGCCCCTACCGGGGCAAGTCGGTGGTGGTGGGCCTGCGCCCCGAGGCGCTGCACCTGTACCGTGAAGGACAGCATGAACACGCCATCCGCCTGCCGGTGCGCAACGTCGAGTCGTCCGGGTCCGATACCTTCGTGCTGCTCCAGGCCGGAGAGCACAGGATCAGCGCCCGACTCGGCGGACGGACCCGGGTCACGGAAGGCGAACCGCTGGCGCTGGCCGCCGACATGGACCACGTCTGCTATTTCGATCCCGACACCGAACTACTGATCAAGTAACCTGAATCAACGAGGATTATTATGTCCGGGCAACCCCTTGACCCCATTAGCCGCCATTGGTGGAAAGAAGCCGTGGCCTACCAGATCTACCCGCGCAGTTTTATGGACTCCAATGGCGACGGTATTGGCGATCTGAACGGCATCATCATCAAGCTGGACTACCTGCAGGAGCTGGGCGTGGACGTGATCTGGCTCTGCCCCATGTATCCCTCGCCCAACGACGACAACGGCTACGACATCAGCGACTTTCAGGGCATCATGGCCGAATTCGGCACCATGGCCGACTTCGACCGGCTGCTGGCCGAGGTGCATGCCCGCGGCATGAAGCTCATCCTCGACCTGGTGCTCAACCACAGCAGCGACGAACACCCCTGGTTTATCGAGTCCCGCTCCTCCAAAGACAATCCCAGGCGCGACTGGTACATCTGGCGCGACGGCAAGCACGGTGCCGAGCCCAACAACTGGGAAAGCATCTTCAAGGGCTCGGCCTGGGAATACGACCAGGGCACGGAGCAGTACTTCCTGCATCTCTTTTCCCGCAAGCAGCCGGATCTGAACTGGGAAAACGCCGAGATGCGCCAGGCCCTCTACGCCATGGTGCGCTGGTGGCTGGACAAGGGCATCGACGGCTTTCGCCTCGACGCCATCAGCCATATCAAGAAGGAAGAAGGCCTGAGCGATGCTCCCCACCACGGCGGCCAGCCCTATGCGGCCGCCTGGGACAAGATGATGAACGTCGAGGGCGTCATCGAGCACCTGGACGAACTGTGCCGGGAGACCTTCAACCACTACGACATCATGACGGTGGGCGAGGCCAACGGCGTCTCGCCGGCGCAGGCCGAAGACTGGATAGGCGAACAGCATCGGCGGCTGAACATGATCTTCGCCTTCGACCATGTAGCATTGTGGGCGGAAGATGGCGAGACGGGCCTGGAGCTGGGCCGGCTCAAGCAGGCCTTCGGCCGCTGGCAAACGGGGGTGGCAGGCTTCGGCTGGAACGCCCTCTTCGTGGAAAACCACGACGTGCCCCGTATCGTCTCCAAATGGGGCGATAGCGAGCGTTACTGGCAGCAGAGCGCCACCGCCATCGCCAGCCTCTATTTCCTGATGCAGGGCACCCCCTTTATCTACCAGGGCCAGGAAATCGGCATGACCAACACCCGCTTCGAGGGGATTGACGATTTCGACTGTGTCGGCAGCCGCAACCAGTATGCCCAGCTGAAACAGCAGGGCATGGACGAGGGCCATATTATCCAGACCCTGGCGCGCGGCTCGCGGGACAATGCCCGCACCCCCATGCAGTGGGACGCCGGCCCCGGGGCGGGCTTTACCAGGGGTACCCCCTGGTTCAAGGTAAACCCCAATGCCGAGACCATCAACGTGGCCGCCCAGCAAGGCGACCCGGACTCGGTGCTCGGCTTTTACCGCCGGCTTATCCGCCTGCGCAAGGCCGAGCCGGTGCTGGTGTACGGCCGCTACCGGCTGGAGCTGGAATCCGACCCCCAGGTGTACGCCTACAGCCGCCTGCTCGACGGCCAGCACTGGCTGGTGCTGGTCAACCTGAGCGATCGCCCGGCAGAGCGGCGGCAGCTGCCCTGGCCGCTGCGCCATGAGCGGCTGGCCCTGGCCAACTACCCGGTTGAGCCGCACCCGGCCGGCGACACCCTGGATCTGCGTCCCTTTGAAGCCCGGGTGTACCGGCTGAACGACTGATATCCCTCCCCTTAATACTGCCGGCATGGGGCCCCATGCCGGCCTCCCTCCCGATATTGCCGCCGCTATGCCTGTTCGGCCAAACCGCCGTCCGATAAGGATCCAATTTATTCGACCAAGCCCCGGCGCCGTTGGCGAAATGGTGGAGCGCAGGCGGCCCGCCTGCTTTCCCGCGCAGCGGGAACCCTCGGACTGGCCTACTACACCACAGGTTTAAAGAGGCTCGAGGCAGAACAGGCATCGCGGGTTGGGCTGTGCCTTCGCCCACCTCGGTGCCACCCTCATGCGGGCGGGCCGCCCGCGCCCCAGATGCAGACACGCCAACACATCCCCGGGGGCTTCGCCGCACCATCCCTTGCGCGGAGGGTCTACTTAGCGGAACCTGTAGCGGAACCCGGCCGCTGCCGGTAGTGATCTACTATGCGGAACAGCTAGTTAGGACCGAATGTATTCGGCCTGGCCGGTGACGACACCGCAAAGAAGCAGTGGTGCTGCGCCATTGAAAAAGGGCGCCTCGGCGCCCTTTCCGGTTACTCTGCCGCCGGCTCCAGCAGCGGCAGGTAATATTCTCGCCCGCCCGGATCCCGGGCCCGCCACAGGGTCAGCTGGTAGTCGCCGTCTTGCGCGAAGTGGTAACGCAGGTTGCCCGGGTTGCCGCCCGCGCTCAGGCCGGTGGCGGTGAGCGGCGCGCCCAGGTTGAGCAGGCCCCAGCTGGCGTCGGCGAACTTGAACTCGCTCACCCCGGCCCGGGCCCGGATTGTGCCGGCATAGGTGCCCGGGGCCACCGCCGCCAGCGGGCTCAGCCCCCAGTCGTTGGCACCGCCCCGGAAGTGCAGCTCGGCGGCCAGGGGCTCCGCCACCCGCTCGAGCAGGGGCCTGGACTCGTCCTCCAGCGGGAGCGTCGCCACCAGTCCGCCCGCGTCGTCTTCCCGGCTCGCCGCTATCACCCGTTCCCGCTCCAGCAGCAGCGGCTGCTCCAGCACGGTAGCGCCCCCTTCCCGATCCAGGCGGGCGAACACCAGGGTACGGCGGGCGGCCTCGCCCCAGTCGAAGGCAGCCTGGAAGCCGGGGGTGGCGGCATCGGCGTCCCTCAGCAGGGTCATGCCGCCGGCCTCGTCGTAGAGCAGCAGCTCGGGCAGATCGTGGGGATTGGCATAGCTCAGCTCGAGCCGGGGCGAACGGCCGTCCAGGATGAAGGACACCTCGGCCTGGCGCGGCGGCGCCACCAGGTTGCTCAGGCTGGCGCGCAGGGTCACCTCGGTGCCCTCGGCCAGGGCGCCAGTGTCCCAGTAGAGGCGGTACGGGGCGTTGTTGTCCACCGCCAGGGTCTCGAAGTCGCCGCCGTCGAGGCTGGCCTCGAACCGCACCTGGTACTGGGGCAGCGCCTGCCCGGCCAGGGCCCCGGCCGTGACCTCCAGCTCCAGCAGGCCCGAGGTACGGGCCCCCGGCGCCACTCCGCTCAGCACCGGCTCCGCCACCGGCGAAGGGGCTATGCCCTCGGCCTTCAGGATGGCGAACTGCAACGGCGCCAGGGTCAGCTGCAGTTCGCCCTGGTGCTCCCGGGGCGCAGCCTCGCCCGTTATCGGCCGGTAGTGGCCGGCCGCCGGCAGGGTCAGGCTCAGGGCCTCGTCGGCCAGGTTGAAGGCCAGCAGGTATTCCACCCCCTCGGCCAGATCCACCCGCGAGAAGGTCAGCACCCTGTCGCTGTCGTCGCTGTTGGGGCGGGCCAGCTGGATGCCGCGGCGCAGCACCGGATGCTCCCGGTACAGGGCGCTCAGGCCGGCGATATCCCGGTACAGGGGATGAGAGGGGTCGAAGTTGTCGTCGGCGGTGGTGGCAGTGGTGCCGATCAGCCGGCCGGCATTGTAGCTGGCCACCCGGGAGGGGAACATGTTCTGGCGGGCATCCTTGTCGCCGCCCTCGCCGGTAAAGCCCTGCTCGTCCCCGTAGTAGATCACCGGCACGCCCCGGCTGAAGAACAGCAGGGCGTTGGCCAGGCGGTAGCGGGCCAGCAGCTTGGCGTCGTCCGGCTCGCCGCCCGCCTGCAGGAAGTGGCCGAAGCGGCCGATATCGTGGTTGCCGAGGAAGTTCAGCAACTGGTTGGCGGAGCCGCCGGCATGGTTGTAGCGGTCATCCTGCTCGAACAGGGCCGCCAGGGCAGAGGCGCCGCCCTGGCCGGCCAGCGCGGCGGCGGCAGCGGCCTGAAAGCCGAAGTCGAGCACGGTGGGGATACCGGCGCTGCGGGTGTAGAAACTGAGCTCGCGCGGATCGCTGCTGAACACCTCGCCGAACATGGTGAAGTGCTCAATGCCGGCGCTGTCGCGGGCATGGTCCAGCACCGCCGGGGCGAAGGCCCGCCAGAAGTCGGCATCCACGTGCTTGACGGTATCGAGGCGGAAACCGTCGGGCCGCCATTCGTCGATAAGCCCGGTGAAGATGTCTATCATCCCGGCCACCACTTCGGGGTTGCCGGTATCCAGATCGTCCAGCCCGAAAAAATCGCCGTAAAGGCTGTCCTCGCCGGAAAAGCTGGAGTCGCCCTGGTTGTGGTAGAAGCGGGGCTCATTGAGCCAGGCCGGCGCCTTGGCGTTTTCCTCTCCCGCCGGAATAAAGGGGGTGTAGCCTTCCCCGGCCGCCACCCGCTCCCGGGAGCGGTACTCGCAGCCATTCAGCCCGGGCAGGTAGGCGCCGTTTTCCTGGTGGCATTCGCGGTATTTGATCACATCGGCGGTGTGGTTGACGATGATGTCGAAGAATATCTTGATGCCGCGCTCATGGGCGGCGGCGATAAAATCCTTCATTTCCTCGTTGCTGCCGAAATGGGGATCCAGGCGGGTGAAGTCCAGGGTCCAGTAGCCGTGGTAACCGGCCGAGTCGCCCTGCACCGCCTTGTTCTTCAGGATGGGCGTCAGCCAGATGGCGGTGATCCCCAGCCCCTCCAGGTAGTCGAGCTTCTGCTGCAGGCCGGCGATGTCGCCGCCGTGGAACATGCCCTTGTCGGCGGGATCATGGCCGCCAAAGGCGTGGGGGTCGTTGGGATCGCCCTGGTTGTTGTCCGGGTTGCCGTCATGGAAGCGATCCGGCAGCACGAAGTAGAACACCTCGTCCTCGATGTCGTGGCGCGGGCTGTCGAACAGGGTGCGGGGCTGGGAGTCCGCCAGGGCGGGCGTGGCCAGGATGGCGCCCAGGGCCATGGCCAGTACGGTACGATTCATCTGCAAGTCCCTATGGATGATGGAAGTGCCGGCCTTGGAAGCCGGAGGAAAGACAGGTATATACCCACGACAAAATTAAAGCGCTTTAATTTCTTGTGCAAGACAGCCGCAATTTCCGATGCAAAATCTGTGACTCATCCCGCCTTTTGGTTGATCAATCCCGGTGAAATGGCGATATTGTGCTGTTTTTACCGGGCCGGCAACGGCATACTTAATTGAAACGCTTACAATATGAGGAGAGCAGCGGTGGTGACGTTAAAGGATCTGGCTGAGCATCTGGGACTGTCGCAGGCGACGGTGAGCCGGGCCCTGAACGGCTATCCCGAGGTCAATGAAAAGACCCGCCGTCGGGTACTCGAGGCGTCCAAGCAGCTCAACTATCTGCCCAACCTGGGTGCCCGCAAGCTGGCTACCGGCAAGTCCGGCATGGTGGGCATAGTGCTCAAGTCCTGCGACGAGCTGGTGCAGGCCCCGGAATACGTGCGGATGATCGCCCAGATCAGCCGCCACCTGGGCGATGCGGGCTACGATCTGCTGATCAACTCGGCCCGCCAGGGCAACGCGCTGGACTCGTTCAAGCGCTTCGTGGCCGGCCGGGCGGTGGACGGCCTGATCCTCAACACACCGGAAGTGGATGATGAACGGGTCGCCTTCCTGCAGGAGCAGGGCTTTCCCTTCGTGATGCACGGGCGTACCGCCGGCGAGGTCAGCTATCCCTACTACGATATCGATAACTACGATGCCCTGGTGCAGGCGAGCCGCTTCCTGCTCGATCTTGGCCACCGGCGCATCGCCCTGCTGACCGGACCGGCCCGGCAGGCTTTCGCCCTGGAACGGGTCCGCGCCTTCCGCGATACCCTCGCCCAGGAGGGACTGGCGGCGGAACTCATCGCCTTCGACGACAGCAGCGAAGAGGCCGGCTACCATCATGCCCGTTTGTGGCTCGGTGGCGAGGCCCCTACCGCCATCATCTGCGCTTCGGCTCCCCAGGCCCAGGGGGTCTATCGGGCCGCCGGGGAACTGGGTATTACCATCGGCAGGGAGCTGTCGGTGATCGCCCACGACGACGTGGTGTCCTTGCCGCGTACCGAGCATTTCGATCCGCCACTCACGGTGACCCGCTCCTCTTTTATGGATGCCTGCCAGCCCCTGGCCGAGATGATGGTAGCCCTGCTCGACGGCGCCGAACCCCGCTCGCTGCAGCAGGTGGCGCCGGTGGAGTTGATCGTGCGCCGCTCCTGCGGGCCCTGTCCCCGCCCCTGAGTCCGGCACCGGCGCGGCAGCGCGCCGATCGGGCTTAGTCCCGGTTGCCGAACAGCCGCCGGGTCAGTCCTTTCAGCCTCCCCCGCTCCTTGCCCTGTTCGAGCCGGCCGGCCTCGACCAGGGCCTGGTACAGGGCCTGGCTGTTGTCCGGCCCCACCACCAGCTGGTAGGCCTTGTGCTGTCCGAGCACGCTCCCTTCGATCACCGCCACCACCGGCGCCAACCGCTCGATACGCTCCTTGTCGAAGCGGGTTTCATCATGGAGATCCACCCGCAGCCGGGTGGCGCAGTGGGAAAGCCGGGCCAGGTTATCGGCCCCGCCCAGGGCGGCGAGCAGTTCGGTGACGACGCTGTGATGGTTCATGGCAGTTACCTCGATAGGTCGTGAAGATAAAAATTAAAGCGCTTTAAGTTAATATTCTATCCGATGTCGACGAGGGTACAAGCGGTGTGTGGAAAATTCATGCCGGGCCGGTGTCTACACCCGGCCCGAGGGTATCAGGAAGCGGTGGCGTCGAGACGGAACCCCAACTGCTGGCGCAGATAGGCCCCCGCCCCCAGCAGCCCCGGATGCGGATGGGTAATGAGGAAAACGGGAATGGCGGCCAGGTAGCCGCTGAAGCGGCCCTTGTCCTCGAACGCCGCCCGGAAGCCGGAGTCGCGGAAAAAGTCGAGGAAGCGCGGCACTATGCCGCCGGCGAGATAGACGCCGCCGAAGGTGCCCAGGTTCAGCGCCAGGTTGCCACCGAAGCGTCCCATCAGCTCACAGAACAGGGCCAGGGTCCGCTGACACAGCGCGCAGTCGCCGCCGAGGGCGCGCTCGGTGATCTGCCCGGGCGCCAGCGCCTCGGGCGCCCGGCCCGCCAGCTCGGCCAGGGCCTGGTAAAGGTTGACCAGGCCCTGGCCGGAGAGTAGCCGTTCCGCCGACACATGGGCCCAGCGCCGGCGCAGTACCCGCAGCAGCGCCTCTTCTTCGGCGTTGCCCGGAGCCAGGTCGACGTGTCCGCCCTCGCCGGGCAGGCTGAGCCAGGTATCGCCGCAGGGCACCAGGTGGGCCACCCCCAGGCCGGTGCCGGCGCCGTACACCGCCACCGGGTGGCCGGGCCGGATCTCCCCGCCCCCGATCTGGCAGCGGTCTTCCGGCGCCAGCGCCGGTATCGCCATGGACACGGCGGTAAAGTCGTTGATCACCTCGAGCCGCGCCAGCCCCAGGCCGGCCTGCATGGCCGCGATGGAAAAGCGCCAGCTGTGGTTGGTCATCACCACCTGGTCCCCCTGCACCGGGCAGGCGATGGCGATGCAGGCCTCGGCCACCGTCACCCCCTGCTCGGCCAGATACTGCCGGATCACCGGCTCCAGGCCGGGGGAATCGGCAGTGGGATAGCTGCGGATGGCGGACAGGACGCCCGTGGCCCGCTCACAGAGGGCCAGGCGGGCATTGGTGCCGCCCACGTCGCCCACCAGGATATATTGGCTCATCGTCGTTACTCGCTTGATTAAAGGAAGTGGTTTGGCGGGCCGGCCCCGCTCGGACTGGGGCCAGCATAAAAAGGGTAATGCCACAAATGAAATCGATTTTATTGCTGGCAATATAGGTTTTCTCTATGTCGCAAGGCAGAAATCTTCCCCCAGAGCGGGCGATGCCTTGCGGCATAAAAATTCCGTTTACGCCGCCGGCCTTTGTGCTATAACCAGAGGCCGTTTTTTCGCACTCATACAGGAAGTATCATGTCTCAATTCGACAACGTTACCGTGATCAAGAAGGCCAATGTCTACGACGGCGGCAAGGTGACCAGCCGGGTGGTCAAATTCGCCGACGGCAGCCGCAAGACCCTCGGCATCATGCTGCCAGGCGAGTACACCTTCGACACTGCCGCCGCCGAGCTGATGGAAATCCTCGACGGCGAGCTGGAGGTCCAGCTGCCGGGCAGCGACGACTGGCAGGCCATCAAGGGCGGCGAGTCCTTCAATGTACCCGCCAACGCCATCTTCAAGCTCAAGGTCCACAGCCTGGTGGACTACTGCTGCTCCTACTTCGATTAAGCCCGATCCCGGGGCCTTGGTCCCGGGACTCGTCTGTGCCGCGAAGGCCATATAGTTTAAAAATCAAGCTAAAGTGGCAGTGCTACCCTGCCACTTTAGCCGGTAGGAAAGCACCGCCGTTTGCAGATGTGCGCCTTGCTGGTAGAGCGCAGGCGGCCCGCCTGCATTCCCGCGCAGTGGGAAACCTCGGACTGGCCTACCACACCACAGCTTTAAAAAGGCTTGATGCAGAACAGGCATCACGGGTTGGGCTGTGCCTTCGCCCACCTCGGTGCCACTATTCATGCGGGCGGGCCGCCCGCGCCCCAAGAATCCTCCCTGCCTAAGTTTTAAACTGCTCGGTGCTCTAGGCTTCCTCCGTCTCCGCTCGATATTCCTCGCGCAGTTGCTGCCAATATTGCCGGTCTTCCTCGGTGATCGGTCTGATGATCCGGCAGGGGTTGCCGGCGGCCACCACGTCGTCGGGGATGTCTTTGGTCACCACCGAGCCCGAACCTATCACCACCCGGTTGCCGATACGCACCCCCGGGTTGATCACCGTGTTGCCGCCCACCCAGACGTCGTCGCCGATGCTCACCGGGCGGCCACACTCGAGCTCGGCGCGTACCCCGGCGTCAATGGGATGGCTGGCGGTGTAAACGCAAACCCGGGGCCCAAACAGCACCCGCTCGCCGATGCGGACGCGGCACACGTCGAGGATGATGCAGTCGAAGTTGGCGTAGAAACCCTCGCCGACCTGGATGTTGCCGCCGTAGTCACAGCGAAAGGGCGGCTCTATGTAGAGCCGCTCGCCGGTGGCGGCGAACAGCTCCTTCAGCAGCGCCAGCCGCTCCTCCTGCTGCTCTTCGGTGGTGGCGTTGAACAGCCGGGTCAGCCGCCGCGAACGATGGCAATCGGCCTTGAGCTCCGGCCCTTGGGCCACATAGAGTTTTCCCGCCAGCATGCGTGCCTTTTGGTTCATTTTTCCTCCGGATTCGATTTGAATTTCAATTGGTCATGATACGCCAGGGGCGGACCGGATGCCCGCCCCATGACGCTCAGTCCAGCCGGTATACCCGGGCCTCGAAGGGGCGCAGGGTCTCCTCCGTTTCCGTGGCCGGCGGATAGTTGGCCAGTTGCGGCGTCAGGCCCCGTACCGGTGCTTCCAGGGCGCCGAACGCCGCCGGCTCGCCGCTCAGGTTGACCAGCACCAGCCAGCGATCCTCTCCCAGGGTACGGCTATAGGCGTAGACCTGCGGATGCTCCGCCAGCAACAGTTGGTAACGGCCGTAGATCAGCGCCGGAGAGTCCTTGCGCAGGCGGATAAGCCGGCGGTAAAAGCCGAGCACCGAGTCCGGGTCGCCTTGCTGGGCGGCCACGTTGATGGTATCAAAGTTGGGATTGACCTTGAGCCAGGGCTGGCCGGTGGTAAAGCCCGCCTGGGGGCCGGCGTCCCACTGCATGGGCGTGCGCGAGTTGTCCCGCCCGGTGCGGGACAGCAGCGCCAGTATGTCGGATTCGGCCCAGCCCTGGCGCTGCAGTTCGGCATACTGATTTTTGGCGGCCACGTCGTTGAAATCGTCGATGCTATCGAAAACCGTGTTGGTCATGCCGATTTCCTGGCCCTGGTAGATAAAGGGCGTGCCCTGCATCAGGAAGTACATGGCGGCGATGGCGGTGGCGCTTTCCCGCCAGTAGCCCCGGGTATCCCCCCACTTGGAGACGATGCGCGGGATATCGTGGTTCTCCACGTAGAGCGCGTTCCAGCCCCGGCCCTCCAACACGGTCTGCCAACGGCTGAAAATGGTCTTGAGGGCATTGACGTCCAGCGGCTCGCTGTTGCTGCTTTCCCACAGCTTGACGTGCTCAAACTGGAAGATCATATTGAGCCGCCCGTTCTCCTCGCCCAGCCACTCGAGGGCTTGCTCCGCCGACACCCCGTTGGCCTCGCCCACCGTCATGATGTCGTAATGGCGAAAGGTGTTGCGGCACATGTCATCCACATAGTCGAGCAGGCCTTCAACGTTGAGGTGGCCGTCGAAGGAAGGCACGCAGCGCAGCCCTTGCGGGTTGGGCAGATCGGGCAGCCCCGGCACTTTCTTCATGTGGCTGATGGCGTCGATGCGAAAGCCGTCGATGCCCTTGTCCAGCCACCAGCGCATCATGTCGTACACCGCGTCGCGTACCTCGGGGTTTTCCCAGTTCAGATCCGGCTGGCGGCTCGAGAACAGGTGCAGGAAATACTGGCCGGTCTGTTCGTCGCGCCGCCAGGCCGGCCCCTTGAAGATGCTCTCCCAGTTGTTGGGCTCGGCGCCGTTTTTGCCGTCGCGCCACACATACCAGTCGCGCTTGGGATTGTCTTTGGAGGAGCGGGACTCGATAAACCAGGGGTGCTCGTCGCTGGTATGGTTGACCACCAGGTCGAGGATGAGTTTCATGCCCCGGTCATGCACCTCGGCCAGCAGCCGGTCGAAGTCGGCCAGGGTGCCGAATTCGTCCATGATGTCCTGGTAGTCGCTGATGTCGTAGCCGTTGTCGTCGTTGGGCGACTTGTACATGGGGCAGAGCCAGATTACGTCCACCCCCAGCTCTTTCAGGTAGTCCAGCTTGATGATGATGCCGTTCAGATCGCCGATACCGTCGCCGTTGGCGTCCATAAAGCTGCGCGGGTAGATCTGGTAGGCAACGGCTTCTTTCCACCAGCTGCGCTGCAGCCGGCCGCTTGTTGTGGTAGTCATGGCATTGTCCTTGTAATCAGGGGCGGCACCGCGCCGCCGGGATAGAAAATCGGTCTGTGTTGAGCCTTGATGGAGTGCGAACGCTCGGCCAAAGGGCACTACCCAGCCGACACGCTGTGAATACCTCCCTGTACGCTCTCTGTTTCATCCCTGAAACAGAAGGTCGGCTGAGCAGCACCCTTTGTCCTCCTCCATGCACCGGTGGCGCTGCTGGCAACACCAGCAGACGGCGGCGAGGCTTGAAAGAGGCAACAGGGATCGCCTCAGCCGGCCGCCTCGTCCAGCAGCACCATAAAGGCCTCATAGGGCTGCAGCTCCAGCTCGCCGCGCCAGTGGTCGCGGGGGGCGTAGTTGCTGATCAGCACCTCTCCCGGCTGCTGCTGCAGTCCGGCGGGCAGGGTCAGGCTGGCGCGGCCGGCGAAGAAGTTGCACAGCACCAGCAGCAGTTGGTCGCCGAGCCGGCGCTGGTAGGCGAACACCCGCGGGTGCTCGCTCAGCAGCGGCTGGTAGTCGCCGTACACCAGCACCGGATGGGCCTTGCGCAGGCGGATCAGCCGCTGGTAGTGGTAGAAGACGGAGTCCGGATCGTCCAGGGCGGCGGCCACGTTGATCCGGTCGTGGTTGGGGTTGACCTCGATCCAGGGCGTGCCCCGGGTAAAGCCGGCGTTGGCCTCGCCGCTCCACTGCATGGGGGTGCGGGCGTTGTCCCGGCCGTTGGCATGAATGCCGGCCAGCATCTGCTCATGGGGCACGCCGGCGGCGGTGCGCTCCCGGTACAGGTTGAGGCTCTCGATGTCCCGGTACTGGTCGATGCACTCGAAGCGCACATTGGTCATGCCGATCTCCTCGCCCTGGTAGACATAGGGCGTACCCTTGAGGCCGTGCAGGACGGTGGCCAGCATCTTGGCGGACTCGACCCGGTAGCGCCCCGGGTCGCCGAACTTGGACACCGCCCGGGGCAGGTCGTGGTTGTTCCAGAACAGGGAGTTCCAGCCGCTGTCGGCCAGGCCCAGTTGCCACTTGTCGGTGATGGCCTTGAACGCCGCCAGGCAGAAGGGCCGGCTGCGCCACTTGCCTTCGTCGTCGTCCCAGGTCTGGGTGATGTGCTCGAACTGGAACACCATGGACAGCTCTTCCCGCGCCGGCTCCGAGTAGAGCCTTGCTATCTCGGGGGTGGCGCTCCAGGTTTCGCCCACGGTGAGCAGGTCGCGCCCGCCGAAGGTGGCCCTGTTCATCTCCTGCAGCAGCGGGTGCAGGCGGGCGCCGTTGGTCATGATCTGGGCGTCCACCTCCTTGCCGATAAGATCGATCACGTCCATGCGAAAGCCGCCGATGCCCTTGTCCAGCCACCAGTTCATCATCTTGTACACCTCGGCCTGCACCCGGGGGTTTTCCCAGTTCAGATCCGGCTGCTTGCGCGAGAACTGGTGGAAGTAGTACTCGCCGGTCGCCGCGTCGTATTCCCAGCCGCTGCCGCCGAAGTAGGAGCGGAAGTCGTTGGGCGGGCCGCCGTCCGCCGCCGGTTGGCGCCAGATGTAGAAGTCCCGGTAGGGGTTGTCGGTGGAGCGGCGCGCCTCGATAAACCAGGGGTGCTCGTCGCTGGTGTGGTTGACCACCAGATCCATCAGGATGCGGATATCGCGCTTGCCCGCCTCGGCGATCAACTGCTCCATCTCGGCCAGGGTGCCGAACTCGGGGGCGATGTCCTGATAGTCGGAAATATCGTAGCCGTTGTCGTCCATCGGCGAACTGAACACCGGCGACAGCCAGATGACGTTGACGCCGAGCCGCTGCAGGTAGTCGAGCCGCTGGATGATGCCCGCCAGATCGCCGATGCCGTCGCCGTTGGCGTCCATAAAGCTGCGCGGGTAGATCTGGTAGACCACGGCGTCGTGCCACCATTTTTTGTCTGTTGCTGGGTTCATGTGCGGTTCCGTCTCAAAAAGTAAAAGCAATCAATGCTGGGCGCTGGGCAGCAGGCGGCGGAAGGCCCGGCCCTCGCGGTCGAACAGGTAGCAGCAGGCCGCCGGCAGGCGGATGCCGACCAGGGCGCCCGCCGCTATGGGCGAACGCTCGGCGTTGCGCACCACCCAGGGCTCGCCGGCGTTGCCGTTGTCGAGGTAGAGGTAGGTCTCGTTGCCCATGTGCTCGACGAACATCACCTCCCCCTGGTACTCGCACTCGGCTTGCTCGCCCCATTGGACGTGCTCGGGGCGGATACCGAGGTTGACGCTCTGGCCTTCGGCCTCGGCCGGGGTGGCGATGGGCAGCAGCAGTTCCTTGCCGTTGTCGAGCTCGACCAGGCTCTGCTCGGCCCCGGCACGCTTGAGGATGGCGGGGATCAGGTTCATCTTGGGCGAGCCGATGAACTGGGCCACGAATTCGTTGGCCGGGTGGTCGTAGAGCTCGAGCGGGGTGCCCACCTGCTCGATGTTGCCCTTGTTCAGCACCACGATGCGGTCGGCCAGGGTCATGGCCTCTACCTGGTCGTGGGTCACGTAGATGATGGTGGAGCCCAGCCGCTGGTGCAGGGTGGCGATTTCCATGCGCATCTGCACCCGCAGCGAGGCGTCCAGGTTGGACAGCGGCTCGTCGAACAGGAACAGCTTGGGCTTGCGCTCCAAGAGGTGCTCAAGCTGCAGGATACGGGCCGAGTCGCGCACCTTTTGGTCTATCTCCTGCTTGGGGTGCCCGGCCAGCTCCAGAGCAAAGGCCATGTTCTGGTACACGCTCATGTGCGGGTAGAGGGCGTAGGACTGGAACACCATGCCGATGCCGCGCTCGGCGGGGGTGTCGTCGTTGACGTACTGGCCGTCGATATACATGCTGCCGCCGCTTATCTCCTCCAGCCCCGCTATCATCCTGAGCAGGGTGGACTTGCCGCAGCCCGAGGGCCCGACGAACACCACGAACTCGCCGCTGTTGATCTGCAAGTCCAGCGACTTGATCACCTCGGCCGCCTTGCCGTAGCGTTTTTCCAGTGTTAATTGCGCCATGTTGTTACATCCTGTTTTTGAGACGGCCATCGGTATCTCACCGGGATTACGCTGTCGTCATGACCGCGCAGGCACCCAATACCGTCGACCCAAGGTTTTTGCCCGGTGTAGCATGAAGCTCTCTAAAAGTCGGCCAAAGGGCCCACTCCGCCGGCACGCCGTAAACCCATCCCTGGGGGCTCCGCCGCGCCCTCCCTGGCGCGGAGGGCCGGCGGAGCGGTTCCCTTTGTCCGCCAATCCGGTATCCGTGTTGCCTGTTTAAGCCAGTCTGAAGATTCATCATCAAGCCAAGGCGGGAAACCCCGCCCCTGCCTTACTTGAGGTAATCCAGATAGGGCCGCTGGCGGTCGATCATCAGGTCGACCATTTCCGGGATACGGCGGCACTTGTCGTTGACCGAATCCACCAAGAGCGCCTGGATCACCAGATCCCGCGAGCCCTGCAGCACCGCCTCGGCGGTAAGGTCGTGCACCGCCACCTGGTTGCAGAGCAGCCCCGCCACCCCGGCCGGCATGTCCAGCCGGATGCCGTGCACGCCCTTGCGGTCGATGATGGCCGGCACTTCCACCGCCATGAACTCGGGCAACTGGCGGATAAAGCCCCGGTTGGGGATGTTGACCGCCCCTTCCTCGTAGCCGGCGTCGGTGAGCATGCCTTCCATGATCGGCACCACCCGCTCCTTGAGCTTGAGCTCGATCACCGGCTCCACCTGGCCCAGGTAGTTGCGGTAGAAGGTGTAGAAGTCGAGGATGCCGCGGTGGTCGCTCACCTCATGGGCCCAGCGGATGTACTCGCCGAAGTGGCTGTCGCCGGTGATGGGCAGGTGGTGGAACTTCTCGAGAATTTCCCGGAACAGGGTGCGATCCGCCCAGGGGTAGGCGCTGTCGGCGCCGCCCAGGGCATCGCGCTCGGTGCTGCCCTCGGTGTCCACCAGCTTGCCGTGGGTGCGGGTGTATTCCAGGATGTCGCTGTAGCCCGGCAGTTTTTCGAAATAGCCCGGCGCCTTGGCGCGGATGTCGGCGTAGGCGTCCTTGCCGCTGTCCCGGTAGCTGGCCTCGAGCAGCACGCTGAAGTGGTTGAGGCCGCCGGCGCGCAGTACCAGGTTGCTGAAGGGGGTGTCCAGCATTTCCGGCAGGTAGCGCTCCAGGGAGGCGATTTCGTGGCACATGCCGACGAAGTTGAGCCCGGGAAAGCGGCGGTGCACCGTGGTGCAGATCCGGCTCATGGGGTTGGAGTAGTTGAAGGTCCAGGCATCGGGGCAGATGTCGGCGATATCGGCGCAGATCTCCAGGATCGGCGGTATGATGCGCAGGGAGTGGAACAGGCCGCCGGGACCGCCGTTCTCGCCGTAGACCTGCGGTATGCCGTACTGCAGCGGGATCTGCCAGTCCTGATCCCAAAGCGCGAAGCGGTCGCCCACCTCGATGGAGATGATCACGAAGTCGGCGCCCCGGAGCGCGGCCTTGCGGTCCACGGTGGCGCTGAGGGTGAAGGGCAGGTCCCGGGCGGCGAGAAAGTCGCGGGCGGTCTGCTCGGTGACCGCCAGGGCGCGGGGGTTGATGTCGTGCAGCACGATTTCGCTGCCGGCCAGGGTGGCGCTCTGGAAGATGTCCCCCAGGGTGCCGTAGCCGAACTGGGCGCTGCCGGCGCCGATCAGGACGATTTTGGTAGCCATTCGTTTTCTCCTTGTTCAGACACTGTTGTTAAGTGGATCAACCCTTGACCGCACCGCTGGTCAGGCCGCTGACGATGCGTTTCTGGAAAATCAGTACCAGCACGATGATCGGCAGCGTCACCACCACCGAGGCGGCCATGATGCTGCCCCAGGGCAGTTCGTACTGGGAGGCGCCCTGGAACATGCCGATGGCCACCGGCACGGTGCGCTTGCCGCTCGAGATCACGAAGGTGAGCGCGAACATGAACTCGTTCCAGGCGCCGATAAAGGCCAGCAGGCCGGTGGTGACCAGCGAGGGCCCCATGATGGGCGCGAAGATGCGGGTGATGATCACCCAGGCGTTGGCGCCGTCGACCCGGGCCGCCTCGTACAGGTCCTTGGGGATCAGCTGCAGCGCGGCCAGCAGCATCAGCGCCATAAAGGGGGTGGTCTTCCACACGTCCGCCATCACCACCGCCCACATCGACAGCGACGGGCTGGCTATCCAGGCCAGGGGCTGGTCGATCAGGCCGACGCGCAGCAGCAGATCGTTCACCACCCCGAACTGGTCGTGGAACATCCAGCCCCACATCTTGGCGGTGACGATGGTGGGGATGGCCCAAGGCACCAGTATGGCGGTGCGCACCAGGCCCTGGCCGCGGAAGGTCTGGTTCATCAGCAGCGCCAGCAGCATGCCCAGCACCAGTTCGAGCGACACCGACACCCCGGTGAACCAGAGGGTGTTGCCCACCGCCTGCCACCACAGGGGATCGGCCAGCACGCCGTAGGCGCCGCTGTCGGTCAGCTCCAGGTAGTTGGCCAGGCCGACGAAGTTGTATTCGTGCGGCGCGTCCAGGGCGGCATCGGTCAGGCTGTAGAACAGGGTGCGCAACAGCGGCCAGCCGGCCACCGCCGCCAGCAATATCATCGCCGGGGCGACCAACACCCAGGCGACGCGGGCGCGCCGCTGCTGGTGGTTGAGCTTGCGCCGCCCCGCCAGGCCGGGCGCCTTTGCCGTCGCCTTGGCGCGCTGCGCCGGGGTCAGGGTCTTGGTGTAGTGATCCATGGATTACTCCGTGTCATTCAGATCGGCAGGGGAAAGAAAGGCCGCCCGCAATGGGCGGCCAAGGGCACGGACCTAGCGCCAATCTTTCCCCTTGATGCGCTCCAGCCGGCTCTGCAGATCCGCCACCGCCTGTTCGCCGCTGCTGCGCCCGCTCAGCACGTTGTAGGTGGCGTTGTAGATGGCGTTGGACACCCGGGCGTACTGGCCCCTGGTCTGGGTGGCCGGGCGCGGCCGGGCATTGGCGAAGATGTCCCTGAATTCGGCGAGGTAGGGCGCCATGGCCAGCACCTCCGGATCCTCGTACAGCGCCACGCGCGAAGGGGCGACCCCGACCAGTTGCAGCGCCTTCTTCTGGGCCTCGGCGTCGCTCACGATTTTCAGCAAAGCCACCGCCGCCTCGGGGTTCTTGCTGTAGGCGCTTACCGACCACTGCCAGCCGCCCAGGGCGGCCACCGACTCGCCGCCGGCCCCGCTCGGCAGCGGCATCATCCCCACCTTGCCCTTGACCGGGCTGTTGTCGGCCTGGGCCAGCACATAGGCGTAGGGCCAGTTGCGCATAAACAGGGCGCCACCGTTCTGGAACACGGCGCAGGCCTCTTCCTCCATGTAGCCGAGGGCGCCCTGGGGCGCGATGGTGCCGACCCAGCCGGCGGCCATGTCCAGGGCCCGGGCGGCGCGGGCATTGTCGATGGTGACCTGGCCGTCGCCGTCCACGAAGTCGCCGCCGCCATGGGAGGCCACCCATTCCAGGGCGTTGCAGGTCAGGCCCTCGTAGGATTTGCCCTGGAACACCAGGCCCCAGAAGTTGCGCTGGCCGGCGGCCCGCTCCCCTTCCTGGATGCGGGTGGCGATGCGGGTCAGCTCCTCCCAGCTGGCGGGCGGCTGCTCGCCGTATTTTTCCAGCAGATCCTGGCGGTAATAGAGGGCGCCGGCGTCGAGGAAGGCCGGCACCGCCTTGACCCGGCCGTTGACGATGTTGTTCTGCCAGGCCCCGGGGAAGAAGTCGGCTTCGAGCTCCGCCACCTGCTCGGTCAGATCCAGGGTATGGCGGTCGAGCAGGCCCACCCAAACTGTATCGGCCAGGAACAGATCCACGGCGTCGGCGTCGCGGGCGGCGAACAGCTGCTGGAACAGGCCCAGTTTCTCGTCGGAGGAGGGAGGAAACTCGATAGATTCCAGGGTGTGGCCGGTCTGCGTCTCGAAGCGATCCTTCACATAGTCGCAAAACTCCTTGCCGGCGCCGGTGGGGGCGCATTCCATGCGCAGGGTATCGGCCTTGGCCACATTCAGGGATGGGCCACCAGGGCCGCCACCATGCTGAGCGTACGTACTTTCATCTTGACCTCTCGTCTTCCTGATTGGAGGGATAAGGGATGGCGTTAACCATCCGTTAACTTTAGCTGTGTCCATCCTAGGGGAAACGAAGGAATAAAAAGAAATGCTTTATTTCACACACAATATAGAAAGTATCTATATCTCAAACCACCCGGGTGATCCGTTTCACAGTTCTGGCCCCCTGCCGTCCACGGCCAGGTGCGGATCTGTGATCGCACCGCAAAAAATCCTGCCCCTGGTCTTGGTCCCTGCCCCGACGCCGGACATCATCATTACCCGAAGCTATGTTTTTAAAGCGCTTTGGCTCGAAACGTTGACAAAAATGGCCAGACTTTTAAGCTCTGCGATAGAAAACTTCTATAGAACAGACAAGGACGTATCATGGACAAGCTGTTGCGCCAGTTTATCGAGGTAGCCACCTTCAAGAACGTCAGCCATGCGGCCAACCGGCTGTGCCTGAGCCAGCCGACCCTGACCCACAACATGAAGAAGCTGGAAGACAACCTGGGGGTACAGCTGCTGGTGCGCAGCTCGAGCGGCGTGACCCTCACCGAATACGGCGAGTTGCTGCTGGAGCAGGCGCGGATGATGCAGCGCATCTACGACAACACCCTGATCCGGATGGATCTGCTCAAGGAGCGCCAGGAGCGCAGCCTGAAGATAGGCAGCGGGCACGCCTGGTGGCACATGTTCCTGCGGGAAACCTTCGAGGCCCACCGCCACCAGTACCCCACCGCCAATGTCCATATCGATCTGGGCAACCACCTGCGGCTGATGGATTTATTGCTGAGCGGCGATATCGACCTCTTTATCGGCCATGAAATCCAGGGGCTCAACCCCAAGGCCGGGGTCAGCTTCCTGCCGCTGCTGAGTTCGACCGATACCTGCTATGCGCGCACCGGCCATCCGCTGCGCAGGCGTACCGTCGGCCAGGAAGAGCTGTTGGCCTACCCCCACGTCGAACTCACCCCCGACGAACCCCGTTACCAGCATGTGATGGAGGACATGCAGGCCAAGCGCCGGGAGCGGCTGCAACTGCACATGACCGAGCGGGTGGTCTATTCCACCAACTCCGTCGCCACCGCCGTGGACATGCTGGCCGCCACCAACGGCATCATGGTGTTCCCCAGTTGCATGCAGGACTACTTCGCCCGCTTCGAGGTGCTCCCGCTCAGGCTGAAAGAGCCCCTGCGCAAGGGCATAGTGGGCATTTACCTGATGCGGGAAAAAGGGGAAGACCCGCACATCACCCAGGTGATCGAGCTGATGCGCCGGCATATGGAGCAAAACCGCCATCTGCTGGAATAATGAGGGGCCATTCCGGCCCCTTGGCTTATTTGTCTTCGGCCACCAACCGCTCCAGGCCGCCTGCCACCACCAGTTGCTGATAGAGCGGCCTGGCCTTGCCCGGCCCCAGCACCAGCTGGTGCTCGCCGGCGGCCCCCGCTTGTCGACAACCGCCGGCTCTATTTCAGCTACAGCCAGCCCGGCCGGGGCGGCGCCGGTACGGCGGTGGCAAGGGCGCGGCTCGAAGGAGACCGGCTGCTGGATCTGGAGGTGCTGTTCGAGCAGCACCCCAGGACCTCGGGGGGCGGTCATTTCGGCTCCCGCCTGGTGTTCGACCGCGACGGCTACCTGTTCATCACCACCGGCGATCGCTTCCACTCCCGCAAACAGGCCCAGCAACTCGACAGCCACCTGGGCAAGATCCTCCGCCTGCACGACGACGGCCGGGTACCCGCCGACAACCCCTTCGTCGGCCAGGCCGGCGCCCTGCCCGAGATCTGGAGCTACGGTCACCGCAATGTGCAGGGCGCCGCCCTCCACCCCGGCACCGGCGTGCTCTGGACCCAGGAGCACGGTCCCCGGGGCGGTGACGAGGTCAACATTATCAAGAAAGGTGCCAATTACGGCTGGCCCCTGGCGACCTTCGGCGAGGAATACGGCGGCGGCCGCATCGGTCCCCCTTCCCTGCCCGGTATGGAAGATCCGGTCTGGGTCTGGGTGCCCTCCATCGCCCCTTCCGGCATGATGTTCTATACCGGCGACCTGTTCCCCCAATGGCGGAACCAGCTGTTCCTGGGCGCCCTGGCCGGACAGCGGCTGGTACGGCTGGAGCTGGACGGCGACGAGGTGGTACAGGAGCACCACCTGCTGCGTGGCCAGGCCCGGCTGCGTACCGTCACCCAGGCCGCCGACGGCGGCATCTACCTGCTCACCGACGAACCCAACGGCAAGCTGCTGAAGCTGGTGCCGGCACAATAGGCTGATTTCTCGATTGAATTGCGTTACCCTTTAAAAGTTGTACTTAGTTTTTATTATTTTTGTGAACAATAAAGGGATGCAATATGAGTCAGAAAACATGGAACATCTACCTGTCCGGCGAGATCCACACCGACTGGCGCGAGCGCATCATAGAGGGTGCCAGGGCCAGGGACCTGGCGGTGACGTTCAGCTCGGCGGTCACCGATCACGATGCCAGCGACCTGGTGGGCGTGAACATCCTGGGCAGCGAGGAAGATCCCTTCTGGCGGGACCGCAAGGCCTCCGGCATCAACAGCATCCGCACCGCCACCCACATCAAAAACGCCGATCTGGTGGTGGTGCGCTTCGGACCCAAGTACAAGCAGTGGAACGCCGCCTTCGACGCCGGTTTTGCCGTCGCCCTGGGCAAACCCATCATCACCCTGCACGATGCCGAGCACGACCACGCCCTGAAGGAAGTGGACGAAGCGGCCAAGGCCACCTGCCGCCATCCGGAACAGGTGGTGGATATCCTGGCCTACCTGCTGTCCTGAAGCCGGCGCGTCACCGCACCGGGCGGTGACGCGCACTCAGTTCCATTTAACAACAACGCCCGGGGCAAGCCTTGGGATTTGGTATGCCGGTTTCTGTCGGTGTTTGCCCGTTGGGCCGGGATGGCGCAGGGGGTTCTGTTTTACACTGCGAAGGTGTACCCATGCAGGATGTAAAACATGAAAAACGGGATCATCGCGCTGCTGCTGGGCCTTAGCTCGCTGTCCTGGGCCGCGGCGCCGGTATGGATAGACGTGCGCAGCACCGAGGAATACCGGCAGGAACACCTGCCCGACGCCGTGCTCATTCCCCATACCCGCATCGCCCGGGGCGTTACCGAGCTCTACCCGGATAGGGACACTCCCCTCAACCTCTACTGCCGCAGCGGCCACCGCTCGCGCCTGGCCCGGGAAGCGCTGCAGGCGCTGGGCTATCGCAATGTGACCGACCACGGCCCCCTGGACTCACTCAAGGCCGCAGGCCTGGAAACCCGCCGCTCGGACGGCCTCTAGCCCGGGCTCAGGGCTTGTCCAGCTCGTGTTCGCGCAGGCCCACCCTGAGCACCCGGTCGCCGTCCACGTCCGCCACCGTCCACACCATGTCGTAGCGAATGAAATGATCCCCCACCACGGGATGGCCGCTGGAGTGCGCCAGCATAAAATCCCCCAGGCTCAGCTGGGCCTCGCTCTCGTCCACGTCCACCCCGTACATCAGGGCCACGTCCTGCATGCGGGCCTCGGCGTCCAAGATAAAGTCGCCGAAGAAGGCCCGCGCCTTCTCCCGTGCCGCATCCAGATCGCCACCGAACATGTTGTTCAGGGTTTTCAGGTGGTTGCTGCGGCCAATCACGCACAGGGTATCGTTCAGCGCCAGTCGGGTACTGCCCGAGGCCGGCAGCAGGTTTTCACCCCGGAATACCGCCGCCACCCGGCAGTGGGGCGGAAAGGTGAGCTGGCGTACCACCAGGCCATCGAGGGATTCGCTGTCCACCTGGTAGAGGAACATCTCGAAGTCGTCCTCCTGGAAAATGCCCAGCATGGAGCGGCGCTTGGGCGCCGGCTCGGGCGGCACTTCCACGTCCAGCAGCCGCGCCATTTGCGGCAGGGTCGAGCCCTGCACCAGCAGCGAAATCAGCACCACGAAAAAGGCCACGTTAAACAGCACATCCCCCTCGGGGATCCCCGCCATCAGCGGGAAGATGGCCAGAACGATGGGCACGGCGCCGCGCAGCCCCACCCAGGAGATAAAGCCGAGCTCGCGCACATTGAAACGGAAAAAGGGCAGCAGCGAGGCCAGCACCGCCAGCGGCCGGGCAATAAAGATAAGCGCCAGGGCAATCAGGCTGGCGGGGATGACCATGGCCCACATGTCGGCGGGCGAAATCAGCAGCCCCAGCACCAGGAACAATCCGATCTGGCTGAGCCAGGCCAGGCCATCGAATACCGGCAAGATGGCTTCCATATGGCGCAGCCGGGCATTGCCCAGCACCAGGCCGGCCAGGTAGACCGCCAGAAAGCCGCTGCCCGCCAGGGAGGCGGTAAGCGAAAACAGCACCAGCCCGAACCCGGTCACCAGTATGGGATACAGGCCGGCGGCCAGCTCCACCCGCTTGATCAACTGCACCAGCACAACGCCGCCCAGCAGGCCGGCCAGGGCCCCCACCCCGAACTGGGTCAGCAGGAACAGCAGGGCATCGCCGGTGCCGTCCATTTCGCCGGTGATCAGCGCAATCAGGGTCAGGGTCAGGAAAATGGCCATGGGATCGTTGGTGCCCGACTCGATTTCGAGCGAGGCCCCCACCCGCTGGTTGAGGTGCATGCCCTTGCCGCCCAGCAGCGAAAACACCGCCGCCGCGTCGGTGGAGCCCACTATGGCGCCCAGCAGCAGGCCGTGCAGCCAGCTCAGTTCAAGGATATAGACGGCGATAAGACCGGTAACGCCGCTGGTGATCACCACGCCCAGGGTGGCCAGGCTCAGGGCCGGTCGCAGGCCCACGCGAAAGGTTTCCATGCGGGTTCGCATGCCGCCGTCCAGCAGGATCACCGCCAGTGCCAGGTTGCCTACCGTGTAGGCCAGGGAATAACTCTCGAACTGGATGCCGCCCGGCCCGCTTTCGCCGGCCAGCATGCCGATAACCAGGAAAATCAACAGAATGGGAATGCCCGAGCGGGCCGACAACAAGGTGGCGAGCACACTCAGGCAGAGCAGGGCCCCGGTGAGCAAAAACAGGTGTTCGATATTGGTCAACAAAGATCTTCCGGCAGGGTATTGGGTGGCCTATTTATACCACATTCGCCCCCTCAGGATAAAAGTGAATTTTTAATTGAAAATAAAAAATACTTATTCACTTTCAATCCCATACCAGGGTGGCGCCCGCTCAGTAATCGAATCCCGGCTGGGCCTTGATGCCGGCCTCGAAGGCGTGCTTGACCGGCTGCACTTCGCTCACCGTGTCCGCCAGCTCGATAAGGGCCCGGTGGCAGGCGCGGCCGGTGATCACCACGTGCTGGTGGGCGGGACGGTTTCTCAGGGCGGTCAGCACCCGCTCCAGCTCCAGGTAGTGGTAGCTGACCATATAGGTCAGTTCGTCCAGCAGCACCAGATCGATGGCCGGGTCGGCCAGCAGCCGCTCGGCGTCGGCCCAGGTCTGCTCGGCGGCGGCCATGTCCTGCTCCTTGTTCTGGGTTTCCCAGGTGAAGCCGGTGCGCATCACGAAAAAGGGCACCCCCGCCGGCTCCAGCAGGTTGCGCTCGCCGCACTCCCAGGCTCCCTTGATAAACTGCACCACCGCCGCCCGCTTGCCGTGGCCCACCGCCCGCGCCACGGTGCCGAAGCCGGCGGTGCTCTTGCCCTTGCCGTTGCCGGTCAGCACCAGCAGCACGCCCCGCTCCTCGGTGGCGGCGGCTATTTTGGCGTCCACCTTTTCCTTCAGCCGCTGCTGGCGCTCCCGGTGGCGTTGGGCCTTGGTCTGCTCGCGGTCGTCTTGTTCACTCATGTCATTATCCTTGTTGTATCGAAGCCAGTAGCAGCTCCAGGTTGAGGTGTTGTTCCAGGGTATCCGCCAGCCGCTCCAGGCTCTGCTCGCGCAGGGCGTCCCGGTCCGGGGCCTGCCGGCCGCTCTGGATGCCGGCCCAGGCCAGCAGCCGATCGCAGGCCTCAGGGTGGTCGAACAGGCCGTGCAGATAGGTGCCGAGCACCTGGCCATCGTCCGACAGCAGGCCGTCCGCCGCCGTCTCGCCCCCGGCGCGGACCAGCTCGAAGGGCCGCTCGCCCGGCGCCAGCAGCCGGCTTTCGCCGCAGTGGATTTCATAGCCCCGCAGCGGGGCCCGGCCGCCCGCCAGTTGCAGGGTGCCGGTAACGTTGCGCAGCTGTTTGTGATCTTTTAGCTCGGTATCCAGCGGCAGATAACCCAGGCCCCGGCTTTCGCCGGCCTCGCCTTCGAAACCCAGCGGATCCCTTATCCGCTGGCCCAGCATCTGGTAGCCGCCGCAGATGCCGAGCACCTTGCCGCCGTAGCGCAGGTGGCGCGCCAGGGCCTGGTCCCAGCCCTGGCGGCGCAGCCAGGCCAGATCGGCGCGCACCGCCTTGCTGCCGGGCAATATGATGAGATCCGCCGGCGGCAGCCGGCCGGGCGCCTCGCTGCTGTGCACCAGGGTCAGCTCCACCCCCGGATGCGCCCCCAGGGGCTCGAGGTCGGTGTGGTTGCTGATGCGCGGTGGCACCAGGGCCAGCACCCGCAGCGGCTCGGACTCAAGGCTTCGGCTGGCGGTGCGCATGATGGCGTCTTCGGCGTCCAGCCTGAGATCGGTGAGATAGGGCAGCACCCCCAGCACCGGCTTGCCGGTAAGCCGCTCCAGCATGGTCAGGCCATCCTGCAGCAGGCGGAGGTCGCCGCGAAAGCGGTTGATCACAAAGCCCTTGATGCGCCCCTGCTCGGATTCGCTCAGCAGCGCCAGGGTGCCCACCAGCTGGGCGAAGACCCCGCCCTTGTCGATGTCCGCCACCAGTATCACCGGGCAGTCCACCTCCTCGGCAAAACCCATGTTGGCGATATCGCCCTGGCGCAGGTTGATCTCCGCCGGGCTGCCCGCCCCTTCCACCAGCACCAGCTGGTGCTGGCCGCACAGCCGCCGGTAGGAATCGAGGATGGCGGCGAAGAGCCGCGCCTTGTTGTTGTTGAGGCTGTCGGGGCCGAACAGCTCGCTCGCTTCCACCGAAGACAGCGCCCGCCCCTGCAGTATCACCTGGGCGCGGGTGTCGCTCTCGGGCTTGAGCAGCAACGGGTTGAAGTCGATCTGCGGCGCCAGTAGACAGGCCGCCGCCTGCAGCGCCTGGGAGCGGCCGATTTCGCCGCCGTCGACGGTAACGGCGCTGTTCAGCGCCATGTTCTGGGGCTTGAACGGCGCCACCCTGATGCCGCGGCGGGCGAACAGCCGGCCCAGCCCCGCCACCAGGGTGGTCTTGCCGGCGTCCGAGGCGGTGCCCTGCACCATCAGGGTTAGGGCCCGGCCGTCCGGCCCGGGAGGTAAAGAAAAAGGGTCAGGCATAGGTCTTCCCTGGGTGATAACAGTCACTGGCACCTTTAGGACCAGGCCCTGTGGCGGTAACGCCGGCCCGGATTGTACCGGCGCCCGGGGCGGGCTGACAAACCCGGCGCACGGTCGGGCTGTCATGCAACAGTCACAAAAATGTCGCATTGTAATAAAACAGTCATATTCCCTCGGCATAGTGCCGCCCATCAACGCCGACGAGGATGCCTGATGACCCCCGAATCCACCGCTCTTCCCCAGCCCGCCGCCCTGTCCCTGCCGCGCTGGCTGTCCTGGCTGCTGGTTGCCCTGCTGGTCTATGTGTTGCTGGCCGCCGTGGGCGCCATCGGCGATGGCTTCAAGGCCGCCACCGGCAGCAACGCCAAGGAATTGTTCGCCTTTGCCTCCAATCCGGTTATCGCCCTGATCATCGGGGTGGTGGCCACGGCGCTGATCCAGAGCTCCAGCACCGTCACCTCCATCATTGTCGGCATGGTCGCCGGCGGCCTGCCCGTGGCCATCGCCATTCCCATGGTGATGGGCGCCAATATCGGCACCTCCCTGACCAGCACCCTGGTGAGCCTGGGCCACATCCGCAATGGCGAGGAATTCCGCCGTGCCTTTTCCGCCGCCACCATCCACGACAGCTTCAATATCCTGGCGGTGGCCATATTGCTGCCCCTGGAGCTGCTGTTCCGCCCCCTGGCCACCAGCTCCGAGTGGCTCGCCGGCCTGCTGGTGAGCGATGCCAGCGTCAGCATGAGCAACCTCAACTTTATGAAAACCCTGCTGGCGCCGGCGGGCGAGGTGCTGGGCGCCGCCACCGGCTGGCTGCCGGGGGTCTGGTCCGGCGTGGCGCTGATCCTGCTCGGCATCGGCCTTATCCTGATGGTGGTCACCCAGATTGGCCGCATCCTGCGCACCCTGCTGGTGGGCCGGGCCATGAGCATACTGCACGCCGCCGTAGGCCGGGGCCCGGCGTCCGGCATGGCCTCGGGCACCCTGATCACCGTGCTGGTGCAGTCCTCCTCCACCACCACCTCGCTGATCGTGCCCCTGGCCGGCACCGGTGTGTTCTCTCTCAAGCAGGTATACGCCTTTACCCTGGGCAGCAACGTGGGCACCACCATCACCGCCCTGCTGGCCGCCACCGCCATTACCGGCGCCTCCGCCCTGGTGGCGCTGCAGATTGCCCTGGTGCACCTGCTGTTCAACCTGTTCGCCATCGTGCTGATCTACATGCTGCCCTTCCTACGCCAGCTGCCGGTGCGCATGGCCGAAACCCTGGCCATCCTGGCCCAGCGCAACAAGGGCTATGTGGTGGCCTATATCGGCGGCGTCTTCTTCGCCCTGCCGCTGGCCATGGTGGGCGTCAGCCAGCTGTTCTGAGCGGCGCCCGCCGGGCATAGCGCTGGGCCAGCACGGCGCACACCATCAGCTGGATCTGGTGGAACAGCATCAGCGGCAACAGCATGGGGCCCAGCATGGAGCCCGCAAACAGCACCTTGGCCATGGGCACGCCCGTGGCCATGCTTTTTTTGGAGCCGCCAAACACAATGGTGATTTGATCCGCCCGGCCAAAGCCCAGCCGCCGCCCCAGCCAGGCGGTCAGCCCCAGCACCAGGGCCAGCAGCAGGGCGCAGGCCAGCGTCAGCCGCGCCAGCTGTCCCGGCGACACTGTGCCCCACAACCCCTCCACCACCGAGGCGCTGAAGGCGGTATACACCACCAGCAGGATGGAGCCCTGATCCACCCGGGACAACAGGGCCCGGTGGCGATCGACCCAGGCGCCGATCCGGGGCCGCAACAGGTGGCCCGCCACAAAGGGCAGCAGCAGTTGCAGGCTGATGGCGCCGATGGCCTCCAGGGTCGAGCCGGCGGCGGCGTCCGCCTGTACCTGCAGCAGCAGCCCCACCAGCAGCGGCGTCAGCAGTATGCCGATCAGGCTGGATGCCGAGGCGCTGCACACCGCCGCCGGCACATTGCCTCCCGCCAGGGAGGTAAAGGCGATGGCCGACTGCACCGTGCCCGGCAGCACGCACAAAAACAGCACGCCCAGGTAGAGCGGCTCGCCCAGCAGCGGCAGCAGCAGCGGCCTGAGCGTCAGCCCCAGCAGCGGAAACAGCACAAAAGTGCAGCCGAACACCAGCAGGTGCAGCCGCCAGTGGGTGACGCCGTCGATAATGGCCCGGCGCGACAGTTTGGCGCCGTGCATAAAAAACAGCAGGGCGATGGCCGCGGTGGTCAGGCCCTCGAAGAACAGGGCGCCAAGTCCCCGGGCCGGCAGCAGGCTGGCGGCGGCCACCACCGCCAGCAGGGTCAGGGTGAAGTTGTCGAACAGTAAACGCAGATAGCCAAGCATGTCCTTATCCCGGTTGAGTCTGGAAGCGGTCTACTATAGCCTGAAGGACAACCAGACTTTGTCGGCAAAAAGAGATGGATTGTCGCCCAACGGACATACCCCCGGACCCGCTGCAGGCCCTGGCCCGGCTGCGCCGCCTGCCCCGCCCCGTGCTGGGCCAGGCCCTGTCCCTGCCCAACCAGGCCATCGACCGGCCCCACCGCCATCCCTGGATACAGCTTTCCTACGCCGAATGCGGCGTGATCACGGTGGACACGGCCGGGGCCCGTTACCTGGCGCCGCCCAGCCGGGCGGTGTGGATACCGCCGGGACTGACCCATGCGGTGCAGATTGCGCCCGGCACCCGTATCCGCAGCCTCTATATCGAGGCCGATGCCCTGCCGGCACGGGCCTGCCAGGTGGTCGAGATCAGCCCCCTGCTGCGGGAGCTGATCCTGGCCTTCGGCGGTTTGGCGGTGGAATACGACGAGACCGGCGCCGAAGGCCGGCTGGTGCGGGTATTGCTCGACCAATTGGCCGGGGCGTCCGCCTGCGACCTGGTGCTGCCCTGGCCCCGGGATCCCCGGCTGCAGCCCCTGTGCCGGCAACTGGCGGCACAGCCCGACTGCCCCCTGCCGCTCGGGCATTTCAGCGCCCGCCTGGGGTTGGGCGAAAAAACCCTGAGCCGCGCCTTTCTGGCCGACACCGGCATGAGCTTTCGCCAGTGGCGCCAGCGCTGCCGGCTGCTGGCCGCCCTGCCCCTGCTGGAGCGGGGCGAACGCATCACCGACGTGGCCCTGGCCTGCGGTTATGACAGCCTGTCCGCCTTTATCGCCGCCTTCCGGGCATGGCTCGGCCACACTCCCGGGGAACATGTGCGGGCGCGGCGCTAGAGCGGCAGCGCCGTACTGTACTTGATCTGCTCCATGGCGAAGCTGGAGGTGATATCCGACAGCCCCTCGGTGCTGGTGATCAGCTTCTTGTAGAAGCGGTCGTAGGCATTGATGTCGGCCACCACCACCCGCAGCATATAGTCCCAGTCGCCGGACATGCGATAAAACTCCACCACCTCCTCGAAGGCGGTCACCGTCTCGGCAAAGCTGGCCAGCCAGCGGCTGTCGTGGCGCTGGGTCTTGATCTGCACGAACACCGACAGCCCGAGTCCCAGCCGCTCGCCGTCGAGCAGCGCCACCCGGGCGCGGATATAGCCCTCCTCCTCCAACCGCTTGACCCGCTTCCAGCAGGGCGTGGTGGACAGATTCACCGCCTCCGCCAGATCCTTCAGCGCCAGGGTGGCGTCCTGCTGCAACAGGGCCAGGATGTGCCTGTCGAAACTATCCATCCTAATAAACCTTCAATATGGAGAAAAATTTTCTAAAAAATACCACTCACAGCGGAAAGGTGGAAAATTTATTCCCTGAAGGCGGGGATATAATTTCTTCCTACCACCACCGGGACCCCGACCATGAACCACTGGATCCGCACCGCCCTGCGCACCCTTTCCAGCGACCAGCTGCGCACCTCAGACACCCACCTCTACCGGCTGGATATCCCCGGCCTGGCGGGCATCGACATCTATCTCAAGGACGAGAGCACCCACCCCACCGGCAGCCTCAAGCACCGGCTGGCCCGCTCCCTGTTCCTGCACGCCATCTGCAGCGGCAACATCCGCGAGGGGACGCCTGTGGTGGAGGCCTCCTCCGGCAGCACGGCGGTGTCGGAGGCCTACTTCGCCAAGCTGTTGGGGCTGCCCTTCACTGCCGTGATGCCTCGCCACACCACCCGCAGCAAAATCGCCCAGGTGGAGCGCCTCGGCGGGCGCTGCCATTTTGTGGAGCACGCAGGCGAGGTCTATGCCGAAGCCGAGCGGCTGGCGCGGGAGAGCGGCGGCCACTACATGGACCAGTTCACCTACGCCGAGCGGGCCACCGACTGGCGCGGCAACAACAACATCGCCGAGAGCATCTTCCGGCAAATGGCGGAGGAGCCCCACCCGGTGCCCAGGGCCATCGTGATGAGCGCCGGCACCGGCGGCACCTCCGCCACCCTGGGCCGCTATATCCGCTACCTGGGGCTGGACACCAGGCTGGTGGTGGTGGACCCGGAGCATTCGGTGTTCTACGACAGCTACCAGAACGGCGACCCCGGCCTCACCAGCCGGGCCGGCGGCCGCATCGAGGGCATAGGCCGGCCGCGGGTGGAGGCCTCCTTTCTGCCCGAGGTGATCGACGAGATGATCAAGGTGCCCGACGCCGCCAGCATCGCCACCATCCACTGGCTGGAACAGATCCTCGGCCGCAAGGCCGGCGGCTCCACCGGCACCAACCTGTGGGGCGCGCTGCAGCTGGCCCGGCGCATGCAGGAGGCGGGCGAGCAGGGTTCCCTCGTCACCCTGATGTGCGACGGCGGCGAGCGCTACCTCGACACCTACTACCATCCGGACTGGGTGGCGGAGCATATCGGCGATATCGCCCCCTACCGGCAACAGCTGGCGGAACTGGGTTAGGCAAAGACCCTGGTCGAGTGACGTCGACCTGCCGCAGGCTTATCGATATTCGCCGAACGCCCTGGAGCGCAGGCGGCCCGCCCGCGCCCCAATTTCTTTACCTTCCTCCCTTAGCTTCACGACTCACGGCGAGCCCCCAGCACCAGCATGCAGGGGGTGAGCAGCAGGGTCAGCAGGGTGGCAAAGCTCAGGCCGCCGGCAATGGCGCTGGACAGCTGGGTCCACCACTGGGTGGAGGGCGCCCCCAGCCCCAGGCTGGGGGTCAGCAGATCCACGTTCACCCCCAGCACCATGGGCATCAGCCCCAGTACCGTGGTGACGGCGGTGAGCAGCACCGGGCGCAGGCGCAGGCAGCCGGTTTCCAGCGCCGCCTCAACCGGCGCCATGCCCTCGGCCCGCAGCTGGTTGTAGGTGTCGATCAGCACGATATTGTTGTTCACCACTATGCCCGCCAGGGCGATGATGCCCATGCCCACCATGACGATGCCGAAGGACTGACCGTTAAGCAAAAGCCCCATCAGCACCCCGGCGGTGGAAAAGACGATGGCCGACAGCACCAGGGCGGTCTGGTACAGGCTGTTGAACTGGGTCACCAGGATCAGCGTCATCAGCAGCAGGGCCACGCCGAACGCGGTGGTGAGAAACTGCCCCGCCTCGCGCTGATCCGCGTCCTCTCCGGCCACCCGCAGGCCAACGCCCTCGGGCAGTTCGACCCCGCTGTTGCGCAACGCCGCCAGCCGCTCGTCCAGGCGGAACCCTTCGGCAATGTCGGCCTGCAGGGTGATGGTGCGCCGCCCGTCCACCCGGTTGAGGGTGCCGATGTTGGGCGCCGGGCTCAGGGTCACGAAATGGCTGAGCGGCACCTGGCCGCGTGCCGTGTGCAGGGTCAGCAGCGATAGCTGATCGAAGGAACGAAAGCGCTCGGGCAGACGCACCCGGATGTCCACCTCGTCGCTGGCGTCCTCGGGGCGATAACTGGCGAGCTTCAGGCCATTGGTCACCAGTTGCACCGCATTGCCCACGCTCAGCACGTCGGCGCCCAGGCGGGCGGCGGCTTCCCTGTCCACCTCCAGCCGCCACTCAATGCCCGGCAGGGAGCGGTTGTCCTCGATGTCGACAAAGCCCCCCAGGGCCGCCATGGCAGCGCGCAGGCGCTCGGTGGCCAGCGCCAGGGCACCCTCGTCGCCGCCCCACAGTTGCAGCTCTACCGGCTTGCCGCCGGTCGGGCCCATCTGCTGTTCGCGAAACTCCAGCACCACGCCGGGAATGTCCCGGGTCAGCCCGGCCATGGTGTCCTTGATGGCGCCGGCCGGGCGGCGCCGGTGCCAGTCGGTGAACTGGAACTGCAACACCCCGATGACATCGTTGCCGAGCTGGTTGTCGGGCATGGCGAAGCTGCGGGCATAGAGCGCCTTCACCTCGCTCAGCCCGAGCAGGCGCCGCTCCACCTCGCGCAAGATGGCGTCCTTCTCGTATACCGACAGATCGCCCCGGGCGCGCACCTGCAACTGGGCGCTGTCGGGCTCGATGGCGGGGAAAAACTCCACCCCGTGGTTAAAGCGGGCATAGCCGGCATAGATAAGTCCAATCAGCACCAGGGTCGCGGCCAGGGTCAGTCCGGGCCGGCGCAGCAGCCGGCCGAGCACGGCCCGGTACAACGCCAGGCCGGGCACCGTCACCGGCGCGTTGTAGCGGGGCCGGTGGCGGCTCACCGCCCCCATGGTGGGCAGGAAAATCAGCGCCATCGCCAGCGAGGCCAGCAGGCAGATAATGACGGTGGCGGGCAGGTATTTCATGAACTCCCCCACCACCCCGGGCCAGAACAACAGCGGCACAAACACCACCAGGGTGGTGGCGGTGGAGGCGATCACCGGCCAGCTCATGCGGTGGGCGGCATTGACCCAGGCCTGGGCCGGGGTCTGGCCGTCGTGCAGGTGGCGGTCGGCCAGCTCCGACACCACGATGGCGCCGTCCACCAGCATGCCGGCCACCAGGATCAGCGCGAACAGCACTATGATGTTCATGGTGAAGCCGATGACCCAGATCAGCATGATACCGGCCAGAAACGCCCCCGGTATGGTCAGCCCCACCATCACCGCCGAGCGCGGCCCCATGGTGGCCAGGATCAGCACCAGCACCAGCACCACGGCGGTGAGCACATTGTTGAGCAGATCCGACAGCATGGTTTCTATCTGGGTCGACTGATCCATGATGTAGTTGATGGCCACCCCTTCCGGCAGTTGCCCGGCGGCCTGCTCCAGCAGCGCCTTGACCTGGGCAATGGTATTGATGATGTTGGCCCCGGCGCGCTTGCTTACCTCCAGCACCACCCCGGGCTCGCCGTTGATGCGGGCGAAGCCGGCGGGATCCTTGAAGGTACGGCGGATGCTGGCCACGTCGCCGAAGGTAACCACCCGGTCGCCGTCCACCTTGATGGGCAGCCCGAGCACATCGTCCAGGCTCTCGATCACCCCCGGCACCTTCACCGCCAGCCGGCCGGCGCCGGTATCCAGGCTGCCGGCGGCCACCAGCCGGTTGTTGCGCGACACCAGGTTGAACAGCTGGCTGTAGTCGATGCCGTAGCTGTCGAGCACCTGGGGATCGACCACTATCTCCAGCAAATCCTCCCGATCGCCGCCGATATCCACTTCCAGCACCTCGGGAATGCCCTCTATCTCCTCCTTCAGCCGGCGGGCGATCACCACCAGCTCCGCCTCGGACAGGGGGCCCGACAGGGCCACCGACAGCACCGGGAACAGCGCCACGTTGATTTCGTGCACCACCGGTTCGTCCGCCTCTTCCGGCAATTTGCTGCGCGCCGAATCCACCTTTTCGCGCACATCCTGCAACGCCTGCCTGGGATCGAAGCCGGCGTCGAACTCCAGCATCACGGAGGCGTGGCCCTCGCTGGCGGTGGAAGTCATTTTCTTGACCCCCTCCAAGGTCCGCAGCTCCTGCTCCATGGGCCGCACCAGGAGGCGCTCGCCGTCTTCGGGACTGATCCCCTCCAGCGCCATGGACACATACATCATGGGAATGGTGACGTCCGGGTTGGCCTCCTTGGGAATGGCCTGGTAGGCACCGTAACCGCCGACAAGCAGCAGCACAAAGGCCAGCAGGGTGGCCCGGCCGCGATCCACCGCCGCCTGGATAATGGCCCTCATGGCGCTGCTTCCCGTTCGGCCACCGCAACCCGCTCACCCAGTTCGGCAAAACCGCCTCCCCGGGTCACCACCCGTACCCGTTCCGGCAGGCCGCCAACCCAGGCGGTGTCGGGAGTAATGCTGAACAGCCGGACCGGCAAAAAACGCAGGCGCTGGTCTTCGTCCACCACCCGCACGCCCGGTCGGCCGTCCTCATCCAGCGACAGCAGGGCCGGCGACAACCGGTGGGCCCGCTGCTCGGGCAGGCGGATATCGAGCCCGGCGCTGGCGCCCGCCACCCGCCATCCGTCGGGATTGGCAAGCCGGGCCTCCAGGGCATAACTGCGGGTGGCGGCGTCGGCGGCCTGGGCCACAAACCCCAGTTCGCCCGACAGCTCCCGGCCGTCCAGCAGCACGGCGCTCACCGGCAGGCCCGGCGCCAGACCCGCCACCTGCTGCTGGGGCACATCGGCCTGCAGGGTGAGGTAGGCGGTATCCACCAGGGTCAGCAGGCTGTCGCCCGGTTGCACCACATCGCCCAACTCCAGGGGCAGGCGGTCCACGCTGCCGGCAAAGGGCGCCGGCACCCGGCTGTGCTCCAGTTCGAGCCGGATAGCGGCGAGGGCGGCCTCGGCCTGGGTCAGCGCCGCCCGGCGGGCGAGATAATCGGTTTCGGCGGTCAGGTTGTTGCGCCGCAGCCGCTCTGCCGCAGTCAGCTCGGCCTGGCGCAGGGCCAGATCCGCCTCGGCCCGGGCCAGCCGGGCCTGGCGATCATCCGGGCTGATGCCGAGCAGGGCCTCGCCCTCGGCCACCCGCTGGCCGAGTTCGGGCAGGCGGGTCACCGTGCCCGTGATCCGGGCCCTGACCTCCAGCCGGCGCCAGGGCTGCAACTGGCCCTGCAACCTCAGCCTGGGCCGGTAGGGTTCGGCCACCAGTTCGGTCACCTCCAGCCGCCATTCGGCAGCGGAAGGCCCAACGCCGGGCTCGGCTGCGGGCGCCTCGCCGGCGGCCTGGTACAGTTCGCCCCGCCACAGCCAGAACAGGGCCACCAGCACCGCCAGCAGCACCCAGCCCAGCCCCTTGTGGCGGCCCAGCCATTGCGTTATGTCGCCCATTGCCATCAAAGCCCGTCCGTACGAATAGAGTGGATACTCAGCATAACAACTTCGCCCGGGCCGCAACAGCGGGGCATACGCAGGATGGGATCGCCGCCGTGCCACACAGGGCGGGCAGCATATCGAGTAGGGTGAGGCGTTACCGCCTCATCCCTCTCACAGAACCGTACATACGGGCCACGTATACGGCTCATGCCATTAACTTACCCCGAACTCGGGGACAGTGATGCCGGTTTTGACCTTCGCAAGATCTATCAACTTCAGGTCATTGTGCAGGTAGGTGTTGGGCAGGGCCAGACTGGCCAGTGGAGAGGCCGCATTGCGCCAGCTTTGCATCCGGATGTGCCGGAACGGGGGTTGGTAACCCAGTTGTTTCAGCCTCCGATGCAGCCGGCCCGGCTTTTTCCACTGCTTGAGCTGGATGCAGCGCAGTCGCCGTCTTAACCAACTCATTACCTGCTTCAGCACCCGCGCGCAGTTTGCCACCCGAAAGTAGCTGACAAAGCCCCGCAGCACTGGGTTCAGCTCGCGGATGATCGCCGCAAGCCCAATGCCCCGGTTTCGTTTTGTCAGCGCTTTCAGCTTCTGCTTGAGTTTCACCACCTTCTTGTCCTGGATACGGGTGTAGTTCGTGTGGATCACCACACCCAGGAACTTCACCCCCTCATCACTGTGGACGATGTGGGTCTTGGTGGCGTTAACCGTCAGCTTCAGCTCACCTTCCAGGTAGCTCTGGGCCACCCGTAACGCATTCTCCGCGCCCGCTCGTGAGCCGCACAGGATCAGGATGTCGTCCG
>NZ_PXYH01000002.1 GCF_003012795.1 Zobellella taiwanensis
GCGCTACGTGGACGTGGTGCGGGGCTCCCTGCCGTTCGTGCTGCTGCTGGTACTGGTGTCGGGGCTGCTGATCCTGTTTCCGCAAATTGCCCTGTTCCTGCGGGACCTGGCCTTCGGCAAGTAAGCCCGTTGTGAATCCTGTTTAATCAAACCACCGGCAACCGCGGTTGCCGGTATACCCGGTTGCACCCGCAACCTTGTGCCTGGAGTGTCCGTCTGTGAAGTACCAACAGCCATTCAGCCTCGAAGAATATCAGGTCCGTCTGCACAAGACCCGGCAGAGCATGCTGGAGCAGGGCATCGACGTGCTGATCGTCAGCGAGCCTGCCAACCTCTACTACCTGACCGGCTACGACGCCTGGTCGTTCTACACCCCCCAGTACGCCCTGGTCAGCCAGGACTGGGACAGGCCCCTGTGCGTGGTGCGCGGCCAGGACGTGAACGGCGCCCGCCTGACCAGCTACCTGACCGACGACTTCATCCTCGGCTATTCGGATCACTACATCCAGAACCCGGCCGCCCATTGCATGGAGTTCGTCGCCCGGCTGCTTACCGAACGCGGCAAGGGCAGCGCCCGGGTAGGCTATGAGGGCGACAGCTTCTTCTTCAGCGGCCGCAGCCTCAGCCAGCTGCAGTACCACCTGCCCAACGCCACCCTGGTGGATGCCGACGCCCTGGTCAACTGGGTGCGCAGCGTCAAGTCCGAGGCGGAGATCGGCTACATGCGCCAGGCCGCCCGCCTGACCGAACTGACCATGACCAAGGCCATCGACAGGATCAAGCCCGGGGTCCGGCTGGCGGACGTGGCCGCCGAGGTCTATGCCACCTCGGTGGCGGGGCTGGAAGAATACGCCGGCGAATACGCCGCCATCGCCCCGCTGATCCCGGCCGGGGTGGGCACCTCCTGCCCCCACGTGATGTGGCGGGACGAGGTCTACCAACAGGGCGACTGCTCTACCCTGGAGATCTCCGGGGTCAAGGCCCGCTACCACGCGCCCCAGAGCCGTACTGTCTTCCTCGGCAAGCCCAACCCCAAGGCCTACGACACCGTGCAGATCGTGCTCGAGGGCATAGAGGCGGTGCTCAACACCGCCAGGGAAGGGGTCTATGCCCACGAGGTGCACGCCGCCTGGGATGCGGTGATCTCCAAACACGGCATCGTCAAGGACTCCCGCTGCGGCTACAGCATCGGTATCGGCTACCCGCCCGACTGGGGCGAGCGCACCATCAGCTTCCGGCCCATCGACAACACCCTGCTGACCGAGAACGTCACCATGCATTTCATGCCCGGGGTCTGGTTCGACGACTGGGGCGTGGCCATCACCGAGTCGATCCGCATCACCAAGACCGGGGTGGAATGCCTGTGCAACACCCCGCGGGCGCTCTTTATCATCGACTGACCGCACGGCGCCGGCCCCGGCCGGCGCCCACTGGAGGATTCATGACCCAAGCTCCCATGTTTGCCAGCGACAACGCCTCCGGGGTGCACCCCGCCATCATGGCGGCGCTGGCCGACGCCAACCGGGGCCATGCCCTGGGCTACGGTGCCGACGAACTGACCGCCCGCGCCAACCGGGCCTTCAAGCAGCTGTTCGGCGATCAGGCCGAAAGCTTCCTGGTGTACAACGGCACCGGCGCCAACGTCATCGCCCTCAAGGGGCTGGTGCGCTCTTTCGAGGCCGTGTTCTGCTCCGCCGAGTCCCACCTGTGGATCGACGAGGCCGGCGCCCCCGAACAGTTCCTCGGCGCCAAGCTGATCACCCTGCCGGCGCACAACGGCAAAATCCGCATCGACGACATGCGCCCGCGCCTGGGCGACATCGGCTTCCAGCACCGCAGCCAGCCCAGGGTGATTTCCCTCGCCCAGTGCACCGAGCGCGGTTCCGTCTACCGCCCGGACGAACTCGGGGCCTTCTGCGACTTCGCCCGGGCCCACGGCTTCTACGTGCATATCGACGGCGCCCGCATCCACAATGCGGTGGCGGCGCTGGGGGGCGACTGCAAACGGCTCTTTACCGAGCTGGGGGTGGACGTGGTGTCCTTCGGCGGCACCAAGAACGGCCTGATGGTGGGCGAGGCGGTGGTGGTGCTCAACCCGGCCCTGCAGGTCCAGTACCCGGTGATCCGCAAGCACGGCATGCACCTGGCCTCCAAGATGCGCTTCCTCGCCGCCCAGTTCCTGGCCTATTTCGAGGACGATCTCTGGCTGCACAACGCCGCCCAGGCCAACGCCATGGCGGCCTACCTGGCCGAGCGGCTCAAGGCCGTACCCCAGGCCCGGCTGGTGGCGCCGGTAGAGACCAACATGCTGTTCGTGGAACTGCCCAACGACTGGCTGGCGCCGCTGCAGCAGCAGGCCTACTTCCACGTCTGGCGGGCCGACAGCAGCCCCGGCCGGTCCGAGGCGCGGCTGGTGATGTCGTTCGATATCGAGCGTGCCCATGTCGACGCCTTTGTGGCGCGGATGGGGCAACTGGCCGCACAGGAACAGTAACCCCGCAGGCATCGGCCCGAGCGGGAACCCAGTGAGACTAAGGAGAGACAACGATGGCGATGGTACGACTGAACAACCCCTTCACCGGCGAAACCGTCTTCGAACAGGCCTCGGCCGGCTTCGGCGAGGTGGCGGAAAAACTGGCCCTGGCCCGGGCCGCCTACCGGCGCTGGTCGCGGGTACCGGCGCCGGAGCGGGCGCGCCGGGTGCGTGCGGCCCTGGAGGTGTTCCGGGCGGCGGAGGACGAGATCAGCACCGCCATCGCCCGGGAGATGGGCAAGCCGAAGACGGCGGCGACCGAAGAACTACGCTACATGATCGAGCGGGCGGAATATATGTGCCGCTTCGCCGAGGACGGGGCGCTGACGGATCTGGATCTCTCGGCCTATCACGATGCCGACTTCCAGGGCTGCATCCGCTACCGGGGCAAGGGCATCGTCTATATCATCAGTCCCTGGAACTACCCGCTGTTCACCGCCATCAACGGCGTGGTCTGCGCCCTGCTGAGCGGCAGCGCCGTGCTGCTCAAACACACCACCACCCCCTCGGTGGGGCGCCTGTTCGAGCGGGCCTTCCACACCCTGGGTGACCTGGCGGATCTGCTGTTCAACATCACCGTCGACTATGAGGTGTCCGCCGAGATCATCGAGCGGGGCGACATCGACCAGGTGGTGTTTACCGGCTCGGTGCAGGGCGGGCGGGTGATCCAGCAGAGCATCGCCCGGCGGGCGCTCAACGATCAGCTGGATTCCCCCTTTATCGAGGCTGCGCTGGAGCTCGGCAGCAACGACGCCTGCTACATCGCCGAGGACGCCGATCTGGAGCAGGCCCTGCTGTGGGCGGTGAAGATCGGCCGGCTGCACAATGCCGGCCAGTCCTGCTGTGCGGTCAAGCGGCTCTACGTGCACGAGTCCCTGTACGACGCCGTGGTGGAAGGCGCCAGGGCCATCATGGCCGCCGAAGTCAATGGCGACCCGTTGCGGCCAGAGACCACCCTGGGCCCCCTGTTCGGCGGCAGGGCGGCCATCGACGGCCTGCTGGAACTGGTGGCGGATGCCACCGCCAGGGGGGCGACCCTGGTGACCGGCGGGGCGCGGGAGACCCTGGCGGGCTGCGACTTCATCCAGCCGACCCTGGTGGCCGGGGTGGATCACGGCATGCGCATCATGAAGGAGGAAACCTTCGGACCCGTGCTGCCGGTGATGAAGGTACGCAGCGACGAAGAGGCCTTCGGCCTGGTCGCCGACACCCGCTACGGGTTGACCGCGTCCATCTTCACCCGTTCGCGCGCCCGGGCCAATGCCTTTATCGAGGCGCTCGATTTCGGCACCCTCTACGTGAACCGCTGCAACTTCGTCGACGCCCGCCTGGGCTGGATCGGCCACCGCCACTCCGGCAACGGCTCCCTGGCGCTGTCGCCGGAAGGGCTGCGTGCCTTCAGCAGCAAGAACTCGCTCAACATCAACGGTGCCGCCCTGGAGGACTGAACATGGCCTATTACGATCGGCTGGACGAGCACGGCCTGGCGGTGCTCGACTATGTGCGCGCCCGGCGGCACGACTTCCATCGCCATCCGGAGCTGTCCTGGTGCGAGTTCCGTACCACGGCGGTGCTGTGCCGGGAGCTGGCGCAGATGGGTTTCAGCGTCCGCTGGGGACGGCCGCTGTGGGGTGAACTCAGGCCCCACAACCTGCCGCCCCGGGAACAGCTGGACGCGGCCTTCGCCGCCGCCCGGGCCGAGCTGGGGGAGGGGGATCCCTACCTGGCGGAGATGGCGGGCGGCTTCACCGGCCTGGTGGCCGAACTCGACTGCGGCGGTGGGCCCCACCAGGCCTTCCGCTTCGATATCGACGCCCTGCCGGTGCAGGAGAGCGGTGGCTGCGACCACTCGCCCTGCGGGGCCGGCTTCGCCTCCGTGGTGGACGGCCGGATGCACGCCTGCGGCCACGACGGCCACATGGCGGTCGGCCTGGGCCTGGCCCGGCTGCTGGCCGAGCACAAGGCGGCGCTGAAGGGGCGCTTCACCCTGCTGTTCCAGCCGGCGGAGGAAGTGGCCGGGGGCGGGGTGCACTTTGCCCGCCTGCCCCAGCTGCAGGGGGCGGACCGGCTCTATTCGGTGCATGTGGGCATCGTCGACCGGCCGGTGCTGGTGTGCGACGCCACCTGGATTGCCGGCAGCGTGTTCGAGGTGGTGTTCCGCGGCCGGCCCGCCCATGCGGGCAACAACCCCCACTACGGCCGCAACGCCCTGCTGGCCGCCTGCCAGGCGGTGACCGGCCTGTACGGCATCGCCCGCCACGGTGGCGGCGCCTCGCGAGTCAATGTGGGCGCCATGCATGCGGACAACCCCAACAACATCATCTGCGACGAGGCGCGGCTGCGCTTCGAGGTGCGCGGCGCCGACAACGGCATCCGCGACTACATGGCACAGCGGGCCCGGCAGGTGATCGAGGGGGCGGCGGCGATGCAGGAGGTGACGGTAGAGATAACCCCGCTCACCCGCTTCGAGAACCATCCCAACCACCCGGCACTGGCGGCCTGGATCAAGGAGCAGGCGCTGGCCTTCGGCCTCGGGGCCGGGGACATTCAGGACAGCTACCAGGTGCCGGCCAGCGAGGACGCCACCTTTATGACCCGGGCGGTGAACGAGGGCGGCGGCCAGGCCTGCCACCTGCTGTTCGGTTGCCCGGTGGTGGGCGGGCACCACAACAGCCGTTTCGACATTCCCGATCCCCTGCTGGCCTGGGGCAGCAGCTTCTATTTTCACCTGGCACGGCAGGGCATGGGAGACTAGGTGGTGGCGGCGGATTTTTTGCGTCCGTTCACCAAACTGTCATCCGGGACGGGCAATATGCCTGCCGCATCCGCCGGCTAGGTGTCGGTGAGCACGGCCATCGAATGATTTTCGGTGTAACCGTGTTCTTTATGTTATAGCTAAGATAACAACGACGAACAGGCTTCCGGCCACTTGGTCAAAGGGTGAGCTGGATCCTTGAGCATAACAATGAGCAGGGGTATGATGCCCGCCGTTTTACCGGGCGGGATTCGCCTGAAAGTGAGGTGGAGATGAACATCTTTATCATGCGCCACGGCCAGGCGGCACCAGAGGCGTCCAGTGATGCCTTGCGGCCTTTGACCGAGCAGGGAAGGGATGAAACCTGTTTGATGGCGCAGTGGCTGGCACAGCAGGTGCCGGTGTTCGAGCGTGTGCTGGTCAGTCCTTATCTGCGGACCCGGCAAACCTGGCAGCAGCTGAGCCGGCACCTGGCTGCAACCCAGGTGGAATATTGCGACGAGCTGACCCCCAATGCCGACGCGGACATCGCCGCCAGCCTGCTGCTGGCCTATGGCGAGCTCAACCGCCAGGCCAATATTCTGGTGGTCAGCCATATGCCCATGGTCGGATTTCTGGTGGAAAGCCTGTGCCCGGCGACCATGGCACCGATTTTTGTGACGTCGGGGGTGGCCAAGCTGACCCTCGAAACGGGGCAGGGCGCCGTGTTCAACTGGCTCGAAGGGCCGCACAACATCCGACCCCACTATGCCCAGCCCTATCCCTTATGCGGCTCACTGGGGTAAACGCACGACAAGCAGAGGTCAGACATGCGTATTTTTAACAATTATCAGCCTTTGTTGATTGCCAAACATGTAAAGACCTTTTTCAAGGGGCGCCTTTATATCCGCGGACGCGGCGCCTACCTTTACGCCAAAGGCATGCTGGTGATGCCCGAACAGGCGGATGCCCGCCACCGGGCCACGGTTCAGGAGATCAACCGTGTCATCGGCCAACTCAATACTCCCCAAACGGCAGCCTGAGGCGCTGCCGTGACTCCTGCGAGGCCGGGCCATGCCCGGCCTCGTTGTTTATTCGGGAGCCGGTGGTCCGCCGGGGTAATGGGAAGCTAGAGCTCGACCCTGAGCAGCACCAGCAGAGCGGCGTTGCCGCCCCATGCCCGGGTGGCCTGGTGGAAGGCCAGCACCTGGGGATGCTGGGCCAGCCACATGGGCAGCCGCTGCTTGAGAATATGCTTGCCGTGGCCGTGCATGATGGACACGCACTTCACGTGCTGGCGGCGGGCCGCCAGCAGCAGGGCCGCCAGCTCCTCCTTGGCCTGCTCCTGGGTCAGGCCGTGCAAGTCCAAAAACAGATCCGGCACATAATCGCCCCGGCGCAGCTTTTTCAGCTCATAGGCGGAGGTGTCCGCCTGGCGGTAGCGGGTGGGCCCTTCCTGCTCCAGCCAGGGCTCGTAGAGATCGGAAAAGGGGTGGGCTTCGGCCTTGTCCTTGCGCACCTCGTGGCGCTGCGCTTTCACCTTGACCGGCGCCCGGTGCGGACTTATGGTATCCTGCTTCAATTTGCGGACACCCCGCACCGCTTCCTTAAAGAGCGCCTGTTCGTCGTCTTCGGGGGGAGGGGTGGTGGCCATGTCTGCGTCCGATTAGTCAAAAACAGCCATTTTATCGAGGCGGAGGGGTTTTGGACACGCTTTTTCATGACGAGGCGCTCACCGAGCTGCACACCATAGGCGACTGGTTGCGGTTTGCCGTCAGCCGTTTTCAGCAGGCCGGCCTGTTCTACGGCCACGGCACCGACAACGCCTGGGACGAAGCGGTGCAACTGGTGCTGCCGCTGTTGCACCTGCCCCAGGACTGCCCGCCCCAGGTGCGCGACGCCCGCCTGCTGCCGAGCGAGCGCCAGCGCCTGCTGGAGGCTCTGCAACAACGGGTCGAGCAGCGTATCCCCACCCCCTACATCACCCACACCGCCTGGTTTGCCGGCTATGAATTCTATGTGGACGAGCGGGTACTGATCCCGCGCTCGCCCATCGCCGAGCTGATCGACGGCCGCTTTGCCCCCTGGCTGGATCACGAGCCCCGCCGCATCATGGACTTGTGCACCGGCTCCGGCTGCATCGCCATCGCCCTGGCCCACGCCTTTCCCGAGGCCGAGGTGGACGCCCTGGACATCTCCCGCGAGGCACTGGACGTGGCCGAGATCAACATCCAGAACCACGGCCTGGAGCAGCAGGTGATCCCCATCGAGTCGGACCTGTTCTCGGCCCTGCCGGCGGGAGACCAGTACGATCTGATCGTGGCCAACCCGCCCTACGTTGACGAAGAGGACATGAGCGACCTGCCCGAGGAATTCCACCACGAGCCCGAACTGGCCCTGGCCTCCGGTGCCGACGGCCTGGACTTCACCCGCCGCCTGCTGGCCCAGGCCTGCGACTTTCTCACCGAGGACGGGGTGCTGGTGGTGGAAGTGGGCAACAGCCAGGTCCACCTGGACGCCGCCTATCCCGAACTGCCCCTGTCCTGGATCGAGTTCGCCAACGGCGGCCACGGCGTCTTTGTGATCAGCCGGCGCGACCTTTTGCCCTTTCGGGACCAGTTTTAATCTCACTACAAGGAAATCCAGCTAATGGCAGGGAACAGTATCGGAACCCTCTTTCGTGTCTCCACCTTCGGCGAGAGCCACGGCCCGGCCCTGGGCGCCGTGGTCGACGGCGTGCCCCCGGGCATCGAACTCAGCGAGGCGGATCTGCAGCATGATCTGGACCGGCGCAAGCCCGGCACCTCCCGCTTTACCACCCAGCGGCGGGAAGCGGATGAGGTCAGGATCCTGAGCGGCGTGTTCGAAGGCAAGACCACCGGCACCTCCATCGGCCTGCTGATCGAAAACACCGATCAGCGCTCCCAGGACTACTCCGCCATCAAGGATCTGTTCCGGCCGGGGCATGCCGACTACACCTACCACCAGAAATACGGCATCCGCGACTACCGCGGCGGCGGCCGCTCCTCGGCCCGGGAAACCGCCATGCGGGTGGCCGCCGGCGCCATCGCCAAGAAGGTGCTGGCCCGTTACGGCGTGTCCATCTACGCCCACCTGACCCAGCTCGGCCCGATCAAGGCCGAGGCCTTCGACCAAAGCATCATCGACACCAACCCCTTCTTCTTCGCCGACGCCGGCAAGCTGGAGGCGCTGGACGAGTACATGCGCGAGCTGAAAAAAGAAGGCAACTCCATCGGCGCCAAGATCCAGGTGGTGGCCCAGGGCGTGCCCGTGGGCCTGGGCGAGCCGGTGTTCGACCGCCTCGACGCCGACCTCGCCCATGCCCTGATGAGCATCAACGCGGTCAAGGGCGTGGAGATTGGCGACGGCTTCGCGGTGGTGGAGCAGAAGGGCTCCGAGCACCGGGACGAGCTCACCCCCGAGGGCTTTGCCAGCAACCATGCCGGCGGCATACTGGGCGGCATTTCCAGCGGCCAGGACATCGTGGCCAGCATTGCGCTCAAGCCCACCTCCAGCATCATGGTGCCGGGCAACACCATAGACGTGCAGGGCAGCCCCACCGAAATGGTGACCCGCGGCCGCCACGACCCCTGCGTCGGCATCCGCGCCGTGCCCATCGCCGAGGCGATGATGGCCATAGTGCTGCTCGACCACCTGCTGCTCAACCGGGCCCAGAACGCCGAGGTGGCGACCACCACGCCCAAACTGTAACACCGAAAAAAGGGGTCGGAGTCAATTTTGCACAATGCAAATAAATGACTCCGACCCCTTTTTATGTGCCCGCATCAACCCGGCGCTGCGCCTCTTGTGTACCTACCCCAGCCGGGTAAAATAGCGCCCCTGAATCGAGGGCCGTTTTTTATTATGTCATTTTGCTACCGGGATCTGATTTCCCTGTTTAACCGAAGCTTCGCCGACACGTACAATACCCGCCTCGAACTGGGGGACGACGAGCCCATCTACCTGCCGGCCGACGCCGAAGTGGCGTACCATCGCATTATTTTTGCTCATGGTTTTTTCGCCAGTGCCCTGCACGAGGTGGCCCACTGGCTGCTGGCGGGAGAGGCGCGCCGCCGGCAGCCGGACTACGGCTACTGGTACCATCCGGACGGCCGGGATGCCGAGGCCCAGGCCGCCTTCGAGGCGGTGGAGGTGAAGCCCCAGGCCATCGAATGGGCGCTGTCGCTGTGCTGCGGCTTTCCCTTCAACGTGAGCTGCGACAACCTGAATGGCTGCGTGGATCCGGATCGCCACGCCTTCCGGGCCCGGGTGCGGGAGCAGGCGCTACGCTACCTGGCCGAGGGCTTTCCGGCCCGGGCCAGGATCTTTATGGACGTGCTGCGGCAACACTATGGCCGGCCGATGCCGACCGCGGCGGATTTTAGCTGATTTAGAGAGGACGGCGGATGTTCAAGATTGGCCTGATTATCAACCCCCTGGCGGGCCTGGGCGGCAGCGTGGCGCTCAAGGGCAGCGACGGCATGGCCGAGCAGGCCCTGGCCCTGGGCGCCGAGCCCAGGGCATTGCAGCGCAGCAGCCTGGCCCTGGCGGAGCTGGCCGGGCTCACGTCACTGTTCCATATCCACACCGTGGGGGGCGACATGGGCGAGAGCCTGTGCCGCGAGCTGGGCCTGCCCTTTGACGTCTGCTACCGGCCCGCCACGCCCACCACCGCCGAGGACACCCGCAAGGCGGTGAGGATGCTGGTGGAGCAGGGCATCGATCTGCTGCTGTTCGCCGGCGGCGACGGCACCGCCCGGGACATCTGCGCCGAGGTGCCACAGTGGCTGTGCGTACTGGGCATCCCCGCCGGGGTAAAAATCCACTCCGGGGTATACGGCGTTACCCCCGCCGGCACCGGCCGGCTGCTGGCCAGGCTGGTGCGCGGCGAGCCGGTGAGCCTGGTGGAGGCGGATGTGATGGATATCGACGAAGCCGCCTTTCGCGAGGGCCGGGTGCGGGCCCGCCGCTATGGTGAAATGCGCATTCCGGGCGAACTCAATTATGTGCAGGCGGTCAAGGTTGCCGGCAAGGAATCCGCCGAGCTGGTGCTGACCGATATCGCCGACGAGGTGATAGAGCGCATGGAAGAGCACGACGACTGCTATTTCATCATGGGCTCGGGCGGCACGGTGGCGGCGGTAATGGAGCGGCTGGGGCTTGACAACACCCTGCTGGGGGTGGATCTCGTTTACCAAAAACAGTTAGTTGCCTCGGATCTGGATGCCAGAGGCCTGTATGAACACATCAGGGACAAACCGTGCAAGCTGGTGATCACCCTGATCGGGGGCCAGGGCCATATTTTCGGCCGTGGCAATCAGCAGCTCAGCCCGGCGGTGATCCGTGCCGTGGGGCGCGACAATATCTGGCTGCTGGCGACCAAATCGAAGCTCAATTCGTTGCAGGGCCGCCCGCTGCGAGTCGACACCAATGATCCCGCACTCGACCGCGAACTCGGCGGCCTGATCCGGGTGATCACTGGCTATCATGATGAAGTTCTGGTCCGGGTGGCAAACCCGGAAGACGAGGCTTAATAAATGAACATTTTTGAATTTGAACGGCTGCTGCTGGCGGAGATCGACGATCAGGTGGCCGAGGCCAGCGACGATCAGCTGTTTGCCGGCGGCTACCTGCGTGGCCACATTACCCTGGCGGTAGCCCAGAGCGAAATTGCCGGCCGCACTCATGTGCGCGACGTCAAGGCGCGGGTCAAGACCAGCCTCAACCAGGCTATTTTGAGCGGCGAGCTGAACGATGACGATCAGAAACTGGTGTTTGCCTACTGGAACCAGTTGCTGGCCCGGGCGGAAGCTGACCTGTCCTGAGCGCCCTGCGCTTCAAGAAGAAGGTCACCGTGTTTGGAGCGCAGGCAACTTGCCGCGCAGCGGCAACCCGTAAACCATTCCCAATAAAAAAGCCGGCTCAGTGAGCCGGCTTTTTGCCTTCAGCGGGGCCGGGGTCAGATGGACCAGTCGCCGCCGTTGATGATGCCTTTTTCCTTCAGCAGGGCGATGACCGCGTCCGCCGCTTCGTCGGCGCTCAGCGCCGTGGTATCCAGGCGGATTTCCGGGTTCTCGGGCTGCTCGTAGGCGGAGTCGATGCCGGTGAAGTTCTTCAGCTCGCCCCGGCGGGCCTTTTTGTACAGCCCCTTCACGTCACGATCCTCGGCCACCGACAGCGGGGTGTCCACGAACACCTCGATGAACTCGCCGTCTTCCAGCAGATCCCGCGCCAGGCGGCGCTCGGAGCGGAACGGCGAGATAAAGGCGGTGAGCACAATCAGGCCGGCATCCACCATCAGCCTGGACACTTCCGCCACCCGGCGGATGTTCTCCACCCGGTCGGCATCGGTAAAGCCCAAGTCCTTGTTGAGGCCATGGCGCACGTTGTCGCCGTCCAGCAGGTAGGTGTGGCGGCCCTGGGCGTGCAGCTTTTTCTCCACCAGGTTGGCGATGGTCGACTTGCCGGCGCCGGACAGGCCGGTAAACCACAGCACCGCCGGCTTCTGGCCCTTGGCCAGGGCGCGGGCGTCCTTGTTCACGTCCACGTGCTGCATGTGGATGTTCTGGCTGCGGCGCAGGGCGAAGTGCAGCATGCCGGCGGCGACGGTGTTGTTGGTCAGCCGGTCAATCAGGATAAAGCCGCCGGTGTCCTTGTTGTGCTGGTAGTCGTCGAAGGCAATGGCGCGGTCCAGGCCGAGGTTGCACACGCCGATGCCGTTGAGCTCCAGCTTTTTGGCGGCGGTGTGCTCCAGGGTGTTGACGTTGACCTGGTACTTGATGTCGGTGACGGTGGCGGTGACGGTTTTGGTGCCGATTTTCAGCAGGTAGGGGCGGCCGGGCAGCAGGGCGTCCTCGTGCATCCACACCAGGGTGGTCTCGAACTGGTCGGCGGTGTGCGCCGGCGCGTCGGCGGTGGAGATGACGTCGCCGCGGGAGATATCGATTTCATCGGTGAGGGTCAGGGTCACCGACTGGCCGGCCACCGCCTGGGGCAGGTCGCCGCCGTGCACCACAATGCGGGCGACGTGGCTTTCCTTGCCGGAGGGCTGCACCCGGATGCGGTCGCCGGGCTTAATCACGCCGCTGGCGATGGTGCCGGCAAAGCCGCGGAAGTCCAGGTTGGGGCGGTTGACCCACTGCACCGGCAGGCGGAAGGGGGCCTGCTGCATGCGGGTGTCGTCCACCTCAACGGTTTCCAGGTAGCCCATCAGGGTGGTGCCGTGGTACCAGGGCATGTTGTCGCCATGGACGATGATGTTGTCGCCCTTGAACGCCGACAGGGGAATATAGGTGATGTGCTTGAGCCCCAACTGCTCGGCGAACCGGCTGTATTCTTCCACTATGGTGCGGAAGGTTTTTTCGGAGTAGCCCACCAGGTCCATCTTGTTGATGGCGACCACGATGTGGCGGATACCGAGCAGCGACATCAGGTAGCTGTGGCGGCGGGTCTGGGTGAGGATGCCCTTGCGCGCGTCCACCATCAGGATGGCGGCATCGGCGGTGGAGGCGCCGGTCACCATGTTGCGGGTGTACTGCTCGTGTCCGGGGGTGTCGGCCACGATGAACTTGCGCTTGTCGGTGGAGAAGAAGCGGTAGGCCACGTCGATGGTGATGCCCTGCTCGCGCTCGGCGGCCAGGCCATCCACCAGCAGGGCGAAGTCGATGTCTTCCCCCTGGGTGCCCCACTTTTTGGAGTCGGCCTCCATGGCGGCGAGCTGGTCTTCGAACAGCATTTTGGATTCAAACAGCAGCCGGCCGATAAGGGTACTCTTGCCGTCATCGACGCTGCCGCAGGTGATAAAGCGCAGCAGGCTCTTGTGCTCGTGTTGTTTGAGGTATTCGTTGATATTGCTTTCTATCAGAGATGACTGATGCATCTTACATATCCTTCAGAGCTATATGCCGTAAGCTGTATGTTAAAACGTCAGCTTACGGTGTTGTGTTCGTCACTCAGGGTGGTGATGAGACCGTGCAGCATGGCTGAAATATCACGGGTTTCCTGCAACCACTGCCGACCCTGTTGCTCGTTGATATAGCCAATTTCGATGCCGATATAAACCTGGGTGCGCAGCTCTGCGCATGAGCCCCTGGCGGTCACCAAAAAATGGCGTTTGTCCTTGTTGGAGAAACGTGACATGCCTTCGGCAATATTGCTGGGAATGGACAGGCCCGAACGTGTGATTTGGTCGCGAAAACCAAAATCTCGTAGTTCTTTCAATGCCAGATATAAATCAGCGGATAACCTCGCCGACTTCTTCCACACCTGCAACTTCTCAAAATTCATCACGCCCCCTAAGCTGCAGTCTGTAGCAATGCTGCCTGCATTCAGCGTCGGGCTGCTTACAGCTGACAGCATAAAGCTTACAGCTGAAGGTTACTTCTGACGCGAAGCGTCAGAAGTAACCTTCCTGTTTTTTCTTTTCCATGGAAGCGGCGGAGTCGTGGTCAATCATCCGGCCCTGACGCTCGGAGGTTTTGGTGAGCAGCATCTCCTGGATGATGGCGGGCAGGGTGTCGGCCTCGGACTCGACGGCGCCGGTGAGCGGGTAGCAGCCGAGGGTGCGAAAGCGCACTTTTTTCATCATCGGCACCTCGCCGGGTTTGAGCGGCATGCGTTCGTCATCCACCATGATGAGGGTGCCGTCGCGCTCCACCACCGGGCGCTCGGCGGCGTAATACAGGGGCACGATGGGAATGTTTTCGAGGTGGATATATTGCCAGATGTCGAGCTCGGTCCAGTTGGAGAGGGGGAAGACGCGGATGGACTCGCCCTTGTGCTTGCGGGCGTTGTACAGCTTCCACAGCTCGGGACGCTGGTTTTTGGGGTCCCAGCGGTGCTGGGCGGTGCGGAAGGAGAAAATGCGCTCCTTGGCGCGGGATTTTTCCTCGTCGCGGCGAGCCCCGCCGAAGGCGGCATCGAAACCGTATTTGTCCAGCGCCTGCTTGAGGCCCTCGGTTTTGGTGATGTCGGTGTGGATGGCGGAGCCGTGGGTGAAGGGGTTGATGTCCTTCTCGATGGCCTCGGGGTTGATGTGCACCAGCAAATCCATGCCGAGCTGCTCGGCCATCTGGTCGCGGAAGCTGTACATCTCGCGGAACTTCCAGCGGGTGTCGACATGCAGCAGGGGGAAGGGGGGGACCGACGGATAGAAAGCCTTCATGGCCAGGTGCAGCATGACGGCGCTGTCCTTGCCGATGGAGTAGAGCATGACCGGGTTGTCGGCCTCGGCCACCACTTCCCGCATGATGTGGATACTCTCGGCTTCCAGCCGTTGCAGGTGCGTCAGATTCATAGTGATACTGTTCTCGCCAATGGATTATGCTAATAGCTAAATGTTATATAAATTCAGTATGTCCAGTTTATTTGATATATGAGTACAATGATAGCCCTGCCTAAAGAGCGAGTGGTTATATATGTCAGCCTATTTGGTATTAGCATCGATTGGCGTCCTGCTGGGGCTGCTTATCCATGGTCGCCTGTCGCCGGCGGTGCTGTTCAGTTGCTGGGCAGTGGGGTATGTGATCCTGGGCGTGGTGGACGAGCAGGCGATGCTGGGCAGTTTTTCCAACCCGGCCCTGATCACCCTGCTGGTGCTGATGCTGGTGTCGCTGGCGCTGGAGCGTTCCCCCCTGCTTGAGCGGGTGTCGGATGTACTGCTCAGGGGCCGGGAATGGCGTGCCAGCCTGCGCCTGATGGGGGTGACGGCGGGCCTGTCGGCCTTTCTCAACAATACCGCCGTGGTGGGCTCGCTGCTGGGGGTGATTTCCCGCCAGCGCCATATTCCCGCCTCGCGACTGCTTATCCCGCTGTCGTTTGCCTCCATCCTGGGGGGCATCACTACCCTGGTCGGTACTTCCACCAACCTGGTGGTGAATTCCTTTGTGGTGGACGCCGGCCTGCCGGCGCTGGGCATGTTCCAGTTTGCCGGCGTAGGCATACCGGTGGCGCTGCTGTGCCTTATCGCCCTGTTGTTCAGCCGGCGCTGGCTGCCGCTCAATCCGCTGCAGGACAAGGACAGCTCCCAGGCCTATTTTCTGGAGGCCCGGCTGGTGCCCGGCTCGCCCCTGGTGGGGGCCAGCATAGAGCAAAACCGGTTGCGCAGCCTGGATGGCCTGTTCTTGCTTGAAATTGTGCGCAACGATCGGCTGATCAGCCCGGTGTCGCCGGAAGAAGTGCTGGAAGAGGACGATATCCTGGTGTTTACCGGCGAGGTGGAGAAGGTGCAGGCCCTGCAGCAGTTTTCCGGCCTGCAACTGTTCGGCAATGGCGCCGACCGTCTGCTGGCGTCCAACCTGGTGGAAGTGGTGGTGTCCAATGAATCTGAGCTTGCCCACAGCACCCTGCAGGAGGTGGATTTTCGCACCATGTTCAACGCCGGCGTGGTGGGTATTCGCCGGGGCCAACGCCGGCTGACCGGCCAGCTGGGCAAAATCCCCCTCAAGGTGGGCGACAGCCTGCTGCTGGCGGTGGGACCGGATTTTATGTCCCACCGCAACCTGGATCGCAACTTCCACCTGCTGAGCGACAGCCTGCAGCGCCCGCGCCTGAGTGCGCGCCAGAGCCTGTTTGCCTTCAGCGGATTTGCCCTGGTGATCCTGTTTTCGGCACTGGGCCTGGTGCCCCTGCTCAATGGCCTGCTGATGCTGCTGGCGGCACTGTTGCTGGGGCGGATCCTGACCCTGGGCGAGCTGCGCCGGCGTTTTCCGTTTGAGTTGATGATGATCATCGGCTCCGCCCTCACCGTGGCCAAGGCGCTGGAAAGCTCGGGCGCCGCGGCTCTGGTGGCGGATGGCATGCGTGCGCTGTTCGACGATTTCGGGGTGGTGGGGGCTTTTGTGGGAGTCTATGTCATCACCCTGCTGCTGACCGAAACCGTGACCAACAATGCCGCCGCGGCCCTGGCGTTTCCCATCGGCCTGAGTACCGCCCAGGGCTTTGGGGTTGATCCCATGCCCTTCATCATGGCGGTGGCCTTTGGCGCCAGCGCCTGCTTTATGGTGCCGTTCGGCTATCAGACTCACCTTATGGTCTATTCCCCCGGGCGTTACCGGGTGGTGGATTACCTCAAGGTCGGTTTTCCGGTCAGCCTGATTTACTCGGCGGGTGTGCTGGTGCTGGTGCCCCTGTTCTTTCCGTTTTAACCGGCCGGATTTTTCCAGCGTACAGCGAGGCAGGGGCGGACGTTCCTGCCACTATGGCCAGATAGCCGGCGTCGCTTGGCGGTCGGAAGCTGTATCACAAGGTAAAAAAGGGGATAAATGATTGGAGGTGGCACCCGCCAGCCGCATCCCGGCACTCGAAGATCCTCGCCTTGGCTGCTCCCTTCCGGGCCTGACCAGGTCGACAAGGTTTCGATGCGAGAGGACCAACGGGGCCACCATCGAAGAGCGGCCAGTCTAGCAAAACGCTTTCTTAATGCAACCCTTGCCCGGCCGACTGCTGCTTTATTGCCCTCTCCCGGGGGTTCCCGCGCGCCAGTAGAACATGCCCGCCCGCTTGCGCAGTATGGTGGCGGCCAGGTGGCTCTCGCAGGGGCGGCCGGCCAGACCGTAGCACACCTGCAGCGGCAGCAGATGCTCTTCGCGCGGATGGCAGAAGCGGGCATGGGGCGCTTGCTCCCATTGCACCAGGCGTCGGGTGCGCTCGTTTTCGTCGAGGGCGGTACTGGCGCAGGTGTCTTCCAGCCAGTCCTCGAAAGCCCGGTTGGCGGCGTCAATCTCGGGGGTGGCGGGGGCGAAGAACGCCCGCATGTTGTGGAATGAGAAACCGGAGCCTATCACCAACAGGTTTTCTTGCTCCAGCCCGCGCAGGGCCTGGCCGATGGCGATGTGCGCCGCGGCGTCCAGGCTGTCGACCAGGGACAGCTGGACGCAGGGAATGTCCGCCTCGGGATACATTATCTTAAGCGGCACGAACAGGCCGTGATCAAAGCCGCGCTGTGGGTCGAGCCGTGCCGGTATGCCGGATTGCTCCAGCGCCTGGCGGATCCGCTCCGCCAGGGCCGGGTCGCCGGGGCAGGGGTAGGTGATGGCATAGGACTCGGGCGGAAAGCCGTAGTAGTCGTAAATCAGCGGCGGCCGGGCGCCGGCGGTGATGGTGGGCAGGCTTTCTTCCCAGTGGGCGCTGATCACCAGGATGACGGAAGGCCGGCGCAGCCGCGCCGACAGCTCGGTGAGGGCCGTCACCAGCTCGCTGTGGTCGGGGTCACCGAGCAGCGGCATGGGGCCGCCGCCGTGGGAAATATACAAGACGTCAGTGGTCATGGAATGAGACTCCTGGAATGGTGAAGGGGGATGAGCCGCCACCGGGGCCGGCCGGCACTATGCCGCCGGGGTTGAGGGCCTTGATGGAATAATAACCCGCTTTGATGTGATCGAGGTGGACGGTATCGGCGATTCCCTCCAGCGCCAGTATCCGCAGCAGATAGGCCTGCAGCGCGGGCATGGCGGCCAGCAGGTTGCGGTTGCACTTGAACAGGCCGTGGTAGGCGGCGTCGAAGCGCACCAGAGTCACGAACAGGCGCAGGTCGCTTTCCGTCAGCCGATCACCGAACAGGTAGGGCCGACCGTCCGACAACCGGGACTCCAGCTCGTCCAGGCAGGCGAAAACCCGGTCATAGGCTTCCTCGTAGGCCTGCTGGCTGGAGGCAAAGCCGGCCTGGTAAACGCCGTTGTTGAGCCGGTGGTAAAGATCGTCGTTGAGGGCGTCTATCTGCCCGGCCAAATCGGGTGGATACAAATCCGGGCCCGGGCCGGTCCAGGCGGAAAAGGCGCTGTTGAGCATCCGCACTATGTCCGCCGACTCGTTGTTGACCAGGGTGTCGGTGTGGATGTCCCACAGCACCGGCACGGTGGCGCGGCCGGTAAAGTGCGGATCGGCCCGGGTATAGAGTTGGTGCAGGTGGCGGGCGCCGCCGGGGTCGCGGTCATCGGCGCCGGCAAAGCCGCCGAAGGTCCAGCCCTGGTCGGTCAGCCGGGGATTGACCACGATCACGTCGATCAGCCCGCGCAGGCCCTTCAGGGCCAGTGCCATCAGCGTCCGTGAAGCCCAGGGACAGATATAGGCCACATACAGCCGGTAGCGGCCCGGCTCGGCCCTGAAGCCGCCATGGCCGGTGGGACCCGGCCGCCCGTCCGGGGTGATCCAGTGGCGGAAGGAAGATGTCTGACGGATAAAACGGCCCTGTTCATCCTTGCCCTGTACCGGTTGCCAGCGTTCTGTCCAGATACCATTGACCAGCATAAAGGAAGTCTCCTGTCATGGGCCGGCCAGCCCCTGGCCGGCCGGTGTGGTAAGGGAATGCGCCTAGCGGCGGTCAATCCGGGCCAGCAGCAGCGAGTCCAGGGCCAGCCGGCCGGCGCCCTGTATCGCCAGGGCCAGGGTGGCGGCGAACAGGGCCAGGGCGTATTCGTAGCCGTTGTTGGCCATAAACAGACCGTTGCCCGCATGAACGCCGAGGATGGCCACCAGCATGGTGAAGGCGGAAACCAGCGCGGCCGGGCGGGTGAGCAAGCCCGCCACCAGCGCCAGGCCACCGAAGAACTCGGCGCTGCCGGCCAGCAGGGCCATCAGGTAGCCGGGGGCCAGGCCAATGCTGGCCATCCATTGGCCGGTGCCTTCCAGGCCGTAGCCGCCGAACCAGCCGAACAGCTTCTGGGCGCCGTGGGCTGCCAGGATAAGCCCGACCGGCACCCTCAGCACCAGGGCGGCGTAACCGGCGCCGGAGCCGAACAGTGTTTTTGCAAATGTGGTATTCATCATGGTCACCTTGTAATGATTATCCCTGAAGCCCCTCCCCAGGTGATGGGCTCACTGTACTATCATCAAAATAAAAGACTAAGTGGCTTCATGTTGATTAATTAACAATGAATCATTGATAATTGCCGTCCCCTGTTCTGGAGCATTGCCCATGGATCGCCTGGATGCCATGCGTGCCTTCGTCACCGTGGTGAACGAAGGCTCCTTTATCCGTGCCGCCGACCGGCTGAACCTGTCCGCGCAACTGGTCAGCAAATATGTGGCGCGGCTGGAGCAGCGGCTGGGCGTGCGGCTGCTCAACCGCACGACTCGCCGGCTGCACCTGACCGAGGCCGGTGTGCGCTACCACGAGCGGGCCCGCCAGGTGCTCGACGATATCGACGAACTGGAAAGCCAGCTGGACGAACTGCACGATCAGGCCCGTGGTCTGTTGCGGATCAGCGCGCCCGTGTCTTTTGCCATCCGCCACCTGGCGCCGCTGATCAGCGACTTCCAGCAGGCCCATCCGGCGGTAGGCATCGATCTTCAGCTCAACGACCGCAAGGTGGACATCGTCGAGGAGGGGTTCGATATCGCCCTGCGCATCGGCCATCTCAAGAGCTCGTCGCTGATCGCCCGTAAAATTGCGCCGGTGCGGCTGGTGATGTGCGCCTCGCCCGATTACCTGGCTCGGGAGGGCACCCCCCTGCATCCGGAGCAGCTGGCCCGGCATCGCTACCTGCATTACAGCTATATGGAGCTGGACGCCGAGCAGGGACCGGGGCGCTGGCTGCGGGGCAAGGAGGCCGCGTTTTCCAGCAACAACGGTGATGTACTGGTGGCGGCGGCCATGGCCGGGGCCGGCATCGCGCTGCAGCCGACCTTCATTTCCGGGCAGGCGATACGGGAAGGCAGGCTGCGGCTGGTGCTGGCCGAGCACGAGCCCGCGCCGATGGGGCTGTATGCGGTGTTTGCCCACCGTCAGCTGATGGCGAGCAAGGTGCGGTGTTTTGTCGACTTTATGGAGGGTTATTTCGGGGATCCGCCCTACTGGGACCGGTTCTGAGGGCCGTCCGGCCATGAAAAAGCCCGGCGAACCGGGCTGTTGTGGTACGGGAACATGACCCCTTATTTGATGCGCATGCCCGGCTGGGCACCGGCGTGGGGCTCCAGGATCCACAGATCCTGGCCGCCGGGGCCGGCGGCCAGCACCATGCCTTCGCTCATGCCAAAACGCATCTTGCGCGGCGCCAGGTTGGCCACCATGACGGTGAGCTTGCCTTCCAGCTCTTCCGGCTGGTAGGCAGACTTGATGCCGGCGAACACCTGGCGGGTTTCGCCGCCGAGATCGAGCTGCAGCCTGAGCAGCTTGTCGGCTTGCGGCACCGCTTCCGCCTTCTTGATCAGCGCCACCCGCAGATCCACCTTGGCGAAGTCGTCAAAGCCGATGGTCTCGCTGATAGGGTCGTCCGCCAGCGGGCCGGTGGGGGCAACCCTGGCCTGCTCGGCGGCCAGGTCTTCCTTGGAGGCTTCCACCATGGCGGCCACCTTGTCCGCCTCAATGCGGCTGAACAGGGCCTTGAACTTGTTGACGGTGTGACCGGTCAGCGGGGTGGCCAAGGTGTTCCAGGCCAGTTCGGCGTTGAGGAAGGCCTCGGTGCGCTCGGCCAGTTGCGGCATCACCGGCTTCAGGTAGGTCATCAGCACCCGGAACAGGTTGATGCCCACCGAGCAGATGGCCTGCAGTTCGGCGTCCTTGCCGTCTTCCTTGGCGACCACCCAGGGCGCCCTTTCGTCCACGTAGCGGTTGGCCTTGTCGGCCAGGGCCATGATTTCGCGAATGGCGCGGCCGAACTCCCGCTGTTCATAAGCCTGGCCGATGCGCTCGGCGGCGCCGGCATACTCGGCATAGAGTTCGGGCTCGGCGCACTCGGCGGCAAGCACACCGTCAAAGCGCTTGGCAATAAAGCCGGCGTTGCGGGAAGCCAGGTTGACCAGTTTGTTGACCACGTCGGCGTTGACCCGGGCCACGAAGTCGTCCAGGTTCAGGTCGAGATCGTCGATGCGGCTGGACAGCTTGGCGGCGTAGTAATAGCGCAGGCACTCGGGATCCAGGTGGTCGAGGTAGGTGGCGGCCTTGATGAAGGTGCCCTTGGACTTGGACATCTTGGCGCCGTTCACGGTGACATAGCCGTGCACGAAGATATTGCTCGGCTTGCGAAAGCCGCTGCCTTCGAGTACTGCCGGCCAGAACAGGCTGTGGAAATAGACGATGTCCTTGCCGATAAAGTGGTACAGCTCGGCGTCGCTGTCCGCCTTCCAGTAGTCGTCGAAATTGAGGTTGCCCAGGCGGTCGCAGTAGTTCTTGAACGAGCCCATGTAGCCGATGGGGGCGTCCAGCCACACATAGAAATACTTGCCCGGGGCGTCGGGGATCTCGAAGCCGAAGTAGGGGGCGTCGCGGGTGATGTCCCATTGCTGCAGGCCGGCCTCGAACCATTCTTCCATTTTGTTGGCCATTTCTTCCTGCAGGGCGCCTGAGCGGGTCCAGGCCTTGAGCATGCCCTCGAACTGGGGCAGGTCGAAGAAAAAGTGCTCGGTTTGCTTCATCACCGGGGTGGCGCCGGAGACCGCCGAGCGCGGGTTGATCAGCTCCGCCGGGGTGTAGGTGGCGCCGCAGGCCTCGCAGTTGTCGCCGTACTGATCCTCGGCCTTGCAGCTGGGGCAGGTGCCCTTGACGAAGCGGTCCGGCAGGAACATGTTCTGCTCCGGATCGTAGAGCTGGGAAATGGTGCGGCTCTGGATAAAGCCGTTGGCCTTGAGCCGGCCGTAGATCAGCTCGGCAAATTCCCGGTTTTCGGCACTGTGGGTGGAGTGATAGTTGTCGAAGCCGATATTGAAGCGGGCGAAGTCGCGCTGGTGCTCCTGTTGTACCTCGGCGATCATTTGCTCGGTATCGACCCCCAGTTGCTGGGCCTTGAGCATGATGGGGGTGCCGTGGGCGTCGTCGGCGCAGATAAAATGAATATGATGGCCACGCATTCGTTGATAGCGAACCCAGATATCGGCCTGGATGTGCTCCAGCATATGGCCAAGGTGGATAGAGCCGTTGGCATAGGGGAGGGCGCAGGTAACGAGAATCTTACGTGGATCGGTAGCCATAATGTCCATTTTGTTGAGTCGATTGCGTGGACCGAGCATGTTACCCGAGTTTTTTTCGGTTATACACTCTTCGCGAGGATTTCCCGGCGGCCCCCGCCGTTTCGCCGCTGCGGGCTTTTTGTTAAAGTGCATACCGGATTCACTATCAGGCGCCATCCCATGAACAACGAACCTATCAAGGCCCGGCTCGCCCGCTTTCGGCCGCTCCACTGGGCCCAGGATCCGGTCAGTGCCGGCTTTTTGCGCGAGTTGAAACTGAACCGGGACGCACTGGAAATCAGCCTGGTGCTGCCCTTTGCCGACAGCGCCATCGAAGACAGCCTGAAAACCCTGGACCTGGAGCTGTGCCAGCTGAGCGGCGCCCGTGCCGTGCACTGGCAGATCCGTATCGACGTGGCCACCCTGGCCCGCGCCAACGAAGCCCAGGGGGTGGCCGGGGTGCGCAATATCATCGCCGTTTCCTCGGGCAAGGGCGGGGTGGGCAAGTCCACCACGGCGGTCAACCTGGCGCTGGCGCTCAGGCGGCTGGGCGCGCGGGTCGGCATCCTCGACGCCGACGTCTACGGCCCCTCCATCCCGCTGATGCTGGGCGCCAGCGAAGCCCGGCCGGAAAGCGACGACGGCCAGACCATGAGCCCGGTCGAGGCGCACGGCATCAAGGCCAACAGCATCGGTTTCCTGGTGGGGGCCGACGATGCCGCCATCTGGCGCGGCCCCATGGCCAGCAAGGCGTTGTCCCAGATCCTGCGGGAAACCCGCTGGGGCGATCTCGACTACCTGGTGGTGGACCTGCCCCCGGGTACCGGCGATATCCAGCTGACCATGGCCCAGCAGGTGCCCACCACCGGCGCCCTGGTGGTCACCACGCCACAAAACGTGGCCCTGGCCGACGCGGTCAAGGGCATCAGCATGTTCCGCAAGGTGGGCATCCCCGTGCTGGGGGTGATCGAGAACATGAGCTACCACCAGTGCAGCGCCTGCGGCCATCAGGAGGCCCTGTTCGGCGAGGGCGGCGGCCTGCGGGTGGCCACCGAGCACCAGGTGCCGCTGCTCGGACAGCTGCCCCTGGACGTCAATATCTGCCGGCACATGGACAGCGGCACGCCGACGGTGGACGCCCTGCCCGAGGGCCATATCGCCAAGGCCTACCTGGACATTGCCGCCCGGGTAGCCGCCGGCCTGTATTTTACCGGCAAGACCATTCCCACCAGCCTCTATACCCGGCTGGTGTAACGCGCCCACTTTCAGGTAACAGAATGTCAGAACAACGCAGCTGTGTGATCATCGGCATCGCCGGTGCATCCGCCTCGGGCAAGAGCTTGATTGCCCAGACTATTTACAACGAACTGATGGCGGAGCTGGATGCCGCGGAAATCGGGGTGATCAGCGAGGACTGCTATTACCGGGATCAGGGCCACCTGACCATGGAAGAACGGATAAAAACCAACTACGACCACCCCCGGGCCCTGGACCACGAGCTGCTGGCCGAGCACCTGCGCGCCCTGTGCCGGGGCGAGGCGGTGGATATTCCCCAATATTCCTACGTGGCCCACACCCGTACCTCCGAGACTATCCACTTCCTGCCGAAAAAGGTGATCATCCTGGAGGGCATACTGCTGCTGACGGATCCGGCGCTGCGCGAGCTGATGGATGCCTCCATCTTTATGGACACCCCGCTCGACATCTGTCTTATCCGCCGGCTGCAGCGGGATGTGGAGGAGCGCGGCCGTTCCATGGAATCGGTGCTCGGCCAGTACAAGGAAACGGTGCGGCCCATGTTTCTGCAGTTTATCGAGCCGTCCAAGCAGCATGCCGACATCATAGTGCCGAGGGGCGGCAAGAACCGTATCGCCACCGACATGATCAAGTCGCGTATCCGTCACCTGCTGCTGGACTAACCTAGCCTTTAAGGAGTTTTCATGCGTCTTTGCGATCGGGATATCAAGCGTTACCTGGCCGAGGGCCGCATCCGCATCGTCCCCGAGCCGCTGCCGGAGCGGATCAGCGGTGTCAGTGTGGATGTGCTGCTCGGCAACGAATTCCGGGTGTTCCAGGATCATACTGCCCCCTATATCGATTTGAGCGGGCCCAGTGCCCAGGTGTCCGAGTCGATCAACCGGGTGATGAGCGAGGAAATTTTCATCAACGACGGCGATGCCTTTTTCCTGCATCCGGGAGAGCTGGCCTTGGCGGTAACGCATGAGTCCGTTACTCTACCGGACGATATCGTCGGCTGGCTGGACGGCCGTTCCTCCCTGGCGCGGCTCGGGCTTATGGTGCACGTCACCGCCCACCGTATCGATCCGGGCTGGTCCGGGCGCATCGTGCTGGAGTTCTACAATAGCGGCAAGCTGCCCCTGGCGCTGCGGCCCAAAATGGTGATCGGCGCGCTCAACTTCGAGACCATGTCGGGGCCTGCCGAGCGGCCCTACATGAGCCGGGCCAGTGCCAAGTACAAGGCCCAGAAGGGAGCGGACGCCAGCCGTATCAATCAGGACTAACGGGATAACCATGATGAAAAAACTGCTCTACGGACTGGCGGCTCTGGTGCTGCTGTTGTTGCTGGGCCTGCTGGCCCTTACCCGGCTGGTGGACACCGAACGGGTCAAGCGGGTGCTGGTTGAGCAGACCCGGGAAAAAACCGGCCGTACCCTGGTCATAGAGGGGGATCTGAGCTGGCGCTTTTTTCCCTCCCTGGGCTTTACCCTGGGCCGGACTTCCCTGATGAACCCGCCCGGCTTTGCCGAAGGGGCTACCCTGTCGGTTGGCGGCATCAGCCTGGACGTGGCCCTGCGTCCCCTGCTCGACAACCGGTTGGAGGTGGGCGAGGCGGTGCTGGACAATGCCCGTCTGCACCTGATTACCCGGGCCGACGGCGTTTCGAATATCGACGATCTGCGCGCCCTGGCCGGTGGCGGCGAGCCGGCACCCGTTGCGGATGAGCCTGCCGGCGGCCGTTCCGGCGGCGGCGAGCCGACGGCACCGATGAGCGTCAGCCTGGTCGGAGTGAGGGTCAACAACGCCGAAGTGCTGCTGCAGGACGAGGCGGGCGGCAGCCTGACCCGGCTGAACCGGGTTAACCTGGCGCTGGATCGTTTCGCCCCGGGTGAGTCGGTGCCACTCAGCCTGTCCGGTGATCTGTTCAGCGACGAGGTACAGGCCAATATCCGCGCCGACGGCCTGCTGTGGCTGGCCGCCGACGGCAGCCGGCTGCGCCTGGATCAGCTGGCGCTGGAGATCGGCGCCACCGGCCGGGCCATCCCCGGCAACAAGCAGCTGCGGCTGGGCGGCGGCCTGGACTACGACATCGCCGGGCGGCAATTGGCATTCAACCATCTGCAGCTCGAAGTGGGCTCGCTCGCCCTCGACGGCAGTCTGTCCCTGGAGCACGCCCCGGCCATTCCCCGGCTTCGCTTCAGCCTGCATACCGCCCTGCTCGATCTGGACCAGCTGGCCGGGGAATGGGGTCGGCCGCAGAGCAGCGCCGCCGGAGCCACGCCGGCATCCAGCGAGGCGGCCGCTACCCTGCCGCCGTCGGTGGCCTCGCCCGAGCCGGATCTGTCCTGGCTGTCCCGTATCGACGTGCAAGGCGAGCTGGCTGCGGACCGCATGCGGGTGCAGGGCATGGAAATGGAACAGCTGACGCTCAAGCTGGCACTGGGCGAGGGCCGAGCCCGGTTCGAGCCCATCCGCGCCCGGCTGTACGGCGGAGAGCTGGACGGCCGGGCCAGCCTGGATGCCACCCGCCAGCCCGCCGCCTTCAGCATGCGCCATACACTCGGCGGGGTGGCGGTTCGCCCCCTGCTGAGTGACGCGGCCGGGCTCGACTACCTGGAAGGCCGGGGTGAGCTGGTGCTGGATGTCAGCGGCCGTGGCCTGTCTTCCGCCGCTTTGCTGCCTGGCTTGACCGGCAGCAGCCGGCTGCGGGTAGACGATGGGGCCGTGCACGGGGTCAATATCCCGGCGATGATCCGCCGGGGTTATGCCCAGGTGAAGGGCCAGCCGCTGCCGGCGGAGGAGGCGGTACAGAAAACCGACTTCAGTGCCCTGACCGCCGATTTCACCATCGCCGGCGGCAAGGTCAGCACCGACAACCTGAACATGGCATCGCCCTTGCTGCGGATACACGGCGAGGGGCAGACCAACCTGCGGGATCAGTCCATCGATGTGCTGCTCAACACCGCCGTGGTCGGCAGCCTCAAGGGACAGGACGGCGAGGAATTGTCGGAGCTGAAGAATATTACCCTGCCGGTGCGGATCAGCGGCACTTACCAGCAACCCAGGTATGGCCTGGACATGCAGCAGGTGTTCGATCGCTACCTGAAGGACAAGGTGGACCGGGAAGCCCAGCGGCTGCAGGAAAGGCTCAATGAGAAGCTGGGGGACGAGCTGGGCGACAAGCTGCAACAGCGTCTGCCCGGCCTGCTCGACAAGCTGGGACTCTGAGTCCGGTTTACCCCAGAGGCGGCCTTGGCCGCCTTTTGTTTATTAACAGACCAGAATGGAACCCATGAACAGTGTGCTCTTTGTTTGCCTGGGCAATATTTGCCGCTCCCCCACTGCCGAGGCGGTTTGCCGGCATCAGGCGACCCGGGCGGGACTGGATATTCTGATCGACTCGGCCGGCACCATAAGCCATCACCAGGGCGCCGGCCCTGATGAACGCTCCCGGGCGGCGGGCGAGGCCAGGGGGTATGACTTCAGCGGTATCCGCTCCCGGCGGATCCGGCAGGAGGACTTTGCCCGTTTTGAACTGATCCTGGCGGCGGATCGCAGCAACCTGGCGGATCTGCTGAGCCTGTGCCCGGCCGAGCACAGGCATAAGATCAGGTTGCTGATGAGTTATGCCGCCCGCCCCGAGCAGGAGGTGCCGGATCCCTACTATGGCGGCGAACAGGGATTTGAACAGGTGCTGGACATGATAGAAGAGGCCTGCGAAGGGGTCATCCGCACCCTGTCCCGGAGATGAACAAGAGACAGCAATAAAAACAGCAATAAAAAAAGGCTCCCACGGGAGCCTTTTTGATGGGTGTCGATCAGGGTTTGGCCATGGGGGCCGAGGCCTGGTCGCGGGCGGCGGTGGCGCCGCCGTGGCGGCCACTGACCGCAACCGGCTGGCGTACCAGGGGAGGATAGTCCGGCTTGACGTAGGGCCGGGGCGCCACGTCCCCGGGCTTGGTCATGGGCGCCGAAGCCTTGCGTGCCGCCTGGTAGCGGCCCAGGGCGGCGGCAGGCTGGGCGGTAACCAGCCGGGCCGCCGGTTGTGGCTCGGCTTCCGGCTTCTGCATGGCCTGGCGCGGTTGCGGCTCTGCCTTGTCTTCGTCTTCGGCGGCCGTTACTAGAGGCTCGGGCTCTTCCGGAGCGACTTCCGGCTCGGCCTGTACCGCCACCGGCTCTTCCGGAGCGACTTCCGGCTCCGCCTGTTTCGCCACCGGCTCTTCCGGGGCGATTTCCGGCTCGGCCTGTTCCGCCTCCGGCTCTTCCGGGGCGACTTCCGGCTCAGGCGCCGACTGGACGATATCCGCTCCGGCCTGTTCGGCGACCGGCTCGGCACGCACAACGTCAGCCTCGGTTACAGGCACGGTTTCGGCCGCTGGCGCGACCGGCTCGGGGCGTGCCTCGGACACGGCCTCCGGCTCGCCGTTGGCAATCCACTTTTCCTCACCCTGGGCGGCAACCAGGGCCGCTATGCTTTCCTGGCGGCGCTGGCGACGGCTGTCCTCGTTAATGCGCTTGCGCTTGGGCATGGGGCTGCGCTGGTGGTGCAGCGGCTGCTCGGTGCCTTCCTGGGCATTGTCGCCGTCTGCCCTGGGCTGGCGGCGCGGGCGACGCTCCTCCTGGACCTGGGCCTCATCGGTGGCGACCGGCGCCTGAGCCGACTGGGACGGCTCGGCATCCAGGCGGACCTTTTTACGCAACTGGCGGCGCTGGCGGCGCTCGGCCACCACCAGCTCCTTGTGTTGCTCTTCGGCTTGCTGGTCGGCCTGTTGTGCCCGGGGGGCAGAGACGGCCACCGGCTCGTCTTTCGGCGCTACCTGAGGGGCGCGCTCGGCCTGGACCTGAGGTGACGGCTCCCGGCGTGGTTTGCGCCGCTCGCGGCGCGGACGCTCGGTCTTTTGTTCGCCGCCGTCCTGGGATGCGGCGGGGCGGTTGGCGCCGTTGCGTTCCTCGTCCCGTTCCCGGGGTTCGCGGGGTTTACGCGAGTTGCGGTTGTTGCGCCGGTCGGGACGTTCGCGCCGCTCACCGCCGCGGGACGAGGTCCGGGGCTGGCTGGCGGGTGCTTCGGCGGCGGGCTCGACCGGTGCCGGCGACTTGAACCAGCCGGCGATGGTGCACAGCAGGCGGCTCAGCAGGCCGGGCTGGCGTTCGCTTGGGGGCGTTGCCGGGGCGGGAGCTTCGCTGCGGGCGGTCGGCGCCGCGGGGGCGGGCGCCGGTGCGGCAAAGCCCTGCAGCGCGGGCTGCTCGCTGCGCAGGCCGGGCTGATGCTGGCGCGGCTGGTACACGGGCTGCTCGACGGCGGTTTTCAGCTCGTAGCTGGTGACGTCTTCCACGTCGCTGGTGCGCACCCGGGTGACGTCGAAATGAGGTGTTTCCAGCTGCTCGTTGGGGATGATGTAAATATCCACCTTGTAGCGGTTTTCCAGTCCGGCGATGGACTTGCGCTTTTCATTGAGCAGGTAGGCGGCTACGTCCACCGGCACCTGGGCGTGGATCTGGCCGGTGTTGTCCTTGAGCGCTTCTTCCTCGATCAGGCGCAGTATGGCCAGGGCCAGTGACTCGTTGTCGCGGATGGTGCCCTGGCCCAGGCAGCGGGGGCAGACATGGGTGCTGGACTCGCCCAGGGAGGGACGCAGCCGCTGGCGGGACATTTCCAGCAGGCCAAAACGGGAGATGCGGCCCAACTGGATGCGGGCCCTGTCCTGGCGCACGGCATCGCGCAGGCGGTTTTCCACTTCGCGCTGGTGGCGCACCGGGGTCATGTCGATAAAGTCGATCACCACCAGGCCGCCCAGGTCGCGCAGGCGCAGCTGGCGGGCGATCTCTTCCGCCGCCTCCAGGTTGGTCTGCAGCGCGGTTTCCTCGATATCGCCGCCCTTGGTGGCGCGGGAGGAGTTGATGTCGATAGAGGTCAGGGCTTCGGTGGGATCGATGACGATGCTGCCGCCGGAGGGCAGGCGCACTTCCCGCTGGAAGGCGGACTCGATTTGGCTCTCGATCTGGTAATGGCTGAACATGGGCACGTCGCCCTCGTACAGCTTGATCCGGTTGACGAAGTCGGGGCGTACCAGCTGAATGTGCTGCTTGGCCCGCTCGAACACCACCGGGTTGTCGATCAGGATTTCACCGATATCCCGGCGCAGGTAGTCGCGGATGGCGCGGACGATAACGTTGCTTTCCTGGTGGATCAGGAAGGGGGCAGAGCGACTGTCGGCGGCTTCCTGGATGGCGGTCCAGTGGGTCTGCAGGACGTTGAGGTCCCACTCCAGCTCTTCGCCGGACTTGCCGACACCGGCGGTGCGTACAATCAGGCCCATGCCGTCGGGCAGCTTGAGGTGGGCCAGGGCCTCCTTCAGCTCGGTGCGTTCGTCGCCCTCGATGCGCCGGGAAATACCGCCGGCGCGGGGATTGTTGGGCATCAGCACCAGGTAGGAGCCGGCCAGGCTGATAAAGGTGGTGAGGGCGGCACCCTTGTTGCCACGTTCTTCCTTGTCGATCTGGACGATGACTTCCTGACCTTCCTTGACCACTTCCTTGATATTGGGGCGGCCCTGGTAGCTGTAGCCGGCGGGGAAGTAGTTGCGGGCGATTTCCTTGAGGGGCAAAAAGCCGTGGCGGTCGGCGCCGTAGTCGACGAAGGCGGCTTCCAGGCTGGGTTCGACCCGGGTGATCTTGCCTTTGTAAATGTTGGCTTTTTTCTGTTCGTGGCCGGGGCTTTCGATATCGAGATCGTAGAGCTTTTGCCCGTCCACCAGGGCAACACGCAACTCCTCTTCCTGGGTTGCGTTGATTAGCATTCTTTTCATTGAGTACTCTTTTTTATTAGGTTTTTACTGTGACTACAGTGTCGCTTCCCCCTGCTGGCCTTTTTTGTTCCGACCGGCACCGGCCTCGAGTCTGTTAGCGTAATGGATGCAGCCTCCCGGCTGGATACGCATGAGGCGCATTTTCGGGTGTCTTTCACGTCAAAGGGGGGAGCCCAAAGGTCGCGAACAAAACGGATAACCAGGGGTGTTCAGGGTGCGCTCCCCGGTTGCGGAAAGCGCGAAAAACGCCTGCATTATCACACTTTACCCACAACCTTAGCAAGGCACCATTTTTACAGCAAAAGGCCGTGGGCTGGTGTTAGAATGGAGGCCATGAAACCAGAACAGCACAGCGTGCGGCTGCTCACCATAGAGGCTGAGCATGAAGGGCAGCGCATCGACAATTTTTTACGGACTCAGCTTAAAGGCGTTCCCAAAAGCCTGATTTATCGGATTCTGCGCAAGGGTGAGGTAAGGGTTAACAAAAAACGCATCAAACCGGAATACAAACTGCTGGCCGGCGATATCATTCGTGTGCCGCCGGTGCGGGTGGCGGAGCGGGAAGAGGAGTTGCCCTCGGCGAAACTCGACAGCGTACAGGGGCTGGAAAACGCCATTGTGTATGAAGACGATGCCCTGCTGGTGCTCAACAAACCGTCGGGCATGGCCGTGCACGGCGGCAGCGGACTGAGTTTTGGGGTGATTGAAGGCCTGCGCGCCCTGCGCCCCCAGACCAAATTTCTGGAGCTGGTGCACCGGCTGGACCGGGACACCTCCGGCATTTTGCTGGTGGCCAAAAAGCGCAGCATGCTGCGCAGCCTGCACGAGCAGCTGCGGGACAAAACCATGGACAAGCACTATCTGGCGCTGGTCCGCGGCCAGTGGCAGCCGCACCAGCAGGTGGTGAAGGCGCCGCTGAAGAAAAACGAGCTGGCCTCGGGGGAGCGCATCGTGAAGGTGGACCGGGACGGCAAACCCTCGGAAACCCGTTTTCGCATTGTGCAGAAGTTTGAGGGCGCAACCCTGGTGGAATGCAGCCCGGTCACCGGCCGTACCCATCAAATTCGTGTGCACAGCCTGCATGCGGGCCACCCCATTGCCGGGGACGACAAGTACGGCGATCGCCAGTTTGATGAAAAAATGCGGGCGCAAGGGCTGGCGCGGCTGTTTCTGCATGCCTGCCGCATTCGCTTCTTCCATCCCGGTAAGGAAGCAACCATGACCCTGGAAGCGCCCCTGGAGCCGGCCCTCAAAAAACTACTGACGAGAATGGCCGGCTGATGAAGTACCAACTGGTGATTTTTGACTGGGACGGTACCCTGATGGATTCGGTGGCGCGTATTGTGGCCTGCATGCGGGCCGCGGCGCTTGACTGCGGCCTGCCGGTGCCCGAGGCGGCGGCGGTGCGCCATATTATCGGGCTCAGCCTGAGCGACGCGTTCCCCCTGTTGTTCGGCCCGCTGGCGCCGGCCCGTGCCGATGCCATGCTGGCCAGCTATCGTCGCCACTACCTGGAGCGGGATCACACGCCGTCGCCCCTGTTCGCGGGCGCCGCCGACACCGTTGCCGGCCTGCACCAGAGCGGCTACCGGCTGGCGGTGGCCACTGGCAAGGCGCGGGAAGGACTGGATCGGGTGCTGCTGGAAACCGGTCTCGGCCGCTATTTTCATGCCCTGCGCGGCGCCGACCAGGCCCGTTCCAAGCCCCATCCGCTGATGTTGGAGCAGATCCTGGATGAGCTGCGGCTGACACCGGACCAGGCGGTGATGGTGGGGGACTCCAGTTACGACTTGGCCATGGCCGAAGCCATCGGCATGGACAGGATAGGTGTTACCTATGGCGTTCATGGCCGGGATCTATTATGCCAACATACACCGTTAACCCTGATTGACGATATTCGCCAGCTGCCGCGCTGGCTGTAACCGTCCGGCAGGCAGGGCCGTAAGCGATCAGCTTGAAGCCGGAAGCCGTCCGAGTCGCTTGACAACCCGGGCTTCTGTTCCAAGAGTTTCTTCCCGCTCAGGGCAGGTCCACCCCGAAACGGCCCAGCAATTCCACCAGGGCGATCAGCGGCAGGCCGACCAGGCTGTTGGGATCCCGGCCTTCCATCCGTTCGAACAGGCTGATGCCAAGGCCCTCGCACTTGAAGGCGCCGGCGCAGTCGAGGGCCGGTTCCCGCTCCAGGTAGCGCTCCACCTGGGCCTCGCTCAGGGGTCGAAACTGCACCGAAAAGGGTTCCACCAGGCTGTGCTGGACACCGCTGGCGGCATCCAGTACGGCCAGGCCGGTATAAAAGGTCACCTGGCGGCCGGACGCGGCCAGCAATTGCTCCCGTGCCCGCTCCCGGGTGCCGGGCTTGCCGAGGATCAGCCCGTCCCGTACGCAGACCTGATCCGAGCCGATAATGAGTCCTTGCGGACAGCCTGCCGCCACCGCCCGGGCTTTCTGCTCTGCCAGCCGACGTACCAGGTCTGGGGCGTCCTCCCCGGGCAGGGGGTGCTCGTCGATATCCGGGCTCTGGCAGCGAAATGTGAGGCCCAGTTTCTCCAGCAGTTGCCGGCGGTAGGGAGAGGAGGAGGCGAGTATAAGGTCGGTCATGGTATTCCTTGCGAGCGGCGGGGGAGCGGGGCCGGCCCGATTGATGTCCGGGGGCTTTTTCCCTTTGACTCCCGTGAGTTGTCGCTATAATATGCGCGCCTTATGGAAAAGGTAAAGTTGCCCATTAAGGTTGATCCCGTCCGCTGCGCGCTCAAGCGCCTTGACTATCAAGGTGCCTTTGCCGCGGCACTGATGCCCAGACTGGCGGAGTCGACCCAAGGTATCCATGGTGATATTGACGTGTCTCTGAGCTTTGGTACAGATGCCCAGGGGTTGCGCGTGATGTCGGGCCAGGCCCGTGCACAGGTGACGCTCCAGTGCCAAAGATGCAATGAGCTGTTTGATACCGCTATAGAGTCCGAGTTTACATACACGCCCCTGCGTGAAGACGCCGAGGCACCGGACTTGCCGGAAGCCTACGACACTTTCGAGGTGGATGAGTTTGGTGAAATCAGCCTGGTTCAGATCATTGAGGACGAACTTATCCTCAACCTGCCGCTGGTGCCTGCCCATGAGAATGAGCAGTGCGCCGAGGGCAAGTACGACCTGAGCTTTGGTGACATTCCCGCTACCGAGGAGCGTCCGAATCCTTTCGCGATTCTGGAAGAATTGAAACGTAAGTAACTGATTTAGGAGTGAGGTCAAATGGCCGTACAACAGAACCGTAAAACCCGTTCTAAGCGTGGTATGCGTCGTTCCCACGATGCCCTGAGCACTGCTGCGCTGTCCGTGGATCAAACCACCGGTGAAATCCATCGTCGTCACCACGTGACTGCCGACGGTTTCTACCGTGGCAAAAAGGTAATCGCCAAGTAAGGGTTGCCTTTTGTCGCAGCTGACCGTTGCGTTAGATATGATGGGGGGCGATCATGGCCCCTCAATCACAGTGCCTGCCGCCGCGCAGGCACTGTCGCTTCTGCCCGGGCTCAATTTGCTGTTGTTCGGCCCGCAACCGGTGCTTTCTCCCTGGCTTCAACGCGTTGGCCTGTCCGACCATCCGCGGGTGCGGGTGTATCACTGTTCCCAGCTGGTGGACAATGAGCACAAGGCGGCCTACGCCCTGCGCCACCTGACCGACTCCTCCATGCGCCGGGCGCTGGACGCCCTGGCGAGGGGAGAGGCGGCTGCCTGCGTCAGTGCCGGCAACACCGGCGCCCTGATGGCCATGGCGATGAAGGTAGTGGACCGCGTGCCGGGAGTGGACAGGCCGGCCTTGATCACCCGCCTGCCCCAAAACAACGGCGGCTATGCCCTGTTGCTTGACGTGGGCGCCAATGTCAGCTGCGACGCCGGACAACTGGTCCAGTTCGCGCTGATGGGCGAGCAGGCGTCGCGCCATCTGCTGGCGCAGCCCGCACCCAGGGTGGCCCTGCTCAATGTGGGGGCGGAAGCGAACAAGGGCACGGAAGCGGTGCGCCAGGCGGCCAGACAGCTGGCGGCGATGGCCGATTTTCGCTACGTAGGCTATGTGGAAGGGGACGACCTGTTCTCCGGCAGGGCCGATGTCATCGTGTGCGACGGTTTTGTCGGCAATGTGGCCCTCAAAACCAGCGAAGGCGTGGCCAGGCTGTTGCTTGGTGCCGGACGCCGGCGCGGACTGCTGTGGAAAATGCTGACTTTTTGGTTAAAAAAAAGGCTTTCCCATCTGAACCCCGACCAGTATAACGGCGCCAGTCTGATAGGATTACGCGCCAGTGTGGTCAAGAGCCACGGGAGTGCCGGCTCACCCGCCTTCTTGAATGCGATCTTGCAGGCTGTTGCCGAAGTGGAACATCATCTGCCCGCAAGCATCGCGCATCGTTTCGATACTGCCCCTCAGGACAGTCACGCAAGATAACGCCTATGAACAGCAGAATATTGGGAACTGGCAGCTACCTGCCAGAGGCGGTACGTACCAATGCCGACCTGGAGAGAATGGTCGACACCAGCGACGACTGGATTGTGGAACGTACCGGTATCCGCGAGCGGCGCATTGCCGGCGCGGAGGAAACCGTGGCCACCATGTCCTATGGTGCCGCGCTCAGGGCGCTGGACGCCGCCGGCATCGCGGCCAGCCAGCTCGACATGATAGTGCTGGCCACCACCAGCGGCGACAATGCCTTTCCGGCTGCCGCCTGCGAAGTCCAGGCCATGCTGGAAGTGCCCGGCATTCCGGCCTTCGACATCGCCGCCGCCTGTGCCGGCTTCAGTTACGCCCTGAGCGTGGCGGATCAGTTTATCCGCGGAGGCCAGGCGCGCCATGTGCTGGTGATCGGGGCCGATGCCCTGTCCCGCATGTGTGATCCGGAAGATCGCTCCACCATCATCCTGTTCGGCGATGGCGCCGGTGCCGTGGTGCTGGGCGCGAGCGAGCAGCCGGGCATCCTTTCCACCCACCTGCACGCCGACGGCGCCTATGGCGAGCTGCTCAAGCTGCCCCACCGCCAGCGGGGCATGACCGGCGAGGACATGAACGCCTACATGCACATGAAGGGCAACGAGGTGTTCAAGGTGGCGGTATCCCGGCTGAGCGACATCGTGGTGCAGACCCTGGAAGCCAACGGCATCGACAAGTCCGAGCTGGACTGGCTGGTGCCGCACCAGGCCAATTACCGCATTATCAACGCTACCGCCCGCAAGCTGAACATGCCGCTCGAGCGGGTGATCCTGACCCTCGACAAGCACGGCAACACCTCCGCCGCCAGCGTGCCCATCGCCCTGGACGAAGGGGTGCGCGACGGCCGTATCCAGCGTGGTCACCTGATCCTGCTGGAGGCCTTCGGCGGCGGCTTTGCGTGGGGCTCGGCCCTGGTTCGTTATTAAAGAAGGAAACACCATGACTTTTGCCATTACCTTTCCCGGACAGGGATCCCAGGCGGTGGGCATGCTCGCGGGCGTGCTGGCCGAGCATGATATCGTCAAACAGACCTTTGCCGAGGCCTCCCGGGCCCTGGGGTACGATCTGGCGGAGCTGGTGCTGAGCGGTCCGGCGGAAGAGCTGAACAAGACCTGGCGCACCCAGCCGGCGCTGCTGACCGCCTCCGTCGCCCTGTGGCGGCTGTGGCAGCAGCAGGGCGGGGCACAGCCTGCGGTGATGGCCGGCCATAGCCTGGGCGAGTACTCCGCCCTGGTCTGCGCCGGTGTGCTGTCGCTGGATGACGGCGTCAGGCTGGTGGAGCTGCGCGGCCAACTGATGCAGGATGCCGTGCCCGAAGGCACCGGTGCCATGTCCGCCATTATCGGGCTGGACAACGACACCATCATCGCCAACTGTGAAAAAGCCGCCGAAGGCGAGGTGGTATCGGCGGTGAACTTCAACTCCCCGGGCCAGGTGGTGATTGCCGGTCACAAGGCGGCGGTGGAGCGGGCCAATGCCCTGATGAAGGAAAGCGGCGCCAAGCGCGCCCTGCCGCTGCCGGTGAGCGTGCCGTCCCACTGCGCCCTGATGCGTCCGGCGGCCGAAAAGCTGGCCGAAACCCTGGCCGGGATGAGCTTCAAGACGCCGGTCGTGCCCGTGATCAATAACGTCGACGTCCAGGCCGAGACCGATCCCGCCGCCATCAAGGATGCCCTGGTGCGCCAGCTGTACAGCCCGGTGCGCTGGACCGAAACGGTAGAGGCCATGGCCGGGCAGGGCGTGACCCGGTTGCTGGAAGTGGGTCCGGGCAAGGTGCTGACTGGCCTGGCCAAGCGCATCGACAAGCGGGTCGAGGGCCTGGCGGTGAACGACGACGCCGGCCTGGAGCAGGCGCTGGCCGCCGTCAAGGGTTAATGAGGTACGGAGACGGGCTTTCCCGGCTCCTGCAAGCGACGTAATGCGATAAAGGATGGTGGAGAGAAACTAAGCCGACCGTTGGCGCCATGGATGGCGCCGTCGAGTCCCCAGGGATGGGTCTACGGCGAGTCGGCGTGTTTTTCGCCACCATCCTCCCCACGGTTTAAAGGAGTCATTATGAGTTTTTCCGGTAAAGTGGTGCTGGTCACCGGGGCCAGCCGGGGCATTGGCCGGGCCACCGCCGAACTGTTTGCTGCTCGTGGCGCCACCGTCATCGGCACCGCCACCAGCGAAAAGGGCGCCGAGGCGATCAGCGCCTATCTGGGCGAAAACGGCGCCGGCCTGGTACTGAACGTCACCGATGCAGAGTCCATGAACCAGCTGCTGGATACCATCAAGCAGCGCTTCGGCGATATCGATATTCTGGTCAACAACGCCGGCATCACCCGCGACAACCTGATGATGCGGATGAAGGACGAGGAATGGCAGGACATCCTGGACACCAACCTGACCTCGGTGTTCCGTCTGTCCAAGGCGGTGCTGCGCGCCATGATGAAAAAGCGCTTTGGCCGCATCATCACCATCGGCTCCGTCGTGGGCACCATGGGCAATGCCGGTCAGGCCAACTATGCCGCCGCCAAGGCGGGTCTGATCGGCTTCAGCAAGTCCCTGGGCCGGGAAGTGGCCTCCCGCGGCATCACCGTAAATGTGGTGGCGCCCGGATTTATTGAAACTGACATGACGCGCGCATTGAATGACGAGCAACGAGCCGCTATCTTGTCACAGGTTCCGGCACAGCGTCTGGGTGATGCCAAAGAGATTGCATCCGCCGTTGCCTTCCTGGCATCGGAAGACGCCGGCTACATCACCGGCGAAACCCTGCACGTGAACGGCGGCATGTACATGGTGTGATGAAAATCCCCGCAGTTGGCACCTATTTGACGGAAATTGCCGCATTTTTGGCATAAATTCTGGTTAGACCAGCCTCAAATAGGCTTGCAAACTGCGGTTAATTTAATACACTACCGCAACGACACGCACTTGCGTATTTCTAAAGGAAAATACTGGTCATGAGCAACATCGAAGAACGCGTAAAGAAAATCATTGTTGAGCAACTGGGCGTTAAGGAAGAAGAAGTCAAACCCGAAGCCTCTTTCGTTGATGATCTGGGCGCTGATTCCCTGGACACAGTTGAGCTGGTAATGGCTCTGGAAGAAGAATTCGACACCGAAATTCCTGACGAAGAAGCGGAAAAAATCACCACCGTTCAAGCTGCGATTGATTACATCAACGCCAATCAGGAATAACAAACCTGTACCGGAGTGGCAACCCGCCGCTTCGGTTCTTTTCCCCGTTTTAACTCCCATTCGGAGGCTCTCCTGTGTCCAAACGCAGAGTCGTGGTGACTGGCCTCGGTATGCTCTCTCCTGTCGGAAACTCGGTCGATGCCAGCTGGCAGGCCCTGCTGGCAGGTCAAAGCGGCATCACCAACATTGAGCACTTTGATACCACCGATTACACCACCAAGTTTGCCGGCCTGGTCCAAGACTTCGACCCGGAAGCACATGGCATTGCCAAAAAAGAAGCCCGCAAGATGGACCTGTTCATCCAGTACGGGGTGGCTGCCGGCCTGCAGGCGCTGACCGATTCCGGTCTCGACATTACCGACGCCAATGCGGATCGCGTTGGCGTGTCCATTGGCTCGGGCATCGGTGGCCTGGGGCTGATTGAACAAAACCACAGCAACCTGATGGCCAGTGGCCCGCGCAAGCTGAGTCCCTTTTTCGTGCCGTCCACCATCATCAACATGGTGTCTGGCCATCTGTCGATCATGAAAGGGCTGCGCGGCCCCAATATCGCGGCCACCACCGCCTGCACCACGGGCACCCACAGCATCGGCCTGGCGGCGCGGATGATCGCCTACGGTGATGCCGACGCCATGCTGGCCGGCGGTACCGAAAAAGCCTCCACCCCCATGGGCATGGGCGGCTTTGCGGCGGCCCGGGCGCTGTCCACCCGCAACGACGCTCCCCAGCAAGCCAGCCGCCCCTGGGACAAGGAGCGGGATGGCTTTGTGCTGGGCGACGGCGCCGGCGTCATGATGCTCGAAGAGTACGAGCATGCGGTGGCCCGTGGCGCCCGCATCTATGCGGAGCTGGTCGGCTTTGGCATGAGCGGCGACGCCCACCATATGACGGCACCGCCCGATGACGGCAGCGGCGCCGCCGCGGCCATGGCCAACGCCATTCGTGACGCCGGCATCGCCCCCGAGGTTATCGGATACGTCAACGCACACGGCACCTCCACCCCCCTGGGAGACGTGGCCGAGCTGCGCGGCGTGAAAAAGGTGTTTGGCGACCACGCCTATCGGCTGATGGTCAGTTCCACCAAGTCCATGACTGGCCACCTGCTGGGTGCGGCCGGGGCGGTGGAAGCCATCATCACTGTACTGGCCCTGCGGGACCAGATGGCACCGCCTACCATCAACCTGGATAACCCGGACGAAGAATGCGATCTGGATCTGGTGGCCCATACCGCCAAGCCCGGCCAGTTTGAGTACGCCCTGTCGAATTCCTTTGGCTTCGGCGGCACCAATGGCTCATTGATTTTCAAACGCATATAATGGCCTTTTTGGCCTGAAACAGCCCGGCCCCAGTGCCGGGCTTTTTTATCGGAATCGCATGCAGAAAATCTTCAGCGAACACCAGGAGGCACTCAGCCGGGGCTGGCAACTCGGCGACGGCCATTTTACCACCCTGCACGCCCGGCGTGGTCGGCTGCGGCTGTGGCCGTACCACCAGGCACGACTGGCGGAAGCCTGCCGGCGGCTGTTGATGGCGCCGCCGGACTGGGACGCCCTGTACCGGCAGGCGACGGCGGCGGCAGAGGACCGGGAAACGGTGGTGCGCGTCACCCTGCTGCGCGGACCCGGAGCCCGCGGCTATGGTATTGCCGGCTGTGCCGACCCGACCCTGGTGATCAATACCGCGCCGTTTCCCCAAGCCTACCTGGATTGGCGGGACACCGGCGTGGAGATCGGCGTTTGCGCCGGCCGCCTCGGGCATTCGCCCCTGCTGGCGGGGTTGAAAACCGTTAACCGGCTGGAGCAGGTGTTGCTCAAGGCCGAGCTGGAACGGGCCGGCCTGGCGGAAGGCGTGGTGCTGGATCAGGACGGCCACGTGCTTGAGGCGGTCACCGCCAACCTGTTTTGGCGCCGGGGCGAGCATATTTATACGCCCGTCCTCGACCGGGGCGGGGTACGCGGCACCCTGCGCGGCTGGCTGCTGGATCGGCTGGGCCATCGGGTGCGGCAGGTGCGTGCTCCCCTGCAGGAACTGCTGGCGGCGGACGAGGCCTGGCTGTGCAATGCCCTTATGGGCATAGTGCCGGTTGCCGCCATCGCCGGCCATTCTCTGCCTTCTTCCTTTTCCACCGCAAGGGGATTACAGCAACAATATGAACAGATTGATTAAATGGCTGGGGCGGCTGATGCTGCTGCTGACCCTGGTCATACTGGGCCTGGGCGGCTACGGCTTCAGCCAGTGGCAGAAGCTGGAGCGGATGACCATAGCCGAATCCGGGGAGCCGCTATTTGTGGTCGCCCGGGGTGAAAACAGTTTTCAGCTGATCAACCGGCTGAGCAGCGAGCCGGTGCCCGAGCTTCAGCGTCGGCTTTGGCTCAAGTTTCATCCGGAACTGGCTGCCGTACGCCAGGGCACCTACCGGCTGGAGCCGGGCATGAGCCTGCGCGAGGCGTTGATGACCTTCGTCAACGGCGATGTCTATCGTCTGCAGGTGACCCTGGTGGAGGGGTTGCGTCTGAGCGACTGGCGCGGCCGGCTGGCCGAGGCCGAGTATCTGGCGCATGAGCTGGACGGCGTGGGCGAGGCGGAGCTGGCCGGGCGGCTGGGGGCTGAACACGGCAGGCTGGAAGGCCTGTTCCTGCCGGAAACCTACAGTTATACCCCGGGCGACAGCGACTTTTCGGTGCTGAGCCGGGCCTATCAGGAAATGCAGCGCTTCCTCGACGAGGCCTGGGAGGCGCGTATGGACGGCCTGCCCATCAACAGTCCCTATGAGGCGCTGATTTTGGCTTCCATCATCGAAAAGGAAACCGGCATCGCCGAAGAGCGGCCGCTCATCGCCTCCGTGTTCGTCAACCGGCTGCGCCGGGGCATGCGGCTGCAGACCGATCCCACCGTGATCTACGGCATGGGGGAGGATTATGACGGCAATATCCGCAAGCGGGATCTGCAGACCCATACTCCCTACAATACCTATATGATCGATGGCCTGCCGCCCACTCCCATCGCCATGCCCAGCAAGGCGTCGATACAGGCGGCGCTCAATCCGGTTGCCAGCGACTACTACTATTTCGTGGCCATGGGCGAGGGGCGCCATTATTTTTCCAAGACCCTGCGCGAGCACAACAACGCGGTGCGCCGCTACATTCTGAACAGGTAAGCCATGAGCCGTTTTATTGTGATTGAAGGTCTGGAAGGGGCCGGCAAAAGCACGGTGCAGGCCCATGTGGTGCACTGGCTTGAAGCCCAGGGCCACAGGGTGATCACCACCCGGGAGCCCGGCGGCACACCGCTGGCGGAAAAAATGCGCGCCCTGGTGAAGGAAGTGCACGAGGAGCCGCTGACCATGGAGGCCGAGCTGCTGCTGATGTATGCCGCCCGGGTGCAACTGGTGAAAAACCGCATTCAGCCGGCCCTGCGGGACGGCACCTGGGTGGTGGGCGACCGCCATGATCTCTCTTCCCGAGCCTACCAGGGCGGCGGACGCGGCATAGAGGATCGTCTGATTTGTCAGATCAAGCAGGCGGTGCTGGGAGACTTTAAACCGGATCTTACCCTTTACCTGGACATCGATCCCGCCGCTGGCCTGGCACGGGCCCGTGGCCGGGGCGAGCTGGATCGCATTGAGCTGGAAAAGATCGACTTTTTCGAGCGCACCCGGGCCCGTTATCTTGAGCTGGTGCAGGCCGATCCCGACTGCGAGCGGATCGACGCTTCCGGCAACGAGCAGGAAGTGAAAACACGGGTGCTGGCCTGTCTGGAGCGACGACTGTGTACCCCTGGCTGACGCCGGTCTGGCAGCCGCTGCTGCAGGGGGTACGCGAGCGCCGGCTGGGCCATGCATTGCTGCTCAAGGGCATGGCGGGCCTGGGCAAGCGCGAGCTGGCCGGCAGGCTGGCAACAACATTATTATGCCAACATACAAATAATGCCCCTTGCGGCATGTGCCATGCCTGTGAACTCAATGCCGCCGGCAGCCACTCGGATCTGCAGGTAGTTGGCCGGGAAGGGCGCAGCATCGGCATCGACGCCATCCGCGAGCTCAGCCGCATCATGGGCGAAAGCGCCCGGTTGGGCCACGGCAAGGTGGCCATTATCGAGCGGGCCGAGCTGATGACAGATGCCGCTGCCAATGCCCTGCTGAAAACCCTGGAAGAGCCGGCGGGCGAGGCCACACTGATTCTGGTGTCGTCGCAGCCGGAACGGCTGCTGCCCACCCTCATCAGCCGCTGCCAGCAGTGGCTGGTGCCGCTGCCAGATACTCAACTGGCACTGGCCTGGCTGCAGGAGCAGGGCGTGGCCGCCACTCCGGCGGCGCTCAGTATCAATCAGGGCTCGCCGCTGCAGACCCTGGACTACCTGAACACGGGGGCCGACGACAAGCGGCTGCAGTTGCTCACCGCCCTGGCCGGCCTGGGGGAGACCGCTTCTCATTTGCCGACAGTGCAGGCGGGATTGCTGGAGCAGCCGGTGCACCTGGTGTGGGTGCAGCTGTTGCTGCAGGACGCGCTGCAAGTTGCCCTGGGGGCGAAGGCGCCCCTGAAACTCGATGACTGCCAACATCTCAGCCGCCGCCTGGCAGGCACCGGGCCGCTTGCCCTGCATGAGCTGAACAGCGGCCTGCTGGAGTTGCGCCGCCGGTTGCAGCCGGGGCAGGGCAGGCCCATGAATGCCGGCCTGCAGCTGAGCCAGTGGCTGCGCCGGCTGCAACAGACACTGACCCATGAATAACCGATTTACTGGAGCCGATTTTGCTGGTTGATTCCCATTGCCACCTCGACAAACTCGATTACGGCAAAAAACACAAGTCCATGGACGAGGCCATTGCCAAGGCCGCCCAACGCGGCGTAAACCATATGCTGTGCATTGGCGTGGGGCTGTCGTCCTTTCCCGACATGCTGAAGGCCATCGCGCCTTATCCCCAGGTGTTTGCGTCCTGCGGCGTGCACCCGCTGCACCAGCATGATGAACAAAACGATCCGGCGCTGCTGCGCCGGCTGGCGGATCATCCTGCGGTGGTGGCCATCGGCGAAACCGGGCTGGATTATTTCTATGCGCCTGAGACCGCCGACCTGCAAAAACGCTCTTTTGAGCAGCATGTGAAGGTGGCGGTTGAACTGAACAAGCCGCTGATCATCCACACCCGCAGTGCACAAGAAGACACACTGGAGATTTTGCGCCAGGGCAATGCCGACAAGGTGGGCGGGGTACTGCACTGCTTCACCGAGTCCCTGGAGATGGCCGAGGCCGCCATTGAACTGGGTTTTTATATTTCCATTTCCGGTATTGTCACTTTCCGCAGCGCCGATGCCCTGCGCGAAGTGGTCAAGGCCCTGCCCCTGGAGCGGCTGCTGGTGGAAACCGACTCTCCCTGGCTGGCCCCGGTGCCGTTTCGGGGCGAGGAGAACGAGCCCGCCTACACCCGCACCGTGGCCGAGTATGTGGCCAAGCTCAAGGGGGTGCCCTACGAGCAGGTGGCCCGGCAGACTACCGCCAACTTTTTTGAGCTGTTTAAACTGGCCAAACCGGTGATGTGAGGGGTAAGGCACAGACATTTTCTTTCTTGTTCCCATGCTCAGCGTGGGAACGCATAATCCCCAATCCCCAATCCCCAATCCCCAATCCCCAATCCCCAATCCCCAATCCCCAATCCCCAATCCCCAATCCCCAATCCCCAGTCCCCAGTCCCCAATCCCCAATCCCCGGTTTCCCCGCTAGCTTCCGCCTTTCACCTTTCCTATAGTAACCACTGTTCCATTCGCATCTGAGGTGATAATACGTGCTTGCCTGGCATCTCTGGCTGATTGCCGCCCTGGTGTTATTGCTGGCCGAACTGCTCGGCACCGGCTTTTTTGCCTTTGCCATGGGCCTGGCCGCGCTTGTGGCCATGGTTGCGGCCTTGTTGGAAGTGGGATCCACCGGCCAGTGGTTTACCTTTGCCATTGCCGCTGCCGTGCTGGCGCCGCTGCTGAAAAAGGCCTTTCGCCAGTATGCGCCTTCCCGCCGCAAAAGCGGCCTGGCCGGCGAAAGCCGTCATCAAACCGGAAAACTGGTGCGCCATCATAGCGGTGAGCTGCGGCTTAAGCTTGAAGGGGATCTGTTTATGGTGCGGGCCCAGCCCGGCACCGAGCTGAAGGAAGGTGATGAAGTGGAAATCGTCCGTTTCGACGGCATTACCGCTATTGTTAAACAACCCGAATAATGTCAACGAAATAACACCAACCGCCTAACGTCAAAAACAAGGGGATTTTGTCATGGACGTGATGTTGATTATTGCCCTGGTGTTTACCGTGCTGGTGCTGGCACTGGTGATCAAGGGGCTGATGATAGTGCAGCAGTCGGAAGCCGTGGTGATCGAGCGCCTGGGCAGCTACCAGAAAACCCTGAGCCCGGGCATCAACTGGATTATTCCCTTTGTCGACAAGCCCCGCTCCATCAAGGTGCGCCGCTACCAGGCCATCGGCGGCGAGAACGTGGCCGTGGTGCAGGAAGAAACCCGTATCGACCGGCGGGAAACCGTGCTCGACTTTCCCGGCCAGTCGGTGATCACCGCCGATAACGTCAGCGTGACCGTCAACGGTGCCCTGTATTTTCAGGTGATCGATCCCGAGCGGGCCGTCTACCAGGCCGAAAACCTGATTCAGGCCATCGAGATCCTGGCCAAGACCTCGCTGCGCTCGGAAGTGGGAAAAATGGAGCTCGACAAGCTGTTTGAATCCCGGCAGGAAATCAACGACAAGCTGCAAATCGTGATGGACGAAGCCGGCAACAAATGGGGGGTCAAGGTCACCCGGGTGGAAATACAGGACATCAATATTCCCGCCGAAGTGGAGGACGCCATGCGCAAGCAAATGGCCGCCGAGCGGGAGCGCCGGGCCCTGGTGCTGCAGGCCAGCGGCGAGCGGGAAGCCGCCATCGCCCGGGCCGAAGGGGAGAAACGCTCCAACATCCTGGTAGCGGAAGGGGAGCGGGAGGCGGCCATACTGATGGCGGACGGCCAGCGCCAGGCCATCGACAAGGTGCTGTCGGCCGGTAGCGACCGGCTGGATCCGCAACTGGTGGTAGGCTACCTGCTGGGGCTGGAATACCTGAAAACCCTGCCCGACATCGGCAAGGAGGGTGATCGCATCTTCCTGCCCTATGAAGCCAGCAGCGTACTCGGCGCCGTGGGCAGCATAGAAGCCTTGCTGAAGGGGAAGGTGTAGCAAGCTTCCCTATCACGGACGGCACCATGAGCCCGTTCGACCATTGCCGCTTTGCGTCAACTTGCGGGCGGACCGCCCGCGCTCCACCCGGGTCTTGTGTTTCTGGAGCGCAGGCGGCTCGCCTGCATTAGCGCCCTCGGGCGCTCCCTTCTCTTTCCCTCCGACCAAAGTCTAACCCATATTGTCAACACATCGCCTTGATGAACCTCTTGTGTACTGATATTTTTGTTTCATATCCGTTAGATTGTTGACAGTTTAAATGACAGAGCAAGCAGTAATACACCCTGACTCCGGTTTGTCGATCACCGAGGCACGGGAGCTGACCAAGTCGGAAAACCTGACCGAGCAGCTGGTGGATCTTATCGTCAAGGGGCACTTTGCCGCCGGCAGCAAGATCTCCGAGCCGGAGCTGGCGCGCCGCTTTGGCGTTAGCCGCGGGCCGCTGCGGGAAGCCATGATGCGGGTGGAAGCCCTGGGGCTGATTGAGCGGGTACCCCATGTGGGTGCCCGGGTCATTGCGCTGAGCCGGGCCAGGCTGGTGGAAATTTACGCAGTGCGCGAAGCCCTTGAGGGCATGGCGGTGCGCCTGGCCTGCCGGCACATTACCGAGGAAGAGCTGGATGCCCTGCAAGAGTTGCTGGACACCCATAAGGCTCATATCGAGGAAGTGGAGGGGGCCTCCTATTTCCACCAGCAGGGGGATTTCGACTTTCACTATCGCCTGATCCAGGCCAGCCGCAACCACACGCTGATCGGCCTGCTGTGCGACGAGCTGTACCACCTGCTGCGCATGTACCGGCACCAGTCCCAGCGCGCCTATTCCCGGCCGCAACAAGCGCTGACCGAGCATTTCCATTTGCTGGCGGCTCTGCGGGAGCGGGACGAAGAGCTGGCCGAGCTGCTGATGCGCCGTCATATCATGCGCAGCCGGCTGCTGATTGAACAACAACTCACCGAAGACAAGGAGAAAGCGTCATGAGTCCAGGGAAACGATTCCGCCAGGCGGTGGCCACCCACCGGCCGCTGCAGGTGGTGGGCACTATTAATGCCTACTGCGCCATGATGGCGGAGCAGGTGGGCCATCAGGCCATTTATCTGTCCGGCGGCGGCATTGCCAATGCCTCCTACGGCCTGCCGGATCTGGGCATTACCACCCTGAACGATGTGCTGGAAGACGTGCGCCGGGTCACGGCGGCCTCCGGCCTGCCGCTGCTGGTGGACATAGACACCGGCTTTGGCGGGGCCTTTAATATTGCCCGCACCATCAAGGAGATGGAGCGCGCCGGCGCAGCCGCCGTGCACCTGGAAGATCAGGTGGCGCAAAAGCGCTGCGGCCACCGGCCCAACAAGGCCATTGTCAGCCAGGGTGAAATGGTGGACCGGGTGAAAGCGGCGGTGGACGCCCGCACCGACGATAACTTTGTGATCATGGCCCGCACCGATGCGCTGGCGGTAGAAGGCATGGATGCCGCCATCGCGCGCGCCCTGGCCTGTGTGGAGGCGGGAGCCGACATGATCTTTCCCGAAGCCATTAACACCCTGGAGCAATACCGCCAATTTGCCGAGGCGGTAAAGGTGCCGATCCTCGCCAACATCACCGAGTTTGGCCAGACCCCGCTGTTCAGCACCGACGAGCTGGCCGAGTGCGGCGTGAGCATGGTGCTGTATCCGCTGTCGGCGTTCCGGGCCATGAACCAGGCAGCGCTCAATGTGTATCAGCACCTGCTGCAAGACGGCCATCAGCGCCAGGTGGTGGACAGCATGCAGACCCGCGAGCAGCTCTATCACTATCTGGGTTACCACGATTACGAGAACAAGCTCGACCGGTTATTCAACGAGCAAAAAGGCGACTGACCCCCTCATCGACCAAAACATAACAAGGAGAGTGCCATGACTGCGATCGCCGTAGCCGACAAGCAAAAGGATGACAAACCACTGGCAGGCGCCGGCCTGCGCGGCCAGAGTGCCGGCACCACGGCCCTGTGCACCGTGGGCAAGAGCGGTACCGGGCTGACCTACCGGGGCTATGACATTACCGACCTGGCCCACCATGCCGAATTTGAGGAAGTGGCGTATTTGCTGCTGAAAGGCAAGCTGCCCACCCAGTCCGAGCTGAATGACTACAAACACAGCCTCAAGGCCCGCCGGGGGCTGCCGCCGGCGCTGCGTCGGGTGCTGGAGGAAATCCCCGCCAATGCCCACCCCATGGATGTGATGCGCACCGGCTGCTCCATGCTGGGCAACCTGGATCAGGAGTTGGACTTTGCCGAGCAGGAAGACAAAACCGACACCTTGCTGGCCATGCTGCCGGCCATCATCTGCTACTGGTATCGCTACAGCCACGACGGCGTGCGCATCGACACCACCTGCCCGGAGCAGGACAGCATCGGCGGTTATTTTCTGGAAATGCTCACCGGCAAGGCGCCAAGCGAGCTGCATAAAAAGGTGATGCACTGCTCCCTGGTGCTCTATGCCGAACACGAGTTCAACGCCTCCACCTTCACCGCCCGGGTGTGCGCCTCCACCCTCTCCGACCTGCACTCCTGCATTACCGCCGCCATCGGCAGCCTGCGCGGCCCGCTGCACGGCGGCGCCAACGAGGCGGCCATGGAAATGATTGAACGCTGGCAGACCCCCGACGAGGCCGAAGCCGGCATACTGCAAATGCTAGCCAACAAGGAAAAAATCATGGGCTTTGGCCACGCCATTTACCGCGAGTCCGACCCGCGTAATGATCTCATCAAGGCCTGGTCGAAAAAACTCTCTGAAGATGTGGGCGACACCCACCTCTATGCGGTGTCGGAGCGGGTGGAAGCGGTGATGAAGCGGGAGAAAAACCTGTTCTGCAACGCCGACTTCTTTCACGCCTCCGCCTATCACTTTATGGGCATTCCCACCAAGCTGTTTACCCCCATTTTTGTGATGAGCCGGGTTACCGGCTGGGCCGCCCATGTGTTTGAGCAGCGCGCCAACAACCGCATTATTCGCCCCAGCGCCGACTATATTGGCCCCGAGCCGCAAGCCTGGCTGCCCATGGCCGAGCGCAAGTGAGGAATGTTATGAACAGCCAATACCGCAAGCCGCTGCCGGGCACGGAACTCGACTACTTTGATGCGCGGGCAGCGGTGAACGCCATTGCCCCCGGTGCCTATGAGGGCTTGCCCTATGCATCACGGGTGCTGGCCGAGCAACTGGTGCGCCGCTGCGCGCCCGAGCATCTCACCGACAGCCTTAAACAACTGATTGAGCGCCGCCGCGACCTCGACTTTCCCTGGTATCCGGCGCGAGTGGTGTGCCACGACATTCTGGGGCAAACCGCATTGGTTGATTTGGCTGGCCTGCGGGACGCCATTGCTGCACAAGGGGGGGAGCCGGCCCGGGTGAACCCTGTGGTGCAAACCCAGCTGATTGTGGATCATTCCCTGGCGGTGGAGCATGCCGGCTTTGAGCCGGACGCTTTTGACAAAAACCGCGCCATTGAAGACAGGCGTAACGAAGACCGCTTTCACTTTATTGAATGGTGCAAAACCGCCTTTGAGAACGTGAGCGTGATCCCCGCCGGCAACGGCATCATGCACCAGATAAACCTGGAGAAAATGTCGCCGGTGGTGCAGGTGCAACAGGGCGTGGCCTTTCCCGACACCTGTGTGGGCACCGACAGCCACACCCCCCACGTGGATGCCTTGGGGGTGATTGCCATTGGCGTGGGCGGACTGGAAGCCGAAACCGTGATGCTGGGGCGTCCCTCCATGATGCGCCTGCCGGACATAGTGGGCGTTAAGCTCACCGGCCGTCGCCAGCCCGGCATTACCGCCACCGACATAGTGCTGGCACTGACCGAGTTCTTGCGGGAGCAGCGGGTGGTGTCGGCCTGGCTGGAATTCTTTGGTGAAGGCACTCAACACCTCACCATTGGCGACCGGGCCACCATCTCCAACATGACCCCGGAATACGGGGCCACCGCCGGCCTGTTTTACATCGACCAGCAGACCATCAACTACCTGAAACTCACCGGCCGCGACGACGAGCAGGTAAAACTGGTGGAAACCTATGCCCGGCACACCGGACTGTGGGCGGACGATTTGCGTACTGCTCAGTATGAACGGGTGCTGGAGTTTGATATTGGCGCAGTAACCCGCAACATGGCGGGGCCGTCCAACCCGCACCGGCGGCAGCCTACCTCGGCGCTGGCGGAGCGGGGCATTGCCGGGCCCTGGCAGCAAGAGCCGGGCAAGCTGCCGGACGGGGCCATTATTATTGCCGCCATTACGTCATGCACCAACACCAGCAACCCGCGCAACGTGGTGGCGGCGGGGCTGCTGGCCAAAAAGGCCAACGCCCTTGGCTTAACGCGCAAGCCCTGGGTAAAAACCTCCTTTGCGCCGGGCTCCAAGGTGGCAAAATTGTATCTGGAAGAAGCGGGCCTGCTGCCGGAGCTGGAGCAACTGGGTTTTGGCATTGTGGGTTATGCCTGCACCACCTGTAATGGCATGAGCGGCGCGCTCGACCCCGATATTCAGCAAGAGATCATCGAGCGTGACCTTTACACCACGGCGGTGCTCTCGGGCAACCGCAACTTCGACGGCCGCATTCACCCTTACGCCCGGCAGGCGTTTCTGGCCTCGCCGCCGCTGGTGGTGGCCTATGCCCTGGCAGGCTCCATTCGCTTTGACATAGAGCGGGACGCCCTGGGCACGGACGCCAATGGCAAGCCCATTTACCTGAACGACCTCTGGCCCAGCGATGAAGAAATTGATGCGGTGGTGGAGCAATACGTAAAGCCCGAGCAGTTCAAGCAGGTGTACATTCAAATGTTCAAGCTGAACGACGCCGCCGACCGCACGCCGCCGCTTTACGACTGGCGGCCCAACAGTACCTACATTCGCCGCCCGCCCTACTGGGAAGGGGCCCTGGCCGGAAAATGCAGCCTCACCGGCATGCGGCCGCTGGCCATTCTGGGGGACAACATCACCACCGATCATCTGTCGCCGTCCAACGCCATTTTGCCCACCAGCGCGGCGGGGGAATACCTGGCCCGCATGGGGGTGCCGGAAGAAGACTTTAACTCCTACGCCACCCATCGCGGCGATCACCTTACCGCCCAGCGGGCGACCCTCGCCAACCCCAAGCTGTTTAATGAAATGGTGCAGGAAAACGGCAAGGTGGTACAGGGGTCGCTGGCGCGCATAGAGCCCGAGGGCAAGGTCACCCGCATGTGGGAAGCGATAGAAACCTACATGAACCGCAAGCAGCCGCTGATCATCATTGCCGGGGCGGACTACGGCCAGGGCTCGTCCCGGGACTGGGCCGCCAAGGGGGTGCGCCTGGCAGGAGTGGAAGCCATTGTGGCTGAAGGTTTTGAGCGCATTCACCGCACCAACCTGGTGGGCATGGGGGTGCTGCCGCTGGAGTTTATGCCCGGCACCAACCGCCACACGCTTGGCCTTGATGGCACCGAGCTCTATGACGTGCAGGGCCACCTTCAGCCCGGTGCCGAATTGACCCTGGTGATCACCCGCACCAACGGCGAGCAGGAAAAAGTGCCCGTGCGCTGCCGGCTGGACACCGCCGACGAGCTGAATGTGTACAGCGCCGGCGGCGTGCTGCAGCGCTTTGCTCAGGATTTTCTGGCGGGGTGAGGGTTAATGCGTTTGTAGGCCCCAATTTATTGGGGCAAACCGTGCCATGTACGTGCATATTTGCCCCGTTAAAACGGGGCCTACAAATGCAAACGACGACGTCGTTATAAAAGGAACCAACCATGGCAAGCAATGAATTTCCGCCCCAGCTGAAAATACCCGCCACCTACATGCGCGGCGGCACCAGCAAAGGGGTGTTTTTTAACCTGGCCGATCTGCCGCCGGCGGCGCAGGTGCCCGGCGAGGCCAGAGACCAGCTGCTGCTGCGGGTGATTGGCAGCCCGGATCCTTACGGCAAGCACACCGACGGCATGGGCGGGGCCACCTCCAGCACCAGCAAGGCGGTGATTGTCTCCCAAAGCCAACAGCCCGATCACCATGTGGACTATCTGTTCGGCCAGGTGTCCATTGACCAGCCCTTGGTGGACTGGAGCGGCAACTGCGGCAACCTGTCCGCCGCCGTTGGCCCCTTTGCCATTCACGCGGGCCTGATCCCGCCCGAATGCATTCCCCACAACGGGGTGATGGCGGTGCGGGTATGGCAGGCCAACATTGGCAAAACCCTGGTGGTGCAGGTGCCGATACGCAACGGCCAGGTGCAGGAAACCGGCGACTTTGAGCTGGACGGCGTGACCTTTCCCGCCGCCGAAATACAGGTGGATTTTATGGCACCGGGCGAGGGGGCCATATTCCCTACCGGCCAGCTGATGGACCGGCTGGAAGTGCCGGGCCTCGGCATGCTGGAAGCCACGCTGATTAACGCCGGCATTCCCACCATTTTTATCAACGCTCACTCACTTGGCTTTAGCGGCACCGAGCTGCAGGGCGACATTAACGGCAATGCGGACACCCTGGCCCTGTTTGAGCGCATTCGCGCCGCCGGGGCCGTGAAAATGGGGCTTATCAGCTCACCGGAGCAGGCCGCCAGCCGCCAGCACACGCCCAAGGTGGCCTTTGTGGCAGAGCCGGCGGCCTATGTGGCGTCCAGCGGCAAAACCGTGGAGCAAACCGACATTGATGTGCTGGTGCGGGCGCTTTCCATGGGCAAGCTGCACCACGCCATGATGGGCACCGCCGCCGTGGCCATTGCCGCCGCCGCCTGTGTGCCCGGCACCCTGGTCAACCTGGCCGCCGGTGGTGGCGAAAAAACCTCGGTCACTTTTGGTCATCCGTCCGGCACCCTGAAAGTGGGAGCCGAAGCCCGCCACACCGAGCAGGGCTGGGAAGTGGAAAAGGTCACCATGAGCCGCAGCGCGCGCATTTTAATGGAAGGAGCCGTGCGCGTGCCGTTTGCATAACCCCCCATGCGCCCGCGGCGCTTAAGGACAAGCAATGTCAGGAGCAAACACCATGTTTACCTATCAGCAGGCATTTGATTTGGCGGCCAGCTCGCCGGAAACCTTCTGGAAGCAGCAGGCCGAACAGCTGGACTGGTTTACCTTTCCGCAAACCATATTAAGCACGGACGAACACGGCATTGAGCGCTGGTTTGCCGACGGCGAGCTGAACACCGCCCATCTGGCGCTGGATTACCATGTGGAGCAGGGCAGGGGGGACCAGACTGCCCTGATTTACGACTCGCCGGTGACCGGCAAAAAGGCCCGCTACACCTACCGGGTGCTGCGGGATCAGGTGGCCAGGGTGGCCGGCATGTTGGCCGGGCTCGGCGTGCAAAAGGGCGACAGAGTGGTGATTTACATGCCCATGATCCCCCAGGCCGCCATGGCCATGCTGGCCTGTGCCCGCCTGGGGGCCATTCATTCCGTGGTGTTCGGCGGTTTTGCGCCCCACGAGCTGGCGGTGCGCATTGAAGATGCCGAACCCAAAGTGCTGCTCACCGCCAGCTGCGGGGTGGAAGTGAACAAGGTGATCCCCTACAAGCCGCTGGTGGACAAGGCGGTGATGGACAGCCGCTGGAAGCCGGAGCACGTGGTGGTGTTTCAGCGCCGGGAATGCCCGGCGGAGCTGCCCCATGATCGGGACAAGGACTGGGCGGCGCTGATGCAAAACGCCGAGCCTCACCCCTGTGTGCCGGTGCGGGCCACGGATCCGCTTTACATTCTGTATACCTCGGGCACCACCGGCAAACCCAAGGGCGTGGTGCGCGACAACGGCGGCCATGCGGTGGCGCTGCACTACAGCATGCACACCATTTACAACCTAAAGCCCGGCGATGTGTTCTGGGCCGCCTCCGACGTGGGCTGGGTGGTGGGCCATTCCTACATAGTGTATGCGCCGCTGATTTACGGCTGCACCACCATTTTGTATGAAGGCAAGCCGGTGAAAACCCCGGATCCCGGTGCCTTCTGGCGGGTATGCGACGAATACGGCGTAAAGGCGCTGTTTTCCGCCCCCACGGCGTTTCGCGCCATCAAGAAGGAAGACCCTAACGGCGAGCAGCTTAAGCATTACCCCATGGAGCCGCTCACCACCATCTTTATGGCCGGCGAGCGGCTGGACCCGCCCACCCTGGAGTGGGTGCAGAACCACACCCAGCGCCCGGTGGTGGATCACTGGTGGCAGACCGAAACCGGCTGGGCCATTGCCGCCAACCCATTGGGGCTGGAGCGCTTTGCCACCAAACCCGGCTCCGCCACCAAACCCGTTCCGGGTTACAAGGTACAAGTGCTCAATGAGCTGGGGGAAGCCCAAGCCCCCGGCGAGCAGGGCTACATTGCCATTGCCCGGCCGCTGCCCCCGGGCTGTTTGCCCACGGTGTGGCGCAACCACGACCGGTTTGAATCCGGCTATCTCGGCCAGTTTCCGGGCTTTTATGTATCCGGCGACGGGGGCTATATGGACGAAGAGGGCTACCTGTTCGTGATGGGCCGCATGGACGACGTGATCAACGTGGCCGGCCACCGGCTTTCCACCGGCGAAATGGAAGAAATTGTGGGCAGCCACGAGGCGGTGGCCGAATGCGCCGTGGTGGGCGTGCACGACGAGCTGAAAGGCCAGCTGCCCCTGGGGCTGGTGGTACTGAAAGATGGCTATGTGTCGGAAAACGGCAGCATTGAGCGGGCGCTGCTGCAACTGGTGCGCGATCAGGTGGGTGCGGTGGCCTGCTTTAAACGAGCCATTATTGTGGACCGGCTGCCCAAAACCCGCTCCGGTAAAATACTGCGCCGGGTGATCCGCCAGATCGCCGACGGCGAGCAATACGTGGTGCCGTCCACCATCGACGACCCCAGCGCACTGGAAGAGCTGGCGCGGGTGCTGGAGTAACTTCCCTGTGAGCCGATTAATTGCCATAATCGGCTCATATTTTGATTCGATTAGGGTGGTTATTCGGCTCATGTACATCTGGCAACATAATGACTGGCCTCATTTCCGTTGGGATGAAACGTCGCTTAAACCCAGGCTTGACGAGATCCGCTGGCTGCAGGGGAGGCTGTTGGGCCGCACTGAGGTGGCCCCTGCGCAAACCGACTCCGCCGTGGAAATGGACGCCCTGATCCAGAATGCCATCCGCACAAGCGAAATTGAGGGTGAGCACCTGGATGTGGGATCGGTTCGATCGTCGGTGGCCCGTCAGCTTGGGCTTGAGCAGGCCGGTATGGCCGGCAGACCCACTCCCGAGACCGACTCTCTGGTAGCCTTGTTACTGGAAGCCACCCATCAGCCCGAACAACCATTGTCTTGTGAGCAGTTATGCCGCTGGCAGGCACAGCTGTTTCCTGTTCAGGGTATGTTTTCCCGTATTGTGATGGGTGGGCTGCGAGGGGAACACCCTATGCAGGTGATATCCGGACGAATGGATAACCCCACTGTTCATTTTGAAGCACCGCCCAGGCAGGGGCTGGAGCAGCAACTGAACGCCTTTATTGACTGGTTTAATCATCCGCCGGCACAACTTGATGCCATTCTCAGAGCCGGTATTGCTCATTTATGGCTGATCACCCTGCATCCGTTTGATGATGGCAACGGCCGGGTAACCAGAGCGGTTACCGACAGGGCGCTGGCCCAGGCCGAGGCCCGCTCCGTGCGTTTTTATTCTCTGAGTGCAGCCATTATGGCCCGGCGTAATGGCTATTATGACCACCTCGAACAAACCCAGAAGGGTAATCTGGACATCACCATCTGGCTGGCCTGGTTTTTGGACACTTTGCAAGAGGCACTGCAGCAGGCACTGGCCCGGGTTGATCGGGTACTGGAAAAGACGCGTTTCTGGCAGCGACATGCAAAAACGCCCCTGAGCGAACGGCAGATAAAGGTACTTAACCGGCTGCTGGATAACGCCGGAGAAGAGTTTGAAAGCGGCATTAACACCCGCAAATATCAGGCGCTGGCCAAGGTGAGCAAGGCCACGGCCACACGTGATCTGGCCGATCTGGTAGAAAAAGGATGTTTGCACAGCCTACCGGGCGGAGGGCGCAGCACCCGGTATGGGCTGGCTTACGGGAAAAGTAATAACATGAATACCTATCCCATTGGCACTCCCGGCACGCCTTGGGGCGAGGCGGAGCGCGCCCAGTGGCTGGCGCTGCAGCGTCGCCAACGCAGTTATAAGAATGAGGTGCTTGCGGCCATTGAGCGCCTGACTTCGCGCTTTGAGGTGCAGCAATACGGCGAGCTGACTGTGGGCGATGAACGTTTTCCGCTGATGGCCATTCACAGCCGCGACTGGCGGGAGGAGCTGCCGGTGGTGCTGGTCACCGGGGGTGTGCACGGGTATGAAACCAGCGGCGTGCACGGGGCGCTGCAGTTTGTGGAGCAGCATGGCGAGCACTACGCCGGCCGAGTGAATTGGCTGGTGGCGCCTTGCGTCAGCCCCTGGGCTTATGAGCGCATTCAGCGCTGGAACGCCAATGCGGTGGATCCGAACCGTTCATTTACAGCAAACAGCCCGGCACCCGAGTCGGCAGCACTTATGCAACTGGTGGCGCCGGTGCGTGAGCGGGTGTTGCTGCATATCGATCTGCACGAGACCACGGATACCGACGAAAGCGAGTTTCGCCCGGCGCTGGCGGCGCGGGACGGCAAACCCTTTACGCCTTGCGGCATTCCCGATGGCTTTTATCTGGTGGACGACAGCGAGAATCCGCAGCCAGCCTTTCAGCAGGCGGTAATCGCCGCAGTGGAGAAGGTCACGCACATTGCGCCGGCGGATGACCAAGGCGAGATCATCGGCTCCCCGGTGGTGGCCAACGGCGTGATTGAATATCCGCTCACAGCCCTTGGCCTGTGCGCCGGCATGACGCCTGCCCGTTACAAAACCACCACGGAAGTGTACCCCAACAGCCCCCGCGCCACGGCCGAGCAGTGCAATGCCGCCCAGGTGGCGGCGGTGTGTGCGGCCATCGACTACGCACTGGCCCAACCTCACCCTCAACCACGGAAATAAATAAGGGGAAGCACCATGATCACGCCTATTACCCGCGCAGAGTTCGAGACCTTCTGGCCCACTTTTTCCCGAGTGATGGCGGCGCAGGAGACCTATGCCTTTGCGCCGGACATGACCCTGGAGCAGGCCTATCAGCTCTGGTGCGAGCTGCCGCTGAAAACCTTTGTGTATATGGAGCAGGGCGAGGTGCTGGGCTCTTATTACCTCAAGGCCAATGCCGCCGGGCCGGGCGACCATGTGTGCAACTGCGGTTATATGGTGTCCGAAAAAGCCAGGGGCAAGGGTGTTGCCCGGGCGCTGTGCGAGCATTCCCAGCAGCAGGCGCTGGCGCTGGGCTTCAAGGCCATGCAGTTTAACAGCGTGGTTTCCACCAACGAGGTGGCGGTGGGGCTATGGCAAAAGCTCGGCTTTGAGATGGTTGGGCGGGTGCCAAAGGCGTACCGCCATGCAAAGCTTGGCTATGTGGATACCTTTGTCATGTACAAATGGTTGGCGAATGAAGGTTGAAGCTTTAACTCTTGACGAGGTGTTGCCGGTGCGCCATGCGGTGCTCTGGCCGAACGAGCTGGTGGCCTTTTGCCGAGTGGCGGAAGACGAGGCCGGCGAGCACTTCGGCGTGCGCCAGAACGGCGAGGTGATTTGTGTGGCCTCGGTGTTTTTGAGGGCGACTCGGCAAGGCTGCGCAAGTTTGCCACCAAGGTTGAGTGTCAGGGGCAGGGGGTTGGCTCTTTGGTGCTTGAGTTTTTGATTGCGCATGTGCGTGAGCGGGGCGTGCGGCGGTTCTGGTTTGATGCCCGGGCGTCGGCCACGGCGTTTTATGAGCGGTTTGGCTTTGTGGTGGACGGGGAGCGGTTTTACAAGCATCGGGTGGCGTATTACCGCATGAGCATGGTGTTGTGAGGTTTTTGAGTTTTTATTTTACATAAAGTTTGGTGGTGTGAAGTTTTTTGTCCCAATAAATTGGGGCCTACAGGCGGATCAACAGCTCATAGAGGAGGGTGCGGGGTATCTGCTTCACGACCGATCAAATGCCATGGCCGAAAATTGCTCCTGCATTTTCGGCATTCCCACCATCCATGGCGGTCAGATGCATTTGCCGAGCGACCCAGGGAGGGGCTTGAAGCGTGTCGTGAAGTAGTGCCCCGTGCCCGACGATGTGGCACGGCTTTGCAGCTCATCATCAGCAGGCTTGCGAGCAACGGGGGAGTGTGGAGCAAAGACGGGTTGCCGCGCTGCGGCAAGTTGCGGGCGGGCCGCCCGCGCTCCAGTGATTGGCGTTACTTTTATGGCTGGTGTGCATTCCCACGCGGAGCGTGGGAACGAGGAGAGGTTACCGCGTTGCGGCAAGTTGCGGGCTGGCAGCCCGCGCTCCAAACTGGCTTATTTACTGTGGCGCTCTTTGAGTTTGGCCATCACGTCGGTCAGTTCCAGGCCTTCCTGTTGCAGCAGCACGGTGAGGTGGTAAAGCAGGTCGGCAGACTCATTTACCAGCTCGTCGTGGTCGTGCACGGTGGCGGCCAGGGCCGTTTCCACGCCTTCTTCACCCACCTTTTGCGCAATGCGCTTGGTGCCCTTGGCATACAGGCTGGCGGTGTAGCTGGATTTGGGGTCTGCGCCCTTACGGCTGGCGATCACCTGTTCCAGCTCGGCGAAAAAGGTCAGCGCCGGGGCCTGTTGCTCGTTAAAGCAGGACACGGTGCCCAAATGGCAGGTGGGGCCCACCGGCTCGGCCATCACCAGCAGGGTGTCGTTATCGCAGTCGGTGGAGATGTCTTTCAGCTTCAGCACATGGCCGGAGCTTTCGCCCTTGGTCCACAGCCGGTTTTTGGTGCGGCTGAAAAAGGTCACATGCCCGGTTTCCTGGGTTTTGGCCAGGGCATCCTGGTTCATGTAGCCCAGCATCAGCACCCGGCCGCTGCGGCAGTCTTGCACAATGGCCGGCATCAGGCCGTCTACCTTGCTCCAGTCCAGTTTGGCGGCATCAATCACGGATCACGACTCCTTCCTGCTTGAGATATTGCTTGAGCTCACCAATGTTGATGATGCCCTTGTGAAACACGGAGGCGGCCAGGGCGCCGTCCACGTCCGCGTCCAGAAACGCATCGCGAAAATGCACCATTTCGCCGGCACCGCCCGAGGCGATCAGCGGCACATTGCAAATGGCCCGCACCCGCTGCAGCTGCTCCAGGTCATAGCCCTGGCGCACGCCGTCCTGGTTCATCACGTTCAGCACAATCTCGCCGGCGCCGCGCCGCTGCACTTCTTCCACCCAGTCAAAGGTGTTCCAGCGGGTTACCTGGGTGCGGCTTTCGTCACCGGTAAACTGGTGCACCTGATACTGGCCGGTGGCCTCATCAAAGTAGGAGTCAATGCCCACCACGATGCACTGCACGCCAAAGGTGTCGGCCAGCTCGGTAATGAGCGCCGGATTGGCCAGGGCGGGGGAGTTGATGGAAATCTTGTCGGCGCCGAATTCCAGAATGCGGGCCGCGTCTTCCACCGATTTAATGCCGCCGGCCACGCAGAAGGGAATGTCGATCACCTGCGCCACCCGGCTCACCCAGCTCTTGTCCACCACCCGGTCCTGGCTGGAGGCGGTGATGTCGTAAAACACCAGCTCGTCGGCGCCCTCGGCGGCGTAACGCTCCGCCAGCGGGACTATGTCGCCGATGATTTCGTGGTTGCGGAATTTCACACCTTTAACCACCTGGCCGTCTTTCACGTCCAGGCAGGGGATTATGCGTCTTGCCAGCATGCGATAGCCTCCTTGACGGTGAATTTGCCTTCCAGCAGCGAGCGGCCGAGGATCACGCCGGCCACGCCGGTGCTCTTGAGCGCCTCAATGTCGCCGATGTTGCCGATGCCGCCGGAGGCCTGCCACAAAATGGTGGGGTAGCGGGCGGCCAGCTCACGATACAGCGCCACGTTGGAGCCGGTGAGAGTGCCGTCCTTGGAGATGTCGGTGCACAGCACATGGCACAGGCCTGCGGGCAGGTAGTGCTCGAGCAGGGCCTCAATGGTGATGCCGCTGTCTTCCTGCCAGCCGGCGATGGCGATTTTTTTCTCGCCGTCGGCGGTGATGTTGATGTCCAGCGCCAGCACAATGCGATCAGGGCCGTACTGTTTGATCCAGCCGGCCACCATTTCCGGGTTCTTCACCGCGGTGGAGCCAATCACCACCCGCTGGGCACCGATGTCGAGCAGGTCTTTCACGTCCTGCTCGGTACGGATGCCGCCGCCAATCTGTACCGGCACCGGGGTGTTTTCAATCAGGCTTTTAATCACGTCCAGCTGGCGCTCGCTGCTGTTCTTGGCGCCGTCCAGATCCACCAGGTGCAGCTGGGTGGCGCCCTCGGCCACATAGAGGTCAAACCGCTCCTGGGGGGAGGCGGTGTATTCGGTTTTCTGCTGGTAGTCGCCCTGATACAGGCGCACCACCTTTCCACCGATAAGGTCTATCGCAGGAATGATCATTACAGCTCCAGAAAGTTTTTCAGCAGTTGGGCGCCGGCGGCACCGGAGCGCTCCGGGTGAAATTGCACGCCAAAGAAGTTTTCCTGGCCAATGGCGGCACTGAAGGCCTGGCCATGCTGGCTGGTGGCCAGGGTATATTCGCCCACCGGCACCGCGTAGGAGTGCACGAAATAGAAGAAGCTGCCTTCGGGAATGTCCTTGAACAGCGGGTGGCCGGGCATGGGGGTGATTTGGTTCCAGCCCATGTGGGGCAGGCGGATGCCGTCGCCCCCTTCCAGGTGCACACAGTCGGCGTCCACCTTGCCCAGGCAGTCCACGTCGCCCTCATCCGAGTGCTTCACCAGCATCTGCATGCCAAGGCAAATGCCCAGCACCGGCTGGTGCAGCTGGTCAATCAGCTCCACCAGGCCGCGCTCGTGCAGGTTTTTCATCGCCTCTTTGGCGGTGCCCACCCCGGGCAGCAGCAGCTTGTCGGCGGCCAGCACCACCTCCGGGTCGCGGCTCACGGTCACCTCATAGCCCAGGCGCTCAATGGCGTAGCGCACGGAAGAAAGGTTGGCGCAGCCGGTATCAATAATCACAACCTTCACAAAACCCCCTTGCTCGACGGCAGCTCATTGCCTTCCACCCGCACGGCCTGGCGCAGGGCGCGGCCAAAGCTCTTGAACACGCTTTCCACCATGTGGTGGGTGTTGTCGCCGGTCACCTTGAGGTGAATGTTGGCGGCCAGGCTGTCGCTCAAACTGCGGAAGAAGTGGGGCACCATTTCCACGGTAAGGTCGCCGGCCTTGGGCTGTTTGAACTCGCCTTCAAACTTCATGTAGGGCCGGCCGGAGAGATCCAGGGTCACCGCCGCTTCGCATTCGTCCATGGGCAGCACAAAGCCAAAGCGGCCAATGCCGCGCTTGTTGCCGAGTGCCTTGCGCAATGCCTCGCCCAGGGCCAGGGCGGTGTCTTCCACGGTGTGGTGATCGTCAATGTGCAGATCGCCGTCCACCTTTACGGTCAGGCGAAAACCGCCGTGAGTGGCGATTTGATCCAGCATGTGGTCGAAAAAGTGCAGGCCGGTGCTGATCTGGCTGCCGCCGGTCTGATCCAGATCCACACTCACGCGAATATCGGTTTCCTTGGTGGTGCGGGTGACTTCGGCAATGCGGCCACGGCTGGTGAGCCGGGCCACGATTTCATCCCAGCCCAGATCGTTATGGCCGTAGTGCAGGCCGGGCAGGCCCATGTTCTCCGCCAGCTGCATGTCGGTGTGGCGGTCGCCAATTACCCAGGAGTCGGTAAAGTCGATTTTGCCCTGCTGCAGGTAGTCTTTTACCAGGCCGAGGCGCGGCTTGCGGCAGGCGCAGTCGTCGTGCTGAAAGTGGGGGCAGATCAGCACATCGTCAAAGCGCACGCCCTGAGAGGTAAGGATCTGCATCATCAGGTTGTGGGGGGCGTCGAAGTCTTCCTGAGGGAAGCTGTCGGTGCCCAGACCGTCCTGGTTGGTGACCATCACCAGCCGGTAGCCGGCGTTTTGCAGGGTCAACAGGGCTGGGATCACGTTGGGCAGAAAGGCCAGCTTGTCGAGCCGGTCCAGCTGTTTGTCCACCGGCGGCTCTTCCACCATGGTGCCATCACGGTCAATAAAAAGAATGCGTTCCTTAGACACTTATTGCTCCTTTTGCAGTACGTCGCGTACCGCGTCCATTTCGGCACGGCTGCCGATAGTGATGCGAATGCAGTCGGCCAGTCCCGGCCTGCTGGCAAAGTCGCGCAATATAATACCGGCCCGGCTCATGCGGGCAAACATGTCGCTGCCCGGGGTAAAGCGCACCAGCAGGTAGTTGCCGTTAGGGGCGAACACTTCGTTCACCTGGGGGTGCTGCAAAAGCTCCTCGGCCAACTCCGCCTTCAGCTGGTTGATTTCATCCACGCGTTGGCGCATCAGCAGCAGGCCTTCTTCGCTTAAGGCCTGGGCGGCAATCTGGGCCACCGGATCCGGCACCGGATAGGGGGCAATCACCTTCAGCAGCAGGCCAATCACCTCGGGGCAGGCAAGGGTAAAGCCGCAGCGAATGCCCGCCAGGCCAAAGGCCTTGGACAGGGTGCGAATGATCACCAGCTCGTCAAACTCGGCCAGCAGGTCGGCCTGGCTGTGCTCGGGGCAAAATTCGATGTAGGCCTCGTCCACCACCACCAGGGCGCGGCCCTTGGCGGCGTTCAGCAAACGCAGCAAGCCGGCTCTGTCCACCAGATCCCCGGTGGGGTTGTTGGGGGAGCACAAAAACACCAGTTTCACCTCGCCGAGGCGGGCAATGATGGCGTCGAAGTCGGGCTGGCGGCTGTCGGTGAGCGGCACTTCCACCACGTTCACGCCATTGGTTTCGGCGCTGATGGCATACATGCCGTAGGTGGGCGGGCAAATCAGAATGCTGTCGCGACCGGGTTCACAAAAGGTGCGAATAAGCAGTTCAATGCCCTCGTCGCCGCCCCGGCTCACCAGCACCTGCTCGGGGGCCAGGCCAGCATAGGCGGCGTAGCGTTCAATCACCTGGGGCGGCTGGCATTCCGGGTAGCGGTTCAGCCGCTCGCAGTTCAGGCTGAACTGGCCGCTGTCGGCGGCTTCGTTGGCGTTCAGCCAGACGTGGCCCTGGCCACCGATGCGCCGGGCGGACTGATAGGGAGTCAGTTGCTGTACCCGGGTGCGGGCCAGTTGGGTAAGGCTCATGCTTGTTTCTCCAATTTTGCCAGGCGCAGGCTGACGGCATTCTTGTGGGCATCCAGGGTTTCGGTGGCGGCCAGCAGCTCCACCGCCGGGCCAATGGCGCGCAGGCCTTCGGGGCTCAGCTCCTGCACCGTGTAGCGGCGCTGGTAGTCGGCCAGCCCCAGGCTGGAATAGGTGCGCGCATAGCCGTAGGTGGGCAGGGTGTGGTTGGTGCCGCTGGCGTAATCCCCCACCGACTCCGGGGTCCAGGCGCCCAAAAAGATGGAGCCGGCGTTTTTCAGGCGCGGCAGCAGGGCGCGGGGGTGTTCGGTCTGCACAATCAAGTGCTCGGGGGCGTAGGCATTGGAAATGGCGGCGGCCTGCTCCAGATCCCGGCAGATAAAGGTGCGGCTCTCGGCCAGGGCCTGGCGGGCAATGTCGGCCCGGGAGAGGGCACTGAGCTGGCGCGCCAGCGCTTCGTCCACCTTGCCGGCAAAATCCCGGCTCGGGGTCACCAGGATCACCTGGGAGTCCGGGCCGTGCTCGGCCTGAGACAGCAGATCGGCGGCAATAAAGTCGGCGTCGGCAAATTCGTCGGCAATCACCAGCACTTCCGAGGGGCCGGCGGGCATGTCGATTGCCGCTCCGTCCACGTCGCCGGACACCTGCTGCTTGGCCTCGGTCACCCAGGCGTTGCCCGGGCCGAAGATTTTGTCCACCTTGGTCACGGTCTCGCTGCCGTAGGCCATGGCGGCAATGGCCTGGGCGCCCCCAAGAGTGTAAATGGCGTCCACGCCGCAACGCTTGGCGGTGTAGACAATGGCGTCGTTGATGGGGGGCGGGGAGCACAGCACTACCCGGGCGCAACCGGCGAGGCGCGCCGGAATGGCCAGCATCATCACGGTCGACACCAGGGGCGCACTGCCGCCGGGCACGTACAGGCCCACTTTTTCAATGGGCTGAAAGTGCAGCTCGCAGCGCACGCCGGGGCTGGTGTCCTGGATCACGGCTTCGGGCAGCTGGGCCCGGTGAAAGGCCTCGATGTTGCCGATGGCCAGCTCAATGGCGGCTTTCAGCTCGGGGCTGACTCGCTCAGCGGCGGCGGCAATTTCGGCGTCGGTGAGTTCAAGGCAGTCGCGCTCGGCGCGGTCCAGGGTGCGGGTGAGATCCAGCAGGGCGGCGTCGCCGCCATCGCGCACACGAGCGATAATATCGGCCACCTGGGCCTCGCGGCCGCTTTGCGCAAGGGCCGGGCGGCGCAGGGCGGCGGCCTGCTCGGCGGCACTCAGTTGGTTCCAGTCCAGGGTGTTCATGGTTTACTCCATCATCTTCTCAATGGGCAGCACCAGAATGGATGACGCGCCCAGGCTCTTCAGGCCTTCCATGGTTTCCCAGAACATGTCTTCGCTGCTCACCATGTGAATGGCCACCTGATTGGTGTCGCCGGCCAGCTGCATGATGGTGGGGCGCTCGGCGCCGGGCAGCAGGTCAATCACGTCTTCCAGCTTGTCTTTGGGGGCGTGCAGCATGATGTATTTGCTTTCCCGCGCCTGTTGCAGGCCCTGAATGCGGGGCAGCAGTTTGTCGACGATTTGCTGCTTGCCGGCGGGCAGGGCGTTGCCGCTTTGAATGAGCACCGCCTTGGAGCGGAAAATCACGTCGGTTTCCACCAGGCCGTTGGCTTCCAGGGTGGCGCCGGTGGAGACCAGATCACAGATGGCGTCGGCCACGCCGGCGCGGGGTGCGACTTCCACCGAGCCGTTCAGCATCACGCTTTTGAACTTCACGCCCTGGTTGTCCATGTAGCGCTTCAGCAGCCAGGGGTAGGAGGTGGCGATGCGCTTTCCTTCCAGGCTTTGCGGGCCCTGGTAGTCGAAGTCGTCGGCCACCGCCAGCGACAGCCGGCAGCCGCCGAAGTCCAGGCGCTTGAGCACGCTGTAATCGGCGGCCTCGCCCTGGGCCTGGCGGTCCATCAGGGTTTCTTCCAGCACGTTTTCACCCACCACGCCCAGATCCACCACGCCGTCCATCACCAGGCCGGGAATGTCGTCGTCACGCACCAGCAGCAGATCGATGGGCATGTTCTCGGCGTGGGCGATCAGCCGCTGCTCGCGCAGGTTGAGCTTGACGCCGCAGCCCTTGAGCAGCTGCTGGCACTCGGTGCTGAGGCGGCCGGATTTTTGGATGGCGATGCGCAGGCGGTTTTTATCTAGCGTCATGGTACTGTTCCTTGTCTGTCAACGTAAAAGCGGTAAAAACGAAAAACCCCCGGAAGGGAAGCTTCCGAGGGTCTGGTATTTCTGTCCTGCTGGAAGCCGCCAAGCACAAGGTCTTCCAGAATAACTATCCTGAAAGACTAGTCGGGATGATGATGGTGCTTGGCGTTGCGCAGGATGTTCATAAAGGCGGTAAACCTGAATCTCTCAAATGGTCTGGGCTCACCTTAGCAAGCCGGCACGGCTTTGCCAACCCCAAAACAAAAGATTTTCAAGGCCGCCGCCGGTCGGGACGGTGATGCGTATAAATGTAAATTTTATGTATGCTTATGCGCTTGTTCAAGAGGCTGCCCCGGGCCGGCCGCTTTTTGGTACACTTCGGTTTTTCGCCACCGGATATTCCCGCCCGTGAACCAAGACGCCAGCCCTTCCCTTTTTTCCGAACAGGGCCCCCTGGCCCGGGCCATCGACGGCTTTCGTCCCCGCGCCGCCCAGGTCGAGATGGCGGCGGCGGTGGAGCTGGCCCTGCACGATCAGATCCCCCTGGTGGTGGAGGCCGGCACCGGCACCGGCAAGACCTATGCCTACCTGGCCCCGGTGCTGGCGGCGGGCAAGAAGGTGGTGGTCAGCACCGGCTCGCGCAACCTGCAGGAGCAGCTGTTTCACCGGGATTTGCCGACCCTGGCCAGGGCCATGGAATATCACCAGCCGGTTGCCCTGCTCAAGGGGCGGGCCAACTATCTCTGCCTGGAGCGGATGGCGTTGCTGGACGATGCCGTGCCCGGGCTTTCGCCCGAAGGCCTGGCCGATTTGCAAAAGGTCAGGCGTTTCGCGCCGATGACCACCAGCGGCGATGTGGGCGATATTCCCGGCCTGCCCGAGCGCAGCGAAATACTGCCGCTGGTGACCAGCACCAACGACAACTGCCTGGGGCGCGACTGCGGTCATTATCAGGACTGCCACCTGGTCAAGGCCCGTACCCGGGCGATGGAGGCCCAGGTGGTGGTGGTCAATCACCATTTGTTCTTTGCCGACATGGCGGTGCGCGACACCGGCTTTGGCCAGCTTATCCCCGACGCCGAGGCCTATATCCTGGACGAGGCCCACCAGTTGCCGGAGATTGCCGGCCAGTATTTCGGTCAAAGCCAGTCCAGCCGCCAGTTTATCGAGCTGGCGCGGGACCTGCGCCTGGCCCAGAAGGTAGAGGCCAGGGACATGGCCCAGCTGGGCAAGGCGGCGGATCAACTGGAGCGCAACAGCCTGGATTTGCGCCTGGCCTTCGGGCTGGGAGCGGGCCGGGGCCAGCTCAGGCCCGCCCTGGCCCGGCCGGAAGTGGGGCAGGCGCTGGCCCGGTTGAAGGACAGCCTGGGATTTTGCCATGAAGTGCTCAAGCTGTGCCTGGGGCGGGGCGAGCAGCTCGACCAGTGCTTCGAGCGGCTGATCGGCCTGCGTACCCAGCTGGAGTCGGTGACCCGGGTTGAGGAAAACGGCTATTCCTATTGGTATGACTGCAGCCGGCTGCATGTCGGCCTGCACAAAACGCCGCTGTCGGTGGCCGAGCGGTTCTCTGCCGAACTGGCCAGGGAGGGCGTGAGCTGGATTTTTACCTCCGCCACTTTGGCCGTGGGAGAGAGTTTTGCCCACTTTTGCGCCGATCTCGGGCTCGAGCGCTGCCGTACCTTGCAATTGGACAGCCCTTTTGATTACTCTCGCCAGTCCCGTTTGTGTGTGCCCCGTTACCTGCCCGAGACCAACGGGCCCGGCCGGGGCCGGGTGCTGGCGAACAGCCTGGTCAGTACCCTGGAGCGGGTGCCCGGCGGCAGTTTTTTCCTGTGCACCAGCTATCAGGTGATGAACGAAGTGGCCGAGGTGCTGCGCGCCCGGCTGGACCGGACCATACTGGTGCAGGGCGAAGACAACAAGGTGCGGCTGCTGGAGCAGTTTGGCCAGGACGGCCGCGCCGTGCTGGTGGCCACCGGCAGTTTCTGGGAAGGTATCGACGTGCGCGGCAATGCCCTGCAGTGTGTGGTGATCGACAAGCTGCCCTTCAGCGCGCCGGACGATCCCCTGCTCAGTGCGCGGCTGGAAGACTGCCTGCGCCGGGGCGAGGACGGTTTTGCCCGGGTCCAGTTGCCCAAGGCCATTATCACCCTCAAGCAGGGGGTGGGCCGTCTGATCCGTGATGTCGAGGACAGGGGCGTGCTGGTGATCACCGACAACCGTCTGGTCAACCGGGCCTACGGCGCCGACTTTATCCGCAGCCTGCCGGCCATGCCCCGTACCCGCAGCCTGGCCGGGCTGGCTGAATTTTTGTCAACCTTGGAGTAATACCCCATGACCCGAATCCTGGCCATCGACACCGCCACCGAAGCCTGCTCCGCGGCCCTGTGGCAGGATGGCGCCATCCTCGAACGCTATCAGGTCGCCCCCCGTGGCCATACGGACTTGATCCTGCCGATGGTCGAGGCGTTGCTGGCCGAAGCCGGCCTGGTGCTGGGCCAGCTCGATGCCCTGGCTTTCGGCCGGGGGCCGGGATCCTTCACCGGGGTGCGCATTACCCTGAGTGTTGCCCAGGGCCTGGCTTTCGGTACCGGCCTGCCCTTGTTGGGTGTCTCCAACCTGCAGGCCCTGGCCCAGGGCGCCCACCGCCATGACGGCTGCGAGCGGGCCCTGGCCGCCATCGACGCCCGCATGGGCGAGATCTACGTCGGCGGCTTTGCCCTGTGCGACGGGGTGATGGAAGCCGATACCGCCGAGCAGGTGCTGGCGCCGGAGACTTTTCTTACCGCGACCACAGGCCACTGGCAACAGGGCGTGGGCAGTGGCTTTGTTACCTATCCGGCCCTGGCCGGCCGGGTTGACGGCCTTTGCGAGGCCCAGCCCTATCCCCGGGCCGGCGACATGTTGCCCAAGGCTGTGCGTGACTGGCAGGCCGGCCTGGGTATCGACGCCGCCGAGGCCAGGCCGGTATACCTCAGGGACAAGGTGACCTGGCAGAAACTGCCGGGCCGGGAATAGGACCGTCGTGGGCAACCGGGAGCCGCCACCGGAGCAGGAGCCTGCCGACGAGGGCGCCAATACGTTGATTTATCCCCAAAGGCCCTACCACAGGGTGCTGTTCTACCAGCGCCGCCGCAAGCGCAGCATACAGCGGCGTATCCGGCACTGGCACCACCGCCGGCGCTGATGGGCGGCCTGGTCAGCGGTCACATTGTTGTTAAGATATTGTTGCCATTGACCCGCCGCGCGGTTAGATTGCGCTAGAGTTAAAACTTCAAACAAGTGTATGACCCTTGCCTTGCTCTTGCAGGAGACTGATATGGAACACACCCTGTCGGGTGCCGAGCCGGCGCCGCTGTCCGTCAAACCCTGGCTGAACCGCTACCCGCCGGACGTGCCCGCCGAGATAGATCCGGATCGGTTTTCGTCACTGGTGGCCATGTTCGAACAGAGTGTTGCGGACTTTGCCGGCCGGCCGGCCTACACCAACTTTGGCCGTACCCTGAGCTATGCCGAGCTGGATACCCTGTCCCGGGACTTTGCCGCTTACCTGCAACAGGGCCTGGGGCTGGCGCCCGGCGAACGCATCGCGCTGATGATGCCCAACCTGCTGCAATACCCGGTCTGCCTGTTCGGCGCCCTGCGGGCCGGCCTGGTGGTGGTTAACGTCAATCCCCTTTATACCGCGCGCGAGCTGGAGCACCAGCTCAAGGATTCGGGTGCCGAAACCATCGTCATTGTGGAGAATTTCGCCCACACCCTGGACAAGGCCATCCGCCAGACCCGAGTGCGGCACGTGATCCTGACCCGGATGGGCGATCACCTGGGCTGGTTCAAGGGAACCCTGCTGAACCTGGTGGTCCGGCACGTGAAAAACATGGTGCCCAGGCATCATCTGTCGTCCTGGATTGACTATCGCGAAGCCATGGCCAGGGGGCGCACCATGAGCTACCGCCGGCCCGAACTCAACGGCGACAGCCTGGCGTTTTTGCAATACACCGGCGGCACGACCGGCCTGTCCAAGGGCGCCATGCTCAGCCACCGCAACATGCTGGCCAACGTGGAGCAATGCCTGGGTGTTTATGGTCCTTGCCTGACCCCGGGGGAGGAAAAGGTGGTCACCGCGCTGCCGCTGTACCATGTGTTCGCCCTGACCGTGAACGGCTTGCTGTTCCTGCGGCTGGGCGCGCAAAACCTGCTGATCACCAACCCCAGGGACATCCCGGCCTTCGTCAAGGCGCTCAAGTCCTATCCCTTCACCTGCCTGACCGGGGTCAATACCCTGTTCAATGCCCTGGTGAACAACACCGATTTTCAGGGCAGCCATTTCTCCCGGCTCAAGCTCACCATAGGCGGCGGTATGTCGGTGCAGCGGGCGGTGGCCGAGCAATGGGAGGCCATTACCGGTTGCAAGCTGCTGGAGGGCTACGGCCTGACCGAGTGTTCGCCGCTGGTGACGGTGTGTCCCTATGACATGGAAGGCTACAGCGGCTCCATCGGCCTGCCGGTGTGTTCGACCGAGGTCCGCTTGGTGGACGATGAAGGCCGCGAAATCCGCCTGAGCCACACGCCGGGGGAAATGGAAGTGCGCGGTCCCCAGGTGATGCAGGGCTACTGGGGCCAGCAGGAGCGCGACGAGCGCAGTTTCCATGACGGCTGGCTGCGCACCGGCGACATTGCCACCATGGACGAACAGGGCTTTCTGAAGATAGTGGATCGCAAGAAGGACATGATACTGGTGTCCGGCTTCAACGTGTTTCCCAACGAAATCGAGGAAGTGGCCATGCTGCACAAGGCGGTGCTGGAGGCCGCGGCGGTGGGGGTGCCGAGTGGCGAAACCGGCGAAATGGTCAAGCTGGTGGTGGTCAAAAAGCCTGGCGGCGAGCTGGACGAGCGGGCGCTGATCCGCCACTGCCGGCAATATCTCACTGCCTATAAGGTTCCCAAGATGGTAGAATTTCGCGACGAACTGCCCAAAACCAACGTTGGCAAAATACTGCGCCGGGAGCTGAGAGATCAGGCTGCCTGAGCGTTGTCCCCGGCGGGCCGCCGCCGGGGTTGCCCCTAACCAGAGCCTTCATGAATTACATACAGATCACCGACAATCAGACCCTCGCCGGGTTCTGCACCACTGCGGCCACCCTGCTGGCGGTGGACACCGAATTTGTCCGCACCCGAACCTTTTACGCCAAGCCGGGCCTGTACCAGCTATATGATGGTCAGAAGACCGCGCTGATCGATCCCCTGGCGGTGACCGACCTGTCCCCTCTGTGGCGACTGCTGCACGACCCGGCACGGATTTGCCTGCTGCATGCGGGAGGGGAAGATCTCGAGCTGTTCCAGCACCAGAGCGGTGCCCTGCCGGCGCGGGTGCACGATACCCAGCTGGCGGCGGCCTTTCTCGGCATGGGAACCCAGCTCGGCTTTGCCCCTCTGGTGGAGCGAGTGCTCGGTGTCAGCCTCGACAAGGCCCACGCCCGCACCGACTGGCTGGCCCGCCCCCTCTCGGCGGAGCAGCTGCGTTATGCCGCCGATGACGTTATTTATCTTTACCCCCTTTACCAGCGCCTGTGGGCACAACTGGAGCAGCGTGGCCTGTGCTCCTGGTTTGAGCAGGAGTGCGAATGGGCGGTGCGCCGGCGCGGCATCAGCACCGAGCCGGCGCTGGCCTATCTGGATATCAAGAACGCCTGGTTGCTCGACTCGCGGGCTTTGGGCATATTGCAGGGCTTGTGCCAGTGGCGGCTGGAGGAAGCCCGGCGGCGGGATTTGGCGGTGAATTTCGTGGTCAAGGAAGCTCACCTGTTCGAGGTGGCCATGCAGGCTCCCGACAGCCTGGCCGAGCTTAACCGCCTGGGGCTGGATCCCATGGAGATCAAGCGTCATGGTGACACCCTGCTGGCGCTGGTGCGCCAGGCCCTGGCCCGTCCCGAGAGCTGGCCCCAGCCGGTGCGCCGGCTGGTGGATTATCCCGGCTACAAGGCGGAACTCAAGCGCATCAAGGCCATCGTTGAGCAGGCGGGGGCGGCGGCCGGAGTGCCGGCGGAGCTGATTGCCTCCAAACGGCTAATCCATCAGTACCTGAGCTGGAAATGGCGGCTGGAAGAGGATACCGAGGTGGTACCGGCCCTGCTGCAGGGCTGGCGGGGCGAGCTGTTGAGCACCCGGCTCTGACCATAAAGAAGGGAGGCGATGCCTCCCTTCTTTATGGTTCCATCCGCCCGGGTTCAGGGGGCGGCGGGTTTGGCCTTGTCCTTGTCATCGTGCTCGGGCAGCATGATGTTGAGCTCGAGCACCGACAGGTTGTCTCCCTTCTGGTCGAGCTGGACCGAGATCTGGTCCAGATCGATTTCCACGTATTTGCGGATCACCGCCAGGATGTCCTGTTGCATCTGCGGCAAATAATCCGGGGTATCCCGCTGGCTACGTTCGTGAGCAACGATGATCTGCAGACGCTCCTTGGCGAGCTTGGCGCTGTTCTGGTGTTTCTTGGAACGAAAATAGTCCAGTAGAGACATGAGTTAACTCCCAAAAAGTCGGCTGAAAAATCCCTTCTTTCCCTCCTCGAGGAAACGGAAATCGCGTTCTTCGCCCAGCAGGCGGGCCACGGTGTCGGCATAGGCCTGGCCGGCGTCCGAGTCTTCGTCGAGAATGACCGGCTCGCCGGCGTTGGAGGCTTTGAGGACGGCCTGGGATTCGGGGATCACCCCCAGTAGGGGAATGGCCAGTATCTCCTGTACGTCCTGCACGCTCAGCATGTCGCCGCGGTTGACCCGCTCGGGTGAGTAGCGGGTCAGCAGCAGGTGTTCACGGATCGGCTCTTCGCTCTGCTCTGCCCGGCGCGACTTGGAGGACAGGATACCGAGGATGCGATCGGAGTCGCGCACCGAGGACACTTCCGGGTTGGTGGTCACGATGGCCTCGTCGGCGAAATACAGCGCCATCAGGGCGCCGGTTTCGATGCCGGCGGGAGAGTCGCAGATAATGTACTCAAAGCCCATGGTGGCCAGATCGTTGAGTACCTTTTCCACGCCGTCCCGGGTGAGGGCATCCTTGTCCCGGGTCTGGGAGGCGGGCAGTATGTAGAGCTGCTCCACCCGCTTGTCGCGGATCAGGGCCTGGTTGAGGTTGGCGTCGCCATTGATGACGTTGACGAAGTCATAAACCACCCGGCGCTCGCAACCCATGATGAGATCCAGGTTGCGCAGGCCGATATCGAAATCGATCACCACCGTCTTGTGGCCGAGCTTGGCCAGTCCGGCGCTGATGGCTGCACTGGAGGTGGTTTTGCCCACGCCTCCCTTACCAGATGTGACGACGATAATTCGTGCCATGATGGGTTCCTAAAAAGTCGTGAAATTAGAGCCTGTCGAACTTTAACTGCTCGCCCGCCAGGGAAATACTGACCGCCTGCTCCCAATGGGGACCCTGCAGGCCGTCGCTGAGCTGGTAATGGCCGGCCACGGAAACCAGCTCGGCCATCAGCTGCTGGCAATAGATGCGGGCGCTGTCGTTGCCTTTGGCTCCGGCCACGGCACGGCCGCGCAACGGACCGTAAATATGAATGCTGTCATCGGCAATGACCTCGGCGCCATTGCCGACCGCGCCCAGTATCACCAGGGAGCCGTTGGGAGCATACACCTGCTGGCCCGAGCGTACCGGGCCACGGTGTACCTTGGTGCCGGGCTGGTTGAGCAGGGCGGGGGGAGGGGACTGGGCCGGGATCTTGCCCGAGGTCATGACCGCGAGGCCGGCGGCACGGACCGCGCGACGGGTGTCGTCATCCACTACGCCACTCACCCCCACCGGTACCAGATCCAGTTCCCGAATGGCGGCTGCCAGTGACGGAAAATCGGGCTGTTCCGCCAGTTTTTCAATATTGATGACCAAGGGCGCTGAGCGGAAAAAATCCGGCGCCTGGGCAATTTTTTCGGAAAGTTGCTGTTTTACCCGATCGACACGGGTATCGGTAATATGAACCACCGACAGGGTAAAACTACTGCCTTTTAATTCGATGCCACGCTCCGCCATAAGCGGCTTTCCCCCGAGGATCCAATCCTTTTTGTTATTGGTCGTGCTGATGTTATAGTTTGCCATCCCCACTGGCAATAAACCCGACGGATTATAGCAATTTCCATGTTGTGTGTAGTGTATAAAAGCCTCAAAAAGGCGGAGACCTATCTTTTCGTCGAGCGGCGCGACGACTTCTCTCGCGTTCCCGCCCCCCTGCTCGATACGTTCGGTACCCCGCAACTGGCGATGATCGTCAACCTGGCCAACCGCGACCGCCTGGCCCAGGCCGATATCGACAAGGTCCGCGATGCCTTGCGCAGCCAGGGTTACTACCTGCAACTGCCGCCCCCTCCGGAAAACCTGCTCAAGGCCCATCTGGCCGGGCAGGCCAGCACCCGGGACTGAGCCTCACAGGAGAAGGTCATGTATCAGCATCTGGATTTACAGGGACATCCCCTGCCGTTGGCGGCGGGCAAGGCGGTGTGCGTCGGGCGCAGTTACCGCGAGCATGCGGCCGAGTTGAACAATCCCGTGCCCGAGCAGCCGCTGCTGTTCATCAAGCCGGCCACCAGCCTGGTCGGGCTGGATGACCCCCTGGTTCTGCCCCAGGGCCTGGGGTCGGTGCATTATGAACTGGAGGTGGCGCTGCTGATAGGACGCCGCCTGTGTCACGCCGAGCCCGGTCATACCCTGGACGCCATTGCCGGCGTTGGGCTGGCGCTTGACCTGACCCTGCGCGAGGTGCAGGACAGGCTCAAGGCTCAGGGACATCCCTGGGAGCGGGCCAAGGCCTTCGACGGCAGTTGCCCGCTGACGCCCTTTGTGCAACCCGAACAGCTGGGTGATCTGCAGCGTCTGGATTTTTCCCTGAGCATCAATGAAGTACCGCGTCAGCAAGGCAACACCGCCCTGATGTTGTGGCCCATCAGCGAACTGCTGGCGCAAATGAGTCGTTGTTTTACCCTCAATCCCGGTGATGTGATCCTGACCGGCACGCCCAAGGGGGTCGGTGAGCTGAGTCCCGGCGATCGCCTGGCGCTATCGCTCGGCAGTCAGTACGGGTTTACGGCCCGGGTGGCGGGATAACCAGATGCAGGCGGATTTCTGGCAACGCAAACGGCTCGACGAGATGAGCGATGAGGAATGGGAAGCGCTGTGCGATGGTTGCGGCAAGTGCTGCCTGAACAAGCTGATCGATGAGGAAACCGAGGAACTGGTGCACACCAATGTCGCCTGCGAGCTGCTCAATACCCACAGCTGTGCCTGCAGCGATTATGCCAACCGGTTTTCCCGGGTGCCCGATTGCCTGAAGATCACCCGGGACAAACTACAGCAATATTATTGGCTGCCTTCCACCTGTGCCTACCGGCTGCTGGCCGAAGGCAAGTCGCTACCGTCCTGGCATCCACTGCGCACCGGCTCTAAAAGCGCCATGCACAAGGCCGGCCAGTCGGTGCGGGGCAAGGTCGTGCACGAGTCCCGGGCCGGGGACTGGGAAGATCACATCATCACCTGGGCCGGCTGACGCCGACCTTTTTATCTCCGTACGGCGGCCAGCAGCCGGGCCCCGAGAAAGAGAGCGGCAAGCAGGGCCAGGACGGCAAAAATCCCCATCAGCCACTGGGGCATGCTCAGGCCCAGCCAGGACCAGTCGATTTGCGAGCAATCGCCGCTGGGATAGAACAGGGCGGGCAGCCACACATCCAGCTGGAACCAGGCGGGAAACTCGGCGAAGGTCGAGCACTGGTTGAAAGGTGAGGGGTCGAGCTGGTAGCCCACATGCTCCCTTGCCAGCAGATAGCCCTCGATCGAGGCCGCCAGCCAGCCGAGCAGGGCCAGCGGGCCGGCCATCGAATGGGCCGGCGCCAGCCAACCGAGCAGGGCGGCGGCGATCACACCGACCAACGCCGCCCTTTGATAGACACACATTACGCAGGGGGCATAGCCCTGCACATACTGGAAAAAGAGCGCAATCAGCAAGAGTGCTGTGCTGCCGGCGGCCAGCAGGCCCCAGGCAAGACGGGTGCGGGAAAAGGCATTCAAGAACAAATCCTCGTCGGGTTAAAGCGGGCAGGGAGCCATGGGTTGCGCTTGTGAGGCACTGGTCCGCTCTGTTATTATCGTCGCCAGTTATGCCATCCTTAACATATTTGACACAGAGTGGTTGCATGGTCATCAAGGCACAAAGCCCTGCCGGTTTCGCGGAAGAATATATCATAGAGTCGATCTGGAACAGCCGCTTTCCGCCAGGTTCTATTCTGCCCGCCGAGCGCGAACTGTCCGAACTTATCGGCGTGACCCGCACCACTCTGCGTGAAGTGCTGCACCGCCTGGCCCGGGATGGCTGGCTGACCATACAGCATGGCAAACCGACCCGGGTCAATAATTTCTGGGAAACCTCGGGGCTCAATATTCTCGAAACCCTGGCCCGGCTAGACGAAGAAAAGGTTCCTGAGCTGATCGAACACCTGCTGTCGGCGCGCACTCATATCAGCAGTATCTTTATTCGGGGGGCGGTCAAGCAGTCGCCTGACAAGGTGCGTGAAGCGGTGGCGGGTCTGGCGGGGCTGGCTGACGAGGCGGACGCTTTCGCCGCTTTTGATTACCGGTTGCATCACCAGCTCGCCTTTGCCTCCGGCAACCCCATCTATGCCCTCATCCTCAATGGGTTTCGCGGACTCTATTGCCGTGTTGGGCGTTATTATTTCTCCCGTTCCGCCGCCCGTCATCTGGCTCGGGACTACTACCAGACCCTGGCCGAGCTGGCCGAACAGGGCCGGGTGGACGAGGTGGCCGAACGGGTACGTGAATACGGCAAGGCCTCCGGCCGGCTTTGGCATGAGATGCGGGAGTACATGCCCCAGACCCTGGTCCATAAATAAAACACAGCGCCTCCCCTGGGAGGCGTTGTGTTTTTGGCTTGCGCGGCGGCAATCAGGATTTTTCCGGGCAACGGGCCACTATGCTGGCGCTGCCGTCGGCTTCCTCCTGCTCAAGAATAACGTCAAACCCCCATAACCGGTGAATATGTTTGATCACCTCGTGGCGGGAATCCGCCAGCGGGATGCGGTTGTGGGGCACATGGCGCAGGGTAAGGGAGCGATCGCCTTTGACTTCCACGTTGTACACCTGAATGTTGGGCTCGAGATTGGACAGGTTGTACTGGTTGGACAGGGTCTGGCGCAGTTGCCGGTAGCCGACCTCGTCGTGGATGGCGGAAATCTCCAGGTAGTTGCGGGTATCGTCGTCGGCCACCGCAAACAGGTGAAAGTCGCGCATGACCTTGGGTGAAAGAAACTGGCTGATAAAACTCTCGTCCTTGAAGTTCTCCATGGCAAAGTGCAGCGTCTTCAGCCAGTCGGAGCCGGCGATATCGGGGAACCAGGCCTTGTCTTCCTCGGTGGGGTGTTCACAGATCCGGCGTAAGTCCTGGAACATGGCAAACCCCAGGGCATAGGGGTTGATACCCGAATAATAGCGGCTGTTGTAGGCCGGCTGGTAGATGACGTTGGTATGGCTGTGCAATATCTCCATCATAAACCGATCGCTGACCAGGCCGTCGTCGTACATATGCTGGCAGATGGTGTAATGCCAGAAGGTCGCCCAGCCCTCGTTCATCACCTGGGTCTGTTTCTGGGGATAGAAGTACTGGCTTATCTTGCGTACGATGCGCACGATTTCCCGTTGCCAGGGTTCGAGCAAGGGAGCATGTTTTTCAATGAAATACAGTATGTTTTCTTCCGGCTCGCTGGGGTAGCGCAGCTTTTTTGCCTGTTTGGTGTCGTCCATGCGCGGTAAAGTCCGCCACAGCTCGTTGACCTGGGTTTGCAGGTAGGCCTCGCGCGCCTTCTGCCGCCGCCGCTCTTCGGCCAGGGAAAGCTTTTGTGGCCGCTTGTAACGGTCCACTCCGTAGTTCATCAGGGCATGACAGCTGTCGAGGATGGCCTCGACCTCGGCAATGCCGTATTTTTCCTCGCATTCGTTGATGTAGTGTTTGGCGAACAGCAGATAGTCGATGATCGACTCGGCGTCGGTCCAGGTTTTGAACAGGTAGTTGTTCTTGAAAAAGGAGTTGTGGCCGTAGCAGGCATGGGCCATTACCAGGGCCTGCATTGGCATGGTGTTTTCTTCCATCAGGTAGGCGATGCAGGGGTTGGAGTTGATAACGATTTCATAGGCCAGCCCCATTTGGCCGCGCTTGTAGGTCTGTTCGGTCTGGATGAATTTCTTGCCGTAAGACCAGTGGTGGTAACCGATGGGCATGCCGATACTGGAATAGGCGTCCATCATCTGTTCGCCGGTGATGATTTCTATCTGGTTGGGATAGGTATTGAGCCCGTAGCCGGCGGCGATGCGGGCGATTTCCCTGTGGTATTGTTCGAGCAGCTCGAAGGTCCAGTCAGGACCGTCACTGAGCGGCCGGGTTTTTGCTATCGCGTCTGCCATGGACTCACCTCATGCCGCTTGTTTCTTGAACAGTTCCCGGAACACCGGGTAGATGTCTTCCACCGAGCGAATATGCTCCATGGCAAAATTGGAAAAGCCGCGCGCTACGGTTTCGTATTCGTGCCAAAGGCTCTGGTGGGCCCGGTTGGTGATTTCGATGTAGGCGTAATAACGCACCAGCGGCATGATGTCGTTGTGCAGCAACTGCCGGCAAAGGGGAGAATCATCGGCCCAGTTATCGCCGTCCGAGGCCTGTGCCGCATAAATGTTCCACTGATCTGCCGGATAGCGTTCCGCCATCACTTCCTTCATCAGTTGCAGGGCGCTGGAGACGATGGTGCCGCCGGTTTCCTGGGAATAGAAAAATTCCTGCTCGTCCACCTCCTTGGCCTGGGTATGGTGGCGGATGAACACCACGTCCACGTTTTTATAGCTGCGGGTCAGGAACAGGTAAAGCAGCAGGTAGAAGCGCTTGGCCATGTCCTTGGTGGCCTGATCCATGGAGCCGGATACGTCCATCAGGCAGAACATCACCGCCTGGGTGGAGGGAACGGGACGTTTGACGAAGTTATTGAAACGCAGGTCGAAGGTATCGATAAAAGGCACGGCGGCGATGCGCCGGCGCAGCTCGGCCAGTTCATCCTCCAGCTCCTGGATGCGGGCGTAGTTCTCCGCCGGACGCTTGCCGAGTTCGGCCAGCTCCCGTTCGAGCTGCAGTACCGTTTTTTTCTTGCCGGCCTGCAGCGCGGTACGCCGGGCCAGAGACTGGCGCAGTGAGCGCACCACGTTGATGTTGGCCGGCACCCCGTCGGCGGTATAGCCGGCACGGAAGGTCTTCAGCTCGCTTATCTTGTTGAGCTTGTTTTTTTCCAGGTTGGGCAGCTCTAGGCCGTCGAACAGCAGGTCCAGATACTCGTCCTTGGAAATCTGAAACACAAAGTCGTCCTGTCCTTCGCCCTGGTTGCCGGCTTCGCCCTGACCGCCGCCCTTGCCGGCTCCCCCCAGCGGCCGATCAACCTTGTCCCCGGCCACAAACTGGTCGTTGCCCGGATGGACCTGGTCGCGCCGACCGCCCTTGCCCTGGTGGAAGAAGGGCTCGGAAATATCCCGGGTGGGAATGGAAACGCTCTCACCCTTGTCGATATCCTGGATGCTGCGCTTTAAGACCGCGTCCGACACCGCCTTTTTGAGTTGCTGTTTATAGCGGCGGATAAAGCGCTGCCGGTTGACAGCGCTTTTGTTGCGGCCATTTAGTCGTCTGTCGATAAAATGCGCCATGGTTTCCCCCAACGGATTTTCATCAGGTTGACTTGCGTACCCTCAGGTACCATTCCGAGAGCAGGCGCACCTGCTTGCGGGTATAGCCTTTTTCCATCATGCGGGCGACGAAGTCGTCGTGCTTTTTCTGCTCCTCGGCGCTGGTCTTGGCATTGAAGGAAATGACCGGCAGCAGCTCTTCGGTGTTGGAGAACATCTTTTTCTCTATTACCGTCCTGAGCTTCTCATAGCTGGTCCAGTTGGGATTTTTGCCGGCATTGTTGGCCCGGGCGCGCAGCACGAAATTGACGATTTCGTTGCGGAAGTCCTTGGGATTGCTGATACCGGCGGGTTTTTCGATTTTTTCGAGTTCGGCATTGAGCGCCGAGCGGTCGAACAACTGACCGGTTTCCGGGTCCCGGTATTCCTGATCCTGGATCCAGAAGTCGGCGTAGGTGACATAGCGGTCGAAAATGTTCTGGCCGTACTCGGAATAGGATTCCAGGTAGGCGGTCTGGATTTCCTTGCCGATGAACTCCACGTATTTTGGGATCAGGTAGCCCTTGATGAACTCCAGGTAACGATCGTGGACATCCTGGGGAAATTGCTCCCGCTCAATCTGCTGTTCGAGCACATAAAACAGGTGGACCGGGTTGGCGGCCACTTCGGCATGGTCGAAGTTGAATACCCGCGACAGTATTTTGAAGGCGAACCGGGTCGACAGCCCTGTCATGCCTTCGTCCACGCCCGCGTAATCGCGATATTCCTGATAGGACTTGGCCTTGGGATCCGTATCCTTGAGGGTTTCGCCGTCATACACCCGCATCTTGGAATAGATGCTGGAGTTTTCCGGCTCCTTCAGCCTCGACAAGACGGTGAACTGCCCCAGGGTCTCCAGGGTGCCTGGGGCACACTTGGCGCGGGACAGCTCGCTGTGGGTCAGCAGCTTTTTGTAGATTTCGACTTCTTCGGTCACCCTCAGACAGTAGGGCACCTTGACGATGTAAACCCGGTCGAGGAAGGCCTCGTTGTTTTTGTTGTGTTTGAAGTGCTGCCATTCGGACTCATTGGAGTGGGCCAGGATGATGCCTTCGAAGGGCAGGGCGGAGAGTCCTTCGGTCCCGTTGTAGTTGCCTTCCTGGGTGGCGGTCAGCAGGGGATGAAGCACCTTGATCGGCGCCTTGAACATCTCCACGAATTCCATCATACCCTGGTTGGCCTTGCACAACGCGCCCGAGTAGGAATAGGCGTCAGCGTCATCCTGGGCGAAGTGCTCAAGCTTGCGGATATCCACCTTGCCGACCAGGGAAGAAATATCCTGGTTGTTGTCGTCACCGGGCTCGGTCTTGGCGATGGCGATTTGATCGAGCACGGAAGGATAGACTTTCTCGACCCGGAAGCGAGTGATATCGCCGCCATATTCATGCAGTCGCTTCACCGCCCAGGGCGACATAATGGGCCTGAGGTAACGGCGGGGTATGCCGTATTCCTGTTCCAGCACCGGGCCATCCTCGGCCATGTCGAACAGGCAGAAGGGGTGGTCGTTGACCGGCGAGCCCTTGAGCCGGTAAATGGGCACTTTTTGCATCAATGACTTGAGGCATTCGGCCAGGGAAGATTTGCCGCCGCCCACCGGGCCGAGCAGGTAAAGGATTTGTTTTTTCTCTTCCAGTCCCTGGGCCGCGTGCTTGAGATAGGACACGATCTGCTCGATGCTGTCCTCCATGCCATAAAATTCGGCAAAGGCCGGATAACGGGCGATTACCCGGTTGGAAAACAGCCGGCTGTATCTGGGTACCTGAGCCGTGTCTATCATTTCCGGCTCGCCGATGGCCATCAGCAGGCGTTCGGAGGCAGAGGCATAGCAGGCCTTGTCTTCCCGGCACATATCCAGGAACTCCTGCAGGCTGTACTCTTCTTCCTTGGCCTTTTCATAGCGCGTTTGGTAGTGCTCGAAAATTCCCATAGTCAGTCCCCCAATCAATCCAGGCTCGCACATTATTGTAGACAGAGCCTTGCGCACACAACTTTCACATCCTTTACCGATAAGGTTAGTCGCGAATCTGTCATCTTGCTGGTGTAAGGTTCGGAAAAGACAAAGATTTTGTGGTGAGCCCGGTTCCCGGTGTTTTTCGGCTGCGCGAACGGTAAAGCGCAGTTTGAGTTTCTTATGAGTCCTTTTTTGGGGCGCAGGGCCGGGTCTGAACAGAATGAAAGGGAAGGTCCTTTTATTTACGTTAACGTAAATGACATTCATCTGGTTATTTGGTGAGCGGTTACATGATTTGTGATTTTTTTACGTTGACTTCACATTTGGCGGCGGTTACATTGAAGGCGCATCAAGGTCTAGCCATTTGCTCCAGCCCAAATCAGGCAACTTGTTAGGTAAGATGCGTAGCTCTGTTTAAGCACGTTTCCGTTTGTTTGACCCTCGCCTGCGAGGGTTTTCTTTTTTGTGATAAAACAACACCTCTTTCTTTACGTTTACGTAATCCTGGTGGCCCCTTTGGGCTGGATTCAATTTTTTTGAATATCATGGCCGCCAATTTCCGATATAAATTCTCCCGTTCATCCCATACAGTACTTCCAACGAAGGCGATAACCCTGTTCTACTCGGTAGAGTTTGCCTGTTATGTCAAAGATAAACCCACAGGAGCACAACAAGATGAGCAAGACACTGGTTCTGAAATCCAGCATTCTGGGTGAGCATTCACAGTCAACCAAATTGATTGATTTTATGGTGGAGCAGCTTGATGTAGCTCAGGTCAAGGTAAGGGATCTGGCGGCCGAGCCGCTGCCAATGCTTGATGGTGACGGTGCCTTTGCCTTGCGCGGCGGTGAGGACCTGAACCCCCGCCAACGGCAGTTGCTGACGTTGTCCGATGCGCTGGTGGCGGAAGTGCAGGCAGTGGACACCCTGGTCATTGCCGCTCCCATGTATAACTTCCACATCCCGGTTCAGCTCAAGGCATGGATAGATCTGATCTGCCGCGCCGGTATTACCTTCCGCTATACCGAGCAGGGGCCTGAAGGCTTGCTCAAGGGGAAAAAGGCCGTGGTGGTCACCACCCGTGGCGGTATGCACAAGGATGCCCCGACCGATTTGATCACGCCCTATCTGAGCACAGTGCTGGGATTTGTCGGTATCAGTGAGGTGGAATTTGTTTATGCCGAGGCGCTGAACATGGGAGAGGAGGCCCAGCAGAGCGGGCTGGCGCAAGCGCGCCGCAGCCTGGAAGCTCTGGTGGCCTGAAGTTTTTATGCCAACATACAAAACGGGCTGCCATCGCAGCCCGTTTTCTTTTAGTTGTACAGCTGTCGGATGCTCTTTTCCAATATGCCGATAGTCTGGTCGACATGGTGTTTTTCAATGATGAGCGGAGGCGACATGGCGATGGCGTCACCGAGGGAGCGCAACATCATGCCCTGCTCCCAGGCCATGGACTGGACGGCGCTTCCGCTGGCGCCGGGCTTGCCGGCCAATGGCTCGAACTCAACGGCGGCGATCAGTGAATAGTTGCGGATGTCGATGACGCCGGGCAGGCCTTTCAGGCTGTGCAGCCCCTGCTCGAAGTAATCGGCAATCTCGCCGCCCTGGGCAGCCCGGTACAGCAGGCCGTCCTGCTCGTAGACATCCAGCGTAGCCATGGCGGCGGCACAGGCGAGTGGGTGGGCGGAATACGTATAGCCGTGGAAAAACTCGACCCCGGCTGCAGCCGACGCCATCACCGCATCATAAATGTGGTCCCCGGCAAACACCGCGCCCATGGGAGCGGCACCATTGGTCAGTCCCTTGGCGGTGGTCATGATGTCGGGCAGTACATCAAAGGTCTGGCTGGCAAAGGCGTTGCCGGTTCGGCCAAAACCGCAGATAACCTCATCAAAAATCAGCAGGATATCGTGCTGATCGCAAATCTCGCGGATCCGCTTGAGGTAGCCGACCGGCGGCGGCAGGACGCCGCCGGCCCCGGTGATGGGTTCGATGATAACGGCGGCGATCCGGCTGGCATCATGCAGTTTGATCAAGCGCTCCAGCTCGTTGGCCATCTCGATGCCGCCATACTCCGGCAGGCCCTTGGAAAAGGCGTTGCGGCCCAGGTCCTGGGTGTGGGACAGGTGATCCACCGCCAGCCACTGGCCGAATGCCTTGTAGTTATTGGTGATGCCGCCAACCGCAATACCACCGAAGTTGACCCCGTGGTAGCCACGCTCCCGGCCGATGAACAGCTGGCGCCCGGCCTGGCCGCGGGCGTGATGATAGGCCAGGGCCATTTTCAGCGCTGTATCCACTGACTCCGAGCCGGAGTTGGTGTAGAAAACCTTGTTCAGGTTACCCGGAGCCAGCTCGGCCAGACGCTCGGACAACTCGAATGACAAGGGGTGGCCAAAGCCGAAGCAGGGGGCGTAGTCAAGCTCACGGGCCTGGCGGGCAATGGCTTCGGCAATGTGCGGATGCCCGTGGCCGGCATTACAGCACCACAGGCCGGCGGTCATGTCCAGGACCTGGCGCCGGTCGTCCGTGGTCCAATACATGCCCTTGGCGCCGGTAAGCATGCGTGGTTGTGCCTTGAATCCCTTGTTGGGGGTAAAGGGCATCCAGTGGGCGGCCAGATTCTGATGGTTCATGGTTTTCTCCGTCTGTCTGAATACACCTGGCAGGGCAGGTGAGGTGTTGCAGACAGTGTCGTCAAAGCGTAAAGGTTTAAAAATCACATCCTTTCAACGTTCAGTTTGACGAAGTCGCACATAAGACGACAGAGAACTGCAGGCACAAAAAAAGCGCATCCGAGGATGCGCTTTCTGGTTTGGTGCGTTCTAGTGGATTCGAACCACCGACCCCCACCATGTCAAGGTGGTGCTCTAACCAACTGAGCTAAGAACGCCTGCACTGGCAAACTGGTGCGTCCTAGTGGACTCGAACCACCGACCCCTACCATGTCAAGGTAGTGCTCTAACCAACTGAGCTAAGGACGCGAAATCTGGTGCGTTCTAGTGGATTCGAACCACCGACCCCCACCATGTCAAGGTGGTGCTCTAACCAACTGAGCTAAGAACGCGGACTGCCTTCAGGCGCTGCGTATACTAGCCAAGGGGCTGGGCCGGGGCAAGCGTTTTTTCCGCGTAAACAAACGGATGGGGAAGTATTGTTCAAGTCGGTGAAATATCGCACCGGGCCAGAAAGCGCTGCCAGCGGCGGGCGTGCTCCAGGGTCAGCTGGCGGTAACGGACATAGATCTGGCTGTCGAGGCCGGAGGCGTACCAGCTCAGGTAATCGGCCATGACTGCGGTACGCTCCGGTGGCGGTAGCAGGCTTTGCTGCAGCAGGGGCGCGAGCTGGACAAAGCGGCGATCGAGTTCGCCCAGCCGCGGCTGGATGCGGCCGATATAGTAATGCTGCATGGCATTGCGCAGGCGTTCGGCATCGGGCCGGGCCCGGGGGCCGCAATCCAGGGTCTCGAGCCGCTCCAGAAAAGCAAGGCTGAGGGACAGATAATGGGCGGCGCTGTGCAGCGAATAAAATAACCGGCCCAGGTAATCATTGTCGTACAGCCCCCCCAGGTGTCGGTGGAGTTGCCGGGAGTCGGCCTGTGCCGGATGGGCCGACTGTGGATGCAGCCGGGCAAACAGGTTGAAGGCTTCATAGGTGGTCTGGAAACCCGGTTGCAGATCGCGGCCCAATGGCCGGCGGCGAGGTGTCAGGGCCTGGCGGATCTCCGGTTCGGCCACCATCATGTTCCAGTGATAGCCGGACAGCAGCGGCGCCTTTTGCCGTTGCAGGCGGTATAGCCAGTCGCGCAGGGCTGTATCGTCGGTGTTTGCCAGACAGGTGTTCAGCCCCTGCTGGAACCGCAGGTGGTAGATCAGGTCCGCGGCGGCCCCGCCGCTTTTGCCGACCGGACCGTTGTGTTCTCCTACCAGGGCCAGCAGGCGGCATTCACCCAGCCGCAGGGTGTCCAGCAGGCCGGCGGTCACGCGCGGCTGTTCCAGTTGCAGGGCTCGCTGGGGCGGCAGGGGAGGCAGCTTGGCAGGCTCGCCGAGCACGGGAGGCTCTACCTGCAACACAGTGGCCAGGCGCGCCAGGTAGGTGGTAAAGTCCTGCTCAAGTTGCCGGGGCGGGCTACATGCCGTCAACCAAAGGCAAGCCAGCCCGATCGCGATGATCGACCTTTTCATAAATGATGCGTAACCGCCGTATCAACAGAATTGCCGCTACCGACAAGCCTACCAGAAAACCTATCCAGAATCCGTGGGGTCCCATGGCCGGTACCAGCCAGTCTGTCAGTCCCAGCACCATGCCGACCGGCAGGCCGCACAGCCAGTAGGCAAACAGGGTAATGTAGAAAATCATCTGAGTGTCCTTGTAGCCGCGCAGGGCTGCGGCACCAATGACCTGAGCGGAATCGGAAATCTGGTACAGCGCTGCCAGCAGCAGCAGGCTGGAGGCAAGTTCGAGTACCCGTGGGTTGTCCGTATAGATGGCACCGATGGCATCCCGTCCCAACACGGTGGCCAGGGCGGTAAACACCGCCAGCAGGCAGCCAAAGCCAATGCCGGCAAGGCTGGCGATACGGGCCTGGCTCGCCTGGTTTTCACCCAGGCGGTGACCAACTCTGATGGTCAGTGCCATGCCGAGACTCAGGGGCAGCATAAACACCATGCTGGAGAAGTTGATGGCAATCTGATGCCCGGCCACGACTTCGGAACCCAGGGGGGCGAGCAGCAGGGCGACCACGGTAAACAGGGTAACTTCGCAGAAAATGGCCATGGCGATGGGAAATCCCAGGCGAAAGATGCGGCCGATGCGAGCCGGGTCAGGGGCCGACAGCCGTGAAAAAATGGCAAAACTCCCGAGCAGGGCTGAACGGCGGGTATAGAGGATCATGGCTCCCAGCATGGCCCAGAACACCAGGGCGGACGCATAGCCGCAACCCACGCCCCCCAGAGCCGGCAGGCCGAACTTGCCATGGATAAGGGCGTAGTTGGCCGGTATGTTCACCGCCAGGCCGACAAAGCCGATGATCATGGTGGGCAGGGTATGGGACAGCCCCTCGCTGAAGTTGCGCAGCACCTGGTAGAGCGCATAGGCCGGCATCCCCCAGAGAATGCCGTGCAGATAGCCGGTGGTTTTTTCCGCCAGTACCGGATCGACGTCCATCCAGTGCAAGGCCTGCGGAGAATAATACAGGGCCAGCATGGCGGGCAGGGTTACCAGCAGGGTCAGCCAGAACCCCTGATGGACGGCCCCGGCCACTTCGCCGTGACGACGGGCGCCGTTGAGCTGGGATATGATGGGAGTCAGGGCCATGACGATCCCTTGTACCAGCAGGATAATGGGCAGCCAGAAGCTGGTGGCCACCGCCACCGCCGCCATGTCGGTGGCGCTGACCTGGCCGGCCATGACGGTGTCGACGAAGCTCATGGTGGTCTGGGCTATCTGGGCCACCAGGATAGGGGCACAAAGGCGCAATAAGTGCACCGTTTCAGCAAAAAAAGGCTTGAAGGCCATGATATTCTCACTCGGGAAGATGCCGGCCAGTTGCGGCCGGAGGTGGAGCCGGTTGCCGAGGGTGATGGCAATATAGAACGTTGTCGGCAAGCCTTGGCAATATAGCGGCTAAAAACGTATTTTCCCATTATTTTAAACTGTTATTTTAGAGGTTGGCGCTATGTTTACCGGAATTGTGCAGGGCCAGGGTGTCCTGCTGGAGATCGCCGAACAGGCGGATTTTCGTACCCATGTGGTGGCCATGCCCACCGAGCTGTTGCCAGGTCTTGCCCTGGGCGCCTCCGTGGCACACAACGGCTGCTGCCTGACGGTGACCGCAATCGAAGGCGAGCGGGTTACCTTTGATTTAATGGCTGAAACCCTGAGAGTGACCAACCTGGGCCGACTGGTCGTGGGCGACAGGGTCAACCTGGAGCGGGCAGCGCGTTTTGGTGACGATATCGGTGGCCATGCCATGTCCGGCCATATCATGGGGTTGAGTGAACTGATTGAACGGCAGGACAGTACCACCAATACCACCCTCTGGTTCGCGATGCCGGCAGGGCTGGGAAAATACCTTTTTCATAAGGGATATGTGGGCATTGACGGCATCAGCCTGACCCTGGGTCAGGTTGGCGACGGACGTTTTGCGGTCCACCTTATCCCGGAAACCCTGGCCAGGACCAACCTGGGCCGGGTAATGCCGGGCTATATCGCCAACCTGGAAGTGGACCCCCAGACCCAGGCTATCGTCGATACAGTGGAAAGGGTGTTGGCACAACGGGACGGGGAGTAGGAACAGTTCTTTATTATGCCAACATACATATTGCCGGACAGATTGCCCGGTCAAAAATACTGCTCGTCGTCAGCATCGGCGCGCACCTCGATATCGCCGGTCTGCTCATGGCGGATAACGGTGATATGGATAGAGTTGCAGCAGGCCAGGCAGTCTTCATAGTAATCCTGATCGCCTTCCGAGGCGTCCACCACGATACGGGTATGATGCCCGCAGTGGGGACAGACGATGTTTTGTTCAAAATAGTCACGCATGGAGGTTCTCCTCGTCCGGTACGGAATCAGGCTTCGGGCAGTCCCTGGCTGGAGCGGCCGCCGTCCAGCGCGATGATTTGTCCGGTCAGGTAGCCGGGGCCCTTGAGCAAAAAAAGTGCGGTGTCGGCAATGTCGGTCGGAGATCCGAGCCGCCCCATGGGAATGGAGGCCAGCACCTTTTCTTTTTGTTGTGGGTCCAGTTCATGCTCCGGCCAGATGATGGCGCCGGGTGCTATGCCATTAACCCTGACCTGCGGAGCCAGCTCGGCCGCCAGCGCCCGGGTCAGCGTGGCCAGGGCGTTTTTGGCCATGCTGTAGGGGAGGTGATGACGCAGGCCCTTTTCCCCGTGAATATCCACCAGGTTGATAATGCAGCCCTCGCGATGGCGCAGCTCCGGTACCAGTGCCTGGCTCAGCAGCAGGGGAGCGGCGGCATTGGTGGCGGACAACTCCAGCCACTGGGCTGGGGTGATGGTGCCGAGGGGACTGGGATAAAAAGTGGAGGCATTGTTGATCAGGGCATCGAGGCGTCCGAAACAACCAACGGCCCTGTCTGCCAGGGCATTGAGTTGGTCGAGCCGGCTCAGATCCTGCTGCAGCAGGGCCACACTGCCGGGCCGTGACAGTTCAAGGCCGGCGGCCAGGGCCCGCGCCTCCCGTTCGCTGCGATGATAATGCAGCACCAGCCGGTATCCCTGCTCGTGCAGGCGGCGGCTTATCTCGGCACCGATGCGCCGGGCGGCACCGGTAATCAATACCACGGGTGGGGGCATGGTTTCTCCTAGCTGGCAATAATCCGGTACAGGCTGTCCTTGGCCTGGCCGGCGTAGGGCTCGCCGAACAGGCAGACATGGTTGAGCAGGTGGTAGAGGTTATAAATGTCGCGCCGTTCGGCATAGCCCTCTTCCCTTGGCCAGACCGCATCGTATCCCTGGTAGAAGACCCGGGGGAACTGGCCGAACAATTCGGTCAGGGCGAGATCCGTCTCCCGGTCGCCGAAGTAACTGGCCGGATCGAACAGCACGCCCTGATGCTCGCAAAATCCAAGGTTGCCACGCCACAAATCGCCATGCAACAACGAGGCCCTGGGGTGGTGATTGGCCAGCCTGAGTTTGATGACGGCCACGATTTCCTCGATATCGCCAAAGCGTATGCCTTTTTCTTCCAGCAACTTAAGCTGCCAGCCAATGCGCTGTTCGGCGAAAAAGGTGGCCCATTTTTTGTGCCATGCATTGGGTTGCAGATTGATGCCCAGGTAGTTGTCCTCGTCGGCGCCGTACATCGGCTGGCTGTGGCTCAGGTGCAGATGGGCAAGCTGGCGGCCGAACATGTGCCAGTCCTGTTCGTCCGCCTCGCCCCAGACCAGCAGTTCCAGCACCAGAAAACTGCTGCCAAGGGTGGTGCCGCAGCAGACGGGACGGGGAATGCGGACGGTTTCAGTGGCGCTCAGCCGTTCCAGGCTGCTCCATTCCGCACGGAACATATCCAGCCTGGCACGGTCATTTAACTTGACGAAGAAGGAGGCATTGTCGTCAGAAACCCTGAACGCCTGGTTGTTTTCGCCGCCTGTCAGCGGCTGTTTGTCCAGGATCCTGAAGCTGGTTCCGGTTGCCTCACTAATCTGGCTGGCGATGTATGGCCACATAATGCCTCCACGGACACGGGGGATGCCAACAGTATAGGCGATCCCGCCGGTGCGGCGGCTGGGCCCCGATAAAATGGAAGTGTGCATGATAGACCGACTGAAGAAATGGCTGGCCGACAGCCGGCCGCAAGCCCAGCTTGAACAGGACGAGGAAGTGGCGGTCGCCGCCCTGCTCAGCGAAGTCATGCTGGCCGATGGCCAGTGTTCGGCACAAGAGCTGCGGCGCCTCGAGCAACTGCTGGCCCGCCTGTTTGGACGGCGGATTGACGAGATCCACCATTGGCTGGAGCAGGGACGGGCCCGGCAGGAAGAGGCGGTGTCCCTGTACGAGTTTACTTCCCGCCTCAAGGCGTTGCCCGCCGTCCGTCGCGAAGACATCCTGCTCGCCCTGTGGCACATGGCTTACACCGACGGTGAACTGGATCCGCTGGAGGAGGCGGTGATCCGCCAGGTTGCCGAGCTGCTTTATATTCCCCACAGCCGCTTCATCCAGCTCAAGCACCGGGCCCAGCCCTGAACGGTCCGGGCGTGGCGGTCGAGGGCTGCTTCTGTTACAGTATCGGCCCGACCTGTGCCGCCGGGTAGCACCGCAAGGCGTGCCAGACTGGCAAGGTAAAGCCAGATGGTCGGGCAGTTTTCTTTCCCCTTTGACACACTACACGTGCACTTTGGTAGGGTGCACCACTGTTAAGGACATTGCATGCCGACAATTACGCTTCCCGATGGCAGCCAACGCCACTTCGACAATCCCGTTACCGTACTCGATGTTGCCCAGGACATAGGGCCTGGCCTGGCCAAGGCCTGCATCGCCGGCCGGATAAATGGTGAACTGGCCGACGCCTGCGAGCTCATCAGCCATGACGCCCAACTGGCCATCATCACCGCCAAGGATCAGGACGGCCTGGAGATCATCCGCCACTCCTGCGCCCACCTGTTGGGTCATGCCATCAAGCAACTGTGGCCCCAGACCAAAATGGCCATAGGCCCGGTGATCGACAACGGCTTCTATTACGATGTGGACTTGGACCATACCCTCACCGAGGAAGATATCGAGCGGCTGGAGAGCCGTATGCAGGAGTTGGCCAAGACCGAATACCCGGTGATCAAAAAGAAGGTCAGCTGGCAGGAAGCGCGGGAGACCTTTGCCCGTCGGCACGAACCCTATAAGATCGAGATCCTGGATCAGAATGTCAGCCAGCAGGACAGGCCGGGGCTTTATCACCACGAAGAGTATATCGACATGTGCCGGGGGCCGCATGTGCCCAACATGCGCTTTTGCCAGCATTTCAAGCTGCAGAAGGTATCCGGCGCCTACTGGCGGGGTGATTCCAAAAACAAGATGCTGCAACGCATCTATGGCACTGCCTGGGCCGATAAAAAGGCGCTCAAGTCCTACCTGACCCAGTTGGAGGAAGCGGCCAAGCGCGATCACCGCCGCATCGGCAAGCAGCTTGACCTCTACCACATGCAGGAAGAAGCGCCGGGCATGGTGTTCTGGCACAACGACGGCTGGACCATTTTCCGTGAGCTGGAGCACTTTGTGCGTACCAAGCTCAAGGAATACAGCTATGAAGAGGTCAAGGGACCCTTCATGATGGACCGGGTATTGTGGGAAAAATCCGGCCACTGGGACAAGTACGCCGAGAACATGTTCACCACTCATTCCGAAAGCCGGGATTATGCCATCAAGCCGATGAACTGCCCGGGGCACGTGCAGATCTTCAACCAGGGCCTCAAGTCCTACCGGGATCTCCCCCTGCGCATGGCCGAATTCGGCTGTTGTCATCGCAATGAACCCAGCGGTGCACTGCATGGCCTGATGCGGGTTCGCGGTTTTACCCAGGACGACGCCCACATTTTCTGTACCGAAGATCAAATCCAGAGCGAAGTCGCCGCCTGTATCCAGATGGTGTACGACACCTACGCGACCTTCGGCTTCACCAATATCGCGGTCAAGCTGTCTACCCGGCCCGAGCATCGCATCGGCAGCGACGAGATCTGGGACAAGGCTGAACTGGCTCTGGAGCAGGCGCTTAAGGCCAAGGACATCGCCTACGAACTGCAGCCGGGGGAGGGGGCTTTCTACGGACCCAAGATCGAATTTACCCTTTACGACTGCCTCAACCGGGCCTGGCAGTGCGGCACCGTCCAGCTCGACTTTGCGTTGCCGGGCAGGCTGGGAGCCAGCTATGTGGGCGAGGATAACGAACGGCACGTTCCGGTGATGATCCACAGGGCCATACTGGGCTCCATCGAGCGCTTCATCGGTATCCTTATCGAAGAATACGCCGGCCTGTTCCCGACCTGGCTGGCCCCCACCCAGGTGGTGGTGCTCAATATTACCGACAACCAGGCGGAATACGCCCGCGATCTGGCTCACCGGCTGAATAATGTTGGCATTAGGGCCAGGGCGGACTTGAGAAATGAGAAGATAGGCTTTAAAATCCGCGAGCATACTCTGAAGCGGGTACCTTTCATGCTGGTTTGCGGCGATAAAGAAGTCGAAGCCGGCCAAGTTGCGGTTCGTACCCGGAAAGGACAAGATCTGGGTACTTTCAATGTCGATGAGCTCGTTGAGCTTATCCAGCAGGAGATCCGGACCCGCGGCAAGAACACAGTGGAGGATAGGTTATAAAAGGCGCTAAAAAAGGGGGCAAACCGGCTCCCCGCAATCGACTGAACGAAGAAATTCGACTGAAAGAAGTCCGTCTGGTAGGACTGGAAGGCGAAGCATTAGGTGTAGTGTCCATCAGTGAGGCACTCGAAGCCGCCGCCGCCGCCGGTGTAGACCTGGTGGAAATCAGTCCCAATGCCGAGCCGCCCGTCTGCCGTATCATGGATTACGGCAAGTTCCTCTACGAGAAGAGCAAGGCTACCAAGGAACAGAAGAAAAAGCAGAAACAAATCCAGGTCAAGGAAATCAAATTCCGGCCTGGTACCGATGATGGCGACTATCAGGTAAAACTACGCAACCTGATTCGCTTTTTGGAAGAGGGTAACAAAGCCAAGGTCACGCTGCGGTTCCGCGGTCGTGAAATGGCGCATCAGGAACTCGGTTTCGATTTGCTCAACCGCATCAAAGCGGATCTGGATGAATTGGCCGTGGTCGAGGCCTTCCCCAAGCTGGAAGGGCGTCAGGCCGTCATGGTGCTTGCCCCGAAGAAAAAACAGTAAGGCCCTGCAAGTAGTCGGGCAATCCGTTTGCCCGGCTCGCCTTGTTGTTTGTTGTTATTAACAATGCGGAGTTTTTTATGCCGAAAATGAAATCGAACAAAGGTGCTGCCAAGCGCTTCAAGAAAACCGGCTCCGGTGGCTTCAAGCGCAAGCAATCCCACCTGCGTCACATCCTCACCAAGAAAAGCACCAAGCGCAAGCGCCAGCTGCGCGGTAAGTGTCTGGTTGCGGCGTCTGACGTTGCCCAGATCAAATCCATGCTGCCGACTGCTTAAGAGGAGAGTGAACCATGCCGAGAGTTAAACGTGGTGTGACTGCCCGCGCTCGTCACAAGAAAGTACTGAAACAGGCCAAAGGTTATTACGGTGCCCGTTCACGCGTTTATCGCGTTGCCGTGCAGGCCGTAACCAAAGCCGGCCAGTATGCCTACCGTGACCGTCGCCAGAAGAAGCGTCAGTTCCGTCAGCTGTGGATTGCCCGTATCAACGCGGCCGCCCGTCAGAACGGTCTGTCCTACAGCCGTTTCATCGATGGCCTGAAAAAGGCTTCCGTTGAAATCGATCGCAAGATCCTGGCCGACATCGCCGTTCACGACAAGACCACCTTCACCGCTCTGGTTGCCAAAGCGAAAGAAGCCCTGGTGTAAGTCGCCCGGCGACAGCAAATGAAAAAGGAGGCTCCGGCCTCCTTTTTTGTTGTCTCCGGTTCGGCTCAGTGGTGGAAGCAAAAAAGCATTTCCTTTATTATCAAGGCCTTTCCATTCATTTAGCGTCCGTGTATACGGGCAAGTCAACGAGGAATACATGGATCAGCTGGAAGACGTGATCGTCAAGGCACAGGCGGAGATCCAGGCTGCCGCCAATGCCGTCGAACTGGATGAAATCCGGGTCCGTTACATGGGTAAAAAGGGCATTTTTACCGAACAGTCCAAGGCCCTCGGTCGGCTTTCGGCCGAGGAGCGCCCCGCCGCCGGCCAGGCCATCAACCATGCCAAACAGGTCGTCAACGATGCCCTCAACGGCAAGCGCGATGCCCTGCAACTGGCCGAACTGAACCGAAAGCTGGCGTCCGAGACCCTGGACATCAGCCTGCCCGGACGCCGCCAGTCGGCCGGTGGCCTGCATCCGGTCACCCGTACCATCCGCCGCATCGAGTCCCTGTTTGGCGAGCTGGGTTTTGCGGTGGCCGAGGGTCCCGAAATCGAGGACGATTTCCATAACTTCGACGCCCTCAACATACCGGCCCATCACCCGGCACGCACCGATCACGATACCTTCTATTTCAATCCGGCGCTGATGCTGCGTACCCATACCTCAGGGGTGCAGGTGCGCACCATGGAGCGGCAACAGCCGCCCCTGCGCATCATTGCGCCGGGACGGGTTTACCGCAACGATTACGATCAGACCCACACCCCCATGTTCCACCAGGTGGAGGGGTTGCTGGTGGACGAGAACGTCAGCTTCACCCAGCTCAAGGGCGTCCTGCACGATTTCCTGCATCATTTTTTCGAAGAGGATCTGCAGATCCGCTTCCGGCCGTCTTATTTCCCCTTTACCGAGCCCAGTGCCGAAGTGGATGTGATGGGCAAGAACGGCAAATGGCTGGAAGTGCTGGGCTGTGGCATGGTGCACCCCAATGTGCTGCGGGCCGTGGGCATTGATCCCGAACGCTACAGCGGCTTCGCCTTCGGCATGGGGGTCGAGCGCCTGACCATGCTGCGTTACGGCGTCAACGACTTGCGCGCCTTCTTCGAAAATGATCTGCGTTTTCTCAAGCAATTCCGGTAAGCGGCAGGAGCAATAATGAAATTTTCTAAATCATGGCTGGATGAGTGGGTCGATACCGGTCTGGATGCCGAGGCGCTTGCCGAGCAGATCACCATGGCCGGCCTGGAAGTGGATGGCATTGAGCCGGTAGCCGGCGATTTCACCCAGGTGATGGTGGGCGAGGTGGTGGAATGCGCTCAGCATCCGGATGCCGACAAGCTGCGCGTCACCAAGGTCAATGTGGGCAGCGGCGAACTGCTCGATATCGTCTGTGGCGCCCCTAACTGCCGTCAGGGCCTGAAAGTGGCGGTGGCCGTGGTCGGTGCCGTGCTGCCCGGTGATTTCAAGATCAAGAAAGCCAAACTGCGTGGCCAGCCTTCCCACGGCATGCTCTGCTCCTACAGCGAATTGGGGATGGACGTCGACTCGGACGGCATCATCGAGCTGCCCGCCGATGCCCCCATCGGTGCCGAGGTGCGTGATTACCTCAAACTTGACGACGCCATCGTCGAAGTGGACCTGACTCCCAACCGGGCCGACTGCCTGAGCCTGGCCGGCCTGGCGCGGGAAGTGGGCGTGCTGAACCAGCAGGACGTAAACTGGCCGGAAATCCCCGTGGTATCGGCCAGCATCGATGACAAGGTCGAGATCCGGCTGGATGCCCCGGCGGCTTGCCCGCGCTACCTTGGGCGGGTGGTGAAGAATATCGACGTCAAGGCCGAGACCCCCTTGTGGATGCAGGAAAAACTGCGCCGCTGCGGTATCCGCAGCATCGATCCTGTGGTGGACATCACCAACTTCGTGCTGCTCGAGTGGGGCCAGCCCATGCATGCCTTTGATTTGAATACCCTGAATGGCGGTATTCAGGTGCGTATGGCGGAGCAGGGCGAAAAGCTGACCCTGCTCGACGGCAATGAGGTCAGCCTGAACGAAGATACCCTGGTGATTGCCGACAGCGAGCGTCCCGTGGCCATGGCCGGCATCTTTGGTGGCGAGGCCACCGGTGTCACCAACACCACCCGCAACGTCCTGCTGGAATGCGCCTTCTTCAGCCCGCTGGCGATCACCGGCCGGGCCCGCAGCTACGGCCTGCATACCGATTCTTCCCACCGCTTCGAGCGGGGCGTGGACTATCAACTGCAGCACAAGGTAATGGAGCGGGCCACGGCCCTGTTGCTGGCCATCTGCGGTGGCGAGGCCGGCCCGGTGGTCGAGGCGGCATCCGAAGCGCACCTGCCCGTGCGCCAGCCCATTACCCTGCGCCACGGCAAGCTGACCCGGCTGCTGGGCATCAATATCCCGGCCACCCAAATTACCGATATGCTCACCCGCCTGGGCCTGGCCGTGACACCGACCGGAGACGACTGGCAAGTGGAGGTACCGAGCTATCGCTTTGATATCGCCATCGAAGAGGATCTGATCGAGGAAGTGGCCCGTATCTACGGCTATAACCGGATCCCCAATGTGGCGCCGATGGCCCGGCTCGATATGTCCTCCCAGCGAGAGGCCAGCCTGTCGTTGGGCCGCCTCAAGGACGCCCTGGTCGACCTGGGGTACCAGGAAGCCATTACCTACAGTTTTGTTGATCCGGCCCAGCAGCGGTTGCTGTTCCCCACCCATGAACCCCTGGTTTTGCCCAACCCCATTTCGGCCGACATGTCCGCCATGCGGGTGTCCCTGTGGCCTGGGCTGATCCAGGCCGCGGTGTATAACCAGAATCGCCAGCAGTCCCGGTTGCGCCTGTTCGAGCAGGGGTTGACCTTTATCCCCGATGCCAGTGCCGAAAACGGTGTGCGCCAGACGCCGGTGCTGGCGGGGCTGCTGCTGGGCCCGGTTGTGGACGAACACTGGGACATGGCCGCCAGGGGGGTGGACTTCTTCGACCTCAAGGGCGACCTGGAAAGCCTGCTGGCCCTCGGCGCCGACGAGCAGAGTTTTAGCCTGGCGCGCGCCGACATTGAAGCCCTGCATCCGGGCCAGTCCGCCGCTCTGCTGCGGGACGGGCGCCAGGTGGGCTTGTTCGGCGCCCTGCATCCCAGCCTGCTGAAGAAACTGGGCCTTAAGTCCCAGGCTTACCTGTTCGAGCTTGAGCTGTCGGCCCTGACCGAGCGCAAGGTGCCACACGCGGCCGATGTATCCCGTTTTCCCGCCAATCGCCGGGATCTGGCACTGGTCGTCGATCAGGCTACTGCGGCCGGGGATATCCTTGATTTGGTTAGGAAAGTTGGCGGAGAACAACTGGTTGGCTTAAACTTGTTCGACGTATACCAAGGACAAGGTATTGCCGACGGCAAGAAGAGCCTGGCGCTCAGCTTGGTGTTGCAGGATACCCGACGGACTTTGGAAGAGAAGGAAATCGCCGATACCGTGGCCCGCATCGTGTCCGCGCTTTCCGACGAGTTTAATGCTTCCTTGAGGGATTGAGCGTATGGCGTTAACCAAGGCCGACATAGCAGAACACCTGTTCACTGAGCTTGGCATGAGTAAACGTGATGCCAAGGAGATGGTGGAAGCCTTCTTTGAAGAAATCCGCAGCGCGCTTGAGCAGGGTGAACAGGTCAAGATTTCCGGCTTCGGCAATTTTGAGCTGCGTAACAAGGGGGAGCGCCCGGGGCGCAATCCCAAGACCGGGGAGGATATCCCCATTTCGGCCAGGCGGGTTGTGACCTTTCGCCCCGGCCAGAAACTCAAGGCCAGGGTAGAAAACGCAACATTGCTCGACGACACCGAATGATCCCAAGCCAGGCAGCCGCCTGGCTTTTTCTTTTATAGACTAAGGCAGCATTGGCCTGGTGGTCCTGTTGCTGTTAGCCTGTGACCAGGATGATTCAAGCAGAGGCATGCCGGGCGTGCGCAAAGGAAATATTGTTATTCTTACCGGGGCCGGCATTTCGGCAGAGTCGGGGATCCGTACCTTCAGGGCCAGCGACGGCCTGTGGGAGGAACACCGTATCGAGGATGTGGCCACGCCCGAGGGCTACCGGCGGGATCCCGAGCTGGTGCACCGTTTTTACAATGCCCGCCGGGCCCTGTTGCAAACGGTAGAGCCGAATGCGGCCCATTTTGCCCTGGCGAGGCTGGAAGCGGAATGGCCCGAACAGGTTACCCTGGTTACCCAGAATATCGACGATCTGCACGAACGCGCCGGCAGCCGTAATGTGCTGCATATGCACGGCGAACTGCTCAAGGCGCGCTGTCCCCATTCCAACCAGACGGTATCCTGGAACGGTCCTTTGCACACCACGGATCTGTGCCACTGCTGCCAGTTTCCCGAGCCATTGCGACCCCACGTGGTCTGGTTTGGCGAGATGCCGCTGCTGCTCGATCGTATTTATCAGGCCCTGAGCGAGGCGAGCCTGTTCATCGCCATCGGCACCTCGGGCAACGTCTATCCTGCCGCCGGCTTTGTGCACGAGGCGGCCATGCACAGTGCCCATACCCTGGAGATCAACCTGGAGCCGAGCCAGGTCAACAACCATTTTGACGAACACCGCTACGGTCCGGCGACCCGCATGGTCACCGGCTATGTGGAGGAGCTGCTGGCAGGCCGGAAAAAGTAGCTGGGCGAAGAACAACAAAGCCCGCGGCTGCGGGCTTTGAGATTGAGGGGAGGCTCCCTACTGGGAACGCAGTTTGACCCAGTATTGTTCGTAAACCGCCAGCACTTCGTCGCCCAGATCGTCCTGGAAATGTCCCTTTGCCACAGTCTCGGAGGAGGGGAACAGCACGGGGTTGTCCGCGACATCGGTCGGCAGCAGGGCCCGGGCGCCCTGGTTGGGCACGGCGATACCCAGCTCCTGGATGATCATGGCGGCCACGTCCGGACGCATCAGATAGTCCATGAACTGGTGAGCGGCGTCTGCCGACTTGGCATTGGCGGGCACGGCAGCGCTGTCCACCCAGAAGATGGCGCCTTCTTCCGGATAGACATACTCCAGATTCATGCCGTCCTGCTGAGTCTTGTAGGCCTGGTCGCTCCAGATCAGGCCAAGCGAAACCTCACCGGCGACATAGGGCATGCGCGGGTTGTCGGAGTTGTACAGCAACACGTTGTCCTGCAGGGTCAGCAGTTTCTCGTAGGCGGCCTTGATCTCCTCCGGCTCGCGGCTGTTGGCGGAGTGGCCCAGGGTCAGCAACGCCATCTGGAAGTTCTCGCGGATATCGTCGGTCAGCATCAGTTGGCCCTGCCACTGGCTGTCCCACAGATCCTGCCAGGCGGTGATGTTGGCGTCGGCCAGATCGTCCCGGTTGACGGCGATGGCGGTACTGCCGAAGGCGTAAGGTACGCTGAAGCGGTTGCCCGGATCGAATTCCCGATCCAGCAGGCTCGGCTCCAGTTGCGACAGGTTGGGCAGCTTGCTCTTGTCGAGCGGTTGCAGCATGCCTTCGCGGGCCATCTTGCTCAGCATATAGCTGGAGGGGAAGATGAGATCGTAGCTTTCGCTGGCACCACTGGTTTGCAGCAGTTTCAGCTTGGCATAAAGCGCCTCGTTGGAATCGAAGGTGGCATAATCCACCTTGATCCCGGTTTCCTTGGTGAAGGACTGCAACACGCCGTCGGGCAGGTATTCCGCCCAGGCGTAGACGGACAGGCGGTCTTGGGCCTGCGCCATCACGGGCAGGGTGGCGGCCACCGCAATGGCCAGAGGACGAAACCAGGATTGCATATCAGCGTTTATCCCTTAACAGAAGTTGAGACAACACCACCAGCACCAGCGATACTGCCAGCATGATGGTGGCCAGGGCGTTTACCTCGGGGGAAACGCCCACCTTGACCATGGAATAGATCTTCAGCGGCAGGATTTCATAAGCCGGTCCGGTCACGAAGGAGCTGACGATCACATCATCCAGGGACAAGGTGAAGCTCAGCAGCCAACCGGCGGCAATGGCGGGCCTGGCCAGCGGAAAGATGATTTTCCGGAAGGTCACTAACTCACTGGCACCCAGATCCTTGGCGGCCTCCAGCATGCGCAGATCAAATCCCTTGAGGCGCGAATAGACGGTGATCACCACAAAGGGAAGGCAAAAGGTAATGTGGGCAAACAGCAACGACCAGAAGCCGAGCGAAATACCCAGCACCACAAACAGGGCCAGCAGCGAAATGGCCATGACGATATCCGGCGACATCATCACCACAAACAGCATGCCGCCCACGAAACCCTTGCCGCGAAAGCGGTAGCGGTACAGAGCCACCGCCGCCAGGGTGCCGATCAGCGCCGCCAGGGTGGCCGATACCAGGGCAATGGTCACCGAATGGCGGGCCGCCTCCATCAGGCTGGCGTTATTGAGCAGACGGCTGTACCAGTCCCAGGTGAAGCCGTCCCAGCGGATGCCATAGCGGGAACTGTTGAAGGAATTGATGATCAGTACGCCGATGGGAATGTACAGATAGGCGAACACCAGCAGCAGGTAAGCGCCCTTGAACCACTTAGTCATCGATGGACACCTTCTTGTTCAGCAGCTTGCCGGCCCGGTAATAGACGAAGATCAAGGCCGCCATCAGCACCGTCAGGGTCACGCTGGTCGCCGAGCCGAAGGGCCAGTCACGGATATTGAGGAACTGGGTCTTGATGATATTGCCGATCAGCAGGTTCTTGGCCCCGCCCAGCAGGTCGGAGATATAGAACATGCCCATGGCCGGCAGGAACACCAGCAGGCAGCCGGCCACAATGCCGGGCATGGTCAGCGGTAAAATCACCCGCACCAGGCGCGACCAGGCGCCGGCGCCGAGATCCCGGGCAGCTTCCAGCAGGCGACCGTCGAGTTTCTCGATGGCCGAGTACAGGGGCAGGATCATGAAAGGCAGCAGTATGTAAACCAGGCCGATGATCACCGCCACCTCGGTGAACATAATGCGCAGCGGCTGGTCGATCAGGCCAAGTCCGAGCAGGGCGTTGTTGAGCAGCCCCTTGGTACCCAGCACCACCTTGAGTGCATAGGTGCGGATCAGGGAGTTGGTCCAGAACGGCACTATCACCAAAAACAGCAGGAAAGGCCGCCAGCGCGCCGGCAACTGGGCGATGATAAAGGCGAAGGGGTAGCCCACCAGCAGGCAGATCAGGGTGGCGGTGCCGGCCATGAATACCGAGTGCCACAGCACCTGGAAGTACAGGGGATCAAACAGCCGTGCGTAGTTTTCCAGGGTGAATACCAGGCTCACCAGGCTGGCATGATCGCGCGTCAGGAAACTGGTGGCGATGATCATCAGGTTGGGCAGAAACACAAACAGCAGCAGCCAACCGACGATCAGGCTGATGGCCAGGTTGCGAAAACCGTTAGTGCTGTTCATAGGGCAGGACCACCTCCCAGCTGTCGACCCAGGTGATATCCACCTGTTGTCCGAGGCGATAGTCAAAGTCCGGATCGTCCTCGTCGAAGAACTCGGAGATCAGGATCTGCTGGCCGGAGGTCAGCTCCACCAGGGAATCCAGGGTCGCACCCTTGTACTGGCGGTCCAGGATGCGGCCGGCCACGCCCCTGGCCTGCTCGCCGACCTTGAGCATCGACATGCGCAGATCTTCCGGGCGCAGCAGTACGCAGACCCGGTCGCCGGCACTGAAACTGTCCTGGGTATGGACCAGGCACTCGCGGCCCTCGACCCGGGCGCGCCAGGCGCCGGCGGTATCGGCGGGGGCGAGCAACTCGCCGTCCATGATGTTGATTTCACCGATGAAACGAGCCACGAACAGGTTGGCCGGCGACTCGTAGATATCCCGGGGCGCGCCGTCCTGCACTACTTTGCCACCCTGCATCACCACAATGCGGTCGGACATGGACAGGGCTTCTTCCTGGTCGTGGGTGACGAACACAAAGGTGATGCCAAGCCGGCGCTGCAGCGCCTTGAGCTCGGTCTGCATCTGCTTGCGCAGTTTATAGTCAAGGGCACTGAGGGATTCGTCGAGCAGCAGCACCTTGGGCCGGTTGACCACGGCTCGGGCAATGGCGATACGCTGCTGCTGGCCGCCGGACAGCTGGTGCGGATAACGGGCCGCCATCTGCTCCAGTTGCACCATCTTTAGCGCTTCCAGCACCCGGGGCCGGATCTCGTCCGCCGCCACGTTTTGCATCCGCAGGCCAAAGGCCACGTTGTCGAAAATGGTCATGTGGGGGAAGAGGGCATAGCTCTGGAACACGGTATTGACGTGGCGCTGCTCCGCCGGAACCCGGGTCACGTCTTCGCCGGCCAGGGTGATACGCCCCGCGTCCGCCTCTTCCAGTCCGGAAATCAGGCGCAATACCGTGGTCTTGCCGCAACCGGAGGGGCCCAGGATAGTGAGGAATTCGCCGTCATAAATGGATAAATCCAGGTTTTCTATGATAGCTTTGCCGTCAAACTGTTTGCCGATACCGGTCAGGGAGACGATGGGTGCTTTGTTGTCGGCCATTTGCCCTTATTCACCTCGATGAAAACGCGCCGCGTTCTGGTAGTAAAATGAGCGCGCATTCTAGACCCCGTACTCTATAAATCAAAGTGAATTTTTGTCGTCGGAACATGTTGATTTACTGTTTCTGGTCTGACAAAAATCCCCAAATTTTATAACGGCTTAGCACGGGTTACCGGAAGCGGTGCATCCGTTATAATGGGGCCAACCAATGAATGAGAATGCATTATGAACGAATCAGGATATAACCGGCTGCGCCAGTCCCTGGAACAGGGTTTTACATTGACCCCCAGGGCGGTGTTCCAGGAAGCCTGGCAGCGTATTTACGGCGCCAAGTTGACCATGCTGCTGGCCGCCATCGGCGTGGTCGGCAGCTGGCTGCTGCTTAACCAGCTGTTGGTGCTGACTGCCGGGGAAGGGGACGAATCCGTGTGGAGCACCAGCCTGCTCGGCCTGCTGATCTCCATGATCATGGCGCCGATGAGCGGCGGCCTGGACATGATGGGGATCCATCGCGCCGCCGGCCGGCCCATTCGGCCCAGCCAGATTTTCGATTATTTCCGCTACCTGCTCCCCCTGGCCCTGGCCAGCATGATCATGGGCCTGCTCACCAGCCTGTTCCTGCCCCTGGGCCAGAGCCTGGGGCTGCCGCCCATGCTGTCATTGCTGCCGACCCTGATCCTGAGTGTGGCGCTGATGTTCACTTTTCCGCTGATCCTGGAAAAAGGCATGACGCCGCTGCAGGCGATACTGACCTCGTTACGGTTGTTTGCCCGCCAGTGGCTGGCGATGATGTTGATCCACATGCTGCTGGTGCTGCTGTTCATGGCAGCGGTAATGAGTTTTGGCATCGGACTTATCTGGGTAGCGCCGCTCTACATCGTGGTGAAGGGCATTATCTACCGGGAGGCCTGCGGTATCGAAGGGGACGCCGCCACCGGGCCAATGCCCTCCGCCGGTCAGGCCGGTACCGACAGCAAGGATCATTTCGAAGCATGAAGGCCATTATTTGCTGCGCCACCCTGGCGCTGTTTGCCGGCTCGTCCTGGGCCGGTACCCTTAACCTGGGATACAGCGGGTTTTACAAGCACCTGGACACCGTGGCCAAGGCCAGGGTGGAGCAGGCCCACCTGGGATTTTATCTGATTCGCCAGAACGGGGATGGGATGTGCCGGATTGAATCCGGTGAAGTGCGGGTCGCCCAGGACATCCGCGGCCAGGTGGAAGTGCTGCCCCATGGCCAGTTCCGCTTGCCCTACGACAAGCAGCTCGATCTGGACAAGGCGGTGGTGGCACTGGAAGTGGAGGATCCCGAACGTTGCGATATCGCCATCAAGATTCAGGCTGAGCTGGACGCCGGCGAGATATCGCTGGCCCGGCTGCGCGAGGTACGGCAGGAGATGGACCTGCTGCTGAAAAAAATGGCGGGCTGGCCGGGCCGTTACTTTGTGCCCGAACTGAAGGGGCTGCATCTGGTGGCCGCCGAGCCAGGGCAACAACTCGGTGGCAAGGAGCGGCTGGAGCTTTCCGATTCACAACTGGCCGAGGAGCGGAGCCTGACGCTGCCGGCGGTGCGGATCAGCCCCTGGCTGTAACTCAAAAAGGCGCCTCGGCGCCATTCGGTTTGTTGACAAAGTCGTCTGTTCCTCAGGCATGAGTCGGCCAAAGGGCCCACTCCGCCGACACGCTACAAGTACCTCAATGTAAGCTCGCACATGCCATCCATGGCATGTGACGGTCGGCGGAGCGGTTCCCTTTGTCCTCTGCTCGGGCATAGGTGTTGTCAGTTCAGATCAGCCAAGAAATTTGCCGGCTATCAAAAAGGCGCCGAGGCGCCTTTTCTTATTTCAGTTCGATAATCTGCAGCCGCTCGCCGAAATCGGCGTCGTTTTCTTCATCATCCTCGTCGACAAAGCGGGGCGAGAACTCCGCTTTGTCAAAGGCGAGATCGCCGCCGTCGATGACGCCGGAGTTGCGGTCGATACCCTTGAAATCGAACAGCTGGTGATCCAGCAGGTGGGAGGGCACCAGGTTCTGCAGCGAGCGGAACATGCTTTCGATGCGGCCGGGGAAGCGGCGATCCCATTCCTGCAGCATGCTCTTGATGGCCTGGCGCTGCAGGTTTTCCTGAGAGCCACACAGGTTGCAGGGGATGATGGGAAAGGCCTTGGCTTCGGCGTAGCGCACCAGATCCTTTTCCTTGCAGTAAGCCAGGGGACGGATCACCACATGCCTGCCGTCGTCGCTCACCAGTTTGGGCGGCATCGATTTCAGGGTACCGCCATAGAACATGTTGAGCAGCAGGGTTTCCAGAATATCGTCCCGGTGGTGGCCCAGGGCTATCTTGGTCGCGCCCAGCTCGCTGGCGGTGCGGTACAGTATGCCCCGGCGCAGCCGCGAGCACAGGGAGCAGGTGGTTTTGCCCTCGGGGATCTTGTCCTTGACGATGGAATAGGTGTCTTCCTCGACAATTTTGTATTCCACCCCCAGCTGGTCCAGGTAGGCGGGCAGCACATGCTCGGGAAAACCGGGCTGCTTCTGGTCCAGGTTGACGGCAACGATGTCGAAGCGGATGGGGGCATGGGCCTGCAGGTTGCGCAGTATGTCGAGCAGGGCATAGCTGTCCTTGCCGCCGGACAGGCAGACCATGATCTTGTCGCCGTCTTCAATCATGTTGAAATCGGCAATGGCTTCACCCACGTGGCGGCGCAGCCGCTTCTGCAGCTTGTTGAAGTTGTACACTTGCTTGGCGGTTTGAACAGACATGATGACCCCGGCGAAAAAACTGGGGGCTATTATAGTGACTGGCGCCCCGAGGGCAAGGCGCCAGTGGCGGGATCAGGCGTCGGGGCGCAGGACCAGGACGTCGCAGTCGAGCTTGTCGATGACGTGCTCGGCGGTGTTGCCGAGCAGAGCGGCGGACAGCCCGGTCCGGCCCACCGAGCCCAGGATCACCAGGCTGGCGTCAATGTCGCCGGCACAGGCCGGGATGACTTCCTCGGCCAACCCTTCCTGCAGGTGCAGTGCCCGGGACTCGAGATCGAAGCGCACCGCATACTCGTACAGAGCCCGTTCGTGATGCTTGCGCACCGCGGCATTATAGGCATGGGGATCAAAATCAGGCAGCTCCAGCGCCATGTTCACCGGGGTAACCGGGTAGGCGTTGACCAGGTGCAGCTCGGATGACAGCAGGCGTGCCACCTCGGCACTTTCACCGATGATTTTGTTGTTGAGCGCTTCCTGGGCCGGATCGTCGCTGCAGCAGTTGACCGCCGCCAGCACCTTGCCGCCCATGGGCCAGTCCCGCTCCTTGACCAGCAGCACCGGACAGGGGCACTTGCGCAGCAGGTGCCAGTCGGTGGGGGTGAAGATAAAGGACTGGATAAGGGCATGCTTGTGGGTGCTTTTCACCACCAGATCGTGGCCGCCGTCCTGCACCTGCTGGATAATGGCCTCAAAGGGGCGGCTGTGCCAAACTACCTTGAGGTTGAAGCGGATCTTGCTGTCCTTATAGGGATCCAGCAAGGTCTTAAGCCATTCCTCCCGCCCCTGGACCACACCTTCGCGCATTTCGTCCCGCTCTTCGCTAGAGAGCATGGAGGTCATTTCATAGGAAAAATCGTAGATGGGCAGGAACAGGGTGATGGCGGCGTCATCTTCCAGTGCCGCGACCGAGACCGCCCGGTGCAGCGCGGGCTGAACCTCGGCCACCGGATCGACCACCACCAGAATATGTTGATACTTGATCATAACAGGCTCCCTCCCGGGTGGTTCAGGACGCCGCCGGCACACCGGCCAGACGGGCCAGCAGAGGCAGATCCAGGATACGGATATACTTGCCGTCCACTTCAATCAAATCGCTTTTCTGGAAACGGCCGAGCAGCCGGCTGACGGTTTCGACGGTCAGGCCGAGGTAGTTACCGATGTCGCCACGGGTCATGGTCAGGCGGAATTCGCGGGGCGAGAAGCCGCGCTGGGCATAGCGGCTCGACAGGCCATGGAGGAAGGCGGCAAGCCGTTCTTCGGCGGTCTTTTTAGACAGCAACAGTATCATCTGCTGGTCGCCATTGATTTCATTACTCATCAACCGCATGATCTGTTGCCGCAGCCGGGGCATCTTGCCGGACAGATCGTCCAGGATTTCGTAGGGGATCTCGCATACCATGGCGGTTTCGAGGGCCTGGGCGAAAGAGGGGTGGGAGCCGGTATTGATGGCATCGAAGCCCACCAGATCGCCGGCCAGGTGAAAGGCGGTGATTTGTTCGTCGCCCTGTTCGGTAATGGTGTAGGACTTGACGGTGCCGGCGCGGATGGCATAGAGCGATTTCAGCGGCTCGCCCGCCTTGAACAGCTCCTGTCCCTTCTGGATGGGTTTCTTGCGTTCGATGATGTTGTCCAGCTCGTCCAGCTCGTCGGAATTAAGACCGAGCGGAATGCACAGCTGGCTGATGCTGCAATCCTGACAGTGGATGGCGCGGCCGGCGGGGGCCGGCTTGCTGATTTTAGTCTGATTTCCCATGTGCCCGACGCGTTGTTGATATCACGCCTCAATCATAGCACCAAAGACCGGCACTTAATAGCTTAGTAAAGCAGCACCAGGGCCTGATAAAAGGTGAACAATCCGTAAAGAATCAACAAGATGCCTGAGACGCGCCGGAAGCCGGCATGATTGAGCCAGTGACGCAGCGAGCCCGCCAGTCCGCCCAGCGCCAGCAGGGTCGGCAGGGTGCCCAGGCCGAACAACGCCATCACCAGGGCACCTTGCGCGGCGCTGCCCGACACCGCGCTCCAGGTGAGGGCGGAATAGACCAAGCCGCAGGGCAACCAGCCCCATACCATGCCAAAGGGCAGGGCGGACAGGGGATGGCGAAAGGGCACCCAGCGTCCGGCCAGGGGCTTGAGATGCCGCCACAGCCGCTGGCCGATGCGCTCCAGGTGCAGCAGGCCGCTCCACCAGCGGGCCAGGTAAAGCCCGAGCAGTATCATCATTACCCCGGCCAGTACCCGCAGCAGGCCCAGCCCCTGCCGTCCTGGCCCCAGCTCCGCCAGCCCGGCGAACAGGCCACCGACCAAGGCCCCGGCCAGAGCGTAGCTGGCGATGCGGCCAAGGTTGTAGGCCAGCAGGTAAAGCCAGTGCCAGCGCCGTTGGCCGGCGGGTATGGCCAGGGAAAAGGCGGCCGCCACGCCGCCGCACATGGCGATGCAATGGCCGGCGCCGAGCAAACCGATGAGCAGCGCCGCGCCGGCGTCAAGCTGACCGGTCATCACTATCGTCGGCTGTGGTGCGGGACTGGGCCCGGTGATGGGAGTCGCTGTCGTCGTCGAACAGGATGTTGTTGCCCTGGCGATCCAGGTCTTCGAACTGATCGCTTTTCACCGACCAGAAGAACAGGGCGATGGCAATGGCCACGAAAATCATGGCGATGGGGATGATCAGGTACCAGATTTCATTATCGTTCATCAGCGGGACAACCTCAGGGAGTTGGACATCACCACCAGCGAGCTGGCGGACATGCCGAGCATGGCGAACCAGGGCGAGACATGGCCGGTGGCGGCCAGGGGCAGTATCACCAGGTTGTAGCCGAGCGCCCAGGAAAAATTCTGTTTGATCACCCGGCGACAGCGTACCGCAATATGGCGGGCGGTCAGCAGCCGTTGCAGATCATCGCCCAGCAGAATGGCGTCGGCGCTGTTTTTGGCGATGTCGGTGCCGCCGGCCATGGCGAAGGAGGCATGGGCACCCGCCAGCACGGGAGCGTCATTGATGCCATCGCCCACCATCAGGCAAATGTCGCCGGCGGCGTCGCGCCGGCGCAGATAAGCCAGCTTGTCGTCGGGGTCGGCGTTTTTGACCAGTTCGTCCACTCCCAGGCTGTCGGCCACCTGATCCGCCTGGCCGGAGCCATCGCCGGTCAGCAGCGTGGTGGCCAGCCCCAGCTCCCGGCAGCGACGGACCAGGAGGGCGGCGTCTTCGCGCAGGGGGTCTTCCAGCAGGAAGCGGGCCTGCAGGCCCGCATCATCGGCCAGATATACGCACAGGCCGGGATCGGTGGCGTCCGGATTGAGCCAGCGGCCACTGCCCAGGCGCCAGCGGCGGCCGTCGATCAGGCCGCTGACGCCGCGCCCGACCCGGTTTTCCCGTCCGGTCACCACCATGGCCGTATCCTGAAAAGGGACAAAGGCACGGGCGATGGGGTGCTCCGACCCGGCCTCCAGGGCGGCGGCAATGGCCAGGGCCTGCTCAGTAGTCAGGTTTCCCAGCGATTCGGTGGCGGTCAGCGCCACCCGGCCCTGGGTGAGGGTGCCGGTTTTGTCGAATACCATGCGGCTGGCCTTGGGCAGGGTGTCGAGCACATGGGCACGGCGCACCAGCACGCCGCTGCGGGTCAGCCGGGAGGTGGCCACGGTCAGGGCCGTGGGGGTAGCCAGGGAAAGGGCGCAAGGGCAGGTGGCCACCAGCACCGACAGCATGACCCAGAATGCCTTGTCCGGATCCAGTTGCAGCCAGATAAGCCAGGTACCCAGGGTGGCCAGCAGCAGGGCCGCGACAAAATAGCGGGACAGCTGGTCGGCGAGAATGGCGACCCTGGGCTTGTCTGCCAGGGCGTCATCCTGGGCGCGCAGGATTTCCGACACCCGGGCATCGGCCAGGGCGCGGCTGACCCTGAGCCGCAGCGGCGACTCCACATTGGTGGTGCCGGCAAATACCGCCTCGCCCGGTCCCCGGGTCACCGGCAGGTGCTCGCCGGTGAGCATGGACTCGTCGACGCTGGTGCGTCCCTCCAGGATATGGCCGTCGGCGGGGATCACGGTGCCGGGAGAGACCCTCACCACCTGGCCCGGCAGCAGGGTGCGGGCGGCTACCTCCTGCTCGCCGCCGGCGGTTTCCAGCCGGGCCAGCAGGGGAATGTGGTGAGTCAGGTTGGCCGTGGTTTCCGAAGCCTTGCGCTTGGCCCGCATTTCCAGAAAACGGCCGGTCAGCAACAGAAAGGCAAACATGGACACGCACTCGTAATACACCTCGCCGGTGGCGGTGACGGTGGCATAAACCGAGGCCACAAAAGCGAACACCATGGCCAGGGAGACCGGCAAGTCCATGTTCAGCGCCCGGTTTCTGACGCCCCGCCAGGCGTTGCGGTAGAAGGGCAGGGCCGAGTAGGCCATGACCGGCACCGATAACCACAGGCTTATCCAGCGAAAATACTGCACCAGCTCGCCGTCGATATCCGGAAACAAGTCCTCGTACAGGGCAAAACCCACCATCATCACCTGCATGCTGGCAATGCCGGCCACGCCCAGGCGCAGCAGATAGGATTTTACCTCCCGGTTGTAGGCCTGCTCGTGCTGGTGGGGGAGGAAAGGGCGGGCCTGATAGCCAATATGGGTAAAGGCGGCAAGCAGGGTACTGAGCCGGGTCTGGCGGCCGTGCCAGCGCAGCCGGGCCCGCTCCGTGGTGGTATTGACCTGGATTTGCACCACCCCCGGCACCTGGGACAGGTGGCGTTCGATAAGCCAGGCGCAGGCGGCGCAGCTCAGGCCACCGATGGACAACTGCACTTCCCGGATATCCTGCTCCCGGACCTGGACGAAATCCTGCTGGATTTCGTCCAGGTCATAGTGCTGCAGCCGTTGCAGTTCATCGGGCAGCGCCTCGGCCCGGGGGGCGGTGCCGGTTCTGTGCTGGTAGTAGCTGCCGAGGCCGCAGGCGATGATGGTTTCCGCCACCGCCCGGCAACCGGGGCAACAGAATTGGCGGGATTCGCCGTCCAGGGTGGCGCTGAAGGCGGCGTCGAGGGGCAGCGGCTCGCCGCAGTGGAAACAGCCCGCCATGCCTAGCCTCCGGCGCGGACGAGGAGGCGGTCGGCGATGGGCAGGACAATGCGCTGGTGCAGGCGCCAGCGACCGTCGAAGGCTTCAATTTGCAGGTTCCAGGAGCCTTCCATCAGCGCCTGCTCGGGACGGTGGCGATAGACACCGGCGGCATCGCTGGTCAGCAGCAGATCCAGATCCTGGTCGGCCAGGGTGGGATGGCTGAAGCGCAGGCGAACCGCCTCGCCGTTATTGTGCTCGCCCTGCATGACCAGCGCCAACTGGCCGTCCCGGTAGCTGAGTTCGGCCAGCAGGCCGAGCTGCTCGGCGCGCTGCAGCTCGCTCAAATCCTGATTGATGGCCCGGCCTTTTTTGTAGTAGTCATCCACCACCATGCTGTCGGCACCGGAGCTGGCCAGGTGCAGGGTATAAATACTGGCCACCACGGCGCACAGGGGCAGGGTGATCAGAAACCAGGGCCAGAACTGCCGATACCATTGACGTTGTTGCATATGGATTCCTACTGCGAAAAAGAACGGCTTACTATAACAAAAGCCCCGGCGAGCGGGGCTTTTAATTCAAGCCCGGGGGCCTTGTCAGTTGTTGTTCAGGCTGTACACATAGGCGGACAGCAACTGCACTTTGTCTTCACCCAGGATGTCCTTCCAGGCGGGCATGACGCCGGCGCGGCCATGGCGGATGGAGTCTTCCACCGCGGCGCGGGAGCCGCCGTACAGCCAGATGCCGTCGGTCAGGTTGGGCGCACCCATGGCCACGTTGCCGGTACCGTCCATGCCGTGGCAGGCGGCACAGACCGCGAAGCGGGCCTGGCCCTTCTGGGCTTCCACTTCGTCCACCTTGCGGCCGGACAGGCTCAGCACATAGGAAGTCACCTCGCGCACACCGTCCTCACCCAGGCTGTCGCCCCAGGCCGGCATGGCGCCCTGGCGGCCGTGCATGATAGTGGCCTTGATCTGGTCCGGAGTGCCACCCCACAGCCAGTCGGCGTCCGCCAGGTTGGGGAAGCCGCGGGCGCCGCGGGCATCGGAGCCGTGGCACTGGGCACAGTTTTGCAGGAACAGGCGCTGGCCTACCTTGGTGGCTTCCTCGTCCTGGGCGATGTCGGCGATGGCGCGGTAGGTCTGGCCATCGGCCTCATAGGCCAGTTCGCGGAAACGGGCGCCGAACACTTCATCGGCCTTCACCATCTCGCGCTCGTACTGCACCAGGCGACCTTCTTCCCGGGCTGCCGCCGAGGCGGCGCGGGATTCCTCAAGGGAACGGATGTCCTGGTTGGAACTCTGCCAGCCGAGCAGGCCCTTGAAGTTGCCAAGACCGGGATACAGCGCCAGGTAGATCAGCGAGAACACGATCATGAAAACAAACAGGTAGCTCCACCACTTGGGCAGGGGGTTGTTGATTTCGGAGATGCCGTCGAAGGTGTGGCCGGTGGGGGCGCCTTCTTCTATCCCCATTTTGTCACGGGTGCACCAGATGAGCAGTGCCAGGCAGCCGAAAATGGTGCCCAGACTGATCACGGTTACAAATACACTTAGAAAAGTATTCATTTTTTGTTAGCTCCTGCGCGATCCTGCTCAGTACCCTGGCGACGTTGCTCGCCCTGCTCCTCCTCGAAGATGGAGTTGGCGGCGTCATCGAATTTTCCCTTTCGGCGCTTGCTGTAGGCCCACCATACGATGCCTACAAACAACACCAGCAAGGCCAGGGTCTGAAAGCTTATCAGCATAGGCTTCAGGGCTTCCAAGGTACTGATATCCATCATCGACTCCGGTTATTTAAGGGCGTGTCCCAAGGATTGCAGATAGGCGATAATGGCGTCCATTTCGGACTTGCCCTTCACAGCCGCTTCGGCACCTTCAATATCGGCATCGGTATAGGGAACGCCGAAGCTGTCCCGGAACAGACGCAGTTTGTCGGCGGTGTGCTTGCCGTCCAGCGTGTTGGTTTCCAGCCAGGGGAAGGCGGGCATGTTGGACTCGGGCACCACGGCACGGGGGTCGATCAGGTGAACCCGGTGCCACTCGTCGGAGTAACGGCCACCCACCCGGGCCAGATCCGGACCGGTACGCTTGGAGCCCCACAGGAAGGGGTGCTCCCACACGCTTTCACCGGCAACCGAATAATGGCCGTAGCGCTCGGTTTCGGCGCGGAACGGACGGATCATCTGGCTATGGCACACGTGGCAGCCTTCGCGGATGTAGATGTCGCGGCCTTCCATTTCCAGCGCGGTGTAGGGACGCAGGCCCTCGACCGGCTCGTTGGTTTGCTGCTGGAAGAACAGCGGCACGATTTCTACCAAACCACCGAAGCTGATGGCGACAACGGTCAGAATTGCCAGCCAGGTGACATTCTTTTCGACCAGTTCATGACGGTTTTTCATTCACGAGTCTCCTCAGGCCGGTTGGGGGATAGCTTGCAGGGAGCCTTTCGGCGCCTTGATGGTACGGTAAGCGTTGTACAGCATCAGCAGCATACCGGCGACAAAGAAGCAACCGCCAAGGAAACGGACGAAGTAGAACGGATAGGACGCCTGCAGACTCTCGACAAAGCTGTAGGTCAGGGTGCCGTCCTCGTTCACCGCACGCCACATCAGGCCCTGCATTACACCGCTTATCCACATGGCGACGATGTACAGCACGGTGCCGATGGTGGCCAGCCAGAAGTGGACGTTGATCAGGCGTACGCTGTACATGCGTTCCTGGCCGAACAGGTTGGGGATCAGGTGGTATACGGAGCCGATAGACACCATGGCAACCCAGCCCAGGGCACCGGAGTGCACATGGCCGACGGTCCAGTCGGTGTAGTGGGACAGGGCGTTGACCGTCTTGATCGCCATCATGGGGCCTTCGAAGGTGGACATGCCGTAGAACGACAGGGACACGATCAAAAAGCGCAGAATGGGGTCATAGCGCAGTTTGTGCCAGGCACCGGACAGGGTCATGATACCGTTGATCATGCCACCCCAGGAGGGCACGAACAGGATCAGCGACATCACCATGCCGAGGGACTGGGCCCAGTCGGGCAGGGCAGTGTAGTGCAGGTGGTGCGGACCGGCCCAGATATACAGGGTGATCAGCGCCCAGAAGTGCACGATGGACAGGCGGTAGGAATACACCGGACGACCGGCCTGCTTGGGCACGAAGTAGTACATCATGCCAAGGAAGCCGGCGGTGAGCAGGAAGCCCACGGCGTTGTGGCCGTACCACCACTGCACCATGGCGTCGGCGGCGCCGGAGTACATGGAGTAGGACTTCATGCCGCTCAGCGGGATCGCCATGCTGTTGACGATGTGCAGCACCGCCACGGTCAGGATGAAACCGCCGTAGAACCAGTTGGCCACATAGATGTGGGAGGTGTTGCGCTTGTACAGGGTACCGAAGAACACGATGGCATAAGACACCCACACTACCGCAATGGCGATGTCGATGGGCCACTCCAGTTCGGCGTATTCTTTGGTGGTGGTATAGCCCAGCGGCAGGGTGATCACGGCCGAAAGGATAATGGCCTGCCAGCCCCAAAATACGAAGGACGCCAGCGGGCCCCCGAACAGACGGGTCTGACAGGTACGCTGCACCACGTAAAAGGAGGTGGCCATCAGGGCGCTGACACCGAAGGCGAAAATAACCGCATTGGTGTGCAACGGGCGTAACCGGCTATAGGTTAGCCAGGGAGTTTCGAAGTTGAGGGCAGGCCAGATAAGCTGTGCCGCGATCAGCACGCCCAACGACATACCTACAACGCCCCAGATTACGGTCATGACCGTAAACTGACGAACTACGGTGTAGTTGTAGTTTGGTTGATTATTAGTTTGACTCATCGTTATAGTTCCGCTTCCACTGCTGTTATTCAGGTTTTGTGCTCACCCAGGGTGCTCACATCGGAAGGATAAAAGACAACCGGTTTTACATCGGCGGTTCCGGATGCCTGTCCGCTTTGTTAAGCCTTTGTTAATAAAGAGGCCGGGCACCAAAACACAGCGCAGATGATAAATGAGTGGCTGCAAAAATAACAGTATAAACAGTAATATGATTACCACTTAACGCCGCCATAAGGCATAAGGGCACGCCTTGATCGAGATCAACCGGCCCGGTGGATTGTGTGCAAAACAGGATGATAATGGGGATGAGAGAGCGTCTTACCGGCCCCCGGCTGGTCCAAATTTTGGTGGTGACAGGGGTTTTGTCCGGCGCCTTCTGGCTGCGAACCTGCACTACCGTATCCGAGCCGCCGGAAAAAGCGGCGGAAAAGATTCCGTTTTGTGACATTGCTCACCATCTCTGCCGGCAGCAGCAGGATGGCGTGGAGGCACAGGCCCGGCTGGTCACCGAATCGCTGGGCGCCGAGCAGCCATTCGCCCTGGAAGTGCGCTTTTCCGATCCCGAGATTCGGGTGCTGCGCAGCGTGCTGGAAGGAGAGAGCATGTACATGGGGACACTACCGGCGCTGCTTGAGCAGGCCGAGCCCGGCCTCTGGCAGGGCCAGGCCCTGGTGGGGGCCTGCACCGAGGCCCGCATGGTCTGGGCCTGGGTGCTGGACACCGAGCGGCAAGGAGAGCGCCGCCGTTTCCGCTTTCATTTTGAAGTGCGGCGCTGAGCCGCCCGCTTATTCCTCTTTGCGGGCCAGGCTGGCCTGCAAAAACGCCTGCAACTGCCGCCAGGAGTCCTGATCCGCATCCCGGTCGTAGCCCAGGGGCAGGCCAAACCGGGCTGCGGCCTGGTCCGCCGCCGGATTGGTGAAGCCGTGCAGCGCGCCGGGATAATCCACCAGCAGGTAATCGGCGCCGGCGGCCTCCATTTCCTGGCGAAACGCCCTGAGCTGTTCGGCCGGCACCATGGGATCGGCGGCGCCGTTGAATACGGCAATACGGGTCTGGCTGCCGGCGGGCAGGGGAGCTGCCAGGGGGGTTAGCGAGCCGTGGAAGCTGGCCACCGCATCCAGATCGGCACCGCTTCTGGCCATGTGCAACACCACACCACCGCCGTAGCAATAACCGATGGCGGCGATGCGCTCGCCATCCACCCGTCCATCCCCGGCGAGCAGGGCGAGGGCGGCATTGAAACGGGCCTCGGCCTGGGGCAGGGAAGCCAGCGAGGCCTGGGCGAACTCACCGGCCTGTTCGGGGTGGCTGGCCTGCCGGCCATCGCCGTACATGTCGAGGGCGAGGGCGGCATAACCCAGCTCAGCCAGCATGTCGGCCCGTTGGCGGGCATAATCGTTGTGTCCCCACCATTCATGAACCACCAGTACGCCGGGCACCGGGCCGGGGTGGGCATCGTCGATCGCCAGGTATCCCTTGAAGGTCTGATCGCCGACCCGGTACTCCAGCTCTTCGGTGATCACGGCAGCCTGGGCGGAACAGGCCAGCAGGCCGGCCAGGCTCAAAGCGGCAATTCTCATGGGCAACTCCTTGATATGTTGGGCATACCGGGACCTGGAATTGTCCCGGTGTCCCGGTTATAGTAGCCGCCTGATGCCGATAACTGGATTTATCGGCATTGCGCCGCCACGGCGCCGCGACCTCACAACCCCAGACCGGACCCGGCCCATGATGCTTCCCCCCGTTATCCCCCTGTTTGATGCACCCCATCTGCTGGAAGAGGGCAACAGTCTGATCAACCAGCATATTGCCGAGGTGACCCTGTGCCGGGTGCCCGACGCCGCCTTTGTCTATGAACATGCGGTGGACTGGCTGGCGGAAAGCCGGTTCAACGACAACAACTACAAAACCTACCGCAGCGAGCTGACCACCTTTTTGCACTGGTGCTTCGACGTGGAGCAGTTGTCGCCGCTGGAAGCGGGCCGGCGCACCATGAATCGCTATGTGGACTATTGTCTGGCGCCGCCGACGCCGCTGATTGCCTATCGCAACGTGGCCCAGTTCGTGGCCGACAAGGAACTGGGCGAACGCCGGCCCAATCCGTTGTGGCGGCCGTTTCTGGGCAAAAAGATTGACGCAAGGGAGCAGCCTTACCGGTTGAGCGACAAGGCGCTGAAAACCAAAATGGCGGTGTTGTCGTCCTTTTATGCCTATCTCATCAACGAGGAAGTGACCGAACGCAATCCGGCGATGATGTGGATGCGCCACAGCCGCTTTGGCTCCCGTCCCGGCCTGGCGCCGATGCCCGGCGAGGAGGACGAGGTGAGGGTATTCAGCGATCTGCAGTGGTCATACGTCATGGCCACGGCCCGGCGGTTGGCGGATACCGAGCCCGATCGCCACGAACGCACCCTGTTTTTGGTGTCGCTGATGTACGGCTGTTACCTGCGCATTTCCGAAGTGGCGGCCCGGCCCGGTTTTTCGCCGGTGATGAGCCAGTTTCGGCGCGACGGCAACACCGACATCTGGAGTTTTCACATTCCGCTCAGCAAGGGCGGCAAAAGGCGCACTGTGGCCGTTTCTCGCGAACTGCTGGCAGCGCTTGAGCGCTACCGGCACCACCTGGGGCTGGCATCGCTGCCGGCGCCGAATGAACAGATTCCCTTGTTTGTCCGCCACCGGGCCGCCGGCCGGGGCCGGGACCAGGGCCTGATCAACGCCAATCTGGGTATTCGCCAGTTGCGGGAACTGCTCAATGAACTGCTCGACAACGCCGCTATGGCCGCCGCCGCCGATGGTTTTGCCCAGGACGCCGCCGAAATGCGCACCCTGACCGTGCACAGCATCCGCCACACCGGCATTACCCACGACATCAACTACAACGGCCGGCCCTTGTCCCATGTGCAGGCGGACGCTGGCCACGACAGCATAGACACCACCAGCCAGTATTTGCATACCGGCAAGGTGGAACGTCACGAAAGCGCCGCCAACAAGCGCCTGGACCGGTTAAGTGACTAACGCCGGAAAAGCCGTCCGGCAAGGCCTGCCGGGCGGCGGTTACCTCTGACATGACGCTTCGCATAATGTATATTATGTTAAATAATAAATTATAAGGTTCAGAACACCCGGGTTCTGCCGCCCGGTTTTAAAGATTTATCGGTACCGTTACTTTGGCCGCTGTGATTTTTTGCGGCATTGTTCCATTACTATGGATTAAGCCCGAAGATCACCGACGCCACCCTGGGATCCGGCCATTCTCGCCCCAGCGCTCCCTTCATCTTTTGGCTGAAGATCTCAAACTCGAAAGGCGTTTGTTTTAGTTTTTTCAGCACATCCCGGTACCGGACCAGCCGTTTATTGCCGTCCCGTTTGAGTTTTTCAACATAAAGGGGCTTGATCATCTGCTGGAAAGTGTCGGCTATCGCTTCCAGTGCCACAGCATTCGGTATGTCGAACAGACCATCGTGTTTGTGGCCACCAGGCAGACGTTGTGCCAACTCAAAATAAAAGTCCAGCTCGGCCTGGCACCGGCTTTCGGCGGCCATTTTCGACAGTACCGGATAAAAGGCGTCCGCTCGTCCATTCTCCCGTTGCGACTCGCCAAAACAGGCGAAAGTGTTATCCAGTGGCTGGACACGAACCTACTGACCGCTCCGGCGCCCGGTTAGTGCTCGCCGGAGCCGGTCACCAGATGGATGATGTCCAGGTAGTCGCTGTGCTCCACCCGGGTTACCGCCAGCGCCTGCTGGCTGGCCAGAAAGGGGGCCAGTGCGCGTGGCGATCCGGTCAGCAGCGCGGCAATGCGGTCCTTAAGCGGCGGGCAGAGTCCGGCGCGAAACACGAAGGGATCGTAATGGATGGGCCGCGAGCGCCACAGCTCGCGCACCTGGCCGGCGGCCATAATGCCCCGGCTAAGGTACTCGTCCGCCCGGGCGCTGGAGACAAAGGCCGCTTCCACCCTCCCCTCGAGCAGCGCGTCCAGCGCCTTGTCGTGGGAGCCCGCATAAATCCGGGCGCCGAACAGCTCGTCCAGCGGCATCCCTGCGGCCCGAGGAAACTCGCTGGCCGGGATCAGCGCGCCCGAGGTGCTGGCCGGGTCGCTCAGGGCCACCCGCACACCCTGCAACTGCTCCAGCCGGTGCAGTTCGCTGTCTCCCCTTACCAGCAGCAGGGCGTGGTAATAGGGTCCGGCCGGGGTGAAATGGCCTTCGGCCATCGCCAGCGAGGCAAAGGGCTCCAGCCGGGGCTCCCTTTGCTGTGCCAGGGCGTAGGCGGCCGGGCCAAGGACGGCAAAGTCCACCCCGCCGGAGACCAGGGCGTCGATCACGCTGTCGTAGGAGCTGGCCCTGAATACCTCCACCCGCCGGCCGGTCGCGTGCTCCAGCAGCTCGAACAGGGGCCGGTATTCGGCAATTTGCTGGTCGATGTCCTTTTTCGGGATCAGGGTGAACCGCAGCCGCTCCGGGTGGCAGTCGGCCAGCAGTGGCGGGCTCAGGAGCAGGAACAGCAGGGTTATCCAGACACGCATCATGCGCTTGCCCTCATGGTGGAAAAAGCCTGTTCAAATTCCGCCAGCTGTTCGGCCGGCATGGGCCGCCCCAGATGATAACCCTGGGCAAAGTCGCAGCCGGCCAGTTTGAGGTAAACCAGCTGCTCCGCGGTTTCCACCCCTTCGGCCACCACCTGCAGGGCCAGCCGTTTGGCCAGGGTTATGGTGGAAGAGACGATCAGACTGTCGTCGTGGCTGTTGGAAAGCTGGGCTATCAGGCTGCGCTCTATTTTCAGGCGGGTCAGCGGCAGTGCCTGCAAATGGGCGAAGCCGGCATAGCCCTTGCCGAAATCGTCCAGGCTAATGCCCACCCCCGCCGCCTTCAGCCGGCACAGTTGCTGGATGGCCAACTGCTGGCGTTCCAGCACCGAGGTTTCGGTGATTTCCAGCTCCAGCCGGGCGGGATCCAGCCCTTGCTGGGCCAGCTCGGCCAAGACCCGCTCGGCAAAGTCCGCCTGACCGAGTTCCATTGGCGACACGTTTACCGCCAGGGTTCGCTCCGGCGGCCACTGGGCAAGTTCCCGGCAGGCTAGGCGCAGCACTTCCCGCCCCAGGGCGAGGATAAAACCGCTGCGTTCGGCGATGGGGATGAAGCGATCCGGATAGATAAGCCCGAATTGCGGGTGCTGCCAGCGGGCCAGGGCCTCGTAACCGGCCAGGCTCATGGAGCCAACCCGCACCAGGGGCTGGAAATGCAGGCGGATCTGGCCCAGCCGCAGGGCATCGCCCAATGCCTGTTCCAGCTGGAACTCTTCCATATCCACCCGGTTTAACGAGGGATCGAAAAAGCGGTACTGGCCCCGCCCCGCCCGTTTGGCCGAATACATGGCGGCATCGGCACAGCTCAGCAGGCCGTCGATATCCTGGGCATCCCGCGGACAGATGGCGATGCCGATGCTGGGGCTGGTGTTGAGCTCGCTGCCCTCCAGGCTGTAGGTGGCCGAGAGCCGTTCGGTGAGGCGCCGGACCCATTCCTCGATGCGGCTTTCGCTGCGCTGGCCGGCCAGCAGTACCACGAATTCGTCGCCGCCAAAGCGCGCGGCCTGATCCCCTGCGGCCAGCATGCGCCGGATCCGTCCCGCCACCGCCTGCAACAGCAGGTCGCCCGTGTGGTGGCCCAGGGTATCGTTGATGGATTTGAAGCGGTCCAGGTCGATAAACAACAGGGCGCTCAGCTCTCGCCGCTGGCGCTGCTCGGCCAACTGGCGCCCGGCCAGCTCGATAAACTGGCGGCGGTTGTACAGGCCGCTCAGGTGATCGGTGGCCGCCGCCGCCGAGCTGCGGCTGTGAGCCTGTTCCAGGCGCTGGATGAGCAGACGGTTTTGCTGGCCGGACTGCTCCAGTGCCTGCACGAACTGGCGCTGATCGCGCAGCAGCCGCACCAGCCAGCCCACGGCGCCGGCGATGGCCAGGCTCAGCAGCAGTTTAAGCAGCCACTGGCGGCTGCGTTGCTGGTAAAAACCGGCCAGCATGTCGTCGTGCAGACGGCTGACCAGCACCGCAAACCCCTGTTCAGGCAGGGCATGAAACAGGCTTTGTGCTCCGGCGGCGTCCACCCTCCCCTGGTGCTGCCCGGTCTTAGGCCAGCCCGGGTTATCGGGTGCGTGGCCGCCTTCCACCATGCCGCTGCCGTTGGCGCGCATCCGTTCTTCTCCCTGGCGGTCGACCAGTCGGATAAGCCCGCTGTGGCCCAGCTCAAGGTGTTGGTAGAGACCGGCGAGGTAGCCCAGTTCCAGCTCCAGCAGCATGATGCCGGCCAGGTGGATGCCGCCGGTGTCGGCCAGGGGCACCAGCAATGGCAACCGCCAGCGACCGGCCAGGGGCTGGTCTGCCGTTTGGGTGGGCAGAAAGGGCACGAAGCCAAAATGCGCAACCTGACTGTTGACCTGGGCCAGCCAGCCCGGCGGCAGCGTCGCCAGGGGGGAATGGCTGGCATGGCGACCCTCGCCGCCTGGCCCGTAAAGGCTGAGCCGGCTGAACATGGGATCGGCCGCCAGAAAGCGGCTCAGCTCGGGGCCGAAGGCGGCGGTAGCCGGGTCGGCCAGGCGGGCGATGGCCACCGCCCGGTCGGTGATCTGGCGCAGGTGCTCGGCCACCATCACCGCCACATGGCGGTGCTCGGCGGCCCTGGCATCCAGCTGTTCTGTCCGGGCCAGGGCGTTCTGGTGCACGAACAGGCCCCAGATAAAGAGAATCATGAGAATACCCAGGGCAAGCACCAGGCCCTGGATAACGGAAAGTGAAACCGGATGCCTGCGACCCATGGATCTGGGCGTTCCTGTGCCATCAAATAACACCAGTGTGCCAGGCCCAGATGACGCGGTTATGACAGCCCCAGGCCGGGCGGAAAACGCACCTCTGCCCACAAGGATTGGCACAGTGCCTGGCGCTGTTCCCAGCGGCCCGCCAGCACCCAGTCCGCCACCCGGGGAGCGATCTCCGGATACGCCACCGGCATGGCGGCCGGAGCGGCCAGCCAGCCGGCCACCGCCTCCCGGTCCAGTTGCGGCATCACCCGGGCCAGTCCCAGCCGCTGCAGGGCAAGGGCATTGGAGGCCTGCTCAAACTGGCCCTGTACCGGCTTGACCAGCAGTTTTCGGCCAAGGCTCAGGGCTTCGGAGGGCAGTTCGAAGCCGCTGTTGGCAATGACTCCGGCACTGTGTTGCAGACAGTCCCGGAATGCCTGGCGGGAGGGCGAATACCACTCCAGCGTCCCCTTGCGTCCGGGCTCGGCCCGGGGATGGAAGCTGACGAAACGATAATGGCCAAAGGGAGCCAGCAAGCGAGTGATGGCCGAAGGACATTCAAAGGGCAGATAGACCAGGATTTGATGCTCATCGGCGCGTCCGGCCGGCGGGTGCGGCTCTACCAGGGGCGGCAGCAAGGGCTGATCGAAGTGGTGCCAGTGCAGGCCAAGATGATAATCCGCCGGGGCAAAGCGGTGCAGCAGGATGTCCGCCAGCCAGCCTCCGCCCGCTCGCGGCACCGGGTGCAAAAAGGAGGCCTGGTGGCTCAGTGCCAGGCAGGGCACGCCCGCGTTCCGGGCTGCCCAGGCGCTGATGGGCTCGAAGTCATTGATCACCAGGTCATAGTCGAGCACGCGCAGTTCGCGAATATCGCGCAACAGTTGCCCCGGTCGGCACCGGCGCAGGGTGCCGAGCGGGCGAATGCGGCCCCGCCGGGTGACAAAGGTCAGCCCCTCGCGGGTCTGGTAATCGCCGAAGGGCGCCATGTCGAAATATTCCCCGGGAGGGCGCCCGGAAAAGATAAAATCCACCCTCGCCCCGCGGCGGGCCAGGGCGTTGGCCATCAGCCGGGCCCGGGTAATGTGGCCGTTGCCGGTTCCCTGAACGCCATAAAGCAGTCGCATCCTGTTGCTCCTAGGTCCCGGCCAGCAGGGCGGCACTGGCGCCCAGGGCAATGCCGGCAATGATGTCGCCGGGAAAATGTACCCCCAGCCAGACCCGGGACCAGCCCACCAGCAGTGCCCAGGGCAGCAGCCACAGGGCCAGGAACCCCGCCTGCAGCCACAGCAGGGTCAGTAAGACGAAGGCGGCGGCGGTATGGCCGGAGGGAAAACTGAAGGTATCGGCGGGGGTGATAAATACCCGTGCCTGGGGCAGGGCCACGGCCGGGCGGCGTCGGCGAAAGAGCTGCTTGAGCAACAAATAACAGGGCAGCTCCCAGGCGAAGGCCTGCAACGCCTGCTGTACATACCCCTGCAGCGCGGGCTGGCCGCTGCTCCACAGCAGCAGCCCGAGCAGGGCATAGGGCGGGCCGTCGCCGGTACGCGACACCCAGCGGGCCAGCCGGGCCCGGCGCTGCCAGTGGCGGTGGCCCTGGCTTTTGAGAAACAGGCGATGATCGAGGCGGGTCAAGTGTTCCAGTACCATGGCGCTTCCTCCCTGACCCTTTCACCTTAGGGCCAAAAAATGACAATCCCATGATCAACCGGGCGAGATTTTGCCGGCGAGGCTCGATCTGTCCGCCGGCTCAAGTATACTGGCAGCAATTTACCCCAGATGATGAGTTTTCGAGTGCAACCACTGAGTCCCGCCGAACTGACCCCCGTATTTCCGCTTCCCGAGCTCACCACCCTGAACGATGCCTTTGCCCTGCCCTTCAGTGCACTGCAGGCCAGGGCCGATTCGGCCTTTGCCACCCTGGCGGGGCTGAACGCGGTCAACCCCATCCTGCTGCTGAACGGCTTTGCCGGCGCCGATTACGAAGAGCTGGTGCAGGATCTGGTCAAGAAGCACGCCAACCACGCGGATTTGTTCGATCTTTGCTATGCGGAAAACCTGCATCATCCGCAAAAGCCAATTTGGCTGCGACTCAAGGTGGGCACCGGCATCGAGTTTTGCGAACTGGTGGGCCAACTGCTGGAGCTGTCCTCGCGCCACCTGGAGGCGGAGCATATCGTCCAGCGGATCCTGAAAAAACAGGACAACGACGAGAAGATTGCCGATTACCTGTCGCTGCTGTCCCAGCACGTGGCGGCCGGTGGTGGCTTCAGCCACCCTGTCCTCATCAACCTGATGGTGCATCGTCACGACAGCACCATCCCCATCGTCCATGCCCGCCAGTTCAGCGCCGAGCAGCTGTTCGGGGCCATCCATTTCCAGACCGAGCAGGGCTCGGTGTTCAGCCACCATCACCTGCTCGAGCCCGGGCTTATCCACCAGGCCAACGGCGGCTACCTGATCGTCCCCATCGAGGAACTGCTGGATCAGCCCAACCTCTGGTTCCGGCTCAAAAATGCCCTGGTCAGCCGCCGGGTGGACTGGAGCCGGCCGGCGGAAATGGCCGCCTTCTACTTCCAGCCCGAGCCGCCGCCCCTGGATATCCACCTTATCCTGGTGGGGGATAGGCTGTCGGTGGCCGAGCTGTACATGCTCGACCGGGAGCTGGATACCCTCGTCTTTTTACGGGCCGACATCATTCCCGAATGGGATGCCCAGGCGGATCTGGCTTCCTATCTCGGCTACCTGGCCCACCTGCGGCGCAAACACGACTTGCGGGATCTGGACGCCGGCGCCGTGCAGCGGCTGTGCCGCTATGGCAGCCGGCTGACCGAGCACCAGCACCGGCTTTCCCTGGTGGAGGCCCAGCTGACCGCCATGATGCAGCTGGCCGACGTCATCGCCCACCGGGAGCAGTCGCCGCTGATCACCGAACAACATGTGCGCCAGGCCCAGCAGGAGCAGGACTACCGGCTCAATTTCCTGGTTGAACACTCGGATCTGGGGGTGCGCGATGGCCAGTACCTGATGCAGACCTGGGGCAGTGAAATCGGTCAGATCAACGGCCTGTCGGTGATCCAGATAGCCGGCCACCCCTACGACTTCGGCGAGCCGGTGCGGCTCACCGCCACCGTGCACCTGGGCGACGGCGATATCGCCGACATCGAGCGCAAGGCCGAGCTGGCCGGCCATATTCATGCCAAGGCGATGATGATCATCCACGGCTACCTGGCCAACCTGTTCGGCGCCGAGCACCCTTCGCCCCTGTCCGCCAACCTAGTGTTCGAGCAGTCCTACCATGAAATCGACGGCGACAGCGCCTCCCTCGCCGGCCTGTGTGCCCTGCTGTCGGCCCTGGCCCGGGAGCCCATCCACCAGCATTTCGCCATCACCGGGGCGGTGGATCAGTTCGGCAATGTCCAGCCGGTGGGCGGGGTGAATGAAAAAATAGAAGGCTTTTTCCGGCTGTGCCGCCTGCAGGGCCTGACCGGCGACCAGGGCGTGCTGATCCCGGCCAGCAACCGGTTGCAGCTCAACCTGTCCGACGAGGTTGCCGAAGCGGTGGCCGAGGGACATTTCCACATCTATCCGGTGGCCCACGTAGAGCAGGCCATCGAGTTGCTCACCGGCTGTGTGGCGGGTGATGTGGAGCAGCCCGACACCCTGTTCGGGCGGATCCGCGAGCGGCTGGACGAGCTCAACGGCCATACGGTGGAAAGCGGTTTTCTGCGCCGCCTGTTCCGCCGTGGCTGAGCCCGGCATGCCGGCTTTGTGAAATCGATCCAGAGATCGGACTTGTCTGGCGCACAACTGTTCGCTAAAGTGGCGCCAATTTTGTCAACGGGCCCAGGCCCGACCGGAACGGAAACATCAGATGTCTTCACAAAAAGAACTGGGCAAGCACGCCTTTAGCAAAGACGAACTGCTGGCCTGCAGCCGCGGCGAGCTGTTCGGCCCGGGCAACAGCCAGCTGCCCGCCCCCAACATGCTGATGATGGACCGCATCGTGCACATCAGCGACGAAGGCGGCGAGCACGGCAAGGGCGAAATCCTGGCCGAGCTGGATATCAACCCCGAGCTGTGGTTCTTCGACTGCCACTTCCCCGGCGATCCCGTCATGCCCGGCTGTCTGGGCCTGGACGCCATGTGGCAGCTGGTAGGCTTTTTCCTGGGCTGGAAGGGCGGCCCCGGCAAGGGTCGCGCCCTGGGCGTGGGCGAGGTGAAATTCACCGGCCAGATCCTGCCCACCGCCAAGAAGGTGAGCTACAAGATCACCATGAAGCGGGTGATCTGGCGCAAGCTGATCATGGGCATCGCCGACGGCATCGTGGAAGTGGACGGCCGCGTGATCTACGAAGCCAAGGATCTGAAGGTCGGCCTCTTTACCGACACCTCCAGCTTCTGAGCCATAAACAGATACGTTAAGGCCCCGATGATCGGGGCCTTTTTGTTGAATGGATGGAACCTTTGCTTATTTCATGAAGAGGCCAGAGCCTTTGTCTTCCATTGCGTCTCGCCAGCCCCCCAACCAATGGCCTTTGGCATCAAAATCGTTGTAGGGACACTGCTCTTTAGAACGACCACTGACTCCAGCTTGGTAACCGCGGGTACGCGCTCTTTCCAGACGGTCACGTTTTTGTCTCTTCATAGGTATAACCCTCATTTGATCAACAAAAAGTGGGCGGCTTGTCCAACAGCCGCACCCTATGAATAGTTGAGTTGGGGGTCCGGATCAAGGCCAATTTCTGAGCGTAGTTCAGCTTAAAAGATTAGCCACTGATATTTATGAAGTTTTGATGAAAGAGCAAAAGCCGGAATTGTGAGCCGGCTCACTCAGCCGGCGGCCATTTCCTCCAGTTCCTCCCAGCGGGCGAAGGCCTGCTCCAGCTCGGCTTCCACCGCCGCCAGGGCCTGCAGCCGGGACTGGGTGACCGCCTCCGGCTGGGCGAAGAAGTCCGGCGCATTGATTTCTTCCTGCAGGGCGGCGATTTGCTGCTCCAGCTGCTCCAGGCGGGCGGGCAAACCGTCCAGCTCCTGCTGCAGCTTGTACGACAGCTTCTTGCCGGACTTGGGCGCCGGCTTCTCCACCCGGGGCGCGGGCTTCTCTTCCCTCTCCCTGGTTGGCGTTGCCTCGGTCTGGTGAGCACGCTGGAACAGCATGTCCTGGTAGCCGCCCACATACTCGCTCACCCTACCCTCGCCTTCGAACAGCCAGCAGTGGGTGGCGGTATTGTCGATAAAATCCCGGTCGTGGCTGACCAGCAGCAGGGTGCCCTGATAGTCGGCGAGCAGCTCTTCGAGCAGCTCCAGGGTTTCCACATCCAGATCGTTGGTGGGCTCGTCCAGCACCAGCAGGTTGCTGGGCCGCAGGAACAGCCGGGCCAGCAGCAGCCGGTTCTTCTCGCCGCCGGACAGCGCCTTCACCGGGGTGCGGGCGCGCTTGGGCTCGAACAGGAAATCCTGCAGGTAGCCCAGCACGTGGCGGCTCTTGCCGCCCACTTCCACTTCCTGCTTGCCGTCGGCCAGGTTGTCCATCACGGTGCGCTCGGGATCGAGCTGCTCCCGGTATTGATCGAAATAGGCCACCTCCAGCTTGGTACCGCATTTTAGAATGCCGCCCTGGGCCTCGAGCTTGCCCAGCAGCAGCTTGATCAGGGTACTCTTGCCGCAGCCGTTGGGGCCGACCAGAGCAATCTTGTCGCCCCGCTGCACCAGGGCGGAAAAATCCCTGAGGATGGGTTTGCCCTCGTAGGCAAAGTCCAGGTGTTCCGCCTCGAACACGATTTTGCCCGAGCGGCGCACCTCGTCCAGGGTCACGCTGACCTTGCCCAGGCTCTCCCGCCGCTGGCTGCGCTCATTGCGCAGCGCCTTCAGCGCCCGCACCCGGCCTTCGTTGCGGGTGCGCCGGGCCTTGATGCCCTGGCGGATCCAGGCTTCTTCCTGGGCCAGGCGCTTGTCGAACAGGGCATTCTGCTCCGCCTCCACCCGCAGCGCCTCTTCCTTGTTGACCAGGTAGTCGTCGTAGTTGCCGGGCCAACTGGAGAGCTTGCCCCGGTCCAGATCCAGGATGCGGGTGGCCATTTTGCGGATAAAGGCCCGATCGTGGCTGATAAACACAATGGCGCCGCGAAAATCGACCAGGAAACCCTCCAGCCAGGCGATGGCGTCGATGTCCAGGTGGTTGGTGGGCTCGTCCAGCAGCAGGATATCGGGATCGTTGGCCAGGGCGCGGGCCAGGGCCACCTTGCGCAGCCAGCCGCCGGACAAGTCCTGGAGCCGGGTATCGCCGTTCAGGCCGAGCAGGGTCAGGCTCTGGTTGATGCGGGTGTCGAACTGCCAGCCGTTGGCGTGCTCCACCTGCTCCTGCAGCCGCATCAGCTCCTTCATCGCCTTGTCGGAGCCGTCGTGGCCGACCCGTTCCAGTTGATGATGGTAGGCGGCCAGCAACTCGCCCAGCTCCGCCAGGCCGCCGGCCACGTAGTCGAACACCGTCTGATCGTCGCCAGCCTTCGGCGGATCCTGCTCCAGACGAGCGATATTAGTGCCCTGCTGCAGCTGTCGCCGGCCGTCGTCGAGTTGGATGTCGCCCGCGATCACCTTCATCAGGGTCGATTTGCCGGCGCCGTTGCGGCCGACGATACACAGCCGTTCACCGGCCTGAATGTTCAAGTCCACCCCGTCCAGCAGCGGGGCATCTCCGAACGCCAGCTGGGCGTTCTGCAGGGTCAGCAAACTCATGATATTACTCGGCTAAAGTCGGTAAGGTCGGCGGCACTAAAGGGCCAGTCCAGCTCGGCGCCGTCGGCGCGGCGCAGCACCGGGATGCGTACCGCGTAGGCGGCAAGCCAGCGTTCGTCGTCGATGATGTCCTTGATGTCGGTGTCGGCGGCCAGGCCGGCCTGCTCCAACAGGGCCCAGGCCTGCTCGCACAGGTGGCAGCCGTCGGTGGAAAACAGTGTCATCCGGTTACTCATGGGGTTGGCTCCAGCGGATTTCCCAGCAGTTGTGGATCTGCGGGTTGCGGGCAAAGTCCTTGGGCAGGCTGGCCCTGGTGATGTCTTTCGCCGCCAGTCCCAGCTCGGCCAGGGCGTCGTGATCCAGCTTGAAGTGGCGCTTGTTGTTGGAAAAAATCAACAGCCCGTCCGGGCGCAGCCGCTGGCTCAGCAGGCGCAGCAGCTCCACATGATCCCGCTGGACGTCGAAGCTGTCCTCCATCCGCTTGGAGTTGGAGAAGGTCGGCGGGTCGACGAAGATAAGATCATAATCGGCACCGGGCTGGCTCAGCCAGCCCAGGCAGTCCGCCTGGATAAACTGGTGGCGCCGGCCGGAGAGGCCGTTGAGCGCCATGTTGCGCTCGGCCCAGGCCAGGTAGGTGCGGGACATGTCCACCGTGGTGGTGGAACTGGCGCCGCCCAGGCCGGCGTGCACGGTGGCGGTGCCGGTGTAGGCAAACAGGTTGAGGAAGTCCTTGCCCCGGGCCAGCTCCCCCAGCCGCTTGCGGATGGGCCGGTGATCCAGGAACAGGCCGGTGTCCAGGTAGTCGTACAGGTTGACCAGCAGGCGGGCGTTGTGCTCCTGCACCTCCATCCACTGTTCGCGCCGGTCCAGCTTTTCATACTGCTCGGTGCCCTTCTGCCGGGCGCGCACCTTGAGCACCACCTTGTCGCCGGGCACCCCGGTCACCGCCATGGTGGCCTGCACCAGATCGAAGAAGCGGGCCCGGGCCTTGTGCTCGGGGATGCTCTTGGGCGCCGCGTATTCCTGGATCACCAGGTGATCCCGGTAGCGATCGATGGCGGCGTTGTACTCGGGCAGATCCGCATCGTACAGCCGGTAGCAGTCGATCTGCTCGGCCCTGGCCCACTTTTCCAGCACCTTGAGGTTCTTGGCCAGGCGGTTGGCGAAATCCTCCGCCAGCGGGCGGGCGGCCCTGGCATCCTCGGCGATGCGGTAGTTGCGCAGCTCGCAGGCCAGGGCGCCGTTGAACAGCTTGTAGCTTTTCTCGGGCCGCAGCCGCAGGCAGCTGAGCAGCTCCGGGGAGCTTGAGATCAGGCTCACATGCCAGCCCTTGAACTGATCCCGCAGCTTGTCGCCCAGGGCCTGGTGCAGGCCAAGCAGGGACGGAAACTCGCTCAGGCGCTCGCCGTAGGGCGGGTTGGAAATCACCCAGCCGGGTTGTTCGGCGGGATTGACGAGGGCATCGACGCTGCCCTGCTCGAAACGCACCAGCGCCGCGACCCCGGCCGCCTCGGCGTTGTCCCGGGCGAAGCCCAGCACCCGTTGGTCCTGATCGAAACCAAACAGCACCGGCTCGGCCTGCTTGAGGCCGCGGGTGGCGCGCACCGTGGCTTCGGCGTGCAGGCTTTGCCACAGTTCACGGTCGTGACCGGACCAGGCCATAAAACCAAAGCGCGGGCGCAGCAGGCCGGGAGCCTGATCGGCGGCCATCAGCGCCGCTTCTATTAATAGGGTGCCCGAGCCGCACATGGGATCGACCAAGGGAGCGCCTTTGTCCCAGCCGCTGCGCAGCAGTATGGCAGCGGCCAGGTTCTCCTTGAGCGGCGCCTCCCCCGCCTGCTGGCGGTAGCCGCGCTGGTGCAGGGCGGGGCCGGACAAATCCAGGGTGATGCTGAGCTGGTTGCGCTTTAGGTGAGCCAGGATGCGGATGTCGGGCGTGCGCTTGTCCACGTTGGGACGCTCGCCCCGGCGCTTGCTCAGGCGGTCGACGATGGCGTCCTTGATCTTGAGGGCGCCGTACTGGGTATTGGTGATGGCGTTGTTGCCACCGGAAAAGTCTACCGCGAAGGTCTGCCCTTCCTGGATATGCCGCTCCCACTCGACGTTGGCCGCCCCTAGGTAGAGGTCCATGTCGTCGCGCATGGTGAAGTCGGCCAGCTGCAGCATAATACGCGAGGCCAGCCGCGACCACAGGCAGGCCCGGTAGGCGATGTCCAGTTCGCCCTTGAAGGCCACGCCGGCCACGGTCTCCTGGAGCTCGCTGGCACCCAGTTGTTGCAGCTCTTCGGAGAGTAAGGATTCCAGCCCCTTGGGGCAGGTAGCAAAAAACGGCAGCATAATCACGCTTGTCTGATAAAAGAAGGCGCCATTATACCCCAAAGCAGGGTCGGGCTGTAAAAATTGCCCGGCTCGCTGGCTGACAGATGAACATACCGACGGATTATTACGCAACTGAAATAAAGTTTTGGCAAAGCGCTTGCGTTCAGTGATGGGGATCACTAGTATACGCAGCCTGAGGACGCGGGATGGAGCAGCCTGGTAGCTCGTCGGGCTCATAACCCGAAGGTCGTCGGTTCAAATCCGGCTCCCGCAACCAGTTCTCGGAAAGCAATGCAAGGTTTACCTTATCAAGGTCAGGCGCGGGATGGAGCAGCCTGGTAGCTCGTCGGGCTCATAACCCGAAGGTCGTCGGTTCAAATCCGGCTCCCGCAACCAACTTGATAACAGACAACCTGGCAGGCACGCTGTAAGACGTTAAGTACCGGACGCGGGATGGAGCAGCCTGGTAGCTCGTCGGGCTCATAACCCGAAGGTCGTCGGTTCAAATCCGGCTCCCGCAACCAACTTGACGCACCACAGCCTGCAGGCACACTGCAAGACGTTAAATACCGGACGCGGGATGGAGCAGCCTGGTAGCTCGTCGGGCTCATAACCCGAAGGTCGTCGGTTCAAATCCGGCTCCCGCAACCACTTCTTCCGGTAACCCCCTAGCCTACCCTTCTTATTTCATCTTCTTGTTCCGCTTCCAGGCTGAACAGGCGATCGTTCATTACCTTGATGGCACCGAATACAGGCAACTGCTTGCTGTCGCCGAGCTGTATGTCCGCCGACAGGGAAACGCACAGGGACACCGAAGGCGAGGTTTCCACCACCATCATGGTCAGCCGGCGCTGCCCGGCGTTAAGCCCAATGAGTTCTCCCTGCTGGGGCTGGTGATAATCCGCCTGTTGTTCAAAAAACCAGCTTTGGGGCATCAGTGGCTTGTAAAATCTGGCCACCGCCACGCCGTTGAGCGCGGCCTGCACCCGCCGGGAGGGTGTGGCCACGCAGCCGAGGCGATCGAGAAAGGTATAGAACAGGCCGGTGTCTTCCACCGAGAAGCCCTGGCTCATGGGCGCCTGGCAAATCAGGTTCTTATGTGGGTAGGGAGTGGCGAACAGCATGTCGTCACCCAGATCCAGCATCAGGCACCGTTCATCTCCAATAAACCAGCGCCATTGATCATTTGGTTGTAGCAGCATCCGTTCACACCTTGTGCGATTGAAACATTATTTCCCCAATACCTTAATATATATTGAATTTTGCAAGCCGGAGCAAATTATCGGGGTAAAAGCGCATATCTTTCGCTGAACCGCCCGGTTTTGACGGTTGCGGGCGGGCCTGATGCCCACCCCTTTCATTATAGGTGGGTAGCCAGGGTCCGGATAAGACGCGGGCCCTGGTAAATAAAACCGGAATACAGTTGCACCAGGCTGGCGCCGGCCGCCATTTTTTCCCGGGCGGCGGTGAGCGAGTCTATCCCCCCTACCCCTATGATGGGCAGGCGACCGTCGAGCCGGCGGGCCAGCTCGGCAATCACCCGGGTGCTCTTGGTCTGAACCGGCCGGCCGCTCAGGCCGCCCGCTTCATGGGCATGGGGCAAATCGAATACCAGATCCCTATCCAGGGTGGTATTGGTGGCAATGACGCCGTCTATTTCAAAGCGCACCAGGCTGTCGGCGATTTGCTCGATTTCCCCGCTGGTCAGATCCGGCGCTATTTTCACCACCAGGGGCACGTATTTGCCATGGCGTTCGGCCAGCGCCTGCTGTTTTTGCTTGAGGGAAGACAATAAATCGTCGAGTGCCTCGCCATATTGCAGGGAACGCAGATCCGGGGTATTGGGCGAGGAAATATTAACGGTGATATAGCCCGCATGGGAATAGGATTTCTCCATGCAGATCAGGTAATCGTCCTTGCCGTGCTCAATGGGGGTGTCCTTGTTTTTGCCGATATTGATACCGAGCACGCCCTGGTAACGGGAGCGCTTGACGTTTTCTATCAGGTAATCGATGCCCTGGTTATTGAATCCCATGCGGTTGATGATGCCTTCCGCCGGCTTCACCCGGAACAGCCTTGGCTTGTCGTTGCCCGCCTGGGGCCGGGGGGTGACGGTACCCACTTCGATAAAACCGAAGCCCATGGCGGCGAAGGCGTCGATGCAGTCCCCGTTCTTGTCGAGCCCGGCCGCCAGGCCCACCGGATTGGTGAAAGTCAGCCCCATCAGCCGCACCGGATTGTCGACGACGGGACGACGATAAAGGGCGGCCAGCGGACCATGCTGGGTTTTTGCCAGCGCCTTGATGGTCAACTCGTGGGCATGTTCGGGATCGCATTGGAACAACAGGGATTTGGCCAGTGAATACACGTTTTCTTCCTCATAAAAAAGCCCCGGTCATGGCCGGGGCTTTTGTGTTTTACGCCGTGATCAGACAGCGTTGATACAGTTGAGATTGAGCAGGTTCAGCTCGCGCAGGGCGACCGAGAACTTGGCGAATTCATGGCTGCCGGAGGTCTTGAAATCCGCCAGCAGGTGCCGCCACCGATTGAGCAACTGCTCATGCTCATTAAGCCACTGGTCGAGCATACTAGCGCATTCGTCCTGGGCTTTACAGTGTTTCAGCACCACCGACGTGAGGCTGCGCTGCTGGTAGTCCAGCTCCTCGCGGAAGGCGGCGCGGGCCAGGGCCTGCCAGTGGTTGCCCACCGCCTGCTGGTTGATCTGATCCAGGAACCAGTGCAGCTCGAGCTCGGCACCGAGGTGGAAGTAGAGCCGGGCCACCACGGCGATGTCCCGCTGCTGCTCGTTGGCCACCTGGGCCAGGTCCAGCGCCGAAAACAGGCTGCTCATGTGCGCCACCCGGCCGGCCACGCCGGCGGGCACGCCCTGCTCGGTCAGCCGGGCCACGGCCGCCTGATGCTCGGCCACCTCGTCTGCCACCATCACTTCGTAGAGGTGCTCGGTCAGGGCCTCGTAGGCGGGCCGGAACTGGGCGATGGTCTGCTCTATGCTCAGGTTGCGGTTGCGGCTGCGCAGGAACCAGCGGGTTGCCCGGCGGACCATGCGGCGCACCTGGTAGAACATGTGCAGTTGCAGCTCGGCCGGCACCTGGTTGTCGAGCGCCTCGATGTCGCGCATCAGCTGGTTCATGCCGAACACTTCCCGGGCGATCACGAAGCTGATGGCGATGTCGGTCATGCTGGCGCCGGTTTCGTCCAGCATGCGGTTGGCGAAGTTGAAGCCCATGTCATTGACCATGATGTTGGCCAGGCGGGTGGCGATGATCTCGCCGCGCAGCGGATGGCTCATCAGCGCCTCGCCAAACCGCTCGACCAACTGGGCGGGCATGCTGGCGGGCAGCAGGCGGGCGATGTAGTCGTTGTCGGTCAGCTCGGGCACATTGAGCATGTCCTTGAGCACCATCTTGCCGTAGGCCACCAGTATTGCGAGCTCCGGCCGGGTCAGGCCCCGGCCGGCGGCCATGCGCTCGGCCAGCTCCTCATCGTTGGGCAGGTATTCCAGGTTGCGGTCAAGCCGCCCTTCCCGCTCCAGCCACTGCATGAAGCGCTGGTGCTCCTTCAGGGTTTCGGCTCCCCGGTGCTGGGTGATGGAGATGGTCTGGGACTGGCGGTAGGCATTGGTCAGCACTATAGCTGCCACGTCCTGGGTCATGTCGTACAGCAGCTGATCCCGGTGTTTCTTGGTCAGCTCGCCCTTGTCGACCAGGGCATTGAGCAGGATCTTGATGTTGACCTCGTTGTCGGAGCAGTCCACCCCGCCCACGTTGTCGGTGAAGTCGGTATTGATGTGGCCGCCGCCGGCGGCGTATTCGATACGACCGAGCTGGGTGCAACCCAGGTTGCCGCCCTCGCCCACTACCCGGGCGCGCACCTCCTCGCCGTTGACCCGCACCGCGTCGTTGGCCCTGTCTCCCACGTCGGCATCGGTTTCCCGGCGCGACTTGATGTAGGTACCGATGCCGCCGTTCCACAGCAGATCCACCTCGGCGGTCAGCAGGTGACGGATCACCTCGGTCGGGGTCAGGCTGGCCTTCTGGGTGCCCAGCAGCTTCTTCATCTGGGGCGTGAGTTTGATCGACTTGGCCGAACGCAGGAAGATACCGCCGCCCTCGGAGATCAGCTCCCGGTTGTAATCGTCCCAGCTGGATCCGGGCAGTTTAAACAGCCGCTCCCGCTCCTTGAAGGTCGCCGCCGCATCCGGCTCGGGATCGATGAAGATGTGCATGTGGTTGAAGGCGCCCACCAGCCGGGTATGACGGGACAACAGCATGCCGTTGCCGAACACGTCGCCGGCCATGTCGCCAATGCCCACACAGGTGAAGTCGGTGGTCTGGCAGTCGATGCCGAGCTCGCGGAAGTGGCGCTTGACCGACTCCCAGGCGCCGCGGGCGGTGATGCCCATCTTCTTGTGGTCGTAACCGACCGAGCCGCCGGAAGCAAAGGCGTCGCCCAGCCAGTGGCCGTACTCGGCACTGATTTCGTTGGCGATGTCGGAGAAGGTGGCGGTGCCCTTGTCGGCGGCCACCACCAGGTAGTAGTCGTCCTCGTCGTGGCGCACCACGTTCTTGGGCGGGATCACCTCACCCTGGACGATGTTGTCGGTCACATCCAGCAGGCCGCGGATAAACAGGCGGTAGCAGGCCTGGCCTTCCTTGAGAAAGGCAGCGCGATCGCCCACCGGCAGCTGCTTGCACACGAAGCCGCCCTTGGCGCCCACCGGCACGATAACGGTGTTCTTTACCTGCTGGGCCTTGACCAGGCCCAGCACCTCGGTGCGGAAGTCTTCCCGGCGGTCAGACCAGCGCAGGCCGCCCCGGGCTACCTTGCCCCAGCGCAGGTGCACCCCTTCCACCCGCGGCGAGTACACGAAGATCTCGAACTTGGGCAGCGGCAGCGGCATTTCGCTGATCAGCTCCGGCGCCATCTTGAAGGAGATATAGGCCTTGTCGCGGCCGTCGGCGGCCGGCTGGTAGAAGTTGGTGCGCAGCGTCGCCTCTATCATTTCCATATAGCGGCGGATGATGCGGTCGTCGTCCAGGTTGGCGACCTGATCGAGCTCTTCCACCAGCTGTTGGTGCAATTTCTGCAGTTGCTTGGGATCTTGCTTGAGGCGGGGCGACAGTCGGCGCTGGAACAGGCTGAACAGCAGCGCGGCCAGGCCCGGGTAGCGGGACAGGGTTTCCTCGATATAGCTCTGGCTGAAGCTGACGCCGGTCTGGCGCATGTACTTGGCGTAGGCGCGCAGCACGCTGACTTCCCGGCCCGACAGGCCGGTGGCCAGGATAAGGCGGTTGAAACCGTCGTTTTCCAGGCCGTTGTTCCAGATCTGGGCAAAGGCATCCTGGAAACGCTCCTGGCTGGCGTCCAGATCGAGCGGGCCACCGGTATAGAGCATGGAAAAGTCGAGGATCCAGAAGGTCTGTTCGCCGCAATCGATCTCGTAGGGGGTTTCACCAATAACGCGCAGCCCCATGTTTTCCAGCATGGGCAGCACATCGGACAGGTGAATGGGTTCGGCTCTGTGATACAGCTTGAGCCGTACCCGCTTGGAGTCCTTCTCTTCCTCCTGGGCACGGTAGAACAGCATACCCAGGGTATTGTCGTCGCTCAGCGCCTCGAGTTTTTCAATGTCGGCCACCGCCGAACCCGGCATCACTTCTTCGGTGTAGGCTCGGGGGAAGGCGCTGCGGTACTTGTTTTTCAGCCGGTTGCCCTCGGCCTCGCCGAAACTGGCGGACAGGGACTGCTCCAGCTTGTCTTCCCAGCTGCGGGCCGCTTCAATCAGGTTTGCCTGGATTTCGTTCACGTCGATGTCCATTGAGTTGTTCTGCACCCGGATCAGGTAATGGGTGCGGGCCAGCACGCCTTCGGAGAAATAGGTGGTGAATTCCACCTCTTCGGTGGAGCCGAAATAGCGCTGAAAAATACGCTGGGTCTTTTCCCGCAGGGCGGTGTTGTAACGCTCCTTGGTGACGTACACCATGCAGGAAAAAAAGCGGCCGAACAGATCCCGGCGCACGAACAGCCGGGTCATGTCCCGCTCCTGCATGCCGAGCACGCCCAGGCCGATGTCGAGCAGCTCCTGCTCGTTGGCCTGGATCAGTTCGTCGCGGGGATAGGTTTCGAGAATATTGAGCAGCGCCTTGTAGGCATGAGAGCCCGCTTCCAGCCCGGAGGCGTCGATAATGCGCCTGAGCTTGGCGCCGATCAGCGGAATTTGCATGGCACTGGTGTTGTAGATGCTGGAGGCATAAAGACCGATAAAGCGATCCTCGCCGATGACCCTGCCCTGCTCGTCGAAGCGCTTGACGCCGATGTAGTCGATGTAGGCGGGCCTGTGTACCCGGGATTTGTGGTTGGTCTTGGTCAGCACCAGGATGTCCTTGCTGAGCGCCGCCTCCCGCGCCGAGGCGGTCAGGCTGCTGAGCCTGAGCCCTTCGCTGTGCTGCGCCTTGCGCATCAGGCCCAGGCTCGACTCGGGCTCGGGCACCAGCTCGTAGTCGCCCTCGATGGCGGACACATTGTAGCGGCGGTAGCCCATCAGGGTGAAATTGTGATCCGCCACCCAGCTTAAAAAGGCCAGGGTCTGCTGCAGATCTTCCCCGTCCTGATGGCGGGCCTGCCGGGGCAGCGTCGCTATGATGCCGTTGAGTTGTTCGACCATGGGTTGCCAGTCGCCGACCGCCAGCGCCACTTCCTCCATCACCGACAGCAGCTCTTCACGCAGCCGCTCCCGCGCCGCCGTTTCCGGCTGGCGGTCTATCTCTATCAGGAAGGCGGTCTCCACCCGGTTTTGCTGTGCCTTGTCCTTGCTGCCGAGGATGTTCTGCAGCCGGCCCTGGTTGTCGCGCAGCAGGTGCATGGGCTGGTGCAGCATCAGGTGGGAGGTAATACCGAGGCGGGTCAGCGCCATGCGGATGGAATCCACCAGAAAGGGCGCATCCTTGATAATCAGTTCCACTATGGTGTGCGGCGACTGCCAGCCATGGCGTGACAGCTCGGGGTTGTAGACCCGCACATAGGGTGACTGCTCGGCTCGGGTTTCGAAGGAATTCCAAAGACTGATGGCCGCACCGTACAGATCGCCGTCGTTACGATGGTTGAGATCATCGGCCGTCATGCCGCTATAAAGCTTGCTGACAAAGGTTTGCACCAGGGGCGCGGTCGATTCGGGAAATTTGTGGTTTACCAGTTGATTGACGTTTTCAAGCAAAACGGATGCTGTGGCGTCTTTGAATATCATGGCGTCGTGTTCCTCGGGTACAGGCAATAACCATGGGGAGAGTAGCCCCAACGGGACCCGTCCAGTTTAAGCCCGGCCCATGGCGAATGCGAGTAAAGCAGAGAAACAAGGTCTAAAAATATCGACCAGGTCACTTGTGGCTGGAATATATACAAAGAGAAATTGGGTGCTTACGGGATAATATTCTAAAAGTAAATGAATTGTTTATTTCTTATTTTGAATAAATAGGCATTTTCGTTATTAATTACGATAAATGGCTGAATAAAAAGATAAAAGGCCCGGAAAACGGGCCTGGTTAAAGCTGTGCTGGTCGGATCAGAGCCGGAGCAGGCGGTGAAATTGATTACCGCTGCTCAGTTCGATTTCAAAACGACCGTTCAGGCCATCGTGACCGACAAAGGGGCGGAAATGATGGAGCGGCACCTGCAGCCGCAGTCCCTGCTCCGTCATCACCGACAGGGAAGCCACCCTGCCCTGGTAATACTGCAGCAATTCGGGCCGGGAAATGGCCAGCCGAAACCGCAGCCGTTTCATCAGTCCAGCGCCTTGCTGATTTTTTCGAACAAATCCCGGGCCAGATCCGGCCTGTCCATCAGCCGTTGCAACCGCTCGCGGATCAGCAGTCGGCGGGCCTCGTCCAGCCGGGCGAACTGGATCAGCGGGGTCAGCAGGCGTGAGGCAACCTGGGGGTTGCTGTGGTTGAGTTGCTCCAGCACCTCCAGCAGCAGGTCGTAGCCGGCGCCGTCGATACGGTGGAACTGCTCCGGGTTGCCCTGGCTGAAGGCGCCGATCAGCGCCCGTACCCGGTTGGGGTTGCCCAGGCTGAAGGTAGGATGGGACATCAGCTCACGAACCCGCTGCAGGGTGTCGCTATCCGGTGCCGTGGCCTGCAGCCGGAACCAGTTGTCCAGCACCAGGCCATCGTGGCGCCATTTGGATTCAAAGTCGTCCAGCATGCCATGGCGCGCCTCCAGGCCGGCGCGCACCGCCGCCCGCATTGCCGCCAGGGTATCGGTCATGTTGTCGGCAGCGGCGTATTGCCGCTCCACCCACTGCGCCTCTCCGGCCAGGGCCAGGTAGCCCAGGGCCACGTTTTTCAGCGCCCGGCGGGCCATATCCTGGTGATCGATACGATATTCGGGGGTCAGGTTATCCTGGTAGGCCTGCCGCCAGCAGGGGGCAAGAGCCTCGGCCAGATCCCGGGCCAGCCGGCGGCGAACCTCGGCCAGCACGGTGATGTCCACCTGCTCGAACAGCTCCAGCAGGCTGGCCGGATCGGGCAGGGTCAGCATCTCCGCCTTGAGCGCCCGGTCCAGGCCGGCATCCTCCAGGGTGGTGCGGAAGATGTCCACCAGGCTGCGCGGCAGCACGGCCGGCTGGCGGCGCAGGCAAAGTTCAACGTTGTGCTTCACCGTTTGGTTGACCAGGGTCTGCACCGCGTCCCAGCGGACGAATTCGTCGATACTGGCGCGGGCCAGCAGCGACAGTTGCTCGTCGCTGTAGTCGTATTCCAGCTTCACCGGCGCGGAAAAACCCTGCAACAGGGCCGGCACCGGCCGGGAAGGCACCTGTTCAAATTCGAACCGCTGCTCCGCCTCGAGTACGTCGAGCACGGGGCCGACCGACTCGCCGCCCGCCATCAGCATGATGGGCTCGCCCTGCTCGCTGTACAGGGCGAGGCTGAGGGGAATATGCAGCGGCAGCTTTTCCTGTTGATCCCGGGTCGGCGGAGTGTGCTGGCGCACGCTCAGGGTATAGCGCTGATGCTCGGCGTCGTAGTCGTCCGATACCTGCAGCACCGGGGTGCCGGACTGGCTGTACCAGCGCTTGAAACGGCTCAGGTCCCGGCCGCTGGCTTCGCTCATGGCCGCCACAAAATCATCGCAGGTGGCGGCCTGGCCGTCGTGGCGCTGCAGGTAGAGGGCCAGGCCGGCCTGGAATGCCTGCTCGCCGAGCAGGGTGTGCAGCATGCGGATCACTTCCGAGCCTTTTTCATACACGGTGAGGGTGTAGAAGTTGTTCATCTCGATTACCGCATCCGGACGGATGGGGTGCGCCATGGGGCCGGCGTCTTCGGCGAACTGGGGGCCGCGGATGATGCGTACGTTGCGGATGCGGTTGACGGTGCGCGAGCCCAGATCGGAAGAAAACTCCTGGTCGCGGAACACGGTCAGCCCTTCCTTGAGGGACAGCTGGAACCAGTCGCGGCAGGTAACCCGGTTGCCGGTCCAGTTGTGGAAATACTCATGCCCGATCACCCGTTCCACATCCAGGTAGTCGTCGTCGGTGGCGGTGGCGGCATCGGCGAGCACAAACTTGGCATTGAATATGTTCAGCCCCTTGTTTTCCATGGCGCCCATATTGAAGAAGTCCACCGCCACTATCATGTAAATGTCGAGATCGTACTCCAGGTGGCAGCGTTGCTCGTCCCAGCGCATCGAGGCCTTGAGGCTGTCCATGGCGTGACCGGCCCGGTGCAGGTTGCCCTTGTCGACGTAGATTTCAAGCGCCACCTGCCGCCCGCCGTGGGTGGTATAGCTGTCACGCAGCACGTCGAAATCCCCCGCCACCAGGGCGAACAGGTAGGCGGGCTTGGGAAAGGGATCCTGCCACTGCACCCAATGGCGACCGTCATCGAGCTGCCCCTGCCCCACCCGGTTGCCGTTGGACAGCAGGAAGGGATAGCACTGGGCATCGGCGGTGATGCGGGTGCTGAAGCGGGCCAGGACATCGGGCCGGTCGAGATAATAGGTGATGCCCCGAAACCCCTGGGCCTCGCACTGGGTGCAAAAGGCCGAGCCCGAGCGGTACAGCCCCTCCAACGCGCTGTTGGCGGTGGGATTGATGCGGGTCTTCAGGGTCAGCACGAATTCCTGGGGAACCTGGGGCAGGATCAGGCAGCCCTCGGCCAGTTGATACTGCTCGGTGGCCACGCCATTGACCGAAACGGCCAGCAGCTCCAGCTGCTCCCCGTCCAGTACCAGAGGCTCGCTGTGCTCGCCGTTGCGGCGCACCCGGCTGATGGCCACCACCTCGGTGGCAGTCTCGTCGAGCTGGATATCCAGATCCAGGGTGTCTATCCAGTAATGGGGCGGCTGATAGTCTTCACGGTATTGCACTTGGGGTTTGCTCTGGGTCATAACGGCATCTCGTTAAAGTCTTCGGGCGGGCTTTAATAAGAAAGCCCGGCACCCGAGGGGCGCCGGGCCGGGGATTCAGCCCAGCATGTCGGCCAGGTCGGCGGTGATGCGGGCAGCTTCCTGCAGATAGCTGTCTTCGGGCTCGAAGTCGCCGGGCGCCTGATCGAGGCTGTCCACCGGCTCCTTACCGGCGCGCTGCAGCCGGTCGTTGAGCCGTGCCAGGGTGCGGGCGTCCTGCTCGTCCAGCTCGGCCCGGCGCTCGGCCAGATTGAGGGAAACCGAATCCCTGTCCTTGTGCTGGCGGTACTCCTTGATGTCCTCGAACACATAAGCGAATTCGGGGTCCTGCTCTATCCGTGCCTGGTGGCGCTGGCGCAGTTTGCCGAGCAGGGGGTTGAGATCCTGAATCCGGCTGTAGTCGACGCTGGAGATCTGATCCCAGGGCAAGGCGTTCTTTTCCATGCTCTCGCCGGTCTCCTCCGCCTCGATGGCGGTGGGGAACGGAATGTCCGGCTGCACACCCCGGTTCTGGGTACTGCCGCCATTGATACGGTAGAACTTGGCGATGGTGAACTGCACGAAGCCCATGGGGTTTTCGTAAAGATCGTAAATGCGCGACAGGCTGCGGTGTTGCTGCACAGTGCCCTTGCCGAAGGTATTTTCGCCGAGGATCACGGCCCGGCCGTAGTCCTTCATGGCGGCGGCGAAAATTTCCGAGGCGGACGCCGAATAGCGGTCTACCAGCACCGCCATGGGGCCGTCGTAGGCGAGCTGGTTGTCTTCGTCGCCATTGACCGAAATCCGGCCCAGGCCGTCGCGGATCTGTACCACGGGGCCGCTGTCGATAAACAGGCCGGTGAGCGAGGAGGCCTCGGTCAGGGCGCCGCCGCCGTTGGCCCGCAGGTCGATCACCAGGCCGTCGATGCCCTGCTGCTTGAGCTTGTCGATTTCCTTGGCCACGTCCACGCTCAGGTTGACGTAAAAACTCGGGATCTCGACCACCCCTATGTTGCGCCCGCCCGCCTCCAGCACCTTGCCGCTGGCGGCCCTGTCTTCCAGCCGCACCGTGTCGCGGGTCAGTTCAACGACGCGCGGCGTGGCGGCCACAGCCTGGCCGCGCTGGATCTGCAGCCAGACCTTGGTGCCCTTGGGACCCTTGATCAGATCCACCACCTCATCCAGTCGCCAGCCGATAACGTCGGTGATTTGATCCGCCTGCTGCCCCACCCCGATGATGCGATCGTCGGGTTGCAGTTCGCTGGAGCGGGCCGCCGGGCCGCCGGGCACCAGGGAGCGGATCACGGTGTAGTCGTCCTCTGCCTGCAGCACCGCACCTATGCCCTCGAGGGAGAGGTTCATTTCGGTTTCGAAGCGTTCGGCGTTGCGCGGGCTCAGGTAGCTGGTGTGGGGCTCGATGGCGCGGGCGAAGGCGTTGGCAAAGCCCTGGAAGGCGTCCTCGCTTTCGCTCTGGGACAGGCGCTTGATGGCGTTGTTGTACCGCTTGGCCAGGGTGTCCCGGATCTCGTCCCATTCCTTGTCGGCCAGGGCCAGGCTCAGGGCGTCGAATTTCACCCGCTGCCGCCATAGCTCGTCGAGCGCCGCCTTGTCCTCGGGCCAGTCGGCCCGGGTACGGTCGAACTGATATTCCTCGTCGCCATCGAAGGTCATGGGCGTATCGAGCAACGACAGGGCATAGACCAGGCGATCGTAGCGCTTGAGCAGGCTTTCGTTGTACATCTCGAAGGCGGTGTCCAGCCTCCCCGCACGCAGCAGATCGTCGAAGCTGTGCCGGTGGCGCTCGAAGCGACGAATGTCGTCCCGGGTGAAAATATTCTTGCTGAAATCCAGGCTCTCGATATAGCGGTCGAAGATTTCCTCCGAGAAGGCATCGTCGAGCTGGAACTGTTGATAATGGGAGCGGGTGAACAGCGCGGTGATCCGCTTGCTGGCGGCCGCATGCTGACTCTCCGGCGCCAGGACGGGAATGGCCGAGGCCTCGATGGCCGGTGGCACTGCCCAGGCGATCCCGGCGGCCAGCAAGCCCGCGGCCACCAGGGACAAACGAATTCCGTGACTGATCAAACCCTACTCCTTAGAGAATAAGATGGTCAAACTTGACGCGGACCGACATGCCGGTCTTGAGCTCCACCTGAACGTCGTCGCGGGTCACTTCCTTGATGGTAGCGGGAACCGGCGACTTGCCCAGCAACACTTTGACATTCTGCTCCACCGACAAGTTCGCAGGATCGACCTTGCGCGGGCGGGGCTTGGGTTTGCGGGCGGCGGCAGGTTTGTCCTTGCGGGCGCCAAACACCTTCTCCTTGCTTTCCTTGAGGGTGCCCTTGGCGTGATCGATGTGTTCCTGGGTCAGCTCGCCGCAGACGTTACCGTCCAGATCGACCCGGCTCATACCCGGCTTGAGGCCGTGCAGGTAACGCCAGCTCGAGGTGTACTGGCGCAGAGCGGTACGCAACAGGGTCTTGGATACCTTGGGGTCTTCTGCCAGGCGTTCGGCCAGATCCTGAAAAATCCCTATCTTCAGGGGCTTTGCCTCACCGGTTGCAACGAAGCACAGGGGAAAGCGTTCGGCCAGGTAGGCGATGACTTCTTTACTGTTTTTAAGTTTTTCCGAGTTTTCCATGAAATACCTTGGGATTAAGACCAGAGGGCGCACCGCCCGTTGAAACAGTCACATTATAAAGGGCGCACCAACAAAAGCGACCCCGTCGTTATCACAGCAGCGGCAGTACCGCCGCCACCAGGGCCTGGAGCCCGACCTCGTCCTCCTCGTCGAAACGGTCAAAGCGGGGACTGTCGATGTCCAGTACGCCCCATACCGCGTCGCCCTGCCCCAGAGGCAGCACGATTTCCGAATTGCTGGCCCCGTCGCAGGCGATATGGCCGTCGAATTCATGTACATTGGCTACCCGCAGCACCCGGCTCTGGGCCGCCGCGCCGCCGCACACGCCCCGTCCCATGGGGATGCGCACGCAGGCCGGCTTGCCCTGGAAGGGCCCCAGTACCAGGGTGTCCTGTTCACGCAGATAAAAACCGACCCAGTTGATGTCGTCGAGGGACAGGTTGAGCAGGGCCGACAGGTTGGCGAGTTTGGCAATACGGTTGGGTTCGCCTTCGCACAGGGCCCGGGCCTGGGCAGCGAGGCTTTGATAAAATGCAGCTTTTTCAGTCATAAAGGAAAACACCGTTAATTTTCGCCTAACTTACCTGCCCTTTCCCCAAATGAAAACCCGATGATGGTGATTGATGGAGAAAAAAAGTCTGAACGGGCCGCTTTTGTACTGGTCCACCCTGGGGGGCATGATGCGCCGCCACAAACCCCTGTTGATCAATGCCCATCTCTACGCCCTGGTGGGCACCCTGCTGGCGGTTCCCGTCCCCCTGCTGATGCCGCTGCTGGTGGACGAGGTACTGCTCGACAGTCCGGGCACCCTGCTGGCCTGGCTGGATCGCCTGCTGCCCGGCGCCTGGCAGGGCGGTGTCGGCTATATACTGGCGGTACTGGTGGTGACCCTGTTGTTGCGGCTGCTGTCGTTGGGCTTCAATATTTTGCAGGGGCGCCAGTTTGCCCGGGTGGCCAAACACATTACGTTTCAGATCCGCCGCCGGCTGACCCGCCAGCTGATGCGCACCCCGCTGCGGGCATTCGAGTCGGTCGGTGCCGGCAGCGTCAGCTCCCACTACATCACCGACGTGGAAACCCTCGACAAGTTTCTCGGGGAAACCCTGAGCCGGTTGTTGATCAGCCTGCTGAGCGTGCTCGGCACCGCCGTGGTGCTGCTGCTTATCAATTGGCAACTGGGCCTGTTCATTCTGTTGCTCAATCCCGTTGTGGTGTACTTTTCCAGCCGCCTGGGCGCCAAGGTCAAACACCTGAAACGCAATGAAAACCGGGCGTTCGAGCTGTTCCAGCAAGCGCTGGTGGAAACCCTGGACGGCATTCAGGAGATCCGCGCCGCCAACCGCGAACGCCACTACCTGTTGCGGGTCATTGACCGGGCCCGGGGCGTGCGCGACAGCGCCATCGAGTTTCACTGGAAAAGCGAGGCCGCAGGCCGGGCCAGTTTTTTGCTGTTTTTGTCGGGCGTCGAGCTGTTTCGTGCCGTCGGCATGATCATGGTGCTCTATACCGATCTCACCGTTGGCCAGATCTTTGCTGTATTCAGCTATCTCTGGTTCATGATGGGACCGGTGCAGGAGCTGCTCAACATGCAGTACTCCTTCTATGCCGCCGACGCCGCCCGCAAGCGCATCAATACCATGCTGTCCCTGGGCGGCGAGCCCGAGCCCCAGGGCCGGTGCAACCCTTTTGCCGGTGTCCCTACCCTGCCCATCGAGGTGGAACGGCTGCGGTTTTCCTACGATGGCGAGCGGCGGGTGCTGGACGACGTCAGCCTGCAGATCCGGGCTGGCGAAAAGGTTGCCCTGGTCGGAGCCAGCGGCGGCGGCAAGTCGACCTTTATCCAGTTGCTGCTGGGGCTGTACCCGGCGGACGAGGGCCATATCCGCTTTGGCGGCGTCGACAGCAGCGACATCGGCTTTGCCACCATCCGCGAGCATGTGGCGACCGTTTTGCAGCAGCCGGTGTTGTTCAACGACACCGTCAGGGCCAACCTTTGCCTGGGCGATGAACACCGGGACGATGCCATCTGGCAGGCGCTCAGGGTTGCTCAGCTGGATGAGGTAGTGGCGACCATGGCGCTGGGGCTGGACACGGAAATCGGCCGGCGCGGAGTGCGCCTGTCGGGCGGCCAGCAGCAACGGCTGGCCATTGCCCGCATGGTGCTCAAGGAGCCGGCCATCGTGATCCTGGATGAGGCCACCTCGGCGCTGGATACCGACACCGAGGCGCGCCTGCATCAGGCGTTGGCCGATTTCCTGCGCGGGCGTACCACCCTGATAGTGGCGCACCGGCTGAGCTCGGTACGCCAGGCCGACCGGGTGCTGGTTTTCGAGGATGGCAAGATAACTCAGTCCGGCACCCACCACGAGCTGCTTGAGCAGCCGGGACTGTACCGGACCCTGTATCGATGAGGGGGCTCAGGCGACGGCCTTGATGTCGCCCTTGTCTTCCTTTTCCTTGTCTTCCTTTTCCTTGTCTTTGACCGGTTTTTTGCGCGGTCCGGCGAGCTGGTCCTGGTGTTGGGCCAGATACAGGGCCAGGGCTTCCCGTTCCTGCTCCGCCAGGTTTACCGGCGCCTCGGCCAGCAATTGCTCGATGTGCTCGGCCAGATCGAGCAGGCGATCATAGGCATCCGCCTCTTTCTTGTTGGTAAAGCTCATTTTTTCGATCCCGTTTCTGACAACCAGGTATTGGATGGTTACGGCCATAGCTGACTCCTTTTTTCTGTATATAAATACAGTACTTGGGCTTTTGCCCGTATGCAAGTCTTAGCTGGTGGCGGTTTTTCTTCCCCCTGGCTGGCGGGCTGGTCATTTATGACTAAAATTCAAGCAGAAGTGCACCCTTTCGGTGACTTCTCACTAGCGCACGGCTCAGCAAATGAGCCATTCCCCTAAGCCAGGTACACGGATTTTGTACCTGGCTTTTTTTCATCCGGTTCGTGCACCGAAAGATTATGTAAAATAAACGGCTTTTCTTGTTAGCCCTTGGAGCTTTGTGGTTTGGCGATCTTGCAGTTTCTGAGCGATACGGTAATGTGTTTCTCTACTATTGTATGTTGGCATAATAAATGATGATGTTTACCCTTGCCGCGCAACTGCGCGATACCCTGTTGCAACTGGAAAACGCCATGGCCGATCTCGGCCAATGGCTGCGCCCAGATCGAGCAGGCGATCATAGGCATCCGCCTCTTTCTTGTTGGTAAAGCTCATTTTTTCGATCCCGTTTCTGACAACCAGGTATTGGATGGTTACGGCCATAGCTGACTCCTTTTTTCTGTATATAAATACAGTACTTGGGCTTTTGCCCGTATGCAAGTCTTAGCTGGTGGCGGTTTTTCTTCCCCCTGGCTGGCGGGCTGGTCATTTATGACTAAAATTCAAGCAGAAGTGCACCCTTTCGGTGACTTCTCACTAGCGCACGGCTCAGCAAATGAGCCATTCCCCTAAGCCAGGTACACGGATTTTGTACCTGGCTTTTTTTCATCCGGTTCGTGCACCGAAAGATTATGTAAAATAAACGGCTTTTCTTGTTAGCCCTTGGAGCTTTGTGGTTTGGCGATCTTGCAGTTTCTGAGCGATACGGTAATGTGTTTCTCTACTATTGTATGTTGGCATAATAAATGATGATGTTTACCCTTGCCGCGCAACTGCGCGATACCCTGTTGCAACTGGAAAACGCCATGGCCGATCTCGGCCAATGGCTGCGCCATAGCGCCGGCGAACACCCCGATGCCGCCTGTTACCTCCTGCCAGACACTCCCCTCGGCCAAGAACACGAGCCGATCGACACCATCGCCATTCAGGGCCGGCTCACCGGCCGGGACGCCCTTGAGGCGAGCATCAATGCCTATACCCGCTGGCACCTGCAACCCGACTGCTCGGCCAAGGCCAGTTTTCGCCTGCCGGGCTATATCTGCCTGCCCGCCGGCGCAGCCCCGGAGCTGGCTCCGAGGATAGAGCATATCAATCGGCTCAAGCAGTCTTTCCGCGATCAGGTCCAGCAGTTGGGAAGCCGGGACCGCAAGTTTGCCCTGGTGCACGATACCCTGCCCGGCCTCATCACCCTGCAGGTGTACCGCAAGCTGGTGCTGTTGCCCCGCCCCGCCGCCCGGCTCGGCTTTACCTGGGCCAACAAGCAGATTATCCGCAAGCTCGACAAGTCCGAGCTGGTCGGGCAACTGACCCAGGCCCGGCTCACCCCGCCCCCCCTGGTGGATGCCCAAACCTGGCAACAGTGTGTCGATCGGGAAATTTATGACGTCAAACGGCTGCCGCCCGGGGTGGAGCTGCGCCTGCGCCGACCGGTCAAGACCCACCCCATGGTCAATGTGCGCTGGATGGAGGAAAACCAGCCCCGCCAGCAGCAGTTCAAGGCCCACCTGCCGCTGTTGCTGTGCCAGGATTCCCCGGCCAGGGTAACACCGCTCGGGGATTATCCGCCGGCACGCCGGCGGCAGCGACGGGCGGCGGAGATCGACGGCGAGCCGCTGATCCCGCGGCTGCACATTTACCCCTACCGGCCCTGAGCCCGGTCCATGCCGAACTGGCATGATAATGGTTATCATGTTTAAATTGGTTTCACTTGTTACTTCTGGACCCCGCCATGGCCCTGCCCCTTTCCCTGCTCCTGCTGTTGGCCAGCCTCGCCGGCCTGACTCCGCTCGCCATCGACATGTACCTGCCCAGCCTGCCCACCATAGCGCGCGATCTGGGGGTGCCCATCGCCCAGGCCCAGCTGACCATCAGCGTCTTCCTCGCCGGCTTTGCCCTGGGCCAGCTGTTCTATGGCCCGCTGGCCGACGCTGTGGGGCGCAAACCGGTGATGCTCGGTGGCCTGGCCCTGTTCACCCTGGCCAGCCTGGGCTGCGCCTTCGCCAACAGCATTGAAACCCTGATGGCGTTCCGGCTGCTGCAGGCCATCGGTGGCGCGGCGGGATCGGTGGTGCTCAACGCCCTGTTGCGGGATTTGTTCGAGCGGGACATGTTCGCCCGGGTGATGTCCATGGTGATCCTGGTGATGACGCTGGCACCGCTGCTGGCCCCCATTGTGGGCGGCTACCTGCTGCTGATTGGCCACTGGCACAGCATTTTCTGGCTGCTGGCGGTCATCGGCGCCCTGGTCAGCCTGACCCTGGCCATCAAGATACCGGAAACCCTCAGGCCCGAGCATCGGCAAAGCTTCCGGTTGCTGCCGGTCTTGCGCAACTATGGCCGGGTGCTGGGCAACCGTCCGGCACTGGGCTACATCGGCTGCGGGGCACTGACCACGGCGTCCATGTTCGCCTTTATCTCCGGCTCGCCCATGGTCTATATCGAGCTGTTCGGGGTGGCTGCTGAGCATTACGGCCTGCTGTTCGGCCTGAACATACTGCTGCTGATGCTGCTCACCTTCGCCAACAGCCGGCTGGTGAAAACCCTGGGCAGCAACCGCCTGCTGCGCATCGGCCTCACGGTCGGCTCGGGCGGCGCCCTGCTGCTGCTGGCCACCGCCGCCACCGGCTTCGGCGGCCTGTGGGGCATAGTGCTGCCGGTGATGCTGGTGATCTCCCAGATAAGCCTCATTGGCGCCAACGCCATGGCCGGGCTGCTCGGCCATTTCCCGGAGGCCGCCGGCACCGCCTCGGCCCTGGCCGGCACCACCCGTTTCGGCCTCGGTGCCCTGTCCGCTTTCGCGGTCAACGCCAGCCACGAGCTGTCGGCCCTGCCCATGGCGCTGGTAATGACCCTGTGTACCTGGCTGGCCCTGCTCAGTTACTGGCTGCTGGTGCGCCCGGCACTGACCGGCCGGGCGCAAATTCAGCCCTGAAAGCCGTTTTTTAATACCGGCGCAAGTGTTATAACTAATGGCCGTCGCAGTTTGCGACCCGGACAACATTTATTATCACAAGGAATTAACAATACTATGTTTGAGAAGGTCACCGCCGCACCGGCCGACCCCATCCTGGGCCTGACCGATGCTTTCCGCAAGGATCCCCGTACCGACAAAATCAACCTGGGCGTGGGCATCTACAAAGACGAAGCCGGCCAGACCCCGGTGCTGCGTTGTGTCAAAAAAGCCGAAGCCCGCCTGGTGCAGGAGCAGACCACCAAGAACTATCTCAGCATAGAGGGCACCGAGGCCTACGGCCGCGTGGTGCAGAAACTGCTGTTCGGTGCCGGCTCCGCCGTAACCGAAGCCGGCCGCGCCCGCACCGCCCAGGCCCCCGGCGGCACCGGCGCCCTGCGCATTGCCGGCGAATTCATCGCCCGCCAGCTCGGCGGCGGCACCATCTGGATTTCCAACCCCACCTGGGCCAACCACAGAGCCGTGTTTACCGCCGCCGGCCTGGCCGTGAAGGAATACGGTTATTACAACGCCGCCACCAAGGATCTGGACTTTGACGCCATGCTGGCCGATCTGTCCCAGGCCAAGGCCGGCGACGTGGTACTGCTGCACGGCTGCTGCCACAACCCCACCGGCATCGATCCCACCGCCGAGCAATGGCAACAACTGGCCAAACTCTCCGCCGAGAAAGGCTGGCTGCCGCTGTTCGATTTCGCCTACCAGGGCTTTGCCAAGGGCATAGAGGAAGACGCCTACGGCCTGCGGGTGTTCGCCGAGCACAACCAGGAACTGCTGATCGCCAGCTCCTTCTCCAAGAACTTCGGTCTGTACAATGAGCGGGTGGGCGCCTTCACCCTGGTGGCAACCGACGCCGCCGTGGCCGACACCGCCTTCAGCCAGGTGAAAACCATCATCCGCGCCAACTACTCCAACCCGCCCTCCCACGGCGCCGCCGTGGTAGCCATGGTGGCCGAGGACGCCGAGCTGTACCAGGACTGGCTCAAGGAGCTGGCCGAGATGCGCGACCGCATCCAGGAAATGCGTACCCTGCTGGTGGAAAAGCTGTCCAGCCGCGGTGTGGATCAGGACTTTGGCTTTATCGCCCGCCAGAACGGCATGTTCTCCTTCTCCGGCCTGGACAAGGATCAGGTGGAGCGGCTGAAGAACGAATTCGGTATCTACATTGTCGGCTCCGGCCGTATCAGCGTGGCCGGTATCACCAAGTCGAACATCGACGCCCTGTGCGACGCCATCGCCGCCGTGATCTGAGCCCTGCCCCGGGCGAATAAAAAAAGCCCCGCTTGTAGCGGGGCTTTTTCATGGCCGGCGTTTAGATCACAAAGCGGGTCACCAGGGTGTTCAGCTCGCCCGCCAGGCGTGCCAGCTCCTGGCTGGAGGCGCTGGTCTGGTTGGCCCCGGCCGAGGTCTGCACCGAGAGATCGCGGATATTGACGAGGTTGCCGTCCACTTCCCGCGCCACCTGGGCCTGCTCCTCGGCGGCGCTGGCGATGGCCACGTTGCGATCGTTGATCTGGGAAATGCTGGTGGCAATCTGCACCAGGGCATCGCCCGCCTCCCGGGCGATTTTCAGGGTATCGCCGGTGCGGCTGTTGCTGCTTTGCATGGCGGCTACCGCCTCCTGGGAGCCACGCTGCACCGCCTGGATCATCTGCTCGATCTCCTTGGTGGACTCCTGGGTGCGGTGCGCCAGGGCACGCACTTCGTCGGCCACCACCGCAAAGCCGCGGCCCGACTCGCCGGCCCGGGCCGCTTCGATGGCGGCGTTGAGCGCCAGCAGGTTGGTCTGATCGGCGATCGCCCGGATCACATCCAGCACAGTGGTGATGTCGTTGACCCGGGTCGCCAGGGTCTCGATTTCCTGCATGGTCTCGCCGATTTCTCCGGCCAGGCCCTCGATGGAGGTCACCGTCTGCCCGACCCGCTCGCGACCGAACTGGGCGCGCTCGTCGGCCAGCTCCGATTCCTGGGAGGTGGTGGCGGCATTGCGCGCCACTTCCTCGATGGCGGTGGTCATTTCAGTCACTGCGGTGGCCGCCTGCTCCAGCTCCTGGCTCTGCTGGTGCAGCCCGCGGGTGGAGTCCTCGGTGACCGAGCTCAGCTCTTCGGAGGTGGACGCCAGCTGGTGGGAGGAGTCGGAAATCAGCTTTACCGTATCCTGCAGGCTGCGCTGCATCCGCCCGAGGGCCGCCAGCAGCCGGGCCGGCTCGTCCTTGCCGGACACCTTCACCGGCCGGGTCAGATCGCCGGCGGCGATCACCTCGGCCACCTTTACCGCATCGGAGATGGGTTGCACTATGCTGCGGGTCAGCAGCCAGGCCAGGGCCGCCATGCCGGCCAGCGCCAGCAGCATCAGGATGATGATGGCACTGCGCGACAGGGCATAGGTCCGGTCGGTTTCGTCGTTGGTGTCACGGATGCGCTGCTGTTGCAGCTCGTTGAGTTCACGCAGCACCGCCGTCATCTGATCCGCCAGGGGACCCAGTTCGTCCCGGGAGACCACTGTGGCACGCCAGGTATCGCCGGAAGCCGCCAGATCCAGGGCCTGACGCTGGGTTTCCCAGTAACGGGCTTCCAGCCCGAGGAAGCGTTCGGTCAGTTCGCGGGCCTCGGGCAGGCTCGCCAGTTCGCCGTAGCGGGCCTTCTGTTCATCCAGCTGTTGGCGGGCATTGGCCAGCCGGCTGCGGTACTCCTGCTGTTCATCCCGATTAACTGCGTGGATCAGGCCCAGGGTATGCAGCCGGATACGCAGGAATTCCTTGTTGATGTTCTCCACCGCACTCAGGCTGGGCACCCTATGATCGGCAATCTGGGTGATCTGGGCGTTGAGCCCGGACAGCTGGACCAGGCTCAGCACACCGAGCACCAGCATCAGTATCCCTATGATGCCAAAGGCCAGCGCGGACCTCAGGCCGATATTGATTTGACGAAACACATCTCCTCCCCGGATTCATAATTTTTGGCAATCACTATATCGGCAAAGCGACCGCAACACTTACCAATAAGGACATAAAATGACGCCAAGCGGCGGTATTATCGCCAATTAAGCCGGCATTAAGTGCCAAAATACCTCTTACTGAGTATCAGCCCACCCCCAGATGGACCACCTGCTTCTTGCCCGCCTGCTTGGCCCGGTACATGGCTTCGTCGGCTCGCTGGATCAGCGCCTGCTCGTCCCGTTCCCCGGGCAGCGACAGGATAAGCCCTATACTCATGCTCACCGGCAGCAACAGATCCTCCCAGCTGATCGGCTGGCACAGCACCGCCAGCAGCTTGCGCGCCACCCGCTCGGCAAGGTCGCTGGTCATTTCGGGCAGCACCACCACAAACTCGTCGCCCCCCAGGCGGGCTATGGTGTCGGTTTTGCGCAGCGTTTCGCTCATCCGCTCGGCCAGGCAGGTCAGCACCTTGTCCCCGGCATGATGGCCGTGGCTGTCGTTGATGATCTTGAAATCGTCCAGGTCGATGAACAACAGCGCCACCTGCTGGCCCTGCTCGGCGGCGGTTGCCAGGGCCTGGGCCAGTTGCTGGTTGAGCAGGGTGCGGTTGGCCAGGCCGGTGAGGGCGTCGTATTCGGCCCGCTCGCGCAGTGCTTCCCACTGATCCTTGCGCTCAATGGCAAAGCCCGCCACCTGGGCCAGCCCCTCCAAAAAGGCGGCCTCCCCCGCCGAAGGCGGCATGGTCTGCTCCACCAGTACCCAGAGGTCCCCCAGCAGGCGCAAGCCGTCCTCGCTCGGCAACGGAAAACGCCAGCCGGCAAAGCGGCCCGCCCCGGGCACCCGGCCATCGTCCGCCGCCAGGCAAAGGGCGTCCATGCCGTCCACCCGCGGCGCCGGCAGGTCGTCCAGCCCGGGATGGGAGACGTATTCCACGTTCAGGCACTCGCCCCGGCGGTGGCTTATCAACACCCGGGCGCCCGGCCGGTGGTAGACAATGGCCTCGCCGATGGAGCTCAGGATCTCGTTCAGGCTGTTTTCCAGGGTCACTTCCCGCAGGGTGTGGGCCTGGGTGTCGCGCAGGGTTTCCTCCAGCCGCTCCTGGGTCTTGTCGGTGACCACGCAAAACAGGTAGGGCTGATCGTCCAGCCACAGCCGCTCGGCGTTGACCCCGGCAATGCGCAGGGCGCCGTCCTGTCCCAGCAGGGGCCAGTCGCCGTCCACCCGCAGGCCCTGCTCCAGGCTGGCGGCAATCAGGGTCTGCACCTCGGCACGGGCCGACGGCAGGGTCAGCTCAACCGGATTGGCGCCCTTCAGCTGTTCGGCTTCCAGTTCCAGTATGCTGGCCACCTTGTCGTTAAGCTCGACAATGCAACCGGCCTGGTCGAGCAGCACAAAGCCGATGCCGGAGGCGCGCTTGATCGCCTCCAGCAATTGGGACTGGCGATTACGGGTACGCTCGGACTCGCGCAGCCGGCGGATCACTAGGCGGCTACGCAGCCGTTCGCTGACCAGTTCGGCCAGGGTGCCCAGTTGCAGCAGTTGCAACTTGCTCAAGCCCTCGGGCCTGGGCTCGGTGCCGGCCACGCACAGGGTGCCGAGGGCGCTGATCCCGGGCTCCACCACCAGCGGTACGCCGGCATAAAAGCGTATCCGCCCCTCGGTCACCAGGGGGTTGTCGGTAAAGCGCGGATCCAGGGCGGTGTCGGGGATCACCAGGGGGGCATCCTGCAGCACAGTGTGGCCGCAAAAGCTGATGTCCCGCCCGGTTTCGGACAGGCTGATCCCCAGCCGGGACTTGAACCACTGGCGTTCGGCGTCCACCAGGGTCACCAGGGCGATGGTGCAGCCGGTCACTTCCGCCGCCAGGCGGGTCAGGGCATCAAAGCCCTCTTCCGGTTCGCTGTCGAGAATGGCCAGCTCGTGCAACAGCTGCAGCCGTCTGGCTTCGTCGTCGGGGTGGTGGGGACGCTGCAAGGCCTTTACTCCAAAACTAGGTTGGGACTCTCCCCGGTCGAGCCGGAACCGCCGCCGATGGATGGGCCGGAACAAATCCGGACGGCGGGCGGCGCTATTTTCATCATTTGTTAATGGCCGTCAATAGCCGTTCACGGTTTTGCGCCAAAAATTCGAGCAGGGCCTCCAGGGGCATGGGCCGGGCCAGCAGGAAGCCCTGGTAATAGTCGCACTGGCCGCGCCGCAGCCAGTCCAGCTGGTCCTGGGTTTCAATGCCCTCGGCCACCACCTCCAGCGCCAGCTCGTGGGCCATCACCAGGATGCCGCGGGTAATGGCGGCATCGCGCGGGCTGGTGGCCAGGTCGGTGATAAAGCTGCGGTCAATCTTGACCTTGTCCGCCGGCAGGTGCTTGAGGTAGCTCAGGCTGGAAAAGCCGGTACCGAAGTCGTCGATGGCCACCCCTATGCCGAGCCGGCGGATTTCCTGCAACAGGCCGATGGCGTACTGGGTGTCGTTCATCAATATGCCCTCGGTCAGCTCCAGCTCCAGGCTGCCGGCGGGCAGGCGGTGGCGCGCCAGCACCCCGGTCAGCGCCGCCAGAAAACCGCTGCGGTAGAATTGCAGCGGCGACAGGTTCACCGCCACCCGGTAGCGGCCGTCCTGGTTGAGCCTGACCGCATCCCGGCAGGCCCGCTCCAGCACCCATTCGCTGATGGCGATGATCTGGCCGGTTTCCTCCGCCAGGGGGATAAAGTCCGCCGGCGAAACAAATCCCTGCCGGGGATGGGGCCAGCGCAGCAGCGCCTCCACCGCCACCACCTTGCCGTCGCGATTGAACAGCGGCTGGTAGTGCAGCGCCAGCTGATGGTGGTCGATGGCGTCCTGCAATTCGTTGCGCAACACCAGGCGGCGCTTCATCAGGGTATTGAGGGTTTCGTTGTACCACTGAAAATGGTTGCGGCCCTGGCGCTTGGCCTCGTACATGGCCATGTCCGCCTGCTGGATCAACACCGCCGCCGCCGGCTCGCCGCCCTCGCTCAGGGCCAGGCCGATGCTGGCGGTAATGAACAGCTCGTTATGGGCCACCCGGTAGGGCTGGGCCAGGGTGGTCAGCAGCCGCCCGGCCAGCGCCTCGGCGGACGCCACCAGGGAGGTCCCGCGCAGCAGCAGCACGAATTCGTCACCGCCAAAGCGCACCAGCAGGCCCTCTCCTTCCAGCCCGCGCAGCCGGCGCGCCACCTCCACCAGCATCAGATCGCCCACCTCGTGGCCCAGGCTGTCGTTGATCGGCTTGAAACCGTCCAGATCGATAAACATCAGCACCAGCTGGTCCCGGTAGCCGGTCAGCTCGCGCAGCCGCTGTTCGAGCAGGTTGCGGTTGGGCAGGCCGGTAAGGGCATCGTGGCTGGCGTTGTAGGCCAGCCGCTGCTGATCCTGCTGCTGGCGAGTAATGTCCTTGCCGATACCGTATACCCCGGTAATGCGTCCGTTCACCACCATCGGCAGCGCGGTCAGATCGAGCACCGGCCGCCGGCCCTGGCCGTTGTCCGCCGTCAACTGGTAGCGGTGCGATCGCCCGGCCAGTACCGACGCCAGCATCTGCGCGGTGGCGGGCCGGTCCGCCGCGTCCACCAGCCGCTGCCAGGGCCGGCCCAGCACCGCCTCGGGCGCCAGCGCCAGTTGTTCGCAAAAGGCGCGGTTGACGCTGGTGACATCGCCCCGGGGATCCAGCGCGAACACCAGATCCGGGTGGTTGTCGAACAGCGAGCGATAGCGCTGCTCGCTGTCGCGCAGCTGGGCCCTGTCGTCTTCCCGCTCCATCGCCAGCGCCATCAGGTTGACCGCGTTGTCGATAAAGTCCGGCGCCTTGGGCGGCAGCGCCGCCGGATGGCACAACAGCAGGCCGCCGAGCACCCGCCCATCCGCTGCCTGCACCGGACAGGCCAGGGCGCCGCTGAAGCCGGCCGCGCGCAGCAGCGCCAGCAGGCCGGGCAGGCTGTCTTCGTGCTCTTCGCCGAACACCAGGGTACGCCCCCGGCACAGGGGCCCGGCGGCGGCGGCCAGCAGTTGCTGCTGCAGCCGGGCGGGCAGCCACAGCTCGCCGATGGGCTCCAGCCGGTCCTGGTGGCGGCGCAGCAGCAGGCTGCGACAGGCCGGCAGCTGGCCACCGAGCAGGCGGCCGATCACCGCCAGTATGTCGTCCAGGGGCTGCTGGCGGATCACCATGGCTTCAATCTGGTGCTGGTTTTGCAGGTGATCCCGGGCCAGCTCCAAGGCCCGGCTCTTGGCCAGTCCCAGGCGCATCAGCTCGATGCTGATGGCGGCCAGAAAACTCAGGAAAAAACCGCTCAGGGCCATCAGCAGCCGCAACTGGGCCGAGCGACCGAGGGAAGACATGTCGCCCAGGTAGCTCTCCAGCTTGATTTCGGGCCCGTAGGGCAGGATGGAATGACGCCGGTTCATGAACAGCGGCCGGCGGGCCGGATGCTCGCCGTCGCTCAGCTCAAGCAGGGTACGTCCGTCCAGGTTGACCCGCAGCAGGAAAGGGAACAGATCCATACGGATTTCCTGGCGCATCAGCATCGCCAGGTCGACCCGCGCCAGCAGTTGCAGGCCGGCGTAGCGGCGCTGGATGGCGGGCACGCTGATCGCCACCAGCGCCGGCGCCTGCATGGGATAAAGGGTGTCGAGCACCACCATGCGCGGACGCGCCACCGCGCGCTCCAGCCAGGATGCCAGCGCCGGATGCTCCAGCGCCAGAGGCTCGCCGCTGCCCGGACGCAACTGTCGCCACAGAGGCGCCTGCCCCGGCTGCAACAGGGTGATCTCGCTGATACTGGGCACGTCGCGCAAATAGGCGCGGGCGTCCTGCAGGTGCTGATACTGCTGTTCGGCGTCCGGGCTCAGGGCGATGCGCTCGGCCAGCCGCTGCAACAGTTTGACGTGCACATTCATCACATCGATCATGGCGTTTTCGGCGTTGTCCATCATGGTGCCGCTGGCCCGGCGGATATCCAGGTGGTGCTGAAAGCTCATCAGATACCACAGCAGGCAGGTCACACCGATGCCCAGTGCCGCCACCACGCCGGCCGGGCGGCTCGGGCCGCCCGCGGGCCGGGGCGCACAGGCGAGTAGCAGGGCCAGGCCGAACACCAGCATGAACAGGCTGCCGATACTGGACGAAGCCGGATGCGGCCCCATCAGGGTGGAGAGATCGAACAGCCACTGGCCCACCAGCAACACCCCGCCCCCCACGATCATGCCCAGCCCGCCGATCAGCCGCCACAGCCAGCGACCGTGCCGGTGGCAAGGCGGGGTCAGCAGGCACAGCGACACCAGCAGCAGCGCCAGCCGCATCGGCGCCGGTGGCGCCAGGACAACCGCGCCCATGGAGACGGCGGGGAGCATGGCAACGCCGACCACCGCCAGCAGCGCCAGGGCCGAAAACTGCCGCCCGCGCGGGGCACCGCCGATGGCGCACCCCAGGCCCAGGCCGGCCAGCATCACCCCCAGGGCGCCCAGGGGCGTGATCACCATGCTCAGGGCGTCGTCCGCCAACAGGAAAAAACCGGTGACAAACCCCAGTGCCCCCATCAGGGTACAGGCCATGGCAATCAGCAGCAGGTAGGTATGGCGGGCAATCAGCCTCGCGTCTGTGGGCATCGACAACGGCCAGGGCCTCCGGGCAAGGGAATACCGGCATGGCGCCGGCCAGAGAGGCGTTACCGGAAACATGCCACCAGAAAATCATCTTCCGCCTTTGCGGGACAAGACTCAATAGAAGATAGCCGCCCGGCCCCACAAATGCCCCGCCGGGGCCGATTCGACTTTATTCTTCGCGCCCAACTGTCGTAGTATCAAGCCCCGTTTTTTCATTGCCAGACAGGCTTGCCTTTGACCGACAGCGCACACCCGCCCTACCCGCCGCACGGCGCCGGACCGCACCGGCGGCGCTCGGTGTCGCGCCGGCGCCTGCGGGTCTGCCACGAGTGCGATCTGCTGGTGGCGCTGCCGACCCTGCGCCCGGGGGAAAAGGCCGACTGCCCCCGCTGCGGCCATACCCTGGTGCGCCGCCACGCCAACCCGGCCGAGCGCAGCCTGGCCCTGAGCCTGGCCACCCTGATTACCCTGGCGCTGTCGGTGGCCTTTCCCTTTATCGGCTTTGAAATCAGCGGCATCGGCAACCGCATCGGCCTTACCGACAGCGCCGCCACCCTGATCGGCCTGCACCAGCCGCTGGTGGCCCTGTGCGTGCTGCTCACCGTCATCATATTGCCGCTGGTGTATTTGTGCAGCGTGGCCTGGCTGTGCCTGGGCCTGCTGTTGCACCGTCCCCTGCCCCGCAGCCGGCATATCGCGCGCACCCTGCGCCATGTCACGCCCTGGATGATGGCCGATGTGTTCGTCATCGGTACCCTGGTCAGCCTGATCAAGGTGGTGGGCATGGCCGACATCGAGCTGGGGCTGTCGTTCTGGACCTTTTGCGCCTACGCCCTGCTGCTGTTGCTCACCACCCAGTCGGTGGACAGCGACTGGCTGTGGTTTTCCCTCGACCGGCGCAACCTGGCCCCGGCGGGCAGCCGCCCAGGCCTGAGCGCTGCCGCCCAGGGCCTGGCCGGCTGCACCACCTGCGGCCTGGTCAACCGCCTGCCGGCGCAGGGCAAGGCCCGTTGCCGGCGCTGCGACGAACCCCTGCACCCCTGGCGGGGAATCCGCAACCAGGCCACCCTGGCGCTGCTGGCGGCGGCGCTGGTGATGTATATCCCGGCCAACCTCTACCCCATCATGGTCACCACCTCCCTCGGCAACAGCCTGCCGTCCACCATCATGGGCGGCGTCATGCTGTTCATCCAGCACGGCGACTGGCCCATCGCCTTTATCATTTTTACCGCCAGCATAGCGGTGCCGGTGAGCAAGATACTGGCCCTGTTGTGGCTGTGCCGGGTGGCCGGCCGCCCCCGGGACGGCCTGAGCCGGCTGTCCCGCATCCGCCTGTACCGGATCACCGAGTTTGTGGGCCGCTGGTCCATGGTGGATGTCTTTGTGGTCGCCATTCTGGTGGCCCTGATCCGCAACGGCTCGCTAATGTCCATCGAGCCCGGCCCGGCCGCCCTGGCCTTTGCCGCCGTGGTGGTGCTGACCATGCTCGCCGCCATGCTGTACGACCCGCGCGGCATCTGGGCCGGCGCCGACGCCAACCCGACCCCCACCGAGCCGGCCAAGGCCGCTCAAGCCAAGGAATCCGATTATGTCTGACCCCCAGCGCGCCGAGCGCCGGACCCAGCGCTCCCTTTCCCCCATCTGGATAGTGCCCCTGGTGGCCGTGTTGATCGGCGCCTGGATGATCTACGACAACCTGAGCCGGCTCGGTCCTTCCATCACCCTGATCATCGACAACGCCGAGGGCATAGAGGCGGGCAAGACGCTGATCAAGACCCGCAATGTGGAAGTGGGCCGGGTGGAGCGGGTCAGCCTGTCGGACGATCTCGGCCATGCGGTGATCAGCGCCCGCATGAGTCCCCAGGCGGAAGCCATGCTCAACGACGACACCCGCTTCTGGGTGGTCAAGCCGCGCATCGGCCGGGAAGGCGTGAGCGGCCTGGGTACCGTGCTGTCGGGCGCCTACATCCAGTTGCTGCCGGGCAACAGCGACCAGGGCCGGCGCGAATTTACCGTGCTCGAACAACCGCCGGTAGCACCGCCCGACGCCCCCGGCCTGCGCATCAATCTGGTCAGCCAGGTGGGCAACGCCATCAGCACCGGCGATCCCGTCACCTACCAGGGCTATACGGTGGGCCGGGTGGAAGACAGCCGCTTCGATCCGGACAAGCGGGAAATGCGCCACCTGCTCTACATCCAGTCGCCCTACGACGTGCTGGTAACCACCACCACCCGCTTCTGGACCGGCTCCGGCGTGGACGTGCGCCTGGATTCCCAGGGATTCAGGGTCAATGTAGCCTCGCTGGAGTCCCTGGTCGGCGGCGGCGTCACCTTCGGCGTGCCCGACAACGCCGCCATGGGCCACAAGGCCAAACCCGGCGCCACCTATGTGCTGTTCCCGGACGAGGACAGCGCCAACGAGGGCAGCTATGAGCAATACCTGGAATACGTGCTGCTGGTGGACGACACGGTACGCGGCCTGAGCCCGGGCGCGCCGGTGGAATACCGGGGCGTGCGCATCGGCACCGTGGTCAGCGTGCCCTGGAATTTCACCGCGCCCCAGCCCGACTCCCTGAGCCGCTTCGCCATTCCGGTACTGATCCGCATCGAGCCCCAGCGCTTCGACGACAGCGTGGAAGACATCGACACCGAAGACTGGTACCAACGCCTGGACCGCATGTTCGGCCATGGCCTGCGCGCCTCCCTCAAGGCCGGCAACCTGCTCACCGGCGCCCTGTTCGTGGATCTCAACTTCCACCAGGACGTGGTGCCCTTCCAGCGCATGAGCTTTGTGGAGCGGCGGGTGTTCCCCACCACCTCCGGCAGCTTTGCCCAGATTGAACAGAAGGTGTCGAACCTGCTCGACAAGTTCAACAACCTGGAAATCGAACCCATTCTCGGCACCCTCAATGCCACCCTGGAAAGCACCCGCCAGACCATGGAGAAGGTGAACGGCATCGCGGCCTCCCTCGATGCCCTGCTGGCGGATCCGGCCACCGGCCAGTTGCCGGACAACGCCAACGCCACCCTGCGCCAGCTGCGCGACACCCTGCAGGGTTTCAGCCCCGACTCCCAGGGCTACAACGAGCTGACCCAAACCCTGTCCCGCCTGGAAAAACTGATGCGCGACCTGCAACCCGTGGTGCGCACCCTGAACGATCAGCCCAACGCCCTGATCTTTGACAAAAAACTCACCGAAGACCCACAACCGAGGGCCGCCCCATGATCCAGACCGCCTGTCGCCGCCTGCCCGCCCTGCTGTTGCTGCTGGGCCTCGCCGCCTGCTCCGCCGCCCCCGGCGGCGGCCAGCCCGGCTACCTGCTGCCCGCCGGCACCGCCGCCGCCACCCACCCCGAGGCCGGGGCCGCCATTGCGGTGGCGCCGGTGCGGGTGGCCGATTTTCTTGATGGCGAGGGCATAGTGATGCAGCTCAGCGACATCGAGGTGTACCCGGCGCGACAGCACCTCTGGGCCCAGGAATTGCCCGGCCAGCTGCAGCAACTGCTGCAACAACGGCTGGCCGCCGCCCTGCCCGCCACCCAGGTGGTGAGCCGGGGCCAGCCGCTGCTGGCGGGCCTGCCCGCCCGGGAAGTACGCCTGCGGCTCGACCGCTTCCAGGGCCGTTACGACGGCGTGGCCCTGGCACAAGGCCAGTGGCAGTTGCTCGACGGCCAGGGCCGCCTGCTGGCCCAGGCCGACTTCAGCGTGGCCCGCCCCCTGCCCGAGGACGGCTATCCGGCCCTGGTGCGCACCCTGGCCGCCGCCTGGGAACAGGTGGCGGACGAACTGGCCGCCGAACTGGCCCTTGGCCTTTGATGCCGGCCCATGCCCCACAGCCTTAGCCCGGGCCGGCTACCCCAGGGCGGCGGCCTGCGCTGGAAACTCTGGATACTGACCCTGCTGGCGGCCCTGTGTATCGGCCTGCTGGCCGGCGCCACCCTGTACCAGTCGGTGGGCGGTTTTGTGCGCGCCAAGCTCAATGCCCGCGCCATCAGCCAGTTTGCCGCCAGCTTCGAGGCCGCCAACCACATCTCCGCCGAGCGCGGCCCGGCCAACGACCTGATGAGCGCCGACCCCGCCCGCCGGGAACCGGCCCGGCGGCGGCTGCAGCAATACCGCGCGCGCACCGATCGGAGCCTGCGCCGCCTGGCCACCACCCAGCTGCCCGCCGGACTGCTGGCGAGGGTGGAACGGGATCTGGAGCTGGCCCGGCAGCGGGTCGATATCGTGGCGCTGCTGGATCCCGCTGCGCGCCGCTTCGATCAGGTGCAGGCCGCCATCGACGCCATGTTTGCCGCCTGGGACAGCTATTCCCGCCTGATCCAGTGGCAGGCCGCCCAACTGGTCCGCCAGGACGAGGCGCTGAGCGCGGCGGTGCTAAAGAGCATGAGCCTGGGCAACCTGCGCGAGTACGCCGGCCGGATAGGCTCCTACATCGTCGCCCCCATGGCCGCCGGCATGGAAGTGCCGGTCGCCAACCGTATCCAGCTCCAGATTGCCCGGGGCCGGCTGCTGGAGCTGTGGCAACTGCTCTCACCGGGCATCGAGGTATTACCCGCCGCAGACCCGGTGCGCCAGCAGCACGAACTGGCCCGCCGCCATTATCTGCGCCACGGCCTGGCCCTGGTGGATCAACTGCTCAACGAATACCCCTATCCCATGGATGCCCTGGCCTTTACCGATCACTACGTGGCGACCATGCAGCCGCTGGAAACCCTGCGCAACCTGCTGCTCGGCCAGACCCTGGCCCAGGCCGAGCAGCACCGGCAACAGGCCTGGCGCACCCTCTGGCTGCTCGGCCTGATCACCCTGCTGGCCCTGCTGCTGCTCGCCGCCCTGGTGCTGGCTCTGCAGTATTATGTGTTCGGCCCCCTGCTGCGGGCTGCGGACGCGGTATTTGCCCTGGCCGACGGCGACGCCGAACCGCCCCGGGCCCGGCGGCAGGATGCGGGCGAAATCCGCCGCCTGTTCGCCGCCATGGGCATAGTGTCGGACCGGCTGCGCGAGCGGGCCCGGCTGACCCGGGAGCTGGAGCAGCTGGCGATCACCGACAGCCTGACCGGCCTGCTCAACCGCCGGGCCATCGACCGGCTGGGGCGCAAGGCCCTGGCGGGCACCCGGCGCCAGGACACTCCCTGCCTGATCCTGATCGACGTGGACCATTTCAAGGCCATCAACGACACCCATGGCCACCCCGCCGGGGATCAGGTACTGCGCGAGCTGGCCGGCCTGATGCGCGCCCAGTTGCGCCCGAGCGATCACCTGGGGCGCTTTGGCGGCGAGGAATTTGCGGTGCTGATAGAGGGTGCCGGCCTCGCCCAGGCCACCCGGCTGGCGCGGCGCCTGAAACGGGCCATTCGCCATCACCGCCTGGATCTGGACAACGGCGCGCGCCTGACGATCACCGCCAGCCTGGGCGTGGCCGGTGGCCCGGGGCTCGACTGGGAACAGATGATTGCCCTCGCCGACCAGGCCCTCTACCGGGCCAAGGCCGCAGGCCGGGACAGGGTGCGCAGCCAGCGGGCGCCCGACACGCCGGACTGACCGGGCCTGTTGTCCGGCGTTCGGCGGGCGGCGTATCGGCCTTTTATTGTATGTTGGCATAATATTGTCGGCACGGGTGGGGGATTTTCCGGCCGCCGACACGGTCTTGCACAAGTAAGCCTGGGAGAACCGACGATGACGATGCTGAAATGGGGATTACTGTTGCTGCTGGCCCTGGCCGGGCCGGCCGCCGCCAATACCGACGAGGCCTGGCAGGCGCTCAGGGAAGGCCGCGCCATGCTGCTGATGCGCCACACCCATGCCCCGGGCACCGGCGATCCGCCCGGCTTTGTGCTCGAACAGTGCCATACCCAGCGCAACCTCGACGAGCTGGGCCGGGAGCAGGCCCGGGCCTGGGGCGACCGGCTGCGCGAGCAGGGTATCCACCAGGCACGGGTTTACAGCAGCCAGTACTGCCGGGCGCAGGAAACCGCCACCCTGCTCGGCCTGGGCGAAGTGGTGCCGGAACCCACCCTCAGTTCCTTTTTCGCCCGCCGCGAGCGCCGGGCCGAGCAAACCCGCGAACTGCGCCGCTTTGTGGCCGGGCTGGAGCCCGGCCTGCCGGTGGTACTGGTCAGTCACCAGGTCAACCTGACCGCCCTCACCGGCCTGTTTCCCCGCGCCGGCGAAGCATTGATCCTGGCCCTGCCGCTGGAAGACAGGGTCAGGGTACTGGCACGCATCAACCCCTGAGCCGCGCCCTCAGTCCTGCTCGACGTAAATCAACCGTTCGGTGTCGAAGCCGGCGGCAGGCCAATCACCGGACAAAAACAGAATCATATGGCACCAATCACTGATTCAAAAGGGGATAAAACACCGACAAATGGTATTCAAATGCGTAACTTGCTGGCAAGATAGCGCCAAAACCCGGTTGCAAGGATGCCTGGCATGTGGAATACCGCTTTGCTGTTTGCCTGCGCCCTGTTGGTCGCCGCCCTGCCCGCCCGGGCCGCCGAGCGGCTGGTGGTGGCGACCGAGGGCACCTATCCGCCGTTCAGCTACCACGACCAGGAAGGCCGGCTCACCGGCTTTGACGTGGACATAGCCGAAGCCCTGTGCCGCGCCATGCAGGCCGAGTGCGAGCTGGTGGCCGCGCCCTGGGACAGCCTGCTCGACGGCCTGGAGCAGGGCCGGTTCGACCTGGTGGTGGCGAGCATGGCGGCCACCCCCGAACGCCAGGCCCGGGCCGATTTTTCCGACCACTACTACCGCACCCATTCCATGTTTGCCGGCCCCGCCGGGCGCTATCCGCGGGTGTCGCCCGACGATTTGGCCGGCCTGCGCCTGGCCACCGGGGCAGACACCATACAGGCCGCCTTTTTGCAGCGTCGCTACCCCCGCAGCCGGATCCTGCTGGCCCGGGACCAACAGGAAGCACTGCGCTGGCTGGAGCAGGGCCAAGCGGATCTGGTGCTGTCGGACACCATCAACCTGTTGAGCTTCCTGCAAAGCCCGGCGGGCGTGGCCTTCGACTATGCCGGCGAGCCCCTGGCCGACAACATGCTGCAGTCCGAGGCGCGCATTGCCGTGGCCAAGGGCCGGCGGACCTTGCTGGCGCGGGTGAACCGGGCCATCGTCACCATTCGTCTTAACGGCAGCTACGACCAGATAAACCGCCGTTACATTCCGTTCAGCCTGTACTGAGCCCGGAGGCCACCCCGGTGACATCCCCCTACCGCCAGTTTCACCCCCGCCTTTCCACCACCCTGTCGCTGGTGGTGTGCGCCCTGCTGCTGTTCATGGGGGTGATCTCCTGGCTGGTGGTGCCGCTGCTGTCGGGCATAGACCAAAGCTCGGGCCAGACCCGGGAACGCTACATGCCCAGCATCCTCGACCACCAGCGCAATGCCCTCAAGGTGGAGAAGATCAGCGGCTACCTCAACACCGTGTACTGGGCCCAGGATCCCGACGCCGAGCGCCGCGCCCGGCTGCAGGCCCAGGTACTGATCCAGAGCTTTATGCTGGAGGAGACCTTCGCCCTTGCCGGGCGCACCGCCGAAACCCTGGACATCATCAAGCGGCTGATGGAACTGCGCGAACGCCAGCGCCGGCAGATGGAGCAGGTGGCGCTGCTGCTGGGCCAGTCCGGCTCCCCCGCCCTGGCCGGGCTGGGCCGGCGGCTGCTGCTCACCCCCCTGCGGGAAGTGCGCTGGCCGCCGTTCGCGCCCCTGCTGGCGGCAATACCGGCGCCGGACGACGAGGACCGGATCCGGCTGCAACGGCTGGCACGGCACCTGCAGCAGGTGTCCATCCTCAATTCCCAGGCCGACCAGTTGCTGGAGCGGGGCCAGGCCCAGCTGCAACAGGTGGCCGGCGCGCTCACGACAGACGCCGCCCTGCGGGTACAGCAACTGACCGAAGACATCGGCCGGGACGCCGGCGCCGTGGCCCGCTATACCTACCTGCTGATCGGCGTGGTCACCCTGATCTCGGTGCTGCTGTTTGGTGCCCTGCACCGCTTTGTGCTGCGCCCGCTGCAGGCCTCGCTGCAGGGCCTGCGCGCCATCGAGCAGGATCACAACGACCATGTCCGGCTGCCGCCGGTGCTGTTCAGCGAGCTGAACACCATTTGCCGGGCGGTGGAGGATTATTCGGCCATGACCCGGGAGCTGCGGCAACTGAACGAGGAGCTGCAGCAGCTGTCGCACCAGGACGGCCTCACCGGCCTGGCCAACCGCCGCCATTTCGACCAGGTATTGCACGATGCCTTCAACCGCGCCCGCCGCCATCACGCCCGGCTGGCGGTGGTGATGCTGGATATAGATCACTTCAAGCGGCTGAACGACACCTTTGGCCACCTTAACGGCGACGAGTGCCTGCGCGCCCTGGCGCGGGTGCTCAAGGACTATGCCCTGCGCAGCGGCGAGGTGGCGGCCCGCTACGGCGGCGAAGAGTTCGCCCTGGTGCTGACCGATGTCAACCGCCAGCAACTGGTGCGGCTGTGCGAGCAAATCCGCCAGCAGGTGGCGGCCCTGCAACTGGTGGACGCCGCCGGCCAGGCCATGCCCTTTACCGTCAGCCTCGGCGCCGCCCTGCTGCCCGCCGCCGCCCTGGAGCAGGAATGCGCGCTGCTGCAACTGGCCGACCAGGCCCTGTACCGGGCCAAACAGGAAGGCCGCAACCGGGTGGTGCTGAGCGAGGGCGAAACCCGCCCCGCAGAGGCCCTGGCCTGAGCTTGGCGGGTCCCGCCCTCCCCGGCCCCGCTACCAGGGGCCGCGAGCGGCCGACTTGCCGACTTGCGGGAACGACATACCGATCTGTCCCACCAGCGGGGTGTCGGCGGAAGATCCTCCCACCAATACCCGGTACTGGCCGTTGGCTTCCTGCCAGTCGCCATGGGCCCAAAGGGTGAGATCATCGGGGTAGTCGGGCACGAAGTAAGAGAAGGGATGGTTGGCGGCGCCGGCATCGATCTCTATCCGCACCCGGCGGCTCTCGCCCGGCTCAAGAAAGACCTTTTCAAACCCCACCAACCGCTTGGACGGCTGCTGTGCCTGCCTGGGCAGCATCAGGTACACCTGGGACGCCTCGGCCCCCGCCCGCTCGCCGGTGTTGGTGAGAGTGTATTCCACCGTCAGCACCGGAACCAGCGCGGCCAGTTTCTGCATGGCCGAGGCCGGCCGGCCCTTGCCCGGGGGCATCAGGGGCCCATACTCGCTGCGGAATGCCTTGCTCAGCTTCAGGTCGCTGTAGGCAAAGCGGGTATAGGACAGCCCGAATCCGAAGGGAAAGGCCGGCGCCACGCCATTGGCTTCGTACCAGCGATAGCCCATCTCCAGGTTTTCGGTGTAGTTGCTGATCAGCTGAAGGCCGTTGAGGTCATCCCAGTCGTCCACGTCGATACCGGGAAAACCCGGGCCGCCGGGCTGGCCGGTATCCTCACGGGTGCCCGGGTACTGCTCCAGGGTGGCAAAGGCCGCTTCACTGTTACTGGCGGGAAAGGTCACCGGCAGTTTGCCCGACGGGTTGATCTCGCCGAACAGGATATCGGCCAGGATGCCGCCGTCTTCCTGGCCGGGGAACCAGGCGGCGATCAGGGCGGCGACATTATCCAGCCAGGGGGTCCATCAGAATGCCGGCACCGCTATATAGCACCACGGCGGTCCAGCGCTCGCGCTGGAACTCGTGCTCGTTGCCCACAAAGTGCTTGAGCTGGGCCTGCACCCCCTGGGACTGGATCCCCCTTACCTGGGCGGCACCCACCATCCCGGCCAGGAAAGGGTCTTCACCCGGGTATTCCTGGGCGCGGCCGGCATAGGGAGTCCGGATCAGGTTCAGCGCCGGCCCCAGCAACACCTGGCTGGCAAAGGAAAAGGCCTCTATGCCCACGACTTCGCCCCAGGCCTCGACCCGGGGCGGGTCGAAACTGGCCGCGGCCAGGGTCATGGAAGGCCCGCCGGTCATCACCGGCTCCTGGCTGCAGGAGCCTCCCCGAATACCGTTGCCGCCGTTTATCTGGCGCACCGTGGGGATGCCGAGCCAGGGAATACCGGTAATGCTGCGCCCCACGGCCGAAAAACCGCATTCCCGAAGCGTGCCGCTGCCACCGGCCCGATACTGGCCCAAGGGCAGGCTCTCGGCTTCGGGCAGATTGCCGATTTGCTGGATTTTTTGTTCAAGGGTCATTTGCGACAGCAGGCTGTCGGCAAACAGTTGGTGAGGGCTTGGGTCGGCCGCCAGTCCAAAGGACAGCAGGGTGCCTGCCAGCATGGACATGCCTGTCCTGGCAACACCGGCCGCATGTGAAGAAACTACCATTGTCGTGTCTCCCATCTACCACTTGGGTCAAAGGCGGACACTCCCTGTCCAGACAACAAAGGACGGTTGCTTCGGTGGTGCGTGCGGCGCATCGCACTGGATAGGATAAATAATGCCACCTGTCGAAAAGAAGCAGGCCTTTTCTACCCGAAGCACCCGGCCGGGATGAGCCCGGCCGGTTTAGATAACTCAATAAAAAAGCATAGTGGCGAAACGGCAATCCGGCGAAGCAGGCCCCCAGGGCAGGAGGAAGCAGGCCGCCCCGCCGTTATTCAAACCCGGCCTGCTGCCGGCGCAGGCGCTTCAGCTCGTCCTGCTCTTCCCGGATTTTGCGTTGGTATTTGTCGACCTTGTCCTGCTTGCCGGCCGCCCTGGCTGCTTTGAGATCCGCACGGTAATCCGCAAGCTCGCCTTCGCTGTTGCGGATGTCGTCGGCCAGCTCCCGCCGGAGCCCCTCGTCGGTACAGCTTTGCCTGGCTGCCCGCTGCGCCTTGGTCAGCCCCGCCAGCCGGTGCGTATGGCCGGACTCGCGGGCTTGCTCAATCTGGCCTTCCAGTTCGCAAAACTTCCGCTCGCACCCCGCCAGGCCGGAGCAATTCGACGACGCCAAAGCGCCGAAGGACAGCGCAGACAACAGGAATACCGAGGTTTTGATAAGCATTTTCATCATTCACCTGTTTTTAGTCGGGCAAGCGAAGCCCACAAACAAAAAAACGCAATGCCGGCACCCCGACATTGCGTTTTACGCTGTTGCGCTTACTGAAGACGGAACGCGGTTCAGGACTTTTTCACAAAGGCGGCGGTCACCATCATCTCGCCAATGCCGTCCACCTTGCAGTCCAGCTCATGATCCTTGGCATCCACAATGCGGCGGATCACCGCCTTGGTACCGATTTTAATGACCAGGGAGCTGCCCTTTACCTTGAGATCCTTGGCCACGGTGATTTTGTCCCCTTCCTGCAGCAGGGTGCCGTTGGCATCCTTGGCGGTAAGGGGCGCGTCTTCGGCGGCCGCATCGGCCGGGTTCCACTCATGGCCGCACTCGGGGCAGATAAGCTGCGCCTGATCCTGATAAACGTATTCGGAGCTGCACTTGGGGCAAGGAGGTAATGACATGATTTGCTTCTTCTTCAACGTGAATTTTGCCGGCCATTCTACCCGTTATTTCCCGACTTTTCGAGTGGGTTTGCACCGATACCCGGTTTGACCGACGTTCGCGTTATTTGGCCGTAATAACACCAGTTACTTGCATAAAATGCAATGCATTAGATCACTACAAGCTCAGTTTTCTGGTGTCAATTTTTTCTATTGATGACAACGGTAACACTTTATCTATTTGTAAGCCAGGTTAATAAGTCGACTTTTTCAAAAGCATTTTTATGGAAAAATAAAAGACCAGAGTAGTTTCACTTAGAAAGCTTACAGTTATCCTCTACATACCAAATAATTATTTGTTCAGTATCACCTTTAGATAAATTCTTACCATTGGCAACTTTTGTCCAATACTCTACGCATGCATCAAAGTCAGTTCTTTGATCACATCCCACCAAAAAAATAACGCAAGCAAAAAAAAACAAAAAGCATTAATAAAATTCATATTCACACCATAAAGCCACTGACACAATTGATTAGAGCTGTAAATTTTACGTTCAATCCTAACTTGTTAAATAAGAAAATCTACTTCTATCATCCATGAAAACCCTATACACCATCATTATTTTTCTGCTACCACGCTACCGCCAAGATCTTGCGGGCGAACAGACCACTTTGGTTTTGCTGTAATAAGTACAGTTATTGTGGCTACAAGCCTGGAAAATTCAAATGGAACTTTTGCATAACGGGGGTTTTGCGTGGCGTTTTGAGTGGCTGGCCGCACTCCACGTAAAGGCAAGGGCCCTGGCGTTGGCGCTTCGCGCCAATTTGCAGGCGGGCCGCCTGCGCTCCATGTAGGGCGCAGCGCAAGACTGCACGCACAAATAAAAACGCCCGCGGTGGCGGGCGTTTTGGCACGTGGGGGGGTGGCGTTACGCCGCCTCCCCCGCAAAGCCGCGCAGGCCCACTACGTGCACGTGCTCCTGGTTGCCGTGCACCTTACGGATGAGCTTGTAGGTGGTGCCTTTTTCCGGGCTGATGTTTTCCGGCGCGGCAATCAGCAACTGCATGTCCTGGCGCTCGCACAGCTCGAACAGAGTGGCAATGGAGCGGGCATCCAGCCGCGCCGCTTCGTCGAGGAACAGCAGTCGGCAGGGCAGCACGTCGCGGCCGCGCAGGTGGCGGGCTTCTTCTTCCCAGCTTTGCAGCACCATCAGCAAAATGGCCTGGCCGGTGCCAATGGCCTCGCCGGTAGAGAGTGCGCCGCTTTCGGCACGCAGCCAGCCGTCGGCACCGCGCTGCACTTCAATGTCCAGCTCCAGGTAGTTGCGGTAGTCAAGCAGTGCCTGGCCCAACACCTGCGGGCTGCGATCGCCACGCTCCAGCTCGGGGTTCAGCCGCTGATACAGTTTGCCCATGGCCTCGGAGAAGCTGAGCTCCTTGCTGCCGAACAAGTCCTGATGGCGGCCTTCCGGGTCGCTCAGGGCATCCAGCAGGCGCTGGTAGGTATCGCGAATGTTCACGTTCAGGCGCACCCCGGCCACCAGACCAAAGCGAATGTTCTGCAGGCCCTGGTTAAGCTGGCGAATACGGGTTTGCTCCCGGCGAATAATGGTGTTGATCTTGGCGGCCACTTCCACGGAAGACAGCGACAGCTGGCCTTCCCGCAGGGTGAGCTCGTCGGCCAGGCGCGCCAGCTCCACTTCCATTTCTTCCAGCGCTTCCACCGGATCGTCGGCGCGGATGATGTCGTGGCGAATGCGCGCCTTGAGGTGGCGGAACACCAGAATGTAGAACTGCACCTTTTGCAGGGTGTTGCGGTTGCCCTCGGAAAGGCGCAGGGCATCGCGCAGCTCTTCGTCGTGCTCCACCGCCACCCGCAGGGTGCCGAGCGCCTTGTCGGACATGGAGCGCAGCTCATCGGCATCCAGGTAAGCCAGCTCCGGGCGCTTGAGCCGGCGCTCAACATCGTGCTCCCGGGCCAGCCGCTCTACTTTCGACCAGTTGGCCTTGTGAGCCACCAGCGCCTTGCGGGCGGCAAAGTAGCCCTGGCCGTCTTTGGAGAGGCGCTGGCTGAGGGAGTCGATCTCCCGCTTGGTCACCTGGCGCTGGGCCTCGGTCTGGCTGCGCTTGTTGCGGGTCTGCACCAGCTCGTTTTCCACCTCGCGCTTGGCGTCCCGGGCTGTTTGCTCCATGTCGTCGGCAAGGGTAATGCCCAGGGCCGAAAGCTCTTCACGGAACTCGCCCAGCGTGCGACTGCGGGCATCGCGGCCGGTTACCAGGGCGGTGCGCGCCTGCAGGGCATCGCTTACCCGGCCGGCCAGCTGCTCGGCGCGCAGGCCGGCCTTGCGGCGGGCTTCCTCGGCCTGGGCCAGCTTGGCCTTGAGGCTGTCGTTCATGGCGGAGCTCTGGCTCAGCAGCTGCTCGGCATCTTCATAAGCCAGGTGCGGCAGCCGGGCCACCAGCTGGTTCAGGGCATAGGTGCGGGCACGGGCTTCACGCAGCTCGCTCTCGGCCTGCTCGGTGGCGGCCTTCAAGGCATCAACACCGGCGGGATCCTGGCGCAGCACCTGCACCTGCTCGGCCAGCCGGCCCAGGCGCTGGCCATGGGCGGCCATAACATTGCGGGCCTCGTTCAGTTTGTCGGCCTCGGCTTTGGCGGCTTGCAGCCGCTCGGCCACGCCGTCGTCGGCCAAGAGGGATGCCAGAGGCAGCAGTTTGTGCAGCAGGCCCTGCTGCTCCCGCAGGCTCTCCACCTTGCTGGCCCACTGGGCGCGCTGCTCGGAAAGCGCCGCCCGCTCCTGCTCAAGCTGTTGCTGCTGCTCCGCCAGCTCCGCCAGCAGCGCTTCCGGGCTGGGGGCAAAGGCCTGTTGCAAACCGCTGCTGACAAAGTCGCTCAGCTGATGGTACAGCCGGCTGTGCTTTTGCTGGGCAAAGGCGGCCTCGGCGTAGCGGGCGCTTTCCACTTCCAGTTCGTCGCGCAGCTTGTCCACCTGAGCTTCCCGGGCGGCACGGCCAAACAGCGGCACGGCAGGAAAACGGGAATAACGCAGCTGGCGCTCGCCGTTTTGCACATACACGGCCCCTTCCAGCTCGGTGGCCTGCAGCAGGTCTTCGTCAAAGGCGTCCGGGTTGCCCTGTATGAGATACACATCCGGCGGGCAGGTTTCCAGCGCCTGTAGTTTTTCCAGGGCTGCCTGGGGGTCCGCCACCACAATGGCGTTGCGGGCCGGGCCATAGAGCGCCTCGTAGTAAGGGGCGTCTTCCACAGCGATGTCGTCATACACCTCGCACAGCAGGGTGCCGCCCAGGTGCTCGCACAGGGAGACCAGCTCGGGGGACGCATCGCTGCCGCCGCTCAGCACCCGAATGTGCTGCTCCAGCCGCTGCTTGGCGGCCAGCGCATTTTGCTTGGTCTGCTCGGCCTGATGCTCGTCGCGCAGGGCCTGCTGCATGGCGGCGGTAATTTCGCTGCTGTCGGCAAGGGGCTGGTTCGACAGCTCCCGCAGCCGCTCCAGCGCCTGCTGGGCCTTGTGCCAGGCCGGAGCCTGGGCTTTAAGCTCGTTAATGCGGGGCGCCAGCTGGCCTTCGGCAGACTGCAGCTGGCGCTGGGCCTCGCTGCACTCCGCCAGCTGCTCTTCGGCTTCGGCCTTTTGCTCGTCCAGCTCCGCCAGTTGCAGCTCAAGCTCGTCTTCGCTGTGCACATGGCGGTTGTGGCGCGCCAGCTCCCCTTGCAGCTCGCGCACCTTGTGCAGCCGGGCCTCGGCCTGCTCGGCGTCTTTAAGACTGCGGCGAATGCCTTCTTCCCGGCCAAGCAGGCTCTGGTGCTCCCGGCCCTGTTCAATCAATTGAGTGGCCTTGCTGAAGGCGGCGGCCCTGTCCACGGGGCCGGCCACGGCTTCCAGCAAGGCCAGCGCCTGGTCATACTGGGCGCGAGCGGCCTCGGCCAGGCTCAGTTGCTGGCGTTGCTCCAGCACGGTTTGGGTCAGCTCCTGCTCGCGCGCCTGATGACGCAGCTCTTCTTCCTTGGCCTGCTCGGGCTCAAGGTTCGGCAGCTCGCAGCGGGCGCGCACGTCTTCCAGCGCCTGGCGGGCCTGACGATACTGAATGGCGCGGGTCTGCTGGGTGTCGAGCGCCTGCTGATAATCCGCCAGCTGGCTTTTCAGGCTGTCTACCTCGGCGTCGGCCTCGGTGCGGGCGTCCTGCGCTTCCTGGTGTTCGTCCTGCAGCTCGGCCAGCATGTCTTCCTGCATGGCGAGCTTTTCTTCCAGCTCGTCCAGCTCCAGCTGGTAGGCCTGAATTTTCTCATTAAGCTTCACGCCGCTCATCACCTTGGCCAGGTGCTCGGAGGCAATATCCAGCTCGTCGGTCAGCATGCGCTCTTTGGCCTGCAGGTGCTCGTGTTCATCGGCCAGATAAATCAGCCGGGCCTTTTCTTCGGCCAGAATGCGGCGCTCTTCCGCCAGCGCCTTGCGGGCCGAGAGGGCGAGATCGGACAGCCGCTGCTTCTCCGCGCTGTTGCGCACATAGTCGGCGGCGGCGTAGTGGGTGGTTTCTGTGATCAGCTGGCGGAACAGATCGCGCTGGCGCTGGGTTTCGCGAATGGACTCCAGGGTGCGGCGGTTTTCAAAAATCGCCGCTTCCATGTCGGTAAAGGCCTTGCGAATGCCGGCGTTCTCGGGCAGCAGATAGTCTTTCAGGCTGCGGCTGATGGTGCTGGAAATACCGCCATACAGAGACGCTTCAATCAGGCGGTAGAACTTCACCCGGTCGCGCTGATCCTTCAGCTTGCGGGGGGTCACGCCCATATCGAACAAAAAGTTGTGATACTCGCTCACCGTATTGAAACGGGTGAAGCGCAGGCCGGCGTCCACGGCGGCGGCCTTCAGCTCGTTCAGGGAGCGCACCTGGCCACGGCCGTCGTCCAGGCGGCTCAGCAGCAGCTCGGTGGGAGCCGTGCCTTCGGCCAGATTTTGCAGGGCAAAGGGCACCATGTTGACCTTGTTGTCCCGGTTGGCCACCTGCTCCAGGTGCACGCCAAACCACACCCGCTCCTGCTGAGAGGTGGTCACCTCAATCAGCGAATAGCAGTGGCCCCGCTGCAGCTTGCCATACAGGCCCTTGTCGCGGCTGCCGGACTGGCTGCCCGCTTCCGTGGTGTTGCGAAAGTGCAGCAGGCTAAGATCGGGGATGAGTGCTGCTATAAAGGCCGCCATGGTGGTGGACTTGCCGGCGCCGTTGCCGCCGGACAGGGTGGTTACCAGCTGGTCCAGGTCAAAGGTGCGGGCGAAAAAGCCGTTCCAGTTGACCATGGTCAGGGATTGAAACTTGCCTCGGGTCACACTCACTGCTCGTTCTCCTGCTCGTCCTGCTGTTCGGTGCCGGCCACGGCTTCGCCTTCCTTAATCATGCGCAGCTGCAGCTCGCGGGGGTCTTCGTCGCTGCGCACATCGGCGGCAAAGCGGAACACCGCTTCGGTAATACGGAATTTGTCCTGGCTGCCCACGCTGCTCACCATGCCCATGCGCTTGAGCCTTCGAATGGCGCTTTTCAGCTTGTCGGCCAGCTTGCGCTTGTCGAGGTCGCTGCCGCCGGCGCGCTGGTTCACCATGCGCAGCAGCGCCTGCTCGTTGGACAGGGTCAAAATCTCTTCCTGCAGATCCTCAACGGAAAACACCCCTTCGTTGATCAGGCGGTCCGGGCTCAGGTAGAGGTAGCACAGCACCTTGCCCACCAGCATTTCCAGCTCGGAGAGAATAGAAGTGCCCAGTTCACTGGTGGAGCGCGGCCGCAGGTAATAAAAGCCCTCGGGGGCGCGCACCAGCTCGGCCTGGTAGCGCTGATAAAAGGCGTCAAGCTCGGGGTAATACTCCTGCAGCAGCGAGTGCTGCTCCAGCTCGTCGGCGGTAATGTGCCGGCCCGAGCGCAGCTGGTTGTCGAGGGCCGGAAACAACGGATTGGCAATGGCCAGAACCAGTCGCGGGTCCAGGGCCTGTTCAGTATTGGTCGATAACATGTGCTTGTACCTTGGCCCCGTGGGCATTAATGGGTTGCCAGTCGGGCATGGGCGCGCCCGCCAGTTCACCGTCGGCATGGCCGAGCTTGACCGCTTCGTCAATCAGCAGGCGCGCAATGTCAAAGTGCTGGTAATGGGGGTAATCGTGAAGGTAATCCCGCAGCACCCCGGCCAGATCCAAAGGCTTGCCGGCCATGGAAAACACCGCCAGGTGCTCGCGAATGCGCCCCGAAAGCTCGGCGGCCACGTCTGTCATGTCCTGATATTCCAGCGCCACCGGCAGCTCGCCGGTCACTTCCTCGGCGTAGGCGGCCATGGTTTCGTCCCGCAGCTCCAGGAGCGGCAGGGTCTGGCTCACCCGCAGCCGCCAGTTGTGGGCGTCGAAGTGGCGAATGGACTCGCGCAGCCGCTGGCTGAAGGCGCGGTTTTTGTCCATGTCGATGGCGGTACGAATAAAGCGATGCACGTGGCGGTCGTAGCGGGACCAGAGCTCAATGCACTGGCTGCCCCAGTGAATAATGGCGTCGAGCCTTGCCTGCAGTTGCTGGCACAATACCGCCACCGCTTCGCCTCTGGGGCTTTGCTGCAGCTGCTCTTCAATGTTGAGCAGGCTTTGTTGCAGGCCATGACCGGCTTTATCCAGGGTGTCCTGCAGTTCCCGCAGGGTCACGCCGGTTTCCCGCAGCAGTTGCTCACAGGCGTGAATGGCCTCGTGCCAGTTCTTGTTAAGCAGAGCGGCAATGTTGGCTTTGACTGCGTTTTGCTGCTCGTCCATGGTGCGTTGAGTGTCGTCAATGCGCGCCAGCTGCTCGGCCACGGAATATTTAAGCCGGCCTTCCACGTTCTGGGCCCAGCCCTGCTCATCCGGGTTGGCGGCAATGGCCTTGGCGACCTTGTCCAGCTCCTGAGATATGTGCTCCAGCAGCAGCGAGAGTTTTATCTGGCTCACTTCCCGCTGGGCGGCGAAGAACTCCACTATGGCCAGGCCCAGCCGGGTTAAACGATAAAGGCTTTCCCCCTCGCCGCCGTCGCCCTGAAAGCGGCTCAGCAGGCGCTGGCGCACCAGATCGTTAATGGCGTTGTTGGCCCGGCTGACTTGCGTGTCGGCGGCCTGGTCAAAGCCCTTGCTGACATAGCCAAAGGCGTGGTGCAGCTCGGCCTCGGAAAGCTGCGGCTGCTCGCCGCCCCGGCCAAAGATGTGCACCGCCAGCAAAAAGGCCAGCCGGTCGGGGGGCAGGCTCAGGCCTAAATTTTCCTCTCTGACCCAGCCGATCCAGTCCGGCAGGGTGCGGGACATTTCCGTCATGGTGTTGCTCTCTTCACTTTGAATGCCGCCCGGCCAGGCCCGGCGGCGCGTGTTTTTTGCACTTGGGTGCCTTTTTATACGGCTTATACGGCCTCGTCCATACCTGCAGCGCTGATGCAGGCGGGCCGCCCCAAACGGTGCCGGCGTTGGCGCGCGGACGGCCCGTCCGCAGCCCGGTGCCTAAGGGCAACCCGTTATTCTGGCGGAGGAAAATGACTCTTTTGCGCCAGCACATGGATATAACGCCCCAGGTGCACAAAGGGCTCCCGGCGGGCATGGGCCAGTTCCATGGCTACCAGTTCGTCCGGGCACCGCTGCCTGACCTCGCGCTCCACCAGGTAGTCGTGGATCACCCGCACGCCGCTGCGCCCGGTTATAGCAAAGCCCAGCTCCGCCAGCCACCGGTAAACCTGCTCGGGCCGGCAGGGCCAGGCCGGCGTCAGCTTCTGGCGTCGTTTCTTGACCAGGTCGGCGTGTACATAATCGAAGTTGCCCATCACCAGGCTGTGGAACAGGAGGCCGTCGCGATTGTAGAACATCAACGACAGCTCGCCGTCGTCCGCCAGCAAGGTATCCAGGGTGGCCAGCAACCCGGCCTGATCTTCCACCCACTCCAATACCGCATGGCACAGGATCAGATCGAAGCGGCCCAGCTTTTGCGCCGATAACGACTGGATGGGGCCATGAATAAAGTCGAAACGGTCATCCAGCCCCTTTTCCGTTACCTGGGCCCGGGCCAGGTCCAGCATTTCGGCGGAAAGATCGCACAGCACCACCCGGTGGCCCCGGGCCGCCAGCCCCTGGGACAGGGGGCCAAAACCGCCGCCCGCGTCCAGGATACGCAGGGAGCCGGGGGAACGGCGGGCCAGCAGCTCGTCCAGATCCCGGCCCAGCACCGCCAGCCGGATACGGCCCTTGGTGGTGCCATAAATATTGTTGGCAAAAGTCCGGCTTTTGCCGTCGAAACTGGTATTGCGCTGCACCTGGGTGTTTCATCGTGTCTCGGGGGAGGCTATTCTGGCACAACCATTACGGTTAACAAACGCGTGAGTGCATGGGGACGATGTTTTTGGCCAAAAAATGGCTCGGCGGCCTGCTGATGCCACTGCCCTTGCTGTTGATGCTGGCCCTGATTGGGCTGTTTCTGCTGGCAAGGCAGCACAAACGCAGCGGAACATCCTGCCTGCTGTTGTCTCTTTGTGCATTGATGCTGCTGTCCACCCGGCCGGTGGCCAACGCCCTGATCACCCCGCTGGAGTCCCGCTATCCGCCCCATGAGGTCGGCACCGCGCCGATACAGGACATCATAGTGCTGGGCGCGGCCCAGGTGGCGGACCCGCGCCTGCCGCTGCTGAGCCAGCTCGGCAACGCGGCCCTGGCGCGCATCAGCGAAGGGGTGCGCCTGGCCCACGCCTATCCCGACGCCCGCCTGATCGTTACCGGCTATGCGGGCGGCGAAGGCCGCACCAGCGCCGAGCTGTACGCCGAGGTGGCCGTGGCGCTGGGCATAGGGCCCCGCCGCCTGCTCCTGTTGCCCGAGCCGAAAGACACGGCGGAAGAAGCCGCCGCCGTAGCCCCGCTGATTGCCGGGCGCCGGGCGCTGCTGGTGAGCTCCGCCAGCCATCTGCCCCGGGCCATGGCACTGTTTGCCGCCGAAGGAGCCCACCCCCTCGCCGCCCCGGTCGATCACCAGGCCAAGGAAAGCGCCGCCGCCCTGCCGCTCTATACTTACCTGCCCCGGGCCCGCTACCTGGAGCGCAGCGAACGGGCCTGGCACGAATACCTGGGGCTGTTGTGGCGACGCTGGGCCAGCATTTGATCAAAAACAGACAAAAGTCGAAAAATTACATCAAACCGTGCCCTGCTTCTTGGTTTTGGCCGGATACAATCCTTATAATGGCGTTATTTAACTGAAAGGAAACAACTCATGAGACAGACTCTGGTAATGGGCAACTGGAAACTCAACGGCAGCAAAACCCTGGTCGAGGAGCTGATCACCGCCCTCAAGGCGCCGGCCGCCGAGGCCAGCAAGGTGGCCGTGGCCGTGTGCCCGCCGGTGCTGTTCCTGGGCCAGGCCCAGGAGCTGCTGGCCGACAGCGCCATCGCCCTCGGCGCCCAGGACGCGGACGTGCACACCCAGGGTGCCTTCACCGGTGAAAACTCCCCCGCCATGTACGGCGAGTTTGGGGTGCAGTATGTACTGGTGGGCCACAGCGAGCGCCGCACCCTGCACGGGGAAAGCGATGCGGTGGTGGCCGCCAAGTTCGCCGCCATCCAGCAGGCGGGCCTGGTGCCGGTGCTGTGCATCGGCGAAACCCTGGAGCAGTTCGAGGCCAATGAAACCCAGGCGGTGGTGGAGCGCCAGCTGCAGGCGGTGATCGACCAACACGGTATTCAGTCCCTGGCCGACGCCGTCATCGCCTATGAGCCGGTGTGGGCCATCGGCACCGGCAAAACCGCCACCCCCGAGATTGCCCAGAACGTGCACGCCGCCATCCGCGCCTTCCTGGCCCAGCAGGACGCCAATGTGGCCGCCGGCGTGCAGATCCTTTACGGCGGCTCGGTCAAGGGCGCCAGCGCCGCCGGCCTGTTTGCCATGGAAGACATCGACGGCGCCCTGGTGGGCGGTGCCGCCCTGCAGGCGGACGAGTTTGCCGCCATTATCAAGGCGGGTGCCTGAATCCCCTTTGCCGGCCCCCGGGCCGGCCTTGCGGGTTTGATCCATGTGACTGAACCGAGGCCAAGATGATTAAACGAATTGGGGTACTGACCAGCGGCGGCGACGCCCCGGGCATGAACGCCGCTATCCGCGCCGTGGTGCGGGCCGGCCTGCACCACAACCTGGAGGTATTTGGCATCTACAGCGGCTACCTGGGCCTGCACCAGGACAACATCCAGCAGCTTGAACGGCACAGCGTGTCCGACGTGATCACCCGCGGCGGCACCTTCCTCGGCTCGGCCCGCTTTCCCGAGTTCAAGGAAGAGAAGGTGCGCGAGGAAGCGGTCGAAAACCTGAAGAAGCACGGCATCGACGCCCTGGTGGTGATCGGCGGCGACGGCTCCTACATGGGCGCCATGTGCCTGACCGAAATGGGCTTTCCCTGCATCGGCATTCCCGGCACCATCGACAACGACATTGCCGGCACCGAGTTCACCATCGGCTTTGATACCGCCCTGAACGTGGCGGTGGAAGCCATCGACCGGCTGCGCGACACCTGCAGCTCCCACAACCGGATTTCGGTGGTGGAGATCATGGGCCGCCACTGCGGCGATCTCACCTCCTCCGCCGCCGTGGCCGGGGGCGCCGAGTACGTTATCGTGCCCGAAATCGCCTTCGACAAGGACGAGCTGATCCAGCAAATCCATGAAGGGGTATCCAAGGGCAAGAAGCACGCCATCGTGGCCATCTGCGAAAACGTGTGCGACGTCAACGAGCTGGCCCGGGAAATCCAGAACGCCACCGGCCGCGACACCCGCGCCACCATCCTCGGCCACATCCAGCGCGGCGGCACCCCCACCGCCCAGGACAGGATCATGGCCAGCCGCATGGGCGCGCGGGCGGTGGAGCTGCTGCTGGAAGGCTACGGCGGCCGCTGCGTGGGCCTGCAGAACAACCAGATAGTGCATCACGACATCATCGATTGTATCAAGCACCTGCGACGCCCCTTCAACGAAGAGATGTACCAGCTCTCCAACACCCTCTTCTAAGAAAAAGGGGTCGGAGTCATTTTTAAATTGACTCCGACCCCTTTTTAGGGGCAGTGACCTCGCTGCCTTCCCCCGCCGGTCGCCATTGGCCATAATGGCCGCCTTGCTCGCTGACCCAAGGCTTACGCCGGATATGATGGAATTCGACCCCCTGCTGCTGCTGTTCGCCGCTCTGGCCTGTTTTACCGGTGCCTATGTGCAGACCGCCATCGGCTTTGGCATGGCCATCATTGCCGCTCCCATCCTGTTTTATCTGGATCCGGCCCTGGTGCCCGGCCCCCTGGCCTTCGTGATCCTGATGATGTGCCTGATCAACGGCTGGCGGTTTCGCAAGGGGCTGGAAATCGGCCTGCTGGCCCCGGCCTTGCTGGCTCGTATTCCGGGCAGCCTGGTAGGGGTCTGGCTGCTGGGGGTGATGTCCCCGTCGTGGCTAGCCATCCTTATCGCCTTTACCATCATGCTGGGGGTGCTGGTGCGGCTGTGCAATCTGGCCCTGCCCACCAACGGCGCCACCCTGTCTCTGGGCGGCTTTTTGTCCGGCGTGATGGGCACCAGCACCACCATAGGCGGCCCCCCCATGGTGCTGGTGCTGCACGGGGCCGACATGCACCGCATCCGCGCCAACCTGGCCGGTTTTTTCCTGATTTCCAGCCTGATGTCGGTGATTGCCCTGATCGGCGGCGGTTATTTTGGCCAGCCCCAGTTGCTGCAGTCCCTGCCCCTGGTGCCGGCGGCCCTGCTCGGCAACTGGCTGGCGGTGCACACCCTGCACCTGGTGTCCCGTCCGGTGATGCATTACGGCTCCCTCGGCCTGTGTACCCTGGCGGTGATCGGCATGCTGTTCAATACCCTGGCCTGAACGTCCGGGCATTAAGTGGCATATGATAAGCACATTTTATTGTCCCCGATCAAACCCGCCCGGCTGCGCCCGCGTTATGCTGGCACCCTCATCAACCCAGAGGAGAAGACCATGAGCGGATGTTGCGGAGCCTGCGGCGGCCAGGACAAAGAACAGGAGCAGCAAAAACAGCAGGAACAGGAGCAGGCCGAGGAATAGGGCCCTTCAGGAGCTGAGCGGCTGACCGGTGTTCAGCTCCCGTGCTGCGGCCGTCGCCCCGGCGGCCATTCTGGCGGCCTGCTCCCGCTGATCGCATACCCGGTTGCGGCCCAGCCGTTTGGCCAGGTACAGGGCGTCGTCCGCCCGCTTGAGCAAGGGATCCATGTCGTCGTCTTCGGCACGCCAGCCGGCGATCCCCATCGATACCGTTACCCCTATCCATTGCCCGTCCCCCTGCCGGTAAGGCCGGCGCTGAATGATCTGGCGCAGCCGCTCGGCGGCCATGCGCGCTTCCTCCTCGCCGGTCTCCGGCAGCAGCAGCAGGAATTCCTCGCCGCCGATACGCGCCACCACGTCCATTTTGCGCAGGGTTTCTCGGCACAGGGCCGCTACGTGCATCAGCACCCGGTCGCCGGTGCCGTGACCATGGGTATCGTTGATCTGCTTGAACAGGTCGATATCGAGCATCACCAGGGAAAAAGGCGAGCCATAGCGCCCGGCCCGGGCCAGCTCCTGCTCCAGCAGGGCCATCATGTAGCGGCGGTTGTACAGGCCGGTCAGGAAGTCGGTGCGCACCTGCTTTTCCAGCTCCTGGTTGAGCCGGCGTACCAGTTGTTCGCTGCTGGCCCGGCGCAGGTTCTGCCCGGTCAGCAATACCAGCATCAGGGCCAGCAACGCCATCACGGCGCCGCCCCCGAGCAGCAGCCAGCGGTGCTCCCGCCACAGGCTGGCCGGCTCGCCCAGAATACGGCTGCCTGCGGGCAGCTGTGCCCGGGTCAATTGCCAGCGGCCAAGTTGCCGCCAGTGGAACTGGGGTTCGCTCAGCGCCAGCCCGGCCAGCAGCGACGGGTCAAAGGGCCGCTCGCCCCTGAGCAACTGCGCCGCCAGGGTACCCATCTGGCGGCCGATATCGGCGGTGCGCAACACCACGCCGCCGAGCACGCCTTCATCCATATAGGCATCCAGGGTCACGAACAGGGGCTGACGCGCCAGGGACGACACCTGCAGGGCCACGTCCGCCGGAATAAAGCTGCGCCCGCTGAGATCGGAAAAATAGGGGGAATAGAGGATAAGGGCATCGTCGGGCTGGTTCCTTACCCGGGCCAGCATCTGCTCGTAGCCGAGCCGGTCGGTCAGCTCAGCCTCGAACGGCTGCGCCATCTGCTCCAGGGCCTGCTGCAGGGCATCGCGAACAGGCAGGAAGCGGTCGTTGGCGCCGGTGATCACCAGCAGGCGCGAGCGCTCGGGAAAGAGCCTGCGCATGCTGGCCAGGGTGGCGGCGATGTCCGGCTGCCAGGGTACCGCCAGGGACGGATGCCGGCCCCGGACCAGGCCGGGCGGATGGGTCGGCGCCGTGCTCGCCAGCAGCGGTACTCCCGCAGGCACTATGGGGTATTGCTGGATAAAGTCGTAGGCCGGCTGGGTAATGGTGATCACCAGGCCAACCTCGCGTCCGGCCAGCTTGTGGCCAAGCTGGGCCGCCAGTGCCGGTATGTCGGCCCCCGGGCGCAGCAGATCGAGATGCTCGACATAGATGCGCTCCAGCCCCACGCCATGTTCCGTCAGGGCGGCGACCGCGCCGCGGGTGATGTTGTCGGGAATGGGCACGCCGTACTGATGGCTGTTGAGCACCAGCACGCCGGCCGGCGTGGCCGCCCAGGCGGGCGACAGGATCAGCAGGCAAAGGCCGAGCAGCCGCATGACGATCCTGGTGCAATGGTGCTGAAGCATAGGTTCCCTACCCGGTCGCGGTCCGAGCGGACCCCGCTTTCAAGGCTAGTCCATGGGCGCGCGACCTGCTAAACCGGCCGGCGTGGCCGCCCTGGGCAATCCATGCCGGTAGTATGGGTTATCATGATGTTAATCAAGACCTTGAACCAAGACCCTTTGATCTGTGGCATTGTTAAAAGGGGCGTAAAGTCCGATAATACCGGCCGCCATTCAACATTGCCGAGCGATCATGTCTGAATATCTCCTGCTGTTTATCGGCACGGTGCTGGTCAATAACTTCGTGCTGGTCAAGTTCCTGGGGCTGTGTCCCTTTATGGGCGTGTCCGGCAAACTGGAAACCGCCATCGGCATGGGCCTGGCCACCACCTTTGTGCTGACCCTGGCGGCGGCCTGTTCCTACCTGGTCAACCAGTATATTCTGCTGCCCCTGGATCTGCTCTACCTGCGCACCCTGTCGTTTATCCTGGTGATTGCCGTGGTGGTGCAGTTCACCGAAATGGTGGTGCACAAGACCAGCCCTTCCCTGTACCGGCTGCTCGGCATCTTTCTGCCGCTCATCACCACCAACTGCGCCGTGCTGGGGGTAGCCCTGCTCAACATCAACGAACAGCATAATTTCATGCAGAGCCTGGTGTACGGTTTTGGCGCCGCGCTCGGCTTTTCCCTGGTGCTGGTGCTGTTCGCCGCCATGCGCGAGCGGCTGGCCGGGGCCGATGTCCCCGCGCCCTTCAGGGGCGCGGCCCTGGCCATGATCACCGCCGGCCTGATGTCGCTGGCCTTCATGGGTTTCACCGGACTGGTTAAGTTGTAACGATGACTCATATTCTTATCGCCGTTGCCGTCCTGGCGCTGCTGGCGCTGCTGTTCGGCCTGCTGCTGGGCTTTGCCGCCGTGCGCTTTCGGGTCGAATCCGATCCCATCGTCGACCAGCTCGACGAGCTGCTGCCGCAAACCCAGTGCGGCCAGTGCGGCTATCCGGGCTGCCGTCCCTATGCCGAGGCCGTGGCCAACGGCGACGACATCAACAAATGCGTGCCCGGCGGCGAGGCCACCATGCGCAAGATTGCCGACCTTATGGGGGTCGAGCCCCAGTCCATGGGCGAGGCCGCCGCCGAGCCGGAGAAGCGGGTCGCCTTTATCCACGAGGACATGTGCATCGGCTGCACCAAGTGCATCCAGGCCTGTCCGGTGGATGCCATCGTCGGGGCCACCAAGGCGCTGCATACCGTGCTCAGGGACGAGTGCACCGGTTGTGACCTCTGTGTCGACCCCTGCCCCACCGACTGTATCGAGATGATCCCGGTGCCGGTGACCACCGACAACTGGAAATGGCAGCTCAATGCCATCCCCATCAAGCAGGTAGAACACTAAGATGTCGCTGTTTCACGACCTGAGCACAGGCAAGCTGCACCGCTTTCATGGCGGTATCCATCCGCCCGGGCGCAAGGCGCCCGCCAACCAGTCGCCCCTGGTCGACGCAGGCCTGCCGCCGGAGCTGGTGCTGCAGGTGCGCCAGCATATCGGCCAGCCGGCCCGGCTGCGGGTGGCGGTGGGCGACCGGATACTGAAGGGCGCGCCGCTCACCGAATCGCTCAATCCCATGATGATCCCCGTGCACGCACCGACCTCGGGCACTGTGGTGGCCATCGAGGACAGGCCCCTGTGCCATCCTTCGGGGCTGGAAGGACAGTGCGTGGTGCTGCGTCCGGACGGCGAGGACCGCTGGCGGCCACGCTACCCCATGGCGGACTACCGGGCGCTGGCCCGGGATGTGCTGCTTGAACGCATCCACGAGGCGGGCATCACCGGCCTCGGCGGCGCCGGTTTTCCCTCCCATGTGAAGCTGCGCCCGCGCAAAAAAGCGATGGACACCCTGATCATCAACGGCGTGGAATGTGAGCCCTATATCAGCGCCGACGATCTGCTGATGCGCGAGCATGCCGCCGAGATCCTCCAGGGTGTCGCCATACTGCGCCATATTGTGCAGCCCCAGGTCACTGTGCTGGCGGTGGAGGACAACAAGCCCGAGGCCCTGGCGGCCCTGCGTGAGGCGAACGACGACGAAAGCCTGCTGGTGGTCGCGGTGCCCACCAAGTACCCGTCCGGCGGTGAACGGCAACTGATTGAAATCCTCACCGGCCGCCAGGTACCGCGCAACGGCCTGCCCGCCGACATCGGCATAGTGGTGCAAAACGTGGGCACCGCCTTCGCGGTCAAGCGGGCCGTGATCGACGACGAACCCCTTATCCGCCGGGTGGTGACCCTGGCCGGCGACGCCTTTGCCCGGCCCGGCAATGCCTGGGTGCACATAGGCACCCCGGTGCGCTATCTGCTCGAGCGTTTCGGACTCATCCCGGAGCCGGAGCAGCGCATCATCATGGGTGGCCCCATGATGGGCTTTACCCTGCACACCGCCGCGGCCCCCATCATCAAGGGCAGCAACTGCCTGCTGGCACCGACTGCCCGGGAACTGCCCGAGCCCGCCGCCGAACAGGCCTGCATCCGCTGCAGCCAGTGCGCCGATGCCTGCCCCGCCAGCCTGCTGCCCCAGCAGTTATACTGGTATGCCCGGGCCGGGGATCACGATCAGCTGGATCGCCATCACCTGTTCGACTGCATCGAATGCGGTGCCTGTGCCTATGTCTGCCCCAGCCATATTCCGCTGGTGCAATATTACCGGGTGGCCAAGGCGGATATCCGCCAGGCCCAGCGGGACACCGAGCAGGCGGAACGGGCCAAACAACGCTTCGAGGCGCGCCAGGCCCGGCTGGAGCGGGAAAAGGCCGAGCGCCAGGCCCGCCAGGAAAAGGCCGCCGCCGAACGCAAGGCCCGCATGGCCGAGCAGGTGGCCGCCGGTGGCGAAGATCCGGTGGCTGCGGCGCTGGCCCGGGTCAAGGCCCGCCGCCAGGACAGCGAACAGCCGGACATGGCTGCCGCCCGGGCCGCCCGCAAGGAAGAGGCCCGCCGCAATCGGGAGCAAAAAGCCCTGCAGGCCGAACAGGCGAGCCCGACCGCCCCCGTCGCCGACGACAAGCAGGCCGCCGTGGCCGCCGCCATTGCCCGCGCCAAGGCCCGCAAGGTCGAGCAGCAGGGTGACGCCGCCCCGGCAGCGGAACCCTCCGCCGACCACAAAAAAGCCGCCGTGGCCGCCGCCATTGCCCGCGCCAAGGCCCGCAAGGCCGAGCAGCAGGGTGACGCCGCCCCGGCAGCGGAACCCTCCGCCGACCACAAAAAAGCCGCCGTGGCCGCCGCCATTGCCCGCGCCAAGGCCCGCAAGGTCGAGCAGGCAAGCCCGCCTGCGTCGGCCGCGGACGGCAATACCGGTCCCGCGCCGGACGATGCCCGCCAGGCCGCCATCCGGGCGGCCGTGGCCCGCGCCAAGGCGCGCAAGGCAGCCGCTTCTTCTCAATCTGACCCGGAAGACGAGTCCTGATGGATTTCAATATCAGCAGTTCACCCCATGATCGCACCCCCATGAGCACCGCCGTGCTGATGCGCCGGGTCTGTTACTGCCTGCTGCCCGGCATTGCCGCCCAGTGGTGGTTTTTTGGCTGGGGCAGCCTGGTGCAGATGGCGCTGGCGGTGGTTACCGCTTACGGGGCCGAGGCGCTGGTGTTGCGCCTGCGCGGACGCTCCCTCGCCTCCCTGGGCGACGGCTCGGCCCTGCTCACCGCGCTGTTGATAGGGCTGGCCATTCCGCCCCTGGCGCCCTGGTGGCTGGTGGTGATCGGCACCGCTTTTGCCATCATCGTCGCCAAGCAGTTGTACGGCGGCCTGGGGCAAAACCTGTTCAACCCCGCCATGGTGGCCTATGTGCTGCTGCTGGTGTCCTTTCCGCTGCACATGACCAGCTGGCTTCCGCCCCTGTCGCTGCAGCCCTATCCGGCCACCCTGGCAGACAGCCTGTCGGCCATTTTTACCGGCTTTACCCTGGACGGTTTCAGCCCGCACCAGTTGCGCGAGCTGGCCGACGGCAGCACCATGGCGACCCCCCTGGATACCCTGAAAACCGGCTTCGGCCAGGGCCGTACCGCCGCCGAAATCCAGGCCTCGCCGGTGTTCGGCGGGCTCGCCGGCGTGGGCTGGCAGTGGGTCAACCTGGCCTACCTGGCGGGCGGCCTGGCGCTGCTGCGCCTGCGCCTGATCAGTTGGCCCATTCCCCTGGCCGTCCTCGCCAGCCTGTTCCTGTTCAGCCTGCTCGGCTGGCTGGTATCGCCGGATACCACCGTCGCCCCGCCGGCGCACCTGCTGTCCGGCGCCACCATGCTGGGTGCCTTTTTTATCGCCACCGACCCGGTGTCGGCCGCCACCACGGTGCGTGGCCGCCTGGTCTACGGTACCCTGATCGGCCTGCTGGTTTACCTGATCCGCACCTTCGGCGGCTACCCGGACGCCATCGCCTTCGCGGTGCTGCTGGCCAACATGACGGTGCCGATGATCGACAGCCTGACCCGGCCCAAAACCTACGGGGAGCCACGCTGATGCTGGAGATGATGCGTAAAAACGGCCTGGTGCTGGCCGCCTTTGCCCTGGTATGCACTGCCCTGGTGGCCTTCACCAACCGGCTGACCCGGGATACCATCGTCGCACAGGAGCAGGCCCAGCTGCTGCGGGTGCTGAACGAGCTGCTGCCCGCCGAGACCCATGACGAGCCGCTGTTTGAGCATTGTGTGCTGCTCTCCAGTCCCGACTACCTGGGCAGCCACACCCCCTTGCCGGTGTTTACCGCGGTCAAGGACGGCGAGGTGCGCGGCCGCGCCATCGAGACCATCGCCCCCGATGGTTACAGCGGCGAGATCAAGCTGGTGGTGGGCGTCACTGCCGACGGCAGCCTGTCCGGAGTGCGGGTGCTCAACCACAATGAAACCCCGGGGCTGGGCGACAAGATAGAGCTGAAAAAATCCGACTGGATGCTGCGCTTTGATGGCCAGCGGCTCGAGGGCGCGGACGATCCGCGCTGGGCGGTACGCCCCGACGGCGGCCAGTTCGACGCCTTCACCGGTGCCACCATCACGCCCCGGGCCGTGGTGGGCGCGGTCCGTAAGGTGCTGCTGCTGGTCAACGAACAGCCCGGCCTGCTGCAACAGGCCCCCGCCTGTGGAGAATCGCTGTGAACGAACAATACAAGGACATCATCCGCCAGGGGCTGTGGGCCAACAACCCGGCCCTGGTACAAATCCTCGGCCTGTGCCCGGTACTGGCGGTCACCAACACCCTGACCAACGCCATGGGCCTGGGGCTGGCCACCCTGCTGGTACTGGTGGGCTCCAACGTCAGCGTATCACTGGTGCGCCGCTGGGTGCCCAACGAAGTGCGCATCCCCATCTATGTGATGATCATCGCCAGCCTGGTGACCTGTGTACAGCTGCTGATGAATGCCTACACCTATGGCCTGTACCAGTCGCTGGGCATCTTTATTCCGCTTATCGTCACCAACTGCGTGATCATCGGCCGGGCCGAGGCCTTCGCCTCCAAAAACAGCGCGCCCCTGGCCGCCCTGGACGGCCTGATGATGGGCCTGGGCTTTACCGCCGTGCTGCTGGTGCTGGGCGGCCTGCGCGAGCTGCTGGGCATGGGCACCCTGTTCGACGGCGCCGAGCTGCTGCTGGGCGACTGGGCGGCGGGGCTGCGCATGGATGTGCTGCACCTGGACAACGGCTTTTTGCTGGCGATACTGCCGCCCGGCGCCTTTATTGGCCTGGGGTTGCTGGTCGCCGCCAAGAACTGGCTTGACGGACGGCGTGCGGCCCGCCGCGCTCCGGTGCCCAAGGCCGATATCCCCAGAGCAAGGGTCACCTCATTATGAACAAGGACAAGCGCCGCGAAATCCTGGAGCGGCTGCGGGCGGAAAACCCCCACCCCACCACCGAGCTGAACTACAGCAACCCGTTCGAGCTGCTGATCGCCGTGCTGCTGTCGGCCCAGGCCACCGACGTCAGCGTCAACAAGGCCACCAAGGGCCTGTTTGCCGCCGGCCCCACCCCTGCCGCCATGCTGGCGTTGGGTGTGGACGGGGTAAAAGAGCACATCAAGACCATAGGCCTGTTCAATTCCAAGGCCGAGAACGTGATCAAAACCTGCGCCATCCTGCTCGAGCAACATGGCGGCGAGGTGCCGCAAGACCGTGCCGCCCTGGAGGCCCTGCCCGGGGTGGGCCGCAAGACCGCCAACGTGGTGCTCAACACCGCCTTCGGCTGGCCCACCATAGCGGTGGACACCCATATTTTCCGGCTGGCCAACCGCACCCGCTTTGCGCCGGGAAAAAATGTGGACGAGGTGGAGCAGAAGCTGCTGAAATGGGTGCCGGCGGAGTTCAAGCTGGACGTGCACCACTGGTTCATCCTCCACGGCCGTTATGTCTGCACCGCCCGCAAGCCCCGCTGCGGGGCCTGTGTGATCGAGGATTTATGCGAATTCAAGGACAAGCAATACCCGGATAACTGAGCGGGAGCGCCGCTCCGGCCGCCATCATCAACAAGGGATGTTTTCCTTTACCATCAATACATACTGGGAGTGTCAAACATGCGTATTCTGCATACCATGCTGAGAGTGGGTAACCTGGACAGGTCCGTCGATTTTTACACCAAGGTCATGGGCATGAAACTGCTGCGTACCAGTGAAAACCCGGAATACCAGTACACCCTGGCCTTCGTCGGCTACGGCGAGGAAAAGGACGAGGCGGTGCTGGAGCTGACCTACAACTGGGGCACGGAGCAGTACGACCTGGGCAATGCCTATGGCCATATCGCCATCGAGGCCGAAGACATCTACGGCATGTGCGAGCAGATCCGCGCCGCCGGCGGCAAGGTGACCCGGGAGCCGGGCCCGGTCAAGGGCGGCACCACGGTGATCGCCTTTGTGGAGGATCCGGACGGCTACAAGATTGAGCTGATCGCCAAAAAGGATGCCGGCAAGGGCCTGGGGGACTAACCCCCGGCTTTCAGCCGAGCGCGGGGCCTGCCGGCACAATGCCGTGCCTGCAGGCCTGTGTATTATCATTCCGGCCCCGGGCCGGAATCCATGTGAAAGATTTCTACAGACCCGGCGCTGAACGCACCATCCCCACCGCTTACCGCGCTTGGCAGGGGATCACCGCATTGGCAATTCGATGTCTTCAAACAGCTTTTCTATTTCCTCCGGCGCCCGCAGGGCGATCGCCTTGTCGATCCGCTCCCGGGTCAGGTGCGGTGCAAACCGCTCCATGAAGTCATACATATAGCTGCGCAGGAAAGTCCCCTTGCGAAAGCCGATTTTGGTGGTGCTGGCGGCGAACAGGTGGCTGGCATCGATGGCCACCAGGTCGTCGTCCTCCTCGGGATCCACCGCCATGCTGGCCAGCACGCCGATACCAATGCCCAGGCGCACATAGGTTTTGATCACATCGGCGTCGGTGGCGGTAAAGACCACCTGGGGCTCATAGCCGGCCCGGTTGAAGGCGAGGTCGAGCTCGGAGCGGCCGGTAAAGCCGAATACATAGGTGACCAGCGGAAACTGGGCAATATCGGCGATACCGGGGCGGGACACCGCGGCCAGGGGGTGGTTCCGGGGCACCAGGATGCAGCGGTTCCAGTGGTAGCAGGGCAGCATGATCAGATCCTGGTAAAGATGCATGGCCTCGGTGGCGATGGCGAAGTCGGAAGCGCCCTTGGCCACCGACTCGCTGATCTGTACCGGGGTGCCCTGGTGCATGTGCAGCGAGACCTTGGGATAACGGGCGATAAACCCCTTGATCACCGCCGGCAGCGCATAGCGGGCCTGGGTATGGGTGGTGGAGATATTGAGCGAGCCCTGGTCCGGATGGGTGTGCTGGCTGGCGACCGCCTTGATGCTCTCGACCTTGCCCAGGATTTCGCCGGCGATGCGGATAATATCGCGCCCGGCGGGGGTGATCTGGGTCAGGTGTTTGCCGCTGCGCTCGAATACCTGTACCCCCAACTCGTCTTCCAGCATGCGGACCTGCTTGCTGATCCCCGGTTGCGAGGTATAAAGGCTTTCGGCGGTGGCGGATACGTTCAGGTTATGGTTGGCTACTTCGACGATGTAGCGCAACTGTTGCAGTTTCATGGCATCTCGGGGTTGGAGTGACTTAGCTAAATACTATCAGACCTTGACCAAAGATCCTCTGCCCCGCATCCACCAAAGCGCATAATGGGCGACCCGGTTGCGGCAAGTCTGAGCGCTTGGTGCCCGGGACGTTAGCCAAAGCCCGATTAGTGGGTTAACATTTCGATCCATGCGTTTTTTCTCACCATAGCGAGCCGTTGCCGATGATCCTGACCCTGGTACTCGTAGCCATAGGCCTACTGCTGTTTCTCGTGATTATTTACAATATTTTCCAGCAATACCGGCAAAAACAGGATACCGAAAAACGCGCCCTGCTGATGAAGCACAAACACATCATCAGCGAAGCCGAGGAGCTGCTGCTCAACGCCAGCCAGATCCCCTACAGCCGGACCCTGGTATCGGTGCTGCACCAGCGCATTCTCACCAGCCTGCAAAGCATGCTGCAGCAGGACCCCCGCAACAGCCAGCTCAATGCCCGCATCAACAACACCCGCCAGCAGCTGGAGCAGCTCAAGGAGGGCTTCCCGGGCGAGCAGGAGGGGCTGAGGGCGCCCGAATCGGACCAGCAGGCCATCCATATGCTGAAGGTGGTCAAGCGCTTGCGCGGCCTGTTGCGCATCGAGCACAACAACGGCAAGGTCGGCACCCAGACCTTTATCAACGAAGACCGCAGGCTTGAACTCATCCAGCTGAAAATCAATCTGTCCAACCTGCTCAAGCGCTCACGCCTCGCCCTCGAAAACCGGGAGGCCGCCATGGCCCGGCAGATGCTGGAAAAGGGCAAGAAGGTGCTGGAACAGGTCAGCGACAAGGACGAACAGCTGCGTAAAGTCGAGGAAACCATCCAGAAATGGCTGGACGAGATGACCCGTAAACAGCACAGCGAGATGGAGCAGAAAGAGCAGGAAGAGCAGCAGGAAGAAAAATCCGAGCTGGACCTGCTGTTCGAGCCCAAGCGCAAATGGTAACCGGCCTCGATGCCCTGCTGGGCGACCCCGGGGCCTTTCTCCGGCAACTGGCCGGGGCCATGGCCAGGGCCGGGCTGCCGGCCGACCTCGGCCCCATGGATCACCTTTGCTACCGCGCCCGCGACAAGGCCGACTACCTCAGGCTCAGGGCCGCCCTGGCGGAGCACGGCGAACCGCTGGTGGAGGGCATGATAGGCGGACGGCCCATCCTCACCCTGGCCCTGCACCGGCCCCTGTCCGGCCCCTTTGGTCCCGTGCCCTGCCTCGAGCTGGCCGCGCCCAAGCCCGGCCGGGTGCACCACCACGGGCTCGAGCACGGCGAAATCGTGGTGCCCGACCTCGCGGCGCTGCAAGCCCGTTACCCCGGGGTGTCTTTCGATACCGGCGGCCTGCCTCACGAACTGACCCTGCCCCTGCCGCCCTGGCAGGTGAAATTCCACTGTACCAGCCTGGCCGACACCATCGCCCGGGAACGGGCCCAGGGCCTGGTGGTGCCGGTACCCGCCGACTACTTCGGCTGAGCCAGCGGCATCGCCCGTTCCCGCCGCTGCAGCCGCAGCGTCAGCCCTCCGGTTACCCCCATAACGGCGATCATGCCGGCGGCGATGCCCGGCAGCCCGGCCCATTCCCAGAAGGGATAGAGGTAAAGGCCGCCGAGGCTGGCGCCCAGGTAGTAAAACACCAGGTAAAGGGAAGACGCCAGCGCCCTGTGCTGCTGCACGCTGCGCCCTACCCAACTGCTGGCGCAGGCGTGGGCAAGGAAAAAAGCGAAACTGTCCACCAGCAGGGCCAGCAGGATCACCGGCACCCGCTCGCTGAGCAGGCCCAGGCTGCCCACGGCCATAATGGCAATGGCCGCCAGCAGGGTGCGGCACAGGCCGAAACGGTTGATCAGCAGCCCGCTGATGCCCGAGGCGAAGGTACCGCTCAGGTAGGTGAGAAACAGCAGCCCGATGGCCGCCGGCGCCAGCCCCACGGGCGGCGCCGCCAGGTAAAAGGCGACATAGGTGTACTGGTTGAGGAACACCATGAAATTGAGCCCGCCGATAAGATACACCGGCCACAGCAGCGGATTGCGTATGTGATCGAACAGGGCACGGGTGCCCTGGCCCTTGCGGGCCGGCACAAAATGGCGCGACGCGGGCAGCAGCCTCACCAGGGGTAGCCACAACAGCAGGCTGGCGAGCCCCAGCACCAGGAAGCTGGCCTGCCAGCCGGACCATTGGGCCAGCAGCCCGCCGAACACCCGCCCGGCGATGCCGCCCACCGAATTGGCGGCGATATAGATGCCGATGCTGGTCACCAGCGCCTTGGGCGTGAACTCCTCCCCCATATACGCCACCGCCGTCGCCGGCAGTCCGGCCAGGAAAAAGCCCTGCAGTCCGCGCAGCAGTACCAGCAGACCAAAGGCGGGCACCCAGGCGATGAGAATGCCGAGCACAATGGCCGCCAGCAGGCAGCCGAGCATCACCGGCTTGCGCCCCAGCCGATCCGCCACCCGCGCCCAGAACAGCAGGCCAAAAGCCAGCCCCAGGGTCGAGGCGGACAGCGCCCAGCCGGCGCTGAGGGCCGACAGCCCGAAGTCGTCGGCCAGCAGCGGCAACAGCGGCTGGGTCAGGTAAAGGTTGATAAACACCAGCATGGAGCCCAGGCCCAGGGCCAGGGTGGCACGCCACCAGAGTGCGGTTTTCAGATCGATCATGGTCTTCCCCCTGTGGAGCCTTGACCTTACGCGCCGTCAGTGCATAAATGAAATATATTTAAATTATGGATTTAATAATAAAAAATTATGCTTGATACCAAATGGCTGCGCCAGTTCTGTACCGTGGCCCGTACCGGCGGCATAACCCGGGCGGCAGAGCAACTGCACCTGGCCCAGCCGGCAGTCACCATGACCATCAAGAAACTGGAACAGCAGCTGGGGGTGGCCCTGTTCGAGCGCAAACAGGGCAGGATGCAACTGACCACCGAGGGCGAGCGGCTTTACCAGCATGCCGAGCGGATACTGGCGGCCCTCGCCCTGGCGGAGCAGGACATGGCGGCGCTGCACGACCTCAATACCGGCGAGGTCAGCATCGGTATTCCCAGCATGCTCGGCTCCTTTTACTTCCCGCCGTTGCTGATGGCCTTCAAGCACCGTTATCCCGGCCTGACCCTGCGCATCGAGGAAGCCGGCACCCAGGATTTGCTGGAGCGCCTGTGCCAGGGCCGGCTTGGCCTCGGCATTGTGCTGACGTCCTCGCTGCCGCCCGGCCTCACCGGCCTGCCGCTGCTGCGTGAGGAGATGGTCGCCGTGGTCGCCCGGGATCATCCCCTCGCCGGGCTCGGCGCACTCGATACCGGCACCTTCCTGTCCCAGGAGCTGGCGGTATTTCGCCACGGCTTCTTTCACCGGGAATATATCGAGGCGCTGGCCAGGCAAAGCGGCCTCAGCCCCAACATCGGCTTTGAAAGCAATCTCATTCCCCTGCTCAAGGCCGTGGTGCGCCAGGGTTTTGCGGTGACCACGTTTCTGCGCATGGTGATCCGCGACGAGCCCGACCTGATCCCTATCTCATTCGCCGAGCCCTACTTTCTCGATCTCTGCCTGGCCTGGCCCCGGGAGCGGCGGCTGTCCCGGGCCGAACAGGCCTTTATCGACTTTTTGCGCCGCCACCACGGCGAGGCTTTACAGTCGCCGCCAAAAGACGTTATAACATAACAAAAACCAATTCAATGGGAGCCTTCCATGAAACCTGTTCTTTCCGCCCTGCCCCTGGTACTGCTGTCTCCGGCCCTCACGGCCCAGCCCGGACTGGGCGTGCATGAGCACGGCGTTGGCCGGCTCAGCCTGGCCCTGCAGGAGCAACACCTGGTGCTGGAGCTGATGGCCCCCGCCGCCGACATAGTGGGGTTTGAATATCATCCCGTGACCGACGAGGAACAGGCCCGCTACCGGGCCGGGCTGGAGCGCCTCCAGCAGGCCGATGCCCTGTTCACCCTGCCCGCCGCCGCCGGCTGCCGGCTGGAGCGGGTCGCGCTGGCCGAGCAGGAGCCACACTCCGAACATGAACATGAACATGAACATGAACATGAACATGAACATGAACATGAACATGATAACGGCGAGGGTGACGAACACCAGGCCGGCCACAACGATATCCTGGTCCACTACGCCTACCATTGCGAGCAGCCCCAGGCCCTGCAGCGGCTGGATTTGGCCCTGTTCGAGACTTTTTCGAGCTTCCATCGCATCAAGCTGCAGGCTATCCTGCCTACCGGCCAGTTGGCCGCCACCTTGACCCCGGAACAACCCCAGGCCCACTGGTAACCATGAGCCCACTTCTTCGCATCGATACACTGGAATTCGCCTGGCCGGGCCGGCCGCCCCTGCTGCGCCTGCCGCGGCTGGAGCTGGAGGCCGGCGGCAGGCTGTTCATCAAGGGCCCGAGCGGCAGCGGAAAAAGTACCCTGCTCGGCCTGCTGGCCGGTATCCAGCTGCCCAGCCAGGGCCGGATCGAGATCCTCGGCCAGGACCTGTCGCGCCTGTCCGGTCGCGCCCGGGATCGCTTTCGTGCCGATCACCTCGGCTATATCTTCCAGCAGTTCAACCTGCTGCCCTTCCTGTCGGTACGCGATAACGTCACCTCGGCACTGATTTTTTCCCGCCATAAACGGCGCCGGCTGCAGGCCGGCGCCGAGCGGGAGGCCGCCCGCCTGCTTGAGGGGCTGCAACTGCCCGCCACCCTCTGGCAACAGCCGGTGCACCAGCTCAGTATCGGTCAGCAGCAGCGGGTGGCGGCGGCGCGCGCGCTGATCGGCCGCCCCGAGCTGGTGATTGCCGACGAGCCCACCTCGGCGCTCGACGCCGACAACCGGGCGGCCTTTATCGAGTTGCTGTTCGGCGAGTGCGATCGCCAGGGCAGCGGCCTGGTGTTCGTCAGTCACGACCCCGGGCTGGAGCCGCTGTTTCCCCGGGTGCTGTCCCTGCCCCAACTGAACGAGGTACCGCCATGTTGAGCCTGGCCCTGAGAAGCCTGTGGGCTCGCCGCCTGACCGCCGGCCTGACGGTAGCGGCCATCGCCATCAGCGTGCTGCTGCTGGTGGGGGTGGAAAAAATCAGGGTCGAACTCAAGGACAGCTTCGCCCGCACCATTTCCGGCACCGACCTTATCGTCGGCGCCCGCTCCGGGCAGGTCAACCTGCTGCTCTATTCGGTGTTCCGCCTGGGCAACCCCACCAACAACATCAGTTGGGAGTCCTATCAGCGTATCCGCGAGCAGTCGGGTGTCGCCTGGACCATTCCCCTCTCCCTGGGCGACTCCCACCAGGGTTTCAGGGTGCTCGGCACCAATGAGGACTATTTCCGCCACTACGCCTACGGTCGACAGCAGCCCCTTGTCCTGGCCGAGGGACGGCCCTTCGCCGATACCTTCGAGGCGGTGATCGGCGCCGAGGTGGCCCGCCGCCTGGGTTACCGGCCGGGGGACAAGCTGGTGATCGCCCATGGCGCCGGCAACACCTCCTTCAGCCTGCACGAAGACCTGCCCTTTACCCTGGTGGGCATACTGGCGCCCACTGGCACCCCGGTGGACCGCACCGTCCATGTGCGTCTGGACGGCCTGGAAGCCATTCACCTGGGCTGGCAGAGCGGCCGGCGCACCCGTGAACTGACCCGGGAAGACGCCCTCGCCGCCGACCTGACGCCCGCCGCCCTGACCGCCTTTCTGGTGGGGCTGGAAAACAAAGTGCAGACCTTTCAGTTGCAACGGGCCATCAACCAGTACCGGGGCGAACCCCTGTCCGCCATCCTGCCTGGTACCGCCCTGCACGAGCTGTGGAGCCTGATGAGCCTGGCGGAAAAGGCCATGGCCTTTATCGCCCTGTTCGTGGTGGTGGCGGGCCTGCTCGGCATGCTCACCACCCTGCTCGCCGGCCTGTCGGCCCGGCGGCGGGAACTGGCCATACTGCGCTCCCTCGGGGCCGGGCCGCGCCACCTGTTTGCCCTGCTGGCGATGGAGGCGGCCACCCTCACCGCCCTGGGGATGTTCTTTGGCCTGTTGCTGTTGTATCTTGCCCTCACCCTGGCGGCTCCCCTGGTGCAGGCCGGTTACGGACTGCAGCTTTATCCCGGGCTGCCCACGGCGGGCGAATGGCGCCTGCTCGGCCTGATTTGGCTGGCGGGGCTGCTGATAGGCCTGTTGCCGGCGGCCCAGGCCTATCGCTACTCGGTCAACGATGGAATGAGTATCAAACAGTGAACAAATTGATGATGTTGCTGGCGGGCCTGCTCCTGCTGTCGGCCCCGACCCGGGCCGATGAATTCACCCTGCTGGAATGGGACGATCTGATCCCCCTGGAAGAACGGCTCAACCCGCCCCCCTTCCCGGAGGTGGACCACGAGGATGAATTCGCCATCCCGCCCCAGCCGGTAGGCCAGGTGGTGGATTCGCTCAACGGCAAAAAGGTGCGGCTGCCGGGGTTCGTGGTGCCGCTGGAAGGCGACAGTGAAGAGATCACCACCTTTTTCCTGGTGCCCTACTTCGGCGCCTGCATCCATGTCCCGCCGCCGCCCACCAACCAGATTGTCTATGTAGACTACCCCAAGGGCGCCCGGGTGGACGATCTGTGGGACGCGGTCTGGGTGTCGGGCACCCTCAGCACCGTCAGCGCCAGCCACGACATCGCCAACGCCTCCTATTCCCTCGAAGGGGTGAGTGTCGAACCCTACGATCTCTGAATCTCCTGCTCAAGCCGCCGGCGCAGCCGCGCCGGCGACAGGGGTTGCATAATCAGTTTCCGTCCCAGCAACAAGGCCCGCTCCCGGCAGTGCCGCCACAGGGCAAACACCTCATTGAGCAGGCTATCCCGCCACAGCCATTCCGCCATGGGGCGCAACCCTTGCGCAATCCGGTTGCAGGAATGATCCCGGTAGGGATGCTCGAAAAACACCGCCTCGGTGGCGGCGCACAGCTCGGGATTGCCAAACCGGGCCAGGGCGGCCCGCTTGCGCGGCGAGGACAGATGAAAATCGCTGCCGTGATAATGCACCTGGGCCAGGTAATCCCCCAGCCTGGCCGCCGCCCCGGCGGGGGCAAAGCCGTCTATCAATGTCCTCCGCCACAGCGCCATGGCGGACAAGTCCTCCAGCAGCAATACCGACTGTTCGGCGTCGTGATGCAGCAGCGCCACCCTGTATTCGGGACAATGTTCGCCGTGGCAGCGCAGCACCTGGGCCTCAATCCGGACCCTGTCACGGGTCAGGGGCCAGGATTCGCCCACACTGCGGATGTAGGGCAGCGCCTGCTTGACGATAACGCCCCGTCCGCTGTCCTCGTCCACCACTCGGAATACCCGGTTGAGGTTGCCATCACCCACTTCGGCAACCGACAGCCGGGCGTAGTCGAGGGCATGCTCGGGGCTGAAGATATGGTAATGGCTCATGGACGGCCTCGGTGAGAGCGATATCGGCGGGCGGCGGGGCGGCAAAACCTGACAGCGCGCCGAGAAGCTGGAAACCCAGCCCGCCCATCCCCGCATCCTGCTCACCGTACCGGGCATCGGCTACCGGCTGGTACTGCCCTGCTCCCCAACACGCCACAAGCCCGCACCAGGCGGGCTTGTGGCGTGAACCTTAAACAGCCTTATTCCGAGGCCGCAATCAGGCTGGCGTTACCGCCGGCGGCGGTGGTGTCGATGCACAGGTGGCGTTCGATCACGAAGCGCTCGGGCAGCGCCTGCTCGGTAATGAGCGGCAGCAGGGCTCCGTCGCGGCGCGCCAGGGCCAGCCGGTACTGGCGCAGGGTGGCGGTGTCGGCATAGCTTGCCACCGCCTCGAAGCCAGTGAGGGTCTCGAGGGCGGCGGGTTGCAGCAGGCCGTCCAGGCCGATGGCCGGAATGCCGGCCGCCCCGGCGCCTGCCAGCACCGCGCTCGCCCCGGGCGCCACCACCACCACGGCATTGCCCTGGGACAGGGCGGTGCCGGCCTGCTGCATGGCCGAGGCCAGATCCGGCCCCAGGCAGAGCAGGGTGCCGCGGGCAAAGCAGCGCAGCCGGTTGAGCTCGCCGGTCGGGCCCGGCATCTCTTCCGCCGTGGCGTCCAGCGCCGCCGGCACGGTACCGAAGATGGGCGCCAGCCGCTCGGCCCGGTGCTGGGCGCGGGCCCAGTCCTTGCCGTCCAGCCGGCCGATGGCCTCCTGCACCTGGGCCGCCGTTACCGCGGCCGCCGCCGCCGGCACGCCCGCCCCGGTGTCCACCTTCATAAAGCGGCGCACATACTGGGGACCGCCCGCCTTGGGACCGGTGCCCGAGAGCCCTTCGCCGCCGAAGGGCTGGGAGCCGACGATGGCGCCGATCTGGTTGCGGTTGACGTAGATATTGCCGACCTTGACCCGGTTGACGATGCGCTCCACCCGCTTGTCGACCCGGGTATGCAGGCCGAAGGTCAGGCCGAAGCCCTGGGCGTTGATCCGGTCCACCACCTGGTCGAGCTCATGAGCCTCGAAGGTGGCCACGTGCAGCACGGGCCCGAAGATCTCCTCCTCCAGCTCGTGGATGCCCTCGAGCTTGATCACCGTCGGCGCCACGAACAGCCCCTCGGCGGGCACCGGCAGCTGCTTGAGCACCCGCCCCCGGCGCGCGAACTTTTCGCAATGCGCCTCGATGCCGCGCTTGGCGTTCTCGTCGATCACCGGGCCCACGTCGGTGTCGAGCTGCCAGGGGTTGCCCAGGCGCAGCTCGTCCATGGCGCCGAACAGCATCTCCAGCAGGTGATCGGCGATGTCCTTCTGCACATAGAGCATGCGCAGGGCGGAGCAGCGCTGGCCGGCGCTCTGGAAGGAAGAGGCCAGCACGTCGCGCACCACCTGCTCCGGCAGCGCGGTGGAGTCCACTATCATGGCGTTGAGGCCGCCGGTTTCCGCCACCAGGGGCGCGTCCGGCGCCATGGACTCGGCCATCACCTTGTTGATGCGCTGGGCGGTGGCGGTGGAGCCGGTAAAACAGACGCCGTCGATGCGCGGGTCCGAGGTCAGCGCCGCGCCCACGGTGCTGCCGCTGCCGGGCAGCAGCTGGATGGCCTCCCGGGGAATGCCGGCCTCGTGCATCAGCTCGACCGCCCGGGTGGCGATCAGCGCAGTCTGGCCGGCGGGCTTGGCGATGACGGCGTTGCCCGCCGCCAGCCCCGCCAGCACCTGGCCGGCGAAGATGGCCAGGGGGAAGTTCCAGGGCGAGATACAGGCGATCACCCCCCGGCCGGCGCCGACGTCCTGGTTGCGCTCGGCTTCGTTCGGGTAGTAGCGGGCGAAGTCGACCGCCTCGCGGATTTCGGCAACCCCATCCAGCAGGGTCTTGCCCGCCTCCCGGGTGGCCAGGGCGAACAGCTCGGCGGCGTGTTCCTCGAACAGGTCGGCCACCCGGCGGATGCGCGCACAGCGCTCGGCCACCGGCAGGGCGGACCAGAGCTCGAACCCGGTGCGGGCGGCGGCGATGGCGGTGTCGATATCCTCGGCCGAGGCCTGGACCACCTGGCCCACCAGATCGGACGGCACCGCCGGGTTGCGCACTTCCTCTGTCAGGGTGCTGCTCACCGGGCCGGCGATCACCGGGCCGCCGGCCCACTGGTGGTGCTGGTAAGGCGCGCGGGCGGCGTCGATCTCCGCCACCTCCACCGGGTTGGTGATGTCCCAGCCCCGGGCGTTGCGGCGTTTGGCACCATAGAGATCGGCCGGGCGCGCTATGGTCTTGCTCGACACCTGGTCGCCCATGGCCGCCACCGCATCGAAGGGATCCCGGGCGATATCCTCGGGCTGGATGCGGGTGTCGACAATCTGGTTGACGAAGGAGCTGTTGGCGCCGTTTTCCAGCAGGCGGCGCACCAGGTAGGCCAGCAGATCCTGGTGGGCGCCCACCGGCGCATAGATGCGGCAGCGGGTGCCCTGCTTGGTGAGCAAGGCGTCGTGCAGGGACTCGCCCATGCCGTGCAGGCGCTGGAACTCGAAGCAGTCGCGGCCCTGGGCCAGCTCGAGGATGGCCGACACCGAGTGGGCGTTGTGGGTGGCGAACTGGGGATAGATGCGGTCGGTCATGCCCAGCAGCTTCTTGGCGCAGGCGATATAGGACAGATCGCTGTTGACCTTGCGGGTGAACACCGGAAAGTCCGCCAGCCCCATCACCTGGGCGCGCTTGATCTCCGCATCCCAGTAGGCGCCTTTCACCAGCCGCACCATGATGCGCCGGTCGAGCTTGTCGGCCAGGGCGTACAGCCAGTCGAGCACGTGGGCGGCCCGCTTGCCGAAGGCCTGCACCACGATGCCGAAGCCGTCCCAGTCCGCCAGGGCGGGATCGGACAGCACCGCTTCGATCACGTCCAGGGACAGGTCCAGGCGATCCGCTTCCTCCGCGTCGATGTTGAAGCCCATGTTGGCGGCCTTGGCCTGTTTGGCCAGCTCCAGGGTGCGGGGCACCAGCTCGTTCATCACCCGTGCTTTCTGGCCGAACTCGTAGCGGGCGTGCAGCGCCGACAGCTTGACCGAAATGCCCGGGTTCTGGCGGATGTCCGGGTGCCGACAGTGGGGCGCCAGGGCGGCGATGGCGGCCGAGTAGGCCTTGTGGTAGCGCAGGGCGTCGGCGTCGGTACGGGCAGCCTCGCCCAGCATGTCGTAGGAATAGGTGTAACCCCGCTCCTCGTATTTTTTGGCGCGCTTGAGCGCCTCCTCGATGTTGCGGCCCAGCACGAACTGGCGCCCCATCTCCTTCATCGCCTGGCCGACGGCGGTGCGCACCACCGGCTCGCCCAGGCGCTTGATCATGGCACGCAGGGTGGTGGCCAGGCCCTGGCGGTCCACCGGCGACAGCAGCTTGCCGGTGACCAGCAGCGCCCAGGTGGAGCTGTTGATCAGCGAGGAGCTGGAGCGGCCGCGGTGCTCACCCCAGTTGCCGGATGAAATCTTGTCTTCGATCAGCTCGTCGATGGTGCTCTTGTCCGGCACCCGCAGCAGCGCCTCGGCCAGGCACATCAGCGCCACGCCTTCCTTGGTGGTGAGGCCGTACTGGGCCAGGAACTTTTCCATCATGGTCGGGGTGGAACTGGCGCGCACCTGGCGCACCAGCTCGGCGGCCCGGGCCGACATGCGGGCGCGAACGTCGGCAGACACCTGGGCATTGGCCGCCAGGGCCTTGACCACCCCGGCTTCGTCCGCCAGGTAATGACTCCGAACCTGCTCCCGGCAAGCCGCCAGCGACAGTGCATGATCTTTCATCCGACCTTCTCCTCGGTGTGTACGATGTTGTTGGCATCATGCTAACCGAAAGTGAATACCCATTTTTCCTATATAACCCTCTTTAACTTCACTTATGGACTTTTTATTGGCATTTGTTTTTAATCTTTAACCACAAAAAATGGTAAAAATAGCCATATCGACCAATCACCGGTTTTTGGCCGGGAACAGGGCGCGCAACGCCATGGGCACCTTGAACAAATAGGGAGGAGAACAATGGGACAACTGGACAGGGCGGACCTGCAGATCATCCAGGAGCTGCGCGAAAACGCCCGCATCACCCTCACCGAGCTGGCCGCCCGGGTCGGGCTGTCGAAAACCCCCTGCCAGCTGCGCATGCGCCGGCTGGAGGAGCAGGGCTACATCACCGGCTACACCGCCCTGGTGGATCAAAGCAAGCTGGGGCTCAGCCATATCTCCTTCGTGCAGATCACCCTGAACGACACCAGCAGCAAGGCCCTTACCGCCTTCAACAAGGCGGCGCTCAAAATAGCGGAAGTGGAGCAGTGCCATATGATCGCCGGCGGCTTCGACTACCTGCTGAAGATCCGCACCAAGGACATGGCCTCCTACCGCATGGTGCTGGGCGAAAAGATCTCCGCCCTGCCCCATGTGCTGCAAACCAGCACCTTCGTGGTAATGGAAAACGTGCGGGATATCGGGCTGTAGGACACCGAACAGCGTAACAGTTGATCTGCATGATGCTTCTTGGGGCGCAGGCGGGCCGCCTGCGCCCCACCAGCAAGGCGCACATCTGCTAACGGCATGTGCTGCTGCCCTTCGATATCAGCACCTCGGAGAGCGCCGTGCTCTAAACCTCCCGCCCGGGGACCGTCCGGTTAATAGAGAAAGCATCCCGCCTGGCCAGGCGGAATGCGTGAATCACTTGCTGATGGCGCCGTGACGGTACATGCCCAAAGCGGTTGTAGCGGCTTACTGCTGGATCTGCGCCAGGGTCAGTCCATTTTCCGTCCAGAAGCGGGCCGCGCCTTCATGGACCTTGTTCACCACGCCATTCAGCCCGGACGCCATGGTCATGGCCCTGGCGGCGTCATGCACCCGGTGCAGGTATGCCAGGCCTTCCGGCGAGTAGATGCTGCCCGTCAGCTGGTAAACCCTGTCCTTGTCCATATGAGGGCCGGCTACCCAAAGGGCGGAGTCCTGGATGGTGACCACGTCGTAATCCACGCCCGGGTAGGTACCGGCGGGGATGATCACGGTGGCGTAGTAGGGATGATCATCGAACAGGGTGCCTTGTTCGGCGGCCTCGTTCAGCTGCAGCAGGCGGATCCTGTTGCCGTTGGCGGCCTGATTGACAGACTCGTTGGGAAAGCCGGCGAACACCCAGAGGGCATCGAGCCGGCCTTCTCCCAAGGCGGCGGCGCCCTGGTTGTTGCCGATATATTGGGGCTCAATCTTGTCCCACAGTCCCACCCCCTCGAAGAAGCGCCGGGCGGAGGCGGCAGCTCCGGAGCCAACCTCCCCCACGGCCACTTTCTTGCCGGCCAGTTGGGTTACGCCGGTGATGCCGGAGCCCTCCAGCACGATCAGGTGGGCCGGGGCACCGTACAGGTAGGCGACGGCCCGGACGTTGCGGTAGCGGCGGGGGTCGTTGTCCAGCTTGCCCTGCAGGCCAAGATAGACATCGCCGGCATAGACGATGCCGAAGTCGGCGTCCCCGGCATCGACCCGGCGCAGGTTTTCCACCGAGCCGGCGGAGGCCAGGCTGGACAGGTCCACCCCCTCCATGGAGCTCGACAGCCGGCTGGCGAGGCCCTCGGAGAAGGACTGGAAAGTACTGCCGTCGGGGCCGCCGGAGAAGGTCAGGGGCTCGGCCGCGACCGGGGCGTTCATGCCGACGGCCGCCAGGGCGGCCAGGATCAGGGAGGCCAGCGCCCTGAAGGGGTTGAACCGTTGCGTCAGCGTCATGGTGATTTCCTTATTTATGATGGGGCGGGGTCCCGTATCCGTCAGGCGCCAATTCCGCGCCGGAGCGCGGCGGCCGGAGCCGGCGTCGACCGGACTTCCACCACCGACATACCGAGCCCCCGCCACAGCATGCCTGCCCGGTCCGTCCGGTCGCCACCCTTGTCTCCCGCCGCCGCGCTCCGGCCCTTTGGCCTGCCCGGATACCGGGCCCCATGGCGTGTTGCGGCTTATTTGATGAAGCGGACCTGCTCGTAGATTTTTTCCAGCACCGGTTTTTTCTTCTCGTTAAAGCGGGCCTTGTTCTGCTCGAAGATGTTATTGCCCTTGGTGTCGATGGAGATGATCAGCGGGCCGAATTCCTTGACACGATTGACCCACAGCGTTTCCGGCATGCCCAGATCCTGCCATTCAGCACGCTCTATGGCCTCGACCTTGGTGGCCGCCACCACGGCGCAGCCGCCGGGGAACACCGCGTGCACCGCCTTGTGCTCGAGGCAGCCCTGGGCCGTCTCCTCGCCCATGCCGCCCTTGCCGACAATCAGCTTGACGCCGGTCTGCTCGATAAAGGCCTTCTCGAACTTCTCCATGCGCATGCTGGTGGTGGGGCCGATGGACACCATCTCGAAGCCGCCGTCTTCTTTTTCCCGGACGATGGGGCCGGCATGGAAAATGGCGCCGCCCTTCAGATCGACCGGCAGCTCGCGCTTGAGCTCGATCAGCCGCCGGTGCGCCACATCACGGCAGGTGACCAACTGCCCGGTCAGGTACACCACGTCGCCCACGTTGAGGGACTCGAGATCTTCGTCTCTGATGGGGGTAGTCAGTACTTTTTTCATAACACAACTCCTTGATGTGACAAGACTTCATACGACAGGTCGGCATTGAAGCGGATGGTGCCGCGGCGGTGCGCCCAGCAGCCGGTGGACACCGCCACCCCGATGGTGGAAGGATGACGAGCGGAGGACTCGATATTGACCCCCATGACGCTGGTGTTGCCGGTCAGGCCCTGGGGACCGATGCCGATCTCGTTGAGGCCGTCGGTCAGCAACTCTTCCATCAGGGCGGCGTTGTCGTTGGCGTTCTTGCTGCCCACCGGACGCAGTATGGCCTTCTTGGACAGCCGCGCCGCCGTTTCCACCGAGGTGGACACCCCGACGCCGACCAGCAAGGGCGGGCAGGCATTGATGCCGCGGGAGGTGATCACATCGAACACGAACTCGGCCACGCCTTCATATCCCTGACCGGGCATCAATACCTTGGCGGAGCCGGGAAGGGTGCAGCCGCCGCCGGCCATATAGACTTCGATGGTGGCGCTGTCGTCGCCGGGGACGATATCCCAGTCCAGCCACGGGATCTTGGAGCCGGCGTTGGTGCCGGTATTCTTTTCGTCGAAGGTTTCCACCGCGTTGTGCCGCAGGGGGCCGATACGGGTGGCTTCAATGGTGGCATTGCGCAGTATTTCTTCCAGCTCGCCCAAATAGGGAAACTTGGCGCCGACGGTAAGAAAATATTGAATCACACCGGTATCCTGACAGCTGGGTCTATTCAGCTTGTCGGCGGCATCCTGGTTCTCCGCCATGGTATCGAAAATAGCGATAGCCAGCGGGTTGGTTTCTTTTTTTCTCAGCTCGGCCTGTTTTTCCTTTACATCCGTCGGCAGTCGCTTACCGATATAACTGGTAAACTTGGCGATGACATCGGTCAATTTACCTACGGCTTCGTCATGATTTAAGCTCATTACGGCTATCCTCTTCTTGTTCAGAAATCGGTATTTCCTGTCGGCTTGTCAAAAATAAAGACAAGAGGCACGTCATTTGAATTGGTTCCAGGTTAAAACCCGATGCGTTATTGCCGCATCCATTCAATATCCATGTGGTAAATCCCTTTTTTATGGAAGGGATGTTCATATGGTACAATTGCATTGTAAGCTGTTAATCAAATGTTGAGGTTGATTAGGGCTCACTTCATTCTTTCCTTGAGGTTAACAATGAACCAAGTTTCCGAGCTGGGCTTCTTCGTCCTGCTGGCCAAGGCCGGCAGTCTGGCCGCCGCCGCCCGGGAGATGAACGTCACTCCCTCCGCCGTGACCAAGCGGCTGTCGAGCCTGGAAGACCGGCTGGGGGTGCGGCTGCTGAACCGGACCACCCGCAGGATCAGCCTGACCAACGAAGGCGAGATCTACCTGCACCACGCCCAGCGGATACTGACGGACATCGCGGACATGGAAGGGCTGGTTGCCCACAGCCGCACCACCCCCAAGGGCTTGCTGCGCATCAATGCCCCGCTCGGCTTCGGCCGCTCCTACATCGCCCCGGTGGCGTCCGAATTCATGCAGCTTTATCCCGAGGTGGAAATACAGCTGACACTGACCGACAGGCCGATCAGCCTGCCCGACGAGGCCATCGACATCGCCATCCGCTTCGGCGAGATCCCCGACTCCCGGCTGTTCGCCAGAAAAATCGCTGCCAATCGCCGCTTGCTGTGCGCCGCCCCCGGCTATCTCAAGCGGCACGGTCGGCCGGCCACGGCCGCCGAGCTGTCCGGGCACCAGTGCATCGTGCTCCGGCAGAACGACGCTACCTACGGCCTGTGGCGCCTGTCCAAGGACGGCAAGACCGAAAACATCCGGGTCAGCGGCAAGGCCAGCACCAACGACGGCGAAGTGGCGCTCAAGTGGGCCCTGGACGGCCACGGGATCCTGATGCGGGCGGAATGGGATCTGGCCCGCTACCTGCGCAGCGGCAGGCTGGAGCTGGTGCTGGAGGACTACGCCACCCCGCCGGCGGACATTTACGCGGTTTACCTGGAAAAACTGAACATCTCGGCCAAGGTCGTGGCCTTTCTCGATTACTTGCAGGAATCCTTCCTGCCGGAAAGGCAGGAGCGGGATGACAACCCTTCCATCTGGTAGGCAACGAAAAAAGGGCGGCATCCCTTGCCGCCCTTCGTCATTTTATATCACCGCCCCGAGTCTCAGAGCATGCCGCCGAAGATAAGCGGCACCAGGTACGAGATGATGATCACCGAGAACACCACGCCGAGCAGGTTCAGCCATATCCCGGCCCTGACCATGGTACTGATCTTCAGGTAACCGGTCGCGAACACGATGGCGTTGGGCGGCGCGGCAACCGGCGACATAAAGGCGAAGGTCGCCCCCATGCAGGCCGCCACCATCAGGATGATGGGATCCATGCCCAGGGCGGCGGCCCCGGCGGCCACGATGGGATACACCATGGTGGCGGTGGCGGTGTTGGAGGTGAACTCGGTGAGCAGGGTGATCACTCCCACGATCAGTGCTATGGTCAGCCACAGCGGCACCTCGGTGAAGTTGACCAGTTGCCCGCCTATCCACTGATCCAGGCCGGAGCTGGTGATACCGCCGGCAATGGCCAGGCCGCCGCCGAACAGCCACAGTATTCCCCAGGGCAGCTTCTTCACCGTGTCCCAGTCCAGGATATTGCCGACGGCGTTCCTGGCCGGCAGGATAAACAGCACGAAGGCGCCGCACAGGGCGATGATGGTGTCGTCGATGCCAGGGATCAGGGCCTTGAGCACGAAGCTGCGGGTTATCCATGCCAGGGCGACCAGCGAGAACACCGCCAGCACCACGGCTTCCTCGAAGCTCATTTTGCCCAGTTCCTTCTTCTCCTTTTTAATCACTTCCACGCCACCGGGGAGATGCTTGACCTTCATCGGAAAGGCAATCTTGACCAGGTACAGCCAGATCAGCGGCACCAGGATGGCCACCAGCGGAATGCCGAACAGCAGCCACTGGGCAAAGGAGATCTCCACGTCGTACAGCTTCTTGACGGTGGCCGCCAGTATGGTGTTGGCGGGGGCGCCGATCAGGGTACCGAAACCACCGATGGTGGCCGCATAGGCGGTGCCCAGCATCATCGCCGTGCCGAAGGGAAAGTTGCCGGGCGTGGTGTCGGTTCCGGGGCTGTTTTTCTGGATAGAGTCGGCAATGTGTTTGGTGACCGCCAGGCTCATGGGCACCATCATCATGGTGGTGGCGGTGTTGGAAATCCACATCGACAGAAAGGCGGTGGCCGTCATGAACCCGAGGATAATCATGTTCGGGTTGGTGCCGATGAAGGAAATGATGCCGAGCGCGACCCGGCGGTGCAGGTTCCATTTTTCCATGGCCAGCGCCATCATGAAGCTGCCCACGAACAGGAAGATCAACGGATCGCCGTAGGAGGCGGACACCGCGCCCGTCTTCATCACGCCCATCAGCGGGAACAGGATCAGCGGCAGCAGGGAAGTGAGCGGAATGGGAATGGCTTCCGTTATCCACCAGGTCGCCACCCAAGCCACGATGGCCAATACCGCCACCGCCTCGGCCGACATGCCTGCCGGCGCGAAAAAGGCATTGATAATAAAGAACAGGGCCGGCCCCATCAGCAGCCCCATATATTGCGCGTTACTGTAACTCCTCAATCTTTTATTGTCCGCGGCCGAATCCTGATTACCCGGACTCAATCCCAGGGTGAGAATAAACCTCAGCGTTTTTTTGGCCTGATCGTTCCAAGCCCACATTTGATTCCAGAATGTCCTGACGGATGACATGGCCGATAACTCCCTTTTCTGTTTGGGCCGGTAAAAACCCTTTCAGCTATTTCCATTGGCATATAAATAGGGACGAGTCTATTTATTACATCCGGGGCGGATGCAATCATAATCCTTATATACCTTGCCTGGCGTTAACGTCAGGCATCAATTGCCACAACCCGTTAACGTGTTGTTAATATAACTCCCTGCAAGATGTAATGGATTAACGTGGATTCACTTCATTATTGAAATGAGCTCAATAATTCATGCCCGGCGATACCGTCATTCGCCGGGCAGGCTTTTTCGAAGGGAGATACCGTGGGCGGGCAGGCTCAGTCCCAGCGGACGACCTGTTTTCAGCCAGCATTTTTTTCATCGGCGCCGGGCTGTGCGGCAGCAGGCCCTTCCTCGAGGCCGAAGGGTTTGAAGATGGTGTTGGACACCGCCAGGATTGAGCTGTCGCTGCCCCGCTCATTGAGCAAAGTTATGCTCAAAAATCATTGAATCTGGCTTTTTGAGCGACATTTTGCTCAAGATGGCTCGAAAGCATCGTATCCCGACGTCCGCGGTGGCCCGTCTGGCGACAAGGGCCAAAGTGGGGGCAAAGCCGGCCACTCGCGATCCGGCGTCCTCAGTCACCCAGGTTTTCCGGGGTGAACAGGGTGAAGTCGATGCGGCCGCCGCCGGCGGGCGGGGTGGTCCGTTCCAGGTGGCAGATCAGCAGCTCCAGGGCGCGGAAGGCGTGCAGCTCCGGGTTTTGATCCAGGGTCAGGTGCATCTTGCCCTGGCGCAGCAGGGCCTGGGTGGTGGGGTGCAGCTCGTGGCCGATAAAAACGCAGCGCCCGGCCAGCTGCCGCCGCTCCAGCAGGCCGGCGATGATGCCGTTGCCGGGCCCGGTGTTGTACAGCCCGGCCACCTCCCCCGCCGCCAGCCGCTCCCGCACCAGGGATTCGATCAATTCGTTCTGCTCGCGCCCTTCCAGCACCCGGGGCTGTAACCGAGGGCTGGACCGGGCCAACCGCTCCAGGCAGCCGCGCACCCGCTCCCGGTGGGCGGTCAGCTCCAGCCGGCCGCACACCACCAGCACCTCCCCCGGCTCCCGGCACAGTTGCCCGAGCAGCCAGCCGGCGGTGCGCCCGGCGGCGTACTGATCGATGCCCACATGGCAGAGCGGATGGGTGTTGGGCAGCACGGTAGCCAGGGTGACCACCGGCACGCCGGCCTGGCCGGCGCGGTTGACCGCCGTCGCCACCGCCGGATGGGCGGGGCCGAACAGGACGATGCCGTCGCGCCGCGACGCCGCCTGCTCCAGCAGCCGGGCCAGCCGTTCCGGCTCCGGCTCGCGCACCAGGGTGCGGTGCAGCACCAGTTGACGCTTGCCGAGCACCTCGGCGGCGCGCACAAAGCCCTGCTCCAGCCGGCGGAAAAAGCTGGCGCCGTTGTCGCAGAGCACCACCTCCAGGTGGCGCAGCGGCTGCCAGGCGTCCGGCAGGGTGCGTTTCAGCCCCAGCTCCCGGGCCGCCCGCAATACCCGCTCGGCGGTGGCCGGGGTGACGTTGCCCCGCTCGTTCAGCACCCGGTCCACCGTGGCCCGGCCCACGCCCGCCCGTTCGGCGATCTCGACGATGGTGGTTTTTTTCACGCTGCTCCGCCTTGCATCAGGTTGTTGCCGCTAAGGCCGCCATTTCAGCACAAGGGGGGAACGAGTATCCAGTATTCCCCGTCATGCCCGCGCAGGCGCTGACCGGCATCCAGCACCGGCGCCACCTGCCAGGGTTGCCGCTACGCGGCAAAAGCAGGCGGGCCGCCTGCGCTCCAACGAGCCTAGAACGCCATATAGTTTAAAACTTAGGCTGTGTCTTGGGGCGCGGGCGGCCCGCCCGCATGAGGGTGGCACCGAGGTGGGGAAGGCACAGCCCAACCCGCGATGCCTGTTCTGACCCGCGCCTTTTTAAACCTGCGGTGTGGTAAGCCAACCCGAGGGTTCACGCTGCGCGTGAATGCAGGCGGGCCGCCTGCGCTCCAACGGGCCTAGGCTTGCGGCGCCACTTCCGCCCAGATGGTTTCGGCCAGTTGCTTGAGTTGCAGGGATTCGGCCCAGCGGTCGGTGATGTCCTGCCCGTCCGCGCCGGTGATGGCATAGGGACGGGTGCCCAGCTCGCAGGTGAAGGCCAGGCTGTCGCCGGGGGCGGCCCGCGCGCACCAGTTGGCAAAGCCCCAGTGCCACAGCCGGCGGTACTGCTCCAGCCAGGGTTGGTGCTGGGCAAAGCTTATCGGCAGCTGCACCTGCTCGCAGTTGGACACCCGGCCGTGGTAGGCGTGGCAGTGGCGCATGATCTCCCTGAGCTGTGCCTCGGCCTGGGGGTCGCCCTCCACCAGCGGCAACTCGTGCCCGGCCACGTAATGGGACAAGTCCCCCACCAGGCGGAGGCTCGGCAGCTCCTCCAGCAGCTCCAGGGTGAAGAACAGATCGTTGGTCAGCCGGTAGCGGTGGGTCTCCACCAGCACCGGAAAGTCCACCTGCTCCGCCAGCCGCTGCCAGCCCCGCAGCAGGGCCAGCGCCGCCTGCTTGTCGCGGGTGCGCACATCGGGCTGGATGGTGACGTGGTGGCAGCCGAACTCGGCCGCCAGCTCCAGGGTCGGCTGCAGCTCGTCCACGCTTTTAGGGAAACACTGGGCCTCGGCGGTCAGCCCCAGCGGCCGCAGCTCTGCGGTCAGCCGCCGCACGTGGCGGCGATCGGTAAAGTGGTCGGTCACCCCGGCAAAGCCGTGCTCGGCAATGCGCCGGACCGCCTCGGGCAGCGGCAGGGTGTCGCCGCCCGGCAGGATGTTTTCCATGGCCCACATGGATTGCAGGATCAACAGTTTCATGCGGCCTCCTCGGTGGTGGCGGACAACAGTTGCTTGAGCCTGACGCCGGGATCGGCGAGCAGCGCAGGATCGGGGCGGGCCCGCAGGTTGATCAGCCGCTCGGCCAGCTTGATGTCCTTGGCCACGGCGTTGCCGGGGCCGATGCCGCTCGCGGCCAGCAGGCGGCCGTCCTGATCCAGGTGGAACAGCAGCCGGGCCCGCTCGCCCAGCTCCCGGCACAGGGTGCGGCCGGCCAGATGGGGCAGGCCCACTATCTGCAGGCCCAGATCGAATTGATCCGACCAGAACCAGGGCGCCGGGGCGTAAGCGTGCCGGCCGCCCAGCATGTTGAGGGCGGCGGTTTCGCCCTGCTCCCGGGCGCAGCGCCAGGACTCCAGCCGCAGCCGCTGTTGCCGGTACAGGGCATGGGGAAAGGAGCAGCAGTCGCCGGCGGCGAAAATGGCCGGATCGCTGGTGCGAAGCTCGGCATCCACGGCGATGCCGTTGTCGAGCGCCAGCCCCGCGCCGGCGGCCAGCTGGGTGTTGGGCTCGGCGCCGATGCCGGCCACCAGCAGCTCGGCCTCGAGCTCGCGGCCGTCATTGAGCGTCAGCCGGGCGCCCTCGCCCCGGGGCTCGGCCCGCGCTATGCCCGCGCCCAGGTAAAGCGCCACGCCCCGCGCCCGGTGCTCCTCCTCGACGATGCGGGCCAGTTCCGCCGGCACCGCCCGCTGCAGCAGCCGGGGCTGGCTTTCGAGCAGGCTGACCCGCGCGCCCTTGCCGATCAGGGCGGCAGCCAGCTCCAGGCCGACGAAGCCGCCGCCGACGATGACCACCCTTTTGCCCGGGGCCACCCGGGCGAAGATGCGGCGGGCGTCGTCCAGGGTGCGCAGGGTCAGGGCCGCGTCCGCCGCCAGGCCGGGCAGCACCAGCCGCCGGGCACGGGCGCCGGTGGCCAGCAGCAGTTGCCGGTAGGGCAGGCGCTCGCCGTGCCGGGTAACCAGCTGGCGATGGGCCCGGTCGATATGTTCCACCCGTTCGCCCAGGCGCAGCTCGACCCGTTCCATGGCCACCAGGTCGCCGATGGCCACCGGCTCGCCGCCCCCGGCCTTGGACAGGGGCGGCCGTTCGTAGGGGGCGTGGGGCTCGTCGCCGAACAGGGTGATCGGCGTCCGGCAGCCCTGTTGGCGCAGGGTGAGGGCGGCGCGGATGCCGGCCTCGCCGACGCCGATGATGATGATGCGCTCGTCCATGCTCACCTCAATCCAGGCAGACGTAGACCCGGCCGCCTTCCACTTTGGCGGCATAGGTCTTGAGGTGGACGCAGGCGGGGGCGTTCTTGGCCTCGCCGGTCTTGTAGTTGAAACGGCCGTTGTGCTTGGGGCACTCGATGATGTCGCCCATCACCAGGCCGTCGGCCAGGTGCACCGCCTCGTGGGTGCAGAGCCCGGCGGTGGCGAACACCTCGTCGTCCGGGCTGCGGTATATGGCCAGGGTCCGCTCGCCGCGGTCGAGCCGAATGACATCCTCTTCGTCGATATCGTCGAAGGCGCACACTTCAATCCAGTTGCTCATCTTGCTCTCCTCCCCCAGGGGGACTTACAGGGAATGGGCCGGACGCAGATCGGCGTCGGCGGGTGGTTCGGCCGCCGCCGGCAGCGGCCGGTCGACGAAATAATCCGGGTCCCGGCGCTGGCGCCACAGGGCCGGCACCAGTTCGCACAGGGCCGCCCAGGTGCTGGGATACACCGGCGGCAGATCGTGCTTGATCTGCTCGTGCAGGGCCGGCAACGCGTGATAGGGCACCATGGGGTACATGTGGTGCTCGGTGTGGTAGTTCATGTTCCAGTAGATAAAGCGGAACACCGGGTTCATGCGGATGGTGCGGCTGTTCTTGCGGTGATCCAGCACGTTGTCGGCCAGGCCGGCGTGCTGGGTCAGCCCGAACAGATAGGCCAGCCAGGCGCCGTACATGGTGGGCAGCACCCCCACCAGCATCACCGGCAGCCAGGACTGCAGCCCCACCGCCAGCAGCAGCACGGCCATCTGCAGGGCCAGGTACATGCGCGCCTGCTGGAACACTTTGGGCCACTCCATCTCGGGAATGAAGGCCCGCTCGTCCTCGGTGAGCCGGCCGCCGCTGTGGCGCAGCAGGCTTTGCAGGGTGCCCAGCACGGCGGGAATGGCCAGCAGCCCGAGCAGGTGGCACAGCACCGGGGTGGGACGGGGCGCGTTAATCTCCGGATCCAGGCCGACGATGATGGTGTCGGTGTGGTGGCGGGCGTGGCTCCAGCGCCAGACGGTGGGCTCGCGCAAGATCATGAAGCTGGCCTGGCGATAGACCAGATCGTTCATCCAGGGGGTGCGGAAGGCGGTGCCGTGGCTGCACTCGTGCCAACGGGAGTCCGACGCCGAGCTGTACAGCACGCCATAAACCAGAAAACAGGGCACCGCCAGCCAGCTGCCCCAGGCCAGCACGCCCAGCGTGGCGAACAGCAGCAGCAGCGCCCACCACAGCAGGGTATCGCGGATGGCGCTGCGGTCCTGGCGCTGCATCAGCGCCTTGAGGGTTTTGCGCGGTACCGGGGTCTGGTACCACTGGGCCGAGGCCAGGCCCCGGGCCACCGCCTCCCGGGCGCTCGGGCCGGTAAGGCGGTAATCGCGTGTGCTTGCGGGTGTTGTCATTGCTCTCTCCCTGTCCGTTATGCGGCCCAGGCGGGCCCTTCGACAGGAAAAGTAAACAAAGCGTTAACCGTTAAACAGCACGGCGTTGATGCAAAAGCATCAAGGCTTCGGGCTTACCTAAACAGGCAACGCTCATGCCCAAACAGGCGGACAAAGGGAACGGCTTACGCGGTCATGGCAAAAACGGTGTCATCAAGCTGCATGTGCCATCTGGGCGCATTGGCATTAGTATGTGATCCCTGCCCGCCACCCTGTCACCGGAGAAACCAAGATGTTTGCAGGCCTCAGCGCATTTCCCCTCACCCCCATGAACGAGAGCGGCATCGACGAGCACGCCTTCGTCCGCCTGGTCGAACGCCTGGCCGGCGCCGGGGTCGACTCCATCGGCGTGCTCGGCTCGACAGGGAACTATGCCTACCTCACACGGGCCGAACGGGCCCGTATCGTGCAGCTGGCGGTGCGGCACGCGGGGACGGTGCCGGTGATCGCCGGCATCGGCGCCCTGCGCACCCGCGCCGTGCAGGACCTGGCCGAAGACGCCCAGCAGGCGGGCGCCGCCGGCGTGCTGCTGGCGCCCGTGTCGTACCAGAAACTGTCGGACGACGAGGTATTCGGCCTGTACCGGGACGTGACCCGCACCCTGTCCGTGCCGCTCTGTGTCTACGACAACCCCGGCACGACCCACTTCACCTTCAGCGACGAGCTGCACGGCCGGATAGCGGGGCTGCCGAGGGTGGCCTCCATCAAGATCCCCGGCGTGCCGGACGACGCCGAGGCCGCCCGGGCCCGCGTCGAGCGTCTGCGTGCCCAGCTTCCCCCGCACCTGACCATAGGCGTCAGCGGCGATGCCCTGGCCGCCAGGGGCCTGAACGCCGGCTGTGAGGCCTGGTATTCGGTAATAGGCGGCCTCTTCCCCCAGACGGCCCTGGCCATCACCCGGGCCGCCCGGGCCGGCGACGCCCACGGGGCCCTGCAGTTGTCCGGCCGGCTGCAGCCAATGTGGGAGCTGTTTCGCCAGTACGGCAGCCTGCGGGTCACCGCAACCGCCGCCGAGCTGCTGGGTCTGGCCGAGGCGCCCAGCCTGCCGCTGCCGCTCAACACCCTGGCCGGCCACGACCGGCAACGGCTCGCCGAATGGCTGGCGGAGCTGGCGTTGGCGTAAGGTCTCCGCAGGGAGGGTGGCCCGCGTAGGGATTATGTCCGAGGCTGACGCGCTGCTTTCCTGGCCAGAGGTCCCGCTACGCGCGAAAGCAGGCGGGCCGCCTGCGCTCCACCAGTTCCTGCACCTCCCGGCGTTTCCCCTCGATGCGTTCTGGTCAAAGGTGTAGTGGCAGCAGATGCTTCGGCGGTTCATCGACGAGGGTGTCGTCGGTTACTGCGGGGTTAACTCGACCATGGCCGGTACGAGCATCGCCGGAGTCCGTGGTTACCGATGGCAAAGACCCGGCCTCCCGCACCACACACAAAAAAAAGCCCCGCCATCACCGGCGGGGCCTTGCTGAACATCAGCAACAAACGAGATCTTCTTGTTATTCCACCACTTCGTGAGCGGCCTTCATCTTGCGGCGCAGCAGGGGGCCGACTACCACCGGCGCCAGCAGGCCGATGATGGCGATGCTCCAGATGGTAATGGCGATACCACTGTTCCACAGGATGCCGACGTCGCCGCCGGACAGGCTCATGGCGTTGCGCAGGTTGACTTCCATGGTGGGCCCGAGCAGGGTGCCCAGCACGATCGGCACCAGCGGAATGTCGAGCTTGCGCAGCACATAACCCAGCACACCGAAGCCGATCATCATGTACAGCTCGGTGGTCGAGTTGCTGATGGAGTAGATCCCCACCACCGCCACCATGGTTACCATCGGCATCAGGTACTTGGACGGCACCGACAGTATCTTCACGAACAGGCCGATCATCGGGATGTTCATGAACAGCAGCAGTATGTTACCGAACAGCAGGGCGGCGATCACGCCCCAGACCACGTCGGCGTGTTGCTGGAACATCAGCGGGCCCGGCTGGATGTTGAGGGTGACCAGCATCGCCAGCAGCACGGCGGTGGTGCCGCTGCCGGGCACGCCCAGGGTCAGCATGGGCACCAGGGCGCCGTTGGCGGCGGCGTTGTTGCCGGCCTCGGGCGCGGCCACGCCGCGGGGATCCCCCTCACCGAAGTGACCCTTCTTGCCCTGCACCTTCTTCTCCAGGGTGTAGCTGATAAAGCTGCCCAGCGAGGCGCCGGCACCGGGCAGCACCCCGGCGATAAAGCCGAGCAGGCTGCCCCGCAGCGCGGTCGGCAATACGAAGAAGATATCCCTGGCGGTGAGCTTGAGTTTGGCCACCTTCACCATGTCCCGCCCTTCCCGGGCATGGGACTCGACAAAGATGAACAGCTCCGACACCGCGAACAAGCCGACGATGATGACGATAAACTCGATCCCCTCGTACAGGTGGAGGTTGCCGTAGGTAAAACGCTCCACCCCGGTGTTCATGTCGACGCCGATGGTCGACAGCATCAAGCCGAGGGCGGTGGCCAGCACCGTTTTCATCGGGTTCTTGCCGGTAATGCCGCCCAGGGTGGCGAAGGCCAGGATAAAGAGCGCGAAATATTCCGCCGGGCCGAAGTGCAGGGCGAACCTGGCCAGCAGCGGCGCCATGATGATAAGGCCGATCACCGCCAGGAAGCTGCCAATGAAGGAGGCGATGGCCGACAGCGCCAGCGCCTCGGCCGCCTTGCCCTTGCGGGCCATGGGATAGCCGTCCAGGCAGGTCATCATCGCCGGCTCGTCGCCGGGGATGTTGAGCAGGATGGAAGAGATCCGGCCGCCGTACATGGTACCGGCATAGACCGAGGTGAGCATGATCAGCGCGCTGTCGGCGCCCAGCCCCAGCGAAAAGCACAGCGGCATCAGGATGGCGATGCCGTTGGCGGGCCCCAGGCCCGGCAGGCAGCCGATCAGGGTGCCCAGAAAGGCGCCGATCAGGGCATACATGATATTTTCCGGTGTCAGGGCCACCGCAAAGCCCTGCATCAGCAACTGCAAGATATCCATCAGTTCATTCCCCACAAGGTGCCCACCGGGAGGGCCAGGTCCAGCCCGTAGGTAAACAGCGCGAACATGAACGCGCTGCTGCAAAACCCGACCAGGGCCGCCGGTTTGAGTTTGGCGCTCATGCGCCAGGCCAGCAGTGCTATCGCCAGTCCCGCGGACAGGATGAAGCCGACCGGTTCGAGGATGAGCACAAAGCCGACCAGCACGACGAGGATGATCGCCAGTTCACCCAGGGTCTTGAGGGGCGGCCAGGCTTCGTCGGGATCGGGCTTCACCATCAGGTAGATGCAGGAGATGGCCAGCAACACGGCCAGCAGCGTCGGAAAAGCGGAGGGGCCAATGGCCCCGCCGCTACCGAACGCCGGTTGAAACTCCTGGGCATGAAGGCCGTAAATAACGGCCAGGATCAAGCCCAGGAGTCCCAGGACGCGATCGTTAATCATGACTTGATGATCCCCAGTTCTTGTGAAATCTGGCGCACTTCACCGATTTGTTCATTGATGTAATCGGTAAACTCCGCCCCCGTCTTGTGGAAGGGGATCAGGCCGTTCTGCTGCATGATCTGCTTCCACTCGGGCGTTTCATACAGGTTGCTGAAGGTCTGCTGCCACCAGTTGTACTGCTCGTCACTGATGCCCGGCGCCACATAGACGCCGCGGAAGTTCAGCCAGGTCACGTCGACCCCCTGCTCCTTGGCGGTGGGCACCGAGGCCAGCTTGCCCTCCAGCCGCTCGTCCGCCAGCACCGCCAGGATGCGCAGATCGCCGGATTCGAAAAAGCCCAGGGATTCGGACAGGTCGCCGGTAAAGACGTCCGTATGACCGCCCACCACCTGTACCAGGGCATCGCCGCCGTTGTTGAACGACAGGTAACGCAGCTCTTTGATCTTGTCGACGCCGGCCCGCTTGGCGGTCAGCAGCACCCGCAGGTTGTCGTCCCCGCCGAGCGGGCTGGCGCCGGCGAAGGTCACGCTGCCCGGATCCTGCTTGAGGGCATCGAGCACCTCGTTCAGCGACTGGTAGGGTGAGTCCTTGCGCACTGCTATCACCCCCGGCTCGGCACCCATGGCCGCCGCCCAGTTGACCATGGAGGAATCCAGGCCCGGGTAGGCGTTCTGGGCCAGGCGGGTAACGGTGCCGGTGCTGGTGGCCACAAACACCCCGGCGTCGCCCTTGCGCTTGGACACGGTATGGGCAAAACCGACGCCGTGGCCGCCGCCGGGCATGTTGGTCACCTGGATGTTGCCGCTGACGACGCCTTGATCATTGAGCGCCTTGCCGATGCTACGGCAGATAAAATCCAGGCCGCCGCCGGGACCGGCCGGGGCGATGCACTCGACCCGCTTGGGGGCTTCGAGCGCCATCACCTGGCTGGTGGAAAGCAGGCAGGCTGCCGCGGCTATCATTTTCAGATTGTTTACATGCATAGGTTTGTCCTTCCTTGTTACACACGATTTATCTCTCGGAGATAAGGGTTAAGCGCAGTACCAGGCCGGGGCCCCTCAATTAACTGTACATTTACGCCTTAAAATGCAATTTACTCTTGATTTAACGCATCGTCAACATTGTAATTGCACTTTTAAAACTAAAAATACAATACATGACTTAGATCATAATGCACCCGCGCATCCCGCCACTGTATTGCCCGACGCCAAACGGAGCCGGGTCCTCGTCCGGCCAGCACCAGAGTGAACTTAAGCGCGCCTTTATCCCGTCATCCGGAGCCGTCACTAGCGGGACTGCCCGGTAAAAACCAGGGAGTCAGGCCCCGGCCGCCAGGGCCGCGGGCACCACCACCACTCCATCCTCGTCCGCCACCAGGTAGTCGCCGGGCTGGCAGCGCACGCCCTGGATGTCGATGGCCAGTTCCGTCAGCCCCAGGCCGCGCCGGGTCGAGCCCATGGGCACCACGCCCAGGGCGCGCATGCCCAGATCCATCTGGGCGATGGGCTCGGCGTCGCGGATATAGCCATAGATGACGAAGCCCTCCCAGCCGTTGCGGATGGCGGTGGCGGCGCTCATGTCGCCGAACACCGCGCAGCGCTCGCTGCCGCCGGCGTCCACCACCATCACCTTGCCCTGCCCCGGTGTTTCAATCAGTTCCTTGATGCGGGAGCTGTCCTCGAAGCATTTCACCGTGACCACCTCGCCGGCGAAGCGCGGCCGGCCGCCCAGATCCCGCAGCCGGGGAGTGAGGAAGCCGATGCGCTCGCCCAGCCGATCGCATAATTCCGTTGTGTTCATGCCTGTGTCCTCTTCTTGTTGTCCATATGAATCAGTTATGGGTGTCGGCGGTGACCTTACGCACCACGTAGGGCAGGATGCCCCCCTGGCTCAGGTAGCGCAGTTCCTGGCGAGAGTCGATCCGCAGCCGCAGCCAGACTCGTTCGAAACGGCCGTCGGCCCGGTCAATCTTCAGCTCCACCGCATTGCTGCCCACCGCCAGCGCGTCCAGGCCGCCAAACGACAACCGCTCGTCACCCTTCAGCGCCAGCCGCGCGGCATCGATGCCGGGCTCGAACTCGATGGGGAACACCCCCATGCCGATCAGGTTGCTGCGGTGGATACGCTCGAAACTTTGCGCCACCACCGCCCGCACCCCCAGGGTGGCCTGCGCCTTGGCGGCCCAGTCGCGGCTGGAGCCGGCGCCGTAGTTGAAGCCGGCGAACACCACCAGGGGCACCGCCTCGGCCGTGTAGCTCAGCGCCGCCTCGTACACCGGCAGCAGCCGGCCGTCCGCCGCCCTGGCCCAGCCGCCCTCGCCGGGCTGCTCCGGCAGCAGCCGGTTCTGCACCGCCCGGTTGACGAAGGCGCCGCGCATCATCACCTCGTGGTTGCTGCGGCGGGTGGAATACTGGTTGAGATCCCGCGGCGACTCGCCCCGCGCCAGCAGCCAGCGGCCGGCCTGGCTGTCGGCCGGAATGGCGCTGGCCGGCGAGATATGATCGGTGGTGACGTTGTCGCCCAGCACCAGCAGGGCGCGGGCGTTGTCGATGGCCAGGCTGGCCCCGGGCGCGGGCGCGATGGCCTGGGTATAGAGGGGGCGGCGCAGGTAGGTGGACCCCGGATCCCAGGGAAAGCGCACGCTGCCCTCGGCCGACAGCTCCCGCCAGTGATGGGTGCCGTCCCACAGGCTGGCGTTGCGCCGGGCGAACTGCTCCGGGTGCAGGCTGGCAGCCACCAGTTGCTGGATTTCCTCCTCGCCCGGCATCAGCTCGTGCAGGTAGACCTCCCGCCCCTCCTCGTCCACCCCCAGGGGAGCGCAGGTCAGGTCGGTGTTGACGGTACCGATGAGGGCGTAGGCCACCACCAACGCCGGCGAGGCCAGGTAGCCCGCCTGGACCCTGGGGTTGACCCGGCCTTCGAAGTTGCGGTTGCCCGACAGCACCACCGCCGTCCTGAGCCCCTGCTCCACCAGCTGGTCCAGCCGCGGCTCCAGGGCGCCGGAGTTGCCGATGCAGGTCATGCAGCCGAAGCCGGCCAGGGAGAAGCCGAGGGCGGCAAAGTCCGCCAGCAGCCCGGCCTGCTCCAGGTAGTCCGCCACCACCCGGGAACCCGGCGACAGCGAGGTCTTGACCCAGGGCTTGGGCCGCAGGCCGCGGCGGCGGGCGTTGCGGGCCAGCAGCCCGGCCTGGATCATCTGCGCCGGGTTGGCGGTATTGGTGCAGCTGGTGATGGCGGCGATGGACACGGCGCCGTGCCCCAGCGCCTCGCCGAAGGCCGGCTCGACAAAGCGGGCGTCCGGGTCCAGGGTGCCGGCGATCACCCCCTCGCCCAGGCCCAGCACCTCGCGCCGAAAGGAGGCACCGGCCTCGGCCACCGGCTGCCACTGGTGGGGCTGGTGCGGGCCGGCCACCGCCGGGGCGATGTCCGCCAGATCAAGCTCGATCAGCTCGGCGAACTCGGGCTCCGGCAGCGCATCCCGCCGCCACAGCCCCTGGGCCTCGAGGTAGGCGCGGATCTGCGCGCGCAGCCCGGGGCTTCGACCGGTCAGCTCCATGTACTCCATGGTGACGTCGTCGAAGGGGAAGAACACCACGGTGGCGCCGTATTCCGGCGCCATGTTGGACAGGGTGCCACGCGCCGCCCAGCCCAGCTCCGCCAGGCCCGGGCCGCAGAATTCGACGAACTTGCCCACCACCCCCTTGCGACGCAGCAGCTCGGTGACCTTGAGCGCCAGATCGGTGGCGGTGACCCCGGGGCGCAGCCGGTTGCGCAGGCGGATGCCGATCACCTCGGGAAAGCGGATCGGCACCGGCTCGCCCAGCATGGCGGCCTGCCCTTCCAGCCCGCCCACGCCCCAGCCGAGGATGCCGATGGCGTTGATCATCGGGGTATGGCTGTCGGTGGCCACCATGTCGTCGGGGTGCAGCAGCGGCGTGCCGTCTTCGGTGCGGCTCTCCCACACCACGGTGCCGAGGGATTCCATGTTCACCTGGTGGATGATGCCCGTGCCCGGCGGCACCACCCTGAAGTTGTCCAGGCTCTGCTGGGCCCACTTGATGAAGCGGTAACGCTCGCCGTTGCGGCGGTAGTCGATGTCCAGGTTGCGCTCCACCGCCGCTTCCTCGGCATAGTGCTCGACGATGACCGAGTGATCGATGGTCAGCACCGCCGGTATCATGGGGTTCATCGCGCCGGGATCGCCGCCCAGCTCCGCCACCCGGTCGCGCATGCCGGCAAAGTCGGCCAGCGCCGGCAGGCAGGTGGTGTCGTGGAACATCAGGCGGTTGGGGTAGAAGGGCACCTCGCAGGCGGCCCCTTGGCCCCGGGCGCAGGCGAGCACCTCGTCCAGCATCTCGGGAGAGCAGCGCGCCACGTTCTCGAGCAGGATACGCAGGGAATAAGGCAGGCGGCACAGCGCCGCCGGCTCGAGCAGCTTGTGCAGATCCACGTAGGCGTAGCGCCGGCCGTCGATCTGCAGCTCGCTGAGGTGGTCGGGACTGGGGTTTGTCAACATCATGGGTATCACCATTACCAAATTTGCCAGGGATCCTCGCCGGAGGACCGGGTTGGGCTTGATTCTAGAAAGGCCCCGGGGCCGTGAAAATTGAGCATTGGCCAAGCCCGCGTTCGCCAACGGCGAACGCTAGCCGCAGAGGTGCTCGACAAAGCTGTGCGCCACCGCCGGCAACTGGCCGAAGTCCCGGGCGACCAGCAGCAGCTGCCGGCGCGCCCAGCCGTCTTCCAGGCCCACCAGGCGCAGGTCGAGGGCCTGCCGGTGCGATGCCGCCACATCCCGAGGCAAGAGGCAGATGCCCAGGTTGGTCGCCGCCATGCGGCACATGCACTCGAAACTGCCGACCCGCACCCGCTGGCGCAGCGCCTGGCCCAGCAGGGCGGCCTGGACCGACAGCAGCTGCTGCAGGGAGCTGTCCGGATGGGAGCCGATAAATTCGTACGGCAGGGCCTCGGCCAGGCTCACCCGGGTACGCTCCGCCAGGGGATGGCGGGCCGCCATCACCAGCACCAGTTCGTCGCTGCGGTAGGGCCGGCTGGCCAGCCCCAGGGTCGGCGTCTGCTCGGCGATGATGCCGAGATCGGCGCGGCCGTCGGCCACCGCCGTCACCACGCCGGTGCCGACCCCCTCCTCGATGTCGAAGCGGATCATCGGATGGGCCTGCATAAAGCCGGCAATGTCGAGGGTCAGCTGCTGGGCCAGGGCCGAGGTGATGGCGTGCAGGCGCAGGTGGCCCGTGACGCCGGCACCGTATTCGCTCAGCTCCCTGTCCATCTGCTGCAGGGTCGCGCGCAGCTGCCGCACATGATGGTGCAGCGACTGGCCGGCCGGGGTCAGCTCCATGCCCCGGGGGGCGCGGACGAACAGCGGCGCCCCCACCCTGGCCTCCAGCTCGCTGATGCGCTTGCTCACCGCCGAGGTGGCCAGGTGGCAACGCTCGGCGGCCCGGGTCAGGTTGCGTTGCTCGGCCACGGCCATGAAGATCTCCAGGCTGAGCAGGTCGTAGCGCATCATGGCGGCCTCCTAGCGCTTGGCGAAACGGCGTTGCAGATCGGCCACCTGCTCCGGCGTCAGGGTTTTGAACTTGTGCTGGAACAACAGCAGGAACAGCTGGGCCGTGGCTTCCAGTTCCTCGGTCGCATCCACCGCGGCATGCAGATCCGAGCCGGCCACGACGGGGCCGTGGTGGGCCAGCAGCATGGCATGGTGCCGGCCGGAAAAGCGCCGCACCGCCTCGGCCAGGGCGGGGTCCCCGGGCGCGTAATAGGGCACCAGGGGCAGCTTGCCGACCCGCATGGCGTAGTAGGCGGTGATGGCCGGCAGCACGTCCTCCGGATCCAGCTGATCCAGCACCGACACCGCCACCGAATGGGTCGAGTGCAGGTGCACCACGGCGCCGCTGACCGGCCGCTCCTGGTACATGGCCAGGTGCAGCATGGCCTCCTTGGACGGCAGGTCGCCGCCGATATGGCGCCCCTGCCAGTCCAGCTTCGACAGCCGGGCCGGATCCAGCCGGCCCAGGGACGAGCCCGTCGGCGTCAGCAGCCAGCCATCGTTCAGCCGGACGCTGATGTTGCCCGTGCCGCCGTGGGTCAGGCCGCGGTCGTACATGGACTTGCCGAGCAGCACTATCTCTTCCCGTTGCTTGTGTTCGTTCATTCCACTCTCCCCAGGGCTTTCTCGAAAAAGTCGACGGAGCCGAAATTGCCCGATTTCAGCGCCAGCAGCAGGGGCCGGTCGCCCAGGGTCCGGGTCCAGGGCACCCCGGGATCGATGAGGGCGCCGATGCGCAGGGCGCGCACCTCCAGCGCCTTGACCACGGCGCCCGAGGTTTCGCCGCCGGCCACCACCAGCTTGCTCACGCCCAGCTCCCGTAGCCCCACCGCGATGCGGGACAGCGCCTGCTCGACCAGCTCCCCGGCCCGGGCCGCGCCCAGTTGCTCCTGGGCGGCCCTGACCTGCTCCGGCCGGGCACTGCCGTAGATCAGCACCGGCTCGCGGGCGACGAGGGGCGCGGCCCAGGCCAGCGCCTCCGCCACCAGATCCCGCCCCTCGGCCAGGTACCGCGGATCCAGCTGAAAGCTGGGCCTGTGGCGCTGCCAGTGCTCCACCTGGGCATTGGTCGCCAGCGAACAACTGCCGGACAGCACCGCCGACGGCCCTTCCAGCCCGGGCAGCTCACCGGCCTGCCGGTTATCGCCCAGCAGGCCCGCGCGGCGGAAGTTCTCCGCCAGGCCCAGCGCCACCCCCGAGCCCCCGGTGATCAGCCGGTGCCCGGCGGCGGCCTCGCCGATGGCCCGCAAATGCTGGTCGTCCAGGGCGTCGACGATGGCGTAGCCATGCCCCGCCTGTTCGAGCTGGTCGAAGGCGGCCCGGATGGCCGTCGCCCCGCGGGAGACGGTGCGCCAGGGCACCAGCCCCACCGGTCTCGCGGTCTGCTGCTGCAGCACCCGCACCAGGTTGGCGTCGGTCATGGGGGTCAGGGGGTGGTGGCGCATGCCGGATTCGCTCAGCAACAGGTCACCGACGAAGAGGTAGCCCTGGTACAGGGTCCGCTGGTTGGCGGGAAAGGCCGGGCAGGCCAGGGCGAAGCGGCACTCCAGCGCGGCCAGCAGGGCATCCGCCACCGGCCCGATATTGCCCTGGGGGGTGGAATCGAAGGTGGAGCAGTACTTGAAGAAAAACTGCCGGCAGCCGGCGGCCTTGAGCCAGTCCAGGGCGGCTAGCGAGTCCGCGACCGCCTCGCCGGCGGGCTGGGTGCGGGTTTTGAGGGCAATGACAATGGCGTCGATATCGGCGGGTACCGGCTCGCGCGGCACCCCGATCACCTGCAGCGTGCGCATGCCGCTGGCGACCAGGGTGCTGGCCAGATCCGTCCCGCCGGTAAAATCGTCGGCAATGCAGCCGAGCAAGGGTTTGTTCACCGTCTTCTCCTTTTTATGGACGGGCCGGCCTGAAGCCGGCCCGTCACGGGGTTCAATCCATGAGCCGGGTCCGTCAGCCGTTGATGACCTCGGCCACCGCCTCGCCGAAGGCGCGGCAACCGAGCCGGCCGCCGAGATCGGCGGTGCGGCGGGCGGGATCTTCCAGCACCCGGTCCACCGCCTGCTCCATGACCCGGGCCGCTTCCGACAGGGCTGGCTTGCCGTGGTGCTCGCCCATCCAGTCCAGCAGCATGGCCACCGACAGTATCATCGACACCGGGTTGGCCTTGTCCTGGCCGGCGATGTCGGGGGCGGAGCCGTGCTGGGCCTGGGCGCAGCAGTGGGTGTCGCTGGCCATCATGGAGCCGGCCAGGCCCAGGCTGCCGGACAGCTCGCTGGCCAGGTCGCTGATGATGTCGCCGTAGAAGTTGGTGGCCACCAGCACGTCGAAGCGCTCGGGGCTGCGCACCAGGTGGGCGGTGGAGGCGTCGACCAGCAGATCGTCGAGCGCCACCTCGGGGAAATCCCTGGCCACGTCGCGCACGCACTCCAGGAAGAGTCCGTCGGTCATGTGGAAGCTGTTCGACTTGTGGATGGCGGTGACCTTCTTGTTGCGCTTCATGGCCAGCTCGAACGCCCGGCGGGCAATGCGCTCGCTGCAGTGGCGGGTGATCTTGCGGGTGGACAGCGCCATGTCGGGGCTCGGCATCACCTCGCCCCAGCCGCGGGTCATGTTGCGATCCGGGTAAAAGCCCTCGGTGGCCTCGCGCATGATCACCAGGTCCATGCTCTTCCCTTCCTTCATGTTGGAGGCCAGGAAGGGACGGGTGCGGGCCGGGCGCACGTTGGCGTAGAGATCCAGCCCGATACGGAAGCCCGCCGACACATTGCGCCCGCCCTTTTCCGGCGCGGGGTAATCCGCGTGGGACTGGGTACCGAGGATGATGCCGTCGTAGGCCTTGGCTTTTTCCAGCACCTCGTCGCGCAGGGTGGTGCCGTATTGTTCGAGGCTCTTGAAGCCCACGTCGTCGTAATCGAACTGCAGACCCAGGTTGAACTTGCCGTTCACCGCCTGCAGCACAGACATGGACGACTGGACAATCTCGGGGCCGATACCATCACAGGGAAGAACCAGAATTCGCATCACACTCTCCTAACATGGGTTGATCTCAGGCTGTCCATGACGGGGTCGATTGCCGCGGCGTCAAGCTCCGCGAATGACCCGGCGACCGTGGGACATCTGCCTGGTTGCACGTAAAAATGAAATGTTCATCACACAAACGGGAGATGGACTCCGTTCCGCGCCACGAACATATTGCATTTTATTGCATGAAAATACAATATAGGCAACTCTTTTAACGATTCGACCAACCGCAATGGCCCAGGAGGGAAAATGACATTCAACACCACGGATCTCTGTGACGAGCACGGCGACCAGGCGCGCGTAGTGGCGCTGCCCCTTATCGACTTCGGCGCCCGCGCCCGCTGCGCCGGCCCCGCCATCACAGTGAAATGCTTCGAGGACAATTCGCGCATCAAGGCGCTGAGCATGCAGCCGGGCGAAGGCCGGGTGCTGGTGGTCGACGGCGGCGGCAGCCACCGCTGCGCCCTGCTGGGCGACGTGATCGCGGAAGATCTGCTGAACAACGGCTGGGCGGGCGTGATCATCAACGGCTGCATCCGCGACAAGGCGGCCCTCGCCGGGCTGAACATCGCCATCAAGGCGCTGGGCACCTCGCCGCGCAAGTCGGTCAAGCGGGACGAAGGCCAGGTCGGCCTGGCGGTGGACATCGGTGGCCAGTCCATCACCGACGGCGACCGGATCTACGCCGACGAAGACGGGGTTATCGTGCTCGATACCCCCGCCGGCCAGTAGCCCCAGGAGCGATGACGATGACAGCACCCCGTATTTTTCTGATCCACGCCACCCCGGTCGCCGTGGAGCCCATCAACCAGGCCTTCGCCCGCCTTTGGCCCGAGGCGGAGCTGGCCAACCTGCTGGAAGACGCCCTGTCGCGGGATCTGGCCGCCGAAGGACGGCTCACCGCCGCGCTCAGGGGGCGTTTCCTGGAATTGGCCCGCTACGCCGACGGTGCCGGCGCGGACGGCATCCTGTTCACCTGCTCGGCCTTCGGCGAGGCCATCGAACAATGCCAGCAGGCCCTGTCCATCCCGGTGCTCAAGCCCAACCAGGCCATGATCGAGGAGGCCGTGGCCCAGGCCCGGCGCATCGCCATCCTGGCCAGCTTCGAGCCCTCCATCGGCTCGATGAGCGAGGAGTTCCATGCCCACGCGGCCGCCGTCGGCAAAGCACTGGAACTCAGCGCCTTCGTCTGCCCCGAGGCCATGCAGGCGCTGCGGGCGGGGGATGCCCCGCGCCACGATGCCCTGCTGGCCGAGATGGCGGCCCGCATCGAAGGCGTCGACATCATCTGTTTCGCCCAGTTTTCCATGGTCTCGGCGCTGCCGGCCGTGCGTGCCGTCAGTGCCGTGCCCGTGCTCGCCACCACCGACAGCGCCGTGTTGGGGATGCGCCAGGCCCTCGCCGCCCGGAGGGGATAGCCGCCATGCTCAACTTCAGTGCCCACCTCGGTTTTCAGTTCACGGAAGTGCCTTTTGCGGCGCGCTTCGGCGCGGCGGCGGCGGCCGGCTACCGCGCCGTGGAGTTCCCCTCCCCCTATGAACAGGATGCCGGCGAGCTGGCCGAACTGCTCGCCCGCCACCAGCTGCAACTGGTGCAGTTCGCCACCCCCATGGGCGACGGCAAGGGGCTGGCGGCCCTGGCCGGGCGCAAGGAGGAATTTCGCGAAGGCCTGCACCAGGCCCTGCACTACGCCCGCCGCCTGGGCTGCCGCCGCCTGCACCTGATGTCCGGCTGCGCGGGGCCGGATGAGCCGGCCGACGCCACAACCTACCTGGACAACATCCGCTATGCGGTGGCGTTTTTCGCCGATCAGGGCATCCAGAGCCTGATCGAGGTGATCGGCGAGGCCAGCGCCCCCGGCTACTTCATGAGCCGGTTCGAGCGGGCCGAGTGGCTGTTCGACGCAGTCGACTCCCCCGGCCTGGGGCTGATCTTCGACAGCTACCACGCCAGCCGGCTGGGCGGCGATCCCCTCGCCCTGCTGGACGCCTGGTGGCCGCGCCTGGGCCATGTGCAGGTGGCCGACGACCCGGGCCGGCACGAGCCCGGCACCGGCCGCCTGGACTTTCCCGCCCTGTTCGCCCTGCTGGAGCGGCGCGGCTACCCAGGCTGGATCGGCTGCGAATACCACCCGCACAACGGCACGGAAGCCGGACTGGGCTGGCTCGCGGCCTATATGGCTGGCCGATGATACCTATGACAGGGAAGTATCCACCCATCAAACTAATGGAGCGGCTTGTGCATTTGCTACGACAATTCAGGATTGCCCATCGGGCCCTGCTCGGCTTTGCCATCATCGCCCTGCTCGGCATGCTGCTGGGCACCTTCGCCCTGGTGCAGATGGACCGGCTGCAGCGGCATGGGCTGGATATCAAGGACAACTGGCTGCAACGGGTGAGCCTGCTCGCCAATGCCGACAGCGCCCTCAACCGCTACCGCATGGGCGCCATGCTGCATATCCTCTCCCCGCGGGAGGAGGAAATGGCGTTATACGAAGGCGACACGGCCCGCCAGTTGAGCCGGCTGCGGCGCCTGATGACGGACTACGCCGCCCTGCTGCAGGACGAGCGGGAGGTCGCGCAGTTGGCCGCCTTTACCACCAGCCTGAACACCTACGAGCAGATCAGCCGGGAGCTGCTGGCCCTGTCCCGCGGCGGCGACAAGGAAGGCGCCGCCCTTTACCTGCTGCTGGTCCGGGACGCCTATGACCAGATGGCGGGCGTTTTCCAGACCCTGGCGACGGCCGCCCAGACCGGTGCCGACGGGGCCGGTGAGCGTTCGCACCTGGCGTTTCGGGATGCCTTCAACGGCGTCCTGGCGGTGGTGCTGCTGAGTTGCGCCGGCACCCTGGTAGTGGCCTGGCTGCTGATCCGCAGCATCGTCCAGCCGCTGCGCGAGGCGGCCGACATCGCCGGCGTGGTCGCCGCCGGGGATCTGACCCGGCCCATCGACCAGAGTGGACGCGATGAGGCAGCCTTCCTGTTGCGGGCACTGGGCAAGATGCAGCAGAGCCTGCTCCATGCCCTGCAACAGCTGGCCGGCACCTCTACCAGGCTCGCCGTTTCCGCAGACCAGTTGCAATCCGCGACGGATGAAAGCAGCGACGACCTGCAGCAACAGCACCGGGAGATCGGTTCGGCGGCGTCCGCGGTCACCGAGCTGACCGCCACCGTCGAGCGGGTGGCCCATCACGCCCAGCAGACCCTGGCGCTGTCGGAGGACTCCCGCGCGCTGGCCGACCAGGGGCGGCGCAGCATGGACGGCACCCTGGCCGCCATCAGCGCCCTGAACGGGGATCTGCAGGCCAGCCACCGCCATGTGGAGCAACTGGCCGCCCAGGCCCAGGACATCGGCAAGGTGCTGGACGTGATCAACCACATCGCCGAGCAGACCAACCTGCTCGCCCTCAACGCCGCCATCGAGGCGGCCCGCGCCGGCGACCGCGGCCGGGGGTTCGCCGTGGTGGCGGACGAGGTGCGGGCCCTGGCGCAACGCACCGCCCATTCGACCGGGGAGATAGAAGGGATGATCAGCCGGATCCAGGGAAGTACCGGCGCGGCGGTGGAGCTGATGCGCAACAGCAGCGAAAAGACCCACCACAGCCTGGAGCTGGCCGCCCATACCCAGCAACTGCTGGCACGGATCCTCACCGCCAGCGACGACATCAACACCAACAACCGCCGGATCACCGAGGCCGTGGTGGCCCAGGTGCAGACGGCCAGCGCGGTGGAGCACAACCTGGACAATCTCCGCCAGCTGTCCAGCCGCTCGGCGCAGGGGGCGGCCCAGACCCGGGAGGCGGCGCAGGGCCTCGCCGCCCTGGCGGCCGACATGAACGGCATGGTCGGGCAGTTCAGCATCCGGGCTCCCGATACCCCGGGCATGGGGCGCGGCGCAGGATGACGGGCAGTTCGACGCCGCACCGGACCCGCAAGTACCATGTCCATCAGTCACTTGGCCCGGCTTTGTTGCCGGGCCGGCTGGTGTTCGCTCCCCTTTTTGGCAATAATGGCCGGACGCGAACGGACGCAGCTAGCGACCCCCTTCGGACGACGCCGTCTCACCTTTTCCTTCAACACCAAGTAACCGGATTATGAGCTCAAGCACCCTAGTACAACGCATCGTCGCCACCATCAAACAGAGGATACAGCTGGGCGAGCTGGGTGTGGGCAGCCACCTCAGCGGGCAGAAAGTGGCGGACGACTTCCAGGTATCGCGCTCCCCCGCCCGCGAGGCGCTGATGGTGCTGGCCGAGCAAGGCTACCTGGAGCAGTTGCCCAACCGGGGCTTTTTCGTCATCGATCCGCCCGTTGAACCCCTGGCGGACAAGGACAGGGTCGTCTCCCTGGAAGAGCCGGAAGAATACTACCGGATGGCGGAAGACTGGCTCAACGACGCCATTCCCGAAGAGGTGACCGAGCAGTTCCTGCGCCAGCGCTACCACCTGACCAAGGTGCAGGTGATCGATATCCTGAACCTGGCGTCGCGGGTCGGCTGGGCGGAGCAGAAGCCGGGCTATGGCTGGCGTTTCCTGAACGTGGCCAAGACACCGGAAACCCTGGAGCAGATCTACAAGGTGCGTTCGCTGATCGAGCCCGCCGCCCTGCTGGAGCCCGGCTACCGGCACGATCCCGAGAAACTGAAAAAGCTGAAAAAAGACCAGCAGGAACTGCTCGACGGCGGCATCGAAACCCTGCCCGCGGACGTGCTGATCAAGACGGGGGTGCACTTCCACGAGGAGTTCATCAAGCTGTCCGGCAATCCCATCTACCACATGATACTGGTGCAGCTCAACAAGATGCGCCGGCTGCTGGAATACCGGGCCATGGTCAACCGCCAGCGGATGTACCGCCAGTGCAAGGAGCATGTGCAGATGATCGAGCTGGTGGAGCGGGGCGACAACCTGGAAGCGGCCCACCTGATGCGCCGCCACCTGAGCGGCTCCTTCGCCGAAAAATCGCCTATCCTGCAGCTGCGCGAGGAATACCTGGCGGAAATCAGCGAAAAGGGCAAATAAGGCCGGGTAGCCCGACGGTAGGGTCGTGCCCCGCCATCCGTCGAAAGCCCCAACCGTAGGGTCCACTTCAGTGGACCACCCCACCACAGGTGCGGTGGTTTGATCGAATAATTCGACCCTACGGGTGGGATCGTGTCGTGTTCGGTCGAATAAATTCGATCCTACAAGGCGGGCCCGGGGATAATATCCATCCACAGCAGCCAGCGCCCGGCATCGTCGATATCGTATTTCCGTACAAAGCTCAGGGTGCCGTCCGGTGCAATGCGGAATACGGCGAAATTGGCGGGCACCCACACCAGCTCGTCGCCCTGCTCCACCCACAGGCTCTTCTGGTTGGCCACCACCAACCATTGGCCGCTGGGATCAACCTTGAAGGTGCGCGCCTCTATCCCTTGGGTGTCCAGATGCTGGACAAGCTCGGGCTCGCCGCTGTGCGGATCGATCCGGAACACCGCCATGGTGTTCTCGCCGCCGGCCAGCACCTTCTTGTCGCCCACCACCTTCTCCCCATCGGCGCGGTTGGCCACGTAGAGATAGCGGCCGTTGGGGTGGAACTGCAGCACACCGCCCTTCTGGCGATGGCGGTGCTCGTTGGCCATGTCGCGCAGCGCTTCCTTGCGGTACAAAGGCTCCGGTGCCAGGGTGCCGCCCGCGGTGAGCGGATACATGAACAACTTGCTGCCCCTCTCTATCGCCACATAAACCCAGGGCTGGGTAGGATGGAAGGCGAGATGGCGCGGCCCCAGCCCGGGCGCCATCTCCACCCGGGACAAGGGGGTCAGTTGCCCCTGCTCGAAGCGGAAGCTGTTGATGCTGCCCGGCTCCTCCGCCCGCTCGCCGATGGCGTCATTGCCCCGGGCCAGGGCGACGACGGTGCCGTTGTCCGGCGTGACCATCACCTGATGGGTGAAAATACCGGCATCCGGCGCCGTGGCCTGGGCCACCTGCGGGCCTATGCCGCCCTCCTCGTCGATTTTGTGCACACTCAGGGTACCGGACTGGTTGAAGGCGGTCAGCGCGTACTCGCCGCCGTGATCCAGGGTAAGGTGGATGGGCCGCTCCGGCAGCACTGCCGACTCCCCCCAGGGAGTCAGGCTGCCGCTGTGCGCGTCGATGCGAAAGGCCCCGAGCAGGTGGGTATCGCCGCTGGCCCCCAGGGTGCCGGAGCCGGCGTTGCTGGAGACGGTATAGAGGAAGCGGCCCTCCCGGTCGGCCACGGCAAATTGCAGGTTGGCCGGCAGCAGGACCGGCTGCCCCCTCGCGGCCAGGGTTCCGGTCCGGGTATCCAGGGAATAATGCAGCAGTTGCTCGCCCAGGCTGGCGTAAAGGGTCATGGCATCCTCTTGGGTTGTCGGTTGCTGGGCCTGCAGGCCCGGCGCCGGCGACGCCAGCACCGAGCCCAGCAAAACCGCCGGCAGTGTCTTGGTCAGTGTCATCACAAATATTCTTATCTGAATTTTTACACTTATAAATGCAGAAGGATTAATAACACCGATTTTGCACTTTTAAAACAAAAAATACACCTTGCCGTAATAATGGCGAGACCGCCGGGGATTGGGCGTGGAAATGACATCGGGCCCCGCACGGGGCCCGTTTTACTCAGTTGCGTCCTACGTAGTCCTTGTAATTGTCGGTGGTGACCAGTTCGAAGGGGATCATGATCTCCTTCTCCACCGCTTCGCCCCTGGCCATCCTGACCGCGGTGTCGATGGCGGCCGTGCCCTGGCCCTTGGCGTCCTGGAACACGGTCACGCCCAGCATGCCCCGGTCCAAAAAGGCCAGGCCGTCGGGGGTGGCGTCCACGCCGCCGACGATCACCTTCTTCACCCGGGACGGGCCCAGGGACATGATGGCGCCGATGGCCATTTCGTCGTTGTTGGCGACGATGGCGTCGATCTCGTAGCCGGACAGCAGCCAGTTGCTGGTGACGTCCATGCCCTCCTTGCGGGTCCACCGGCCGGTTTCCTTGGCGATGATCCTGATGTCCGGGTATTTGGCCGCCACTTCCTCCACCCCGTTGGTGCGGTCGCGGGCCGACTCATGGGCCAGTTCGCCCATCAGGATGGCCACGTTGCCCTTGCCGCCCAGCTGCTCGGCGACGTATTCCATCTGCAGCACCCCGGCCACCTTGGAGTCGGAGCCCACGTAGCTGATGCCATCGGGCAGCGCGACCTCGGGCTTGAGGTTGACGAACACCATGGGGATGCCGGCCTCCTGCACCCGCTTGATGACGGGCGCCACCGCCTGGGTGTCCACCGGGTTGACGATGATGGCATCCAGCTTCTGGTTGACGAAGCTCTCCACCTGCTGCAGTTGCTGGCCCACGTCGGTCTTGGCATCCTCGAACTGGACCTCGACCCCCTCCAGCTCGGCCACCTTCGCCTGCATGGCCTGGCGGATCAGGGTCAGGAAGTTGTTGTCGAACTGGGCCATGGCCACCCCGATGCGGATGTTGTCGGCCTGGGCGCCGAACGGCAGGGTGGCGGCCAGGACGGAAGCCAGTGTCAGTTTCTTGAGTTTCATGGTGTTACTCCTTGTAGCAAAGCGAAGGTTCATCGGTCGTTCTCCCTGTTTTGACCTCGGCCGCGCCGCCGCGCACGGCGGCGCGGCCGGCCTTATTCCGGATAGGCGCCGGGGATGTTCTGGTCGTAGTCGATCAGCGCGCCGGTCATCACGCCGGCGTCATCGCTCAGCAGGTAGCTCGCCAGCTTGGCGAGCTGGTGCGGCTTGGCCAGTTGCCCCATCGGCTGCCCGGCCTCGGCCCGTTCCAGCCAACCGTCGGTGGCACCGTGAAAGCGGCGCTGGGTGGCATCCTCTCCCGGGGTGTCCATCCAGCCCGGCAGTATGGCGTTGCAGTGAATGCGATCGAAGCGGTAGGCGTTGGCCACGTTCTTGGTGAGGGTGGCAAGGGCTCCCTTCGACCCCGAATAAGGCGCCAGGTAGGACTGGCCGCAGTGGGCGCAGTTCGACAGTATGTTGACGATATGGCCGCCGCCGCCCCGGGCCAGGCGGTGCCGGACGAAGCCCTGCATCAGGAAGAAGGGCGCCCGGGCATTGGTGTCGAACATCTGGTCCCAGAGTTCCACCGAGGTGTCCACCAGGGTGCCGCGGGCCCCCAGGGCGGCGGCGTTCACCAGGGCGGTGACGGTGCCGAACTCGGCCACGGCGCTGTCGATAAGCCCCAGGCAGGCGTCGGTGTCCTGCAGATCCAGCGGCACGAAACGCACGCTGCAGCCCAGCCCGGACAGCTCCGCCACCGCCGTTTCCCCCTTGGCCGCGTCCCGGCCGGCCAGCACCAGCCGACGGCAGCCTTCTGCCGCCAGTTGCCGGGCGATGGCCAGGCCCACGCCCTGGGCGCCGCCGGTGATCACCGCCACCGTGTCGGCGTGTCGTTGATTGCGATCAGACATGGTCGAACTCCTGGTCGGGGCCGGTCAGGTGGATGGTTTTCCCCAGCTTGAGGGAAAGGGTGGCGGCTTCGGCCAGATAGGCCGCCATCAGGCCGTCGTAGGCGTTGACCGGCATGTCCCGGCCCTCGCGGACGCAGTCCAGGAACAGCCGGATCTCGGCGGCGTAGCTCTCGCCGTAGCGCTCCATAAAGAACTCCAGGATGGGCGCCGGGGTGCCCGGATAGCCGGGCCGGTAGCGGGTCAGCCCCGATTGCCGCGGGTTGTCGGAGACAACCATGCCGTCGGCGCCGAAGGCCTCGATGCGCTGATCGAAGCCGAAGGCGCAGCGCCGCGAGTTGAGGATAGTGACGATGGCGCCGTCCTCCGCCAGCAGGGTGACGCTGGCGGTATCGATGTCGCCCAGCTTGCCGATTTCGGGATCGACGATGGAAGAGCCATGGGCGGTCACGCTGACCAGCTCCTGGCGGAGAATGCCCCGCGCCATGTCGAAGTCGTGGATCATCATGTCCCGGAACAGACCGCCGGAGCGGGGCACGTATTCCAGCGGCGGCGGCAGCGGGTCGCGGCTGGTGATGGTCAGCTGCTCCAGGCGGCCGATGTCGCCGGCGTGCACCGCCTCGCGCAGGCCGGCATGGCCCCGGTCGAAGCGACGGTTGAACCCGAGGAAAACCTGGCGCGCGGCCTGGTCGCCGATGGCGGCGATGCAGCGCCGGGTGGCTGCCAGGCTGCTGGCCAGCGGCTTCTCGCACAGTACCGGCTTGCCCGCGTTCACCGCCTCGATCACCAGCTCCACATGGGTGTCCGACGAGGTGGCGATCACCACCGCATCCACCCCGGCGTGGTGGATCGCCGCCGCCGCCGAGGGCGCCACCGCCGCCCCGGTGCGCGACGCCAGCGCGTCGGCCACCCGGGTGACGGGGTCGTACACCGCCACCAGCCGGGCTCCCGCCGCGGCCATGGCGGCGGCGTGTACCTGTCCCATCCGTCCTGCGCCGAGCAGCGCAATGCCTGTCAGTCGTGTCATGATCATTCCCTCCCTACCTGAATTCGTGCGCCGGTGTGAGCGGAACGCACCATGCTGTCTATGATCTGCTGATTCTCCAGCCCGAAGCGGAAATCGGGGAAGCAGCCGCCCTCCCCGGCGATGCCGCGGATCAGGTCGTACACCTCTATCACCTTTACATCGAAATAGCCCAGGCCGCCGCCAGCGAAATCGAAGCCGAAGAAACCGTTGAACTGCTCCACCTGGGAGCCCGCCAGCAGGGTCTTGAAGCCCCGGTCGTGCTTGGCGTCGCGGTAGCGGGCGATCTTCAACTCGTTGAAGCGCTCCCCGTCCATCACGATGGTGCCTTCGGTGCCCGATACCTCCCAGCTGATGCCGAAGATCTTGCCGGCCGCGATGCGCGACGCCTCTATGGTGCCCCCGGCGCCGTTGTTGAAGTGCACCAGCGCCTGGAACTGATCTTCGTTTTCCACCGCCAGCCGGGCGCCGCCGTCCTCCGCGCGGGCGCCGTAGCCCGAGCCGCCGCCCGGCGCCGGCCGGGTGGTGATAAAGGTCTGCTCCTGCCCCACCACGCTGTCGATGGGCCCCATCAGGAACTGGGCCACGCTGATCACATGGGAGCCGAGATCGCCCAGGGCGCCGGAGCCGGCCTCACTGCGCGAGCAGCGCCAGCTCCAGGGCAGGTCGGGATCGTTGAAGAAGCCCTGGTCGAACCAGCCCCGAAAGCGGGTGGGCGTGCCGATGTCGCCCCGCTCGATCAACTGGCGGGCCAGCAGCGCCGCCGGGGTCTTGATGTTGTTGAAGGCCACCATGGTCTTGACCCCGGCCTGTTCCGCCGCCTCGGCCAGGGCCCGGGCGTCGTCCAGCGACACCGTCAGCGGCTTCTCGCAATAGACGTGCTTGCCGGCCTGGATGGCCGCCATCGCCATTTCGAAGTGCATCGCGTTGGGGGTGGTGATGTCCACCAGATCGATTTCCGGATCCTTGACCAGGGCGCGCCAGTCGGCGGTGGCATGGGCAAAGCCGAAGCGGCGGGCGGCGGCGTCCGCCAGCTCCTGGCCGGCGTCGGCCAGGGTGTGCAGCACCGGCACCAGGGGCAGGTCGCGGTACAGCAGGGCGGCGCGGCGATAGGCGTCGGCATGGGCCTGGCCCATGAAGCCTGAGCCGATCAGGCCGATGTTGAGGGGTTTGAGTGCCATCTTGTTTTCTCCTTGACGGCCCGGCTCAGCGGGCGGGGGGCAATATATTGCGGGTAACGAAGTCGAAGGCCCGGGCCACGGTCGGCGCCGGCGGGGCCTTGGCGGGATCCTGCTCGGCCTCCACCACCAGCCAGCCGCGATAGCCGCCGTCAGCCAGGAACCGGGCCAGGGGGCCGTAGTCGATGATGCCGTCGCCCGGCACCGTGAAGATGCCGTTGCGCACCGCGTCGTTGAAGCTCAGATCCCCCTCCCGCACCGCGTCCAGCACCTCGCCGCGCACGTCCTTGAGGTGGATGTGGTTGATGCGCGGGCCGAACTCCTCCAGCAGCCAGGTGTAGTCGAAGCCGGCGGCCACGGCGTGGCCGGTGTCGAGCAGCAGGCCCACCGCCGGGCCGGTGGCGGCCATGAGCGCGCGCACCTCGCGCAGGGTTTCCGCCACCATCATCAGGTGATGGTGATAGGCCAGGGCCAGGCCGTATTCCTGCCGCAGCCGCTCGGCAAAGCGGGTCAGCCGCTCGCCATAGGCCGCCATGGCCTCGTTCGACAACTGCAGGCGATGGGACATGGGCACATCCAGGGCCTGCTCGGCCATGACGCCGCATTCGCCGTACACCATGACGCCGACGCCGCTGTCCCGCAGCAGGGCGGCGTGCTCCCGCACCGCGGCCAGCTCTTCCTCGACGCCGCGCTCGGCCAGAAAACCGCTGTACCAGCCGGAGATCAGCCGCAAGCCGTGGCCGCCCAGCTGCCCGGTCAGGGCCCCCGCCTCGCGCGGGAACAGGCGGCTCATCTCCACCCCGGCGTAGCCGGCGGCGGCGGCCTGTGCCAGGCAGGTGTCGGCGCTGGTGCCGTGCCCGTACTCCTCCAGCACCTCGTTCACCCAGGACAGGGGGCTGACGCCCAGCCGGATCCTGGCCTCTTGCTTGTTTGCATGCTCCTCGTTCGACACAACGCGCTCCTTGGTGTCCGATGTTAATGACTTGTTGGTAAATTAAGGGATACCTCCCGCCTTCACCACTTGTCATTTGAAGGAAAACCTTCAAGAATTGACGTCAAACCTTCAGGCAGCACAAGGAGCGCCATGAACAGAAAAACCTCGTTGAACCAGATTGCCGAGGCCGCCGGCGTCAGCCTCAGCACGGTGGACCGGGTGCTGAACCGGCGCGGGGGCGTGTCGCCCGACAAGGAAGCCAGGGTGCTGGAATGGGCCAACCGGCTGCACCTGGACCGGGTGCTGTTTCGCGGCTACCTCAGGGTGCTGCGGGTAGCGGTGGTGATGCAGTCGCCGAAAAATCCCTTCTACCGGGGCCTGCGCGACGCCTTTACCGACATCACGGCGGCCATGCCGGACATGCGCATCAACTGCTTTCTGCACTACGTCGAGGTCACCGACGCCGCCGCCACCACCCGCAAGATCAACCAGATAGCGGAAAGTTACGACGCCCTGATCGTGGTCTGCCCGGACGACCCTCAACTGTCGGACGCGCTCCGGCGGATCTCGGCGCGCATGCCCATCCTGACCCTGGTGACCGATCTGCCGGACAGCGGCCGGATCGCCTACGTGGGGCCCGACAACCGGCAGACCGGCCGGGTGGCGGGCGAACTGATGGGCCGTTTTCTCGGCCCGGCGGGCGGGGAGCTGCTGATCCTGCTCGGCATGCACCGCATCATCGGCCACGAGGAGCGGGAAATGGGCTTTAGATCCGTGCTGCGGGAGCGGTTTCCCGCCTGCGCCATCGTCGACTCCCTCGAGAGCGGCGAGGATCAGGCGCGGGCCGGCGAGGTCGTCTACCGGGCGCTGCGCCGGCACCCGGGGGTGCGGGGCATCTACAACGTGTCGGCGGGCAACACCGCCATCGCCGGCACCATCCGCACCCTGGGCCTGGCGCAGCACGTGGTGCTCATCACCCACGAACTGACCCCGGAGCGGCGCGCCATGCTGCGGGAAGGCGTTATCGACGCCATCATCGATCAGGATCCCAAGGCCGAGGTACGGCGGGCACTGGAGGTGCTGGGGCGGCATTTCAACCGCACCGAGACCGAGGTGCGGCTGGAGGAGCCCACCCCCTTCAATATCTTTATCCGCGAGAACTGCCCGCCGGCCTGGTAGAGGGTAGCCTCCCCCTGCCCCGGCGGGCACGATGACGCCGCATAGTGCAAGAAGGGATCAGGGTGCTCGGTTATCACGGGCCTCGGCGGGCTCCGCTCCCCGCCGTCGGCGCCACAGATCCCGCCCCAGGGTGGCGGTCACGTAGAGCACCACCAGCGGGATCAGCCCGTAGACGATGCCCGCGCCGAGCCGGGGCAGGTAGCCGGCGGCCAGGGTCAGCGCCACCATGTACCACACATAGGCCAGGTAGAGGACGAGGAAGAGCAGCCCTTCGAAGCGGGTGAGCCTGGCACCCACAAAGAACAGCGGCAGGCACAGCACCGCCACCCCCAGCATCACCGGCATGTCCAGGCTGGCCAGTTGGGTACCGGCCAGCAGCGGCGCCGGCGAGACCAGGCCAGAGAGGCCGAGCACGCACAGGATGTTGAACACGTTGCTGCCCACCACGTTGCCGATGGCGATATCCCGCTGCCCCTTGAGGGTGGCGATCACCGAGGTCATCACCTCCGGCAGCGAGGTGCCGGCGGCGACGATGGTCAGCCCGATCACCGCCTCGCTCACCCCGAAAGACGCGGCGATCTGCACCGCGCTCTGCACCAGCCAGCGCGCGCCCGCCACCAGCAGCACCAGGCCGCCCGCCACCAGCAGCAGGTTCTGCCAGGCGGGCACGGGCCGGCGTATCAGTTCCGCCACCTCCTCGTCCGCCGTGTCCATGCCCTGCCGTCGGCCCTGCATGAACAGGAAGGCGGTGTAGCCGAGCAGGCCGGTGAACAGCAGCACCGCCTCGCCCCGGCCCAGGGTACCGTCCCAGGCCATCAGCACCGCCACCACCGACACCAGTATCATGATGGGCACATCCTGGCGGATCAGCTGCTTCGACACCACCAGGGGCGAGATCAGCGCCGCCAGGCCGAGGATGAACAGCACGTTGAAGATGTTGCTGCCCACCACGTTGGCGATGGCCAGCTCCGCCTGGCCGGCCCAGGCGGACTTGACGCTCACCGCCAGCTCCGGCGCGCTGGTGCCGAAGGCCACCACGGTCAGGCCGATCACCAGGGCCGGCACCCCCAGGCTGGCGGCCAGCCGGGCCGCCCCCCGCACCAGGAGATCGGCGCCCACAATCAGCAGCAGCAATCCCGTTATCAGCATTAACCAGGTCATCGCATTGTCTCCTTAAGGCAGCAAATCCAGTTCCTTGCGCATTTCCTCGGCGGTGGGCCGCAACTGGGCCTTGCCCTGCCGCTGCCGCCGCCGGCCGAGGAAATACAGCAGCGGCGAGGCGATAAACACCGACGAGCTGGTGCCCACCAGGATGCCGAACAGCATGGGCAGCGCGAAGCTTGCCACCGCGCTGCCCCCCGCCAGCCCCATCGGCAGCAGCGCCAGGAAGGTGCTGAACGAGGTGAACAGGGTCCGGGTAAGAGTAGCGGATATGCTGTCGTTGAGCAGCGCCAGCATGGGTTTGTCCGGGGTCAGCCGCAGGTTCTCGCGGACCCGGTCGAACACCACCACCTTGTCGTTCACCGAGTAGCCGATCAGCGCCAGCAGCGCCGCCACCGCGGTGAGGTTGAACTCCACCCCGGCCAGGACGAAGAAGCCGATGGTCTTGGTCAGATCCAGCACTATGGTGAGGGTGGCCGCCAGGGCGAAATGGGACTCGAACCTGTACCACAGGTAAAGCAGCATGCCGCCGCCGGCAAGCAGGATGGCCAGCACCGTCGCCTCGAAGAAGCCGCCGCTGACCTTGGCGCCCACCATGTCTACCCGGGGAAACTTCGCGTCGGGCTCGGCGCTCAGCACCGCCGCCTTGAGCCCGGCCACCTGATCGGCGCCGCCCTGCGCCACCGGCAGGCGGATCAGGAAGCGTCCCTCGCCGACCTCCTGGATGGCGGCGTCCGCCAGTTGATGGTCGTGAAGCGTCTCGCGCAGCGGCTCCACCGCCAGGGCCGGCGCCCGCACCTCCACCAGGGTGCCGCCGGTGAAGTCGACGCCGTATTTCAGCCCCGGTTGCACGAACAATGCCAGGGAGGCGACCGACAGCACCGCCGAGGCGGCCAGGCCCAGGTAGCGGCCGCGCAGAAAGTCCGGGCGCCAGCCGGCCAGCCGTTCGAGCAACCGGCTGCCGCCCAGGTTGAGCGGCGCCCGCTCCCTGCCCTTCACCCGCCACTCCATCAGCAGCCGGGTCACCGAAATGGCCGTGAACAGGGAGGTGAGCAGGCCGATGCCGATGGTAACGGCAAAGCCCTTGACCGGGCCGCTGCCGAACAGGAACAGCAGGCTCACCGCGATCAGGGTGGTGAAGTTGGAGTCGAGGATGGTGCCGTAGGCCCGGCCGAAGCCCTCGCGCAGGGCCATGGCGGCCGAGCGCCCCCGCCGGCTTTCCTCGCGGATGCGTTCGTTGATCAGGATATTGGCGTCCACCGCCATGCCGACGGTGAGGATGATACCGGCGATGCCCGGCAGGGTCAGGGTGGCGCCCAGCAGGCTCAGTATGCCGAACACCAGGCCGATGTTGACCGCCAGGCCGACGCAGGCGATCAGCCCCCAGCGGCCGTACACCCCGAGCATAAAGCCGACCACCAGGGCGGCCCCGAGCAGGCCGGTGCCGAGCCCCATGGCAATGGCGTCGCTGCCCAGATCCGGGCCCACGGTCCGCTCCTCCAGCACCAGCAGCGGCGCCGGCAGCGCCCCCGCCCGCAGCAACAGGGCCAGCTCGCTGGCCTCGCCGGTGGTGAAGCGGCCGCTGATCTCGCCGCTGCCGCCGGGAATGGCGCTGCGGATCACCGGGGCGGTGATCACCTGGTTGTCGAGCACGATGGCCAGGGCGCGGCCGATATTGTCCCGGGTCAGCTCGCCGAAGCGGCGGGCGCCCTCGTTGTCCAGTTTGAAGCTGACCACCGGCTCGCCGGTGGCGGGGCTGAAGGCCATGTGGGCATCGCGGATACGCTCGCCCGCCATCGCCACCCGCCGCTCCAGCCGGTAGCCGCCCTCCCCGGCGGCGGCGGGCACGGTGATCACGGCCTGGCCGGCGGTGCCCTCACGGGCCACCCAGTGGAAACTCATCCGGGCCGTGGTGCCCAGCAGCGAGCGGATCTCGGCCGGATCCGCCACCCCGGGCATCTGCACCAGTATGCCGCTGTCGCCCTGGCGGGTGATGCCGGGCTCCACCAGCCCGGTTTCGTCCAGCCGCCGGCGCACCACCTCCAGAGTGCGCTCCACCGTGTCCTGGCTAAGTTGGGCGCGCCAGGCTTCGGTCGGCGCGAGGCGCAGCCGGCCCGGCTCCTGCTCGACGTCGAAGCGGCGCACGCCGCTGGCGTCATCCCGCGCCAGGCCGCGGAGCAGCTCAAGGGCCTCGGCCAGGCGGGCCGGATTCCGCGGCGCCAGCTCGACGCCACCGGCATCGACCCGCGGGCGGGCATGGGCAATGCCGGCCTCGTTCAGGGCGGCGGCGGCCTCGTCGGCCAGGCGCCGGTGCTCGGCGGCCAGCAGTTCGGTGGTGTCGGTTTCCAGCAGCAGCTGGGAGCCCCCCTGCAGATCCAGCCCGAGCGACAGGGTGTTGGCGCTGTACCAGTCCGGCAGGCGGTCGGCCAGCCGGGCGGGCAACACATTGGGCAACGCGCTCAGCAAGCCGAGCACGATCACCAGGCCGTAGAGCACGGCCCTGGTTCGTAATGAAGTCATGGCAAATCCTCGAAACGCGGTTTCGGTAGCGTTGGGCCGCCGATGGCGGCCATATCGTCGTATGGGAGGATTAACCCCGGGGAGGTGCGCGCAGGGGCGGACGCAAAAAAGCGGTCCGGCCAAAGGGATGGGGCCGCAGCCGGGCACGCTGGACGCGGGTCAGGAGGCGGGCCGCGGATACGGGCCGGACTGCAGGCGGTGGCAAGTCGGCCGAGGACGGCTCGTCGTCCGGCGAAGCGGGCCGGGCCGCCTTCAGCCAGCGCCAGTGCTCGCCGGTGCCGGCCACCGCCGGTATCAGTTGCTCAGTGGTAAAGCCCTGGGGCTGGCCGGCCAGGGCCCGCGGGTGGAACACCCCCAAGGCACAGATGAACACCAACAGCCACGCCAGGCCCATTCCCGGAAGGGACGAGCGAGCAGAGCTGGGCAATGGGGTTGGGGATAGGTTCATGGGTGGCGTCATTCCGGGCAGGCGCTCAGTCTGAACGAGGACGGCGGTCGTCGTCAACGACTATCGCCGGTCCAAAATAAAAAGCCCGGCAGGACGCCGGGCTTGCAGAATGACTCGCCTTGGTCATCAGCACTCGATGATATTGACCGCCAGGCCGCCGCGGGCGGTTTCCTTGTACTTGGTTTTCATGTCCATGCCGGTGTCGCGCATGGTCTTGATCACCTTGTCGAGGGAAACCTTGTGTTCGCCGTCGCCGCGCAGGGCCAGGCGGCTGGCGTTGATGGCCTTGACCGAGCCCATGGCGTTGCGCTCGATGCAGGGCACCTGCACCAGGCCGCCAACCGGATCGCAGGTCAGCCCCAGGTTGTGCTCCATGCCGATCTCGGCGGCGTTTTCCACGTGCTCTATGGTACCGCCCACCACCGCGGTCAGGGCACCGGCGGCCATGGAACAGGCCACGCCCACCTCGCCCTGGCAGCCCACTTCGGCGCCGGAGATGGAGGCGTTTTCCTTGTACAGGATGCCGATGGCGGCGGCGGTCATGAAATACTGCACCAGGGCGTCGTCATCCACCGGCTGCACGAACTTGTCGTAGTAGTGCAGCACGGCGGGGATGATACCGGCGGCGCCGTTGGTGGGCGCCGTCACCACCCGGCCGCCGGCGGCATTTTCCTCGTTCACCGCCAGGGCGAACAGATCCACCCACTCCATCACGCTCAGGGGATCCTTGTTGTACTGGGACTCGCTGGTCAGCCGGCGATAGAGGGCCGGCGCCCGGCGCCGGACCTTGAGCCCGCCGGGCAGTATGCCCTCGGTCTTGCAGCCGCGCTTGACGCAGGCCTGCATCACGGCCCAGATATCGCGCAGGCCCTGAACAATCTCTTCCTCGGAGCGGTTGACCTTTTCGTTGGCCATCATCAGGCTGCTGATGGACATGCCGTTTTCCTGGCACAGGCGCAGCAGCTCGGCGGCGCTCTTGAACGGATAGGGTGCGGGGCGGGCCACCGCCTGGGCCTGGGCGCCGGCCTTGGTCTCGGCGAATTCCTCCGCCTTGACGATAAAGCCGCCGCCGATGGAGTAGTAGGACTGCTCGGCCAGCACGGTATCGCCCTCGAACACCCGGCAGGTCATGCCGTTGCTGTGCAGGGGCAGGGTCTTGCGGCGGTGGAAGACGATGGCGCCGCTGCGGGGAAAGGCCGCCGCGTGTTCGCGGTTGAGCAGGATCTGCTGGCTGGTATCCACCTCGGCCAGAAAACCGGGGATCATGTCCACGTCCACGCTTTCCGGATCATAACCGCCCAGTCCCAGTATTACCGCCTTGCCGGTGCCGTGGCCGATACCGGTCTGGCCCAGGGAACCGAAGAGCTCCACCTCGACCCGGCTGACCCGGGTCAGGGTGCCCTGCTCTGCAAGCTCTTTCACAAAGGCATGGGCCGCCCGCATGGGACCCACGGTGTGGGAAGAGGAAGGGCCGATGCCGATACTGAACATGTCGAACACACTGATCATGGGAACACTCCAAAACACAACAGGGCTGAACGCAATCATTCAACTTATATTGAATGATTGTAGGATTATTTGAGTTTTAACCCAACAGATTTTTAATAACAAAACAACAGGAGGCGGGATTTGTGAGCGGGATCGCCCTCAGCGGGAAACCTGCACAGCGAACTGGTGGATAACGGCGGCGGTAATGCCCCAGATCCAGATGCCCTGCCAGGGAATAAAGCACACCGTATGCCGCCGGCCCCGCCGGTGCAGGTAGTAAAGGTAATGATGATCGAGATCCAGCAGGTAGTCGAGCGGCACCCGGAATACCTCGTCCACTTCATCCGGGTTGGGCACAAAGTGCGGCCGGCCTTCGACCAGGCCGATAAAGGGGGTGAGCGCGAAGCCGGACACCGTGTGCTGGGCCCTCAGCCGCGCCAGCGGCCGGCACAGGGCCGGATCCAGCCCGATTTCCTCCTGGCTTTCGCGCAGCGCCGTGTGCCAGAGGCTGGCGTCGGTGTCGTCCACCCGGCCGCCGGGAAAGCTTATCTGCCCCGGATGATGCCGCAGGTGGCGGCTGCGCCGGGTCAGCACCAGCTCCAGCCCCTCCTCTCCCTCGAGCAGCGGCAGCAGCACCGCCGCCGGCCGGGCATGGCACGGCAGCACCGGATCCGGCGCCGGCGCCAGCAGGTTGAGGCGGGTCAGCAACTGCTCCCGGGTCATAGCCGCTCCAGCACCGGCAGTATCTTGCCCAGCTTGTCGAACAGCTCCTGATACTCGGCCCCGGCTTCGGAGTCCGCCACCAGGCCGCCGCCGGCCCAGCAGTAGAGGCGGTTTTGCTCCGCCAGCAGGGTACGGATGGTAATGCTGGTGTCCATGCGGCCGTGGACACTGAGGTAACCGATGCTGCCGCAGTAGCCGTGGCGGCGATGGGGCTCCAGCTCTTCGATGATTTCCATGGCCCGGATTTTGGGAGCGCCGGTGATGGAGCCGCCGGGAAAGGTGGCCGCCAGCAGATCGGTGCCGTCGAGCCCGGCGGCCAACTCGCCGGTGATGGTGGACACCAGGTGGTGCACCGCCGGAAAGGATTCGATGGCAAACAGGGCCGGCACCCGCACCGAGCCGGGCACGCACACCCGGCCGATGTCGTTGCGCAGCAGGTCCACTATCATCAGATTTTCGGATCTGTCCTTGGGGGCGGCGGCCAGCTCCCCGGCCAGCCGCCGATCCTCGGCGGCATCGGCGCCCCGGGGCCGGGTGCCCTTGATGGGCTTGGTCTCGACCCGCCGCCCTTCGAGGGCAATAAAACGCTCCGGCGACAGGCTGAGCACCGCCCCCTCGGGCAACTGCAGAAAGGCCGAAAAGGGCGCCCTGTTGTGCTCGCTCAGGTGGCGGTAGGCGGCCCAGGCATCGCCTTCGAAGGGGGCGTCGAAGCGCACCGTCAGATTGATTTGATAGCAGTCGCCGGCGGCCAGGTAATCCTGCACCCGGTCAAAGTTGGCCCGGTACTGGGCCCGGGACTGGTTGGCCCGCCAGGGGCCGGCCAGGCGGAACGGCGCCGCTGCCCGCGCCTGCTGCTGTTGCCACCACCCGAGCCGGGCGGCGAGCGCCGCCTCGTCGCCCGGCACCAGCAGGTGGGCAACCTGCTCCCGGGTATCGATCACCCAGGCCCAGTCGTAGAGCCCCACCGCCATGTCCGGGGTGGCCAGCTCGTTGGCGGCCAGCGCCGGCAGCCGCTCCAGCCGCCGGCCCAGATCGTAGCCAAACAACCCCAGGGCGCCGCCGGCGAAGGGCAGATGGCGCAGCTCCTCGGGCAGGTCAGGCTCACCCAGCAACCGCTGCTGCCATTCCTTGAGCAGGGCAAAGGGGGACTTGTCCGAAACCTGCGTCCGACCCTGATGCTCAATCACAGTGTGCTCGCCCCGGGTAACCAGGGTGGCCAGGGGGGCGGCGCTGATGATATGAAAACGGCTGTCGGCCCGGTCGGGAGCGGCCGACTCCAGCAGCATGGCCCAGGGCAGGTGGGCGACAGGGGAAAAGAAGTCATGCACCGAGCCGGAAAACGGCTGGCTGCGAACGTGCAGGGGCTGTCCCATTAATGTAATCCACTCGACAGTTTTGGTATCCGGCCGGCGGCCGGGCTGGCAGCCGGGGGGCGCTAAGCGTATCATAGCCGGGCTTATAACAACACAGAGCCAATGCCGATAACCCATGAGGAAGCCATGAGCATTATCAAGAAGCAGGACTTTATCGACTCCGTTGCCGACGCCCTACAGTACATCTCCTACTACCATCCGCTGGACTTCGTCCAGGCCCTGGAAAAAGCCTACCACAAAGAGCAGAGCCAGGCCGCCAAGGACGCCATCGCCCAGATCCTGATCAACTCGCGCATGTCCGCCGAAGGCCACAGGCCCATCTGCCAGGACACCGGCATCGTCACCTGCTTCGTGAAAATCGGCATGCAGGTGCAGTGGGACAGCGACCTGACGGTACAGGAGATGGTGGACGAAGGGGTGCGCCGCGCCTACAACAACCCCGATAATCCCCTGCGCGCTTCCATCGTGGCCGACCCGGCCGGCGCCCGCAAGAACACCAGGGACAACGCCCCCGCCGTGGTGCATATCGACATGGTGCCCGGCGATCACGTCGAGGTGGCCATCGCCGCCAAGGGCGGCGGCTCCGAGAACAAGTCCAAGATGGTGATGCTCAACCCCTCCGACGACATCGTCGAGTGGGTGCTGAAGACCCTGCCCACCATGGGTGCCGGCTGGTGCCCGCCGGGCATGCTCGGCATCGGCATCGGCGGCACCGCCGAGAAGGCGGCGGTGCTGGCCAAGGAAGCCCTGATGGATCCGGTGGACATCCACGACCTGATCGAGCGCGGCGCCGAAACCACCGAGGAAAAACTGCGTCTGGAAATCTTCGACAAGGCCAACAAGCTCGGCATCGGCGCCCAGGGCCTGGGCGGCCTCACTACCGTGGTGGACATCAAGATCAAGTCCGCGCCCACCCACGCCGCTTCCAAGCCGGTGGTGATGATCCCCAACTGCGCCGCCACCCGCCACGTGCATTTCCACCTGGACGGCTCCGGCCCCGCCGAGCTGACTCCGCCGAAACTGGAAGACTGGCCGGAAGTGACCTGGGAAGTGGGCGAGAACGTGCGCAGGGTCAACCTGGACACCGTCACCCGCGACGATATCGCCCAGTGGAAGATGGGCGAGACCGTGCTGCTTTCGGGCAAGCTGCTCACCGGCCGTGACGCCGCCCACAAGCGCATCCAGGACATGCTCAACAAGGGCGAAAAACTGCCGGTCGACTTCAAGGGTCGTTTCATCTACTACGTGGGCCCGGTCGACGCCATCGGCGACGAGGCCGTGGGCCCCGCCGGCCCCACCACCTCCACCCGCATGGACAAGTTCACCGACATGATGCTGGAGCAGACCGGCCTTGTCGGCATGGTGGGCAAGGCCGAGCGCGGCCCCGCTACCGTCGAGTCCATCAAGCGCCATAAGGCGGTATACCTGATGGCCGTGGGCGGCGCCGCCTACCTGGTGGCCAAGGCGGTGAAAAAGGCCCGGGTGCTGGCGTTCGAGGATCTGGGGATGGAAGCCATCTACGAATTCGAGGTGGAAGACATGCCGGTCACCGTGGCGGTGGACGCCGAGGGCAACAACGCCCACGTTGCCGGCCCCGCCATCTGGCAGGCCAAAATCGAAGAGCTGGATGCCGCACTGAAGGGCTGAAGCTGATACAGATGCCGGCCCAGGGCCGGCATTTTCTTTGGAGCGCAGGCGGCCCGCCTGCATATTGCCGCAACGCGGCAAACCTTAGGCGCCCTTGCAGGCGCTAATGCGGGCGGGCCGCCCGCGCTCCCTTCACCCGGTTTCAAACCCGTGCACGCCTCTGGGCGCAATCTCTTCTTGCTGCAGCCCGGTCACATGGGCGGTATCCGGCCCGGTTCTCAGCCAGGCCAGCAACTGGCGAACCGCCCCGCTGTCTCCCTCCGCCAGTACTTCCACCCGGCCGTCGGGCAGATTGCGGACGTAACCGCGCACCCCCAGCCGTTCGGCCTCGCACTGGGTGTAGTAACGAAAGCCCACCCCCTGCACTCGACCGCCGACCCAGATTTTTTTGGCAATTATGGTCATTTTTGTTCGCCTCCCTTTGTATTTTGCCGTCACCACTTCTAGAATTACGCCCCTTTTTCAGACAAGCAGCCCAGCCTATGACCCCTTCCATAACCCTAGTTGCCGGACGGGAAAAGTCCCTCCTGCGCCGCCACCCCTGGGTGTTTTCCCGTGCCATCGACAAGGTGCAGGGCCAGCCCAACGCCGGGGATACCGTCGATATCCTGAGCCACAACGGCCAGTGGCTGGGCCGGGGCTTCTACTCGCCCCAGTCCCAGATCCGCGCCCGGGTGTGGACCTTCGATAACAACGAAGTGGTGGACCCGGCCTTTTTCCTGCGCCGGCTGCAACGTGCCAAAGACAGCCGCCAGCCGCTTATCGAGGAGCAGGGCCTCACCGGTTACCGGCTGTGCGCCGCCGAGTCCGACGGCCTGCCCGGGGTAACCATCGACGTCTACGGCGAGGTGGTGGTGTGCCAGTTGCTCAGCACCGGCGCCGAGCGCTGGCGCCCGGCCATCGTCGAGGCGCTCGAGCAGCTCTATCCGGGCGCCTGCATCTACGAGCGTTCCGACGTGGCGGTGCGCAAGAAGGAGGGCCTGAAGGAGCGCAAGGGCCTGCTGGCGGGCCAGTTGCCGCCCCAGCCCGTGGTGATCGAGGAAAACAACGGGGTACGCATCCTGGTGGACGTGGAAAACGGCCACAAGACCGGCTTTTATCTGGATCAGCGCGACAACCGCCGTATCGCCGGCCGCTACTGCAAGGGCAAGCGGGTACTGAACTGCTTCAGCTACACCGGCACCTTCGGCGTCTATGCCCTGAAGGGCGGCGCCGATGAGGTGATCAACGCCGACCTGTCCGAGTCGGCCCTGGCGCTTGCCCGCCAGAATGCCGAGCTGAACGGCCTGGATCTCGGCCGGGCCCGCTTCGAGCAGGCGGACGTGTTCAAGCTGCTGCGCGACTACCGGGAGCAGGGCCAGCGCTTTGACGTCATCGTGCTGGACCCGCCCAAGTTCGCCGAGAGCAAGGCCCAGCTCAACGGCGCCTGCCGCGGCTACAAGGACATCAACATGCTGGCCTTCCAGCTGCTCAACCCGGGCGGGATGCTGCTGACCTTCTCCTGCTCCGGGCTGATGACCTCGGATCTGTTCCAGAAGATAGTAGCGGACGCCGCCCTCGACGCCGGCCGCGACGCCCAGATCCTGGAGCGGCTCAACCAGGCCGCCGACCATCCCATCGGCACCGCCTATCCGGAAGGCCACTACCTCAAGGGGCTGGTGGTCCGCGCCTGGTAACGGCCAGGGGCCGCCTGCGGCCCCTCGGCTTGATGACGCCGCCATTGTCATGATCGTAGAAGTCGGCCAAAGGGAACGGCTCCGCCGACACGCTGCAAAATATGACACTCGCGGTTTCGGCCTGCTGCGAACATTCACTGGATGTTCGGTCAGGCCGAAACCGCTCGTCACGGCGAGCAAGCTCGCCCCCTGTACGCTCGCACATGCCATCCATGGCATGTGACGGTCGGCGCAGCCGTTCCCTTTATCCGCCTGTTTTGACGCCGCTGTTGCCTGCCAAGGTAAGCCCGAAGGTTTGTCAGCCAGGTAGTCTAACCGTTACTATTAGCACTTTGCGTTTATCACCAAGGAATCCGCAGTGGACCCCATTCGCCTAACCCAATACAGCCACGGCGCCGGCTGCGGCTGCAAGATCTCGCCCAAGGTGCTCGACACCATACTGCACAGCCAGTTGCCCGCCTTTGCCGACCCCCGCCTGGTGGTGGGCAACGCCAGCCGGGACGACGCCGCCGTGGTCGACATCGGCAACGGCATGGGCATCATCTCCACCACCGACTTCTTCATGCCGATAGTGGACGACCCCTTCACCTTCGGCCGCATCGCCGCCACCAACGCCATCAGCGATATCTACGCCATGGGCGGCACTCCCATCGTCGCCATCGCCATCCTCGGCTGGCCGGTCAACCTGCTGCCGCCGGAAGTGGCCCAGCGGGTGATCGACGGCGGCCGCCAGGCCTGCCATGACGCCGGCATTTCGCTTGCCGGCGGCCACAGCATAGACGCGCCCGAACCCATCTTCGGGCTGGCGGTCACCGGCCAGGTGCCGCTCGCGCGGGTCAAGCGCAACGACACCGCCGGGGTCGGCGACCGCCTCTATCTCACCAAGCCGCTCGGCATCGGCATCCTCTCCACCGCCCAGAAGAAGGGGCTGCTGCGGGAAGAAGACGGCCTGCTGGCGCCCGAGGTGATGTGCCAACTCAACAAGCCGGGCCAGGACTTCGCCACCCTGGAGGGGGTTACCGCCATGACCGACGTCACCGGTTTCGGCCTGATGGGCCACCTGCTGGAGGTGTGCGAAGGGGCCGACGTCGGCGCCCGGCTGGAGATGGCCGCCATCCCCCTGCTGCCCAACCTGGACTACTACCTGCAGGCCGGCGCCGTACCCGGCGGCACCCTGCGCAACCTGGACGCCTACGGCCACAAGCTGGCGCCGCTCAGCCCGCGCCAGCAGCAGATACTGTGCGATCCCCAGACCAGCGGCGGCCTGCTGGTGGCGGTGCGCCCCGAAGCGGAGCCCGACTTCCTGGCCCTGGCCCGGCGCCACGAGCTCGAACTCGCCCCCATAGGCACACTCACCGCCCCCGGTACCCATCGCATCGAGGTGAGCGGTGACTGAGCTGACCGCCGATTACGACCTGCTGCTGGGCGAGGATGTGCCCATGCTGGATCTGCGCGCCCCGGTGGAATTCATCCAGGGCGCCTTTCCCTCGGCCAGCAACCTGCCGCTGATGACCGACGACGAGCGGGCCCGGGTCGGCACCTGCTACAAGCAGCAGGGCCAGGCCGCCGCCATCGCCCTCGGCCACCAACTGGTCTCCGGCGAGGTGCGCGCGGGGCGGCTGCAGGCCTGGCTCGACTGGCTGGACGCCCACCCCAGGGGCGTTATCTACTGCTTTCGCGGCGGCCTGCGCAGCCAGACGGTGCAGCAGTGGCTGCATGAGGCCGGCCGGCCCGTCCTCCGGGTGGAGGGCGGCTACAAGGCCCTGCGCCGCCGCCTGCTGGCCGTTATCGAGCAGGAGTTCCGCCAGCCCGGCTATGTGCTGGCGGGCCTGACCGGCAGCGGCAAGACCGACTGGCTCAGCCGTACTCCCCTGGCCCTGGATCTGGAAGCCCATGCCCATCATCGCGGCTCCAGCTTCGGCCACTGGGGCGAGCCCCAGCCTACGCCCATCGACTTCGAGAACCGGCTGGCCATCGCCCGGCTCAAACAGCGCCGGGCCGGTATCACGCCCTGGCTGGTGGAAGACGAAAGCGCCATGATCGGCCGCTGTCCCCTGCCCCTGTCGCTCTACCAGCGGATGCAGCAATCGCCGCTGCTGGTGCTGGAAGTGCCTTTCGCGCAGCGGGTACGGCAGATCCAGCACGACTACGTGGATTTGATGCAGGCCCGCTTCGGCAACGACATGGCCCGCCTCGGCGACTACCTGCAGGGCGGCCTCAAGCGCCTGTACAAGCGCCTCGGCGACCGGGAGTGGCGCCGCCTCTCCGCCATCATGCACGAGGCCCTGACCGCACAAGCTCGCGGCCTGGGCAGCGATGGCCACCAGGCGTGGATCACCGAGCTGCTGGAGCGCTACTACGATCCCATCTACCGCCGCCACCTGGCCGCAAAAGAAGCCCGTGTGGTCAAACGCGGCGACGCCGGCGAGCTGGCCGACTGGCTGGCCAGTCGGCACCAGGCCGTGACTTCGCCCATCACCACATTATGTTAAAAATGGAAACTCAGCATGCTTGAACGAATCACCCTGCCGGTGACCCCCTTCGCCCAGAACTGCAGCCTGATCTGGTGCAGCCAGAGCCGCAAGGCCGCCCTCGTCGACCCCGGCGGCGAGACCGAGCGGCTGCTGGCGGCGGTGGCGGAGCGCGACCTCGAGCTGGAAAGCATACTGCTCACCCACGGCCACCTGGATCATGTGGGCGCCACCGGCGAGCTGAAGGCAAAGACCGGGGTGCCCGTTATCGGCCCCGGCCGGGACGACGCCTTCTGGATAGACGCCCTGGCGCAGCAGGCGCAGATGTTCGGCTTTCCCCCGGTTAACGACTTTGTACCCGACCGCTGGCTCGCGCAGGGCGACAGCGTCACCGTCGGCGAGGAAACCCTGGAGGTGTATCACTGCCCCGGCCATACCCCGGGCCATGTGGTGCTGCTGCACCGGGCGCAGCGACTGGCCTTCGTGGGCGACGTGCTGTTCCGGGGCAGCATCGGCCGTACCGACTTTCCCCGCGGTAACCACCAGCAGTTGATCGACAGCATACTGCACACCCTGCTGCCGCTCGGCGACGACATCACCTTCGTGCCCGGCCACGGCCCGGAAGGCACCCTGGGCGAAGAGCGGCTGCACAACCCCTTCCTGCGCTAGCCGGCCCGTCTCCCGGCCGGTCGCCACACCGGCCTTTTTTACGGAAACACCATGAAAATCAAGCATAAACTCGGCCTCAACAGCCTGGTGGTGGTGATCGCCATGACCCTGCTGTATCTGCTGTTCAGCCACGGCCTGAAGATCCAGGAACGCCTGCACCAGGCCAAGGACATGGCCATGAGCCTGCAACGGGACATGCTCGCCCTGCGCCGGGCCGAAAAGGACTTTCTGGCCCGCCAGGATCTCGCCCATGTCGCCGGCTTCGACGCCACCCTGGCCCGTACCGCGCACACCCTGTCGGCACTGGCGCCCGTGCTGCACGATCAAGGCATGGACACGGCGGCGCTCGACACCCTGGCCCGGCGCTTTGCCGACTACGGCCAGGCCTTCCATGCCATCGTCGCCAGCCAGCAACGGCTGGGGCTCGACCACGAATCGGGCCTGAACGGCGAGCTGAGGGCAGCGGTCCACGCCATAGAGCGCGAGCTGGACACCCTGGGCGCCGACGCCGTGCTGGTCACCCTGCTGCAACTGCGCCGGGCCGAAAAGGACTTTATGCTGCGCCGGGATCTGCGCTACCAGGCGCGCTTTAACCAGTTGCTCACCGACCTGGATCGCCAGATCGCCGAGCTGGCCCTGCCGGCGCCGACACGGGCGTTGGCCGGCCAGTACCGGGAGACTTTCAACGCCTTTGTGGATGGCGCCCGCGAGCTTGGCCTCGACAGCAACCAGGGCCTGCAGCAAACGATGCGCCAGAGCATTCAAAGCACCGAGGGCCTGCTGGAGCAGACCCTGGCCGAGATCGACCGGCAACTGCTCGAGCGCCAGCAGCAGGCCCGTACCCGGGCCAGACTGCTGTTTATCGCCATGCTGGTGCTGACCTCGGGGCTGGCACTGCTGCTGGCACGCTCCATCTTCCTGCCCGTCAGCCGCATCCGTTCGGCGGTACAGCGCATCGATCAGAGCCGGGATCTGGGGCTGAGGGTGGAAGCCACCGGCCGGGACGAGATCGGCGACATGGCCCGGGCCATCAATACCATGCTGGACGGTTTCCAGCGGGTGATCCGCCAGGCCAACGAGGCGGTGGCGACCATGAACCACACCACCGGCGTGCTGTCGGAAAACGCCGAGCGCACCGCCGCCGATATCGAGCGCCAGAAAAGCGAAACCGATCTGGTGGCCACCGCCGTCACCGAAATGGTCGGCACCATAGAAGACATTGCCCGCAACACCGAGCACACCGCCCAGCGGGCCGACTCGACCCACGAACATGCCCTGCAGGGCCAGCAGCAGGTGCAGCGCAGCATTGCCCTTATTCATCAGTTGTCGGACCGGCTGGAAGGCTCGGTAGACAGCATTCAGGCCCTGGCCGAGCAGAGCCAGGGCATCGGTTCGGTGCTGGGCGTGATCCAGGCCATCGCCGAGCAGACCAACCTGCTGGCGCTCAACGCCGCCATCGAGGCGGCCCGGGCCGGCGAGCAGGGCCGGGGCTTTGCCGTGGTGGCCGACGAGGTGCGCGCCCTGGCCGGACGCACCCAGGATGCCACCGGCGAAATCGCCGCCATCATCGCCTCCCTGCAGGACAGGACCGGCGCCATCGTCGAGTTGATGCACCAGTGCCGCCAGCAGGGGATGGACAGCCGGGAACAGGCGGCGCTGACCGAAACGCTGCTTGACGGCATTACCCGCGAAGTCACCGAGATCTCCGACATGGCCAGCCAGGTCGCCACCGCCATCGAGCAGCAGAGCGCGGTGGCCAACGAGGTAGGGCAAAACGTGGTGGTGATCCGCGACATCACCGAGGATGCCGCCGACGCCGTGGCCAAGAACGCCCGCGCCAGCACCGATATTTCGGTCCAGGCGGAGCAGTTGCAGCGGGTGGTGTCGGTCTTCAGGGCATAAGCATGCCGGGCCCGCGGGCCCGGCATGCCTAGTCGGCCAGGTGTCCGGCCAAAAACGCCAGGCTACGCGACCAGGCCTGTTCCGCCGCCTCGGGGTGGTAGCGGGGGGTGGAGTCGTTGTGAAAGCCGTGCTGGGTCCCCGGATACACATGGGCCTGGTAGCGGATGCCGTGGCGTTGCAGGGCCGCTTCGTAATCGGGCCAGGCGGCGTTGATGCGATCGTCCATTTCGGCCATCTGGATAAGCAGTGCCGCCTTGATGTCGGCCACCTTGTCCAGGGAGGGCGGCATGCCGTAAAAAGGCACGGCGGCGCCGATCAAGGCCGGCTGCTCGGCGGCCAGCCGGTTGGCGATAAAGCCGCCAAAGCAAAAGCCCACTACCCCCAGTTTGCCCTTGCCCCCGTCCAGGGACTGCAGGAAACGGGCGGCGGCGGCGAAGTCGGCGGCTATCTTGTCGCCGTCCAGCCGTTGCTGCAGGGCCCGGCCGTCATCGTCGTTGCCCGGATAGCCGCCGAGGGTAAAGAGCGCATCGGGGGCAAAGGCGACAAAGCCGGCCTTGGCCAGGCGCCGGGCCACGTCCTCGATATAGGGATTGAGACCGCGGTTTTCGTGCACCACCAGCACCCGCCCCGCCACCATGCCGGCGGCGGGCCGAACCAGGTAGCCGCGCCCCTTGCCATGACCCTGGGGAGCGTCGAATTCGCGGTAGGCGGCGACAATATCGGGATCGGTAAACGACACCTGCTGGGCCTGGGCATAGTCGGGCATCAGGCTGGCGAGCAGGGCCGGCGCCGTCATGGTCCCCGCCGCCACGCCGGCCAGGCCGGTCATGAATTCGCGCCTGTCTATCTGGCCGTGGGCGTAGCGATCGTAAAGTTCAAAGGCCCGGCGGGGAATGGCCGGCGGCTCGCGCTTGCTCATGGTCTGGCTCCGTGACGATGGATGAGTGCGCGAAAAGTATAGCAGTGCCGGAGCGGACTCAGTCGTCCCAGTCGTCGTCATCCTCGTCGGCCGGCGCGTCCCGGCCGGTTACCGCCACCACCGGCGCCAGTACCGACACCCGCTCCAGCAACCGTCGCCGTGGCTGCCAGTTGCCCACAAAACCAAAACGGTAGCGCTGCTCGTCCAGCCGGAACCGTTCCTCGGCCTGGGCCCCCAGCGCCCGGTTGATGCACTCCAGCTCCGCCTCGCTCAGGGACAGATCCAGGGTAAAGGCAATAATGGCCCCGTCATGGCCGGGCAGTTTGCCCCGGTTGACCGCCAGCACCCGCTCCCGGGGCAGTGCCATGGCCACCCCCTTGATGCCGTTGACGATATAAAGGCGATCGTCGTCAAAAGCCAGGTTGACAAGCCGCTGCCGGCTCCAGTTTGCCGGCCACAGGCTGACCAGCAGCAGCACACCGCCAAACACGGCACCGACCCAGTGGATAAGCCCAAAGCCCTGCCGCCCGTACCACAGCGCCGCGGCCACCGCCGCCAGGCTGGCCAGCAGTACCAGGGCATGGGTCAGGTAAAAACGCAGGGCCGGCGGCCACAGCACGAACCGCAGGGGTTGTTGCAGCAATTGCTGCAGGGGAAGGGACTGCACTGTCATGAACGATTCCGGTTCGCTGAAAAACGGCTACCCTAGCAAAAAAAGCGCCGCCCATAAATAATGACACCAGGTCCACAGGGAGACAGTCGCATGAACAAATGGTGGTGGGGAATATTGGCCTGGCTGCCCGCCCTGGCGCTGGCCGAGGCCATCGGCGGTTATTCCGCCGGTTGCCAGATGAACGCCCGGGCCCTGCCCGGCAGCGGCCCCGGATTTTATGTGATCCGAAGCGAACGCCAGCGCTACTACGGCCAGCCCCAGATGATCCACTACCTGCAGGATCTGGGACGCCGGGTCGACCAGGCCGGGCTGCCGCCCATGCTGGTGGGGGATATCGCCATGCAGCGGGGCGGGCCCTTCGCCTATGGCCACCGCAGCCACCAGACCGGGCTGGACGCGGACATCTGGCTGCGCAGCCCGCCGGAAAATCCCCTGCCCCGACAACTGGAAACCATAGCGGCGGTGGACATGGTCGACCACCGCCACTATGTGCTGACCGCCGATTTTCAGGATAAGCAGCGCCAGTTAATCGCCCTGGCGGCCCAGGATCACCGAGTCGACCGCATTTTCGTACACCCGCTGATCAAGCAGGCCCTGTGCCAATCCCATGGCGAATCGCCCTGGCTCAGGAAAATCCGGCCCTGGTTCGGCCATTCCAGCCATTTCCATGTGCGCCTCGCCTGCCCTCAGGGCCAGGCCCGCTGCCAACCCCAGGCGCCGGTACCCGCCGGCACCGGCTGCGGCGCCGAGCTGGCCGGCTGGCTCAACGACCGTGCTGGCGAAATCACCGTCGGCCCGCGCGCACCCTGGCGCCCGGTTTTACCCAAGGCCTGCGTGGGCTGGGTCAGGCCCTGAAGCCCCGCACCAGCCGCTCCAGCCCGGCGTTGGCCTCGCCCAGCAGGCGGCTACTGTCCTGGTTGTGCCTGTCCTGGGCCACCAGGGTGCCGACCATGTCGCTGATGCTGACCATGTTCTCATCGATCTGGCGGGAGACGGTGCGCTGCTGCTCGGCGGCACCGGCGATCTGCTCGGTCAGGCCGTGGATGCGGTCCACCGCCGACGCCAGTTGATCCAGCCCCTGGGTCACCGCCGCCGTATGGCCGGCGGTGGCCTGGCAGCTCTGCCGGGTGTCGGCCATGGCCGACACCACGGACGCCACCCCGCCGGTCAGCCGCGCCAGGCGGGCACCGATTTCCTCGGTGCTGGCCTGGGTCCGGGCCGCCAGGGCCCGCACTTCCTCCGCCACCACCGCGAATCCCCGCCCCTGCTCACCGGCCCGGGCCGCCTCAATGGCGGCGTTAAGCGCCAGCAGGTTGGTCTGCTCAGCGATACCGGCGATGCTGTCGAGGATGGGGGTGATCTGCTGCACCGCCTCGCGCATCTGCGCCACCTGGCCGCTGGTGCCCTCTACTTCCTCCTGCAGCGCCGCCACCGCCGCCGAGGCCTGCTGGACCAGGGCCCGGGAAGAGCGCGCCTGACGGTTGACCTCGCGGATAAAGCCGGCGCTGTCCCGGGCGCTGCCGGCCACCTCGTCGGCGCTGGCGCTCATCTGGTTGACGGCGGCCACCACCTGCTCCGTTTCCCGGGCGTGGGCATCGAGCACCTCGCCGCTGCGCCGGGCCCCTTCACCCAGTTGCTGCAGGGCCTGGCGGATATCGCCGCTGGCCTCGCCCAGGCGGGCGACCATCTGCTGCAGATAGGCCATGAAACGTTTCGAGTAAACAAAATTTTCATTGTTCGCGCCGCAATCCAGGTTGCTCGCAGTGACCCAAGCCAACGATTTAGGGACAAATAGCAGATTGAGGTTAAATGCCTGTTCTTGCTGACCTTTTTTCGCCTTGATCTGCATTTCAACAACTTCAGCTTTGTCATAACTCACCGTTAACGGCAAGTTCAGCGATGATCCCTTGGTGGTTAATGGCTGTCCATTTGTAGTTAAGTTGCCATTCCCGGTAATAGCGCCCAGCGTTAAGCTGGCATCTGTTGCCAAGCCCTTAAGATGCGCTTCAGTAATAGTCACCTCACCAAACACAAACCCGACCAGTGCTTCCGGCTCTTGGGAATCAGGGCACAATTTGCAATCCGTTAATGGCACGCCATCTTTCCAACAGCGTAATGCCGGGCTAGATGTTGGCCATGGCGATGCCTTGTGAATAGCAAGCTGCACACACCGATTTAGTTTACTAGAACCATTGGGAGAAGTTGGTGATGATTGTCCTTCAAAACGTTTAAAGTTGACAATGGTAGCATTATTATCAAGGTTATTTTTAATATGCAGTTCTCTTACCTGCCGACCGTAAGTCACATAACAGTTGCTATCGACACAGGAAGTGGCCTGGAATTTCTTATTCTGGCTATTAAAGAACAAACGGTAGTGATGCAACTCTTCGAACTCTTCGGCGAAAGAGAAGGCTTTGTAAATAATAGCCGAGCTGCCTTCCATTTCCAAATCAACCACATTCACAGCACCAACTATTTTGGAGCTGCCTTGTAGTTCAACTTCACCCTGCACATATAAATAGCCGTGTATCTCCGATGAACCCTCTAAATCCACTTCTCCTTCATCACTTCTATTTTTTTCACCATGCACAACAATAAACAAAGGTTTTGAAGATGTAGCATTAATACTGGTACTACCTTCCAGATCTAGTTCATCTTTAATATGCAAGATGGTTTCACCAGCAAGGTGTATTTTACTACTGCCTTGCAGCTTTATATCTTCATACCAGTACTCACCGGCAGCAAGGTATAATTGCGCAGACCCTTGAAGATCTAATTCCTTAGCGCGTACGGCACCATAAAAATTGGCATTATGTAACTTAAGCGCATCATGAGTATACAGATCTCCATGAAAGGTTAAATTACTACCAAAATCGACATTGGTATTGTAGTTCCGGATATTAATCCGCCGATCACCGGCACCGAGTGTAGATATTTTGACATTAACATTATCTTTTACATACATATTAATATCACCAGGCTCAGGCTGTATGATTCTGGCACTGCCTTGCAGGTCTAACTTTTCCAACCAATAACTGCCCGGCAGTAAAGTAACTTGAGCACTACCCTGCATGGTTAATGATTTGGCTTGAATTAACTGGTTCAGATTAGCACTACCACTCATTTGCAAATGAGCGTGAGTATTCAAACTACCAACAAGCTGGCGTTTTATTTGCGCATCATCCTGACCATAATAAACCAGATTCACAGGACTATTGGTCGTGCCCAGCGCTCTGCTGGAATCCAGTTCCAATTCGTTTTTAACATATAAATAAATAGCTCCCGCAGGCGATGCTTCAATGCCAGCACTACCAGACAACGTCAATTCATCCATATAGTAATGGCCGGGGGCCAGCTGCAAGGTGCCACTGCCGCTGACCTCAAGCTTGCCTTGAATACGCACTTTGGCTTGTTTAGCATCAATCTTACATCTGCTCTGTACACTCACCGACTGATAAACGGCGCTTCTGAATGTTGCATTCTGATTGTTATTCCAGTCACATATCAAGGAATTGGCAGGGGTTGTGTTATTAAAAAATTCGGGTAGTGGTGCCAGTCTGCCAGACCAAGGCTCGTTGAAAGCCCAGTCATTCGGCCATTGCAGAGTCAGCCCAGACACCGTATTGCCACTTATTGAACAAGAGCCATTATCACACTCGCCTTTTAAATTATCTTTTTTTACAAAATCTAATACGCGGTTATTAGTGCCAATTATCCGTGTAGCGCTGTCCATGTCCACTTCACCTTTAGGGTCATGGCTTTGGGCGGCAAAAGGGAAAAGTGCAGGAATACTGGATGCCAGCGACGGTGCCGAGGCAAGCAAGGCGGTCAGGTAAAACAGTGCGTATTTGTTCATTCAATCACCTCGACTTCGATATGGCGGACCACGGTCAGGCCGCTGCCGGTGCAGGTGCCGGTGGCAATCACGCGCACCTGTGTTACACCGGCAGTTTCTCTGGGGGCAGAACCGCTGGCTTCACCTTCGCAGCCAGCAATGTTTGCGGTAATGGGTTCGATTTGTGTAATGGTATTCAGCAGGTCAAACACCTTGCGCTCCAGCAAGGACTCGGCGGTAAGCCGGGCTTTTAGGGCTTGAACTTCGTATACCAGCTGGCGGCTGCTCTGGCCCGACAGGGTGACCATGGCGGCCATCAGGGCAGACAAAATCACCATGATGAACAACACGCTGAGCAGCATGCTGCCCGCCTGTTGCGGGTTAAGGCGCATAGGTCACCTGCAGCTGTCCGGGTAACACCAGGTCACCGTCTCGGGTGCTCAATACAAGCTCCATTTGTATCAGTTGGCTGGACTCATCGTAGCCCAGAAAGACCTTGTCTCCTGTGATCCCGGTCAACATAAGCACCCTGTCATTCCAGTTTTCACCGGTTTTGTTTTGACGATACAGGCTACCATTGTCCACACAAAAACGTACTTGTTCAGGCTTCAGCAGGGTATAACGCAGGCCAAACCCTTCGCGGCTGAAGCTGGCAGACTCCAGATCATTCTGAATATCAAGGGTGAATTTCTTTTCGGCCTGATCCTTCACTTTGTGCACATCGGCAGGCATCAAGCCGCCTGGATAGTTTTCCCAGACTTCATCACCGCTCTCGGCACGAATGGCCATAAAGGTGTCTTTAATAACCTCTTCCTGCAGGCTCAGGGGCACGATAAAGGTGGCCGTCTTGGTTCTCACCGAACCGATATAAGTACCGGCGGCCCGAGCCGGTACAAAGGAAAGGCAGCGGTTGTTGTCACTGAGGTACACGCTGGGGCCATAGGCTACGGCCAATTCGCGGCGCAGGCGCTCCAGGGTGAAACGGGCACCGGCCAGGGCCTGAGCCCGCTCTGTGCTGCCCACGTAGCTTTCGGCGATGTGGGCAATAAAGCGGGTGCCGAACAGGGCACTGATGCCAATCAGCACCAGCACGATCACCAGCTCCAGCAGGGTAAAGCCGCGCGCCTTCATCGGATATTGTACCTGTGCAGGATAAAGGACAGATCGGCGCCGCTTTGATCTGCGATGGAAATAGTGACTTCCTTAAATGGTGCATTGGGATCAACGGTATTCAGGGTTACACAGGTCTGCACTCTGTAACGGGTGTAAAGGAGCGTTTGGGAGAGCTTGAGTTGGTCTGCCAGCGCATTGCCGGCAATGGCGTTGTCATCACCACACCACAAACGAAAATCATCCACATGGGAAAAATCTTTCAACCTGGCATCCGCACCGGCAGTGGGAGCATTCAGACAGTCAGGGGCTGCGCCAATATCACACCGCTTATGCTCGGCAGCATAAGGGTCATTCTCCGCATCATATTTTACCGCCAGCACCTGCTCGGCCAAGGCTTCGGCCAATGACACGGCGCGAAACTGAAACACCGGATCCAGCTGGCGTGGCTGGCTTAAAAAAAACAGCCCCGCCCCCACCAGAACTATGGCCAATATCGCCAGCCCCACCACGTATTCCAGCAGACTGAGACCGGCGTTAGCGCGCCACATGAATATAGCCCTCGGGTTCAATCAATACGGTTTGGCCGGCAAGGGTAATTTGCAGGGTATTGGGCAGCAGCTGATAGCCTGCACCGCTGTTCACAAAAGGACGGCCCAACCGGCTGGCTTCACTGAGATAATCGGGGTCGACAACTTCACCAAACTGCAGGGTAAAGGGTAAAGACTGATTAGCGGTCACCGGCAAGCTTGCCCCCAGCCACAATTCATTGCTCGGAGCCTCCAGATTTGCTTCATTCAGCAAAACCGCATCCTGGCAATTGGCGGAAAGGGAAATACCGCCGGCAGTCACCGCCAGCACACCGCAGCGATTAAGAGGAGCCATGTTTTTCAAAGCATCGGGATCATTCATTGCCCTGAGCTGGGCCAGACGCAGCAAGCCCGCCAGATTGCGGGCCTGCAGTGAGTCATTAAAGTTACCGCTCACCGGCAGGCGGGGAATGGCCACGGCAGCCAGAATGCCGATTATCACCAGCACCAGCACCAGTTCAAGCAGGGTAAAACCGCGTTGAAGGGTCATAAGGTTATCGAGTAGGGTGAGGCGTTACCGCCTCATCCCTCTCACAGAACCGTACATACGGGCCACGTATACGGCTCATGCCATTAACTTACCCCGAACTCGGGGACAGTGATGCCGGTTTTGACCTTCGCA
>NZ_PXYH01000003.1 GCF_003012795.1 Zobellella taiwanensis
TTGCGAAGGTCAAAACCGGCATCACTGTCCCCGAGTTCGGGGTAAGTTAATGGCATGAGCCGTATACGTGGCCCGTATGTACGGTTCTGTGAGAGGGATGAGGCGGTAACGCCTCACCCTACTCGATGGTCGATACAAGATCGGCAAAACAAAAAAGCGCCGGTCGGCGCTTTTTTGATTAAGGGCTGTGATCCGTTCAGGCCAGCTTGGTCTTGCCCGAGGCCATCAGCCGGCGCACGATCTTTTTCAACAGCGGAGCGAACAGCGACAGGGCGGCCAGTACCAGCAGCCACATGGAAATGGGTTTGTCGACAAAGGTCATCCAGTCGCCGCCGGAGATCTGCAGGGCACGGCGCATGGACTCTTCCATGATGGCGCCGAGGATCAAGGCCAGGATCAGCGGGGCTGTGGGAAAGCCATACAGCTTCATAACGAGGCCGATCAGGCCGAAGCCGAGCAACAGCAGCAGGTCGAACACGTTGAAGCTCAGGCCATAGACGCCGATCATGCAGAAGATCAGGATCATTGCCAGCAGCAGTGGCTTGGGCATGTCCAGCAGCCGGGCGATGTAGGGAATGAGCGGCAGGTTCAGCACCAGCAGGAAGATGTTGCCCACATACATACTGGCGATCACGCCCCAGAACACGTCCGGACGCTGCTCCAGCATCATGGGGCCCGGGGTCACGCCCATCACCAGCAGGGCTCCGAGCAGCACGGCGGTGGAGCCGGAGCCGGGTACACCCAGGGTCAGCAGGGGGACGAAGGAGCCGCCGCAGGCGGCGTTGTTGGCCGACTCGGGACCGGCCACGCCCTTGATATTGCCCTTGCCGAAGGTATCGCCGTCCTTGGCCAGGCGTTTTTCCAGACTGTAGCCGAGGAAGGAGGCGACGGTGGCGCCGGCGCCGGGCAGTACACCAATGAAAAAGCCGAGTACCGAGTTACGGCCAATGGGGCCGGCGATCTCCTTGACTTCGGCCTTGCTCAGCTTGAGCGAGCCGATGTTGTTTCGCGGCTGCTCTTTGCCGCCGCCGCCCTTGAGCAGCATGTAGAACACTTCCGCCAGGGCGAACACGCCCAGGGCCACCACCAGGAAGTCGATGCCGTCGAGCAGTTCCAGGCTGCCGAAGGTGTAGCGCTCGGTACCGGTCTGCAGATCGATACCGACGATGGAGATCATCATGCCCACCACGGCGGCGATCAGCCCCTTGACCAGGGACTTGTCGGACAGGCTGACCACGGCGGTCAGGCCGAGCAGCATGAGGGCGAAATATTCGGCCGGGCCAAAACTCACCGCCACCTTGGACAGCAGGGGAGCGATCAGCATCAGGCCGATCACCGACACTGTGCCGCCGATGAAGGAGGCATAGGCGGCGATGGCCAGGGCCTTGCCCGCCATGCCTTTCCTGGCCATGGGGTAGCCATCGAAAGAGGTGGCCACGGTGCCGGCCACGCCCGGCGCGTTGAGCAGGATGGAGGAGGTGGAGCCGCCGAAGATGGCGCCGTAGTACACCCCGGACATCAGGATCAGGCCCGAGGCGGGATCCATGCTGAAGGTGATGGGGATCATCAGCGCCAGGGCGCTGATGGGACCGAGGCCGGGCAGCATGCCGATAATGGTGCCGGCGAATACACCGACGAACACATAGGCGATGTTCATCGGGTCCAGGGCCACGCTAAAGCCGTACAGCAGGCTGTTGAATGCATCCATCATAGTGGTAAACCTTTGATTATTCCTGAATAAAGGTAAGTCGGTGGGCGAGGCCTAGAACGGCAGTATGCCGGTTGGCAGGTAGACGTCCATCACGTAACTCATCATGACATAGAGCGCCAGCACCACGCCGCCCGAAGCCAGCAGGTTGACCTTGTGGTTACGGTAACCGTAGTAGTAGGCCAGGCCGCAGCACAGCAGGATGGAGGTGACCACAAAGCCCACCGGCTGCAGGGCGAAGGCGTAGCCGACAATGGCCGCCGAGGTCACCGCCACCCGCATGCGCGGGCTGGTCCAGAGCGTATCGTCGCCGGCCGCCGGGCTGTCTTCCTCGTCCTGCTCCCGGTGGGCGGGAGCCTCGAGGAACAGCAGGATGGACAGGATCAGCAGGGCGCCGCCCAGCACCTTGGGAAAGGTGTCCGAGTCGACGGGACGGGGCAGGGAAAATCCGGGGATCTGGAACGCCATCCACAAATAGCCGAGGGACACCAGGGCCAGGATGATGCCGATTTTCTGGTTGATGTTGAGCTTGTTCATAACAATACCTGTGCTTTAAGGGTGACGGAGTCGCCTCCGTCACCGCCGTCCATTAGCGCCGCAGCAGGCCCAGGTCGCCCAGTATGGTGCTGAACTGGTCAAGCTGGGTGTCCAGGAAGGCACCGAAGGCCTCGCCATCCTGATAGGCGTCTATCCAGCCCAGCTGTTCGCTGGCCTGTTTCCAGGCATCGGTCTGTACCATGCGGGAAAACAGATCCTCGTAGTAGGCCCGGGCCTCGGGGGACATGTTTTTCGGACCCATGACGCCGCGCCAGATGTCGAAGGTGTAGTCGACGCCCTGCTCCTTGAAGGTGGGCACGCCGGCCAGGACGCCGCCCAGGCGCTCGGGAGACGACACCGCCAGGGCGCGCAGCTCGCCGCCTTCCAGCTGGCCCGCCGACTCGCCGGCCCCGCTGATCACCGCTTCCACATGGTTGCCCATCAGGCTGACCATGGCCTCACCGCCGCCGGAAAAGGCGATGTAGTTGACATTGCGCGCTTCCAGGCCGGCCTCGGCGGCGGCCCCGGCGATGGCTATGTGGTCCATGGAGCCGGCGGCAGAGCCGCCGCCCACGCTCAGGCCGGGGTTGGCCTTCATCGCGGCGAACAGGTCATTGATGTCCTGATAGGGCGAATCCTTGCGCACCAGAATGATGGCGTAATCGGTGTTCAGCTTGGCGATGGGGGTGAAATCCTTGTGGCTGAACCGCGAAGTGCCGGCCAGGGGCACCAGTATGATGGGCGGGCTGGTGGCGAACAGCTTGTGGTCGTTTTTGGCGTCGCGGGCAATCTGGGCCCAGGCCACGGCACCACCGCCGCCGGGCACGTTGATGGCGGCGAAGTTCTGGGGGGCCAGTTTTTCGGTCTGGATCACCATGCCGGCGGTACGCACCAGGGTATCCCAGCCACCGCCGGGGTTGGCGGGAGCGATAAACTCCACGGGGCGGGTGGGTTGCCAGTCCTGGGCCTGGACCTCTGCCTGGGCACCGAGGGCCAGCAGCGGCAGGGCGGCCAGGCCAAGGCGTTTGAAGGGTTTGCGCAGGGCGTTGAACATGAGGTTCTCCTTTATCGTCCTTGTTAATGTCCTGTGAAAGATAAAGGCGGGAGTGTTACCGGAACAAGTTTTGGGGCATAAGGAAAAAAAACGGCATTAAGGTGATTTTGTGCATATTGTTCACGGGCCGGCGTCAGGGCTCAGGCGGTAGCGCCGCTCGGGCCGGCCGACCTCGCCGTAGGCCTGCTCGGCGCAGGCCTCGCCCCGGGAAACCAGGAACTCCAGATAACGGCGGGCGGTGGAGCGGCTGGCACCGATGGCCTGGGCCAGTTCCACCGCGGTTTGCGGCCGCCGGGCCTGGACCAGGGTGGCGATGACCGTATCCAGGGTGAGTTTGTCGATGCCCTTGGGCAGGGCCCCCGCCGGGGCTGGCGCCGGTTGCGGGCGGCCTGCGGGCCGGCGGTTGAGTGCCTGGTCCAGCTCTTCCTGGCTGATTTCCTGCTTTTGTTCGAGCCAGGATCGCTCCCGCAGGAAGCGGTCGAGCATGTGGGCCATGCGTTCTTGCTGGGTGGGTTTGATCAGGTAGTCGAATACGCCGCCGCGCAGGGCTTCCTGTATGGTGTCCACTTCCCGGGCGGCGGTGACCATGACAATGTCGATATGGCGGTAAAGCCGGCGGATTTCCCACAGCAGTTCAAGCCCGGTAGCATCGGGGATGTAGGCGTCGAGCAGGATCAGGCTGACTTCTTCGCCCCGCCCGGCGAGAAAGGCCAGCGCCTCGGCACGGGTCCTGGCTTCGCCAAGCACCCTGAAGCCTGGGCTGTGTTCCACGAACTGGCGGTTGATGTCGCTGATGCGAAAATCGTCCTCGACGATCAGGACCCCATGGGGCTGATTCATGGTTATTCTTCCTCCCTGGCGGTCACCGAGGCCTTGGCCAGGGTGACGATAAAACAGGCTCCGCCCAGATCGCCGTCTTCGAGACTGACGTCGCCGCCGTGCTCCAGGCAGAGCTGGCGCACCAGCGCCAGGCCGATGCCCCTGTGCTGGCCGGCCTTGGTGGTGAAGCCGTCCTGAAAAATCTGCTCCAGCAGCGCCGGCTCCACACCCGGGCCGTTGTCCTCCACCTCGAACAGCAGCTGTTCCCCGAGATCGGTAAAGAACAGCCTTACCCTGGGGTTGCCTTCCCGGCTGTGCAGGGCGGCATCCACGGCGTTATTGAGCAGGTTGCCGAGTACGCTGAGCAGGGCCTGCTGGCCGCCCGGGCTCAGGGGGGTGTGCAGGGCGCTGTGTTCGACGATGTCCAGCTGTACGCCTTGTTGCTCGGCATCGGCCAGCTTGCCGAGCAGGATGCCGCCCACCAGGGGATCGGCAATCTGTTCCAGCACCGTGGCCAGCCGGGCCTGCTCCCTGGCCGTTTCCTGGTTGATCAGGGCCAGCGCCTGCTGGGGCTTGTTCAATTGCAGCAGGCCGGAGATGGTGTACAGCTTGTTGGAGAATTCGTGGGCCTGCACCCGCAGGGCGTCCCGGTCCCGGTTGACTGCATTCAGTGCCAGCGACAGCTCGCGGATCTCCTGGCGGCTGCGAAAGGTGGCGACGGCACCTTCCACCCGGCCCTCGTGGATGATAGGGACCCGGTTGACTACCACCGGATGGTTGCCCACCCACATTTCCTGGTCGAACTGCCGCTCGCCGCTGGACAGCACCTCCCGCATCCGGGAGTTGGGCACCAGCTCCTGCACCGGCCGGCCCACCGCCGCCACCTGGGGCGGCAGATCGAGGAAACGGCGGGCGGCCTGGTTGAGCAGGGTGATCTGCCCCTCCCGGTTGACCGCCACTATGCCCTCGTGGATGGACTGCAGTATGGCGTCCTTCTCCATCACCAGGCGGGCGATTTCGTGGGGCTCCAGCCCCAGGATCACTCTTTTCAGGTGCTGGGCCAGCCACCAGGCGCCGGCGAGGCCAAGCAGTACCATCAGGCCAATCAGGCTCCAGCCCAGGGCGAGGTGGTTGTCGATGTCGAGGTCCACCTTCTCCAGCATAAAACCGACCGACACTATGCCAATGATGTTGCCGTCGGTATCGCGCACCGGCGCTTTGCCGCGGATGGCCTCGCCCAGCGAGCCCTCCGCCTCCGAGATATAGGACTCGCCGCCGAGCAGGGCCCTGTCGTTGTCGCCGCCCACCATCGGCAGGCCCAGCCGCTCGGGCAGGGGGTGAGCCAGCCGGATCCCCCGGTGATCGCCCACCACCACATAGCGGGCACCGGTTTCAAGGCGGATGCGCTCGGCCAGGGGCTGGATCAGGGCTGCCGGATCCGGGCTGTCGAACGCCGCCACCAGGGCCGGCATCTGGGCCACGGTGCGGGCCACGCCGAGCGCGCGCAGACCAATCTGCTCGCTGATGATCTGGCTTTGACGATGGTTGAGGTAGGCCCCCTGCACCAGCAGGGTGGCCGCGACCAGGGCACCCACCAGCAGCTGCACCTGGGTGCGAAAAGGCAGGGGGGCGAACCAGCGGTATGGTTTCGGCAAGGGGGCGACTCCGCAAAAGGCTGGCCACCAGTGTATCGCCCCAGGCCGGGCCAAATCCAGCGTCAATGGCTAGAGGCCGGCCTCGGCCAGCAGCCGTTGAGCATCCACCTCGTCCAGTTGCGCCGGTGCCAGGAAGCGCCGGCCGTAGTCCAGGTAGAGCCGCCGTTCGATAAAAAAGCGAAACAGCTCCGGATCCAGGTGCCGCTCCCTGACCATGGTGGCCATGATGGCCAGGGACTGGCTCACCGTCTTGGCTTCCTTATAGGGGCGGTCGGCGGCGGTCAGGGCCTCGAACACATCGGCCAGGGCCATCATCCGCGCGGTCAGGGGCAAGTCGCCGGCAGGGACACCCCTGGGATAGCCGCCGCCATCCATCCGTTCGTGATGGCTGGCCGCCAGCAGCGGTACTTCGCTCAGGTGGCGGGGATAGGACAGCTGGCTGAGCATGATCAGGGTATGCACCATATGGGCCTGTATGGTGTAGCGTTCTTCCGCCGTCAGGGTGCCGCGCCGGGTCGCCAGGTTGTAGCACTCGCCCAGGTTGAGCCGCAGCGCCGGCTGGGCCAGGGTGATACCCCAGGGATTGTCGGCGGTGATCCGCTGGGCCGGCGGGTAGGGGATGCGATGCCAGGGATGATCCGCCAGCAGCGGCTCCCATACCGGCAGCGGTCCGCCCGGGCCACGACGTTCCGCTTCTTCCCACGACAACCCCAGGGTATCGTCCAGGGTGCGCAGCCAGCGCTCCCGGGCGATGCGCTCCAGGCGCGCCAGTTGTTCGTCGCCGAGCGACTCCTGGCTCAGATTGAGGGCGGCGATAAAGGCAAAGTCCTGATCCAGCCGACGCTGGCGGCGGTGCCGGCGGGGAGCCAGGCGACGGGCATCGCCGCCGCCGGCCAGGGCTCGCCAGTAGTCGATGTCGGCATCCCGCTTGAGCACTTCAAAACGCATGCGGATCTCGTGCAGCCGGTTGTACAGGGTTTCCAGCTTGGTGGCCTTGTCGATCACGTGCTCCGGCGTCACCACCTTGCCGCAGTCGTGCAGCCAGGCGGCCATGCGCAGCGCCTCCCACTGGCCCTCGTCGAGCCGGAACCCGGCCAGGGGACCGGTATCGGCCTCGCTGGCGGCGCGGGCCAGCATCAGGGTCAGCTCCGGCACCCGCTGGCAGTGGCCGCTGGTGTAGGGGGACTTGGCGTCGATGGCCGAGGCGATCACCTGCACCACCGATTCGGTCATCTGTTTTTGCTGCTCGAACAGCGACATGTCTTCCAGAGCCAGGTTGGCGAACTCGCCGTAGTGCTCGATAAAGCGCCGCTTGCCGTCGGACAGGGGCGGTGCGCCGTAGCTCAGGCCCAGTATGATGGCGCCGTTGAGTTCGCCGAAGCGGTCGTAGAGCAGCCAGGGCAGTTCGAAGCGCAGACCGTGGCCGTCCAGTCCGGCCAGCAGTTGCCCGGCGATCTCCTCCGGCGGTGTGTCGGCGGCCAGTTCCAGCTGCTGGCGGGCGCCGTTTTGCCAGAGTGCCAGCCGTATCCGACCATCCTGGCGACGGGCCCGGTAGATCAGGCAGCGCCGGCCGCCGCCCAGGCGCACTATGCCCCGGCTGACCTGTTCCAGCATGTCGTTGAAATCCCGGCTGCGGGCCAGTTGATGCAGTTCCCGGGTAAAGCTCGACAGGGTGTCGCAGGTCAGCCGCAGGGCGCCGTCCAGCATCGCCAGCTCCTTGTACAGGTGCTGCCCGGGACGGTAGTCGAAGTCGAACTCCTGGATGCTGCCCATGGCCTGGGCCATCTTCAACAGGGGCCGGGAAATGGCGCGGGAAGCCCAAATCACTACCGGCAGGGTGAGCAGGATTAAGGCCAGGGTAAGCAGGATCTGGTTGCGGCTGAAGGCCAGCGCCTCGGCCATCAGGCTCTGGTAGGGCACCAGGGTGACCAGCCGCAAATCCAGCCCCGGCAACTGGACCCGGGTTTGCTGGCCCAGCCAGCGGCGGCCGTCCACCCTGGCCTGCCAGGTGGCGGCATTGCGTTCCAGCAGGGGGGCAAAGCCCTCCAGGGTCGACAGGGGCGGCATACCGGTGCCGTCCTCGGTCGGCGGGTGCTCCAGGTTGCTGGCCAGAATACGGAATTCGGGCGCCTGCAGCAGCAGCGTCCTGGCGTCCGGCCGGTCCCGCCCGAGCAGCGCGGCCAGGTCGCTGAGCAGCAGGTCGGCGGCGAATACCCGGCCCTGCTCCCGGTCCGCCAGGGACAGGGTAAGCCCGGGCTGGCGCAGAAAGTAAAAGGAATAGGGCGGTGTTATGGCGGTGCCGGCGCGCATCAGGGCGGTATGGAACCAGGGCCGGGTACGGGCGTCGAAGCGGCTCTCGTCGACCAGGACCGACGACAGGGGCTGGCCGTCCCGGCCAAGGTAAACACGACGCACCGGCGCCGAGGGGTGGGTGATGTCCATCACCCAGTCGGCGCCGGTTGGAGCCTTGAAAAAGTCGCGCATGGCCCGGGTACGCATGGCCCGGAAAAACAACCCCCGGCCGTCGGCTTCGCCCAGGTAAAAGGAGATGGCCTGGGGATTGGCATCGAGCAGGGTCCGCATCAGCGGCCACCAGCGATCCGGCGATGATTCGGCCCCGGCCAGGTTGATACTGCTGGCGCGCATCAGTGCCAGGCCGGTGTCGATGCCGTGCAGGTTATGCACCAGCCGCTGGCCAAGTGTCTGCTCCAGGTGGTGGAGGCGGCGTTCGCTGTCCTGCAGCAAAAAATCACTGTGCTGGCGGTGCTGGGCGTAGATCAGCAGCAGGCCGAGCAGGACGATGATGACGGTGAACAGGCAACTGATGTAGAGCCTGAGGCTGAAGCGGGACAACGGCAGGGGCATGGCGGCGTTCCGTGTGCGGGACTGCCATAAGCGTAGACGGCATGGACGGAGTTGGGGGCCGAATCGGGTCCGGCCGTCCCTTCAGCTGCGATAGTCGCCGATGTCCGGCCGGCGGCTGGGGCCGCGCAGGGCGATGTCGACCGGATGGAAGGCCTTGATGGCCTCAAAGCAGAAGTCGCCCACTGCCCGGTGCAGCGCCTGGGGATCGTGGTTGGTAATGATAATCACGCTTTTAGACAGGTTGCGGCGCCGGCGCAGCAAGTGGCCGAGGAAGCTGGACTGGCTTTCCGCCAGCCGGCTGCGGTTGGCGGCCACTTCGTCGAGGATCAGCAAATCCACCTCTTCCAGCGCCCGGCGATACTGGTTGCGGCTTTCCTGATCTTCAATGACCCCGAAGAACAGCCGGTCCACCACCGAGGCCCATTGCTGGAAGATCACCGATTTTTGATGCTGGCGGATCAGCTCGTGGGCAATGGCGCCGGCCAGGGTGGACTTGCCGGTGCCGAAGTCGCCGTAGAGCAGAATGGCGGCGCCGCCCTTGGTGCCCCAGTGATCAAAGGCGTTGATGAAATGGTGGGCGGTGTCGATATGTTCGGCCAGGGCCGGATCCTGCCGGTCCATGTTGGCGAAGGTCCAGTCCGGATTGAGATCCGCCTGGGCCAGCAGGCGTTCGGTACGCTGTATCCGTGCCCGCTGCTGCAGCTGGCGCACTTCCTCGTTGGCCTGCTGTTCATACTGGCGGCGCAGGCTGTTGTAGTCGTACTGGGGCAGTTGGCCGCCGGCCCGCAGCCGCCGCAGTCGTTGCAGTATGTCCCGCACCTGGCCGTCGGCGGCCACCGGGGCGGGTTCCTGTCGTTGCTGCTGGCGCCGGCGGCGGGCGATGTCGGCCAGTTCGGCGGCCATTTCTTCAGGTGTCTTTTTCATCGCTGCTCCCCTGGCATTGTTGCTGCAGGCGGCGCGCCTCCGCCATCATTTCCCTGGCCCTTTTGCTCGGGCCGGCGGCGGCGGCGGGCGGCCCCTGCTGATAGCCGGCCGGCTCGCCGGGCTCCGGCGTCCGGCGCAGGCTGCGCTGGTTTTTGAGTTTGCGCACAAACTTGAGCATCCACTGGTGCTGGTTCTCGAAGACTTCCGGCCGGCCCAGCCAGTAGGCGATAAACTCGCCCAGTTCGGTTTCGTCGAAGTGGCTGTCGAGCAGGCCGCACAGCCGCGCCAGGCCGTCGAACTGGTCGTCGGGGCGCCATTCGGGGTGCATGGCGAACTGGCGGGAGGGCAGGGGGGCCAGGCCCGCCAGCTGTTTCAGCGCCAGCCGGAAACGGGCGCCGTGATAATGCTGGGGGTGGGGCCTGTCGTGCAGGCTGAGCAGGCCGGCCCGGCACAGTTCGTCCACCAGGGCGGTCAGCTCCGCCGGCGTGACCCGGTAGCGGTAATGCCCCTCGCCCTGCACCGCCAGCGCCTTGCCCAGGCCCGGGTAGTCGAGCGGCTGGGTCAGTTCGCCCCTGGCCTGCTGCCTCAGGTAGAGCAGGTAAAGGCTGCGGGCCGGATGGGAGAGTTGGGGAGAGGTCAGCGCCTGGTATTCTGCCGGAGTCATAAAGCCATCGTGGTTGCGTGATGCGGGCATTATCCAACAAAGCGCCGGCAGAATACAGCCGTTGGCGACGGGCCTTTCACTGTGGCGGAAATCGGCTAGGCTCAACATATGTTGTCATTATCACCAGGCCCGTACATGTTCGACGGCTCCCCAAAAGTCTTGCTAATAGAGGATGATCCCGTATTCCGCCAGCTTATGGTCGCCTACCTGGAGCTGTGGGGGGCGCGGGTGCTGGAAGCCGACAATGGCGCCGAAGGCCTGCTGCTGGCCGAACAATACCGCCCCGATCTGGTGCTGAGCGAGCTGTTGCTGCCGGCGCCGGCAGGGCAGGAGCTGATTGGCGAGCTCAAGCGACGTTATCCCTGGCTGCCGGTGATCGCCGTTTCCGGGCTGCAAAAAATGGCCGACGTGGCGAGGGCCTTGCGCGCGGGGGCAGAGGACTACCTGATCAAGCCAGTGCGCAACTGGAAGGTGGTGGAGCATGCCATTGCCGCCTGCCTGTGCCCGCAGCCCGCGGCCGAGCTGGCGGAACTGGCCGGGCACCTGGCGTTTTACCGCCGCCGGGACGTGGCGGCCACCCGGCTGGTTCAGGGGTGGCGGCAGCAGCCGGAGCGGCTGCTCGATGGCTGGCGGCTCAGTTGCCGGCAGAATTCTCCCTGGGTGCTGACCGAATACCTTCGCCTGGAGCAGGATCTGTTGCTGCTGGTGGCGGAGTTCGATCCCCTGCACAGCGATACCCCGGTGATGATGACGCTGGTGGCTTTTTTGCTCCATGAACCCCTGCGCCGCCATCGCGACAATCCGGACAGCCCCCTGCTCAGTCCGGCCCGTACCCTGGAATACATCAATCAGCTGATCCTGGATGCGGGCCTGGACGCCAGGGTGAACCTGGTGCTGGTGCGGCTCAATGCCGGCCTCGGCACTCTGGAAGCGGCCAACGGGGGCATGGCCGGTTGCGACTGGCTGGATTTGTGCAATGCCGGCCCGCTCGGCGGTGGCCAGCTGGTGGCCTGCCCCCACCGACAAAGGTGCAGCTTTCCCCTGCGGCTGAGCCTGAGGGGCGGTTTTGGCGGCGAAATCGAGGTGACCGCCAGCCCCTTGCCGGGCTAGCGCGGCTCCAGCCCCTCCAGGTAGCGGCGAAAATCGTCACCCAGTTCCCGGTGGCGCAATCCGTATTCCACATTGGCCATCAGGTAGCCGAGCTTGCTGCCGCAGTCGTGGCTTTTGCCGGTAATGTGATGGGCATCGACCGTTTCCTGCTCCATCAGCATGGCGATGGTGTCGGTCAGCTGGATTTCATTACCCTTGCCGAGCGGAGTTTTCCTGAGCAGCGGCCAGATGGCGGCGGACAGCACATAGCGGCCCACTACCGCCAGCCGGGAAGGGGCTTCCTCCCGGGATGGCTTTTCCACCATGGCATGGATGGGAGCCGAGGCGCCCTGGGACAGGGGCTGGCCGCCGATGTCGACGATGCCGAACTGATCGACCAGCTCTGCGGCCACCGGCTCCACCAGGATCTGGCTGTGCCCGTTGTCGGCGAAGGCGCGGATCATGGCGGCCAGGTTGTGCTGTTGCAGCCGGCAGGCGGCATCGTCGATCAGCACATCCGGCAGCAGTATGGCAAAGGGGGCATCACCCACCAGTGGCTGGGCGCAGAGGATGGCATGGCCCAGCCCCTTGGCCTCGCCCTGGCGCACGTGCATGATGGTGACGTCGGGCGGGCAGATGTTCTGTACTTCGCTCAGCAACTGGCGCTTGACCCGTTTTTCCAGGGTGGCCTCCAGCTCGAAACTGGTATCGAAGTGGTTTTCGATGGAGTTCTTGCTGGCGTGGGTCACCAGCACGATTTCCTTGATCCCGGCCTGCACCGCCTCGTTGACCACATACTGGATCAGGGGCTTGTCGACCACAGGCAGCATTTCCTTGGGAATGGCCTTGGTGGCGGGCAGCATGCGGGTGCCGAGACCGGCGACGGGGATGACCGCCTTGCGAATCACTGTTTGGGATGGCATCGGGGAAAACCGGAAAGTAAACGGAATGCCATGATAACCAATGACGCCTCTCCCGACCATGCCGGGAGAGGCGTTTGTCGTCCGTCAGTGACTCAGCAAATGACGGTTTTTCTCTACCGTGGACTCGCCGATGCCTTTGACCTTGGCGAGGTCGTCGATAGTGGCGAAGGGTCCGTTGGTTTCCCGGTACTCTACGATGGCCGCAGCCTTGGCCGGCCCTATGCCGGTCAGCTGGGCCAGTTGCTCCGGACCCGCGGTGTTGATGTTGATGCTGGTTACGACCGTATCTTCACCGGTGGCTTCGTTGGCCATGAGCGGGCTGCCCAGGGCCAGCATGGCGGCCAGCAGGGCAGAGGAGAGGGTTTTATACATCTCTTGACTCCTTCCTTGGGTTGGTGGTTTTTTGTCCATTGGACCTATCAAGGTTTGTCGAAGGAGAAGAATTAAGCAACCGGTGTGGTCAAAAAATCATCTTTTCATGCGGCGGCAAGCCGGCGAAAAACCGGCTTGCCGGATAGACTGGCTCAACGGCTGATGGTCTGCTCCGCAACCTGGATACCACTCCGAGAGAGGCGCGGATAGCAGCCCTGTTCTGCGAGAACGACATACTGGCGATAGGGGCGCTGGAGCCGCCGTCATGCTATCTGGCGCCCTGGTGCTCCGGCGTTCTCATCTCGGGGGATAATAAAAAACCGGCCCGGGGCCGGTTTTTGGCATTCAGGGCAGGACTTTCCTGAAGGGCTTGACGATGACCGAGGCGTAGACACCGGCGGCGTTATAGGGATCGGCATCGGCCCAGGCCCGGGCGGCGTCCAGCGAGTCGAACTCGGCGATCACCGTGCTGCCGGTAAAGCCGGCCTCGGCAGGGTCTTCGGCGTCGATGGCCGGGTTGGGGCCGGCCACCAGCAGCCGGCCTTCCTCGGCCAGGGCCTGCAGTCGGGCCAGGTGGGCCGGGCGGGTTTCCTTGCGCATGGGCAGGCTGTTGGGAACATCTTCACTGAAAATCACGTACCACATCAGGGTTGTCCTTCTTGTTTGGTGCCGTCCTGTGGCGGCAATTGGCGATAGAGGTAAAAGGCGGTGGCGAAGGTGAAGGCCAGGGTCAGGCCGAGCAGGCCGAACACCTTGAAATTGACCCAGAATTCCTGGGACAGGTAAAAGGCCACATAGACGTTGAGGGCGCCGCAGAAGGCGAAAAAGCCCACCCAGGCCAGGTTGGCCCTGTCCCAGATGGCATCCGGCAGGGGCATTTCCTTGCCCAGCATCTGCTTGATCAGGTTCTTGCCGAAACCGTAGCGGCTGACCAGCAGGCCGACGGCGAACAGGGCGTTGACAGCGGTCACCTTCCATTTGATGAAGGCGTCATCCTGGAAGAACATGGTCAGCCCGCCGAAGAACAGCACCAGCACCAGGGTGACGAGGTGCATTTTTTCAAGCCGTTTGTGCCGGAGCCACTGTACCAGCATCTGCACACAGGTGGCGGCCATCAGGGCGCCGGTGGCGGCATAGATGTCGACCGTCTTGTACACCACGAAGAAGATGATAAGCGGGATGAACTCGGCGAATTGCTTCATAGGAATGACCCGTACTGCGAATGTGGGCCCAGTTTACCCCCATGGCTGGCCGCAGGCAAAGTCGTCCGCCATTTATTCAATACAAAAGGGCCCCGGTCCGATGCGGAACCGGGGCTCTTTGCTTATGGGGAGACGACGAGAGGGAGCGGGGACTTAGCCCTGCACGCCTTCGGCGATAAAGTCCATGCTGGCCCGCACCGCCGGCAGGGGCTGGTCCAGCTCGCACACTTCCCTGGCGAAGGGCTCGAAGGAGAAGTAGCCCCGGTAGCCGGTCTGGAGCAGGGTGCGGATCTGGCCGATATTGTCCAGCCGATCCGCGGGGCCGACCAGCACCCGGTGGGCGTCCAGCATCTGCTCATAGCCGATGGCGGTGTCTTCCACCCCGGAGATGTGCACCAGGCCGGTGAACTCGGGGAAGAACTCGGTTTCGCCCGCCACCCTGTGGTGGAAGGTGTCATGCACCAGGGCGAAACGGCCCTCGCCGCCCACCGCCTGGATGGCGGCCACGGCGTTTTTCTTCAGCCGCAGGGAGGAAACGGGAAAGCCCAGCGGCTCCACGAAACCCTTGAGGCCGTGCTGTTCCAGTATCGGCTGGAGGCCGCGCAGGGCCTGCTCCAGGCTGGCGGCATCCGAGCCCTGGAAGCTGCCGTCGTTGAGCGGGCACAGCACCAGGCCGGTGGCGCCGCAGGCGGCGGCCAGTTCGGCCAGCCTTTCGGCCTGGGCGGCGCGCTCCGGGTTCCAGACGTTGAACGGATAGAGGGCGTTGATGCTCAGGATCTCGATGCCGAGCTCTCGGGCCCGGGCGCCGATGGCGCGGGCGTGGTCCAGCTCGCTGATGCTGTTGTCGGCCACGTCGTTGCGCAGTTCTACCGCCTTCAGGCCCAGGGCCCTGGCGGTGTCGAGCAGTTCGAAGGCGCTCAGCCTGGGCGCCGTCATATGGTTCAGGGAGAAAGTCGGGGTCAGTCGGGACATCTTGGTTCGGCTCCGTACATCACTTGTTATAAAAGGTGGGGCGCTCGGCCATCACCACGGGTTCAATCTGGCCACTTTCCTGGGCCAACACGCAGGCATCGGCGGCCACGGCGGCGGCATAGCCGTCCCAGGCGGTGGGGCCGGACAGCTGCTGCTGTTCAATGCCCTTGATAAAGTCCTGCAGCTCGATGTCGTATGCGTCGATAAAGCGCTGTTTCCAGTCGGTGAGGATGTTGGTGGCCAGTTTGGCCTCGGTGCGCAGCAGCAGGCTCTGGGGCTCGGGCAGGTTGGCGACACCGGTTTCGCCCACCACCGAGCACTGGATGTCGTAGCCGTACTGGCAGTTGACGAAGATTTCCAGATCGATGCGTACGCCCTTCCGGGTTTCAATCAGCACTATCTGCGGATCGGCCAGGTGCTCGAAACGGTGGCGGGTACGCTTGGGATACACCACCTGCACCGTCTTGTAGTCGTCGTCCAGCAGCCAGCGCAGCACGTCCAGCTCGTGGATGGCGGTGTCGACGATGGCCATGCTGGTGACATAGCTGTCGGGCACCGTCGGGTTGCGGTGGGCGCAATGCACCATCAGCGGCTCGCCGATCCGGCCGGCGTCGATGGCCTGTTTCAACAGCTGGTAGCCCTTGTCGTAGGGGCGCATAAAGCCTACCTGCACCAGGCGCTTGCCGGCGGCCACTTCGGCCTCGACGATATTGAGGCAGCCCCGGGCGGTGGTGGCCAGGGGTTTCTCGCAGAACACGTACTTGCCGGCCGCGATGGCGGACAATACAAACTCCTCGTGGGTGGGACCCCAGGAGGTGACCAGCACGGCGTCCACGTCGTCGGCCTGGATCAGCTCGTGGCCGTTGTCGTAGACCTTGGCATCCAGCCCCAGTCGTGCCACCACCGCCTCGGCCTGGGCCCGGTTGACGTCATTCACCGCCACCACCCGGCCGCCGGACAGGGTCTGGGTAATGCGGCGGGCGTGGTCTGCACCGATGGCGCCGGTACCGATAACACCAATTCTGATTGTCATGTTTTTCCTCCAGATCAAGGTCGTCTCGTCGGCCTGGCGCCGACGCTCAGCGGTCTGCTTCCCACAGGCCAGCATTGTTCGATGTTACCGGCTTGTTGGAATTTATGTTTCATGGGCATCACTATAGGCAGTGGCGGGGCAAAAACGCCAAAGGCGTGATGATGGAAAACCATCATGCGGGGCTATACTGGCTTGATGTTGGGATCTGGAGTGAAGAAACATGAAGAAGATCACGCTGGCGGAGGTCGCCAGGCGGGCCGGGGTGGGGGAAGCCACGGTGGATCGGGTGTTGAACGAGCGGGGCAATGTGTCGCCGGACACCGCCGAGCGAGTGATCCGTATCGCCCGGGAGCTGGGGCTGAAACGGGTGTTGCCCGACGAATGGCGCCGGCTGCGCCATATAGAGGTGTTCCTGAGCGACAGCGACACCTATTTCTTCAAACAGCTGAGCAAGAGCTTTATGCAGGCGGCCGACACCCTGGGCAAGCGGCGCCTGGTGCTGCACCGCACCTTTGTGGGCGAGCGGGAGCCTGACCTGCTGGCGAAGAAACTGGGCGAGGCCGCCGCCCGTCGTGACGGCATCATCCTGTTCGGCTCGGATCACCCTGCGGTGGTGGCGGCGGTGAACGCCGCCACCGACCAGGGAGTGCCGGTGATCACCCTGGTCACCGAGCTGCCGGGCACGGCGCCCCTGGCCCATGTGGGCATCGATCAATACGCCGCCGGGCGCACCGCCGGCTGGCTGCTGGGCCAGTGGTGCCGGGATCCCGGCGAGGTACTGGTGGTGTGCGGCCCGCTGGAGGTGCTGGTGCACCGGGAGCGGATGCGCGGCTGCCGGGAGCGGCTGGCGGAATCCGCGCCCCATTTGTTGCCCCGGGTGCTGGAGGGCCGGGAGCAGAACGACCTTATCGAATTCCTGGTGCGCGAGCGGCTGGCCGAGGGGCGGGTGGTGGCGGTGTACAACACCGGGCCCGGCAACGGCACCATCGCCCGCCTGCTGGCACGCCGGGACCTGGCCGGGCGTTGCGTCTTTATCGGCCATGAGCGCCACGCCACTACAGAAAGCTTGCTGAGGCGCGGCCTGATGCAGCTGACCCTGGATCAAAATCCCAGGCTGCACGCCTTCCGCGCCCTGGAATTGTTGCTCTGTCATCTGGAGCAGATCGCGCCGGCCGCCGGTGGGCGTATCGACTTCTCCCTGTTCACTCCCGAAAACATCGGCGGCTGAGCTGCGGCTCTCCTCTATTGAAATTTACATTTCATTCTGTCCGGCTCCGCCCCGGGTCTTCGAAAGCCCGGGTGGGGCAGAGGCACCGGTTTTCCCCTTAAATCCTGCCTTGTTTTTAATTAGTTGATTTTTATGAACTTAATAAGCAAATTCCCGAGCTGATGTTCAGGCCGGGGCACCATAACAGGATCCATGTCAAAAAATTGTTATTTTTTGGAGTGAAATCCCGTAAGTGGCTTGCCAAAAATCATAAATTCCAACATCATTTGTTTTGAAATAAATATTCAATTGGGTGGGCAGGTTGTCCGTGTTCCTTCATATTCGGCCAGCCGTTTGCCGGTTCCGCCTCAAGGATTGAAATACTGCGTTCCGACAAGGAGTAAGACCATGAAATTCAAAAAGCTGATTGTTGCCTCCGCCCTGGCCGCCACCCTGCCGTTTGGCGCCTATGCCGATGACATCAAGGTCGGCGTGTCCATGGCGATGTTCGACGACAACTTCCTGACCCTGTTGCGCCAGGCCATGCAGGAGAAGGCGGCGGAGCTGGAAGGGGTCGATACCCAGTTCGAGGATGCCAAGATGGACGTGGTCCAGCAGCTGCAGCAGGTGGAAAGCTTTATCAGCCAAGGGCTGGATGCCATCATCGTCAACCCGGTGGACACCCAGGCGGTGGCGCCCATCGTTAAGCGGGTCCATGAAGCCGGCATTCCGCTGGTGTTCGTCAACCGCCGTCCCGACGCCGAGCTGCCCGAGAACATGGCCTATGTGGGCTCCGATTCCAAGGTGGCCGGCCGGCTGCAGATGGAATACATCGCCGACAAGCTGGGCGGCAAGGGCAACGTGGCCATCCTGATGGGCAATTTGTCCGACGAATCCACCCGCGACCGCACCGGCGGGGTAGAGGAAATTGCCGCCAAGTACCCGGACATCAAGATCATCGCCAAGGAAACCGGTAAATGGTCCCGCAAGGAAGGCATCGACACTACCAATAACTGGCTGTTGTCCGGCTACGAGTTCGATGCCATCGCCTCCAACAACGATGAAATGGCCATCGGCGCCATCATGGCCCTGGGCCCCAACCGCCTGAAGGACGTGATTGTTGGCGGGGTGGACGCTACTCCCGACGCCCTGGCCTTTCTGGACAAGGGCATGATGGACGTGACCGTGTTCCAGGACGCCAAGGGCCAAGGCAAGGTCGCTGTCGATACCGCCTACAAGATGGCCAGGGGCGAAGCCGTGGAGAAAAACATCATGATCCCCTATGAGCTGGTCACCCCGGAAAACTACAAGGAATACGTTGGACGTAACTAAGCCATCAACCGGGGCCCGCGGGGCGGGCCCCTTGATACGTCTTGGAGGTAATCAGATGTACCCATATGTGCTCGAGGCCGAAGGCATCAGCAAAGGCTTCCCCGGTGTCAAGGCGCTGGACAACGTCACCCTGAAGATCCGCCCGGGCAGCGTACACGCGCTGATGGGCGAAAACGGCGCCGGCAAGTCGACCCTGATGAAGTGCCTGATCGGCATCTACACCCCGGATACCGGCACCATCAAGGTCAAAGGCAAGGCAATGAACTTCCGCGATACCATGGACGCGCTGCACTCCGGCATTTCCATGATCCACCAGGAGCTGAACCTGGTGCCGCACATGACGGTGGCGGAAAATATCTGGTTGGGGCGCGAGCCGATGAAAGGCCCCTTCGTCGACCACGACATCCTCTACCGGGAAACCGACAAACTGCTCAAGCAGCTCAGCATCAAGGTCAAACCCGATGAACTGGTGGGCGAGCTGAGCATCGGCACCCAGCAGATGATCGAAATCGCCAAGGCAGTGTCTTACGACGCGGACGTGGTGATCATGGACGAGCCGACCTCGGCGCTGACCGAAGGCGAGGTATTCCACCTGTTCCGCATCATCAACGACCTCAAGGAGCAGGGTAAGTCCATCGTCTACATCAGCCACAAGATGGACGAAATTTTCGAAATCACCGACGAGATCAGCATTTTCCGGGACGGCACCTACGTCGGCTCGGACAAGACCGACCATTTCGACCGCCAGAGCCTGATCACCAAAATGGTGGGCCGCGAACTGACCCAGATGTTCCCCAAGTTCAACGACAATATCGGGGAAGAGGTGCTGGCGGTGAACAACCTCTGCCGCGCCGGCAAGTTCCACGACGTGAGCTTCTCCCTCAAGCGCGGCGAGATCCTGGGGGTGGCCGGCCTGGTCGGCGCCGGGCGCAGCGAGGTGATGGAAAGCCTGTTTGGAGTACACCCGGCGGACAGCGGCAGCATCGTGCTGGAAGGGCAGGAGGTGAGCATCGGCTCTCCCGCCCAGGCCATCGACCTGGGGCTGGCCTTCCTCACCGAGGATCGCAAGAAATCCGGCCTGTTCCTGGTGCTGTCGGTGCTGGAAAACATGAGCATCGTCAAGATGCCGAAATACATCGACAACAAAGGTTTCGTCAGGCATTCGGACATGGCCAGAGACTGCCTGGAGCAGATCCAGAAACTCAATATCAAGACCCCGACCATGGATCAGATCATCAACAACCTGAGCGGCGGCAACCAGCAGAAAGTGCTGATCGCCCGCTGGCTGCTGGCCCAGCCCAAGCTGCTGATCCTGGACGAGCCGACCCGGGGCATCGACGTCGGTGCCAAGGCGGAAATCTACAAGCTGATCAGCGAGCTCGCCAACCGGGGCGTGGCCATCATCATGGTGTCGTCGGAACTGCCGGAAATCCTGGGCATGAGCGACCGGGTGATGGTGATGCACGAGGGGCATATCACCGGCATTCTGGACAAAGCGGACGCCACTCAGGAAAAAATCCTCGAGTTGGCCTCGGAATAAGCGGTTAAAAGGACTTGGATTATGGAAAACGTAAAGATGAACAAAGACGCGGCGGCGACCGCTGCTAACCAGGCCAGCGCCTGGGACAATCTCAAGAAGAAAATGCCCAAGGACATGGGCATCTTCCTGGTGATGATCGGCATCGCCCTGGTGTTTGAAGTGCTGGGCTGGGTGTTCCGCGGCCAGTCCTTCCTGATGAACCCGGGCCGGCTGGTGCTGATCGTGTTGCAGGTGGCGATCATCGGTATCATCGCGGTGGGGGTGACCCAGGTCATTATCACCACCGGTATCGATCTTTCCTCCGGCTCGCTGGTGGCGTTGACGGCGGTGGTGGCGGCCAGCCTGGCGCAGACCGCCGACAGCATCTCCCCCATGTATCCGGGCCTGCTCGACCTGCCGGCCATCGTGCCGATAGTGGCGGGCATCGGGGTGGGGTTGCTGTGCGGCGTGCTCAACGGCTGGCTGATCACCAAGACCGGCATTCCGCCCTTTATCGCCACCCTTGGGATGATGGTGTCGGCCCGCGGCCTGGCCCAGTTCTATACCCAGGGCAACCCGATCAGCTTCTTGTCCGACGGCTTTACTTCCATCGGCCAGGGCTCGGTGCCGGTGGTGATCTTCCTGGTGGTGGCGGTGGTGTTCCATATCGCGCTCAAGCACACCCGCTACGGCAAATACGTGTACGCCATCGGCGGCAACATGACCTCGGCCCGGGTATCCGGCATCAACGTCGACAAGTACCTGATCATCGTGTACTCCATCGCCGGGGCGCTGTCCGGCCTGGCGGGCATCGTGATGGCGGCGCGGGTGAGCAGTGGCCAGTCCAGCATGGGCATGGCCTACGAGCTGGACGCCATCGCCGCGGCGGTGATCGGCGGCACCAGCCTGATGGGCGGGGTGGGGCGTATTACCGGCTGCGTGATCGGGGCCATCATCCTCGGCCTTATGAAGAGCGGCTTCACCTTTATCGGGGTGGATACCTATGTGCAGGACATCATCAAGGGGGCCATCATCGTCGGTGCCGTGGTGATCGACATGCGCCGCAACAGAACCAAACGCTGATCCAATACCCTGGTGCGAATTGCCCTTTTTCAGGCAGGCGGCTTCGGCCCCTGCCTGTTTTTTAAACCTGCCATGTACCTGATGACGGTATACCGCTCATCGACCTTGAACCTCAGTCTGAGGTTGTGCCACACAGTAACCGTTGTCATCGAGAAAGCCCTTTCATTTATGGCCGACGGATATTCCATCCGAAGCAGTGGTCAACTCGACCAGCGTGTTTGGTTGCGGGTGCCTATCTGTCGTGTTGTGAATCCTCAACCGATCAAATCGACAAGCTGCTCCCTAAGTTGCCTCACAAACTATCTCACTAGCTGAACCGAAGCACTGCTGTAGTTACTGCCGAGTAGTCATATCCACCGGCTTCACTGGCTCATCATCAGGACTCTGGATAAACGGCGGCTGGATGTGCTGTAGTCGGGGTAGGCTCGTCGCCTATAGCGCCGATCAGTTTAAATGCATGGGTAGTACGATATCTCACCTGTAGGCGCCCGTTTACGTGGCGCAAACCTGCCAACGGCGGGGAGCGCGGAAATTGGGAGCCGTCTTCTCGTCGGCTGAAGCGACGGCTACAGCAGCGTAAACCGGTGGTTACGCAGTGCTATATGCAGGTTGGTAATCATCGCTGTCCGGTTAAGATCGTGTTCGTTCAGCCGCAGGTCCAGGTACCGGGGCCTGGGCCCTTTCCAATTACAGGTCGATGCCAGAGCGTGCTCGAGCTCTGGCATCGGCCCGTTTTTGCGCCATTGGCTTCAGACCTTGCAGAATCGCCTCTTGCGGGTGGGGTGTCAGTATCCTGCCTTGCCTGAGCTTGTACACTGCGATTGCTTTGGACACTGGCCGAGCAGCCCCGTCGCAACAAGGCTGCCTATCTTTGAACTTTTTATCCGTAGGCGTCTGTTTACGTGGCGCAAGGCTGAAAACGGCGGAGACCTGCAGGCCCGACACCATATTCCCCAGTGGCTAAAACGCCGTAAACAGGGGTGAGTGGCAGGAGCAGGGCAGTGACTGGCCGATTACTGTAAATTGTAAACAAATTCTAAGGAATGGATGGGTGCCAGCAGTTCGCCAGGTGCTTAAAGGGCTACTACGTTGAAGCATCGTCGCCAGTGCGGCCAACAGGTGAACACCTGTGTTTTGGAAGGCAACCCGGTGTGCACTCAATCGCAACACACCGGGGCAAGTTACTCAGATATTAGGCAGTTCGTAGTCTGAAGCCTCCAGCGCGATACTGCGTTTAAGGAGTTCAATCGATTTACGTACTCCCTCGAGGCGGGACAAGGTGACATCCTCGTGCTCGATACTCAGTACATCATCGTAGCCGACGACACGCAGGGCATAGCAGAAGCGCTTCCACCAACCTTCATCCTGGCCATAGCCCAAAGTGACGTAGGACCAGCTGCGTTCGGCAACCTTGGCTGAATGGGCTGTCTCCAAGCGGCTGTTAATCGCACAGTTGCGATTGTCGATCAGCGCGTCCTTGGCATGCACGTGGTAGATGGCATCGCCCAACTCCCGCACACAGGCAATGGGGTCTGCCCCCATCCAAAGCAGATGGCTCGGATCCAGGTTGACACCAACGGTATCACCGACTGCATTGCGTAGGCGGTTAAAGGTTTCGCAGTTGTAAACCAGCTGCCCCCCATGCAGCTCAAGGCAAATCTTGTGAATGCCTGCATTATTGGAAAACGCGACCAGTTCTTGCCAGTAGGGCAAGGCGACTTCATTCCATTGATAGTCGAGGATCTCGTGGCAATCGGGAGGCCAGGCAACGGTCACCCAGTTCGGGTTGGCATCGCCGCGCCCTCCGGGAAGGCCTGACATGGCGTTGACACGTTCAATATTCATCAGTGCGGCGAGCCTGATGGTTTTGCGCAGGCAGGCATCCTGCTCGACCCCGCTTTTGGGGTGCAGGGGGTTGCCGTTGGCTGTCAGGGCTGAAATTTCAAGCCCGTGATCCCGCACCCGAGCGAGAAACTCACGGCGGTTTTTATCGCTGTCCAACAATGCATCGATGTTGATATGGGGGGCGGCCGACCAGTTGCCGGTAGGAAACTCGACGCAGTCGAGTCCTAGCTCCGCCGACTGACGCAACAGTTCGTCGAATGACAAATGTGCCAGACTGTCGGTTACCATTCCGATTTTCATGATTTTTCTCCTCAGAGTTTGACTGCGACAGCCTTACCGGTCTGCAGTGACTCCAGCGCCGCATCGGCCAGGATCAGCGCACGTTCACCATCCAGGCCGGAAGGCGCGGGACCTGATTCACCCTCCAGCGCAGTAATAAAGGCCTCGAACTCGCTGCGATAGGAGGCGGCGTAGCGCTCGAGGAAAAAGTGCAGTGGCTTTTGTGCGACAACGCCCTGGGCGTCGGACTTGACTAGCGTGGTTTCCGGCACGTTGGTTACGGCCAGCATGCCCTCGCTACCATGGACCTCGACACGCTGATCGTAACCGTATGCCGCGCGGCGGCTGTTGGTGATCACGGCGATTTTTCCGCTGGCACAAGTCAGAGTGACGACGGCGGTATCGACATCGCCGACTTCCTTGATTTCGGGGGAGACCACTGCGGAGGCGCTGGCGTAGACGCTGACCGGCTCCTCCTGCAACAGCCAGCGGGCCATGTCGAGGTCATGAATGGTCATGTCCCGGAACAACCCGCCAGAGCCCTTGACGTAGCTGGCTGGCGGTGCGGCCGGATCGCGAGAGCAGATGGTCAGCAGTTCCAGATTGCCGATTTCACCGCTGGTCAGGGACTGCTGTAGATGTGCGAAGTTGGGGTCGAAGCGACGATTGAAGCCCACCATCAACTTGGTGTTGTGCTTCTTAACCACGGCGAGACACTCGCGTACGCGGTCGATACTCAAGTCAACCGGCTTTTCACAGAAAACTGCCTTACCTGCACGAGCGGCGGCTTCGATCAGGTCGGCATGCGTGTCGGTAATAGTGCAAATCATCACCAAATCGACGTTTTTGTCCGCCAGAGCATCCTCGACGCTGGATACTTTGGCGCCGTATTTGGTGGCCAGCGCTTCAGCGGCAGGCTGATGAACGTCGACAACATGTGCCAAAGCGCATTTCGGATGAGCTGCGACGCTGGCAGCATGGATCTGACCAATACGCCCCGCACCTAATAAAGCTACGTTATACATCTTGTTCTCCTCTTAATCTGTTCGAGATTTGTGTTGCCGTTACTGCCGTATTTCGCTGATTTGGACCGGTCTGTGTTCATCTGCGCTCAGTTGAATTGCCTCAAGAATTTCCGCGACTCGTAACCCGTCTTCTATGGAACCATTGGTGAATGGCTGACCCTGGGCGATCGATTCCATGAATTCGGCAATCATGAAACCGAAGACTTCGGCAAAGCCGATTCCCACTCCGTCGTGCGGAACCGGGGTGCGCTCACTGACGTAGGGGGAGGCAGGGCGGTTTGAGATGATCCTGAAGGCCTGGGGACTATCGTCGAGGCGAGCTATTTCGTACTCACCAGGACGCGCCGAGCTATAGCGCACAGTACCTCGGGTACCACTAAGCGCGAAGGACAGGGTGTTACCCATGCCTACAGCGACGCGGCTAGTTGAGAACAGTCCTTGACAGCCGCTTTCAAATCGCATTACGCAAGAGCTGACGTCATCGGTGTCGACGGGAAGGCTTTCATTGCTGAGTGCGACGTGATTGTGCCCGGCCGCTGCCTGTGCCGGCAGAAAACGCCGGGGAACGGTAGTCGATGATATTGCGCCACCGATTTCGAGGATATCGCCGCAGATAAAACGCGCGACGTCGATCGCATGGGCGCCAATATCATGGAGAGCACCGCCACCGGCCTTGTCTTTCAGGTAACGCCAGCTGTGGGGCAGTGTCGGATCGGCGGCATACTCCGATTGGTACTGTATCAGGATGTGAACTGGCTCGCCGATTTCTCCGGCAGCGACCAGATTCTTGATTTCCCGGATCGCAGGTACCCGGCGGTTGTTGAATACAGTGCCGCTGTTGACGCCGGCTGTGCTGGCTAATTCAGCCAAATCACGAGCCTCTGCTGCGGTCAGGGCGAGCGGCTTTTCGCACAGTACATGTTTGCCGGCGGCCAGTGCTGCCCGAGCAACGGTGGCGTGCTCGAAGTTCGGCAAGGTCACGCTGACCACTTTTACTCGCTCATCGGCAATTACTGCACGCCAGTCCGTTGCAGTTTCTGCAAAGCCGTAATTGGTGGCGAGAGCTTCAGCAGCTTCCTGGCGCGCGTCACAGACGGTCAGAAGCTGGAAATTAGCACCGTCACGTTGAAACCGGGACTGATGTGCCCGGTAACCCGAGGCGTGGGCTGCACCGATCATGCCGGCACCGAGAATGGCAATTCCAAAATCGTTCATGGTAATACCCATATTCTGCTGGTTTAAAAGTGTAGTGCCGAGTGATCAAACTGACTGCCAAGTGCCACTCTTGGCCGAAGCGAAGAGCGCATCAAGTACGCGCATCTGGCGGATTGCATCGTCGATACCAAACGCCAGCGGTTTTTCTCCGCGCACTGCCTTGGCGAAGTTGGTAGCTTCGCACTCATATTGTGCTGCCTCCGGCATTGGATGGCTGATCGGAGCGAAGTCATCGAGCCCTGTATGACTGTCGATCAGGATTTTGGCCGGAGCACCGGGGGTTGGCACGTAGGGCGCCGGTAGATCCAGCATCGACTTTTCACAGACTACCTGGAGGCGCTGGGCTGCGGACATCTTGATACCGACGGTGAAGCTGGCGAGGCGCCCTTCGCCGTAATCCAGAATGGCACTGGAGAGGTAATCGGTATCGTTCTCCGGATCCAGTGACATGGCGCAGAATACCCGTACTGGTTCGCTTTCGAACACGTAGCGAGTGGTCATGGTGGCGTAGCAGCCAAGGTCATACATGGCGCCGCCGCCGAAATCGGTGTTGAAACGGAAGTTGCTTGGATCGTCCAGCATAAAGGAGAGCATGGCCTGGGCTGTCCGGACCGGGCCATGCTTGCCACTGCGCAGTTGCTCACGCAGCGCTTCCCACTGTGGATGGTGGCGCACCATGAACGCCTCGGAGACCAATACATTACCTTCAACGTCACGGAGTTTTTCCGCTTGCGCCCCAGTCATCGCGATCGGTTTTTCGCACAGCACATGCTTGCCGCGGGCGGCGGCCGCGAGCGCGATGTCTATATGCAGGTGGTTGGGTAGCGGTATGTAGACCGCTTCCACGTCCGGATCGTCCAGCACGGCCTCGTAGGATCCGTAGGCCCGTGGAATATCGAATTCTTTAGCAAATGCCTGAGCACCGTCGAGAGAGCGCGAACCGACCGCCAGTACTTCACACCAGGGGCTGGCCTGCATGGCGGGAACCAGTTTCGAACGGGCAATGCCGGCGGTGCTGATAATCCCCCAGCGTACGGGATTTGCAGGATTGTTTGTGGGGTTGACCATGTTCGACCTCTTGAGTAGTGAAGGTGTCGAGTGACACCTCTTTTGTGTTCCGATCACATGCGGGAGTTATGTGATCAAGCAAGGAACTCCCGTTGCTGAATATTTGACTCATCAACATCATATGTCAACAATCAAATCAAAAAAAGATTATTTAAAGCTCTATTTTTATCTATATTTGATTTTAATAACATCAAATATGAGTTTTTAGCCTGCTTTTCATCATTTTTCATCTGTGATATTTGATGTTTTTTTGTTTTGATGTATGTTTAATCAATTTGTGATGAGTGACGATTCAACGATGGCTGAGCGAGCAAACTGGAAAGGGCCTACCGTAACTGATATAGCCAAGGCTGCAGGTGTTAGTACGGCGACTGTCGACCGTGTACTCAACCAGCGTAGCGGCGTTCGTGAAGTAACGCGCAGCAAGGTAATGCTGGCGATAGAGCGGCTGAGTTCTGATGAGCGAGGAAGTGAGAGCAGGCGAATTCGACGGGTTGCCTTTATCACGGAAGCTGGTCCGACTTTTACCGGGCTGGTTGAGAGGGCTGTGACGGAGTTTGCCACTCAGCACCAAGATATGGTTTGTAGCTTTGATAGTGTCGCCACCGCTGACGCAAATGCTACTGCGCTGGCACAGTTGATTGAGCAGCGGGCTGAAGAAGCTGAAGGCATTGTGCTGATCGCTCCAGAAGATCCATTGATCAACCGGGCTGTCAGGTCGGTAACAGGGCAGGGTATCCCGGTCGTTTGTCTGACCACCGATCTGCCTAACTCCGGCCGTACAGGCTATGTCGGTGTCGATCAGACTAGTGCGGGTGCCACGGCCGCATTCTTTATGGGGCGTATGTTGCCCAAGGCGAATGGCAGGATTCTGCTGGTTGTGAGTGCTCCTTACAGGGGTTTGGAGGAGCGTGAAGTCGGTTTTCGCCGCGTGTTACGCGCCGACTTTCCACACTTGCACATTGAAGAGCGGGTGAATTCGAAAGACGATTCTGCCTACTCTTATGAAAGCGTCAAGGCGTACCTTGAGGAGCATTCCGATGTCGTAGGTATCTACAATGCTGCGGGCGGCAACAGGGGGATAGCACAAGCCATCAGAGATGCTCAACTGCAAGGGTCTGTTCTCTTTATTGGGCATGAAATTACCGAGCACACACGCCAGCTGCTTGATTCCGGTGATATGGATATTGTGCTGGGGCACGACATTGACGCCGAAGTTTCGGCCAGCATCGAGTTGATTCGGGCAGCTGTTGAAGGGAGAGAAGTCACCAGTCGGCAGATACCATTGCTAACCTATACTCGTTACTCCAGTCCTTGAACACAAACGCCAGAAGTACAGACGAGGCACGACCAGCCACGCTAGAGCGCCATATAGTTTAAAACTTAGGCAACGCCCTTTGTCGGAGGCTTCGATGGCTTCTGACGAGGTGTAGTTTGTCGGCCAAAGGGCACTACTCCTCCGGCACGCCGTGAACCCGTCCCTGGGGGCTCCGCCGCGCCTTCCCTGGCGCGGAGGGCCGGCGGAGCAGTCCCCCTTGTCCTCCCTATCGCACCGCAGCTGCCTGCTGGCAGCACCTTCAGACGGCGTCAGAGCTTGAAAGAGGTAACAGGGATGGCCTCCGCCGACCGTCACCTGCCAGGGATGGTAGGTGCGAGCCTACAGGGACGTACTTGCGGTGTGTCGGCGGAGGTGGCCCTGTTGACTCTTCTCTGGGTTGCAACAGACAACAAATAGCTGATTGGTCAATTTTTAAACTGATCGGTGCTCTAGCTGTCAATATCACCCCAATCGTTATTGGATCCCATCCTCTTTCCGCAATATGAAACGAGCAGTCGTCGTTTTACCCTGACGGTGCCCGGAGCGGTGCCGAAACGGGATCCCGATCAAACAAAAATTTACAAATCAGCCACAAATCGCGACCCAGATCATGGAATTTTTATTTCAAAATTTATAATTATAAATTATTTGTTTATGTTTGTTGTTGAGATGGATTGATAACAACAACGCTACGTTATTTTTACGCAGGCCCATGGCCAGGCAGCTATTCAGACGGAGGCATCATGACGCCGCAAGGAAGATACAACATCAAGTACGTACTGCTGATCTGCGCAGTATCCGCATTGGGAGGCCTGCTGTTCGGCTACGACACGGCGGTGATTTCCGGCGCCATCGGCCCCATCAAGAGCTATTTCGGGCTGGACGCCGCCGGTGTGGGCTGGGCGGTCTCCAATGTGGCCATCGGCTGCATCGTCGGCGCCTTTGCCGCCGGTGCCATCGCCGGCCGGCTCGGGCGCAAGAAGGCGCTGGTGCTGGCGGCGCTGCTGTTTACCGTTTCCGCCCTGGGCTCCGCCCTGGTGGATAGCTTCTCCTGGTTTATCGTCTACCGCCTGATCGGCGGGGTGGCGGTGGGCCTGGCCTCGGCGGTGTCGCCCATGTACATGTCGGAAGTCTCGCCCAAGGACATGCGCGGCCGGGCGATCGGCATGCAGACCTTCGCCATCGTGTTCGGCCAGGTGGCGATCTTTACCATCAATTACCTGATCGCCAAGGGCGCGAGCGAAGCCTGGCTGGTGGACATGGGCTGGCGGGTGATGCTGGGCTCGGAGGTGATCCCCTGCCTGTTGTTCTGCCTGGTGGTGATGTTCATCCCCGAATCGCCCCGCTGGAACGTGATAAAGGGCAACGACGCCGCGGCCCTGACCACCCTGCGCAAGATCTACAACGGCCCCTACCCGGAAAAGGTGCTCAAGGAAATCAAGGACTCGCTCAAGCAGCGCCAACTGGAGCAGCAGCAAAAGCGCAAGATCGACTACCGCAACGACAAGGCGTTCTGGTTTATCGCCTTCGTGGGCTGCATGATCGCCGTCCTCCAGCAGACCACCGGCGTCAACGTGATGATGTATTTCGCCCCCGTGGTGCTGGAGCAGGCCACCGGCAACAACGAGGCCGCCCTGTTTATGACCATCTGGATCGGGGTGGTGCAACTGATCGGGACTTCCATCGGCGCCTTTCTGATGGACCGGGTGGGCCGGGTGCCGCTGCTGCGCATCGGCGCCATCGGCTCGACCGTCGGTTTGCTGGTCACCTCCTACTTCCTCTACCACGCGGCGGGCCTTGCCGGGGCCGAGGCGGTGCGCAACGGCTATTTCATCCTCTCCGGCATGCTGCTGTTCATGCTGTTCTTCGCCTTCTCCTGGGCGGTGGGCGCCTGGGTGGTGGTGTCCGAAATCTTCCCCAACCGGATGCGCTCCGAGGGCATGTCGCTGGCGATCGCCGCCATGTGGGTGAGCAACTTCTGTATCGGTCTCGGCTTCCCGCTGATGAACGACAACGCCTTCCTGCTGGAACACTTCAACGGCGCCTTCCCCATGTGGCTGTTCGCCGGTTGCTGCGTGCTGTCCTACTTCTTCGTCACCCGTTTCCTGCCCGAGACCAAGGGCGTGACCCTGGAGCAGATGGAAGAAACCATGCTGTCCAAAACCAGGCTGGAAGCCAAGGAAGTACCGGCCGCGATGGTCCGGGCCAACGGCTGATATCCGAAACCGGCCCCTGGGCCGGTTTTTTTTGAGGGACCATGATGATCACCGATCCGTTCTTCTACCTGGTCGCCGTGCCCGCCGTGCTGATCTACGGCATCGGCAAGGGCGGCCTGGGCGGTGCCCTGGGAGTGGTGGCGGTGCCGCTCATCAGCCTGACCACCCATCCGGCCACCGCCGCCGCCGTGCTGCTGCCGCTGCTGTGCCTGATGGACCTGTTCGCCGTGGCCTGGCACCACCGCTATGTGTGCTGGCGCCAGATCCGCCAGCTCATCCCCGGCGCCCTGCTGGGGGTGGCGCTGGCGGGGCTGCTGATGGCCCGGGCGCCGACCTGGCTGCTCACCGGCTTTATCGGTATTGCCTCCATCCTGTTCTGCCTGCACCACTGGTTCAGCCCGCCGGTGCCGGCCCGGGCCGGCGGCCTGGGCCAGGGCACCCTGTGGGGCACCCTCACCGGCCTGTTCAGTACCACCATCCACGCCGGCGGGGCGCCGGCCAGCATGTACCTGCTGCCCCAGCAACTGGAGAAACGGCTGCTGGTCGGCACCATGGCGGTGCTGTTCGCGCTGGTGAACCTGATGAAGCTGGTGCCCTACACCCTGCTGGGGCAGCTCAACCCCGGCAACCTGCAAACTTCGCTGATGCTGGTGCCCCTGGTGCCGGTCGGGGTCTGGCTCGGGGTCTGGCTGGTCCGAACCGCCAGCCAGCGGCTGATCTACCGGCTGTGCTACGGGCTCTTGTTCCTCTCTGGCCTGCACTTCCTGCAACTGAGCCTCCGGACCTGGTGGTGATCAGCCCGCCATGTTGAAGGGAGTGACCACCAGCACCCGGGAGAAATCCGGCGGGGCGGCACTGGCCGGCAGAAAGCCATGAAAGCGCAGCAACTGCATAAAGGCCCGGCGGGCGTCCTGCTGCAGGTCGTGGTCGATGAGGGCGGCGATGCGGCCTTCCGCCAGCAACTGGCGGTTTTCCCGATCCAGATCGTGCCCAATCAGCACCTCGAGCGAGCGGCCCCGGACGGCAAAGGCATCGACGATGGCCCTGTTGCCGCCACCCACGCTGTAGACGGCATTGAGATCAGGGTGACGGTCCAGGCAGTCGGTCATCAGCCTCAAGGTATTGTCGTATATCCCTAGGCCGCCGCTCAGCTCCACCACTTCGAGGTGCGGCGCCTGCTCCCGTAGCCACTGGCGAAAACCGCTCTCCCGCTCTTCCTCGCCGCGAAAGCCCTGGCTGCTCAGCACCACCGCCACCCGGGCGGGGATGGGCGGCAGCCAGCGACGCATCAGGTAGCCGGCGGTGCGCCCGGCGCTGCGGTTGTCCATACCGATGTAGCCGATGCGCCGGCTGGCGGGCAGATCGGTGACCAGGGTGGCCACCGGGATGCCCGCCTCGAACAGCCGGTTGACCGCCTCGTTGACCGGCGGCTCGTCCGGCGCCTTCAGGATCACCCCCTGGCTGCCCTGCTCGAGGCTGCGTTGTAGCAATTTAACCAGTTCGGTAACGCCGATGTCTTCGAACAGGTGAAAGCGGGGGCTTATCCGGTAGGGGGCCAGGCTGCCCACCTGGCTGGTTATGGCCTCCGCTACCGCCTCGCTGAACCGCTCCGGCGCCAGCATGACGACGTCGAAGTACAGGGTGCGGCCGGCGGCCAGCGCCGCCCGTTGCTGGCTGTCCAGCTCGCGGATGGCCTGCTCCACCCGTTTGAGGGTCTGGTAGTGCACCTGGCCGCGCCGGTGCAGCACCCGGTCCACAGTGGCCTTGCTGACCCCGGCCTGGGCCGCGATCTGCTTGATGGAAAATTTCTTGCGGTCGAGCTCGTTCATGAGGCGTTTCTGAGGCGTTGCCGAGGTCTTGTTGCCGAAGTGTAAATGCTACTATCGATTCGAAACCAACAAAAACGAAATGTTTGTTTTTAATGAGTGTCACCGGAGGGACAGATGAACCAGAATGACAAGCGAGACTTCGAAGGGCGTTATTTCGTGGTGACCGGCAGCACCCAGGGGCTGGGGGCGGCGGTGGCCGGGTTGCTGGCGGCACGGGGGGCGGCGGGCCTGGTGCTGTGCGGGCGCAGCCGGGACAAGGGGCAGGCCCAGGCCGACCGGCTGACCAACATGGGCTGTCCGTCCTGGTTCGTGCCGGCGGATCTGGCGCGGACGGAGGACTGCCAGGCCGTTATCGACGAGGCCGAACGACGCTTCGGCACCCTGCACGGCCTGGCCAACTGCGCCGGCATGTCGGATCGGGGCTGCATCCTCGACACCAGCCCCGAGCTGTTCGACCGCATCTTCGCGGTCAACGTGCGGGCGCCCTTCTTCCTGATGCAGGCGGCCATCAAGCTGATGATCCGCACCGGAACAGCAGGCAGCATCGCCAATATCATCACCATGACTTCCCATGGCGGCCAGTCCTTTCTCACCCCTTACGCCGCTTCCAAGGGCGCCCTGGCCACCCTCACCAAGAACGCGGCCTACAGCGCCATGCGCAACCGGATCCGGGTCAACGGCCTCAACATCGGCTGGATGGACTCGCCCCACGAGCACGAGATCCAGCGCCAGTACCACGGTGCGGACGACGACTGGCTGGCCCGGGTGGAGCAGGCGCAGCCCTTCGGCCGCCTGCTCAAGCCGGAGGAGGTGGCGCGGGCACTGGCCTTTATGCTGTCCGACGAGTCGGGCATGATGACCGGCGCCATCATCGACTTCGACCAGGGGGTGATCGGCTGCGGCGACGAAGGCACCCCCAAGCCGCCGGCGGCCCTGGTCCTGCCGGAAGGAGGCGCGGCATGACGGCGCTCTATCTGCAGCCGGAGCAACTCGATCTGGCACAGTTCGCCGCCCTGTGCGAACAGTCTCCGGTTTTGTCCGACTATCCCCTGGCGGCCGGTATCGAACGCCGGGTGCTGGTCTACCGGGCGTCAACCCTCAACGCCGCCGCCCAACGACATCGCACCGAGGTGCTGGCCGAGCTGCACCGGGCCCTGGCCCAGGGGCCGGGGGTGCTGGTGATCAAGGGCGGCTATGCCGACCAGGGGGTGATCGAGCGCAACACGGCGGTGTTCGGGCGCATCTTCGCGGAGGAGGCGGAGCGTGGGACGGCGGCGGATCATTTCGCCCAGGCCGGCCACAACGGCCGGATCTGGAACTCGCTGCAGAAGGTGGCGGAGCGGGACGCCGAGGCCTTTATCGACTACTACGCCAACCCCCTGCTGGCGCTGGTGTGCGAGGCCTGGCTGGGGCCCTGGTACCAGATGACCGCCCAGGTCAATGTGGTGCGCCCGGGCGGCCAGGCCCAGCAGCCACACCGGGACTACCACCTCGGCTTCCAGTCGGCGGCCGACGCGAGCCGCTTCCCGCTGCCGGTGCAGCAATTGTCCCAGTACCTGACCCTGCAGGGGGCCGTGGCCCACTCGGACATGCCCCTGGCCGCGGGACCCACCCTGTTGCTGCCCTTTTCCCAGCGGTATGAGGGCGGCTACCTGGCCTGGCGGCGGCCGGACTTTATCGACTACTTCGAGCGCCACGCGGTGCAGCTGCCGCTGGAGCGGGGGGACATGCTGTTCTTCAGCCCGGCCCTGTTCCACGCCGCCGGCAGCAACAGCACCGAGGATGTGGTGCGCACCGCCAATCTGCTGCAGGTGTCTTCCGCCTTCGGCAAGCCGATGGAAACGGTGAACCGGGAGCGGATATTGCGACACCTCTATCCGGCGCTGTTGGCCCGCTATCGCCAGGGCCAACTGGCGGAGCCCGAGCTGTCGGCGCTGATCGCGGCCGCCGCCGATGGGTATTCCTTTCCCACCAATCTGGACCGGGATCCGCCCCTCGGCGGCCTGGCGCCGCAGACCCAGCAGCAGTTGCTGCGCCGGGCACTGGAAGAAGACTGGACGGAAGCGGACTTCGGCCGCCAACTGAGCCGGAGCCAGCAACAGCGGCAGGCGTGAAGGCTTAAGGGGCAGCCCTCTCTGCCCCTTAAAGCAAGAAAACAAAGTTTTGCTCCGCTCTTTTTACTCGCAGCCCACTCCGATACGCCCTGTGGCGCAATTCCTGCCTTTAGCCAACACCTACAAAGCGCAAGAAATCGAATATGGGCCCCGCCGGCTTTTGCTCTAATAACAGCACATTAACAACGGCGTAAAGCCCTATCCGAGGTGCCATCATGACCATGCACATCACCAGTGCCCCCTGCTGCTGGGGCGTGGACGACGTCAATAATCCCCACCTGCCGCCCTGGCAAAGGGTGCTGAGCGAGGCGGCCCAGGCCGGCTACCGGGGCATCGAGCTCGGCCCCTACGGCTACCTGCCGCTGGATATCGACCGGGTCGGCACGGCGCTCGAGGCCAACGGCCTGAGCGTGGTGGCGGGCACCATCTTCGACGATCTGGTGGACCCGGCCAACCTCGACAACCTGCTGCGCCAGACCCGTGATATCTGCGACCTGCTCACCCGCTTGCCCCGGTTGCCCAAGGCGCAGGGCCAGCGCTTCGCCGCCCCCTACCTGGTGCTGATCGACCATGTACACGCCGAGCGCAGCCTGGTGGCCGGCCACCCGGAGCGCGCGCCCAGGCTCTCGCCCGAGCGCTGGCGGCAGGCCATGGCGCACATCGAGGCCATCGCCACCCTGGCCCGGGACCGGTACGGGGTGCGGGCGGTGATCCATCCCCACGCGGGCGGCTATATCGAATTCGAGGACGAAATCGAGCAGTTGGTTGCCGATATCCCCGCCGAGGTGGCCGGCCTGTGCCTGGACACCGGCCATCTCTACTACTCGAAGATGGATCCGGTGAGCTGGCTGAGGCGCCATGCCGGGCGCATCGACTACCTGCACTTCAAGGACATAGACCCCAAGGTATATGCCGAGGTGATGGCGGAGCCGGTGGACTTTTTCGCCGCCTGCGCCCGGGGCGTGATGTGCCCCATCGGCCGGGGCGTGCTGGATTACGACGCCATCCACGCCCTGCTCAAGGAGCTGGACTACCAGGGCTATATCACGGTGGAGCAGGAGCGGGATCCGCGCAACGCCGCCGGCAGCCTGCAGGATGTGGCCGCCAGCCTGGCCTTTCTGCAAAGCAAGGGGTTTTAGGGCCAGTACACGAACTTTGCAAAGCTGCCCGTTGTGGCCAGCGAAGAGACAACAGGGCTACCTCCACCGACACGCCGCAAAATATGACACTCGCTGTTTCGGCCTGCTGCGAACATTCACTGGATGTTCGGTCAGGCCGGAACCGCTCGTCGCGGCGAGCAAGCTCGCCCCCTGTAGGCTCGCACATGCCATCCATGGCATGTGACGGTCGGTGGAGGCCATCCCTGCTGCCTCTTCCAAGCTTCGGCGCCGAGGGTAGCGCCAGCAGGCGACACTGGCGCTTTGGCCGGACTCGGGATACCTACAGACGACTGGAACAAGGAGAAACCGCAATGATTTATGGAGAACGCAAGGTCAAGGCACCCATCCGCTGGGCCATGGTGGGCGGCGGCAAGGGCAGCCAGATTGGCTATATCCACCGCTCGGCGGCGCTGCGCGATCACAGCTTCCAACTGGTGGCCGGCGCCTTCGACCTCGACCCCGAACGGGGCCGGGAATTCGGCGCCGGCCTGCAAGTGGCGCCCGAGCGCTGCTATGCCGACTACCAGACCCTGTTCGCCGCAGAGGCCAAACGGGAAGACGGCATCCAGGCGGTGTCCATCGCCACCCCCAACGGCACCCACTTCGCCATCAGCAAGGCGGCGCTGGAAGCCGGCCTGCACGTGGTGTGCGAAAAACCCCTGTGCTTTACCCTGGCCGAGGCCGAGGAGCTGCGCGCCCTGGCCGAGCGCCGGCAGCGCATGCTGTGCGTAACCTACGGCTATGCCGGCCACCAGATGATCACCCAGGCCAGGGCCATGATCGCCAACGGCGAGCTGGGCGAGATCCGCATGGTGCACATGCAGTTCGCCCACGGCTTCCACAGCGAGGCGGTGGAGCAGGGGAGCCCCAGCACCCGGTGGCGGGTGGATCCCCGTTACGCCGGGCCCAGTTATGTGCTGGGGGATCTGGCCACCCATCCGCTCTATCTGTCCGAAGTGATGCTGCCACAGCTGAAGATTGAAAAGCTGCTGTGCGCCCGCCAGAGCTTCGTGCGGAGTCGGGCACCGCTCGAAGACAACGCCTATGTGCTGATGCAGTACTGCGGCGGGGTGATGGGGCATGTTTGGGCCAGCGCGGTCAACGCCGGCTCCATGCACGGCCAGAAGATCCGGGTGATCGGTTCCCGGGCTAGTCTGGAGTGGTGGGACGAGCAGCCCAACCAGCTGCGTTTTGAAATCCAGGGCGAGCCGGCGCGCATCCTGGAGCGGGGCATGGGCTACCTCTACCCCGAGGCGCGGGAGGACGATCGCATCGGCGGCGGCCATCCGGAGGGGTTGTTCGAATCCTGGTCCAACCTCTACTACCGCTTCGCCCTGGCGATGGAAGCCTGCGACGCGGGCGAGCACGACCGGGCGCGGGCCCTGCACATCCCCGGCATCGAGGCCGGGGTGGAAGGGGTGCGTTGGGTGGAAAACTGCGTGCGCTCGGCGGACCAGGGCGCGGTGTGGGTGGATTACCGCTGAGGGGCGGGCTTGCGCCGCATGCTCCCCGGGGACAAGATAAGCGGGTGGGCCAAACCAGGAGAGACGGCGTGATACAGCATTTTGTCAGCGGCAAACGCCGGGGCCGGCTGGAGCTGGAGCAGCCGGCCGAGCTGATGTACCTCTGCCTGGCCGACGCCGGCGACACCCGGCTGCCCCGCGCCATGCACCGGCACGACGACCGGGTGGAGATCGTCTTTATCCGCGAGGGCAGCGGCACCCATATCATCGACGGCCGCGCCTACCATACCGGGCGGGGCGATCTGCTGATCTACAACAGCGGTGTGCTGCACGACGAGTCCGCCAACCCCAATGAGGGCATGAGCGTCTATTGCTGCGCCTTCACCAACCTCAAGCTCCGGGGCCTGCCCAAAAACACCCTGAGCCGCGGCCGGGTGCGGATCCCCACCGGCGAGCGCCATGGGGAATTCGACAGCCTGTTCGGGCTCTTGCATGCCCAGATCCGTTCCGAGCACCGGCTCAGCCTGGCTTGCTGCGATCACCTGCTGCAGGCGCTGCTGCTGATGGTGTCCAGCCTGATCGACGAGCAGGACGCGGAGGAGGCGGAAGCCCGCTACGAGCTGGGCGAAAGCGTCAAGCGCTATATCGACCGGCACTACCAGGACGAGCTGGATCTGGGCCGGCTGTCCGAGGCGCTCAACATCAGCCCTTATTACCTCGCCCACCGCTTCAGGCAGAGCGTGGGCTGCTCGCCCATCCAGTACCTGATCCGCCGGCGCATCGGCGAGGCCCAGACGTTGCTTATCAACACCGGGCTCAGCGTCACCGACATCGCGCTGATGGTGGGCTACGACAACCCCAACTACTTCAACACCGCCTTCCGGAAGGTGGTGGGCATCCCCCCCGGCCGGTACCGCCGGCAATACCTGGAATAGCCCCGCCGCGCGCCGGCTCCGTGCCAGCCTGCTCCAAACCGGCCCGTTCCGGCCGACGAGGTTAACGAATTGTGTCGCCAGTCACAGTTCCGCCAAAGAGCGCTTGGATTTTTAAATTCACAATTTCACCAAACGAAATAAATGTTTTATTATCACTTCCAGCAGAATCAGTCATTCACCAACCAGGGGGAGCGGATGTCCAAGTTATTATCCAAGCGCCGGCAACCGGACAGCCAGGGCGCCATCCAGCGCATCACGCCGGAATCGGCCGGCTGGGGCTATGTGGGCTTCGAGGTGTATGAGCTGGAGGCCGGCCAGAGCCTGAGCCAGGACACCCTGGACCGGGAAGTCTGCCTGGTGCTGGTGGCGGGCAAGGCCAGCGTGCGCACCTGCGAGCTCAGCCTCGATGCCATCGGCGAGCGGATGAGCCCCTTCGAGCGCAAGAAGCCCTACGCCGTCTATGTGCCCAACGACGATCATTTCACCGTCACCGCCCAAACCAAGGTGGAACTGGCGGTATGCAAGGCGCCGGGTTTCGGCAACCACCCGGCGCGGCTGATCGGCCCCGACAGCATCGATGCCGAGCACCGCGGCAAGGGCCACAACCGGCGCTATGTGCACAACATCCTGCCCGACACCGCCGCCGCGGACAGCCTGCTGGTGGTGGAGGTGTTCACCGACGAGGGCTGCACCAGCTCCTACCCGTCCCACAAGCACGACCGGGACGCCGAGCCGGGCGAAACCTACCTGGAAGAGACCTATTACCACCGCTTCGATCCGCCCCAGGGCTTTGCCCTGCAGCGGGTCTATACCGACGATTTCGAGCTGGACGAGTGCATGGCGCCCTACAACCAGGACGTGGTGCAGGTGCCGAAAGGCTACCACCCGGTGGCCACCATCGCTGGCTACGACAACTACTACCTGAACGTGATGGCCGGGCCCACCCGCAAGTGGCGCTTTACCTGGGAGGCCGATCACGCCTGGGTGAATTCCGATAACTATCCCAAAAGCAAGTAACCCAAGAACAAGCAAGCCGACACAAGCACAAGGAGAGGGTAAATGATTAAGGTGGCATTGATTGGCGCCGGCCGCATCGGCCAGGTGCATTCGGCGAATATCGTGGCGCACCCCGAGAGCCGGCTGGTGGCCATCGTGGATGCGTTCCCGGAAGCGGCCCTGAGCCTGTCCGAGAAAACCGGTGCGCCGGTGAAGACCCTGGAAGAGGTGATGGCGGACCCGGGCATCGACGCCGTGGTCATCGGCTCGGCCACCGACACCCACGCCGACTTTATCGAGCTGGCGGCCCGCAGCGGCAAGGCCATCTTCTGCGAAAAGCCGGTGGATTTGAGCCTTGCGCGGGTGCAGGCCTGCCTCAAGGTGGTGGAGGAGTGCCGGGTGCCGCTGCTGGTGGGCTTCAACCGCCGTTTCGATCCCAACTTCGCCGCCGTGCGCAACCGCTACCAGCAAGGCCAGATCGGCAAGGCCGAGTCGGTGCTGATCGTGTCCCGGGATCCGTCGCCGCCCCCTGTGTCCTACATCCAGCGCTCCGGCGGCCTGTTCCGCGACATGACCATCCACGACTTCGACATGGCCTGCTACCTGGTGGACGAGCCGGTGGTGGCGGTGACCGCCCGCGGCAGCTGCGTGGTGGACCCGGCCATCGGTGAGGCCGGCGATATCGACACCGCCGTGGTCACCCTGGAATTCGCCTCCGGCGCCCTGGGCACCATCGTCAATACTCGCCGCTCCGGCTTTGGCTACGACCAGCGCATTGAGCTCTTGGGCGCCGAGGGCATGCTCAGGGCCGAGAACCAGCTGGAAAACACCGTCCAGCTGGCCAACGATCAGGGCACCGGCCAAGCCAACCCCCAGTATTTCTTCCTGGAGCGTTACAGTGCAGCCTACAAGGCCGAGTGGGCCCACTTTGTGGACGTGGCCCTGGGCCGGGCCCAATGCCTGAGCGGTGGCAAGGAAGGCGAGCAGGCCCTGCGCCTGGCCGACGCGGCGGTGGAGTCCTGGACCACCGGCAAGACGGTCCGCCTGTAAGGCAAGGGGCCGCGGCCCCGTTATTATCAGGAGCGAAGCGATGACCATGGACGTTTCCCAGCCCTTTACCCTGGCGGTCTGTGCCGAGATGGTGTTTCTCGAGCTGCCGGTACTGGAGCGCATCAAGCATATTCACCAGCAGGGCTTCCAGGTCGAGATCTGGGACTGGACCCGGCACGACATCCCGGCGCTGGCGGCGAGCGGGGCGACCTTCTCCTCCATGACCGGCTATGTCACCGGCACCCTGGCGGACGACGAGGGCGCCACCGAGTTGCTGCGCACCGCCGAGCAGTCGATACCGGTGGCGAAAGAGCTGGGCATTCCCCGGCTGAACCTGCATGGCACCGGCCTCGACAACAAGGGCCTGCCGGTCAAACCCTGTACGCAAGTGACCGGCGCCATGTGGCTCAAGGCCGCCGACACCCTCAACCGGCTGGCGGATCTGGGCGAGCGGCACGGGGTGACCTTCGTGCTGGAAAACCTCAACACCGAGGTGGACCACCCCGGGGTGCCCTTCGCCCGCGCCCAGGAGGTTCTGGAGCTGGTGGCGGGGGTGAACCGGCCCCGGGTAAAGATGATGCTCGATCTCTACCACGCCCAGATCGGCGAGGGCAACCTGATAGAGCTGATCCGCCGCAGCGCGCCCCATATCGGCGAAATTCAGGTGGCGGACGTGCCCGGCCGCTGCGAGCCCGGCACCGGCGAGATCAACTATCCCGCCATCGCCCGGGCGCTGTATGAGGTGGGTTACCGGGGCAATATCGGCCTGGAAGCCTTCGCCTCCGGCGATTCGGAACTGGCCCTGCGCCGCTTCCGCGAGGCCTTCACCCTGCCGGCGGAGTTGTTGCGCCGCTGAGGCAGGATTAAGGCTGTTTTTGTTTCTCGATGGGTTTCAGATCCCTGGATCTGAGTTTTGGGCACGCCTGCAAGGGAGTGCCCTTTTTTTGCGCACTCGGCAGGATGAAATTTTTCTTGTACAACCTTGATCTCCTTGTACAACCACAGCTATGGTAATGGCATAGTTGTACAAGAGGAATTGATATGTACAAGTTTGATCCCCAGGTTATCCGGGTCGGCATCAGTGGCTGCCTGATGGGCCAGCAGGTGCGTTTTGACGGCGGCCACAAGCGCTCCGATTTCTGCACCGAGGAATTGGCCCGCTTTGTGGAGTTTGTGCCGGTTTGTCCGGAGATGGCCATAGGCCTGGGTACGCCCAGGCCCAGTATCCGGCTGATCAACCGAGAGGGAGAGCTGATAGCCCAGACCGCCAGGGGCGAGGACGTGACCGCCGCTTTGCGCGAGTACGGCCGGCGCATGGCCGAGGGTTTTTCCGGTCTGAGCGGTTATGTGCTGTGCGCCAAGTCCCCGAGTTGCGGCATGGAGCGGGTACGGGTCTATCACGACAGCGGCAAGGGCAACGCCAAGGAAGGAACCGGCCTGTACGCCGCCGAACTGATGCGGGCCCTGCCCTTGCTGCCGGTAGAGGAGGACGGCCGGCTCAATGATCCCGTGCTGCGGGAAAATTTCGTGACCCGCCTTTATGCCCTGCATGACTGGCAGTGCCTGTTGCACCGGGGGCTGACGCCTTCGCGCCTGATCGCTTTCCATAGCCGTTACAAATACCTGCTGATGGCGCATCACAGAGACAGCTACCAGCAGTTGGGACAGCTGCTGTCGGACTTGTCCTGCGAGGTGGAGCGCAAGGCCGACGGTTACATCCAGGGACTGATGCAGGCCCTGGGACGCCGGGCCGGGCGCACCGGCCACACCAATGTGCTGCAGCACCTGCAAGGTTATTTCAAGCGCCAGCTCAGCTCCCGCCAGCGCCAGGAGCTGGCCCGCACCATTCATCAGTACCGGGAGGGCATACTGCCGCTGCTGGCGCCCATCACCCTGCTGCGCCACTACCTGGAAGAGCACCCCAACGACTACCTGCGCCAGCAGGTTTATCTCAATCCCCATCCGGAGGCCCTGCGGCTGCGTTATGGCATCTGAACCCAAATACCCGATCCGCGAGGTATCGCGGCTGACCGGCATCAATCCGGTTACCCTGCGGGCCTGGCAGCGACGTTACGGCCTGCTCAAGCCGGCGCGCACCGACAAGGGCCACCGGCTCTATTCCGAACAGGATATCGCGCTTATCCGCCAGATCCTGCACTGGCTGGAGCAGGGGGTCAGCATCGGCCAGGTCAAGGGGCTGCTCGACAACCCGGCTCCCGTGGTGGACGGCTCCAACTGGGAGCAGGCCAGGAGCCGGCTGCTGGAGAGCGCCTGCCGGCTCAATATCAACCGGCTGGAATCGGAACTGCTGGAACTGGCGAGCCTGTATCCGGCCGAATTGCTGCTGCGGCGGGTGATCGAGCCTTGGCTGGTGGCGCTGGGCCAGTTGGTCCGTCCCGATGCCCTCTTGATTGAACACAGCGCCCGCGCCCTGCTGACCCGTACCTTTTATTCCTTGCTGACCATTCGCAGCGGCCCCCGCCTGGCGCTATTGCGGGCCGGACAACTGGGCGAGCTGCACAGCCTGCTGGCCCAGTTTGAGCTGCAGGGGCTGGAATGCCGCAGCCTGGACCTGGGGGCGGCGGATCCGGCCCAGTTGCCGCTTGCCGCCGACCGGCTGCAGGTCGACGGCCTGGTGGTGCTGCTCGGCGCCGGACTGGGCCAGGGCTGGTTTGTGCAACACCAGGCCAACTGGCCTTCGGCCTGTTTTTTTGTCGGCGAACTGGGGCTGGTCTACCAGCAGCAGGGATGGCTCAACCGGCCGTTCGCGGTCAGCGTCAGCGAGATAGCGAGGAAATACGATGCGACATTTGGTGTGGTTTCGAACTGATCTGCGGGTAGCCGACAATCCGGCGCTGCAGGCGGCCATGGCCGAGGGCGACGAGGTGGTTGCCCTCTATGTGGATTGTCCTCAGCAGTGGCGGGAGCACGGCAATGCCCCTATCCAGCGGGATTTCGTCAGTCGCAACCTGCAGCAACTGGCGCGCCGGCTGGCCCGGTGCGGCGTGCCCCTGACCCTGCTGGAATGCCCGCGCTTTGACCAGGTGCCGGCCCTGCTGGCCGACTGGACGGCACGCCAGGGTATCGATGCCCTTTACGCCAACCGGGACCTCGGGGTCAACGAGCGCCGGCGTGACAAGGCGGTCCAGCAGGCCCTGGCCATTCCCTGCCGGGTTTACAACGGCGATTGCGTGCACCCCCATGGCAGCGTTACCACCCGTGGCGGCGACATGTTCAAGGTGTTCACCCCCTTTGCCAAGGCCTGGCTGGCCCGGCTGCGAGCCCAGGGCTACCGGCTGCTGCCGGCCCCGGCCGAGGTAGCGGTGCCGCTGGCCGAGCCGGCGCTGTCCCTGTCCGGCGAACGGCGCGACAGCGGTGCCTGGCCGGCGGGCGAGGAAGCGGCGGCCGAGTTGCTGGCCCGGTTTTGCGCCACCCGGCTGCGCGGCTACGGCGAGCAGCGCGACTTCCCGGCCCTGGAGGCGACCAGCAGCCTGTCGCCCTATCTGGCCCTGGGCGTGCTGTCTCCCAACCAGTGCCTGGCCGCCATCGAGGCCGAGTTGGGCCAGTTGCCCATGAGTCGCGGCGAGGCGGGATTTGCTTGGCTCAACGAGTTGATCTGGCGGGAGTTCTACCGCCACCTGCTGGTGGTGTTTCCCGCCCTGTCGATGCACCGGGCCTTCAAGCCGGAAACCGAGGCATTGCAATGGAGCCAGGACCGGACACGGTTCGATGCCTGGTGTAGGGGGCAGACCGGCTATCCCATCGTCGACGCGGCCATGCGTTGCCTGGAGCAGACCGGCTGGATGCACAACCGGTTGCGGATGGTGGTGGCGAGTTTCCTCACCAAGGATCTGCATATCGACTGGCGCTGGGGCGAGAGCTGGTTCCTGTCCCGGCTGATCGACGGCGAACTGGCGGCCAACAACGGCGGCTGGCAGTGGGCGGCGGGCACCGGCGCCGACGCGGCGCCCTATTTCCGGGTATTCAATCCAGCCACCCAGAGTGAGCGCTTCGATACCCAGGGCGACTTTATCCGCCGCTGGGTACCCGAGCTGGCCGGGGTGCCAGCCACCGCCATCCATGCCCCCCATGACTGGCTGGCGAGACACCGCCCGGGTCATGGTTATCCGCCCCCCGTGGTGGATCACGCCCGGGCCCGGCTGCACGCCATCGCCATGTTTGACGCCCTCAAGGCGCAGGAGGCCTTATGAGCCCGGCCCTCGACGCCTTTTGTGCACTCTATCGCCGGCTTGGGCCGGACGGACTGGCGGGCCTGCGGCAGGTCTACGCCGACGAAGTGCATTTTTGCGATCCGGCCCACGATCTTCGCGGCCTGGAAGCCCTGGTCGGTTATTTCGAGGGCCTCTTTACCCACGTCAGCCAATGCCGGTTCGATATCGAGCAGGTGATGGAGCAAGAGGGCGAGGCTTTTGTGCGCTGGCGCATGCACTTTGTCCATTCCCGGCTCAATGGTGGCCGGGAAGTGGTTGTCCCCGGGATCAGCCACCTGAGGTTTGACCGGCGCATTCACTATCACCGGGATTACTTCGACCTCGGTGCCCTGCTCTATGAACAGCTGCCGGTGCTGGGGGCGGTGATCCGCCGGCTCAAGGGGAGGCTGGCATCATGAAGCGCGTACTCATTACCGGGGCAGGCTCCGGTATTGGCCTGCAACTGGCCCGGGACTATGCCGCCGACGGCTGGCAGGTGCTGGCCTGTGGCCGGGACCAAGACAAGCTGGCCCGGGCGCTGGAGGGAACCGCGGCGCAATTGTGCCTGTTCGACATGGCCAACCGGGAGCAGGCGGCCTCGGCCCTGGCGGGCGAGCGCGACCTGGACCTGGTGATCCTCAATGCCGGCAACTGCGAATACGTGGACGACGCCCTGCACTTCGACGCGGCCCTGTTCGAGCGGGTGATCCGCACCAACCTGCTCGGTACCGCCAATTGCCTGGCCGCCCTGCTGCCCCGCATCAGGCCCGGCGGTCGGCTGGCGCTGGTCAGTTCTTCGGTCACCTGGCTGCCCCTGACCCGGGCCGAGGCGTATGGCGCCTCCAAGGCCGGGCTGGATTACCTGGCCCGCAGCCTGGCGCTCGATCTGGCGCGCCATGATATCGGGGTCAGCCTGATCCGGCCGGGATTTGTGGATACCCCCCTGACCCGCAAAAACGATTTTCCCATGCCCGGACGCATCGCGGCGGGGCAGGCCAGCCGGGCCATTCGCCGCGGCCTGGCCCGGGGCCGGTCCGAAATCGCCTTTCCCTTCGCCTTCATTACCCTGTTGCGCCTGCTGTCCTGGCTGCCCTCGGGCGGGTGGCGGCGGCTGGCGGCATCCATGACAAGGAGCAAGCATGAGTAACATCGCCGTGATCGGCAGTGGCATTTCCGGTCTGACCTGCGCCTGGCTGCTGGGCCGGCAGCACCGTATCAGCCTGTTCGAGGCCAACGACTACCTCGGCGGGCACACTGCTACCGTCGACGTCGAGCTGGGAGGTCGCCGCTACGGGGTGGACACGGGGTTTATTGTGTTCAACGACAGGACCTATCCCCGCTTTCGCCAACTGCTGGCCAAGGCCGGGGTTGGCGCCCGGCCGACCGAAATGAGTTTCAGCGTGCAGCAGGCGTCGACCGGGCTGGAATACAACGGCCATACCCTGAATACCCTGTTCGCCCAGCGCCGCAACCTGCTGAGTCCACGTTTTTATGGTTTTCTGGCGGAAATCGTACGCTTCAATCTGTTGTGCAAGCGACTGTTGAAGACGGGCGGCCTGAGCGACGGCGATACCCTGGGCCATTTCCTGCACCGGCACGGCTTTTCGCCGTTTTTTGCCGGACACTATATCCTGCCCATGGTAGCGGCGATTTGGTCGTCTTCCCTGGCCGACAGCCGGGACTTTCCATTGGCCTTTTTTCTGCGCTTTTTCAACCACCACGGCCTGCTCAACCTGGTCGACAGGCCCCAGTGGTATGTGGTGGAAGGCGGTTCGCGCAGTTATATTCCGGCCCTGACCGCCGGCCTTGAGGATATCCGGCTCAATACCCCGGTCCTCGGGATCCGGCGCGACCGGGACGGCGTGACCGTGCTGAGCCATGCCGGCGAAGAGCGATTCGACGAAGTGGTGCTGGCCTGCCATTCGGACCAGGCGCTGCGCCTGCTGAGCGATGCCAGCGACGCCGAACGACAGGTACTGGGCGGCCTGGCCTACCGGGACAACGAGGTGGTGCTACATACCGATACCCGGCTGTTGCCGAAAGAGCCGAGGGCCTGGGCCAGCTGGAATTATTACCTCGAGGGCGGCGAGACGGCCCTGCCGGCGGTGACCTACAACATGAACCTGCTGCAGGGGCTGGACTGCCCGCACACCCTGTGCGTCACCCTCAACCGCAGCGCCGACATCGACCCTGCCCGCGTCCTGCGCCGTTTCCGCTATGCCCACCCGGTCTATAACACCGACGCCATCCGTGCCCAGCAGCGCCGTGGCGAGATCTGCGGCCAGCGCCACACCCACTTTTGCGGTGCCTACTGGTACAACGGCTTCCACGAGGATGGCGTGCGCAGCGCGCTCGATGTGTGTGACCGCTTCGGGGAGGCGCTATGAGCCTTAACAGCGGTATCTATGTCGGCCAGGTGCGCCATCGCCGTTACCTGCCCCGGGCGCACCACTTCAGCTACGGCCTGTACATGCTGGCCCTGGATCTGGATGAGTTGCCCGCCCTGGCCGCCGCCGGCCGCTGGTTTGCGCTGGAGCGCTTCGCGCCGCTCAGTTTCCGGCGCCGGGATTACCTGGGCGATGCCGCCGTGCCCCTCAAGCAGGCGGTGGTGGACGAAGTGACGCGACTGGGAGGCGACAGCCAGGACCTGGAACGGGTGCTGATGCTGGGCCAGGTGCGTTGTTTCGGGCTGTATTTCAGCCCGGTGAACCTGTTTTTCTGCTATCGGGACGGGCGCGCGCGCTATCTGCTGGCAGAGGTGCACAACACGCCCTGGAACGAACGGCACACCTACCTGGTGGATCTGGACAGGCCCGCCGCGACCGACAAGGTATTCCACGTCTCGCCCTTCATGGGGCTGGAGATGCGCTACCACTGGCGGGTCAGTCCGCCCGAGAAACGGGCTCTGGTACACATTGAAAACCGCGACCCGGCGCTGCTGTTCGACGCTACCCTGGCCCTGCGGCGCCGGCCTTTCGGTGCCACCGCCCTCAGGGCGGCCCTGCTGCAATGGCCGATGATGACGCTGACCATAGTGCGCGGCATTTACTGGCAGGCGTTGCGGCTGTTCATGAAACGCATTCCCTATCATCCACATCCCTGAAGGAAGCCCAAGATGGAGACGACCCTGAGCATCTCATCCCCCCGGCGCCTGGAGCGCTGGGCCCGCCGCCTGGCATTTTCCCTGTTGTCCGGCCTCAAGGGGGCCGGCCTGACCGTACAGGAGGGCGAGGAAAGCTTTTATTTCGGTGATCGGAATGCGGGCCTGCAGGCCCAGATCCGGGTGTTCGATCCGCGCTTTTATCGCCGGCTGATGTTGAGCGGCAGCATAGGCGCGGCCGAGTCCTGGGTGGATGGCGGCTGGCACAGCAGCGACCTGGCTGCGGTGATCCGCCTGTTCGCCCGCAACCTGACCGTCCTCGATCGCCTCGAACGCCGCCTGGGCTGGCTGACCGCGCCCTGGCTCAAGCTGGGCCATCGCCTGCGGCGCAACTCCAAAAGTGGCAGCCGGGCCAATATCGCCGCCCACTACGATCTGGGCAACGACATGTACCAGCTGTTCCTGGATCCCCTGATGCAGTATTCCTCGGCGGTATTTCCTGCGCCGGGCGCCAGCCTGGAGCAGGCCCAGGAGCACAAGCTCAGGCTGATCTGCGAGCGGCTGGAATTGAAGGAATCCGATCACCTGCTGGAGATCGGCACCGGCTGGGGCGGGCTGGCCTGCTTTGCCGCCCGCCACTACGGCTGTCGGGTAACCACCACCACCCTGTCCCGTGAGCAGTACGAGTTTGCCCGGGCCCGGGTAGAGCAGGAGGGGCTGGGCGACAGGGTTACCCTGCTGCTGCAGGATTACCGGGAACTCGAAGGACGCTACGACAAGCTGGTATCGGTGGAAATGATCGAGGCGGTGGGCCATGAATACCTGCCGGTGTATTTCCGCCGGCTGAGCCGCTTGCTCGGTCCCCGGGGACGCTTGCTGATCCAGGCCATTACCATTGCCGACCAGCGTTATGAACAGTACCGCAAGGGGGTCGACTTTATCCAGCGCTATATTTTCCCCGGCGGCTGTCTGCCTTCGGTGAGCGAGATGTGCCGACACCTGAAGGAGCAGACCGACATGAGCCTGACCCGGTTGCACGATTACGGCCTGGATTATGCCGAGACCCTGAAAATCTGGGCCGAGCGCTTCCGCCAGGCCGAGCCGGCATTGCGCCAGCTCGGCTACAGCCAGGATTTTCACCGCCTGTGGGCCTTCTACTTCGCCTATTGCGAAGGGGGATTTCGCGAGGGCAGCATCGGCCTGGTGCATTTCGAGGCCGCCAAACCGGGAGCCAGGACATGTCCCCATGGCAATGGATCCAGCTGCTAGCCTTCGAGGGCTTCTGGCTGCTGGCGGTGGCCGGGCAAAATCGCTGGGCCTGGCTGGTGGTCCTGCTGCTGCTGGCCCACTTCCTGTTTACCCCCAGCCGGCGCGCCGATGCCAGGGCGATGTTGCTGGTATTGCCGGGGCTGGCAGTGGACGCCGCCCTGACCGGCGCCGGGGTGTTCCGCTTTGCCGAGCCACCCTGGTGGCTGCTGCTGCTGTGGCTTGGCTTCGTTCTGACCCTGGGACACAGCCTGGTGTGGCTGCGGCGTTTTTCGTGGCCCCTGCTGGCACTGACCGGTGCCCTGGCCGGGTCTTCTTCCTATCTGGCCGGCTGGCGGCTGGGGGCGGTGCAATTGCCCCTGGGGCCATGGACCAGCGCCCTGGTGCTGGCGCTGGTATGGGCGGCCCTGCTGCCGCTGCTGGTGCATTTGGACCGGCGTTTAAGGAGTGACTGAAGATGAAAAAGTGGTTATCGATACTGATGTTGCTGGCGGTCCCCGTCTGGGCCAGCCCGGTCGCAGATCTGACCCTGGTGGGGGAAGGCAAGATGCGCTGGTTGTTCTGGGATCTCTACCAGGCCCGTTTTTACAGCGACGATGGCCGTTACCGGCCCGGGGATTTTCCCCAGGCCCTGGCCCTGCGCTACCAGCGGGACATCAGGCAGGAAGACTTGTTGAATGCCACCGTCGAGGAATGGCACCGGTTGGGGGTGGTGTGGAAACCCGAGTGGCGCCGGCAACTGGAGCGGTTCTGGCCCTCGGTGCGCAAGCAGGACGAACTGGTGCTGCGGGTGGACGAAAACGGGGTCAGCCGGTTTTATTTCAACTGGCGGCTGCTGGGGACGGTGGAAGATCCGGACTTCGCCCCCGCCTTTCTGGCCATCTGGCTGTCGCCCGACAGCCGGGATCCGGCCCTGACCCGAAAACTCAAGGGGAGCTGAGATGAAAGTACTGATACTGGCGCTGAGCCTGCTGCTGATGTCCTGCAGCAGTCAGATTACGGACTATGCCGATACCGAACCGACCCTGGAACTGGATCGCTTTTTCAACGGCGAACTGGTTGCCTACGGCATGGTGCAGGACAGGGCGGGCAAGGTGTTGCGCCGTTTCAAGGTGGACATGGTCGGCTGCTGGGAGGGCAACCGGGGGGTGCTGGAGGAAGACTTCTTCTACGACGACGGCGAAACCCAGCGCCGGGTCTGGTACCTGGAAAAAGGACCGGACGGCCGCTACAGCGGCACCGCCGACGACGTGGTCAGGCCCGCTTCGGGCCAGACCCGGGGCTATGCCCTCAACTGGCGTTATACCCTGGCGGTGCCGCTGGACGGCAGAGTCTGGCACCTCGATTTCAACGACTGGATGTACCTGCTTGATGAAGACCGGCTGATCAACAGGGCCGAGATGAGCAAGTGGGGTTTCAGGGTCGGCGAGGTCACCCTCTGGATAGAGCGCCGGGGAGGCTAGAACTCCGGGGCCGAAATCTCGTCGAGGGACAGGGAAAAGCTGGGCACGAAGACCTCGAGAAAATAGCGGATCTCCTGGTTCATCCGTTGCTCCAGCATGGCGGTGAGTCGCTTTCTGGCCGGGGCGAACTCCCGGTTGCCGGCGGTCAGCTCCTCCTCGCACTTGAGCAGGGCGCAGAGGATGTCCGCCGCCTTGACCAACTGGCCGTAGTCGTCATCCGGCGGGCTGCTGAGCAGGGGAGCGTAGGCGCCCTGCAGCTCGGCGGGCAGCATTTTCAGCAGGGTGGCCTCGGCGTTCTTCTCGATATCCTTGTAGGCCCGGGCGATGTCCTCGTTGAAATACTTCACCGGGGTGGGCAGGTCACCGGTAAGCACCTCGCTGGCGTCGTGGAAGAGGGCTCGCATGGCGGCCTGGGCCGGGTCGAGGCGGCCATTGAAGCAGGTGTTGCGGATCACCGCCAGGGCGTGGGCCACCATGGCCACCTGCAGGCTGTGTTCGGCCACGTTTTCCGGCTCGACGTTACGCATCAGCGGCCAGCGCTGGATCAGTTTCATGCGCGCCATATGGGCGAAGAAGTGGCTGCGGTTCATGGGCTTGCCTGTGTCGTTGCGGGGCGATGCCGTTATAATGGCACTAACCGACCCCAATGGAGAAGAGAATGGACAAGCAAACCCAAACCGAGCTGGAAGCCGCCGCCTTCCGCGCCCTGCTGGCGCACCTGGACAAGCGCAAGGACGTGCAGAACATCGACCTGATGAACCTGGCCGGCTTTTGTCGCAACTGCCTGAGCAAGTGGTACCTGGCCGCCGCCGAAGAGCGCGGTCTGGAGATGGACTACGACCAGGCCCGGGAACGGGTGTACGGCATGCCCTACGAGGAGTGGAAAGTCAAATACCAGCAGGAAGCCACGCCCGAGCAGAAGGCGGCCTTTGAGAAGAGCCACAAATAACAGCGATAAGCGGTCAGCTTTAAGCTGTAAGCAGCCCGGTTTTGTCTGCAGGTACGGCGTTGTACCTGCAGATTTAACACTTCGTTATTCCGCTACAGAATCAAGTTCAACATGATGGACTCGGAACCCATTATGCAAACAACGCCTCATTAATCAGTGCGGCCGAGAACCTTCAGCCGCCACCACTTACAGCTGACAGCCCCCCGAAGGGCCCGTTACTTGAACACCACCGTCTTGTTGCCGTAGACGAAGACCTTTTCTTCCAGCACCAGGTTGAGCGCCCGGCTCAGCACCGACTTTTCCACGTCCCGGCCGGCCTTGGCCATGTCCTGGGCGGAGAAGGTGTGGTTCACGTGGGTCACGTCCTGCTCGATGATGGGGCCTTCGTCCAGATCGTCGGTCACGAAGTGGGCGGTGGCGCCGATCATCTTCACGCCGCGCTCATAGGCCTGGCGATAGGGGCTGGCGCCGACGAAGGCGGGCAGGAAGGAGTGGTGGATATTGATGATACGCTGGCGGTAGCGGGCCACGAACTCGGGGCTCAGGATGCGCATGTATTTGGCCAGCACCACGTAGTCCGGCTGGTAGCGGTCAATGATGTCCGCCAGCCGCTGCTCGTGTTCGGCCCGGTTCAGCCCCTCGTGGGACACGGTATGGAAGGGAAGATCGAACTTTTCGGTCAGGCTGGCCAGGGTGTCGTAGTTGCCCACCACGGCGGCGATGTCGATGTTCATGGCGCCGGCGTAGTGCTTCATCAGGATGTCGCCCAGGCAGTGGGCTTCCTTGGTCACCAGTATCACCGCCCGCTTGCTGCCGGCCGGCACCAGTCGGCGCTGGCTGCCCTGGGGCAGGGCATCGTCCAGATCGGCCTGCAGGGTGTGATCGTTGAAGATGCCTTCCAGCTCGGTACGCATGAAGAAGTGGCCGTTGTCGTAGTCCACGAATTCATCGTTGCGGATGATGTTGAGCTGGTGCTTGTAGCAGATATTGGTGATCTTGGAGATCAGCCCCTTGGCGTCGGGACAGTGGGTCAGCAGTATTTTTCGTTCCATTATGGTCTTGTCGGTGTTGAGGATGATGAGAATGGGTCGAGTCAGCGCCGGCCACAGCACTGTTTGTATTTTTTGCCGCTGAGACAGGGGCAGGGCTGGTTGGGGCCGATTTTGGGTGGGTTGAACTGGCCGGAGTGATAGACCCAGCGGCCCTGGTGGCGCAGGAAGCGGGAGCGCTCGTGCAGCACCACCACCCGGCCGGCGTCCCGGTAACGTACCCTGAATTCCACCTCGCCTTCCTGATCCTGCTGGCCGCCTCGAGCAAAGACGATGGCCAGCCCCAGCCAGTCGGTGTCCAGCCCGGTTTGGGCCAGTTCGTCGGCGGTCAGTCCGCCCAGAGTGTCCGGGTGCCAGCTCTGCACCAGGTAGTCGCCCAGGCCCAGCCGGTAGGCGCTGTAGCGGGAGCGCATCAGGGCCAACGGAGTCGGCACCGGGGCGCCCCGCAGCAGGGGCTCGCAGCAGAGGCTGAACGGCTGTTGGCTGTCGCAATGGCAAAGCATGGCTATGGACCCGTAAGTCAAAGAAACTCAGTATGCCATGGGGGAGGGGATGCGAAAAATAAAAAACGGCCCCGAAGGGCCGCTTTGAAACCATTAGAGCCTGGGGGCTTACTCGATGATTTCTACCTGGATGGTGGCCTGGGCCTTGGCATCCACGCGGCGGTCGCGCTGACGCTCGGCTTCGGTCACGCCTTCGGCCAGCTCACTGCCGTACCAGGCTGTCTGGATATTCTGGGCGGCAACGCCACGCTGTACCAGATAGTCCTTGGCGGCCATGGCACGGCGCTCGGACAGGCGACGGTTGTACTCGGCGCTGCCCAGACGGTCGGCGTAACCGGCCAGTTCAACCTGGTAATCCGGGTTTTCCTGGGCGAAACGGGCAACTTCGTCCAGGGTCGCGCGGGATTCCGCGGACAGATCGGACTTGTCGAAGGCGAAGTAGATGGAACCATCGGCGGTCACGGTACGGGTCTCGTAGGTGACTTCGGGCTGCGGCTGGGGAGCAACCGGAGCGGCGGGAGCCGGAGCGGTGGCGCCACGGTTGGGGTGCAGTACCAGTTCCAGCATGAAGTTGTTTACATCACTTTCGTAACCATTGTTACCCATATCGCCGATGTCTTCGATACGACGATAACGAGCCTGCACATCAACCAGATCGGAGGCACGGTAGGTCAGACCGATACCTGCCATGGGAGAAATACCTTCGTCGTTAACGGCACGCATGGCTTTCCAGCCCATGGCACCGGCTTCACCGAATACGGAAAACTGCTCGTTGAGGGGCAGGCGGCCGATGGCGGACAGGTTGATGCCGTGAGCACGAGTTGCGCCACCATTGAACAGGGTGTAACCCAGTTCGGCACCGAAATGTTCGTTGAAGTTGTAGCCGCTGAAGGCATTAATAGAGAGGGTTTCATCCTTGACGGCGGGCAGGCTGTCCTGGATGTCTTCAAAATTGGACAGACCTGCGCCACCGCCCAGGTACCAGTCGTTGGCCTGAACACCAGCGGAAATACCGGCGGTTGCCAGCGCGATTGCAATCAGAGAAGGAGCCACTGTCTTTTTCATTTTGTCTTCCTCATAGATGAGAATCCGGCGGCTGCCGGAATAAAATATGCACCCAGGCGCTCGGCGCCAGTGCAGTGCGGGAGGTCCTTTGGTTTTTAGTTGTTGTGGGATTGTCCAGCTGGACTCCTGTATCCCGAAAAAGTGTACCCGCACGACACCAAGACTAGCGGTTTTCGTCCTTATCGACAAGCTCCGCCCCAAGGGCCGTGGCCAAAATTGTCGCAGCTTTTGCATTTCGGCTCCTGCCTGTCTGAGTCGAGAAAGTGTCAGTAAGAGAAGGGAAACGATTTATTTTCGGTAAAAGCCGGGCAGTTCATAACGAGTCTGTTGACTGGTGTTAAACTAAACAGTGCGTAACCGCAGTGTTATCGAAATCCTCGACAGGAGTAGCAAGGTTATGAATCCTGATACCAGTCTGGTCGGAAAAAAAATCCGGCAAATCCGCGAGGCCATGGGACTGAGCCGGCCCAAGTTCGCTGAGCTGCTCCAGGTGCCTCCCACTACCCTCAAAAACTATGAGCTTGGCTACAGGGAGGTTGGCGGGGCTTTTCTGGTCGCGCTGGCCCAGCATCCCGAATTGCACAGGTACACGCTTTGGCTGCTGTCCGACCGGACCCTGGTGGATGCGGGCCAGGTGAGTCCTGAAATTAGCGACTAAAACCGGCAAACCGGTGCCGGATGGCCGGCCCGGTCCGCTTTTTCGTGGCGCTGGTTTGTGCTAAAAGTAGCGCATCCGATCCCTGTCATGAGGACAGTTTTGTGCGTGCCATTCCCCTGTTGTTAACCCTGGGCCTGCTGACGGCGTGCAGCCAGTCCCCCACCGGCCGTAGCCAGGTGTTGCTGTTTTCGGAAGCGGATATGCAAAAACTCGGTGAAACTTCCTTCACCCAGATAAAAGAGCAGGAAAAACCGAGTGGCAACCGGTCGGACATCCAGTATGTGCAGTGCATCACCGATCGCCTGGTGGCGGAGATTCCTGCCGGCTATGGTCAGACCCAGTGGGAGGTCGTGGTGTTCGATTCGCCCCAGGTTAACGCCTTCGCCCTGCCAGGGGGCAAGGTCGGGGTCTATTCAGGCCTGCTCAAGGTCGCCGACAGCGCCGATCAGGTGGCGGCCGTAATCGGCCATGAAATTGCCCATGTGCTGGCTCGCCACAGCAATGAACGGGTATCCCGCAGCCAGTTGACCAATATTGGCCTGAGTGCCGCCGACTTGGCCCTGGGTCAGTCTGCCCTGCGCCAGCCGGCCATGGCGGCCCTGGGGCTGGGAGTTCAGGTCGGCTATCTGTTGCCCTATGGTCGTGAACAGGAAAGCGAGGCCGACCGGCTGGGTCTTGAACTGATGTCCCGGGCGGGCTTTAATCCCGAACAATCCCTCGATTTGTGGCGCAACATGTCGGCGGCTTCCTCCGGCAAGCAGCCGCCTGAGCTGTTGTCGACCCATCCCTCTCACGGCACCCGTATCCAGGAACTCGATGCCGCCATGCCCGCGGCACTGGCCCTTTACCAGCAGGCCCGTGCCCAGGGTAAAACACCGGCTTGCCGGCGTTGAGCAGGGGGATGCATTACGGCTTCGACATCGGTGGCAGCAAGATTGCCTTTGCGGTGTTTGACGCCGAGTTCAGGGAATGTGAGCGTTCCCTGCATGCCACCCCATCCCGGGATTATGGCGCTTTTGTCGCCCTGGTGGTGGGATTGGTGGAACAGGCGGACGCCCGCTGGGGCGGCAGGGGACGGGTCGGCCTCGGTTTTCCCGGGGTGCTGGACACGGCATCCCGGATCCTGGCGCCCAATGTGCCGGCCATTCATGGCCGGAATTTGCTTGAGGATTTGAGCCTGCGGCTTGGACGCCCCTTGGTGGCGGACAACGACGCCAATTGTTTCCTGCTCTCCGAATACCACCAGGGGGCCGTCGCCGGCGCTGGTCTGGCCTTGGCGTTAACCCTGGGCACCGGGGTTGGTGGCGCTTTGATACATCAAGGGCGGCTGGTCGACAGCCGGCGGGGAGGCTGTGGCGAGTTTGGCCATGGTGCCGTGGGGGCGGTCCTGCTGCGGCGTTATCCGACCTTGCCCCTGTTTGAATGCGGTTGTGGTTTGAGTGGCTGCCTGGAAACCTATGTCTCCGGGACCGGCCTGTCCCGGCTTTACCAGCATGACACCGGTGTCCGCCTGGGTGGCCGCGACATCGTCGCCGGCTGGCAGCGTGGCGATGAGGCGGCATCCCGCTGTATGGCCCTCTACCTTGATATCCTGGCGGCCGGTCTGGGCTCCCTGATGGTGCATCTGGCGCCGGATGCCGTGGTGCTCGGAGGTGGGCTCAGCGAGTATCCCTGGCTGTATCAGGAACTTTCGGCCCGCCTGCCGGACTGGATGATGAAGGGCGTTGCTCCCGCCCCGCTGGTGGCGCCGTTGTTTGGCGGTGATGGCGGCGTCAGGGGCGCGGCATTATTGGCCATCCGGGACGAGACGGCATTTAGCTGAGGTGCGTAATTTGTTAACATGGTTTTTTTGCACCCAAACAGAGGGAATGTCATGTCGTCCTATGAGACAGTAGAGCAGAAGGCCAGCTACGGTATCGGCCGTCAAATCGGTGATCAACTTAGCCAGCAATCATTCGATGGGCTGGATGTGTCCGCCGTACAGCAAGGCCTGGCCGACGCCCTCGGCGGGGTGGAGTTTGCCGTGTCCCGCGAGGACATCAACGGTGCCTTCCAGGTGATCACCCAGCGTATGCAGGAGCAGCAGTCTGCTCAGTTTGCCAAGGCCAGGGAAGACGAAGCGGCTTTCTTTGCCGCCAACGGCGAGCGTGCCGAAGTGGAGCAGACCGCCTCCGGCCTGCAGTACGAAGTGCTGGCCCAGGGCGAGGGCGCCAAGCCTGCCGCCACCGACACCGTACGCGTGCACTACCACGGCACCTTTATCGACGGCTCCGTGTTCGACAGCTCGGTACTGCGCGGCGAGCCGGCACAGTTCCCGGTCAACGGCGTGATCAAGGGCTGGGTCGAAGCCCTGCAACTGATGCCGGTCGGCTCTAAATGGAAGCTGTATGTACCCCATCACCTGGCCTATGGCGAACAGGGTGCCGGCTCCATCCCGCCCTGCTCCACCCTGGTGTTCGAAGTCGAGTTGCTCGAGATCGCCTGATCCGGCAGCGTCTTAAAAAACCGGCAGCCGCCGGTTTTTTTACGCCCGCACCGGGGCAAACGGAAAATTTGCAAGCGGGCGCTGATCTGGCAAACTTCTGACTATTCTTGTTAATCGCACACTTTAAGGAAACAACAGCATGACAAATCCGGTTCGCATCGCCGTCGCCGGCTGTAACGGACGCATGGGCAAGGTACTGGTGGAGTCCGTGACCCGGATGGAGGGCGTCGTCCTGACCGCCGCCATCGAGCATGCGGGCTCCAGCGTACTGGGCGTGGATGCGGGTGAGCTGGCCAATGTGGGCCGTTTGGGGGTGGCGGTAAGCGCCGATCTGGCAAGGGTGATCGACCAGATCGATGTCATCATCGACTTTACCCGCCCAGAGGCGACCCTGGCCAATATCGCCCTGGCCCGTCAGCATGGCAAGCGACTGGTGATCGGCACCACCGGCTTCGACGAGGCGCAAAAGGCCGAGATTCACGCTGCCGCCGCCGACACCGCCATGGTGATGGCCTCCAACTACAGCGTGGGGGTCAACCTGGTGTTCAAGCTGCTGGAGCAGGCGGCCCGAGTGATGGGGGATTACACCGATATCGAGATTGTGGAAGCCCATCACCGCTTCAAGGTGGATGCGCCGTCCGGCACGGCGCTCAGCATGGGCGAGGTGATCGCCGGCACCCTGGGACGGGATCTGAAGCAGTGCGCCGTCTACGGCCGGGAAGGTATCACCGGTGAGCGGGATCGCAACACCATTGGCTTCGCCACCGTACGGGCCGGGGACATCGTGGGCGAACATACCGCCATGTTCGTGGACATCGGCGAGCGGGTGGAGATCACCCACAAGGCGTCCAACCGCCTGACCTTCGCCAATGGCGCGGTACGGGCCGCCGCCTGGATCGCCGGTCAGCAACCGGGCCTGTACGACATGCAGGACGTGCTGAACCTGAAATAACGGACTCGGGCGCCGCTATCCGGGCCGGTTGGCTGTCAAGCCACCGGCCCAGCCACTTTTTTCAATAGGAAGATGTGTTTGGTTTAGGTTTTATGTTTTTGTTTTTATTGTTGTTTTTTGATTTTATTGTATTCCTGTCGAAAGTTTTCACATGAAGTAAACCAAACTGCCATTTTACATATTCATCGAATTTCGTTTGCGTTTTTATTCATTTTTTTGTTTTTAAAATTCATCCATTGTACTTCTTTTCTCTTCGTTCCATCCTCCGCACAAAAAAGTTTGTCGAAAACGGCGCTTTTATATAAAATACGCAGAATTTGCCCAGTATTAGCCGAGATGCAGTAAAATTTTTTTGTCTGTAACTCGGGACAGCCAGGTAAATTGTTGATTTATAAGAATTAACTTGGAGGTTGTCTTGACTCACTCAGCGCTGCTCGTATTGGAAGATGGCTCGGTCTTCCGCGGTACAGCCATCGGTGCCGACGGTTGTTCCGTAGGTGAAGTGGTATTCAATACGTCGATGACGGGATACCAGGAAATCCTTACCGACCCGTCCTATTCCCGCCAGATCGTTACGCTTACTTATCCTCATATAGGCAATACCGGCACTAACGCCGAAGATGAAGAGTCCGATCGGGTCCATGCCCAGGGATTGATCATCCGCGATCTCCCCATCATCGCCTCCAACTTCCGCAACCAGCGTTCCCTGTCCGACTACCTCAAGGCCCATAACATAGTGGGTATTGCCGATATCGATACTCGCAAGCTGACCCGCATCCTGCGCGAGAAAGGCGCCCAGGCCGGCTGCATTCTGGCAGGTCCCGAGCTGGACGAAGCCCGCGCCCTGGCCGAGGCCAAGGCGTTTCCCGGCCTCAAGGGCATGGACCTCGCCAAGGAAGTGACCACCCGTGAGCCCTATGCCTGGCGTGAAGGCAGCTGGACCCTGGGCCAGGGCCACAGCCAGCCGGCCGAGAGCGAGCTGCCCTACCACGTGGTGGCCTACGACTACGGCGTCAAACGCAATATCCTGCGCATGCTGGTCGACCGCGGTTGCCGCCTGACGGTGGTGCCGGCCCAGACCCCGGCCGCCGAAGTGCTGGCCATGAAGCCGGACGGCATTTTCCTGTCCAACGGTCCCGGCGATCCCGAGCCCTGTGATTATGCCATCAGTGCCATCAAGACCTTCCTCGAGACCGATATTCCGGTGTTCGGTATCTGTCTGGGCCACCAGTTGCTCGGCCTGGCCAGTGGCGCCAAGACCGTGAAAATGGGTCTCGGCCACCATGGTGCCAACCATCCGGTCAAGGATCTGGACAAGGGCGTGGTGATGATCACCAGCCAGAACCATGGTTTTGCGGTCGATGAAGCGAGTCTGCCCGATAACCTGCGTGCGACCCATGTATCCTTGTTCGATGGCACCCTGCAGGGCATCCACCGCACCGACAGGCCGGCGTTCAGCTTCCAGGGCCACCCCGAAGCGAGCCCGGGTCCGCACGAAGCCGCCGACCTGTTCGACCATTTTATCGATTTGATTAAGCAGTACCGCGCGTAATTAGGAGTAGGGAAGAGTCATGCCAAAACGTACAGACATACAGAGCATTCTGATCCTGGGCGCTGGCCCCATCGTGATCGGTCAGGCCTGTGAATTCGACTACTCCGGCGCCCAGGCCTGCAAGGCCCTGCGGGAAGAAGGCTACCGCGTCATCCTGGTGAACTCCAACCCGGCCACCATCATGACCGATCCGGAGATGGCCGACGCCACCTACATCGAGCCCATCCACTGGGAAGTGGTGCGCAAGATCATCGAAAAGGAGCGTCCGGACGCCATCCTGCCCACCATGGGCGGCCAGACCGCGCTCAACTGCGCCCTGGAGCTGGAAAAGCACGGTGTACTGGCCGAGTTCGGCGTGGAAATGATCGGCGCCACCGCCGACGCCATCGACAAGGCCGAAGATCGTTACCGCTTCGATCAGGCGATGAAGAGCATCGGCCTGGAGTGCCCCCGCGCCGGCATCGCCCACAACATGGACGAAGCCTACGGGGTGCTGGATCAGGTGGGTTTCCCCTGCATCATCCGTCCCAGCTTCACCATGGGCGGCACCGGCGGCGGCATCGCCTATAACCGCGAAGAGTTCGAGGAAATCTGTACCCGCGGCCTGGACCTGTCGCCCACCAATGAGCTGCTCATCGACGAGTCCCTGATCGGCTGGAAAGAGTACGAGATGGAAGTGGTGCGGGATCGCAACGACAACTGCATCATCGTCTGCGCCATCGAGAACTTCGACGCGATGGGGGTGCACACCGGCGACTCCATCACCGTTGCGCCGGCCCAGACCCTGACCGACAAGGAATACCAGCTGATGCGCAACGCCTCCATGGCGGTATTGCGTGAAATCGGGGTGGAAACCGGCGGCTCCAACGTCCAGTTCGGCATCAACCCCAAGGATGGCCGCATGGTCATCATCGAGATGAACCCGCGGGTGTCCCGCTCCTCCGCCCTGGCCTCCAAGGCGACCGGCTTCCCCATCGCCAAGGTGGCAGCCAAGCTGGCCATCGGCTACACCCTGGACGAGCTGCAGAACGACATCACCGGTGGCCTGACACCGGCTTCGTTCGAGCCTGCCATCGACTACGTGGTCACCAAGGTGCCGCGCTTCAACTTCGAGAAGTTCGCCGGCGCCAATGACCGCCTGACCACCCAGATGAAGTCGGTGGGCGAGGTGATGGCCATCGGCCGCAACTTCCAGGAGTCGGTGCAGAAAGCCCTGCGCGGCCTGGAGACCGGCATGCACGGTTTCGATCCCATCGTCGACCTGAACGATCCCGAGAGCCTGGCCCGCATCCGCCACGAGCTGCAGGAGCCCGGCGCCGAGCGAATTTGGTACATCGCCGATGCCTTCCGGGCCGGCATGAGCGTGGACGGCGTGTTCAAGCTGACCAATGTCGACCGCTGGTTCCTGGTGCAGATCGAAGAGCTGATCAAGCTGGAAGAGCAGGTCAAGGAAGGCGGCTTCGCCGGCCTGACCCCCGAATTCCTGCGGGCGCTCAAGCGCAAGGGCTTTGCCGATGCGCGTCTGGGCAAGCTGCTGGGCGTGAGCGAGGGCGAGGTGCGCAAGCTGCGCCACCGCCACGAGATCTTCCCGGTGTACAAGCGGGTGGACACCTGCGCCGCCGAGTTCGCCACCAATACCGCCTACATGTACTCCAGTTACGACGAGGAGTGCGAGGCCAACCCCACCGACAAGGACAAGATCATCGTCCTGGGGGGCGGCCCCAACCGCATCGGCCAGGGCATCGAGTTCGACTACTGCTGCGTGCACGCGGCCCTGGCCCTGCGCGAGGACGGGTTCGAGACCATCATGGTCAACTGCAACCCGGAAACCGTGTCCACCGACTACGACACCTCCGACCGCCTCTACTTCGAGCCGGTGACCCTGGAGGACGTGCTGGAAATCGTGCGGGTCGAGCAGCCCAAGGGCGTGATCGTCCAGTATGGCGGCCAGACCCCGCTGAAACTGGCCCGCGCCCTGGAAGCGGCCGGTGTGCCGGTGATCGGCACCAGCCCGGACGCCATCGACCGGGCCGAGGACCGGGAACGGTTCCAGCAGGCGGTGGAGCGTCTGGGCCTCAAGCAGCCCCAGAACGCCACCGTGACCGCCCTGGAGCAGGCCGTGTCCCTGGCCGAGAAGATCGGCTACCCGCTGGTGGTGCGTCCCTCCTACGTACTGGGTGGCCGGGCCATGGAAATCGTCTACGACGAGCAGGATCTGCGTCGCTACTTCAACGAGGCGGTGAGTGTGTCCAACGAGTCGCCGGTGCTGCTGGATCGCTTCCTGGATGACGCCACCGAGGTGGACATCGACGCCATCTGCGACGGCAAGGATGTGGTCATCGGCGGCATCATGGAGCACATCGAGCAGGCCGGCGTGCACTCCGGCGACTCCGGTTGCTCCCTGCCGCCCTACACCCTCTCCAAGGCGATCCAGGACGAGATGCGCGAGCAGGTGCGCAAGCTGGCCCTGGAACTGGGCGTGGTCGGCCTGATGAACGTGCAGTTCGCGGTCAAGGGCAACGACATTTATCTTATCGAGGTGAACCCGCGCGCGGCCCGTACCGTGCCCTTCGTGTCCAAGGCCACCGGCGTGCCCCTGGCCAAGGTAGCGGCCCGGGTGATGGCCGGCAAGTCCCTGGCCGAACAGGGCGTGACCAAAGAAATCATCCCGCCCTACTATTCGGTCAAAGAAGTGGTGCTGCCGTTCAACAAGTTCCCGGGCGTGGATCCGCTGCTGGGGCCGGAAATGCGCTCCACTGGCGAGGTGATGGGCGTGGGCGAAACCTTCGCCGAAGCCTTCGGCAAGGCCCACCTGGGTGCCGGCAAGGCGGTGCCGAAGGAAGGCCGCGCCCTGTTGTCGGTTCGCCACAGCGACAAGCAGCGGGTGGTCGATCTGGCCGCCAGCCTGGTGGAAGCCGGTTACCAGCTGGATGCCACCCACGGCACTGCCGTGGTGCTGGGCGAAGCCAACATCAACCCGCGGTTGGTGAACAAGGTACACGAAGGTCGTCCGCACATTCTGGACAGGATCAAGAACAACGAGTACAGCTACATCGTGAATACCGCCGAGGGCCGCCAGGCCATCGAGGATTCCCGACAGCTGCGCCGGGGTGCCCTGAGCCAGAAGGTGTCCTACACCACCACCCTGAACGGGGCCTTTGCCACCGTGATGGCCATGGCCTACGACGCCACCGCCTCGGTGATCTCGGTACAGGAAATGCACGAGCGGGTGGCCAACGGCAAGTAAGCCTGTGGTCTCTCTGATCGGAAATGGAAAGGCGCCCGCGGGCGCCTTTTTGCTGCTGTATAAAATTTATTCAAAGATGTTGGCGATAGTGTTTGACGCCACCCCACGACTCCCGTAGAGTGCACTCCAGCAAGATTTTCAAGTCAGCGCGGCCTTTGTATATTGTTGGTTCCTTTGCGGTTCTTCAGTCACCAAGCTTCCCTTATTTGATTGTTGTTGCGTTACCGAGCCGAGTGTGGCTCCTCATTGAAATAAATAAAGGTAAGATAAAATGGCTAACGGCACCGTAAAATGGTTCAACGAAGCAAAAGGTTTTGGTTTCATCACTCCCGCTGACGGCAGCAAGGACTTGTTCGCCCATTTCTCCGAAATCGTCGGCAGCGGTTTCAAAACCCTGGCCGAAGGCCAGCAGGTTTCCTACACCCCGTCCCAGGGTGCCAAGGGTCCCCAGGCTTCCCAAATCCAGGTTCTGTAATTATCTTCGGATAATACCGGAACAAAAAAAACCCGCTTCGGCGGGTTTTTTTTGTTCCCCTAACCGGGACAGAGAGGCTGTTACTGGTGCGAACGGTGCTGGACAGACTGTGGATCACAGCATATCCATGATGCCAGCTTCCAGCTTCCTTATAGCCGGCTTTCCATCCAGGATTCGAGGATCAGCTGGGCGGAGACCGCGTCCACCGCATCCTTGCCCAGGGCCTTGTAGCCTCCGGCCTCGAACAGCCGGGCGCGGGCGTCGGTGGTGGTCAGGCGCTCGTCCTGCAGCTCGACAGCCAGGCCGAAGCGGCCGTGCAGCCGGTTGGCGAACTTGCGCGCCCGCCGGCTGATGTCCTGCTCGGTGCCGTCCATATTGAGGGGCAGCCCCACCACCAGCAGCGCCGGCTGCCATTCCTTTAGCAGCGTCTCTATTCTGCCCCAGTCGGGTACACCGTCGTTGGCTTTCAGTGCGGTCAGTGGACGGGCGGTGGCCGTCAGTTCCTGGCCCACAGCCACGCCAATGCTTTTCAGGCCGAAGTCGAAGCCGATCAGGGTACGGTTCATGCGTGCCCTACCTGGGAAGACAGCTGGCGCGAGTCCACCCCGAGCCGGCCGATGGCCTGGTGCCAGCGCTGGCCAATGGGGATATCGAAGATCAGGCTGCTGTCGGCGGGGACCGTCAGCCAGCTGTTTTCCACCAGTTCCTGCTCCAGCTGGCCCGGGGTCCAGCCGGCATAGCCCAGGGCAACCAGGTATTTTTCCGGCGCCTTGTCGGTGCCCAGCACTTCCAGCACATCGCGGGAGGTGGTGATCATCAGATCGTCCGCCAGCTGCTGGCTGGAGCTGAAGCCGGCCATGGGGCTGTGCAGTACAAAGCCCCGATCCGCCGCTACCGGGCCGCCCTGGAGGACGGGTTGATCCAGCTCGGGCCTGTCCTCGGGAGACATTTCCAGCTGGTGCAGCAGCTCATGCAGCGGCATGTCGACCGGAATATTGATGACCAGTCCCATGGCGCCGTCGTCGTTGTGCTCGCAGATGTAGGTGACCGAGCCGGCAAAGAAGGGATCCTTCAGGCTGGGCATGGCGATCAGAAAATGGTGTTCCAGTGAATCCATGTTGTCTCGGTATCGGTGTTGTGCCTGGCGGCCGGTGGATCCGGCCGCGCTCTAGGGGATGCTCTGTTGTCAGGATAGCCGTTTTTCGATGGCATCCATCAGCATGCCGCTGATATTGATCGGGAAGGCGGCTTCGATTTCGCGCACGCAGGTCGGGCTGGTGACGTTCACCTCGGTGAGTTTATCACCGATAATGTCGAGGCCCACAAAGATCAGCCCCTTGGCCTTGAGCACCGGGCCCAGGGCTTCGGCGATGCGCCGGTCGCTGTCGCTCAGGGGGCGGGCCTCGCCCCGGCCGCCGGCGGCCAGGTTGCCACGGGTTTCGCCGCCCTGGGGAATGCGTGCCAGGCAGTAGGGCACCGGCTCGCCGTCCACCACCAGTACCCGCTTGTCGCCGTCCTTGATGGCGGGCAGGTAGCTCTGCACCATGCAGTAGCGGCTGCCGTGCTCGGTCAGGGTTTCAATGATGACGCCGAGGTTGGGATCGTCTTCCTTTACCCGGAAGATGGAGGCGCCGCCCATGCCGTCCAGCGGCTTGAGGATAATGTCCTTGTGCTCGGAGTGGAAGGCGCGGATGTCGGCGGCCCGACGGCTGACCAGAGTGGTGGGGGTGTGCTCGGCAAACCAGGCGGTATAGAGTTTTTCGTTGGCGTCGCGCAGGCTCTGGGGCTTGTTGACGATCAGCACGCCTTCTTCCTCGGCCCGCTCCAACAGGTAGGTGGCGTAGATATATTCGGTATCGAAGGGAGGATCCTTGCGCATCAGTATGGCGTCCAGACTGTGCAACGGGAGACGTTGTGGCTCGGCCAGGGTAAACCAGCCGCTGGCATCTTCCTTTACCGACAGCCGGGCCATGTGACCATAGGCCTCGCCGTCGCGCAGGCTGAGATCGCTCATCTCCATGTACCACAGCTCGTAGCCTCGTCGCTGGGCTTCCAGCAGCATGGCAAAACTGGTGTCTTTCTTGATATTGATGGACTGGATGGGGTCCATCACGATTCCCAACTTGATGGTCATGCGAGATCTCCAAAACGGCATTGCAGGGCGGTGATGGCGGTCAGGGCCGCGGTTTCGGTGCGCAGTACCCGGGGGCCGAGCAGAATATCGACAAAACCGAGGCGGCGGGCCTGCTCGATTTCCTCGTCGGACAAGCCTCCTTCCGGGCCTACCAGCAGCCTAACGCCGCCGTCGGGCGGGGGCAAGGTATTGACGCTGTAATGGGCGCGCGGATGCAGGTTGAGCCTGAGTTCGGTGGTTTCTTCCGCCAGCCAGTGCGAAAGATCCATGGCCGGGCGGATCTCGGGGATGCGGTTGCGCCCGCACTGCTCGCAGGCGGCGATGGCGATCTTCTGCCACTGCTGCAGCTTCTTGTCGAGCCGTTCGCCGCCGAGCTTGACCCCGCAGCGGCTGGAAAACAGCGGAGTAATGACATTGACCCCCAGCTCCACCGATTTCTGGATGGTGAATTCCATCTTCTCGCCCCGGCTGATCACCTGGCCCAGATGAAAGTGCAACGGCGACTCCACTTCGCCAGGGCTGAAGTCACCCACCCGCACATGGACGGATTTTTTATCGGTGCGCAGGATCTCGGCGTCATACTGGCCGCCCCGGCCATCGAACAGCACCAGCGCCTGGCCGGGCTGCATGCGCAGTACCCGTCCTACATGGTTGGCGCCGTCTTCTGAGAGCGGTAGCTCGAGCCCGGGAGCGAGCGGGCCGGGTTCATGGATTCGGGGTATACGCATAGTGTTCGCACTGCTCCTTTACAAAGGGGTTGCGGTTGCCCTGTACCTCATTGATGCGATGATCCCGCTCGCACTCCCAGTCGGTGGGGGGATACTGACGGTTCCAGGCCTCGAACAGCCGCAATTGCTGGCGGGCGATATCCAGCCGGTACTGCTGCTGCATATAAAGATAAGTACGGGCGATGGCGCCGCGGGTTTCTGCCGGCGGCTGGGCACGACGGCCCTTGAAATCCACCAGCATCCGGCACTGGCCGTACTGGTTGGGCTTGCCATTCCACTCGGAGAAGCGATAGTTGGAGCGGTCGCCATTGACCTCGCCCACCGCCGGCACCAGGTTGTGCAGATCGCCTTCCATCCGGCGAAATGCCTCGTCGCTGCGTACGCAGTTCTTGCGCCCACCGTTTTGCCAGCATTGGCGCTGGTGGCCGAATTCCCAGGCGGCAACCACGTGCTCCCACTCAATACGGCTGGCGCGCACCGGCTGCTTGCGCACCTGGTAGCCGCAGCGCTCGAGATCCGGCACCAGTTTCTTGCCTTGCCGTGTTATGGGGCAGCCGCAGTAAAAGGAAAGCGGATGGTGTTGATAAATCTGCGGGGCAACCCGCTTGGCCTGGCTGAAGGTCAATACCTCGGCATAGGCCAGCCAGGAGCTCAGGCCCAAAAGTAAAATTAGATAGCGCACGACTCATTATTATGTGGTGATGTTAACGCGGGGCAAGCTTACCATTGGGGACGGGGCGGGGCAAAGGGCGGCAACCCGGCGGCGGTGTGCCGCCGGGACCGGCTCAGACCCGTTTCAGCATGGCCTCGGCGGAAGACACCTCGAACTTGCCCGGGGCCTCCACCTGCAACTCGGTGACCACGCCGTCTTCGGCCACCAGGGCAAAGCGCTGGGCCCGCAGGCCACCGAAGGCACCGGTATCCTTGGCCAGGCCCAGTGCCTGGGAAAAGGCACCGTCGCCATCGGCCAGCATGGTGATGGCGTCGGCATTCTGTGCCTGCTGCCAGGCACGCATCACGAAGGCGTCGTTGACCGACAGGCAGAACAGCTCGATGCCTTTTTGCCGGAACTGGTCGGCCAGCACCACAAAGCCGGGCAGGTGAGCCTGGGAGCAGGTGGGTGTAAAGGCGCCGGGGAGGGCGAAAATCACTACCTTCTTGCCGCCGAACAGTTCGGCGCTGGTGGCGGTGGTTTTGCCGGCCTCGGTGATGAAGGTGAATTCCTGTTCGGGCAGGCGGTCGCCAATCTGGATCATGGATCTTTCCTTGTCATGGAGTGTGGGGTTTGAGCAGTCGGCCGCAGTGCAGGCACTGATAGCGCTGCTTGCCGCGCCGGATGCTGTTGTGACGGCGCAGGCTCAGCCGGTGCAGGCGGCAGCCGCAGTCGTAGCTAAAAGTGGGGGCAACCTTGGCGGTATTCAAGCGGTGGCGGGTGCGCGGTTCGAGCCCGAAAATGTCACGCATCACCGTCTGCCACTCGGCGCCGTGGGGGCGGACCTTGCCATGGCAGTAGAACACCACCAGATGGGCCACTTCGTGGGGCACGATTTCGGTGAGAAACTCGGCGGCGTTGTCGGCCAGCAGTACCGGGTTGAAGCGCAATTCGCCGCGTTCCAGCCAGGCGGAACCGGCGATGCGGCCGCGCTGATCGAAGCGTACCCGGGGGGCGGGGAAATCCCGCCCCAGCCGTTGCCCGGCCAGGGCCAGGCACTGGTCGACTCTGTCTTGCACCTGCTGGCACAGGGCGTCGGTGGGTTGGCTCATGGCGATGGAGGCGGATAAACGAAGGGGAAGCTCGCGCTTCCCCTTGATGGTTACTTGAGGCCGGCGGCGTCGCGCAGCAGCTCGGCCTTGTCGGTGGCTTCCCAGGGGAACTCGTCCCGGCCGAAGTGGCCGTAGGCGGCGGTGGCCTGGTAGATGGGCCGGTTCAGATCCAGCATCTGAATGAGGCCATAGGGGCGCAGATCGAAGTGTTCGCGCACCAGGGCGTCAATCAGTTCCTCGGAGACCTTGCCGGTGCCGAAGGTTTCCACGCTGATGGAAGTGGGCTCGGCCACGCCGATGGCGTAGGACACCTGGATCTCGCAGCGCTCGGCCAGGCCGGCGGCGACGATGTTCTTGGCCACGTAGCGGGCGGCGTAGGCGGCGGAGCGGTCCACCTTGGACGGATCCTTGCCGGAGAAGGCACCGCCACCGTGGCGGGCCATGCCGCCGTAGGTATCGACGATGATCTTGCGCCCGGTCAGGCCGCAGTCGCCCATGGGGCCGCCGATGATGAACTGGCCGGTGGGGTTGATGAAGTACTTGGTCTTGCTGGTCAGCCACTCGGCGGGCAGGACTGGCTTGATGATCAGTTCCATCACCGCTTCACGCAGGGTGGCCTGGTCGATGTCGGGACCGTGCTGGGTGGACAGCACCACGGCGTCGATCGCCACCGGTTTGCCGTCGTCATAAACGAAGGTCACCTGGGACTTGGCGTCCGGGCGCAGCCAGGGCAGCTCCTTGGCCTTGCGCACATGGGCCTGGCGCTTGACCAGGCGGTGGGCGTAGGTAATGGGGGCGGGCATCAGCACGTCGGTTTCGTTGGAGGCGTAGCCGAACATCAGGCCCTGGTCACCGGCGCCCTGGGCGTAGGGATCTTCGTCCTTGCGATCCACGCCCATGGCGATGTCGGGGGACTGTTTGCCGATGGCGTTGAGCACGGCGCAGCTGTCGCCGTCGAAGCCCATGTCGGAGCTGGTGTAGCCGATGTCGCGTACGGTACGGCGGGCCAGCTCTTCGATATCGACCCAGGCGCTGGTGGAGATTTCGCCGCCGACAATCACCATGCCGGTTTTGACGTAGCTTTCGCAGGCCACCCGGGCCTTGGGATCCTGCTTGAGGATGGCGTCCAGCACGGCGTCGGAAATTTGGTCGGCAATCTTGTCCGGATGACCTTCGGATACGGACTCGGAGGTAAACAGTCTGGCCATTATGCTTGGGTTCCTAACTTGAATTAATCTGGTGTGTTGCCACCCCGTCGGAGCGCACGGCGGTATTAACATCTGGATGGCTATTCTAGAGAGGCCCCAGCATGAATGCCAGTAAAAAGTCGTGTCCGGCGCGCGGTTTGGCCATGGCCCCGCCGGGATAATAGATTTGCGCCCATTGGCAGTCTTTGGGACAATACCGCCGTCTATTTAACCCTACATGTGAATGTTCTCAGGAGATGTCGATGCCTTCTCGTAAAGTGCTGGCCAATGCCGTGCGCGCATTGAGTATGGATGCGGTGCAGAAAGCCAATTCCGGTCACCCCGGAGCCCCCATGGGCATGGCGGATATCGCCGAGGTGTTGTGGCGCGATTACTTGAAGCACAACCCCGCCAACCCCAACTGGGCCGACCGCGACCGTTTCATCCTGTCCAACGGCCACGGCTCCATGCTGCTGTACTCCCTGCTGCACCTGACCGGTTACGAGCTGTCCATCGACGATCTCAAGCAATTTCGCCAATTGCACTCCAAGACCCCGGGCCACCCCGAGTACGGCTATGCGCCGGGCGTGGAAACCACCACAGGCCCCCTGGGCCAGGGCATCACCAATGCCGTGGGCATGGCCATTGCCGAAAAGGCGCTGGCCGCCCAGTTCAACCAGCCCGGCCATGAAGTGGTCGATCACTACACCTATACCTTCCTCGGCGACGGCTGCCTGATGGAAGGCATCTCTCACGAAGCCTGCTCCCTGGCGGGTACCCTGGGGCTGGGCAAGCTCATCGCCTTCTGGGATGACAATGGCATCTCCATCGACGGTCACGTCGACGGCTGGTTCAGCGACGACACCCCCAAGCGCTTTGAAGCCTACGGCTGGCAGGTGATCCCCGCCGTTGACGGCCATGACAGCGCCGCCGTGGCCGCCGCCATCGAGGCCGCCCGTGCCGACACCGCGCGTCCGACCCTGATCTGCTGCCGCACCGTGATCGGTTTCGGCTCACCCAACAAGGCCGGCAGCCACGACTGCCACGGCGCGCCCCTGGGCGATGCCGAGATCGCCGCCACCCGCGAACAGCTGGGCTGGAGCCATGCCCCCTTCGAGATCCCCGCCGAGGTGTACGGCGAGTGGGATGCCAAGGCCAAGGGCCAGGCCGCCGAAGCCGCCTGGAACGAAAAATTCGCCGCCTACGCCGCCGCCCATCCTGCGCTGGCTGCCGAGTTGCAGCGCCGCCTGAACGGCGAACTGCCCGCCGACTGGGCCGCCCAGAGCGCTGACTTCATCAACACCCTGCAGGCCAACCCGGCCAAGATTGCCACCCGCAAGGCCTCCCAGAACGCCCTGGACGCCTTTGGTGCCATCCTGCCCGAACTGCTCGGCGGCAGCGCCGACCTGGCGCCGTCCAACCTGACCATGCACAAGGGCTCCCAGCCGATCAGCGCCGAAGACGCTTCCGGCAACTACCTGCACTACGGGGTGCGCGAGTTCGGCATGAGCGCCATCATGAACGGCATTGCCCTGCACGGCGGCTTCGTGCCCTACGGCGGCACCTTCCTGATGTTCGTGGAATATGCCCGCAACGCGGTACGCATGGCGGCCCTGATGAAGCAGCGCTCCATCTTCGTCTATACCCACGATTCTATCGGCCTGGGCGAAGACGGCCCCACCCACCAGCCGGTGGAGCAAATCGCCTCTCTGCGCCTGACCCCCAACATGAGCACCTGGCGCCCCTGTGACCAGGTCGAGTCCGCCGTGGCCTGGAAACACGCCATCGAGCGCCAGGACGGTCCGACCGCCCTTATCTTCTCCCGCCAGAACCTGGGACAGATGGAGCGCACCGACGCCCAGCTGGCCGACGTGGCCAAGGGCGGCTATGTGCTGAAGGATTGCGCCGGCACTCCTGAGCTCATCATCATCGCCACCGGCTCCGAGGTGGAGCTGGCCATGGCCGCCGCCGAGCAACTGAGCGCCAAGGGCCGCGCCGTGCGCGTGGTGTCTATGCCCTGTACCGATGTGTTTGATGCCCAGTCTGCCGAATACCGTGAAAGCGTGCTGCCCGCCGCCGTCACCAAGCGGCTGGCGGTGGAAGCCGGCATTCGCGACTACTGGTTCAAGTATGTGGGTTTTGGCGGCGACATCATCGGCATGACCAGCTTCGGTGAGTCTGCTCCGGCCGGCGAGCTGTTCAAGCTGTTTGGTTTTACCACCGACAACGTGGTAGAGAAGGCCGAAGCCCTGCTGGGCTGAGCAAAAGGATGATATAAAACCGGCGTCCGCGCCGGTTTTTGATAAAAAGGGGTCGGAGTCAATTATTAATTGACTCCGACCCCTTTTTCATTTTTCTGTTGTGCCAGCCAGGATCTCAGCTGGGGCTCGGTCATGGGACGGGCGCGCAGAAAGCCCTGGTAGGCGGGACAACCGAGCTCGGCCAGACTGGCCAGTTGCTGTTCGGTTTCCACCCCTTCCGCCACCACTGTCAACTGGAGGATGGCCGCCAGCTCCAGCAGGCAGGCGATAATGGCCTTGTCCTGGGGACGCTGGTCGATGTGCTGGATAAAGGATCGATCCAGTTTGATTTCGTCCACCGGCAATTCGCGCAGGTAGGCGAAGGAGGAATAACCGGTGCCGAAGTCGTCGATGGACAACCCCACCCCCAGAGCCTTGATCTGGGACATGCGGGCCCGGCTTTCCTGCAGGTTTTCGAGGATCACTCCTTCGGTGACTTCCAGGGTCAGCCGGCCCGGGCTGGCGGGAAACTGTTGCAGCAACAGGGCCAGGCGGGAGACGAAATCCTGGCTGTGGAAGTGGCGGGCGCTGATATTGACCGATACCCGGCCCGCGTCCACGCCCTCGCGCTGCCAGTCCTGGATGCGGGCGCAGGCCTGGCGCAGCACCCAGTCGCCGATGTCGCAGATCAGCGAGGTTTCTTCCGCCACCGGGATAAAGTGCCCGGGCGGCACGGCCTTGCGGCCGGGAGGCTGCCAGCGCAGCAGGGCTTCGACCCCGAGCCGGCGGTTGTCGCTGACCCCGAACTGGGGCTGAAAATGCAGCTCGAGTTCCTGATCCTTGAGCGCCTGCTGCAGGGCGTTGGACAGGCGCAGACGTTCCTGCACCTCGTCGGCCATTTCCTGGCTGAAGAATACATGGCTGCCCGGGGCAATACGCTTGGCCATGTGGTTGGCGGTATCGGCCTGGCGCATGTACTCCTCCAGCTCCAGCCCGGCCACCGGAAACAGGCTGACTCCCAGGCTGGCGCTCAGGTGCAGGCGCAGACCGTCGAGCTGAAAAGGCAGCAAAAACTGTTCGCGCAGGGCGTTGGCCAGCTGTTCGGCACGGGTCTTGGCGGCGGTAAAGCCGTGGCCGAGGTTGGGGCAGAGCAGCAGGAACTCGTCGCTACCAATTCGGGCCAGGCTACTGCCCTCCTGCTGCCGGCAAAAGGCGCCGAGCCGTTCGGCAACCTGGCCGAGCAAGCTGTCTCCGCTGGCGTAACCCAGGGAATCATTGATGTTTTTAAAGTCATCCAGGTCGATCAGCAGTAAGGCGCCGCGGCTGGACTCATGCTCGGCCAGGGCCACGGTGTGGGCGATATGCTCGACCATAAAGCGACGGTTGTGCAGGCCGGTCAGCTCATCGAAATAGGCCATCTGTTCGATACGCTGTTTATCGGCTTTCTGGCCCGAGATGTCCTCGACGCAGCCCACGTGATGCACCACGCCCAGGCCGTCGCGCATCTGGCTGAAGCGAACGCTGACCGGCAGCTCGACCCCGTCGGCACGCAGCAGGCGTTGCTCGCCCTGCCACCACCCTTTGTGCTCTATGGCCTGGGTGATGGTCTCGACGCCCGCGGTATGGGGACAGTCGATGCGCAGGGCAAGGGCGGACTCGCCGATCAGGCTTTCCGGCTGGTATCCGCTCATGCGGGCGAAGGCCTGGTTGACCCGCTGGATATGGAGCCGGCCATCGGTAATGAAGATACCTTCCTGGGTTTCAAATGCCGCTGCTGCCACCATCAACGCTTCCTGATCCCGCCGGCGCAGCAACTCCGCCCTGACCCTGGGTTCAAGCTGCTCCAGCAATTGGCGTAGGGGGGCCGGCTCGGCCAGGGAATGGCGGAACAGCAGCGCCATAATGCCCATGGGCAGACCCGTTTCGTCCTTCAGGGACAGGCCGATATAGGATTCGAAACCCTGTTCGGCCAGCAGGGTATCCTCGGGGAAGCGCGCGGCGATGCCCGAGGGGTAGACGCAAACCTGGCTGCTGCCGCTGTGGCTGAAGGAGCAGGGCGTGCCCGCCAGCCGGTAGCTGAAGGGGGCCTGCAACTGGCCGTCCCGGTAGCAGGTCAGTACCCGTATCTGATCGGTGCGGCTGTGCTGCAGCCCGACCAGGGCCATGGCGGCACCAGTGAGCCCGGCCAGCTGCACCATCAGCTGGTTGAAAAAATCCTGGCCGGTATGGCGGCACAGCAGGGGCGTGAGCCTGGCCAGCAGGCCCTCGCCGTCGAGAGGAAGGGGGTCGCCGGCCGGCGCCGAGTCGAGCAGGGTGGCAACCCGGGCGGCGATGGTGGCGACGAACTGCAGGTCGGCGGGAGTCACCGGGCTGCGCGGATGACTGTATTCCAGGCTGAGCAGCCCGGTTTGTCCGCTGCCCGCGGGTAGGGGGACGTCGAGGCGGTGCTGGATGCCGTCGGCGGCGAGGTAGTCAAAGGCGCTGAGCAGGGGCTGCTGGGCGCAATGGCTGTAACTGAGCCCGCCCCGTTGCTGCAGGGTGCGCAGGTAGCGACGCTCGCCGCGCACCGGACGCAGGACGAAGGGCAAGCCCTGGCTGTAGAGCGGGCGCAGCAGTTCCTCGGTGTCATAATAACGCCAGAGAATGACCCGGTCGGCCTGTAACTGGCCGAGCAGGGTATCCATCAGCGCCGGCAGGCGATCGAGCAGGGGCCCGGGCTGGCGGTCCCACTCCTGCTGCAGTTGCCATTCCAGCAGGCCCAGTTCGTCGGCCCGAGTGGGATAGCCCATATCGGCGCTGAGCAGCCAGTGGCCCCGATCGGCAGGGGCCAGATGACACTGCCAGCGATGTCCCGCCAGGGTCAGTCCCAGGCGGCTAGCCTGGCCCCGGGCACAGGCCTGTTCCAGGCGCAGGCGATCGGCATCGGGCAACTGATCGAGCAGGGAAATGGCCGGGTCGGGCAGGGGCAGGCTGTCGATCGGCAACGGCGTAAGCGGGGCGAGTCGAAACTGGGGATCCAGCCTGAAAAAACACAAACGGTGCTGGGCTTGGTTGAGCGCAGGCAACTGCATGATGGCTTCTGTCCTTGTTCTGGTCGGTGCCGGCGGGAGCGTCACATATTGACGGTTGCCGCCGTGGTTGTAAACCGGGGCGGGATCCAGCCGGGATTTTATATATTAGTGTTTTCTAATTAATTGTTGTTGTGTATTATGGCTGAAGCTTGACTCGATAGAGGTGATGCCATGACCATCGTTAATTTCACTCCCTGGAGCGCGTTGCTCGGCGGCATGCTGATCGGCGGCGGCGCCCTGTTGTTGCTGATTGTCGGCGGACGCATTGCCGGTATCAGCGGTATTCTGGCCGGTATCGGCAGCCAGCCCGACAAGGGCTGGCGTATCGCCTTTGTTATCGGCCTGGTGGCCGTTCCCTTTATGCTGTTTTCGACCCGGTTGTCCGAGGCGCCGTCCCTGGCCGGCATACCGGTATTCAGGCTGGCGCTGGCCGGCCTGCTGGTGGGCATCGGCACCCGCCTTGGCAACGGCTGTACCAGTGGCCACGGGATTTGCGGCATGGGGCGCCTGTCACCCCGTTCCATGGTCGCGACCCTGGTGTTTATCGCCGCGGGTATCGCCACCGTCACCCTGCTTGGTTTGGGAGGTTGATCATGCTGACGCTGATTGCGCTGTTGTCCGGTGCCCTGTTCGGGCTTGGCCTGGTGGTCTCGGGCATGATAGACCCGGCCAAGGTATTGGGCTTCCTCAACCTGTTCGGAGCCTGGGATCCCAGCCTGGTAGTGGTGATGGGCGGGGCCCTGGCGGTGTTTGCACCGGGCTATTTCCTCTGGCGTAAGGGCCACAGTCGCTGTGTGCTGGGCTCCGAGCTGCCCAGAGTGCCGGCGGCGACCATAGACGCGCGCTTGGTCGGCGGGGCGCTGATCTTCGGCATCGGCTGGGGCCTGGCGGGGATCTGTCCGGGGCCGGCCATCGGCCTGGCGGGCAGCCTGCAGTGGCAGGCCGGGGTGTTTATCGCCGCCATGGTGGCCGGCCTCTGGCTGGCGGGGCGCCTTCAATCAGCTGGAAGCGGGAAGTCATAAGCTTGAAGCCGATCGCGCCATTGGTGGATGCTGTTAAGGAATCAATCAACTGAAAAGGCTGCTAACCCTTGGCAAGGGATCTGCAGCCTTTATCATGTCCTTCCAGCTTACGCCTGGTTCAGGTAATCCAGCACTACCTGGTGGTGATCCTTGGTCTTGAATTTGTCGAACACCCTGACCACCTTGCCTGCCTCGTCGAGGAGAAAGCTGATGCGGTGGATGCCATCGTATTCTTTACCCATGAATTTTTTCGGTCCCCAGACCCCGAAGGCGTCGGCCACGGCGTGATCCTCGTCGGACAGCAGGGTGAAGTTAAGCCCGTCCTTTTCCTCGAATTTCTTGAGCCGGGCCACCGGATCCGGGCTGATGCCAAGCACCGCCACGCCCAGGGCGTCAAGTTCGGCCCGGCTGTCGCGCAGGCCGCAGGCCTGCACCTTGCAGCCGGGCGTCATCGCCTTGGGATAGAAATATACCAGCACCCTGCGGCCGGCAAAGTCGCTCAGGCTGACCGACTGGCCGTTCTGATCGCACAGGGTAAAGGCCGGAGCCTGGTTTCCTTCTTTCAGATAGCTCATCTGCTGTTTTCCGTAGGTTGTTTGCGTTTAAGGCGAAAGCTGTGCCGTTCACACTCCAGTTCGCGGCACAGCCGGTCGAAGGTGTCCCCGGCTTCCTCGTCGCTCAGTTGCTCGGGCAGGTTGAGCTGGAAATGGGCCTGAAACTTGCCGGTTTCGTCGCCGGACAGGGTCTGGCTCTGCATCGCCTGGATATCCCAGCCCCGGTCGCTGAAAAACTGGGTGCAGCGGTTGACGATGCCGGGCCGGTCGGCCAGCACCATGGCCACGTCGGCACTGAGGGCGTAGCTGGGCTGGCTCAGTACCTGGGTACGCTTCATCATGGTGATGAGTTCCTGGCTCTGGCCGAACAGGGGCAAGGTAGTTTCGAGCCGGGTGATCTGGTTCCAGCTGCCGGACAGCAGCAGGATGAAGGTGAACTCGTTGCCGAAGATACCGAGCCGGCTGTCGACGATATTGCAGCCGCAGTCGGTGACGTGGCGTGCCACCTCGTTCACTATGCCGGCTCTGTTCTCGCCTATGGCGGTCACCACAAGATGATGGGTCATCGGCGGTCCGAAAAGATGCTGTGGAAAAGAGCGGCCATGTTAGCACAAAACCCCGGCGGCTCCAGCGCCTCTCTTGTATTCCGCCCACGCCGCCATTACCATGGCGAACACTTGATACTTAACGGAATTTGCCCATGTTCAGCGGCAGCATAGTGGCACTGATCACCCCGATGGACCGGGACGGCGAAGTCGACTTCGCCAGCCTGCGCCGGCTGGTGGACTACCATGTGGCGGCGGGCACCAGCGCCATCGCCGCCATGGGCACCACCGGTGAATCGCCGACCCTGAGCACCGCCGAACACCTGGAGGTGGTGCGGGCGGTGGTGGAATACGCCAACGGCCGCCTGCCGGTGATCGGCGGTTGCGGCTCCAACAATACCCGCCAGGCCATCCGCCTGAGCCGGGCCATGGAGCAGATGGGCGTAACGGCGGGGTTGTCGGTGACCCCCTACTACAACAAGCCCTCCCAGGCGGCGCTGGTGGCCCATTACAGCGCCATCGCCGACGCCACCGGCCTGCCCCAGATCCTCTACAACGTGCCCGGGCGCACCGGTTGCGATTTGCTGCCGGAAACCGTGGGCCGGCTGGCGGAACTTGCCGGCATCATCGGTATCAAAGAGGCCAGCGCGCGGCTTGAGCGCGTCAGCCAGCTCAGGGCCTGCTGTGGCGATGAGTTCCTGCTGTTCAGCGGCGACGACGACCTGGCGCTCGATTTTGTGCGCCTGGGCGGCCAGGGCGTGATCTCGGTCACCGCCAATGTGGCGGCGGCCGAGATGGCGGAGTTGTTCAGGGCGGCCCTGGCCGGACGCACGGCCGAAGCCCAGGCGGGCCAGCAGCGGCTGCTGGCGCTGCACAGGGCCTTGTTTTGTGATACCAACCCCATACCGGTGAAATGGGCCTGTGCCGAACTCGGGCTCATTGCCTCACCTATGCCGCGTTTGCCCTTGATTCCCCTTGCTCCCGACGGGCAGGAAAGGGTCAGGGCAGCGTTAATCAAAGCGGAGTTAACAGGGCGTGGATAAACCTTTGAAAACGAAAAAAATGCTAATGGGCCTGCTGGCCGTCAGTGTACTCGCCGGGTGCAGCAATCTGGAAACCCGCAGCCAGGCCAACCGCGGCTTCGATTACGAAGACGCCACCCTGCGTACCACACCGCTGCTGATCCCGGCCGGGCTGGAAGCGCCGGCTTTCAATAACGAATTTGTCATTCCCCAGGGACAGGATAAGGGCGTGACCGGCAAGGCGCTGGATATCCGTCCGCCTACCCAGGTGTTGCCGCTGGTGCGTGGTTCAGAGCTGATGGAGCAGGGCAGTGGCCTGTGGTTTTACCAGCAGCGGCTGGGTCAGCCCCTGGAACAGGAGCTGACCGAGGCGCTTCAACGCTTTTTCGAGCAGCACGAGGCGGCTGCGAATCGCGAGGCTGGAAGCTGGGTCAGCAACGGCCGGGCTATTGGCGCCGCCGAGCAGCGTTTTCGCTGGCAGTTGCTTTTGGATGCCGGACGCCGCGCGGTGGCGGTGCAGGTGAGTGCCCTCGACCGGGCCGGCAGCCTGGTCCAGGACGGCCAGCGGGCCGAGGCGTCCATGCTCAATGCCTTCTCCCTGTCCTACCAGCGGGCGCTGAGCCGCCAGCAGGAGCTGCTCGATCGCAGCCCTATCGGCTTGCAGCTGGATGGTGAGCAGGGTCGCCTGCTGGCCGCCGAGGGCTATGACCGCACCTGGAAACGGCTGGTCACCCTGCTGCCCCAGCTGGGCTTTGAGCTGACCAACCGTCAGCAGGCCCTGGGTTACGTGGACGTGGAGTTCGACGGCCTGGGCAGCGGCAAATGGCGTGATCTCGGATTGCCGGTACTGGATATTCCCGAGCAGGAATACCGCATCCAGCTGGGCGATCTGGGCAACCAGAGCAGCATCACCCTGAGCGACAAGGACCGGATCCCGGTGTCGGCCGAGGTGTTGGGCAAGGTCGCCCTCACCCTGGGCGAGGCCTTCCAGCGTACCGATCTCATCCGTTAAGGCGAACCTGTTGCCACCGGATAGCAAAGGGCCGGCAGGCCCTTTGCTATTATCACGCCCGTCACCAGGCGATTCCTCCTTGTTCTTCCTTATAATGGGTCCATGAACCAGATAGAGCAGGGGTTTATCCTCAGCCGCCACAGCCGGGACCTTCAGGGACGCACCGAAATCTGCTACTGGCTCTGCACCGAACGGGGCCCGGTGCAGCTGCTGCTGACCGGCGAACGGCCGCTGTTTATGGTGCCGGTGGCGGAGCGGGAGCGGGTGACGCGGCTGCTGGCGGCGGCGGGTATCGATTATTGCTGGGCCGAGCCCGGGCTGCAGAGCTTCGAGCAGCAACCGGTGGCGGTGCTCTACTTTCCCACCCTGGCTCTGCACCGGACGGCGGCCCAGTGGCTGAGCCGGGAAGGGGTGGCGGTCTACGAGGACGACATCCGCCTGCATGAGCGTTTTCTGATCAGCCGCTTTATCCGCGGCAGCCTGGCCTTCACCGGCCAGGAGCAACGGCGGGACGGCTACCGCCGGTTGGTCGGTGCCCGGCTCAAGGCGGCCGACTGGCGCCCGCGCTTTCGGGTGCTGTCCCTGGACATCGAATGCTCCGCCCGGGGCGAGCTCTATTCCATCGGCCTCTACGGCGAGGAGCTTGCCCGGGTGCTGATGATAGGCGAGCCCGAGCCCGCCGCCACCGACATCCGCTGGCTGGCCGACGAGCCGGCCCTGCTGCGGGCGCTGGAGCAGGAGATCCATGCCCATGATCCGGACATCCTCATCGGCTGGAACCTGGTGGGTTTCGACTTCCGCACCCTGCTGGCGCGGGCGGCCTGCCACCGCCTGACGCTGCGCCTGGGGCGGGGCGGCGAGGTCGCGCACCTGCGCGAGCAACGACTCACCGGCCAGGTGTTCCTCACCCTGCCCGGGCGGGTGGCCATCGACGGCATAGAGGCGCTCAAGACCGCCTGCTACCCGTTCGACAGCTTCAGCCTGGAATCGGTGGCCCAACGGCTGCTGGGCCGGGGCAAGCAGACCGAGGACGTGGCCAACCGGCTGGCGGCCATCAGCCGGGATTTTCGCCACAACAAGCCGAAACTCGCCGCCTACAACCTGGAGGACTGCCGCCTGGTGTGGGACATCTTCGAGCACACCCGGCTGCTCGATTTCCTGTGCCTGCGCAGCCAGCTTACCGGCCTGGAGCTGGACCGGGTCGGCGGCTCGGTGGCGGCCTTCACCCAGGTCTACCTGCCCCACCTGCACCGGGCCGGCTTCGTGGCCCCCAACCTGCCGGCGGGCGGCGGCCTGGCCAGCCCCGGCGGCTATGTGATGGACTCCCGGCCCGGCCTCTATCGCCATGTGCTGGTGCTGGATTTCAAAAGCCTCTATCCCTCCATTATCCGCACCTTCCGCATCGATCCCCTCGGTCTGGTGCTTGGCCTTGAGGAAGAGGACGCCATTCCCGGTTTTCGCGGCGGGCGCTTTTCCCGCCGCCACCATTTTTTGCCGGCCATCATCGAGGGGCTATGGCAGGCGCGGGACCAGGCCAAGCGGGAGCGGGACGGACCCCGCTCCCAGGCCATCAAGATCCTGATGAACTCCTTCTACGGGGTGCTGGGCTCGGGGGGCTGCCGCTTTTTCGACACCCGGCTGGCATCGTCCATCACCCTGCGCGGCCACGAGATCATGCAGCAGAGCGCGCGCTGGATCGAAGCCGAGGGTCACGAGGTGATCTACGGCGATACCGACTCGGTGTTCGTGCTGCTGGAAGGCGATCACGACGAGGCTTCGGCCAGCCGCGAGGGACGGCGGCTGGCGGCCCTGGTCAGCGGCCGCTGGCGGGAGAAACTGGCCGCGGAGCTGCAACTGGAGAGCTTTCTCGAACTGCAGTTCGAGAGCTATTACGCCCGCTTCCTGATGCCCACCATCCGGGGCCGGGAGCAGGGCTCGAAGAAACGCTACGCGGGGCTGCAGCTGAAAAACGGCGCCGGTGAGCTGGTGTTCAAGGGCATGGAAACGGTGCGCTCCGACTGGACGCCCCTGGCCCGGCAGTTCCAGACCGAGCTGTACCGGCGGGTGTTCGCAGACCGGGATCCCAGCGACTTTATCCGCCGGACCCTGGCCCAGATCCTGGCCGGGGAGCGGGACGCGGATCTGGTGTACCAAAAGCGGTTGCGCCGGCCCCTGGCCCAGTATGTAAAATCCCAGCCGCCCCAGGTGAGGGCGGCACGCCTGGCCGACGAGCACAACGCCCGGCGGGGGCTGCCCCTGCGTTATCAGCACAAGGGCGCTATCCGTTATGTCGTGACGGTGAACGGGCCAGAGCCCGAGGAATACCGCCAGTCGGCCATCGACTACCAGCACTATATCGACCGCCAGCTGAAACCGGTGGCCGATGCCATTCTGCCCTTCGCGGGCCTGAGTTTCGATGCCCTGAGCGGGCAGCAACTGGGGTTGTTCTAACGCGCCGGAAAGGGCTGCCGGGGATCGGATAATCCCCGGGTTTTTGTTATTTTTTATCGCTATCCTTGTCGTCCGGGTGGTAACTGCCCGGGGGCACGCCCCAGTCGTCGTCCTTCTTGCGCGCGTCTTCCTCATCCCAGTTGCGCAGTTTCATTTTGTCGCGGTTTTTCATCACCTGCTGTTCAACCCGCTTGCTGTCCTTGAGGGCGCTGACGAACAGGCCGATGACGAACAACAGGGGCAGGGCGATCCAGAGCCAGATGCTCATGGTCTAATCCTCGGTGGTGGGGCGGATAAAGCGGGCGAAAATATCGTCCAGTAACTTAAGAATATGCGTTTTTCCGGCCACCGGCCGGGTGCGGATAGCCTCGGCCACCAGGGCCGGGGTCAGGGCGGCGGCGCAAGCGTCGGCCAGGGGCCGGTAGCTCAGGTGCCAGGGCTCCATCGCCACGCCGCCGCCGTCCCGGGCAAAGGGCAGATAGAAGCCAAAGCGGCCCATATTGGCCTGCAGCCACCGGCTGAGGGGGTAAAAATAGCCCTCCTCCTGGTACTCCCAGGGCTCCAGCCGCAGCCTTTTCCCCGGCGGCAGCAGGGTTGGATCGTAGACGTCCAGATCCGTGCCCCAATGGTGGCGGCTGGTGCCGGGCAGGGCACTCCAGCGCAAGATGGCCAGGATGCGTTCCGGCTCGGGCAGGGCGAGGGCGTCCAGCGGCCGGCTGTCCGCGTCCAGCAGCGGGCGGCTGCCCTCGAACTTGCCGTTCCAGATGGCCAGCTGTCGCTCGAAACTGCGAAAGCTCGAAGCCGGAGCCAGGGTAAAGCCGGCCCGGGCCGCGGCCGCCTGCAGGGCGGCGAAGGCCGCCGCCGCTTCCGGCTGCAGCCGGTGGCCCGGCTCGGCCAGGGGCACCAGGTGGCCGTCGGTCAGGCCGAGCAGGGCCTCGGGGGTCATGCCAGCAGGCGCTCCAGTATGCCCTGATACATGTCGGTGAGTTGCTCCAGATCGGCTATTTTCACGCACTCGTTGAGCTTGTGGATGGTGGCGTTGACCGGGCCGAGCTCGATCACCTGGGCGCCGGTCTGGGCGATGAAACGGCCGTCGGAGGTGCCGCCGGTGGTGAGCAGCGCCGGCGCCTGGTGGCGCACCGCCTGCACCGCCGCCACCGTGGCCGCCAGCAGATCGCCCTGGTCGGTGAGGAAGGGCTTGCCGTTGAGCAGCCAACTGATGTCGTAGTCCAGGCCGTGGGCGTCGAGCACGCTGTGCACCCTGGCCTGGATCTTGGCCTGGTCCAGCTCGGTGCTGAAACGGAAGTTGAACTGCACCTGCAGCTCGCCGGGAATGACGTTGGAGGCGCCGGTGCCGGCCTGGATGTTGGCGATCTGGAAGCTGGTGGGCGGGAAGAACTCGTTGCCCTTGTCCCAGACGGTGTTGGCCAGTTCCGCCAGGGCCGGCGCGGCCTTGTGCACCGGGTTGTCCGCCAGGTGCGGATAGGCCACGTGGCCCTGCACGCCCTTGACGGTGAGAGAGCCGGTGAGCGAGCCACGGCGGCCGTTCTTGACCACGTCGCCCACCTCGCTGGTGGAGGAGGGCTCGCCCACCAGGCACCAGGTGATCTTCTCGTTGCGCGCTTCCAGGGTGTCGACCACCCGGGTGGTGCCGTTGATGAAGGGGCCTTCCTCGTCGCTGGTGATCAGGAAGGCAATGGAGCCCTGGTGATCCGGGTGCTCGGCGACGAAGCGCTCGGTGGCCACCACCATGGCGGCGAGCGAGCCCTTCATGTCGGCCGCGCCCCGGCCGTGCAGGTAGCCGTCGATCTCGGTGGCCTCGAAGGGCGGGGTGTGCCACTTGTCGAGCGGGCCGGGCGGCACCACGTCGGTGTGGCCGGCAAAACAGAATACCGGACCCTCGCTACCCTTGCGGGCCCAGAGGTTGGTGGTGTCCTCGAACACCATGGTTTCGAGCCGGAAGCCGAGGGCTTGCAGGCGTGCGCCCATCAGCTCCTGGCAGCCTTCGTCTTCGGGGGTGACCGAGGGGCGGTTGATCAGATCCCTGGCCAGGGCCAGCACGGCGGAGTCAGTCATTCTAGTCCTTGATTATCGGTTGAACAGGCGGGAGTAAAGCTCGGGCTTGAAGCCCAGATGGAGCTCGCCGTCGAGATTGAGCAGCGGGCGCTTGATCATGGCCGGATGGGCCAGCAGCAGGGCGGCGGCGGTGTCCGGGCCCAGGGCGGCCTTGTCGGCTTCCGGCAGGGCGCGGTAAGTGGTGCCCCGTGTATTGACCAGCGCTTCCCAGCCGAGTGCCGTTAGCCAGAGGTCCAGCTCCGCCGGTTCCAGGCCGTCTGTCCTGTGGTCGACGAAGCGGTAGTCGATGCCCTGCTGTTCCAGCCATTTGCGGGCTTTTTTGACGGTATCGCAGTTCTTGATGCCGTAGAGGGTAATGGTCATGAGTGTGTCCTGTAAAAGCCTGGCCGGGATTTTGGCACTTAAGCCCCGGGCCTGCAACCGGCCCGCCCGGCCGCAAAATGGCGCCAGGTCAAGGATTTCCCCGTCATACCAAAATACACTGGCGCATCCTCGGGGCTTTGGGTAGTGTTAGCGTTTTTAAAATTCCCGTCGCAGCCGCAAACAGGTCCGTACCCCGGTGCGTGTCCGTTGTTCGTCGCGGCACTTTATTCAGTTCGCCGTTCAACGATTAAAGAGAAAAGGGGAAAGGTTTGGAACTCAAGGAGTACTGGAGCGACCGCTGTCACTCCAGCGATTTTAAACTCACCCGCATCGGTTTTGTGGCCATTCGTTTCCGCTGGCTGGTTACCCTGCTGATTATCGGCATTGCCGGCTGGATAGCGGTAGACTGGTGGGTGCTGGATCCGGCCCATTTCAAGCTGATCTGGAAAATCCGTCTGATCACTGGCGTCATGCTCACCCCTTTATTGCCGTTAAGCTACCTGTGCAAGCTCAACCGGCGCTGGATGTTCGCCTCGCTTTACTGCCTGCTCGGCATCCTGCTGGTGTTCAACCTGGTCAGCCTGTGGAGCTTTCGCGACGGCACCCCCATTCCCGTCGGCTATATCGCCTTTCCCTATTTTCTGCTGGCGCTGCTGAGCGTGTTGCCACTGCCGGTGAAGTCGGGGTTGCGGGTGGCCATCCTGGTCACCCTGTCGGTGCTGGCCACCGATTATTGGCTCGATTCCCGCAGCCTCGATAACGGCGCCCTGCTCGACCGTATCTGGCTGCTGCTGGCCTTCAGCCTGACCATGATCTGGGTGCAGGTGGGGCAGTTGCGCATGCTGCTCGATCTCTACCGAGAGTCGACCCGGGATCCTCTGACCCGGTTGATGAACCGCCGGTTGTTTGTGCGCCAGCTGGAAGATGTGCGCTACCACAGCGCTCCCGACCGGCCCTACACCCTGATCCTGATGGACATGGACAGGTTCAAACGCATCAACGACGATCACGGCCACCTGATGGGGGACGAGGTGCTGGTGAGCGTGGCCAATACCATCATGGACATTTTCGGGAGCGAGGCCATAGTGGCCCGCTACGGCGGCGAGGAATTCATGGTGTTGCTGCCCGATACCCCGCTCGAACAGGGACAGCGGCAGGCCGAAACCCTGCGCCTGGCGGTGGAATCCCAGCCGGTGGAAAATCCCCTCGGCGAGGGGGAGGTGATGGTCACCATCAGTGCCGGCGTGGTCGAGGGCAGGCCCGACAGCGAGACTCAGGGCCTGCTCAGGCGGGCCGACGAAGCCCTCTACGCGGCCAAGAGCCGGGGCCGAAACTGTGTGGTGGCGCAAGCGTGAACGAACCGTCCCGGCGGTGGTGGTTTGGGGGCAGCCCTTGGCTTATACTGCGGCCCAAGCCCCCACAACACCATCATCCCCCCTCCGGGACCACAATAAAAAGCGAGATGTCTTATGCCCAAAGCACATCAGGAAAAACGTGCCCTCTACGTACCCTATGCGGGGCCGGCCCTGCTGGAAACCCCCCTGCTGAACAAAGGCAGCGCCTTTAACAAGGAAGAGCGGATTTCCTTCAACCTGGACGGCCTGCTGCCCCACAATATCGAAACCATCGAGGAGCAGGCGTCCCGTGCCTACAAGCAGTACACCTCCTTCCAGAACGATCTCGACAAGCACATCTACCTGCGCAATATCCAGGATACCAACGAAACCCTGTTCTACCGCCTGGTGCAGAACCACCTGAGCGAGATGATGCCCATCATCTACACCCCGACTGTGGGCCAGGCCTGTGAGGAGTTTTCCAACATCTACCGTCGGGCCCGGGGCCTGTTCATCTCCTACCCGGACCGGGACCGTATCGACGATATCCTGCAAAACGCCACCAAGCGCAACGTCAAAGTCATCGTCGTGACCGACGGCGAACGTATCCTGGGGCTGGGCGACCAGGGCATCGGCGGCATGGGCATTCCCATCGGCAAGCTGTCTCTGTACACCGCCTGCGGCGGCATTTCGCCGGCCTATACCCTGCCGGTGGTGCTGGATGCGGGCACCAACAACCCGCAATTGCTGAAGGACCCCATGTACATGGGCTGGCGCAACCCCAGGGTGACCGGCGAGGAGTACGAGCAGTTCGTGGACGCCTTCATCAAGGCGGTAAAGCGCCGCTGGCCCAATGTGCTGCTGCAGTTCGAGGATTTCGCCCAGAAGAACGCCATGCCCCTGCTCAACCGCTACAAGGACGAGCTGTGCTGCTTCAACGACGACATCCAGGGGACCGCCGCCGTGACCCTGGGATCGCTGATTGCCGCCTGTCAGGCCAGCGGCAGCAAGCTGTCCGAAAAGCGGGTGGCCTTCCTCGGCTCGGGCTCCGCCGGCTGTGGTATCGCCGAGCAAATCGTGGCGCAGATGAAGGCCGAGGGCCTGAGCGATACCAAGGCCCGGGAGCGGGTGTTCATGGTGGATCGCTTCGGCCTTATTACCGACAACATGCCCAACCTGGTGGACTTCCAGCGCCCCCTGGCCCAGTCCCTCGACAATATCCGGGACTGGCAGGTGGCGGGGGAGAACATCTCCCTGCTGGAGGTGATGCAAAATGCCAGGCCCGACATCCTGATCGGGGTGTCCGGCCAGCCGGGCCTGTTCACCGAGGAGGTGATCAAAACCATGCACGCCCACTGTCCGCGGCCCATCGTCTTCCCCCTGTCCAACCCCACTTCCCGGGTGGAGGCGACGCCCGAAGACATCATCAACTGGACCGACGGCCAGGCCCTGGTGGCCACCGGCAGCCCCTTTGCGCCGGTGGAGTACAAGGGCAAGCTGTATGAAATCGCCCAGTGCAACAACTCCTATATTTTCCCCGGCATCGGCCTGGGTGTGCTGGCAGCCGGCGCCCGTCGGGTCACCGACGCCATGCTGATGGCGTCGAGCCGGGCACTGGCGGCCTGTTCCCCCCTGGCCCAGGACGGCGAGGGCGCGCTGTTGCCGCCGCTGTCGGATATCCAGTTGGTCAGCCGGCAGATTGCCAAAATGGTAGCCAAAACCGCCCAGTTGCAGGGGCAGGCGCTGCAGACCTCGGACGAGGTGCTCGAGCAGGCGATTGATGCCAACTTCTGGAGTGCGGAATACCGCAAATACCGCCGGGTGTCCTTCTAAGGCTCCGGGGCTTTGATAACACAAGGCATGCCCCGGCATGCCTTGATACCTGGTTTTGGCTGACAACGTGCGCTGAAGATACTTTTCGTTATTTTACTACATTAAATCCCGATAAATTGCCTGCCCTTTCTGAATTTACTCTTATGTAATTAAATTACGTTTAAGGGTGATATTCTGATCCGGATCAATACCCATTAAAGGGTATCTCCTACACTGCTATCAAATCCTTGGGCAAGCCCTGCGGGCCAGGGTTTCGCCAAGGTTTTTACGTTAGAGTGAGGAGTATCCCTATGGCCGTTTCAACCCTGCAAGAGCTGGACACCCTGGTGGCCCGCGTCAAGGCAGCCCAGCACCGTTATGCCGGCTTCAGCCAGGAGCAGGTGGACAAGATCTTCCGCGCCGCGGCCCTGGCCGCCAACAACGCCCGTATTCCGCTGGCCCAGCAGGCGGTGGCCGAGACCGGCATGGGCCTGGTGGAAGACAAGGTGATCAAAAACCACTTCGCCTCCGAGTACATCTATAACAAGTACAAGGACGAGCGCACCTGTGGCGTGCTGGAGGAGGACAGTGACTTTGGCACCATCACCATCGCCGAGCCGGTGGGCCTGATCTGCGGCATAGTACCCACCACCAACCCGACTTCCACCGCCATCTTCAAGGCACTGATCGCGCTCAAGACCCGCAACGGCATCATCTTCTCGCCCCACCCGCGGGCCAAGGGCGCCACCTGCGAAGCCGCCCGCCTGGTACTGCAGGCGGCGGTCGAGGCCGGCGCGCCGCGCGACATCATCGGCTGGATTGACACCCCCTCGGTGGCCCTGTCCAACCACCTGATGCAGCACCCGGACATCAACCTGATCCTGGCCACCGGCGGGCCCGGCATGGTAAAGGCGGCCTATTCCTCCGGCAAGCCGGCCATCGGCGTGGGCGCGGGCAATACCCCCGTGGTGATCGACGAGTCCGCCGACATCAAGCGGGCGGTGGCGTCCATCGTCATGTCCAAGACCTTCGACAACGGCGTGGTCTGCGCCTCCGAGCAGGCGGTGATCGTGCTGGACCAGGTCTACGACCAGGTCAAGGCCCGCTTCCAGAGCCACGGCGGCCATGTGCTGCCTGCCGCCGACGCCGACAAGGTACGGGCGGTGATCCTCAAAAACGGTGCCCTCAACGCCGATATCGTCGGCCAGCCGGCCCAGGCCATCGCCGCCATGGCAGGGGTGGAGGTGCCGGCCGGCACCCGTATCCTGATCGGCGAAGGGCTGGCCATCGGCCACGATGAGCCTTTCGCCCATGAAAAACTGTCGCCGACGCTCGGCATGTTCCGCGCCCGGGACTTCGCCCAGGCCCTGGACATGGCGGAGCAGATGGTGATCCTGGGTGGCATCGGCCACACCTCCACCCTCTATACCGACCAGGATCTCAACGCCGAGCGCATCCGCCAGTTCGGCGATCGGATGAAGACCGCCCGCATCCTGGTCAATACCCCGGCTTCCCACGGGGGCATCGGCGACCTGTACAACTTCAAGCTGGCGCCGTCCCTGACCCTGGGCTGCGGCTCCTGGGGCGGAAACTCCATCTCCGAAAACGTGGGACCCAAGCACCTGATCAACCGTAAAGTCGTGGCCAAGAGGGCGGAAAACATGCTGTGGCACAAGCTTCCCAAGTCCATCTACTTCCGCCGGGGCTGCCTGGCCGAGGCCTTGACCGACCTGGGCGGCAAGCGCCGGGCCATGGTGGTGACCGACGCCTTCCTGTTCAACAGCGGTTACGCCGACAAGGTCGGCCGCTTGCTGAAGCAGCAGGGCATGGAGGTGGAGGTGTTTCATGAGGTGGAAGCGGATCCGACCCTGGCCACGGTACGGCAGGGGGCCGAGCGCATGCTGCGCTTCCAGCCCGACGTCATCGTCGCCCTGGGCGGGGGTTCCCCCATGGACGCGGCCAAGATCATGTGGGTGATGTACGAGCATCCCGACACCCACTTCGAAGAGCTGTCCATGCGCTTTATGGATATCCGCAAGCGCATCTACCGCTTCCCGAAAATGGGAGGCAAGGCGGCCATGGTGTGCATCCCCACCACCTCGGGCACCGGCTCGGAAGTGACCCCCTTCGCGGTGGTGACCGACGACCAGACCGGCATCAAGTACCCGCTGGCGGACTACGAGCTGACCCCGGACATGGCCATTATCGATGCGGATCTGGTGATGAACCTGCCCAAGTCCCTGACCGCCTTCGGCGGCCTGGATGCGGTCACCCACGCCCTGGAAGCCTATGTGTCGGTGCTGGCCAACGAATACGCCGACGGCCAGGCGCTGCAGGCCCTGACCCTGCTGAAGAACCATCTGCCGGCGGCCTACCACAAGGGAGCCCGGGATCCGCTGGCGCGGGAGAAGGTGCACAATGGCGCCACCCTGGCCGGGGTGGCTTTCGCCCAGTCCTTCCTCGGGGTCTGCCACTCCATGGCCCACAAGCTCGGCGCCGAGTTCCACCTGCCCCACGGCCTGGCCAACGCCCTGCTGATCAGCAACGTCATTCGCTACAACGCCAATGACAACCCGACCAAGCAGACCGCCTTCAGCCAGTACGACCGGCCCCAGGCCAAGTGCCGCTACGGCGAGGTGGCGGTGCACCTGGGCCTGGCCGCGGTGAACGACAGCAACGACACCAAGGTGGAGCAACTGGTGGCCTGGCTGGACGGGCTCAAGGTCGAGCTGGGGGTGCCGGCTTCCATCCGCGACGCCGGGGTCAACGAGGCCGACTTCCTGGCCAAACTCGATGAACTGGCCATCGCCGCCTTCGACGATCAGTGCACCGGCGCCAACCCGCGTTACCCGCTGATTGCGGAACTCAGGCAACTGCTGGAAGACAGTTTTTATGGCCGGGCCTTTTGCGAGGACGACAGGGGGCCATCGGAAGAGCGCAAGGGCAAGGTGAAAAAACCTAAGGCCAGGGCAAACTGACCCCGGGAGCCTGGCCTTATCATGGCAAACCGCCGGTCCCTGGATCGGCGGTTTGCCGTTGGTGGGGCTAGGGCGGCGGCGGGCCTGAAAAGCGCGATTTGGTCCCCATATTGGCCAATACCGGCCTTACTGGCGCTCGACGCTGCTGGGTTGCCCCGCTATAATGCCGCGTCTGATTTGCCGCGAAGACCTTATGTCTTCACCAGGATTCAAGGAAGCAGCCCGGGCTGTTTTAAAACCAATCACAGGGTCAGCACCACGGTGCTGAAGAAAATTGAGGTAGAAGAATGCAAGTTTCTGTAGAGACGACCCAAGGCCTGGAGCGCCGTCTGACCATTACCGTTCCGGCTGAGAAAGTGACCGGCGAAGTCAACAGCCGCCTGCGTCAGCTGGCCAAAACCCGTCGTATCGACGGTTTCCGTCCTGGTAAGGCTCCGCTGGCCATCGTCAAGAAAATGTTCGGTCCCTCCGTCGAAGCCGACGTGGCCGGCGACCTGATGCAGCGCAATTTCTTCGAAGCCGTGATCAGCGAAAAGCTGAACCCGGCCGGCATGCCCACCATGGAGCCCGCGCCCATCAAGGCCGGCGAGGACTTCACCTTTACCGCCATTTTTGAAGTGTACCCCGAAGTGGAAGTGAAGGGACTGGACGCCGTGTCTGTTGAAAAGCCCCAGGCCGAAGTGACCGAGGCCGATCTGGACAAGATGATTGACACCCTGCGCAAGCAGCACGCCGATTGGGTTGCCGTTGAGCGCGAGGCCGCCGATGGCGACCGGGTAACCATGAACTTCGTGGGATCCGTGGACGGCGAGGAATTCGAAGGCGGCAAGGCCGAGGATTTCGTGCTGGTGCTGGGTTCCGGCCGCATGATCCCGGGTTTCGAGGACGGCCTGCTGGGCAAGAAGGTCGGTGACGACTTCACCATCGAAGTGACCTTCCCCGAGGAATACCACGCCGAAAACCTGAAGGGCAAGCCGGCCCAGTTTGCCATCGCCCTGACCAAGGTCGAGGCCCAGCAACTGCCCGAACTGACCGAGGAATTCGTGCAGCGCTTCGGCATCGCCGACGGCTCCGTCGAGGGCCTCAAGGCCGAAGTGCGCAAAAACATGGAGCGCGAGCTGGCCCAGGCACTGAAGGCGTCCGTCAAGGAGCAGGTGATCGACGGTCTGCTGGCCCAGAACCCGGTGGATGTACCCAAGTCCCTGATCGACGGCGAAATCGACAACCTGCGCAAGCAGGCGCTGCAGCGTTTTGGCGGCATGGACCCCAAAAACGCCCCGCAACTGCCGGCCGAGCTGTTCCAGGAACAGGCCGAGCGCCGTGTGCGTGTGGGCCTGCTGCTGGGTGAAGTGATCAAGCAAAACGAGATCAAGGCCGACGACACCAAGGTGCAGGAAATCATCGCCTCCATGGCGTCTGCCTACGAAGATCCGGCCGAAGTGGTCGCCTACTACAACGAGAACCAGCAACTGCTCGAGAGCGTGCGCAACCTGGCCATCGAAGATCAGGCCATCGAGTTCGTACTGGCCCAGGCCCAGGTCACCGAGAAGCAGGTCGGCTTCGATGACGTGATGAACAAGCCGGGCGTTGGCGCTTAAGAAGATTTGACTTAAGCGATAAGCTCTTGCGTATAATGGCCCCAGTGTGAGTGCACTTGGGCCATTTTGTTTTAGGGACAATATCTTATGTCGAACAATCAGAATCCGATGATGGACGGGCCCCTGGCCGCCCTGATCCCCATGGTGGTGGAGCAGACTGCCAAGGGAGAGCGTTCCTACGATATCTATTCGCGCCTGCTGAAAGAGCGGGTGATCTTTCTGACCGGCCAGGTCGAAGACCACATGGCCAACCTGATCTGTGCCCAGTTGCTGTTCCTGGAGTCCGAGAATCCGGAAAAGGACATCTATCTGTATATCAACTCCCCGGGCGGTTCGGTGACCGCGGGCATGTCCATCTACGACACCATGCAGTTCATCAAGCCGGACATCAGCACGGTGTGCATGGGCCAGGCCTGCTCCATGGGTGCCTTCCTGCTGGCGGGCGGGGCTGCGGGCAAGCGGTTTGCGCTGCCCAACAGCCGGGTGATGATCCACCAGCCCCTGGGCGGCTTCCAGGGCCAGGCATCGGACATCCAGATCCATGCCAAGGAAATTCTCTACATTAAAGAAAAGCTCAATCGCCTGCTGGCGGAACACACCGGCCAGGAACTGGCGGTGATCGAGCGCGATACCGACCGTGACAACTTCATGTCGGCGGCCCAGGCCAAGGAATACGGCCTGGTCGACGAGGTGCTGTTCAAGCGCGACTGAGCAAAGCGGGACGGGCTGCTGTACACTTTTATTCAAGCGTCGGCAGCGCTCCCGTCCTGCAGGCATACGAGGTGACTGAATGACAGATAAACGCAAGGGCGAAGGGGATGGCGGCAAACTGCTGTACTGTTCTTTTTGCGGTAAAAGCCAACATGAAGTACGCAAGCTGATCGCCGGCCCTTCCGTCTATATTTGTGACGAATGTGTCGAGCTGTGCGAAGACATCATCCGCGAAGAGATCAAGGACATTTCCCCCAAGCGGGAAGGCAGTGCCCTGCCTACGCCCCACGAAATCCGCGCCCACCTGGATGACTATGTCATCGGTCAGGAGCATGCCAAGAAAGTGCTGGCGGTGGCGGTGTACAACCACTACAAGCGGCTGCGCAACGCCGGCTCCACCGACGGCGTCGAGCTGGGCAAGTCCAACATCCTGCTGATTGGCCCCACCGGCTCGGGCAAGACCCTGCTGGCCGAAACCCTGGCCCGGCTGCTGGACGTCCCCTTCACCATGGCCGACGCCACCACCCTGACCGAAGCCGGTTACGTGGGCGAGGACGTGGAGAACATCATCCAGAAGCTGCTGCAAAAGTGCGACTACGACGTCGAAAAAGCCCAGCGCGGCATCGTCTACATCGATGAAATCGACAAGATTTCCCGCAAGTCCGACAATCCCTCCATCACCCGGGATGTGTCCGGCGAAGGGGTGCAGCAGGCCCTGCTGAAGCTGATTGAAGGCACTGTTGCCTCGGTACCGCCCCAGGGCGGGCGCAAGCATCCCCAGCAGGAATTCCTGCAGGTGGACACCTCCAAGATCCTGTTTATCTGCGGCGGCGCCTTTGCCGGCCTGGACAAGGTGATTGAACAGCGCATGGACAAGGGCACCGGCATCGGCTTTGGCGCCGAGGTCAAGACCAAGAGCCGGCAGGCCAGCCTGAGCGACATCTTTACCCGGGTGGAGCCCGAGGATCTGGTCAAATACGGCCTGATCCCCGAGTTCATCGGTCGTCTGCCGGTGGTGGCGACCCTCACCGAGCTGGACGAAGATGCCCTGGTGCAGATCCTGTCCGAGCCCAAGAACGCCCTCACCAAGCAGTATGGGGCCCTGTTTTCCCTGGAAGAGGTGGAACTGGAATTTCGTGACGATGCCCTGCGCGCCATTGCCCGCAAGGCCATGGAACGCAAGACCGGCGCCCGGGGCCTGCGCTCCATTGTGGAAGCGGTGCTGCTCGACACCATGTACGACCTGCCGTCCATGACGGACGTGGCCAAGGTGGTGATCGACGAAACCGTGATCAAGGGCGAATCCGCGCCTATCCTCATCTACCAGAAAGGCGAGGCCCAGGCCGCTTCCGGCGACTGAATGGGGTATTTTTGACCGAATAAGGGGGCCTTTGGCCCCTTTTGCCGTTTTTGCCCGCCGTGGCGATTGAATCTTGCGATCCCGCCCCCATATACTGCCCAAGCGCTAACAAATTGCATTCAAGCCGAGAGGACACTATGACCCTAGAGCGTTCCGAACGCATCGAAACCCCCGTCCTGCCTCTCCGTGACGTGGTTGTGTATCCCCATATGGTGATCCCGCTGTTCGTAGGCCGGGAAAAATCCATCCGCTGCCTGGAAGCGGCCATGGAGCAGGACAAAAAGGTGCTGCTGATCGCCCAGAAAGATGCGTCTACCGATGATCCCGGGGCAGACGACCTCTACCGGGTCGGTACCGTGGCCAATGTGCTGCAGCTGCTCAAGCTGCCCGACGGTACCGTCAAGGTGCTGGTTGAAGGGGGCCAGCGGGCCCGGCTGGAGCAGCTGCGCGAGCAGGACGGTTATTTCGTGGCCGAGGCCCAGTATCTGGCCACCGATCCGCTGGACGAGCGCGAGCAGGAAGTGCTGGTGCGCTCCGCCATCACCCAGTTTGAAGGCTACATCAAGCTCAACAAGAAGATCCCGCCCGAGGTGCTGACCTCCCTGTCCGCCATCGAGGACGCGGCCCGCCTGGCCGACACCATGGCGGCGCACATGCCGCTCAAGCTGGAAGACAAGCAGAAGGTGCTGGAAATTGCCCAGGTGGGCGAGCGCCTCGAGTTCCTGATGGCGATGATGGAATCGGAAATGGATCTGCTGCAGGTGGAGCGCCGTATCCGCGCCCGCGTCAAGAAGCAGATGGAAAAGAGCCAGCGCGAGTACTATCTCAACGAGCAGATGAAGGCCATCCAGAAGGAATTGGGCGAGCTGGACGATGTGCCCGACGAGTTTGAGGCGCTGCAGCAGAAAATCGAAGACGCCGGCATGACCGAGGAAGCCCGTAAAAAGGCCGAGGCGGAGCTGGCCAAGCTGAAAATGATGTCGCCCATGTCGGCGGAGGCCACCGTGGTGCGCGGCTACATCGACTGGATGGTGTCGGTGCCCTGGAAAAAACGCTCCAAGGTAAAGAAGGACCTGGCCAAGGCCGAGGAAATCCTCGATGCCGACCACTATGGCCTGGAAAAGGTCAAGGAACGCATTATCGAATACCTGGCGGTGCAGAGCCGGATCAACAAGCTGAAAGGCCCCATCCTGTGCCTGGTGGGACCGCCCGGGGTGGGCAAGACCTCGCTGGGCCAGTCCATTGCCAAGGCCACCGGGCGCAAGTATGTGCGCATGGCGCTCGGCGGGGTGCGCGACGAGGCGGAAATCCGCGGCCACCGCCGCACCTATATCGGCTCCATGCCCGGCAAGCTGATCCAGAAAATGGCCAAGGTGGGCGTACGCAACCCGCTGTTCCTGCTGGACGAGATTGACAAGATGTCCTCCGACATGCGCGGCGACCCGGCCTCGGCGCTGCTCGAGGTATTGGATCCGGAGCAGAACCACAGCTTCAACGACCACTACCTGGAAGTGGATTACGATCTGTCCGATGTGATGTTCGTGGCCACCTCCAACTCCATGCACATTCCCGGCCCCTTGCTGGATCGGATGGAAGTGATCCGGCTGTCGGGTTATACCGAAGACGAAAAGCTCAACATTGCCAAGCGTCACCTGCTGGAGAAACAAATCAGCCGTAACGGCCTGAAGGACGGCGAGCTGGTGGTAGAGGATTCCGCCATTATCGGCATTATCCGCTACTACACCCGGGAGGCCGGGGTGCGCAGCCTGGAGCGGGAAATTTCCAAGCTGTGCCGCAAGGCGGTGAAGGAAATCCTGCTCAACAAGGACATCAAGCAGGTCGTTATCAGTGGCGACAACCTGAAGAACTACCTGGGTGTGCACCGCTTCGACTACGGCAAGGCGGAGGAGCACAACCAGGTGGGGCAGGTGACCGGCCTGGCCTGGACCGAGGTGGGCGGCGATCTGCTGACCATAGAAGTGGCCAATGTCCCCGGCAAGGGCAAGCTGAGCTACACCGGCTCCCTGGGCGACGTGATGCAGGAATCCATTCAGGCGGCGATGACGGTGGTGCGCTCCCGGGCCGAAAAATGGCGCATCAATGCCGACTTCCACGAGAAGCGCGATATCCATGTACACGTGCCGGAAGGCGCCACGCCCAAGGACGGTCCCAGCGCCGGCATCGCCATGTGCACCGCCTTGGTGTCCAGCCTCACCGGCAATCCGGTGCGGGCCGATGTCGCCATGACCGGCGAGATCACCCTGCGCGGCGAAGTGCTGCCCATCGGTGGCCTCAAGGAAAAGCTGCTGGCGGCCCACCGGGGAGGTATCAAGCGGGTGCTGATCCCCAAGGAAAACGAGCGGGATCTGGAAGAAATTCCGGAAAATGTGAAGCAGGATCTGGAGATCCACCCGGTACGCAGGATAGAGGACGTGCTGGAGCTGGCGCTGGAGCAGCCGCCCGAGGGCTTTTCCGTCGCATCGGCGTGAGCTTTTTCGTGCCAAGTCATGGTTTGAGGCTTGTCAGCGGCCATGACTCGCAGTAGCCTTGGGTGGATTTTATCGGGGGGCCGGCCGGCGAGGATGCTGCCGGCGGTCCGTCGCTGGAGCGACAGGTCCGGGACTCCGGCCATAACGCCAACAACGAACATCAGGGTTGCGTCATCTGACCAACGCAAAAATAAGACAAGGGGAATGACAGTGAATAAATCTCAACTGATTGACAAGATTGCCGACGGCGCCGACATCACCAAGGCTGCCGCCGGTCGTGCTCTGGATGCCTTTGTGGATGCGGTGACCGAGTCCCTGAAAGAGGGCGAATCCGTGTCGCTGGTTGGTTTTGGTACCTTTGAAGTTCGCGAGCGCGCCGCCCGCACCGGCCGCAACCCGCAAACCGGCGCCACCATCGAAATCGCCGCCGCCAAGACGCCTGCCTTCAAGGCCGGCAAGGCGCTGAAAGACGCCGTCAACTGAGACTAAGCGACCCTGTATGCCGGTCCTGTCCGGTCCGGCTGGTCAAGTATCCGAACAAGGCGCATCCCAAGGTGCGCTTTTTTTTTCGGACAGGGCGGCGGATGCCGTCTACCGGGAGTAATGACGATTTATGTTTTTTGACAAGTTGAGGGCGGGAGCCCAGAGTACCGTCTCCAAGGTGATACTGGTCCTGATCATCCTTTCCTTTGCCCTGGCCGGGGTTGGCAGCTATGTCACCCGCCCGGTGCAGGAAGTGGCGGCCGTGGTCAATGGCGACGAAATCAGCGCCCAGGCGCTGGAAAATGCCTACCGCAACGAGCGCGCCCGGCTTGAAAGCCAGCTGGGTGCCCAGTTCAGTCAGTTGCTGGGCGATCCGGCCTATGTGCAGCAAATCCGCCGCTCCGTGCTGGAACAGATGGTGGAGCAGCGGCTGATCGACCAAAAAGTGGCCCAGCTGGAACTCAGGGTCAGCGATGACCAGGTGCGCAACGCCATCCGCGCCATGCCCGAATTCCAGCAGGACGGCCGTTTCAACAATGATCGTTATTTGCAGTTGCTGGCCCGCAGCGGGCTTAGCCCCGAACAACTGCGCGACAGCGTGCGCCAGGATCTTAACCGTCAGCTGTTGCTGGAAGCGCTGATAGGCTCTAGCTTCAGCCTGAACAATGAGGCCGGCCTGCTCGATCGGCTGAGCCGCCAGCAGCGGCATGCCCAGCATGTTACCCTGCCTTTGGCGACTTTCGCCGCACAGGCCGACGTCAGCGAGCAGGAGGTCGAGGACTATTACCGCCAGCATCCGGAGCGCTTCCAGCGGCCCGAGCAGGTTCGCCTCAACTATCTGCTGCTGGATGGCGGCACCGGCTCGGCCGCCGAGGTGGAGCCCCAGGCCATCGAGGATTACTACCTGGCCAACCAGGCGACCTATGGCCAGCCCGAAAGCCGCAAGGTGGCCCATATCATGGTCAACAAGGGCGAGGGGGCCCCTGAGCGGATCGCCGCCCTGGCCGAGCGTCTGGCGAACGGCGAGGATTTTGCCGAGCTGGCCAAAACCGAGTCCGACGACGTGTTTTCCGGCCGCAACGGCGGTGAACTCGAGTGGATGCAAGCCGGTACCATGGATCCGGCGTTCGACTCTGCGGCTTTTGCCCTGCAGCAGGTGGGTGAGGTGTCCGAGGTGGTGGAAAGCGAGTTTGGCCTGCATCTCATCACCCTGCTTGAGTTGCGCCCGGCCCGGGTCAAGCCCCTTGCCGAGGTTCGCGATGTCATCGCCCAGCGCCTGGCCGACGAACAGGCAGCCAACGCCTTCTATGCCCAGGAACAGCGGCTGGCAGAGCTGGCGTTCGAGTTTCCCGACTCCCTCGACATGGCAGCCCGGGAACTGGGGCTGGAGGTGCGCAGCACCGATTTTGTGGCGGCCGGCGAACTGCCCGCAGACATCAACGATCCCCGCATTCTGAGCGAGGCCTTTTCCGAGCGGCTGCGGGAGCAGAGGGTCAACTCGGATCTGATTGAGCTGGGCAGCAACAGGGCCGTGGTCATCCATGTCGCCGAGTACCGCCCGGCGGCGGTGCGTGAACTGGACGAGGTGGCCGAGCTGGCCCGGCAATGGGCCCTGCAGGACAAGGCCGCCGAGCTGGCCCGCCAGGCCGCCGCCGAGCTGCAGCAGGCCTGGAGCCGGGGGGAGCAGGATGCCTGGCTGGATCAGCACGGCATGACGTTGAGCGAGCTCGACGGCGTCACCCGCGAGAGTGAGCAAGAGCCGGCCATCCTCGACGCCCTGTTTGCCATGCCGGCGCCGCAACAGGCGCCCAGCCTGAAAACCGTGAGCCTTGCCAACGGTGATCTGGCGGTGCTGCGGCTGATTGCCGTCAGCACTCCCGAGCAGGCTTCCGAGCTGCTGGCGCAAATCCGTCAGGGCCAGAGCGGCATGCAGGGCCAACGGGAATATCAGAGCCTGATCGGTGCCCTCAGGGCGGCAGCCAAGATCGAATACCGTAACCTGGAAAACCAGGGCGACAGTTTCTTCTGATACCCTCCGAGCGGGCGCCCTGGCGCCCGCTCCCATTTTTGAAAGATCTCCCCGGCTTGGCCCTGCCTCCCTGTTGCCAAGCTGTTTCTTATTTGATACTAAAATGTGCCCGATTGGCCCGCGGTTTTATCGGCCTGCATCTTCCGCTATGATGCCAACCTTGGGCAAAGTGTTATATGCTAAGCAGGCTGCAGCAGTCGGAGAACAACTTTGATTAACGTATTCCTGGTTGATGACCATGAGTTAGTGCGCACAGGGATCCGACGCATTCTAGAAGACGTCAAGGGAATGAAGGTGGTGGGGGAGGCCAAGAGCGGCGAAGAGGCCGTGCAATGGTGCCGTGAACATCACCCCGATGTTGTCCTGATGGACATGAACATGCCGGGCATAGGCGGCCTGGAGGCCACCCGCAAGATTTTGCGTTTCAACCCGGACGCCAAAATTATCGTATTGACCATCCATACCGAAAACCCCTTTCCCACCAAGGTGATGCAGGCGGGCGCCGCCGGTTACCTGACCAAGGGCGCAGGGCCGGAAGAGATGATCAACGCCATCCGCCTGGTCAATAGCGGCCAGCGCTACCTTTCGCCGGAAATTGCCCAGCGCATGGCGCTGAGCCAGTTTTCCAACGATGAAAACCCCTTCAAGCAGTTGTCCGAGCGGGAGCTGCAAATCATGCTGATGATCACCAAGGGGCAGCGGGTCACCGATATTTCAGAGCAGCTTAACCTGAGCCCGAAAACGGTCAACAGCTACCGTTATCGCCTGTTCAGCAAGCTCAATATCAACGGCGACGTGGAGCTGACCCACCTGGCCATCCGCTACGGCATGCTGGACGCGGAGAAGATTTAAGGGGTCATGAGCCAGGCCTTCGATGCCAAAGCCTTTCTGCGCGCGGTGACCGAGCAGCCCGGTGTCTACCTGATGTTCGACGACACCGGCACCATCCTTTATGTGGGAAAGGCCAAGAATCTGCGCAAGCGGCTGTCCTCCTATTTCAGGGCCAGCGTCAGCAGCGAAAAAACCCGGACCCTGGTGCGCCAGATTGCCGACGTGCAGGTGACGGTGACGCACACCGAGACCGAAGCGCTGATCCTTGAACACAATCTGATCAAGCAGCACCTGCCCCGCTACAACGTGCTGCTGCGGGACGACAAATCCTACCCCTATATCCTCATTACCGAACACCGTCACCCGCGCCTTGGCATCCACCGGGGACCGCGCAAGAAACGGGGGGAGTATTTCGGTCCCTATCCCAATGGCAATGCGGTGCGCGAGAGCCTGCACCTGATGCAGAAACTGTTCCCGGTGCGCCAGTGCGAAGACAGTGTCTATGCCAATCGCAGCCGGCCCTGCCTGCAGTATCAGCTCAAGCGCTGCGCCGGCCCCTGTGTGCCCGGCCTGGTCAGCGACGAGGAGTATGCCCATCAGCTGCAACTGGCACGGTTGTTCCTGCAGGGCAAGAACCAGCAGGTACTGACCGATCTGGCCGACAGCATGGAGCAGGCCAGCCGGGAGCTGCGTTTCGAGGATGCGGCCCGCTTCCGGGATCAACTGCAGGCCCTTCGCCGGGTGCAGGAACAGCAGTTCGTTAGCGGCAACATCCTGGACGACCTGGACGTGATCGGCCTGGCGGTGGAGCGCAGCCAGGCCTGCGTGCAGGTACTTTTCATCCGTCAGGGCAAGGTGCTCGGCGGGCGCAGTTATTTTCCCACCATGCCGGCCGACACGGAGGCGGAAGAAATACTGCAAAGCTTCCTGCTGCAGTTTTATCTTTCCGGCATCAATGGCCGGGAAGCCCCCGCCGAGATCCTGCTTGACCGCACCCTGCCCGACGAACCCCTGCTGAGCGATACTCTGAGCCAGCACTTCGGCCGCCGCATCCGGCTACGCAGCCGTCTGCGCACCGAGCGGGCGCGCTTTGTCCGGCTGGCGCAAACCAATGCCCACACCGCGCTCGCCAGCCGCCTGGCCCACAAGAGCACCCAGCGCCAGCGGCTCAGGCAGTTGGAAGAGATCCTGGAGCTGGCCGATATCACCCGCCTGGAGTGTTTTGACATTTCCCACACCATGGGTGAAAAAACGGTGGCCTCCTGCGTGGTGTTCGGCCAGGAGGGGCCATTGAAAAGCGAGTATCGCCGATTCAATATCGCCGGCATCACCCCCGGTGATGACTACGCCGCCATGGGCCAGGCGCTGGAGCGGCGGTTTCAGCAGGCCGAGCCGGACAAGCTGCCAGACGTGCTCTTTATCGATGGCGGTCTGGGCCAACTGAGCCGGGCCGAGGACGTACTGGCACGGCTGCTGGCCGACAGCCCGAAACAGCCCCTGTTGGTGGGCGTGGCTAAAGGGGTGACCCGCAAGCCGGGACTGGAAACGCTCGTGATGGGCGGCAGCCACGAAGAGCGGCACCTGCCCGCCGATCTGCCGGCGCTGCATCTTATCCAGCATATCCGGGACGAGTCCCACCGCTTCGCTATCACCGGCCACCGCGCCCAGCGGGGCAAGGCGCGCACCACCAGCAGCCTGGAAACCATTCCCGGGGTCGGCGCCAAGCGCCGGCAGGCGCTGCTCAAATACCTGGGCGGTTTGCAGGAAGTCAAACGGGCCAGCGTGGACGAGCTGGCCAAGGTACCGGGCATCAGCCAGGCACTGGCAGAAAAGATACATGATGCGTTGCATCACTGAAGCGCATCATGCACCATGTAACAGCGTCACTCCACGGCTTGAATAACAATGATAAACGTCCCTAATTCCCTGACTTTTTTTCGACTGCTGCTGATCCCGGTATTTATAGTGCTGTTCTATCTGCCGTTTGACTGGGCCTATTTCTGGGCGGCGGCGGTGTTTACCCTGGCGGCGGTGACCGACTGGTTCGACGGCTTCCTGGCCCGCCAGCTGGAGCAGAGCACCCCCTTTGGCGCCTTCCTCGATCCCGTGGCCGACAAGGTGATGGTCGCCGCCGCCCTGGTGTTGATCGTGGAGGATTACAGCAGCCCCCTGGTGACCATTCCGGCCATGTTTATGATTGGACGGGAAATCATCATTTCCGCCCTGCGCGAATGGATGGCGGAAATCGGCCAGCGCTCCCGGGTGGCGGTGAGCTGGATTGGCAAGTGGAAGACCACCATCCAGATGCTGGCCCTGATCGGCCTTATCTGGCAGCACAGCATCTATATGATCTGGGGCAGCTATCTGTTGCTCTATGTGGCCACCGGCCTGACCCTGTTTTCGGCCTACGATTACCTGCGTGCCGCCTGGGGCGACCTGACCCGGGCAACGCCGTCCTGAGCCGTAGCGGGGCCGGACAAAAAATGTTCGAACGGACCCGGAACCACAGATTACAGTTGACTGACCGGCCTTGGCCGTTAGAATGCACTGCATCTGAAACACCTCTTTCGGCGCGTTAGCAAAGCGGTTATGCAGCGGATTGCAAATCCGTTTAGAGCGGTTCGACTCCGCTACGCGCCTCCATCTTCTCCTCGAGTTCGTCTACTGCCCGGATGGTGAAATCGGTAGACACAAGGGATTTAAAATCCCTCGCTGGTAACAGCGTGCCGGTTCAAGTCCGGCTCCGGGCACCATATGACACAAGCTTCAGCGGTAAACAGTCACTAACGGGTTTTGTGGTGGGGAATAACCGGTGAATATGTCCACCGGTTGTTGTCGCTAACCATATCGGCGCAGTCTGGCCGATCCGGTCATGGTATCGGGCGTTGCCTTGCGTCCGTATTTATTTACCGGTGCCGATTCCTTCCGCAACCGCCCCGGGCTATTATTTCCCTATCGGTTCCCGCTCTCATTATTTAACGTTATGCGCCTTTTAAACGGATTTTCTGTCACAGCCCTGTTTTTTACTCTTTTGGCCGCGGCCCCCTCGCTTTCGGCCAACCCCTACCACGGCACCATGGATAATGTGCTTTCTGCCTACGGCCCCCTGGCCGAGATACGGATGAAGCCCTATTTTATGCGGGCCGAGGTGACCTATCCGCCGCGTGATATCGTGCTGCTGGCCACCAAGGAGGAAAAGGCACTGGAGCTGTGGGCCCGCAACGAGGGGGAGTTCAGATTTATCCGCAGCTATCCGATTCGCAAGGCCAGCGGCGGACCCGGCCCCAAGCTGCGGGAGGGGGATAAACAGGTGCCCGAGGGGATCTACCGCATCACCCACCTCAATCCCAACAGCCAGTTTCACCTGTCGATGCGCCTCGATTACCCCAACAGCTATGATCTGATGCGGGCCCGCAAGGAGGGCCGGCATAACCCGGGTGGCGATATTTATATCCACGGCAAGGCCGAGTCCACCGGTTGCCTGGCTATCGGCGATATCGCCATCGAGGAGTTGTTCGTGCTGGTCAACACCATAGGCACCGAACGGGTTTCCGTGGTGATCGCGCCCCATGATCCCCGGGTCCGGCCGCTGGATGGCTTTGCCGCCCATCTGCCCTTGTGGGCGGTCGAGCTGTATGCCGATATTTCCCGGGAGTTCGCCAAGTATCCCAGGGAAGGTGATATCTGAACGCCCCTGGCCGACAACGGCTTCCCGCTTCACAGAACTGCTAAAAACCCGGCTTTGCCGGGTTTTCCATATTGTGGTTACTACTTAAGTGGTGCTTAATGGAGGCATTACAGCAGTATCAGGGGGGAGCATGTTCGGTACCAAAATCAAAAAGCGGGTTCAGGAGCTGGAACAACAACTGGCGGCTCGGATCGCCGATTACGAAACCCGGCTGGCGGCCAAGGAAAGCCAGCTGGCGGAAATGAAGCAGGAACTGGAGGTCTTGCGGGCCCGTACGGATCAGTCCCACAACCTGGTGCAGGTAGTGCTGCAGGGCTCGGACATGCTGTCCGCCATCCGCGAGGGCATGGTGTCCAATGCCGAGGCGCTGCTGGAGGAGCGGGAGAAACTGACCGAAATGGAAAGTGTGTTTGCCCACACCTACCAGGCTACGGACGTGCTCAAGCAGCGTTCTACCACGATCAACAGCGAGGTGGGGCGCAGCGCCCAAAGTGCCGCCGTGCTGACCGACACCGCCGGCAAAATCAGTAATTTTGTGTCGGTGATCCAGGAGATTTCCGAGCAGACCAACCTGTTGGCGCTTAATGCGGCCATAGAGGCGGCCCGGGCCGGCGAGCAGGGGCGGGGCTTCGCGGTGGTGGCGGACGAGGTGCGCACCCTGGCGGGCAAGGCCCATGAGGCGAGCGGCAAAATCAACGTCCTGGTGCAGCAGGTGCTGGAGCAGAGCAAGGCCATTAACGTCATGGTCAGCCAGTCGGTGGAAAGTACCGACGAAATCGCCGCTTCCGCCCAGCAAATCGATGAAGTCACCCGGGAGGTGGTCAACCACGCTCAGGAAATGCGCCAGGTGATCCAGCGTAATGCCGCCGTTTCCTTCCTGGAGGCGGTAAAGCTGGATCATGCGGTATGGAAAACCGATGTGTACCAGCGCATAGAACAGCAGCGATTCGAGCAGCCGGTCAGCAGCCACACCGAATGCCGGCTCGGCAAATGGTATTACCAGGGGCGGGGTGCCCAGCTTTACAGTCACCTCACAACCTTCCGCAACTTGGAGGCCTGCCACAAACGGGTACATGGCGAGGGCGCGCGGGCGCTGCAGGCCTTTGCCGCCGGCCAGCATCAACAGGGGCTGGAAAGCCTGCGGGCGATGGAAGCGGCCAGCCTGGAAGTGACCCGGGTGCTGGCGGCCCTGGAATATGAAGTGACCCGCTAGCCCTGGCGCAGGCGGGCGTAGAGGGTGGTCCGGCTGATGCCCAGCCGGCGCGCCGCCTCGCTCACGTTGCCGCCGCAGGCGGCCAGCACCTCGCGGATCTGGCGGTCGGCGGCGGACTTCAGATCGGCCCCGGACGGCGGTTCGTCCCGGAAACGGGGCAGATCCGGCAGGTGTTCGGGACCAATAGGTCCACCGTCCGCCAGTACGTCGGCCACCTCCAGCACCTGCTTGAGCTGGCGTACATTACCCGGCCAATCATAGGCCAGCAGTTGCTCCTGCGCCTCGGATGACAGGCGCTCATCGGCCTCTTCCCCCAGCAAGTCTTGCAGCAGGCGGACCAGTTCCGCCCGCGGATAGTCCCGCAGGGGCGGCAGGATCAGCCGGTAGCCATTGAGCCGGAAAAACAAATCCTGGCGAAACTCGCCTGCCGCCACCATGGCCGCCAGATCCCGGTGGCTGGCGGCTACCAGGGCAAAATCCACCGCTTCCGGCCGGTGGCTGCCAAGGGGCGTCACGGTTTTTTCCTGCAATACCCGCAGCAGACGGGTCTGGGCCGCCAGCGGCAGTTCGCCGATCTCGTCCAGGAACAGGATGCCGCCCTGGGCGGCGCGGATATAGCCGGGGCGGCCCTGACGGCTGCCGCCGGTAAAGGCGCCGGGCAGGTAGCCGAACAGCTCGGCTTCGAGCAGCTCGGCGGGCAGGGCACCGCAGTTTACCGCCACCAGCGGACCCTGGACCCGGCCGCTCTGTCGGTGCAGGCGGCGCACCAGGTGATCCTTGCCGGTGCCCGTTTCCCCCTGGATCAGCAGGGGAATATTGCGGTTCAGCAATTTGAGGGCGGTGTCATCCAGGCCGGGTGCGCGTCGGGGAGCGGCTTGTCGTCCCGGTCGGCGACTCAGCAGGGCCAGCCCCGAGCCCAGGGGAGTCAGTTCACCCTGGCGCAGGCGCCGCACCATGGCCGGCAAATCCAGCTCGCCCAGCCAGTGGCGGGCGCTGCGGTTGGCGGCCAGCAGCTCGCCGTCTTCCCCCAGCGCGATAAGCCCCGTCCAGGGTTGTTGCAGGCTGCCCGCGTCCGGGGCCAGGCTCAGCAGCCAGTGGCCGTCGCTGTGGTTCATCACCAGGGCATTCTCCACCGACAGGGCCATCAGCCGGGCGGTGAGCAGCATGTCGGTGTTGTGCCCGCCGGCTTCGCTGGAAATGTCGATGACGCCGAGCAGCTGGCCGTCGGGGCCGAATACCGGGCTGGCGCTGCAACTGATGTCCCGGTTGGCGGCAAGGTAATGCTGGCCGCCAAGCACGCAGACTTCCCGGCGTTCACTCAGGGCGGTGCCGATGGCGTTGGTGCCCATGCTCTGCTCATGCCAGCTGGCGCCGCTGGCCAGGGCCAGCTTCTGCGCCCGATCACCAAAGTGGGGATCGCCGGCGGTAAAGAGGATGGTGCCCTCGGCGTCGGCGAAGATCAGCCGGCAGTGGCGCCCCTGCTGCAATTGCTCGAACAACGGCAGGCTGTGGCGCAGGCTGTGCAGCAATGCCTGGTGTTGTTGCCGGCGTTGCTGCAATTCGGTGTCGGCCAGGCAGCCGGGATCCGAGCGCTGGTCCCGCCGCAGTCCGTAATCGTGGCAACGCTGCCATGAACGTTCAAGTAATACCGGATCCTGAGGCTGAATAAGCAGTGTGCTGATGGTCATGATCCCTGCCTGTTAAGAAACTGAACACCTGTACTGAACAACCTGTCCGGTTAACGGACAGGCGGCCCCGCCCATCGGGAGCTCGTTATCCTAGCCTAGCCTTCGGGGATGTTGTTGTAACGACTTTTTAACCTTTTCTGTGTGCTCTGCGGCAACTGGCACCGACTTTGCACTTCATTCTGTTGCCAACGCCGGCTGGCGTCAACGTCAACCGGAACATTCGCTGCAAGGAGAGCCATGATGATTTATCAACAACCCGGCCAGGCCGGTGCCATCGTCCATTTCAAATCCCGCTATCAGAACTTTATCGGTGGCGAGTGGAAGGCGCCGGTCAACGGTCGTTACATGGAAAACGTCTCGCCGGTGAACGGCGCCGTGTTCTGCGAAGTGCCCCGCTCCGATGCCGAGGATATCGATCTGGCGGTGCAGGCGGCCCAGCAGGCCTTCGCGACCTGGAGCAAGACCGCCGTGGCGGAGCGGGCCAACATCATGCTGCGCATCGCCGATCGTATCGAGCAGAACCGCGAGCGGCTGGCGGTGGCGGAAACCTGGGACAACGGCAAGGCGGTGCGCGAGACCCTGGCCGCCGACATCCCGCTGGTGGTGGATCACTTCCGCTACTTCGCCGGTGCCATCCGCGCCCAGGAAGGCACCGCCGCCGAGCTGGATGCCAATACCGCCAGCTACCATTTCCGCGAGCCGGTGGGCGTGGTGGGGCAGATCATCCCCTGGAACTTCCCGTTGTTGATGGCGGCCTGGAAACTGGCGCCGGTGCTGGCCTCGGGCTGCTGCACCGTGTTGAAGCCCGCCGAGCAGACCCCGGCCTCCATCCTGGTGATGATGGAGCTGATTGGCGACCTGCTGCCCCCCGGCGTGATCAACGTGGTCAATGGCCTGGGTCCCGAGGCGGGCGAGGCCATACTGCGCCATCCGGGCATCAGCAAGCTGGCCTTTACCGGCTCCACCCCGGTCGGCCTGCATATTCTCAAGGCGGCGGCCGAGCGGCTGATCCCCTCCACCGTGGAGCTGGGCGGCAAGTCCCCCAACATCTTCTTCGAAGACGTGATGCGCTACGAGCCGGAGTTCGTCGACAAGTGCATCGAGGGCATGCTGCTCACCTTCTTCAACCAGGGCGAGGTCTGCACCTGCCCGTCCCGGGCCCTGGTGCAGGACAGCATCTTCGACGACTTTATGGAGCGGGTGCTGGTGCGCGGTCGCCAGATCAAGCAGGGCAACCCCCTGGATACCGAGACCCAGGTCGGCGCCCAGGCGTCCCAGGAACAGTTCGAAAAAATCCTGAGCTACATGCAGATCGGCCGGGACGAAGGCGCCCAGATGCTGCTCGGCGGCCAGGCCAACCGCATCAGCGGCCTGGAAAACGGCTTCTATATCCAGCCCACCATCTTCCAGGGCGACAACAAGATGCGGGTGTTCCAGGAAGAGATCTTCGGTCCGGCGGTGGGGGTGACCCGCTTCAAGGACGAGGCCGAGGCCCTGGCCATCGCCAACGACACCGAGTTCGGCCTGGGCGCCGGCGTCTGGACCCGGGACGTGAACCGCGCCTACCGCATGGCCCGGGGCATCCAGGCCGGGCGGATCTGGATGAACTGCTACCACGCCTATCCGGCCCACGCCGCCTTCGGCGGTTACAAGAAGTCCGGCATCGGCCGGGAAACCCACAAGATGATGCTGGATCACTACCAGCTGACCAAGAACCTGCTGGTGAGCTACGACAGCAACCCGCTCGGTTTCTTCTGATAACAAATGCCGGCGCCGTCGGTCGGCGGTGCCGGACCCATTTCAAGAGCACGGTTTTTATCCGGTCGCAGGGGAGAGGCGGCCACACACTCAACCTGGAATAACTCATAGGGAAGCATCATGACTACAGCAACTTTCTATATGCCCTCCGTCAACCTGATCGGCGCCGGCGCGGTGGAACAGGCGGTCACCAAACTGAGCCAGTCCGGATTCCGCCACGCCCTGATCGTCACCGACAAGCCCCTGGTGGAACTGGGCTATGCCGGCCAGCTGCAGCAGGCCCTGGCGGCCCAGGATATCCAGGCCAGCGTCTTCGACCAGGTACAGGCCAACCCCACCACCGGCAACGTGGAGGCGGGGCTCGAACTGCTGCGGCAGAAAGGCTGCGACTCGGTGATCTCCCTCGGCGGCGGCTCGCCCCACGACTGCGCCAAGGCCATCGCCCTGGTGGCCAGCAATGGCGGCGACATCCGCGACTACGAAGGGGTGGACAAGTCCGCCAAGCCGCAACTGCCGCTGGTGGCCATCAACACCACCGCCGGCACCGCCTCGGAAATCACCCGCTTCTGCATCATTACCGACGAGCACACCCACATCAAGATGGCCATCGTCGACAAGCACGTCACCCCCGTCATGTCGGTCAACGATCCCGAACTGATGAAGAAGATGCCCAAGTCGCTGACCGCGGCCACCGGCATGGACGCCCTCACCCATGCGGTGGAGGCCTATGTGTCCACCGCCGCCAACCCCATCACCGACGCCTGCGCGCTGAAGGCGGTGACCCTGATCAGCCAAAACCTGGCCCGGGCGGTGGCGGACGGCAGCGACATGGCGGCCCGCAACCAGATGGCCTACGCCCAGCTGCTGGCGGGCATGGCCTTCAACAATGCTTCGCTGGGCTATGTGCACGCCATGGCGCACCAGCTGGGCGGTTTCTACGACCTGCCCCACGGGGTCTGCAACGCCATACTGCTGCCCCATGTGCAGCGTTTCAACAGCCGCGCCGCCGGCGCCCGGCTGAAGGACATCGCCGCCGCCCTGGGCCAGGACGTGGATTACCTGACCGATGAGGAAGGTGCCGACCGCGCCATCCAGGCCATAGTGGCCCTGGCGGAGCAGGTGGGCATTCCCGCCGGCCTGGCCGGCCTCGGGGTGAAGGAGGAGGACTTCCCGGTGCTGGCTGGCAACGCCATGAAGGACGCCTGCGGCCTGACCAACCCGATACAACCCAGCCATGAGGAAGTGGTCGCCATCTTCCGCGCCGCCTACTGAGGTGAGGTCTGCCTCTTGCCAGTGGAAAGGAGGCGGCCACTGAATCTTCTGGGGTGAATATAAAAAGCCGCCGGCAATACCGGCGGCTTTGTTTCGAGGTAGAGCAGAACAGCGGCAGTTTATTGCTCAGTGCTGGTCGCTCAGCAGCTCCCTGGCATTGATCAGCATGGATTGGCCCAGGGTCACATAGCCCGGCTCCAGCAGGGGAGAATCCGGCTCGGCACTCATTATCTGCTCGTTTTCCTGCAGGCAGGCCTGAGCGGCGCGCACCAGCAGCTGTTCGGCGGCGTCGACCCGATTGGGCTCGAGATTGCCACTGCCGTCCAGTAACCACTGCACTTCAATCATATCGTTGTCGCAGTGGTTGGCACTGGCCGGTGAGGCCAGCAGCAAGGCCGTGCAAGCGCAGGCCAGAAGTCTATAGTTGGTCATAACCCGTCTCCTTGCTCCGGCTTAGTTGGTATAGGCGCAGATGGCGTACACAGTAACAGTGAGCCCGCCACCGCCGGTTTGCCGTGTCAGTGAGACACTCCAGCTGCTGGCCGTCCCTGGGTAGCCCTGCACTACCCGCCAGGCGCTGTTGCTGTTTTCAACCCCGCCACCCAGCACTCTTTTCTCCTCATTACTGCATGTTGCAGTACAGCTGATATTAGCGGCTGTCGTTGTGCAGGTATTTGACACCATTTCCCAAGCGGTCAGCCCGGTTTCACCCTGGGGTCCCTGTTCGCCCTGGGGTCCCTGTTCGCCCTGGGGCCCCTGTTCGCCCTGGGGTCCTTGTTCGCCCTGGGGTCCCTGTTCACCCTGGGGCCCCTGTTCGCCCTGGGGCCCCTGTTCACCCTGGGGCCCCTGTTCACCCTGGGGCCCCTGCTCACCCTGGGGTCCTTGCTCGCCCTGGGACCCCTGTTCACCCTGGGGCCCCTGTTCACCCTGGGGTCCCTGTTCACCCTGGGGTCCTTGTTCGCCCTGGGGCCCCTGTTCACCCTGGGGCCCCTGTTCACCCTGGGGTCCCTGTTCGCCCTGGGGGCCTTGCTCGCCCTGGGGCCCCTGTTCACCCTGGGGCCCTTGCTCGCCCTGGGGTCCCTGTTCACCCTGGGGCCCCTGTTCGCCCTGGGGTCCTTGCTCGCCCACTATGCCCTGACAGCCATTCCGGCCGTTTTCGCAGTCCCAAACCCTTTGTTCCAAGGCACCAAGCCCGCCTTTCAGGTTGGCTACCATGTGCTCGGTGTCATGGTCGGCCAATACCGGTGTGCTGTGGCTCATCAAGGCCACGGACAGCAGGGCGGTAGCAGCAAAACCGTAAGCGGAGGGGAGCCGGGTGGCAAACATTGAGCGTTGTGCAGGCAGGGCTGCCTGGCTTGCCCGCGGGGGCAGATCACGTCCATGGTACTTATCCATCACTATCATCCTTAATATGCATGGAATTGTTGGTGGTTAACGCATGAGCCTGGCCATGCTTGAAGATCAGTATTGACCAAAGGATAAAAAGTGGCAGGACGAAATCACTAAAAGAGAGGGGAGGTGCGTGTTAATAACCGGCTTATTGCTTCAATTGGCTCTTATTTTTGGTTTTTTCGGTTAAACCGGCCAACAGGAATGGATTCTTGTACGGCCGGTTTTCCTTTCGACGCTGTTGCCTTGCTCAATGCCCCAGTATCTGGCTGAGGAACAGCTTGGTGCGTTCCGACTGGGGGTGGTGGAAGAAGGTCTCCGGATCGTTTTCCTCGATAATCTGGCCCGCGTCCATAAAGATCACCCGGTCCGCCACGGTGCGGGCAAAGCCCATTTCGTGGGTCACGCACATCATGGTCATGCCTTCTTCCGCCAGTTCGATCATCACGTCCAGCACTTCCTTGATCATCTCGGGGTCGAGCGCCGAGGTGGGTTCGTCAAACAGCATGACTTCCGGGTTCATGCACAAGCTGCGGGCGATGGCCACCCGTTGCTGCTGGCCGCCGGAGAGCTGGCCCGGGTATTTTTTTGCCTGATCCTGGATCTTGACCCGTGCCAGCAGTTTCATGGCAACCTCTTCCGCCTCGCGCTTGGGCATCTTGCGTACCCAGATCAGCGCCAGGGTGCAGTTTTCCAGCACCGTCAGATGGGGAAACAGGTTGAAGTGCTGGAACACCATGCCGACTTCCCGGCGGATGGTTTCGATGTTTTTCACGTCATTGGTCAGGGGGGTGCCGCGCACTGTGATGTCGCCCTGCTGGTGTTCCTCCAGCCGGTTGATGCAGCGGATCAGGGTGGACTTGCCCGAGCCCGAGGGGCCGCAGATGACGATGCGTTCGCCTTTGGTCACGGTCAGGTCGATGTCGCGCAGAACGTGAAAGTCGCCATACCACTTGTTGACCCCCTTGAGGGTGACCATGGCTTCATTGTTGTGTGGTTCCATTCATCAACTCCAGATACGGATTAACGGCTAGCGCTTTTTGTGGCCGGTATGCAGTTTGCGCTCCAGGTATTGGCTGTATTTGGACATGCCGTAGCAGAAAATCCAGAACACCAGGCCGGCGAACACATAACCTTCGGTGGAATAGCCCAGCCAGTTGGGATCGGCCAGCCCCGCCTGGACGATGGCGAGCAGGTCGAACAGGCCGATGATCAGCACCAGGCTGGTGTCCTTGAACAGGGCAATAAAGGTGTTGACGATGCCGGGGATCATCAGCTTGAGGGCCTGGGGCAGCACCACCAGCACCATCATTTTCCAGTAGTTCAGGCCAAGGGCCTCGGCGGCTTCGTACTGCCCCTTGGGGATGGCCTGCAGGCCGCCGCGCACCACCTCCGCCATGTAGGCTGACTGGAAGAAGATGATGCCGATCATGGCGCGGATCAGCTTGTCGAGGGTCAGTTCCTGGGGCACGAACAGCGGCAGCATGACCGACGACATAAACAGCACGGTGATCAGCGGCACCCCCCGCCAGAACTCGATGAACACCACCGACAGGCTGCGCACTATCGGCATCCGGGAGCGCCGGCCCAGGGCCAGCAGGGTACCGATGGGCAGGGCGGCGGTAATGCCGACCACGGCGAGGATCAGGGTCAGGGTCAGGCCGCCCCACTGATGGGTGGGCACCACAGTCAGGCCGAACCAGCCGCCGTACAGCAGCACATAGGCGACAAAGGGAAAGCCCAGCACCATAAAGGGCGCCAGCCACATCTTGCCCGGCAGCCGGGGCAGGGCCAGCCACAGCAACTGGGCCACGAACAGCACAAAGGTGAGGTTGATGCGCCACAGCTCGGCGGTGGGGTAAAAACCGTAGGTGAACTGCTGCAGCCGGTTGGTGATGAATACCCAGCAGGCGCCGCCGCTGACGCAGGCCTCGCGGCTGGCGCCGAACCAGTCGGCGCGGACAAAGGCCCAGTCGATAATCGGCACCAGCAGCAGATACAGGCCGTAGAGCCCGGCCAGGGTCACCAGGCTGTTGACCGGGCCGGAAAACAGGTTGGCGCGCAGCCAGCCCACCAGCCCGGTGCTGGATGACGGAGCGGGACGCTCCGGGGTCAGGGTGTCCTTGTACATCTTATCTCTCCACCAGCGCCATACGGCTGTTGAACCAGTTCATGAACAGGGAGACCGACAGGCTGATGGTCAGGTACACCAGCATGGTGATGGCGATGACCTCAATCGCCTGGCCGGTCTGGTTGAGGGTGGTGCCGGCGAACACCGAGACCAGGTCCGGATAGCCGATGGCGGTGGCCAGGGACGAGTTCTTGGTCAGGTTGAGATACTGGCTGGTCAGCGGCGGTATGATTACCCGCATCGCCTGGGGGATGATCACCAGCCGCAGGGTCAGGCTGTCCTTGATGCCCAGGGCATGGGCCGCCTCGGTCTGACCGTGGGACACGGCCTGGATGCCGGAGCGCACGATTTCGGCGATAAAGGCGGCGGTGTAAATGGTCAGCGACAGCCACAGCGCCAGGAACTCGGGGATGATGGTCATGCCGCCGCGGAAGTTGAAGCCGCGCAGCTCGGGATAGTTCCAGCTCAGGGGCGAACCCTGCAGCATAAAGGCAAGGGCGGGCAGGATCAGCACCAGGCCGAGGGATATCCACCAGGCGGGCAGTCGCCGGCCGGTGGCTTCCTGGCGGCGGCGGTTGAAGCGCAGCAGCCAGACCGACAGCGTCAGGGCCGCGGCCAGGGCCAGCCAGACCAGGCCGAACCCCTCGCCGGGCACCGGTTCGGGCAGGTAGAGGCCGCGCACGTTGAGAAACAGGGTGTCGTTGATGTTCAGGCTGTCCCGGGGGCCGGGCAGGGTGCGCAGCACCGCGAAGTACCAGAAAAACATCTGCAGCAGCAGCGGCAGGTTGCGGAAAACCTCCACATAGGCCGAAGCCAGCTTTCTGATCAGCCAGTTGGGGGAAAGCCGGGCCACGCCGATGATAAAGCCGAGTATCGTCGCCCCGAGAATACCGAGAAAGGACACCAGCAGGGTATTGAGCAGGCCCACCACAAAGGTACGGCCATAGGTGTCGGTTTCCGCATAGGGGATAAGCGACTGGGCGATGGCAAAGCCGGCCGGATCGTCGAGAAAGCCAAAGCCGGTGGTGATGCCGCGGGTACTGAGGTTGGTCAGGGTGTTGTCAACGATGTACCAGATGATGCCGGCCACCACGGTGACCAGCAGTACCTGGAACAGCAGGGCCCGTTTGGCCGGATCCCGCCAGAACTTGACCTGGGGGGGAGTTGTCGCCGGTGCAGGCATAGGCCTCTGTCCTCGCATAAGTCGGCAAAAGGGGCCGCTCCACCGGAACGGCCCATGACGGGAGAGACCGGATCGTCAGCGTACCGGCGGTGCGTACTGCAGGCCGCCGTCGGTCCACAGGGCGTTGAGGCCGCGCTCTATCTTCAGCGGCGAGCCCTGGCCGACGTTGGCCTCGAACACCTCGCCATAGTTGCCGACCTGCTTGATGATGCGATAGGCCCAGTCCTTGGACAGTCCCATGCCCTTGCCGAAGTCGGCGTCCTGGCCCAGCAGGCGGCGGATGTCGGGGTTGTCGCTGGCGAGCATCTCGTCCACGTTGGCGCGGGTCACGCCCAGCTCTTCGGCGTTGACCATGGCGAAATGCACCCACTTGACCACGTTGAACCACTGGTCATCGCCCTGGCGTACCGCCGGGCCCAGGGGCTCCTTGGAAATCACTTCCGGCAGGGCCACGGCCTCGTCGGGCTTGGACAGCTTGATGCGCAGGGCGTAGAGCTGGGACAGATCCGAGGTCAGCACGTCACAGCGGCCCGCTTCCAGCCCCTGTACCGTTTGTTCCGAGGTATCGAACACGACCGCGGTATAGCCGATGCCGTTGCGGCGGAAATAGTCGGCCACGTTCAGCTCGGTGGTGGTGCCCGACTGGATGCAGATGGCGGCGCCGTCCAGCTCCTTGGCGCTGCTCACCCCCAGGTTCTTGTTGATGAGGAAGCCCTGGCCGTCGTAATAGTTGACCCCGGTAAAGTTGACGCCGAGATCGGTGTCGCGGCTGGAGGTCCAGGTGGTGTTGCGGGAGAGTACGTCGATTTCGCCGGACTGCAGGGCGGTGAGGCGTTCCTTGGCATTGAGCGGAATGTACTGCACCTTGTCCGGGTCATTGAACACGGCGGCGGAGATGCCCCGGCACAGATCCACGTCCAGTCCCTTCCAGGCGCCCTTGTCGTCCGGGTTGGAAAAGCCGGGCAGGCCACTGTTGACGCCACACTTGAGCACGCCCCTTTCCTTGACCGAGTCGAGGGTGGCGGCCTGTGCCTGGGACAGTCCCAGGGCCAGGGTGGTCGCTACAAAAAGAGCCGTTTTTCCTTTGCCTGTCATAGTCACTTCCTCTTGAATGGCGTTGGCAGATAGCTTTATTCGTTAAAGGCATAACACTCCGATGCCTGCCTAGAGTTTTAGCACAACGGTATCAACAAGTTGTTAAAATTAGGTAAAAATTAGAAGGGGATCTGGTTAAATCCGCCCGGGCAGGCGGATTGGTCAGTTTTTTGGTTAAAAAGTAATCTGTTGTTGCGGTTTTATCAGCGGACGGCGTTGATCATGGTGTTTCGGTAACCGGGAGAGGGGAAGCGTTCGGCGCTGAAGCAACAACTGCTGTGAGGATGGCGCTTGGCCGCCTGCTTGGCGGCCGAGGCCAGGGCCGCCACGTCGTGGTGGGACTGGCAACGGCGGGGATCCGGGTGCACCACGCCGATGGCGATGCCGAGCAGCGGGAAACATTGCGGCTCGCCGCTGCGGGCGTGCGCCACTATCCCCTGGCGCAGCCGGTCTTCGGCCCGGTAAAACTGGCCGATTTCCTCGCCAAAACGCTCGATGATGCGCCGGCACAGTGTCTGCCAGCCGCACTGGCCGTCAAAGACCGCCACAAAGTCGTCGCCGCCCACATGGCCGAGAAACTGGCCGGCGCCGACGATCATCTCCTGCAACAGGCGGGCTACCCACTGGATCACCCTGTCGCCCTGGGCGTAACCATAAACGTCGTTGTAGGGCTTGAAATGGTTGAGATCGAAATAGGCCACATAAAAATCCCGCTCCTGTTGCAGGGCATCGTCGATTTCCCGGTAGATGGGCACGTTGCCCGGCAACAGGGTGAGCGGGTTGGCGTAGCGGGCGTGCAGCAGCCGCTGCTCGGTAATGTTGCGCAGCAGGCCGCGCACCGAGCCCAGGCCGTAATAGGCGCCGTCCCGGGTCACGATAAAATGCTGGGCGGCGACGTCGTCGTCGTCGGTGATCAGGCCGCTGGCCTGCTCCAGGGAGGTTTGCCAGTCGACCACCACGGGCTGGGCGTCCATCGCCAGGCGCAGGGGCTTGCCCGCGTAGAGGGCGCGGCCGAAGGGGGCGGAAAACAGCTCCATGATCTTGGCCCGGCGCAGCATGCCCACCGGACGGCCCGCGTCCAGCACCGGAATCGAATGCAGCCGGTCGTCCGCCAGCAACAGCTCAAAGGCCTGGTGCAGGGTGTCGTCCACTCCCATCGCCAGGGCCGGGCGAGCCAGCATGGCCACGGTTTCCCGGTGCCGGCTCAGGCCCCGGTCGTCGCGTACGGCGGCGAGCGCCCGGGGTGGCCGGGCCGGCTCGGCGGCGGGGCGGCCGAGCAGGTAGCCCTGGCAGTAGTCCACGCCCATGGCCTGCAGCTGCTCCAGCTCTTCCCGGGTTTCTATGCCCTCGGCGATCACCTTCGACTGCATGCCCCGGGCCAGGGTGATGATGCTCTGCACAAATTCCCGTTTGATCGGATCCTGGTGGATGTGCTGGATGAAATAGCGGTCGATCTTGACATAGTCGGGCTTGATTTCCGACCACAGCCGCAGGCCCGAATAACCGGCCCCGAGGTCGTCGATGGCAATCCGCAGGCCCAGCTCCCGATAGCGGCGCACCGCCGCCTTGAGCCCCTCGGTGTCCTGCACCGGATACTGTTCCGACAACTCGATCACAATGCGGTCCGGGGCGATGCCGAGCGCCTGGGACAGGCGGCGGGTGGAGCCCCTGGGATGATGTTTGTCGAGCAGCACATTGGGGTTGACGTTGACGAACAACAGCCCCTCCATGCCCTGCTCGTGATAGCGCTGCAGCGCCGCCTCGCGACAGGCCAGATCCAGCTCCGACAGCAGGCCGCAGTGGCGCGCCTCGGCGAACAGCTCGCCGGGAAACTCCAGCCGGTGCCCGGCCGGACCGCGGATCAGGGCCTCGTGGCCGAGGATGCGTCCGGCCCGGGTGTCCACTATGGGCTGGAACAGGGGCCGCAACCGCCGCTGGGCTATCAGGGAGGGCAGGGAATCGCTCACACAGGTCAACACCGTCATATTCACACCAGTTACCACACTATGGGCGGCACTATATGGCAGTTGGATGAAGGCAATATGACAATCCGGCGGTGGTTCAGGGCAACAGCTCGGCCAGGGCGGCCTGGCTGCGAAACAGCTGGGGCCCGCGTCCTTCCCGGGTCAGGTAGAGGTGGCCGTCCGCCCCCAGGGCGATGGCCTCGAACTGGCCGGTCCACTCCAGTCCCCATCGTTGCCCGGCGCTTTCGTCGATGCGCCCGTCGCGCACCGGATACAGCCAGACGAAGGCCCGGCGCCCGAGCCAGCGGCGCTCGTAGCCGACCAGCAGCAGGGTGTGGCTGGCCGCGTCGTAGTCGGCTCCGGTGACCAGCATGCGCGGGTTGAACCGCTGTCGTTCGGCCAGCGCCCCTTCATCCTTGCCGGCGGGCACCACATAGAGGCTGCTGTATTGATCCAGCCAGCGCTTGGTCAGCAGCCACAGCTCGCCTTCCACCCAGGCCAGAGCTTCGGCGTCGAAATTGTGCTGGTGGCGGGGCGGGGCGAAATGGCGCTGCTCCTCATAGCGCAGGGGCAGGATGTCGACCCGGGTCACGCCCTGCTCGGCCAGGCTCAGCCGGTACAGCCGCAGGTCCCGGCGCCGGCCGCCGTTGTTGCCGGTATCGGCCAGGTAAAGGTGAGGACCGGCCCGGGCAATGTCTTCCCAGTCCCGGTTGGGGACGGGGACCGGTAGCCGGCGGAGGCCACCGCCGGTGGTGTCGAACAACACCAGCTCGGCGGTGTTGCCGCTGTCGTTGTGGCTGACAAAGCCATCACCCCAGGGCGCCAGGCCGGAGCTTTCGCTCAGGGCGGGCGGAAACTCCGCCAAAGGGACCAGGGACAGCACGGGCGCCCCGGCGACAGCGCAGCCGGCGAGCAGGGCGGGCAGTAAAAAGGCAAAAAAACGCATGGTCGGCTTTCCTGAACATTGCCGGCGAGACCCGGATGAGGAAGATATGCGCTATGTTGTAGCGGGATTCAACCGAAAATTCACCCATACCCTCACCGAGGAGGCAGCATGTCCACATTATCCCCCTTCCACCTGGCGTTTCCGGTGCACGATCTGGCGGCGGCACGCCGGTTTTATGGCGACATCCTTGGCTGTGCCGAGGGCCGCAGCAGCGAGCAGTGGATCGACTTCAACCTGTTCGGCCACCAGATAGTGGCCCATCTCGCGCCGGCCCCGGAAACGGCCCACCATAATCCGGTCGACGGGCAGCAGGTGCCGGTGCCCCATTTTGGAGTGGTGCTGGCGTGGCAGGCCTTCGATGAGCTGGCCGGGCGGGTGCGCGCCGCCGGCGTTCCCTTTGTTATCGAGCCCTATCTGCGTTTTGCCGGCCAGCCCGGCGAGCAAAAAACCATGTTTTTCCATGATTTCAGCGGCAATGCCCTGGAATTCAAGGCATTTCGCGATCCGGCCAGCCTGTTCGCCACCGACTAAAGCGCTGCGGTTGCCGCACCGGCCAGCCATATCCGCTGTGTTTTGGTTCCGTACCCGGCTTTATTTTTGGCGCCGGCTCAATCTTTTACGACAAAACTGGTAGCATGCGCCCCGTTTAGAATAATTATCACAAGGCGGGAGAAAAGGGTGAGCAAAGGGGTCGGGCTGTCGGTGCTGTCGTCGGTGTTGTTTGCGGTGCTGTATTACTATGCCAGCCTGCTGTGGCCGCTGAGCGGCGAGCAGATTTTCGGCTGGCGCATGTTGCTGACCCTGCCCTGTGTCAGCCTGTTCCTGTGGCTGAGCGGCGACTGGCGGCTGCTGCCGGCGCTGTGGCACAAGGTCCGGCGGCGGCCCTGGCTGCTGGCCGGGCTGCCGCTGTCCGCCGCCCTGGTGGGGGTGCAGCTGTGGCTGTTTATGTGGGCGCCGCTCAACGGCCGCGGCCTGCCGGTGTCGCTCGGTTATTTTATGATGCCCCTGGTACTGGTGCTGCTCGGCCGGTTTCTCTACAAGGAGCGGCCGAGCCGGCTGCAATGGCTGGCGGTGGCCTGCGCCGCCGTCGGTGTGGCCAATGAGCTGTGGCAGGCGGGGGGCGTGTCCTGGGAGACCCTGGTGGTGGCCATCGGCTACCCGTTCTATTTCGTCTGGCGCCGCTTTCTGGGCTCCGACAACCTGGGCGGGCTCTGGCTCGACATGACGCTGCTGCTGCCGGCGGCCAGCGCGTTCGTGCTGGCGGGCGGCGAGCCGCTCGCCCTGTTCGCCGAGCGGCCGGCCCTGATCTGGCTGGTGATCGGGCTGGGCATGCTCAGCGCCCTGGCCCTGGTCAGCTATCTTATCGCCACCCGCTACCTGCCCTTCAGCCTGTTCGGCCTGCTCGGCTATGTGGAGCCGATACTGCTGGTGTTCGTGTCCCTGCTGCTGGGGGAGAGCATCGCCGCCGAGGAGTGGCCGACCTATATCGCCATCTGGTTCGCGGTGGGGTTGTTGATCCTGGAAGGTGTACGCCGGGTATGGTCCTTCCGCCGCTATCCCTTCCGCTGACATGGAACGGCTGCGACAACGCCTTGAGCGCCAGGTAATGGGAGTGACCGGGCTGGCGCTGGGTGACATCGACTACGAGCACCCCAGGGGAGATCCGGGCCTGTTCGGCCCGGCGTCGGTGATCTGGCGGGTGCACGGCGACTTTACCGCCATGCTGTGCGGCGGCATCGGCGCCCTGATGCTGCAGATGCTGCATCCCCTGGCCCTGGCCGGGGTCTGGGATCACTCCCGTTTCCGGGAAGACATGCCGGGCCGGCTGCGCCGCACCAGCCAGTTTATCGCCGCCACCACCTTCGCCCCCCGGGCAGACGCCGAGCGACTGATCGAACGGGTGAAGGGCATCCACCGCCGGGTAACGGGGGTGGCGGCGGACGGCCGGCCCTATGCGGCGGACGATCCGGCCCTGCTGACCTGGGTGCACGTGGCGGAGGTGAGCTGCTTTATGGCGGCCCACCTGCGCTACTGCAATCCCGGCCTGAGCATCGCCGGGCAGGACCGCTACTTCGCCGAGGCCGCCCGGGTGGCCGAGGCCCTGGGGGCGCAAGGCGTACCCAAAACCCGGCATGATATCGAGCTGTACCTGCAGCGGATGAGTCCCGAGCTGCGGTTCGATGAACGCACCGCCGAGATCTTCCGGCTGCTGCTGGCGGCACCGGCGCCCAGTCCGGTGGCCCGGCCCCTGGTGGGGCTCCTGATGAAGGCGGGTATGGATCTGCTGCCGCCCTGGGCGCTGGCGATGAGCGGGCGGCAACTGGGCGGGCTGGAGCGACGCGGCGTGCGCCTTGGCGTGCACGCCCTGGCCCTGGTGCTGCGTTGGGCGGTACGCAACGGCGCCTCCCACCGGGCATGGCGGCGGATGGGCTAGGCGTGGCCCAGCACGGCGGCAAGATAGGACTCGAAATCGCCCAGGTGGTGGTCCAGCACGCTGATCAGGATATCCAGGTTCAGCTCCTGGTAGTCATGCACCGCTATGTTTCTCAGGCCTACCATGGCCTGCAGGCTGTGGCTCAGGTTTTCGTCTATCACCCCCTGTTCATGCAGCAGCCGGAAGGCGTCCCGGGCGCTCTGGGGAATGCCGGCCTGATGCAGGCGCAGGTAGCGGTTGGCCATGTCGATGGCGGCTTCGCAGGCCCGCTGCAGGTTCAGGATCACCGAATCCTGGCGGGTAAAGTCCTGCTTCAGGGCCTGCGGCTCCTGCCGGTACTCTTCCTGGATACGTTGCAGGCAGCGCTTGATGGTGGCGGCCTTGTTGAGCAGGACGTCGTCAATGGCGGTCATGGGTGGCCTTTTTCACAAAGTCTTCAATCAGCCCGGCACGGGATTCCTGCAGGTGCTGATACATACTGATGGTGGTGGTGTCGAATGCCGGGGTTTGCCGGTATTTGTCGATGATGACCCGGCCTTCGGTGACGATCTGCAGGCGCAGCACGGTGGAGCAACGGCGCAGATCGACGATATCCACCTCCCGGTTCCACTCCCGGGCCAGTTGCTGGGCCAGTTGCCAACGCGCCTGGGCCGACAGGGGCTCGGTGGTAAAGATGGCGATGTCGATGTCGCTGTCTTCCCTTTGCCGGCCGCTGGCCTGGGAGCCGAACAGGTAGGCGAACGACAGGCTGGGGCAGAGCTGCTCCAGCCGTGCTGCCAGTTGCTCACAGGAAAATGACATCATCGTACTCCCCTTGCTCCGAATGGGCTTAGCTTAGCACCGGCTCAGGCCCACATCACGCACAGGGCGGCCAGCACGATAAGCGCCAGGCCCCAGTGATCCTGTCGGCCCAGCTTCTCCCGGAAGTACCAGGCCGAGATCATCAGGGTGAACAGCACCTCTATCTGGCCCAGGGTCTTGACCAGGGCCACGCTTTCCAGGCTCATGGCGCTGAACCAGCCGATGGAGCCCAGGCAACTGCTGAGGCTGATCAGCAAGGTCAGCCCCGGCCGGCGCCAGAGGGCGGTGAGGCCGGCGGGATCGCGCAGCCCCAGCCAGAGCAGCAGCACCAGGGTCTGCAGGGAAATCACCAGCAGCAATACCCAGGCGGCGCCGAAGGGAAAGGGCAGGCCCAGCACCAGGCTGGCTTCCCGCACCCACAGGGAGGTGAGGGCGAAGGCCAGGCCGCTGCCCAGGCCCATCAGCAGGGTGGCCGGCGGGACGGGGCCGCCCACGGCCCGGCGCAGGCCGCTCAGCAGCCACACCGCCAGGCCGCCTACCAGCACCCCCAGCCAGCCCAGGGGCGTGAGCGGGGCGCTGAAGAAGAACACCCCCAGGGCCGCCGCCAGTATCGCCTCGCTCTTGGCCAGCCCCACCCCCACCGCGTAGTTGCGCAGCTGGAACAGCCGCACCATCAGGGCGGTGGCCAGGATCTGGCTCAGCGCCGCCGCCACTATGTAGGCGACGAAAGGGAGGCTGATATCGGGCAGCGGCTGCTGGGGCTGCCAGCGGTAGAGCAGCCACAGGTAGAGGGCGGCGATGGGCCCGGCCAGCACGAAGCGCGCCAGGGTCACGGCGGTGGCGCCGGCCTCCTGGCTCAGCTGTTTCTGGAAGGCGTTGCGCCAGGCCTGCATCAGGGCGGCGAACAGGGTAAAGGGGATCCACAACATCAATGGGCTCTGATTTAGTGATTTCTGATTCTTTTGTTTATTGACAATGTCCTGATCTTCCAGGCAAGTCGGCCAAAGGGCCAACTCTGCCGACACGCCGCAATAGCTGACACTCGCTCTTTCCGTCGAGGAAAAATACCGCCGTGCTCAGCCCTTGCGGGCCTGCTGCTGCCGCTTGCGGGCGAGTTTTTCCGCCCGGTGCCGCTCGGCGGCCTCGACCGCGTCGCTGCCGATATGGGCCTCGCCCCGCGCTTGCGCCAGTTGCAGCTGGTGCTCGCGCTCGGCGTAGCGGCGGCGCTGCTCCGGGGTCTGCCGGTCGTGGCAACGGGGGCAGCTGACGCCGTGCTCATAATGGGGGCTTTGCAGGTCGTCCCGGGACAACGGCGCCCGGCAGGCGGAGCACAGCTGGTAATGGCCCGGCTGCAGCCGGTGATCCACCGTCACCCTGTTGTCGAACACGAAGCACTCGCCCTGCCACAGGGAGTCTTCCTCGGGCACTTCCTCCAGGTACTTGAGGATGCCGCCGTGCAGGTGATAGACCTCGTCGAAGCCCTGCTCCTTGAGGTAGGCGGTGCTCTTCTCGCAGCGGATGCCGCCGGTGCAGAACATGGCGACCTTTTTGTGTTTGGCCGGATCCAGGTTGTTTTTCACATAGTCCGGAAACTCGCGAAAGCTCTCGGTATGGGGATTGACGGCGCCCTTGAAGGTGCCGATCTCCACCTCGTAGTCGTTGCGGGTGTCGATCACCACCACCTCCGGGTCGGAAATCAGCGCGTTCCAGTCCTTGGGCTCCACATAGGTACCCACCACCCGGCGGGGATCTATGCCCTCGACCCCCAGGGTCACGATTTCCTGCTTCAGCTTGACCTTGGTGCGGTAGAAGGGCTGCGTTTCGCTCAGGGATTCCTTGTAGTCGATGCCGGCAAAGCGCGGATCGGCGGCGAACCAGGCCTGGAGCCGGTCGATGGCGGCGCGGGAGCCGGCCACGGTGCCGTTGATGCCCTCGGCCGCCAGCAGCAGGGTGCCGCGGATCCGCTCGGCGTCGAGCAGGGCGAGCAGCGGCTCGCGCAGCGCCTCGTGGTCGTTCAGGCTAACGAATTTGTACAGGGCGCAAACCACGATCTGGGGCATGGGCGAGTTCTCCGGCGCCGGCCAGGCGCGTCAGTGGGGGGATGCCGGACGGCCGGGCCCGGGCGGCGCCATCATACCAGAGCGCGGCGGCGGGCGGCACCCGCCGCGGGCTAGTCCGGTTCCCGCCGTGGCTCAAAGGTGTGGAACAGGGTCCAGTAGCAGTACAGGGTGATGCCGCTGACGATAAGGCCCCACAGCGTCTGGCCATTGAGCCATTCCCAGCTCGCCCAGCCGGCGCAGAACAGGGTAACGGCCAGGCGCCGCCACAGGGGTTGGAAAAACAGCAAATCCTTTTCTTTCATGGCAGGGCCTCCCCGGGTCAGAATCGTGGCCAGTAGAGCACGTCCGGCGCCCCGGTGTCGAACGTAGGTTTCATTTTTGTGATCATTGAAAGGCGACCTATGAACAATGTGTTTAAGGACATCCCCGCCGAGTTGCCCGAGGAACTGATCCAGGTCCTGGCGGGCGGCGCCGGCTGTCGTATCGAGCGCATCCTCTCCCGGGGCCATGGCTCCCCCGAGGGATTCTGGTACGACCAGGACGAGCACGAGTTCGTGCTGCTGTTGTCGGGGGAGGCGGAGCTGGAGCTGCAGGCACCCGCCGAACGCCGCCGCCTGGGCCCCGGCGACTGGCTGACCATCGCCGCCCATCGCCGGCACCGGGTCAACTGGACGCATCCCCAGCGGGATACCCTGTGGCTGGCGGTGTTTTTTGCCGGCGATAGCGGGCCGGCGTCAGGCCAAAGCGGTCCTTGAACCGCCGGGCCAGGTGATTGGCGTCCCCCATGCCGACCTCCTCGGCCAGGCGGGCCAGGGGCAGGGGGCTGTGCAGCAGTCGCCAGGCCAGGTGACGCAGGCGCAGCTCCTGCCAGTGGGCCCGGGCCGGGTGGCCGAAACGGGCCACAAACAGCCGGTCGAGCTGGCGCCGGCCCACGCCCACCTCCTCGGCCAGGGCCGCGACCGTCATGGCCGAGCCCAGGTACTGGCGCATCAGCGCCAGGGCGCAGACCAGGTGGCGATCGGTGCCGGCCTCGGCGGTGAGGGAGCGCAGCCGGTGGCCCCGATCCCGGGTTTCGTCCACCAGCATGTCCGCCAGCCCCTTGAGCGCCCGCTCCCGGCCGCAGTGGCGGGCCAGCAGTTCGGTGGCCAGCTCGATGGCGGCGGTGCCGCCGGCACAGCTGATGCGCCGGCCGTCGAGCAGATAGAGGCGATCCCGCGCCATGGGAATGTCGGCAAAGGCGGTGGCGAACTCCCGCGCATGGCGCCAGTGCACCGCCACCCGGTGGCCCGCCAGCAGCCCCGCCTCGGCCAGCAGGAAGCAGGCGTTGTCGATGCTTGCCAGGCTGAGGCCGTGGGCCCGGGCCAGGCGCAGCAGGCCCCGGTAGCGGGGAGCCAGGCGGCGGGTCGACTCGGCCTCCCGGCCGCCGAAGATCACCAGGTACTGGTAGCGGGACCAGTCCACCTCCCGGGCGCCGGCCTGGGTGAGCACCTGCACCCCGCAACTGGCGGTGACCGTTTCGCCTTCCGTCAGGCCCAGGATCCGCCAGCGGCAGTGGCGCTGGCGGCTGTTGTCCTCGTCGTCGGCGGAAAAGCGCAGCTTGTCGAGAAAGCCGCCAAAGGGCAGCAGGGCAAAGCCGGGCAGGGGCAGCAGCAAAAAGCCAACATCGGGGGCCATGGGCGCTCCGTTATGTCCAAAAAAGCCTTATTTATGTCTTTTTTGGCTGGTATTTCAAGAGCGAGCGAAGCGGATAATGGCGCCCTGACCTGTTACGGAGAATCCTCATGACCCTCGACACCTGGCTCCTCTATCTTGCCGCCAGCATCGGCCTGTCCCTCACCCCTGGCCCCAACAGCCTGCTGGCCCTGACCCATGGCGCCCTCTACGGCCCGGGTCGTACCCTGGCCACCATCGCCGGCGGCGCTGTCGGTTTTATCGGGGTGATCGGCCTGTCCATGTTCGGCATCGCTTCCCTGCTGAGCCTGGCGGCGGAGCTGCTGCTGGTGATGAAGGTGGTGGGCGGTCTTTACCTGGTGTGGCTCGGCATCCAGGTCTGGCGTTCGCCGGCGCCGGGCGGCGGTTTCGGCGCCCCGGCAGGCGTGGCTACCGGCTGGGCCCTGGCCCGCCAGGGACTGCTGTCGGCCCTGGCCAATCCCAAGGCGCTGCTGTTTTTCGCCGCCTTTCTGCCCCAGTTCATCGATCCCGCCGCCGGCCTGTGGCGACAGTTCCTGATCATGGCGCTGACCTTTGCGCTGGTGGAGGCGCTGACCGAAGGGCTGATTGCCGGCTGCGCCGGCCGGGTTTCGGGCTGGCTGGCCCGGGCCGGACGGGGGTTCAACCGCACCTGCGGCGGCGTGTTCGTGCTGCTCGGTGCCTGGCTGCCCCTGAGTCGCTGAGGTCAGGGGCCCGGGCGGCGGGACGGGAGCCGCGTCAAAGTTTGATCCATCGCAGCTGGTGCGGTCGTGGGGATGGCATAGAATGTTGCGATTGAAATGGAAAATTACGTCTTCTTCCAGGAACGACCGACAACGAGAGCCTCAGGATGAACCTCTACCGCACCATAGAAAAAACCTTCTGGTATACCCTGACCCGCAAAATCGTGGGCAATGTGGTGGCCTTGCAGCTGCCCCTGCTGTTGCTGGCCGGACTGACCCTGTTCTACCTCGACCGCCTGCAACAGCTGGCGCCCGGCGCCGAGATGGCCCCGCTCATCGGCCAGCTGCGCGGCTGGATCTGGGCCGGGCTGGCCGCCGGCCTGCTGCTGGCCGGTTTTATCATCTGGTTCATGCGCGAGATTTTCGTGCGCCCGATCAAGGATATCACCGCCGCCCTGCAGGCGGTTCAGGATCAGAACGGCGACATTTCCGCCACCCTGCCCGATTACACCTTTGACGAAATTTCCACCATGGCGCGCAGTTACAACGAGTTTGCCGACAAGCTGAGGGCCATGATCAGCGAGGCCAGGCGCAACTCGGTCAGCGTGGCGGTCAATGCCACCCGGCTGCAGCAACTGATCGCCCAGGCCGGGGGCTCGTCCGCCGAGCAGGAGCAGATGGCCCGCCACATCTTCGAGTCCAGCCGCCAGGCCACGGCGGCGGTGGAGGAGATCGCCACCAACACGGTGCAGATCAGCCAGCAGACCACCCACAACCTGGAAGAGGTGCGCCAGTCGAGCGAAGAACTCAGCCTGGCTACCGACAAAATCCGCTCGGTGGAGGAACTCACCGAGGCCTTCGGCCGCACCGTGGCCACCCTCAGCCAGAATTCCAGCAATATCGAGAGCATCCTCGGCCTGGTGCGGGATTTTTCCGAGCAGACCAACCTGCTGGCGCTCAATGCCAGCATAGAGGCGGCGCGGGCCGGGGAGGCGGGCCGGGGGTTTGCGGTGGTGGCCGACGAGGTGCGCAACCTGGCCCGGAAGGTGGGCGAGGCGACCCAGGAAATCCACCGTAACATCGGCGAGATGACCGACCTGGTGCAGTCGACCCGGGACGGCGCCGAGGTGATCCGCGAGCATATCCGCGAGACCGGCGCCTTCATGAACCGCAACCAGCGCCAGTTCGGCGCCATGGTGCTGGATTTCGAACAGATGAACCAGCAGCTCACCACCATTTCCGCCGCCCTCGACGAGCTGTCCTATACCAACCGGGAATCGCACCAGCACGTGGAGTCCATTGCCGGCCTGTCGAGCACCATGAAGGACAGCATGAGCCACTCCCGGGACTTTTCCGACGCGCTCGAAAGCTCGACCGAGGCGACCATGGAGCTGTTGTCCCAGTTTATCGTCGGCCAGGGGGATTTTGAGCGGATCACCGGGCTCGGGCGGCGGTGGGCGCAGCAGGTCGGCCGCGCCATGGAGCAGTTCCAGCAAGGCGGCGTCAACCTGTTCGACCAGCAATACCGCCCCCTCAACCCGGGGCGGCAGCCGGCCCAGTTCACCACCGGGTACGTGGATCGGGTGGAAGCCACCCTGCAGGCGCTGTACGACAGCTTTATCCGCGAGCATCCCGAGTTCATCTATGCGGTGGCGGTCGACACCCGGGGCTATATTCCGGTGCACCACAGCCACTGCTCCCAGCCGCCCGGCGGCGATCCCGAGCAGGACAACCTGCGCTGCCGCAACCGGCGGATGTTCAACGTCAGCCGCCAGGAACGGCGGCGCTGCAACCACCAGAAGCCCTTCCTGCTGCAAACCTATATCCGCAATACCGGCGAGGTGCTCAACGATCTGTCGATCCCCCTCTATGTGGACGGGCGCCACTGGGGTTCGCTCATCATCGGATTTGAAGCCGGCCTGCTGCTGGCGGACAAGGCGGCCTGAACAACAGGGCCGCCTGCGGGCTTTCTCAGCGCAGTTGCTTGAGCAGCGACTCGCTGGCGTAGCCGTCGGCCACCAGGCCGGCGGACTGCTGGAAGGCGCGGATGGCGCTCATGGTATTGGGACCGATCACGCCGTCCGCGCCCCGGGTATCGAAGCCGAGGGCGGTCAGCCGCTGTTGCAGCTCCTGTTTTTCGGCCCGGCTCAGGGTGCGCTCGTGGCGCGGCCAGGCGGCGCGGAACTCGCCGCCGCCCGCCAGCTTGTCGGCCAGGTGGCCCACGCCCAGGGCGTAGGCGGTGGCGTTGTTGTAGCGGCGGATCACCCGGAAGTTGTCGAACAGCACAAAGGCCGGGCCCTGGGCGCCGGCCGGCACCAGCAGGGAGGCCGGGCCGTGATCCGGCAGCGGCCGGCCGTCGGCGGTGGTCAGGCCGAGGGCGCGCCAGTCGGCCACCGGGCGGCGGCGATCGGGATCCGCCTGGGCGTAGTCGAAGCCCGCCGGCAACACCACCTCCAGGCCCCAGGGCGCGCCCTGCCGCCAGCCGAAACGGCTCAGGTAATAGGCGGTGGAGGCCAGGGCATCGGTGGGATCCTCGCCCCAGATATCGCGCCTGCCGTCGCCGTCGAAGTCCTGGGCGTATTCCAGATAACTGGTGGGCATGAACTGGGTATGGCCCATGGCGCCGGCCCAGGAGCCGCGCATCTGCTCGGGGCCGGTGTCGCCCGACTGCAGGATCCGCAGCGCCGCCAGCAGCTGGGTTTCGGCGAAACTGCGCCGGCGTCCCTCGTAGGCCAGGGTGGCCAGCCCCTCTATGGTGGAGGTATTGCCCCGGTAGGAGCCATAGTTGGTTTCCATGCCCCAGACGGCCAGCACCACCTGGGCGTCCACCCCGTAGCGGGCCGTGATGGCGTCGAGGGTGTCGGCCAGCCGTTGCCACTGCCGGCGACCGGTGTCGACCCGGCTGGCGGAGGCGGCGGTGTCCAGGTATTCCCAGATCGGCTTGGTAAACTCGGCCTGGCGGCCGTCCAGGCGCATTACCTCCTGGTTCAGGGTGACGTCGCGAAAGGCGAGATCGAACACCTGGGGGCGGATCCCCTCGGCCAGGGCCCGGCGGCGAAAATCGCGGCGCCAGTCGGCGAAGGCGCGGTAGCTGTCGGCGCCGAGTGTCGGCTGCGCGGCCGGGACCGGGGCGGTGGCCGCGGCGGGCTGGGAGGTTTCGGCCTGGCCGGCGCAACCGCTGAGCACGGCGCCGATCACCAGGGCACTGAGGTAGGTAGGCTTCACATTGTTATCCCGTCTGTTGGCTTGACTGCCCGCAGCATATCCCAAGCCGGAAAAAATTAAAGGGGATTGCGGGTGGCCGCCTCAGCCAGCAGGTCCCGGACCTCCTGGTCTTCGGTCTAGCCGAAGTCGAGATAATACTGGCCGACCGAGCCGAATGCCGGGCTCACCCGCAGGGCGACGAATTCGTCCGCCAGGGCCCGGATCCGGGCCGCCGCCTCGGTTGAACCGACCGGCACCGCCACCACCAGCCGCGCCGGCCCCGGTAATGGCGCAGTGCCCTGGCCAGGGCCGCCCCGGCGGCGCGTCGATGGCGAAAGGGGATCATGGCGGGTTCCTGTGCCGACTCCTGTCTTAACCCTAGCAAAAAAACGGCAAAATCCGCCCGTCCCGGCAGCCAGTCCGGCAAGGCTTTGTTATCATCGCGGTTTTGTCGGGCCCGCGGCGGTTCGTGGGCATCATTGGCAGTGGAGCTGTTTCACCATGTTCACCATCATCGGCACCCTGCTCGGCGGCATCGGCCTGTTTTTGCTGGGCATGATACTGCTGACCGAGGGGCTGACCGCCCTGGCCGGGGACCGGCTGCGCACCACCCTGGGCCGGCTCACCGGCTCCAGGCTCAAGGCGGTGCTGAGCGGGGCGGCCATCACCGCCCTGGTGCAGTCTTCCCATGCCACCACCCTGGCCACCATCGGTTTCGTGTCCGCCGGCCTGCTGTCCCTGAGCCAGGCCATCGGCGTGGTGATCGGCGCCAACCTGGGCACCACCAGCACCGGCTGGCTGGTGTCCCTGCTCGGGCTCAAGCTGTCCATCGGCAGCCTGCTGCTGCCCCTGGTCGGCGTCGGCGTGCTGTTGCGGCTGCTGGGCCGGGGGCGGCTCGCCTCGGCCGGTATCGCCCTGGCCGGCTTCGGGGTGCTGTTCGTGGGGCTGGACCTGCTGCAGGGCGGCATGGGCGGGCTGGCGGAGCGCATCGATCTCAGCCGGTTCGGCGCCGCCACCCTGGGGGCGCGCTTTATGCTGCTGCTGGTGGGACTGGTGATGACGCTGCTGATGCAGTCCTCCAGCGCCGCCCTCGCCATCACCCTGACCGCCCTGGCCACGGGCACCCTGTCTTTGGAGCAGGCCGGGGCCATGGTGATCGGCCAGAACCTGGGCTCCACCTTCACCGCCGCCCTGGCCGCCATCGGCGCCACCGTCGCCGCCAAGCGCACCGCCCTTATCCATATCCTGTTCAATATCGGGGCCGGCACCCTGGCCTTCTTTATTCTGCCGCTGCTTATCTGGCTGGCCGACTGGCTCACCGGCGACGGCCTGGGCGATCACCAGGCCCTGACCCTGGCCGCCTTCCATACCCTGTTCAACCTGCTGGGGGCGGCGTTGTTCCTGCCCTTTACCGCCCAGCTGGCGGCCCTGGCCGAACGGCTGTTGCCGGAGCCTCGGCCCGCCCTGACCCGCCACCTCGATGCCAGCATGCAGGTGGTGCCCTCCCTGGCGGTGGAGGCGGCCCACGGCACCCTGCGCCAGTGCGCCCAGGTGGTGCTGCAAAACGCCGCCGCCCGGCTGCGCAACGAGGAGGCCGGTTTCGTGGTGGCCAACCTGGACGAGGCCCGGGACGCCGCCGAGGTGGTGGCCCGCTACCTGGCCCGGCTGCCGGAGGCGGAAGGGGAGGTGCTGAACCGGCTCAACGCCTGCCTGCACCTGCTCGATCATGTGCGCCAGAGCGCCCACGAGGCGCTCAAGATCCGCTGGCAGCCCGAGGTCGAGGCCATCATCCCGCTCAGCCAGCACGCCCGGGAGCTGGCCAGCTTGCTGCTCAACGCCGCCCAGGCCCTGACCGACCACCGGCAGGAAGAGGAAATAGAACCGGCCCTGCAGGCCCTGCGCGGCCACAACCAGGATATCCGCTTGTCCATTTTGCAGGCCTCGGCCACCCGCCGGCGGGCGATGGAGGCCACCCTGGAGGGGCTGACCCTGGCCCGCAGCTGCGAGCGGCTCAGTTACCATGGCGAACGTTGTCTGTTTTACTTGCAGGGCCTGGCCGGTGAGGACAAAATCCCCCCGGGCAGCCTGGTCGAGGCCGGCCCCGACCCCCTAGCCGATGAGGAAACCGCGTGAAATGTCCCCGTTGTGAGCAAATGATCCGCCCCGCCCAGGTAACCGAACGGGAAAGCCGGGGGCTCGATGTGCATTTTCGCTGCCCCCACTGCCAGGCCCGGCTGGGCGTCAACGGCCGGGCCACCCGCGCCAAGCTGATGGGCTTTGTGCTGCTGTTGTCCGGCTCCGGCGTCATGCTGTGGGGGCCGGCGCCGGCCTGGATCTTCGGCCTCATGGTGTGCCTGGCGGGCGGCGTGCTGGCTTTCAGCGCCCGCCGCCGGGAACTGCGGCTGCAATGGTTGGACAAGCCCGCGGCAAAACGCAAGAATTAACCCAGCCCACTCTTATATTCCCGACACGGAGCCATACCGCCGCCATGTACCTGAGCAGAGACTATCAGGAAACCGACTACAGCAGCCTGGAGCTTATCTATCACGACGCCGTCATGGGACAGGGACGGCGTGGTTACAGCGACCAGCAGGTATCGGTTTGGGCATCCTACCCCTACCTGTACCCGGAGGATTTCAGCCGACTGGTGCGCCACGGCTATACCCGGGTGATGACGCTGCACCATATCCCCGTGGCCTTCGCCACCCTGAACCCGGACCACCACCTGGCCCTGCTGTATGTGCTGGCCGATCATGCCGGGCGCGGCCTGGCCGGGCGGTTGTGCGACGAACTGGAGCAGGAGGCCCGGCGGCGCGGCGTGAGTCGGCTCGGCACCGACGCCAGCGTGCTGTCGCGGCCGGTGTTCGAGCAGCGCGGTTTTCGCCTTGTAAGCCAGCAGGAGGCGATCCGCGGCGGCCAGGCCTTCACCCGTTTCCTGATGGAAAAAGCCCTGGATTAGTGCCCTTGGCGGCTGGCGAAACGCGGCGCTTTACCGCACAATAGCGGCCCGCCGCCAACGTGATTCGAGCAACAGGGAGAGCCGTCGTGGCCAAGCCGAAAGACACCTATTACCTCACCGCCCATTGCCCGGGCAGCCTGGGCACCGTGGATGTGGTGACCCGCTACCTGCGCGAGCAAGGCTGTTACGTGGTCGAAATGCAGACCTTCGACGACGTGCTCAGCGAGCACTTTTTCATCCGCGCCGAGTTCCGCCCGCCCCGGGACACCGCCTTCGACGAAGACGGCTTTCGCGCCGGTTTCCTGCCCCGGGCCGAACAGTTCGGCATGCAGTGGGAGCTGGTGGCCAGCAGCTACCGGCCCAATGTGGTGATCCTGGTGTCCAAATTCGATCACTGCCTGAACGATTTGCTGTACCGCTACCGCACTGGCCAGCTGGCCATCGAGATCCCGGCCATCATCTCCAACCACCCGGATCTGCAGCGGCTGGCCGACTGGCACCATATTCCCTATTACCACCTGCCGGTGAGCGAGGCCAACCGGGAGCAGCAGGAAGCCCAGGTACTCGGCATAGTGCGCGAGTGCGAGGCGGACCTGGTGGTGCTGGCGCGCTACATGCAGGTGCTGAGCCCGGCCCTGTGCGAGCAGCTCAGCGGCCGGGCCATCAATATCCACCATTCCCTGCTGCCCGGCTTCAAGGGCGCCAAGCCCTACCACCAGGCCTATCACAAGGGGGTCAAGCTGGTGGGGGCTACAGCACACTACATCAACAATGATCTGGACGAAGGCCCCATCATCACCCAGGGGGTGGAAATGGTGGATCACAGCCACTACCCGGAACAGCTGATCGCCAAGGGACGGGACATAGAGTGCATCACCCTGGCCCGGGCGGTGCAGTACCATATCGAACGACGGGTGTTCCTGCACAACGGCAAAACGGTGGTCTTCACCAGCTGAGCCGGCGCCGGGGCGCGCGTCCCGGCCCCGGCAAGATTCAATCAACGGAGCCTATGCTTTCATGAACAAATCCATCCTGGCCGGGGTACTGGCCCTGGCGCTGACCGGTTGCGCCAGTCAGCAGCCGGACCAGCCCTTCACCCTGACCCTGGCCCATGTCAACGACACCCACTCCCATTTCGACCCCAGCGACGCCCGGCTCCGGCTCGACGGCACCGAGGTCTATACCCGGCTGGGCGGCCACCCCCGGCTGCAGCAATACGCCGGCGAGCTGCGCCGCCAGGCCCGGGAAGCGGACCAGCCGCTGTTGCTGCTGCACGGCGGCGATGCCTGGCAGGGCAGCGGCTACTTCCGGCTCAACCAGGGCGCCATGAACGCCGATGTGCTGAGCCGGCTGCAGTTCGACGCCATGGCGCTCGGCAACCACGAATTCGATCTCGACAACGAACGGCTGGCGGCCTTTATCGCCGGTGTCGATTTCCCGGTGCTGGCCGCCAACCTGGATGCCGGCCGGGATCCGCACCTGGCGGAACTCGACAACCTCAGGCCCTATGTACTTTATGCCTTCGACGGCCACGACAAGGAGCGCATCGAGCGGGTGAAGGACGCCGGCCGCGATCCCGTGGTGGCGGTGATCGGCCTGGTGCTGGAAGACATGCCCGAGATAGCCGCCACGGTGGGCGAGCTGGTGTTCGAACGGGAAGTCGAGGCCGCCCAGCGCACCGTCAGGGCGCTGCGCGAGCAGGGCGTCAAGCACATCGTTGCCGTGACCCACCTCGGCCTGGAGCGGGACCAGCGCCTGGCCCGGGAAGTCAACGGCATCGACGTCATCGTCGGCGGCCATTCCCACAGCCTGCTGGGGGATTTCAGCAACCTGGGCTTGGGCGAGGGCGAACCCTATGCCCGGCTGTTCACCAACCAGGACGGCCGGGGCCGTACCTGTGTGGTGCAGGCCGGCCAGCATGCCCAGGCCATGGGCCGGGTGCAGGTGACCTTCACCCCCGACGGCCGGGTCAGCCGCTGCGAGGGCGGCAACACCCTGCTGGCGGACCGGGTATTCTACCGGGACATCCGCCGGGGGGAGCAACACCGGTTTGACGACGCCACCCAGCAGCGGCTGGCCGAGGCGGTGGCGGCCGCGCCCAATATCGCCCTGGTGGAAGAGGATCCGGCGCTGCGCGCCCATATCGACGAACAGTACCGGCCGGCCCTGCTGCAGGCTTACGGCCAGGTGATCGGCCATGTGCCCGGGCTGCTGCGCCATCGCCGGCTGCCGGTGGACGGCCAGGGATCAGACGTCGCCCCGCTGGTGGCCGCCAGCCAGCTGTACTGGGTCAATACCCCGGCGGTGCAGGCGGTGACCGGACGGCGTGCCGACTTCGCCCTGCTGGGCGCGGGCGGCGTGCGCACCGATCTTGCGCCCGGCGAGATCAAGGAAGGCGACGTCACCCTGGATATGCTGCCCTTTGCCAACGCCCTCAGCCTGGTGTCCCTCACCGGGCGCCAGGTGGCGGGCCTGCTGCTGGAAACCATCAATGCCTCCCTGCCCGAGGGCGCCCACACCGGCAAATTCCCCTATGTGGCCGGACTGCGCTACCAGTTCGACGAAACCGGCAGGGACAGGGGCTTTTTGCGGCGCATCGAGTATTTCAACCAGGGCCAGTGGCAGCGGCTCGATCCGGATGCCAGCTACCAGGTGGTCATCAACGGCTACCACGCCTCCGGCAACGACGGCTGGAACACCCTGTTCGAGGCCCAGCAGGTGCTGACCGACCGCATCGACCTGGCCTGGGTCAACGGCAAGCTGGCGGCCTTTCCGGTGGCCAGGCTGAGCCGGACCCAGGGCGGCGGCGTTCAGGTGCACTACATCAACCAGCCGCTCGACTGCCAGGCCGACGGCGTGCGCTGCAACACCGATGCCCAGGCCTTTGTGGACTATGTCCGCGAGCAGCGACCGGTGCTGACCGCCCTGCCCGAGTCCGGGGTGGTCCTGAACCGGCTCTGAGCCGGGGTGTTTGTGCCCGGGCCCGGCCGTTGCACGGCCGGGCCCGTTTTTTTTAGTGCAAGCCGGCAGATCGGCGGGCGGTCTGATGCCGAAATCTCCCAAGGAGTAAATTGCATGGGCAACAGGCCGCTGCCGTCGAAACTCTGCGCCCTGTGCGGGCGGCCCTTCGATTGGCGCCGAAAATGGGCGCGGGACTGGGAGCAGGTACGCTACTGCTCCGAGCGCTGCCGGCGCAACCGTTCGCGGCGACGGCCGGGTAGGTGATTTCCGGGCAAAAAACGGTGGCCCTATATACACTTTAGGCAGTTACCGCCCGAGAGAGGAGATCCCATGTCCGTCCAGGCCGCCTTTTCGTTGCTGCCCGCCCGGCGCTGGCTGGTGGGACTCTTGTGGTGCCTGCTGTTGCCCGCCTGGGCCGGTGCGCTGCCGCCGGCCGAAGGCCCTGTGGTGCTGCGGGTGTCGGGCCTTATCGGCAACACCAACAGCCCCGGCGTCGCCGAATTCGACCAGGCCATGCTGGAGGCGCTGCCCCGCCATGAGTTCACCACCCATACCCCCTGGACCCGGGGCGAACACCATTACCGGGGCCTGCTGGTGCGGGATTTGCTCGCCCTGGTGCAGGCCGGCGGCCGGCAGGTACGCATTACCGCCCTCAACGACTTCCATGCCAACCTGCCGGTGGCCCTGGCCGAGCGCTTTCCGGTGCTGCTGGCCACCCATCAGGACGGCATCCGGATGCGGGTGCGCGACAAGGGGCCGCTGTGGCTGCTGTTGCCCCTGAAGGACGTGCCCGAACTGGACACCAAGCAGTACCACGAGGTGATGGTGTGGCAGATCAACCGGATGGAAGTGTACTGACGGTGGCGCGCTTCAAACTGCTTATCCTCACCCTGATCAGCCTGCTGTTCCTGCTGAGTTCGGTATACAGCTACAACCGGGATCTGGAGGTGGTCGGCTATGTGTCGTCCACCATCAAGTCCATCGGCTGGGCCAGCTCCGAGCTGGAAATGGAGCTGCTCAAGTTCGACCAGGCGCTGGACCGGCTGGCGACCGGGCGGCTGCCGGCGGACCAGCTGCAGCTGCGCTTCGACCTGCTGTGGAGCCGGATCGATGTGCTGCTCCACGGCGCCGAAAACGCCCCCCTGCGGGCCCAGCCCGGCACCCTGCCGCTGTTGCAGCATATCCAGCAGTGGCTGGCGGACATCGACGAGACGGTGGCCGGGCTGGCCGCCGGCCAGGCGGAGCCGGTGCGGGCCCTGCAGCGGGAGCTGGACCATGTCCGCCAGCTGGCGCGCGATTTCAACGTCATCAATTTTTCCGCCACCAGCTCGGTGCAGCAGCTGGACATGATCGACGACATCCGCCGGCGTTCCCTGTTCTACCTGGGCGGCCTGTTGCTGAGCGGGGGCCTGCTGCTGTTGCTGCTGTTGCGGGAAAACCGGCGCAACCACTACCTGGCCTACCACGACAACCTTACCGGCCTGCCCAACCGGGCCCGCTTCTACCAGTACATGGAGCAATTGCTGGCGCGCCAGGGCAGGGAGCCGGGGCGCTTTGCCCTGCACATGATCGATCTCGACAACTTCAAGGAAATCAACGACAGCCTGGGCCACGAGGCGGGAGACCAACTGCTGTGCGCCATGGCGGAACGGCTGCAGCGCGGCCTGGCCGGGCAGGGGCTGGTTGCGCGCATCGGCGGCGACGAGTTCGTGGTGATCCAGACCGGGCTGCGCCGGGAAGGGGACGCCCGGGCCCTGGCCCGGCGCATGTGGCACCTGCTGCGGGAGGCCATTACCCTGCCGGCGGGCCAGTTGCTGCCCCGGGCCAGTATCGGCAGTTGCCTCTATCCGGAGCACGGCCGCAAGGTGGCGGAGCTGCTCAGCCATGCCGACACCGCCATGTATTACGCCAAGGGCCAGGCGGGCGGCACCTTCCGCGAATTCGAGCCGAGCATGAACGAGCAGCGCATCCGTGCCCGCCGGCTGGCGGTGGAGCTCAAGGGCGCCATGGAGCGCAACGAGCTGTATTTCCACTATCAGCCGATTTTCATCCTGGGGCCGCTGCGGGTCGAGGCGGTGGAGGCCCTGCTGCGCTGGCAGCACCCGGAATACGGCCAGGTGCCGCCGCTCGAAATCGTGGCGGTGGCCGAGCAGCACGGCCTGGCCGAGGCGCTCAACGAATGGGTGCTGCGCGGTGCCTGCCGCCAGTTGCGGGACTGGCACCGGGAAGGGTTCGAGGGGCTCAAGGTCAACGTCAATATCAGCCCCAATATCTTCGCCCGGGGACGGCTGGCCCGGGTGGTGTCCGAGACCCTGGCGCAAACGGGCATCGATTGCCACTGCCTGGTGCTGGAAATCACCGAGGACACCAGCCTGTGGGACACTGCGGCATCCGTCGACACCCTGGCCGAGCTGCGGCGCATGGGGGTGGGCATCGCCCTCGACGACTTCGGCACCGGCTATTCCTCCTTCAGCCACCTGCGCCAGTTGCCGGTGAACAAGCTCAAGATAGACAAGTCCTTTATCCAGGATCTGCCGGGGGACACCCGGGCGGTCAACATGGTCAGTACCATCATCGCCCTGGCCCACCATCTGGACATGAGGGTAACCGCCGAGGGCGTGGAGGAACCCGCCCAACTGGCCATGCTGCAAAGCCTGGGGTGCGATCTGTTCCAGGGATATTACCTGGCCCGCCCGGCCGGCATCATTGAAATCCGCCGTCTGCTCGAATACCCGCCGGCCCTGGCCGAACTGCCCTCGCTGCTGGTCGCCGGCGCCCGCCCGCCGGGGGCCGGCCGGGACGGCTGAACCGCGCCGTCCCGGTCTGCCCCGGCAACGCGCCGGGGCGCCCATCCTCAACCCCTGTGTTTCAGGCCGGTTTGTTCCCGGCCAGCCCTGCCGTTGCTCCCTTTCAAATTGAGATAAAGATCACAATTTTAAATCAACAACAAATATCCCATTTTTATTTACGTTGTTTCTGCTTCCGCCAGCCGGTGCCGGCAAAAGGCCTCGGTCAGCGCCGCCAGGGCGGGATAGAAGGCGCTGGCGGGGGCAAGCCGGGCGGCCCGCTGGCTGAAGGCGGGCAACCAGGAGCACAGCTCCTGGCGTAAAAACTGGCCGATGCCCGCAAGGGCGGAGTCCCGCTCGGCGGGAGTCCGGGTTTCCGCCAGCTGGCGATAGCCGCCGGCCAGGTAGTCGAGCATCACCGCCAGGTGGTCCGCCGGCTCGTTAAAGTCCTCGGCCGGGGCCACGCCGGCATCCGCCAGGCGCTCGGCCATGCGCTGGGCGGGCTCGGCCATAAAGCCGCCCCGCTCCGACAGATAGCAGGAGGCATAGGGCGCGGCGCAGTGGCGGGCATCGCCCAGAAACAGGGTGGCGAAGTCCGCTGCCAGCTCCAGCCGGGGCTGGGCCAGCAGGGACAGGGTGGCCAGGGCCTGGCGCAGGCGCCGGGCCTCGGCGGCCAGCCCGTCCTCGGCCAGCCAGTCGAGCAGGGGGGCGGCGTCGCCGGCCAGGTAGGCCTGCAGGGTCGGCTCGTCCAGCTCCCGGGCCAGCAGGGTGGCCAGCCACTGGCAGAGCAGGGCCTGGCGCTGAAAGTGCTCGGCTGAAAGGGGCGGGCAGGTGCCCGCCGCTGTCGTGTGCATCATCCCACCTCCACTATCTCGGGGCCGCCGAAGGCGGTGACCGCCGGCGCCTCGCCGCTGAATTTTTCAATCTCCACCAGGCAGGTGTTGGCACTGGTGGCCTGGGCCAGCTTGGAGGTGCCGACATCCAGGGTCAGGGTGTTGGGATCGCCATAGGTGTCGAGGGCGCCGATACTGGCGTCCACCGGGCCGTACCAGGCACCTTCGTGGATGCGGATCACCCCGGACGGGAAGCGGTCCGACACCCGGGCGCCGGCCAGCAGCTGGCCCCGGTCGTTGTATACCCGCACCAGGTCGCCGTCGGCAATGCCCCGGGCGGCGGCATCCGCCGGGCTCAGGAACACCGGCTCGCGGCCCTGCACCGCATAGGTGGCCCGGTATTCGTCCGACTCGCACATCTGGGAGTGCAGCCGTTGATCCGGGTGCACCGACTGCAGCCACAGCGGGTACTTGTCGGAGCCCGGGCCGCCGTGGGAGCGTTCGGCCTTTTCCATCCACACCGGGTGGGCCTTGCAGTCGTCGTAGCCGTAGTTGCCTATCTTGCGGCTGGTGATCTCGATAAAGCCGGAAGGCGTGCCCACGGCGTTGACCTCGGGATCTTCCCGGAAGGCGGCGTGGCGCACCCAGTTTTCCCCGTCGCCAAAGTCCACATAGCCGGCTTCCCAGAACTCCTCGAAAGAGGGCATGGCATAGCTGCCCTCGTTGGCGGCCTTGCAGTCGTTATACAACTGCTCCAGCCACTGGCGCTCGTCCTTGCCCTGGGTGTATTCCTCGTGGCGGCCGAAGCGGCGGCACAGATCGGTGAAAATGTCGAAATCGCTGCGCGAATGGAACAGGGGGTCCACCAGCTTGTGCATGGCCAGCAGGCCGCGCTTGGCGTAGGAGCCGTAGATATCGATGTCGTTGCGCTCGAACTGGGTGCAGGCGGGCAGCACCAGGTCGGAAAAGCGGCAGGTGGCGTTCCAGGAGTAATCGATGGTGACCACGGTTTCGAGCTTGCGAAACGCCTGCTTCATGCGGTTGTGATCCTGGTGGTGGTGCCAGGGGTTGCAGCCGCTGAAGATGCACATGCGGATGTCGGGGAAGGTCACCTCGCTGCCGTTGTACTGGATTTTGCCGCCCGGATTGAGCAGGCAGTCGATCCAGCGGGCCACCGGAATAATGCGGCTGGCGCCCCGGTAGTCGTTGTTGTCGTGCTTGGGTGCCTTGCCGGTGTCCGGGTTGCGGGGAAAGGCGCCCGGCGCGCTGGCATTGGTGGCCGGCACCCCGATGGAGCTGTAGTGGTGGGCATAGCTGATGCCGCCGCCGGGCAGGCCGATTTGTCCCAGCATGGCCGCCACCACGGCACCGGCCCAGTAGGGCTGCTCGCCGTGCTGCTGGCGCTGGATGGCCCAGCCGAAAATCAGCTGGGTGCGATCCGCCGCCAGCAGGCGGGCGAACTCGCGGATGTCCTCGGCCTCGATGCCGCACAGGGCCGCCGCCCATTCGGGGGTTTTCTCCACCTGGTCCTCGGTTTTGCCCAGCACATAGTCGATAAAGGGCTCGAACCCCAGGGTGTAGGTATTGAGGAAGGTTTCGTCGTGCAGCCCCTCGCTGTACAGGGTATGGGCAATGGCCAGCATAAAGGCCACGTCGGTCTGGGGATGAATGTACAGGTGCTCGCAGCCCAGGTATTGCTGGGTTTTGGAGCGCACCGGATCGATGCAGATCACCCGGATGCCGCCGGCGGCGATTTTTTCCTTCAGCTCGGCCAGGTAGCCGTAGGCCTGGTGGGTTTCGCAGTTCCAGCCCACCTGCAGGTTTTTATAGGGGTCGTTGGCCCACAGGATCAGGGTTTTGGTGTGCTCCAGGATCAGCGGCCAGGAAGTGCCCTGGTCGTACACCTCGGTCGAGCCCAGCACATAGGGCATGATGACCTGGCCGGCGCCGGTGGAATAGTCGCCCACCTTGTCCACGAAGTTGCCGTGCATGCCCACTGCCCGCTGCATATGGTTGCCGCAGGTGTGCAGCTGGCCGGTCTGGCGCCAGCCGGTGGCGCCCGGGTAGAGCGCCCAGGGGCCGTGCTCGGTTTGTACCCGCTCCAGCTCCTGGTAAAACAAGTCCAGCGCCTCGTCCCAGGTCACGCGCACAAAGCGGTTGTCGCCGCGCTGGGTCGTATCGCTCCGGTGGCGGTTTTTCAGCCAGTCCAGCCGCACCATGGGATAGCGGATGCGGGACGGATTGTAGATAAGCCCCTTGATGCCGTTGAGCATGTCGGTGGGGTGCTGGTCCAGCTCGAAGGGCTTGACCTCGGTGACCACGCCGCCCTTGACCAGGGCCTTGAAGGCGCCCCAGTGGGAGCCGGCCATTTTCCAGCTGCCCTCGGCGGACACCGCCGCCTGGGCGGTGCGCACCAGCAGGCCGGGGCCGATCAGGGCGGCGGCGGAGCCGGCCGCCAGGCCCTGCAGAAAACGTCTACGAGTGAGTGCCATAAATTCCCCCTGTTAATGCGCGCCGTCGACAAAGTCGGACGAATGTTTTTGCAGATATTTGAGCACCAGCGCCTGGGTGGCGGCATCCATATTGGTAAAGCCCACCATGCCGGCGAACATGCCCGGCCAGGTATTGGCGTCGAAGTGGGCCTCGGCGGGTTGCGAGTGGCAGACGCTGCAGGCGGTGCGGTAGGTTTCCCGGGCATAGTTCCACACATCGTCCGCCTCCGGCAGCAGGGCGCCTTTTTCCGCCCACAGGGCGATATCCACCTGCTCCCAGGGCAGGCCGGTCATTTCGTCCACCTTGGCCTCGCCGATCACGCTGACCAGGCTTGCGTCCTGGGAAACCTCTTTTTCCAGCACCAGGTTGGTGATGTTCATGCCGAAGTCTTCATACAGCACCCGGCCAAAGCCGCGGGTCTTGCGCCAGGAGGGGATGGACAGCTTGACGCTGTCGCCACGGGTTTCCAGCACCTGCACCGGGGTGGCGGCTTCCAGTTCGCCGGCGCGCTGGGTCAGACTCTGATCCAGATACAGGGTAATGGCCTTGACGGTGTAATAGTCTTCGCCGGCACCGGCGTTCAGGCTTTGGGCCCGCTGCTCAAGCTGGTCGAGGGCCGGATCCTTGAAGGTCATCTGCTCGGGCAGGTGGTGGGCGATGCCCTTGTGGCAGTCGATGCAGCTCTGGTTGCGCTCGGCCGCCGGCAGCATAAAGCGGCGGGCGTTGTCGGACATTTTGTCCCAGTTCATGCTGTTGTAGTCGTGGCAGTTGCGGCATTCGAGGGAGCCGTTGGCGGACAGCCGGGCCCACTCGTGCTGGGCCAGCTCCAGCCGTTTTTCGAGGAATTTTTCGCGGGTGTCTATGGTGCCGAACACCTTGCCCCAGACCTCCTTGCTGGCCTGCATCTTGCGGGCGATCTTGTCGGTCCAGTCGTGGGGGACGTGGCAGTCGGGGCAGGTGGCGCGCACCCCGGAACGGTTGGACCAGTGCACCGTGCCCTGCAGCTCCTGGTAAACGTTGTTTTCCATTTCGTGGCAGCTGATACAGAACTGCTCGGTATTGGTGACCTCCAGCGCGGTGTTGAAACCGCCCCAGAAGATGATGCCTGCCAAAAAGCTGACCAGGGTAACGGCGCCCAGGCTGAGGTGGACCGGAGGCCGCTTGAGGATATGCCAGAGTTTACGGATAAGGTTCATGATGATGCTCGCTCAGGGTCGACAAACTGGAAAAAAGGGAAGGAGCCGGCGTCAGCCGTGGCCCGGCGGGCCGAACACCAGTTGCAGCATCCACACCACAAAGCCGTAACCGCCGACGAAGACGACGCTGAGCAGGGGGAAGAACACCAGGGTAATAAACAGCAACGACAGCCACTCCCGGCTTCGGCTGGCAGTGCTGGTGGAGGTCCGGTTATTCATATGGGCACCTTTACAAGCAGGGAAGGCGGCATGGCAACCGCCATCGGTGGGGCACCGGAGGGATGCGCCCGTTGGACAAGGAATAGTTCCAGTATAGGACTACCCAACAAGTAGTAGTTGATCTTTATCAAGTCCGGGTGGCGGCAGGAGCTTGAATGGTGTTTTTTTACCAATTTATAAATAGCTGTTCCGAATAGTCGATCACTGCCGACAGCGACCGGGGGCTGCTAAGCAGACCCTTCGCGCCAGGGGGCGCGAAGCGCCTGGCACAGTCCCGGGACTGCACCAGAATGGCGCCCTTGCACCCGGGTTTGCACCACTTTGGTGAGGCTGGCCGGGGTATACTTGTTATCGTTGCTTTCGTAAGTTTTCAACCAGTTGTTTTTATTATGATTTAAATAATTGGCACGGATCCTGTTTACCTCCCTGGGCCGTTCTCCCCGGCATGTACACCATCATGATGGCCACCCGGAGCGATCCCATGCTGAAAATCACCCATTACCTGGGCCGGACCCAGGACAAGGTGCACGATACCCTGACCCTGCCTTTTGAGCTGCGTCGCAAGGGGCGGCTGCGTATTTTCAGCGACAGCGGCGCCGAGGTAGCGCTGTTTTTGCAACACGGCCCATGGCTGGCCGAAGGCGACCGGCTCAAAAGCGAGTGCGGCCGGGTGTTCGGGGTGCGTGCCGGGCTGGAGCCGGTGGTGACCGCCCATGCCCCGGACTGGCCGAGTTTTGCCCGCGCCTGCTACCACCTGGGCAACCGCCACGCCGGCCTGGAGCTGGGGCCGCTCTGGCTGCGCTTTGCCCCCGACCATGCGCTGGAGCGCCAGGCCGAGCAACTGGGCCTGCGGCTGGAGCGGGGCCGGGCGGCCTTTCATCCGGAAGGCCGGGCGCCGGACGAGGAAGAAGACGAACACCCCTGACGCCAGCCCTGTCCCGGCGGTCAACTGGCCGGTCCTCTCATTGCCAAAGGCGCCTTTTGAGTCGATAATTTCCGGTTCCTACAACCTGTTCAGAGCAATCCCCCATGCTTGAAAAATACTTTCATTTAAAGGAACTGAATACCGACGTCCGTCGCGAGGTGGTGGCCGGTATCACCACCTTCCTGACCATGGCCTACATCATCTTCGTCAACCCGGCCATCCTGGCCGATGCGGGCATGGACAGGGGAGCCGTGTTCGTGGCCACCTGCCTGGCCGCGGCCATCGGCTGTTTCATCATGGGCCTGCTGGCCAACTACCCCATCGCCCTGGCGCCGGGCATGGGGCTTAACGCCTTCTTTACCTATACGGTGGTGCTGACCGAGGGCTACAGCTGGCAAACCGCCCTGGGGGCGGTGTTCTTCTCCGGCTGCATCTTTGTGCTGCTCAGCCTGTTCAAGGTGCGGGAGTGGATCATCAACTCCATTCCGCAACCGCTCAAAATCGGCATCGCCGCGGGTATCGGCCTGTTCCTGGCACTGATCGGCCTGAAAAACGCCGGCATCATTGTCGATCACCCGGCCACCCTGGTGACCATAGGCGACGTTACCAGCCTGCCCGTGGGCCTGGCGGCGCTGGGCTTTTTCCTGATCATCGGCATGGCGGCACGGGGCATGCGCGGGGCCGTGATGATCGGCATCCTGGTGATCACCGGCCTCGGCATCGCCTTTGGCGACGTGCAATACGCGGGCATCATGTCGGCCCCGCCCTCCATCCTGCCCACCTTTATGCAGCTGGACATCGCCGGCGCCTTTAACGTGGGCATGCTGTCGGTGATCTTCGCCTTCCTGTTTGTAGACCTGTTCGACACTTCCGGCACCCTGATTGCCGTGGCCCAGCGCGCCAAACTGCTGGACGAACAGGGCCGGCTGCCGCGCCTGGGCCGCGCCCTGCTGGCCGATAGCACCGCCTCCATCACCGGCTCCATGCTGGGGACTTCCACCACCACCTCCTACGTGGAAAGCGCCGCCGGGGTGGCGGTGGGCGGACGCAGCGGCCTCACCGCCGTGGTCACCGGCCTGATGTTTGTGCTGGCCTTGCTGTTCTCGCCCCTGGCGGGCATGGTGCCGGCCTACGCCACCGCCGGCGCCCTGGTATACGTGGCGGTGCTGATGATGGCCCAGCTCAGCCACCTGCACTGGGACGACATCACCGAAGCGGTGCCCGCCGTGGTGGTGGTGGCCATGATGCCCTTTACCTTCTCCATCGCCCACGGCATTGCGCTCGGCTTTATCAGTTACGTCGGGGTCAAGCTGCTGTCCGGCCGGGCGGCCGAGATAAGCACCACCGTCTGGGTGCTGGCGGCACTCTTTGTGGTGAAGTTTGCGGTAGGCCTGTAACCTGTGCCGGGGGCCTGGTCGACTGAAGTCGACCCTACGGGCCGGCGCTGTGGGAGGAGGCTGTAGGGTCCATTTCAATGGACCTCCCACCACCGGTGCCGGGTTCGGTCGAATAAATTCGACCCTACGGCTCTCACAGCCCCAGGCGAAAACAAAAAAGCCCCGGAAATCCGGGGCTTTTTGCGCTTTGGCCGGTGCTTCTACGAAAGGGCGGCAAGCACATGCTTGGGGTCACGCTCAATGGCGCGCAGCAGGGCTTTGGCGGGACCCGTGGGCTCACGCCGCCCCTGCTCCCAGTTACGCAGCGTGCCCACGTTCACATCGATCAACTTGGCAAAACGCTGCTGAGTCAGGCCGGTATTTTTGCGAATAGCCTTGACCTTGACGGCGTCTATTACCACCTCGCGGGAAGGCTGTCGTTCCCCTTTAACAATTTCATCCATCTGGGTCATGCTCTCGACCAGACGGTCAAACAGTGCTTTATCCATGACTCCATCCCTCATTGATAGTACGTAGAACCTTCTTCTGCTCAGGCGTTAAATCGTCTTGTATACCTTTCTTGTAGATGAATATCATCCTGATCTGGCTGTCGGCGCTGAGGTGGTAGTAGATCACCCTTACTCCACCTCGTTTGCCCTTGCCCTGCGCGCTCCAGCGCACCTTTCTGAGTCCGCCTGTATCCTGGATCACCGGCCCGGCTTGCGGGTTACTGGCCAGGTGTTCCTGCAAGGCACGGTACTCGTCATCAGGGAGCAGCTCCTTCACATCGGCGGTAAAGATCGGGGTTTCGATAAAAATCATTGGCTACGTCATTGGCGTACTTTGATACTAATTGTGTATTTTTCTTCCGCATAACACAAGGCGTGTTTTGCCCAATGGTTGTACGGCTCCTGTGGGTGCCGTTTTCTCCACACCCGGACAACAAAAAAGCCCCGGAAATCCGGGGCTTTTTGTGTGGTGGCTCGTGCCTGCGCTCCGGGTGCGGCCCTGATGGGGCGCATGGTGTCCGGCCTTGATGGGGCGCGGGCGGCCCGCCCGCAAGGGGGTCATGCCCTGGCTGGGTCAGGGCATCAGGGTTGGCGCTTTGCGCCAAAGCAGGCGAGCCGCCTGCGCTCCGGTTGGGTCTTGATGGGGCGCATGGTGTCCGGTCTTAATGGGGCGCGGGCGGCCCGCCCGCAAAGGGGTCATGCCGTGGCGGGGTCAGGGCACCAGGGTTGGCGCTTTGCGCCAATGCAGGCGAGCCGCCTGCGCTCCGGCTGCGGCCTCGATGGGGCGCATGGTGTCCGGTCTTAATGGGGCGCGGGCGGCCCGCCCGCAAGGGGGTCATGCCGTGGTGGGGGCAGGACACCAGGTTGGCGCTCTGCGCCAATGCAGGCGAGCCGGGTGCGGCCTCGATGGGGCGCGGGCGGCCCGCCCGCAAGGGGTCATGCCGTGGCGGGGGCGGGGCAGCAGGTTGGCGCTCTGCGCCAAAGCAGGCGAGCCGCCTGCGCTCCGGTTGGGTCTTGATGGGGCGCATGGTGCCCGGCCCTGATGGGGCGCGGGCGGCCCGCCCGCAAAGGGGTCATGCCCTGGCGGGGATGGGGCAGCAGGTTGGCGCTCTGCGCCAATGCAGGCGAGCCGCCTGCGCTCCGGTTGGGTCTTGATGGGGCGCATGGTGTCCGGTCTTGATGGGGCGCGGGCGGCCCGCCCGCAAGGGGGTCATGCCGTGGCGGGGGCGGGGCAGCAGGTTGGCGCTCTGCGCCAATGCAGGCGAGCCGCCTGCGCTCCGGTTTGGCGCTCCGCTTTGGCATAAGGAGCGAGCCGCCTGCGCTCCGGGGAGGCAGGCGGCCCTGGAGGTTAGAACTCGGCGTTGCGCGGGGTACGGGGGAAGGGGATAACGTCGCGCACGTTACCCATGCCGGTCACATAGGCCACCAGCCGCTCAAACCCCAGGCCAAAGCCGGCGTGGGGCACGGTGCCGTAGCGGCGCAGATCCCGGTACCACCAGTAATCTTCCTTGTTCAGGCCCATCTCCTCCAGCCGCTGGTCCAGCACCTCCAGCCGCTCTTCCCGCTGGGAGCCGCCGATGATCTCGCCGATGCCGGGGGCCAGCACGTCCATCGCCGCCACGGTTTTGCCGTCGGCGTTGAGGCGCATATAAAAGGCCTTGATGTCCTTGGGATAGTTTTTCACCACCACCGGCGCCTTAAAGTGCTCCTCGGCCAGGTAGCGCTCGTGCTCGGAAGACAGGTCTATGCCCCATTCCACCGGGAACTCAAAGCTCCGGCCGCTTTCTTGCAAAATACGCACCGCGTCCGTGTAATCCACCTGGGCGAAGTCGGTGTCCACAAACTCCTGCAGCCGGCGCACCGCGTCCTTGTCGACCCGCTCGGCAAAAAAGGCCATATCGTCCATGCGCTCGGCCAGCACCGCCTTGAACACATACTTGAGCATCTGCTCGGCCAGGCGGGCGGCGTCGTCCAGGTCGGCAAAGGCCAGTTCGGGCTCCACCATCCAGAACTCGGCCAAATGGCGGCTGGTGTTGGAGTTTTCGGCGCGGAAAGTGGGGCCGAAGGTATAGATTTTGCTAAGGGCGCAGGCGTAGGTTTCGGCGTTGAGCTGGCCGGACACGGTAAGGAAGGCTTCCTTGCCGAAGAAATCCTCGCCAAAGTCGATGTCGCCCTTGTCGGTGTGCGGCAGGTTGTGCAGATCCAGGGTAGACACCCGGAACATCTCCCCGGCGCCTTCGCAGTCGGAGGCGGTAACGATGGGGGTAGCGACCCACATATAGCCGTGTTCGTGGAAGAAACGGTGCAGCGCCTGGGACAGGCAGTTGCGTACCCGGGCCACGGCGCCAATCAGGTTGGTGCGCGGGCGCAGGTGGGCGTATTCGCGCAGGTATTCAATGGAATGGCGCTTGGCGGCCATGGGGTAGGTATCCGGGTCGTCCACCCAGCCCACCACCCTGACCCCGGTGGCCTGCAGCTCAAAATCCTGGCCCTGGCCCTGGGAGGCGGTGACGGTGCCGGTCACTTCCACCGAGCAGCCGGTTGTCAGACGCACCACTTCAGACTGATAATTCGCCACTTCGCTGGGCACCACTGCCTGTACCGGATTGAAACAGCTGCCGTCGTGTATTGCCAAAAACGAAATGCCCGCCTTGGAATCGCGGCGGGTACGAATCCACCCCTTCACGGTCAGGGTGGTGCCAACGGGATACTTGCCCGCCAGCACATCGGTAACGGATGCGTGGGTCATCTTGGGTCGCTCTCCAGCGTTAAACAAAATCGGCCCGGGGCCGATAGACTCTGTACAAGAGGGCTAATGTTACCCGTGTAGTCTCAGGACTCAAGCAAAAGATGGCGAGGAGGTTGGCGATGGCAACAAGGCGCAAGGACTGGCTCGGCAGGCTGCTGGCCGGGCTCACCATAGGCGGCTGGACCCTCTATGTGCTGCTGCTGATCCTCTTTCACTACGGCCGCCCGGAGCGCCGTTTCGGCTACCTCAGCTACCTGGAAGTGGAGGTCCGCACCCACTGGCTGACCCTGCCCACCCTGTGGTTCCACCTCGGTATCTGGGGCGCCCTGGGGCTGGCGGTGACCACCTTTACCCTGGTGCACCTCAAGGGCCGCCGCCACAGCCAGTACCTCAAGGTCTACCTGGTCATGCTGGCCTCGGCCGCCGTGTTCACCCTGCTGCTGTATTACTTCTACCCCGAATAGCCAAAGCCGGGCGGCTTGGGATGACCTTTGGGCCGTAATACACTGGCGCAAAACAGCCGGAGAACAACGTGATTTTGCTAAGTCCACTACAAAAAGCCCTGGCAACCCTGCATCTGGCGCTTGACCAGCCCAAGGACGAGTTTATCCGCGACGCCGTTATCCTGCGTTTTGAATACAGCTATGAGCTGGCGTGGAAACTATTGCGCCGCTATCTGGCTGAGGATGTAGGGGCCGAAACCCTGGCCCCCCTGAGTCGCAAGGATCTGTTCCGCCTCGCCGCCGACAAGCGGCTTATCGTAAGCCCCTTGCCCTGGTTTGATTATCACCATGCCCGCAACATCACTTCCCATACCTATGATGAGGCGGTAGCGGAGCAGGTGTATCAGGTCGCTGTTGCCTTTTATGACGATGCCATGGCCCTGCTGGCCGAGCTGGAGCGACGCAATGGCACAGATTGATGCAGACGATCTGACCTTGCTGCTCCACTGCCTTCGGCACACCCTGCCGGTGCAAGAGGGCATTCGTGTTTATGTGTTCGGCTCCCGGGCCACCTACAAGGCTCGCCCTTATTCCGATCTGGATCTGGCACTGGAACATCCGAGTCACCCCCTGCCGCCCGGCCTCCTGTTTCAGCTTCAATCCGCCCTGAGCGAGTCGGACTTGCCCTACAGGGTGGATGTCATTGACTTGAACGCCGTCAGTGATGAATTCAGGCAGGCGATAGCCCCCGATCTTGTCCCGCTGGAACTGAAATAACCGGCAGTCCGGCCCGAACGACCGCCAGGGCATATACTGAGGCAATAGCCGATGCCGGGAGGGAGACCGATGCTGCGTATAGTGGGGTTATTGTGGGGATTGATGCTGAGCACCGCGGTGCCGGCGAGCGAGCCCCTTTACTGGCACCGGGGCGACAGCCTGAACGAGGCGGGGCGGGTGCTGCACGATTTGCTGCTGCCCGAGCCCGCCGCCTTTGCCGCCCTGGGCCCGGCCGGGCGGGACGCCTGGCTAACCCGCGAATGGCGCCGGGTGCTGGCCGGGCGCGAGCGCTTTGCCCAATACACCCTGCCCGCCCACTGGCGCGCCCCGGCCTTTGAACAGGCCCTGCGCGAGGGCCGCCAGGCCGGCTACCTGGCCGGCCAGGTGCCCGACTACGAAGGCTACCGGCAACTGCACCGGCATTACCGGCAACTGGGCGAGCGGCCCGAGCCGGCCCCGCTGCCTCCCGGGCCCGAGGTGCGCCCCGGCGAGCGCGACGCCGCCATTCCCGCCCTGCGCCGCCGCCTGGCCGAGCTGGGCCGCCCGGCCCCGGCGCCCGCCGGCCGGGCCGACGCCCTCGACCCCGCCCTGAGCGCCGAACTGCGCGCCCTGCAACAGGCCGCCGGCCTGCCGGAGCACGGCCGGCTGGACGCCGCCACCCGCGCCCTGCTGGACCGCCCGCCCGGCGCCCTGCGCGCCGAACTCAGGGCCAACCTGCGCCGCTGGCTGCTGCTGCCCCCCGCCAGCCGCGACTATGTGCTGGTCAATATTCCCTCCTACCGCCTCACCCTGGTGCGCCAGGGCCGGCCGAGCCTGGCCATGAAGGTAATAGTGGGCCGCCCCGACTGGCCCACCCCCGAGCTGGCCACCCATATTCACGCGCTCAAGGTCAATCCCGACTGGACCCCCACCGCCAACATAGTGCGTGAAGACTTGCTGCCCGCCGAGCGCCGCAGCCCGGGCTTTTTGGCCCGCAACGGCTTTTCGGCCCGGCTGGATCAGGGCGAACTGTCGCCGTCCGCCATCGACTGGTCGGCCCCGCCGCCGGGCGTGCGCCTGGTGCAGGCGCCGGGCCCGGGCAACGCCCTGGGCCGGCTCAAGTTTGAAATGCACAACCGGTTCGACGTTTACCTGCACGACACCCCCGACAAAGCCCTGTTTGCCGAGCCGATGCGCGCCCTGAGCCACGGCTGCGTGCGCCTGGCCGAGCCCGCCCGCCTGGCCCGGGGCCTGGGCTGGCAGCCCGGCGAGGGCCAGGCCACCCGGCTGCTGCCCGCGCCCGAGCGCCTGCCGGTGTATCTGGTGTATTTTACCGCCTGGGTGGAGCAGGGGCGGCTGGTGTTCGCCCGGGATATTTACCGCAAAAACGAACGGGAAACAGGCTGAGCCCGGCCCGGCAAGGTGCCCGGCGGCATGTTTGCCGGTGTTATTGCCCCACCCCGGCCGGCGCCGGGGTTTTTTATGGCGGCCATATGGCGCCGGTGATAAGAGTGAATGCTTGAGTCAGTTTTCATTTGGCAACCTTTTATCCCGCTATTGGCGGGGTTTTGAGCAATGGTCGAAAAAACAGAAAGGTTGTGCCCCGCCCGGGCGCCAACCCTTCTGAAAAAGTCCGCTTTTTCGCCTTTCTTAAATACACGCCGCTGGGCTATAACTAACTACAAGCGATTCAGCTTAAGGCCCGGCACCCGCCGGAACATATAATCGAGCGGAAAGGAGGCGGCGCGACTATATGCACAACAGGCACCCCGGGTGCCAGGCAACACCTTAAGAGGTTTCCCGTAACGGAACTGAAAATACAAACATGGATAGAGGGTATTTTTATGAATATTGCAAAAGAACTGCTTCGCCTGGTTAATGATGAAGAAGGTTTGACTACCGTTGAATATGCAATTGCTGGGGCTCTTGTTGCAGCTGCCGTAGTTACTGCATTTACTCAGCTTGGTAATTCTGTAGGTGCTCAGGTTGAACGTTTGTGTGATGCTGCTAGTACTGGTGTTTCTGACGCTAGCGTAACATGTGATAGAACCACACCATAATTATGGTTTAGGGCGTCTGTTTTTTGACGCCCTTTTTTTATTTTTAAATGGTGACGCTATGGAACAGCTACCATTACTCTTATTTTTAATGGCTGCGGTCTGGATGGACTTGACCAGCCATAAAATCCCCAACTGGCTGACCTTAAGCTTTATTCCCCTGGCGCTGCTGTTTCATTCCTATTTTGGCCAGGGTTTTCCCTTTGCCCTTACCGGCCTGGTGTATGCCTTTATTGTGCTGTTTCCCTTTTTTATCTTTCGCTTTATGGCCGGCGGCGATATCAAGCTGGGGCTGGCCATTGCCACCTTTGTGGGCTGGCAGGTGTTTCTGGAGTCCCTGCTCTATGGCCTGATGCTGGGCCTGCCCCTGGTGCTGGTGCTGGCCTGGCGGCGGGTGGGCTGGCAGGGCTTTAAAACCACCTTTACCCGCTACGGACTCATACTGGGCACCCGCCGCTACCTGGCGCCGGTGCCCGGCGAAATGGCCGGGCTCAGGGTGCCCTACGGCCCGGCCCTGGCCCTGGGCGCCGCCCTGGCGGTGGTGCTGAACAAGTACCAGATCTTTACCCTGGTATCCTAGCTGTCAGACGAGGTCTTTGACTGACGGCTTACAGCTTACAGCGCAAAAGGAGGTCACAAGGATGTACCTGCCCAAACCCAAAACCCTGGCCGAAACCGGCCTGTCCCGCGAGCTGCTGGGCCGTTTGCTGCTGCGCCATATCCAGGAAGAAGGCTCCCTGGCCCTGCCCGCCCTGGCCGATCGCCTGTGCCTGCGCGGCAGCATTATCGAACCGCTGCTGCAGGAGCTGAAAACCCTGCAACTGGTGGAGGTGCGCGCCTCCGGCCGGGTGGACGACGCCATTCGCTACGCCCTGACCCAAAAGGGCCAGGCCGAGGCTCAGGATATTGCCGCCCGCGACGGCTACCTGGGCCCGGCCCCGGTGCCCCTGGCCGACTACAACCGCCTGGTGCTGAGCCAGTCCCTTGGCGAGCGCGGCATCCGCCGAGAGCCCCTGCTCAAGGCGCTCGGCGACATGGTGGTGGACGAAGAGCTGATCAACACCCTGGGCCCCGCGCTCAACTCCCGCCGGCCGCTGCTGATTTACGGCCATGCGGGCACCGGCAAAAGCTTTTTGTGCCGCCGCTTCAACCGGATTTTCGACGAGGGCATCGCCCTGCCTTATGCCATTGCGGTGCAGAACACCATTATTCCGGTGTTCGACCCCCTTTATCACTGGCGGCTCAATGACGACGACACCGACACCGACGGCCGCTATGTGCGTTGCCGGCGGCCGCTGGTGATGGTGGGCGGCGAACTCAAGCTGGATATGCTGGAAGTGCATTTCGACCATCAGTCCCGCCAATACAGCCCGCCGCTGCAACTCAAGGCCAATAACGGCGTGTTTTTAATCGACGACCTGGGCCGCCAGCGTTTTTCTGCCGACGAACTGTTCAACCGCTGGATAGTGCCGATGGAAGAACGGCGCGACTTTTTATCCCTGCCCAACGGCCTGCACTTTGATATTCCCTTTGAACAGATATTGGTGTTTTCCACCAACCTGGACCCGGAAACCATTGCCGACGAGGCCTTTTTACGCCGCCTGGGATATAAAATACACCTGCAGGCCATGCCGGAGCCGCTATACCGGAAAATATGGAACATGAACCTGGAACAATACCAATTGGTGGCGGACGACGCCGCCTTTCGCTTTATGGTGGACGAATTGCACGAAGGCAGCGGCAAACCGCTGATTGCCTGTTACCCCCGGGATATTCTGGGCATAGCCCGGGATATTATGCATTTCAGCGGCCGCGCCGGCGAACCCCTTGGCCGGGAAATTTTGCGTCGCGCCTGGAACATGTATTGCGTGCACTGACTATACTCAGGCAAAGGATTAATCCAACAGGGAAACCAAGGATACGGTTATGAAAACACGCACCCTGCTGTTGTTTGTTGTTTCCATCGTCTTCGGCCTGGCCGCGGCCTGGATGGCGAACAACTGGCTTACCCAGCAAAGCCGCGCGGCGGCCGCCCAAAACCAGGCCCAAAGCACCCAGGTGGTGGTGGCGGCGGTGGATTTAATGCCCGGCGCGCCCATAGAACCCCTGCATATCCAGCTCAAGGACATCGACACCCGCCTGGTGCCGCCCGGCGCCCTCACCAGCCTGGAGCAGGCCCAGAACATGGTGGCCAAAAACAACCTCTACCGGGGCGACGTGCTGCGCATGGAGCGGCTGGCGCCCATTGGCGAGGGCAGCACCCTGTCGGTGCTGCTCGAGCCGGGCATGCGGGCGGTGACGGTGCGGGTGAACGACGTTATCGGCGTGGCCGGCTTTTTGCTGCCGGGCAACCGGGTCGACATTTTGTTTACCGAGGGCAGCGCCACCCGCACCGTGCTGAAAAACCTCAAGGTGCTGGCGGTGGACCAGACCCAGCATACCGACGAAAACCGGCCCAAGCTGGTGCGCGCCGTCACCCTGGAGGTGAACCCCGAGCAGGCCGAGCGGCTGGTTAACGCCAGCTCCAACGGCCGCATCCAGCTGGCCCTGCGCAACCCCAACGACGACCGGGATCTCGCCCTGGAGCCCGCCGAAGACATGACCGCGGCGGTGGCCGAACCCCAGCCGGCCCCGGTGGCCGAGCCCGCGCCGGCGCCCGAGCCCCGGGTGGTGCGCGAACGCCAGGCCACCACAGTGGATTTGATTAAGGGCACCAGCCAGCAGCAGGTGCCGGTAAAAAGCTGAGTTGACCATAACAATGGCACACATGGAGGTGGCTATGAAAACCCTGTTAAGCGGATTCATGGGGTTGGTATTGCTGGTGGCGCCCTGGCCCTTGCTGGCCGGCGGCAACCTCGGCCAGGCGGGCAACGAGGTGCAGCTGCCCATTCACAAGTCCCGCTCGCTGATGCTCGACCGCCCCGCCAGCCGGGTGTCGGTGGGCAACCCCGATATCGCCGACGTGCTGGTGCTGCAGGACCGCGAGCTGTATCTGGTGGGCAAGTCCCTCGGCCACACCAACCTGATGGTGTGGGATATGAACGACGCCCTGATGCAGGTGTACGACATTGAAGTCAGCCACGACCTGCAGGGGCTCAAGGAGCGGCTGTATCGCTTTTTGCCCAACGAGCCTATCCAGGTGCACACCTCCCAGGGGCAACTGGTGGTGAGCGGCGAGGTGTCGGATCTCGACAAGCTCAACGCCGCCTACGAGCTGGCCCGGGGCTATGTGGTGGCCGCCGAGGGCGGCACCGCCCGCTCCGAGGTGATGAACATGATGAGCGTGGGCGGCGGCCAGCAGGTGATGCTGGAGGTCACCGTGGCCGAGGTGGCGCGGGATACCTCGCGCAACTGGGAGTCGGCCTTTGGCCTGAGCCTGCGCGGCGGCAGCTTTACCCTGCTGCGCGACAGCGTGTCGCAGCTGGCGGATTTTGGCAGCAACACCCTGCTCGGCAACTGGACCAGCAAGGACAATATCTTCCAGGTGGCGCTGGATCTGGCCAAAACCCGCGGCCTGGCCCGGGTGCTGGCCGAGCCGCGCATTACCGCCATCAGCGGCCAGTCCGCCGAGTTTTTGTCCGGCGGCGAATTCCCGGTGCCGGTGCCCAACGAAGACGGCATCGCGGTGGAGTTCAAGGAATTCGGGGTGGGGCTCAAGTTTACCCCCGTGGTGCTGAACAGCGGCAAAATCAACCTTAACCTCAACGTGGCGGTGAGCGAGCCCAGCACTGCCAACACCGCCGAAATCCCCATTTTTGGCAACATTACCGCCCTGAACAAGCGCAGCGCCGGCACCACGGTGGAGCTGGGCGACGGCCAGACCATCGGCATTGCCGGCCTGCTCAGCGAGAACACCCGCGAGTCGGTGAGCCAGTTGCCCTTTGCCGGTGACATTCCCATCCTCGGCAACCTGTTCAGCAGCCGCAGCTATGTAAAGGGCGAGTCGGAGCTGGTGATTATGGTCACCCCCCGGCTGGTGCGCCCCTTCGACAAGCAGCAGGTCACCCTGCCCACCGACGGCTTTATCGAGCCCAACGACCTGGAGTTTTACCTGCTCGGCAAAATGTCCGAGCGCACCCGGGTGGGCGACAGCACGCCGCTGGCCCAGCCTTCCGGCAACACCGGCCTCAATCCCGCCATGGGCGAGGGCGGCATGGAGCAGACCTATGGACAGTCATTGTAGGAGTCGCAAGATGAACAAACTGGCCTTGAGCCTGCTGGCCGCATCCCTGCTGGCCGGCTGCGCCACCGAACGTTATTACGACTTTGCCATGGGCGACACCGTGGAGCAGCTTGACGAACTGCAAATCATGGATCCCGGGGCCGCGGCCCGCAACGACGGCAAAATTGCCGCCCTGGCACTCAACGGTGAATACGGTGTTTCCCTGCACAACAAATACGTGGCCGGCGCCGAAACCCCGGCCGAAGGGAAAACCCAGGTCACCCTTAACTTTGGCGACTAGCAGGAGTTAACGCCATGAAAGCGCTATCACACCGCAAGCAGCAAAAAGGCGCCGTGCTGATCTTGGTGACGGTCGCGCTTTTTACCCTGCTTGGCTTTACCGCCCTGGCCCTGGATGGGGGGTATTTGCTGCTTAACAAAACCCGGGTGCAGGACGCGGTTGACTCGGCCGCTCTGAGTGGTGCCGAAACCCTTGACAAGGGGGGCACTCATCAACAGGCAGTGGATGCGGTGGAAGCGACCTTGTCGTCCATTTTTCAGGGCGAAGGATTCAATCGTGTCAATATTGATCTGGACGCACTCAGCGATGCAGTAACGGTGGAGTTTTCCTTTAATGCGGTTCCTTTTGAGCCTGTTAATGATGAAACCGCCAAATATATCCGGGTTGAACTAACACAGGTGCCAGTGGATCAGTTTTTTTCTCAGTTGTTGGTAGACACCTGGCAAGTGAGAGCATCGGCCGTTGCCGGTGCCAGCCCTACGATACAGGATCCTTGCCAAGTAATACCTCTGATGATGTGTGTTAATGATGCTAACCCTCCTTCTTTTGACTCTATTCCTGATGATTATGACTATGGCTTCAATCCTTCTGATGAAAATGAAAGAGGAGATGTCATTGTAATAAAAGTGCCCAACAACAAAACACCAGTTGGTCCTGGAAATTTTCTTGCCGTTGATCTTGGTGTATCTGGTGCAGATGGATATCGGGATGGTCTTGCTGGAGCGTTGACCGATGCATCGTGCATTTCACCCGGTGAAGATATTACGACTGAAACGGGTAATATGATAGGACCTACAGCCTCTGGTCTGAATACTAGATTTGGCGACTATAAGAGTCCGATGAAAGAACCAGTGAGTGCACCGGCTGATGATGGATCCGATGCTTTTTACTCTGACTGTGCAGTACCTAGTCTTGATCCTGTAGTTTTTAAAGATTCTGATTTTTCATCAACTACTGGGAGCACCATATTAACCAATGCCACACTGCTGAATCAGCTGCAAAGCTATCCTGATTATGCAAGCCTGGATAGCCTCTATTCTACGGATCCGGGAACGGCATATTGTCTGCCGAAGCGCAGAATGGTCAAGGTTCCCGTAGGCAACTGTAGTGGAACGAATCAAGGGAAAACAACGATTCCTTCTATGGGAACAGCCTGTATGTATCTAAGCCAGTTGGTGACAGGTCAAGGGAATGATCAGTTTATTGTTGCAGAGTTTGTAAAAAACTGTACAGCAGATGGAGTGGGCAATAGCAACCTCAATAATGGTCCCTACCGGCTGGTGTTATTTAAAGACAGCAACAGTGGAGATTCATAATGCGCCCGTTGCGTTCTTTCTATAGCCGGGTGGGCAGGCAAAAAGGGCTGGCTGCAGTTGAAGCGACCATTGTACTACCGGTTATCCTGCTGTTATTGCTGGCAATCGGTGAGTTCGGCAGGATGATCTATCAGTACAATACCTTGACCAAAGCTGTCCGGGCGGGGGCCAGAACCGCCAGCATCAGTCCTAATCCGGGCACCTTCGATCTTTCGCTGGTTCAGGCCAAAACCCGTAATATGATCCTCTATGGTCAAGAAGTTGCCGGCACAACCCCTGTACTGCCCGGGCTGCAAGGCGATGATATTACCTTCAATACCAAGGAGATCAATGGCCAAACGTATGTTGATATTCATGTCAGTTATGACTGGACGCCGGTGTTTGGGGATAGTTTCAACACTTTTTTCGGTGATACCATCTCTCTGACCTTTCCTCTTGAGTCAAGCATGACCATGAGGGTGCTGTTATGAAGATATCGGTAAAAAGGCGAAACAGGGGCACGGCAACAGTTGAGTTTGCCATTGTAGGTAGTGTGGTTTTTTTGGTTTTGTTTGCCGTAATGGAAGTCACCAGAGTAATGCATACATGGGGTATGCTTAATGAGGTTTCACGCCGGGCGGTGAGAATGGCAACAGTCTGTCAGGTGGAGCAGGTTCTGGATAATACGGTGGCAACGGCGGTGGTCAATCAGCTGGGTGGTTTTTTACCGGGCTTTACCCCCGAAAATATAGTCATAGATTATCTGGATGGTGCCAGTTCAATACCCTTATCCAATCCTGCAACAACCAATTTCAATAATATTCGTTATCTGAGAAGCCGGATTGTTAACTACAGTTACCAAATGATTTTGCCACTGCCTGTGGATTTTTCGGGAATTACACCGGATTTCGCCTCTACCGTCAGGGCCGAAAGCCTGGGTAAAACCCGCCAGGGAAATGCGATTTGCGATACGGCGGGAGGAGTAAGTTTATGACAGACGCCAAAGTAGTTGAACTGGAGCGTGACAAGATGCACCCCTTGCCGGCGTTGTCCTGCCCGTTGCAGCTCAATGTGATGGATCCGGAAGAGCGGCTGTGGCCCTTGCTCAAGGTCCGGCTGCACCCAAGCCACCAGCTGCAACTCAAAAAACTGGGCGAACAGGACTTTTTGCCCAAGGGCGAGCGCCAGGTGCTGCTGCTGGTGGACCACCCCATCATGGCGCCGGTATACGACGAGCTGGAGCGCAAGCAGGACGAATCGCGCCACCTGATTTTTGTGGGCGACGCCAAAAACACCGCCCTGGTGCGCCGCGCCATGCGCATGGGGGCGGCGGACTTTTTGCCTTTTGAAAGCGACCCGGTCGAACTGTGGTCGGCGCTGGTGCGTATTTCGGCGCACATTTCCGCCAGCATCAGCCTGGCGCCGGTTACCGTGGTGCTCAACGGCAAGGCCGGCTCCGGGGCCAGCTTTGTGTGCGTTAACCTGGGCCATGCCTTTAGCCGCGACGACCAGAAAGTGCTGCTGCTCGATGCCAACATGCGCTACGGCTCCCTGGCCGACTACCTCAATGTGCGCGAAAAGCAGGGAGGACTGAGCGATGCCCTGCAACGGGCCGGCGAGCTGGACGCCATGGCCCTGGGCGGCATGGTCAGCCGGGCGAGGGAGGGGCTGGACGTGATGCCCGCCTCGGTGCAGCCGCTGCACGATGAAAAAAGCGTAACCGCCCGCCAGTGCGCCCAGTTGCTGCACCTGATGCGCGGCCAGTACCAGCGGGTGGTGGTCGACATGTCGCGCGGGCCCGAGGGCTGGAACCTGCCGCTGCTCGAAAACGCCGCCCAGGTGGTGGTGGTGATGCAGCAAAGCCTGAGCGGCCTGCGCGAAACCATCTACCTGCTGCGCCAGCTGCGCCACGAGCTGGGCATTGGCAAGGATCGCATCCTGCTGCTGGTCAACCGCTACGACAAGAAAAAGGACGTGTCGCTGGCCGAAATCGAAAAAGCCACCGAAATTCCCCGCATCATCACCCTGCCCAACGACTTTGCCATGGCGGAAACCTGCACCGACCTGGGCCGGCTGGTGGCGGAAGAAAAAAAACATCACAAACTGGTGGACGCCTTTAACGAACTGCTCCGCACGCTTACCCAGGTGCCCGGGCAGCAGGACACCAAACCGGGATTTTTCAGCAGGCTGTTCGGTAAATAACCGCGGCCGGGAGGGTCATGGATGAACCTTGAAGACTATATCCTCAACCAGGAAGAGGACGGCCACAAACAGCGCCTGCACGGCAAGCTGATGGACATGCTGGACCTGCCCATGCTGCAAACCGTGTCCCGGGCCCAGGCCAGCGAACAAATCGAGCGCCTTTGCCTGCAACTGATGCAGGACTCGCCGGTGCCGCTGTCCATGGTGTCGCGCCAGAAAATCGTGCGCCAGATCCTGGATGAAGTGCTGGGCCTGGGGCCGCTGGAGCCGCTGCTGGTGGACAGCACCATTGCCGACATCATGGTCAACGGCGCCAAAAGCATTTATGTGGAGCGGCGCGGGCGCATTGAGCGGGTGCCGCTCACCTTTCGCGACGACGAGCACCTGATGGGGGTGATTGAGCGCATTGTATCCAGCGTGGGCCGGCGTATCGACGAACTCTCGCCCATGGTGGACGCCCGCCTGAAGGACGGCTCCCGGGTCAACGCCATTATCCCGCCGCTGGCGCTGAACGGGCCCACCCTGTCGATCCGCCGCTTTACCGTGGAAAAACTGGCCATCGACACCCTTATCGACTTCGGCACCATTACCCCGGCCATCGCCCAGGTGATGGAGGCGGTGGTCAAGGGCAAGCTCAACATTCTTATCTCCGGCGGTACCGGCACCGGTAAAACCACCTTCCTCAACATTCTGTCCAGCTTTATTCCCGCCAACCAGCGCATCATTACGGTGGAAGACTCCGCCGAGCTGCAGTTGCAGCAGCCCCATGTGGTGCAGCTGGAAAGCCGGCCCGCCAACATAGAAGGGCGGGGCGAGGTGGGCCTGCGGGATCTGGTGAAAAACACCCTGCGTATGCGCCCCGACCGCATTGTGGTGGGGGAGGTGCGCGGCGCCGAGGCGTTCGACATGCTCACCGCCATGAACACCGGCCACGAGGGCTCGCTCACCACGGTGCACGCCAACAGCCCGCGCGACGCCCTGAGCCGGCTGGAGAACATGGTGTCGATGACCGGCTTTGATATGCCGGTAAAAAACATCCGCACCCAGGTGGCCTCGGCGCTCGACCTGATTATCCAGCTCGAACGCCAGGAAGACGGCAAGCGGCGCCTGGTGAGCATGCAGGAGGTGCACGGCATGGAGGGCGAGACCATCACCATGTCGGAAATCTTTACCTTCGAGCGCACCGGCATCGACGCCGAGGGCAATGTGCAGGGCCGCCACCGGCCCACCGGGGTTATGCCCAATTTCTACGATCGGCTGGCGCGCCGGGGCATGGTGCTGCCGCGCAGTTTGTTCGGGGACGAAGACCTGCACAAAGGGATTTTTTAACGGGAGGTCGCCATGAATACCGTGATTTTTCTGGCCCTGGTGGGGCTGGCGGTGGTGTTTTTGAGCATGGCGCTGTTTGTGCCGGTGACCCAGCCCAGGCTCAACCATTCGGCCCTGCTCAAACGCCGGGTCAAGGCGCTGGCGGAAGAAAACCGCGAGCAGGGGCAGGCTTCCATTTATCGCACCAAGAAGCTGGACGCCCTTTCGCCGCTGATGCGGCGCATTGAAACCCTGCCCCTGTTCGAGCGGGTCGCCTTTTCCCTGGAGCTGGCGGGATCCAGGCTGTATGCCTGGCAACTGGTGCTGCTGGTGGGGCTGGTGACGCTGGCGCTGGTGCTGGTGTGCTGGCTGGTGCTGCACAACCTGCTGCTGACCCTGGTGGCGCTGGTGCTGCCGACCCTGGCGGCGCGCTTCAAGCTCAGGCACAACTACCTGCAACGGCTGGCGCTGTATGAGCAGCAACTGCCGGAGGCGCTCGACATCATGAAGCGGGGCCTGCAGGCCGGCTATTCCTTTGCCGACACCATCAAGCTTATCAGCGAGCAGATGCCCAACCCCATGGGACGCGAGTTTGCCCTGGTGTTTGCCGACATCAACTACCGCAAGGACGTGCGCAAGGCCATGACCGGGCTGCTGGAACGGGTGCCCAGCATTTCCAACATGGCGCTGGTCAGCGCCGTGCAGGTGCAGCGGGAAACCGGCGGCAACCTGGTGGAAAATATCGACAAACTGGCCACCATTATCCGCGATCGCTTCAAGTTCAACCGCCAGCTGCGCACCCTGTCGGCGGAGGGCCGGATGTCGGGCTGGGTACTGGTGCTGACGCCCTTTGTGCTGTTTGCACTGATTTTTGCCACCACGCCAAGCTATATCACCGAGCTGGTCAGCACCCCCGAGGGCAACCGGCTGCTGATTTTCGGCGGTATCGGCATGATGGTGGGGACCTGGTGGATCAGCAAAATCATCAAGATAGAGGTGTGACATGGACGCACTCAACCAATTGCTGGGGCAGGCGCTGTCGGACCCGCAACTGCGCCAGTGGCTGCTGATCGGCATAGTGGGGTTGTCGGCCATTACCCTGTTCTGGGGCGTGACCCTGGTGGCCAGCGGTATCCGCAGCCCCTATCGCCGCCAGCTGCGCGACATCCAGCAGGAAGCGGACGACAGCGAACAGACCCTGGAGCAGCGCATGGTGGTGGCTCGCCAGCACGGCAGCGGCTTTAACGGCCACCGTATCCGTACCCTGCTGGTGCATGCCGGATTTCACAAGGAGTCGGCCTACCGGGTGTTCAACGGTATCCGGGTCATTGTTATCCTGCTGGCGGTTACCCTGGGCTTTGTGGCGCTCAGCCTGCTGACCCAGTTGCCCATCAATATTATCTTCCTGCTGCTGGTGGCCATTGGCTATGTGGCCTATGTGCTGCCGGTGTTCGTGCTGGAGCGGCTGGCCAACAAGCGCATGGCCCGGATGAAAATGGCCATGCCCGACGCCCTCGACCTGCTGGTGGTGTGCACCGAGGCGGGGCTGGGGTTTAAGGCCGCCCTGCAGCGGGTGGCCCAGGAAGTGACCATGAGCCACGAGGAGCTGGCCCACGAGCTGACGCTGATTTCCGCCAAGCTGCGGGCGGGGCTGAGCATGCAGCAGGCGTTTGACGAGTTTATTTTGCGCACCGGGCTGGAGGATTTTCGCAGCCTCAACGTGGCCATCAACCAGTGTATCCAGCTGGGTACCAGCATTGCCGAAACCCTGCGGGTATACGCGGACGAATACCGCATCAAGCGCAAGCAGGAGGCCGAAGAGCTGGCCGCCAAGGTGGGCACCAAGATGATTTTTCCCCTGGTGCTGTTTATCTGGCCTTCCTTTTTTATCGTGGCCATCGGCCCGGCCCTGATCAAGGTGTTCCGCGTTTTCGGCAACATGTAAAAAGGGGTCGGAGTCAATTTTCGGGCAACCGCACTGGCCGGTGCGCCGGGCGCGAACTAGCCTTAGGGCAATTCCAACCTGTAGCCAGGGACTGGCTTAAGGAACCACCATGAAAAAAATCACCATACCGCTGGTGCTGTTGCTGCTCAGTGGCTGTGCCGCCACCTCGGATTCTCCCCAGGAAACCCTGCCCGACGCCACCGCGCCCGGCGCCGGGGTGATCAAGCCGTCCAGCGCGGCCGAAGCCCGCATGCTGATTTCCCAGTCGCAAACCTCCGGCAATCCGGACGCCATGATCTACGCCTACAGCCAGGCGCTGGCCTTTCGCGAGTTCAACAAGGCCGATCTCTACCTTGCCATTGCCCGGCTGGAGCAGCAGCGGCGCAACAACAGCCGGGCCGAGCAGGCCTATCGCGAGGCCCTGGCCGCCGATGGCAAGCGCCAGGACGCCAAGGAAGGGCTGGCCCTGCTGCTGGTGGACATGAAGCGCCACCAGGAGGCCGAGAGCCTGTTGCAGGAAGTGGTGGCCGCCGATCAGGCCCGGCTGGGGGCGTCCGCCGAGGGCCAGTGCCGCACCGACAATCAGTCGCCCTGGCGCAGTTACAACGGCCTTGGGCTGCTTGCCGACATTATGGAGCAGGGCAGCCGGGCCCGGGAGCATTACCAGTGCGCCCTGGCCATCCAGCCCGGGCTTGCCATGCTGCACGGCAACCTGGGTTTTTCCTATTACCTGGACGGCGAATATCCCCAGGCCGAGCGGGCCCTGACCCGGGCGGTAAACCAGGACCCGGAATACCAGCGCGGCTGGAGCAACCTGGGCCTGCTGTATTACCGCTGGGGGCGCAAGTCCGAGGCCCTGAGCGCCCTGCGCAAGGTGATGAGCCAGGCCGAGGCGCTCAACGACCTGGGATACATCGCCATGATGGAAGGGGAATACGAAGAAGCCGCCGGCCTGTTCCAGCGCGCCATCGACGCCTCGCCCCGCTACTATCCCAAGGCGGTGGAAAACCTCGGCCAGGCCAAAACCATGTCGGCCGTGGGCAAACGCTAACCCGACCCCAGGCCGCTTTTGGAGCGCGGACAACCCGTTTTTGGGGCGCGGGCGGCGCTGTGTGGGACGCGGGCGGCCCGCCCGCATGGTTTTTTTGGAGCGCGGGCGGCCCGCCCGCAGGGGGGAACGCCGGTGGTCAAGGCACAGTGCTTAATCTCGCAGGTTCCCGCTCTGCGGGAATGCAGGCGAGCCGCCTGCGCTCCGGGGATGGGTACTCGCCGTCAGGCCGCAGGGTGGCACTGTGTGGGGCGCGGGCGGCCCGCCCGCAGGGGGGAACGCCGGTGGTCAAGGCACAGTGCTTAATCTCGCGTGTTCCCGCTGCGCGGAAATGCAGGCGAGCCGCCTGCGCTCCGGGGGTGGGGGCTCGCCGTCATGCCGCAGGATGGCACTGTGTGGGGCGCGGGCGGCCCGCCCGCAAAGGAGATACGCCGGTGGTCAAGGCACTGCGCTTAATCTCGCAGGTTCCCGCTCTGCGGGAATGCAGGCGAGCCGCCTGCGCTCCGGGGATGGGTACTCGCCGTCATGCCGCAGGATGGCGCGCCGGCACCTACTGCCCGGCGATGACCTTCATGGCACTGGTCAGCCGGCTGAGTTCGTCGGGTTTTATGATGTAGGGCGGCATCACGTAGAACAGCTTGCCGAAGGGGCGGATCCACACGCCCAGCTCCACCAGTTGCTTTTGCACCTCGGCCACCGCGAGCGGCTCTTTCATCTCGATCACGCCGATGGCGCCCAGTACCCGCACCTCCGCCACCCGGGGCAGATCCCGCGCCGGTGCCAGTTCGCGCTTGAGCTGGTCCTCGATGGCCAGGATGCGCGCTTGCCAGGGGGAGGCGAGCAGCAGCCTGAGGCTTTCCAGGGCCACGGCGCAGGCCAGGGGGTTGGCCATAAAGGTGGGGCCGTGCATCAGTACTCCGGCCGGGCCGTTGCAGATGGTGTCGGCCACCGCTTGCGTGGTGATGGTGGCGGCCATGGTCATATAGCCGCCGGTGAGCGCCTTGCCGATGCACATGATGTCCGGCCGGATGCCGGCCCACTCGCAGGCGAACAGCTTGCCGGTGCGGCCGAAGCCGGTGGCGATTTCATCGGCGATCAGCAGCACCTCGTAACGGTCGCACAGCTCCCGCGCGCCTTTCAGATAATCCGGATGATAGAAGCGCATGCCGCCGGCGCCCTGCACCACCGGCTCCAGGATAAGCGCCGCCAGCTCCCGGTGGTGTTCGGCCAACACCGCCTCCAGCGCCTGCAGATCGGCCGGATCCAGCTCGCCGCCGAAGGGGCTCCGGGGCGTGGGCACGAAAATATGCTCCGGCAAAAAGCCCTGGTACAGGCTGTGCATGCCGCCGTTGGGGTCGCACACGCTCATGGCGCCGAAGGTGTCGCCGTGGTAGCCGTGGCTGAGCGCGGCGAAGCGGGTTTTGGGCGTGCCCCGGCCGTGCCAGTACTGGATGGCCATTTTCAGCGCCACCTCCACCGACACCGAGCCCGAGTCCGCCAGGAAGAAGCGATCCAGCCCCGCCGGCAGCACCTGGCCCAGTGCCCGGCACAGCTGGACGGCGGGATCGTGGGTAAGGCCGCCGAACATCACGTGGGACATCTTCTCCAATTGCCCGGTGGCGGCGGCGTTCAGCTCCGGCACATTATAGCCGTGCAGGCATGCCCACCAGGACGACATGCCGTCGACAAGCCGGCGGCCATCCGCCAGTTCCAGGTAAACGCCGCTGGCGCGCTCGACCCGGTAGCAGGGCAGGGGACGGGTGAGGGAGGTATAGGGGTGCCAGAGGTGGTGCAGATCGAATTCTTGGTTGGTCATAAATTGTTCAAACGTAAACTGATGGTGATCTTGTTGGTTGACAGGCTAGCATCCGTCCTTACACTAGCCAAGCAAAACCCCGCTTGAATTTAAGGACATAGGGTGACCATGAGCCGCCAGAACTGGACCCGCGAGCAGGTGCTCGCGCTGTTTGAACGCCCCTTTTTCGATCTGCTGTTTGAAGCCCAGCAGGTGCACCGGGCCCACTTCGACGCCAACGAGGTGCAGGTGAGCACCCTGCTCTCCATCAAGACCGGCGCCTGCCCGGAAGACTGCAAGTACTGCCCCCAGAGCGCCCGTTACCACACCGGGCTGGAAACCGAGCGGCTGATGGAAGTGGAAAAGGTGCTGGAGCGGGCGCGGGAGGCCAAGGCCAACGGCTCCAGCCGCTTTTGCATGGGCGCCGCCTGGCGCAACCCCAGGGAACGGGACATGCCCTACCTGCTGAAGATGGTGCAGGAGGTGAAGTCGCTGGGGATGGAAACCTGCATGACCTTAGGGATGCTGGATGCCTCCCAGGCCGACCGCCTGGCCGAGGCGGGGCTGGATTACTACAACCACAACCTGGACACCAGCCCGGAATTTTACGGCGACATCATCACCACCCGCACCTACGCCGACCGGCTCAACACCCTGGAAAACGTGCGCGGCGCCGGCATGAAGGTGTGCTCCGGCGGCATCGTCGGCCTGGGTGAAAGCCCGGAAGACCGCGCCGGCTTGCTGCTGGCCCTGGCCAACCTGCCGCGCCAGCCCGAGAGCGTGCCCATCAACATGCTGGTAAAGGTGAAGGGCACCCCGCTCGAAAACCAGGAAGACCTGGACGACTTCGACTTTATCCGCACCATCGCCGTGGCTCGCATCCTGATGCCCCAAAGCCATGTGCGCCTGTCCGCCGGGCGGGAAAAGATGAACGATCAGATGCAGGCCCTGTGCTTTATGGCCGGCGCCAACTCCATCTTCTACGGCTGCAAGCTGCTCACCACCCCCAACCCGGACGAAAACAGCGACATGCAGCTGTTCAAACGCCTGGGGCTGCGCCCGAGCGGTGTGAGCCAGAAACCGGACGAAATGACCGAAATCGAACTGCACGAGCAACTGGCCGCCCAGAACGCGCCCAAGCCGCTGTATTACGAAGCGTAAAACGCAGCTCAGGAAAAGGGGTCGGAGTCAATTTTTTAATTGCACCTGGAAAATTGACTCCGACCCCTTTTTCAAAAATTGACTCCGACCCCTTTTTATTTAGGAGAGCCGCATGCCCTTTCACTTAAGCCTGGCCGGGCGCGAAGCGGCGGGGCTGAAACGCAGCCTGCCCCTTATCGACAAGGTGGCGGGCCGGCGGCTGTGGTCCGCCGGCCAGAGCTACCTCAACTTTGCCGGCAACGACTACCTGGGCTTAAGCCAGGCGCCCGAGCTACGCCTGGCCGCCGACCGGGCGGCGTTGGAGTTTGGCGCAGGCGCCGTGGCCTCGCCGCTGGTGGTGGGGTACCAGGCCGTGCACCGGGAGCTGGAAGCGGAGCTGTGCGACTGGCTGGGGCTGGAGGCGGTGCTGCTGTTTGGCTCCGGTTTTTGTGCCAACCAGGCGGTGATCAAAGCCCTGCTCGGCAAGGAGCACCTGCTGTGGCAGGACCGGCTCAACCACGCTTCCCTGCAGGAGGCGGGCCTGCTCAGCCCGGCGCGCATGGTGCGTTTTGCCCACAACGACATGGCCGCGCTGGAAGCCAGGCTCAAGCCCAACTCGGGCCTGATTGTCTCGGAAGGGATATTTAGCATGGACGGCGATCTGGGCGACTGGCCGGGGCTTTTACGCCTGGCCGGGCAGAGTGGCAACTGGCTGATGATAGACGACGCCCACGGCCTGGGCGTGCTCGGCCGGGAGGGCCGGGGCACCCTGGATGAGCTGGGCGTGGCACCGGAACAGGTGCAGATCTTTATGGGCACCTTCGGCAAGGCGCTGGGGGTGGGCGGGGCCTTTGTGGGCGGCAGCCGCGAACTGGTGGACTACCTGCTCAATGTTGGCCGCGGCTATGTGTACAGCACCCACCTGCCGCCGCCCCAGGCCGCCGCCGTGCTGGCCGCCGTGCGCCTGGCGCGCCGGGCCGACGACCGGCGCATGCACCTGAACCAGCTGGTGCAACAGTTCCGCGCCGGTGTGCAATCCTTGCCGTTCGAGCTGCTGCCCTCCGCCACCGCCATCCAGCCCCTGGTGATCGGCGATGAGGCCCGCACCCTGGCCCTGTCGGCGCGGCTTAAGGAACGCGGCATCTGGGTGGGCGCTATCCGTCCGCCCACCGTGCCCAAAGGCTCGGCCCGGCTGCGCATTACCCTGAGCGCGGCCCACACCCGGGCCGACGTACAACAACTTATCGAGGCGTTGCACCGCGTACTGTAAGCCCGGCTTCAGCCGGGCCAGCCGGCGATACCTCTTACCGCTGACAGCTTATGGTTGACAGCTGATATCCGGAGAACACCATGCAACAGGTCGACAAACTCAAGGTGGCCGAGGCGTTTGGCCGGGCCGCCCGTAGCTATGAACGCCACAACGGCCTGCAGCGCCAAAGCGGCGAGGCATTGCTCCCGTGGCTGCCGGCCCGCGCCGGTGTGGGGCTGGATCTGGGCTGCGGCAGCGGCTGGTTTGTACCGGAGCTGGCACGCCGGGCCGAGCGCCTGCTGGCGCTGGATCTGTCGCCGGCCATGCTGCAACAGGCCTGCACCAAGGGCGCGGTGGAGCCCATCTGCGCCGACATGGACCGGCCGCCGCTGCCCGGGCACAGCCTGGACTTTATCTTCGCCAACCTCTGCCTGCAGTGGAGCGCCGACCCCGCCGCCTGGCTTGCCCAGTGGAGCGACCGGCTCAGACCCGGCGGCGTTATGGTGTTTTCCACCCTGCTGGCGGGCAGCCTGCACGAGCTGGAAGCCGCCTGGCGCCAGGTGGACCAGCATGCCCATATCAACCGGTTTATCGAGCCTGAGCCGCTGGCGGCCCACCTGGCCGCCACCGGCCGGCGCTGGCGGCTGGAGCAGGCCGACATCCGCCTGGCCTATCCCGAACTGAAGGGACTGCTGCTGGATCTGAAAGGCATCGGCGCCAACCGCATCAACGACAACCGCCGCCCGGGCCTGCTTGGCCGCGCGGCCTGGCAACGGCTCAATCTGACCTATCCTAAAAATCAACATGGCGACTGTGTGGCCAGCTACCGCCTGGCCTATGGAGTGATATATGGCTAAGACCTTTTTTGTTACCGGCACCGACACCGAAGTGGGCAAGACGTTCGTGACCCGAGCCCTGATGCGGGCCGCCCGGGAAGCGGGCAAGAAAGTCCTGGGTTACAAGCCGGTGGCTTCGGGCTGCGAGCTGGTGGAGGGCGAGCTGAAAAACAGCGATGCCCTGACCCTGCGGGCCGAATCCTCCCTGCTCCTGCCCTATGCCATGCACAACCCCTATGCCTTCGCCCCGGCCATCGCCCCCCATATTGCCGCGCGGGAGGCCAACGAGCCCATCTCCATTGCGCGCATTGGCGAGGGCCTGGCCCGGCTCAAGGAAACTGCCGCCGACTGGATTTTCGCCGAAGGCGCGGGGGGCTGGCGCCTGCCCCTGGACGAGCGGCACTTTTTGTCGGACTGGGCGAAGAAGGAGCACCTGCCGGTGATCCTGGTGGTGGGCGCCCGGCTGGGCTGCATCAACCACGCCCTGCTCACTCTGGAGGCCATCCGTCACGACGGCCTGGTGGTGGCCGGCTGGGTGCTGAACCGGGTGGATCCGCAAATGAGCCACTATAAGGACAACGCCGAGACCCTGAAGGCGATGATCTCGGCCCCCCTGCTGGGCGAACTGCCCTGGCTGCCCGACGACGGCGGCACGGCGGCGGGATTTATTGATCTTGCACCTTTGCTCAAATAATTCATGATGTGCGTCTTGAAATTCATCGCTGCGGACATATTATGTCTGCAGACAACCCCCAAGTAAGGAAAAGGTTATGAAACGCATTCTGCTGTTTATTGCCACCAACCTGGCCGTGGTATTGGTGCTGGGCGTGGTGCTCAACATAGTATTCTCGGTGCTGGGTGTAGACCGTGGCAGTGTGGGCGGACTGCTGGTGTTCTCCGCCGTGTTCGGTTTTGGTGGCGCCACCATTTCCCTGTTTATGTCCAAGTGGATGGCCAAGCGCGCCTACAACGTGCAGGTGATCGACCAGCCCCGCAACGAAGTGGAGCACTGGCTGATGACCACGGTGGCCCGCCAGGCCCAGCAGGCCGGTATCGGTATGCCGGAAGTGGGCATTTACGACGCGCCCGACATGAATGCCTTCGCCACCGGCGCCAGCCGCAACAACTCGCTGGTGGCCGTGTCCACCGGCCTGATGTACGGCATGAGCCGCGACGAAGCCGAGGCCGTGCTGGCCCACGAGGTAAGCCACGTGGCCAACGGCGACATGGTGACCCTGACCCTGATCCAGGGCGTGGTGAACACCTTCGTTATCTTTTTTGCCCGCATTGTGGCCAACCTGATCAGCAGTTTCCTGAGCCGTGGCGAGCAGGAAGAAGGCGGCGGCCTGGGCGGTATTGCCTACTTTGCGGTGGTGATGGTACTGGAGCTGGTGTTCGGCATACTGGCGTCCATCATCGTCATGTGGTTCAGCCGCCAGCGCGAATACCGCGCCGACGAAGGCTCCGCCCGCCTGGTCGGCAAGGACAAGATGATCGCCGCCCTCGAGCGCCTGCGCCGTGGCCCCGAATCCCAGCTGGAAGGCTCGCTGGCCGCCTTCGGCATCAACGGCAAGCGCCACAGCGAGCTGTTTATGAGCCACCCGCCCCTTGAAAAGCGCATCCAGAGCCTGCGCGAATTGCGTTAATCCCCTTTGTAGTTTGGTCTCTATTTCGCCCCGGCATTGCCGGGGCTTTTTTTATGTCCGAAGCGGTGGTGAGAAGGACGCGAGAGAATAACCCTGGGGCGCGGGCGGCCCGCCCGCCTTTTTACGCGACGCAACGCTGTGCCCCTGCCAATTCAATAATGAAACGGATTTCTCCGGGGTCGCTTATTTTTGATAGGGATCAAAGGCCGGCCACCCAGCCCAGTTAGTGATTGATATTGAATTCGGGTTATGGCTTTAATGACAAAAAACAAAAAAGCACGGACGCCATGATAAAAACCGAACCCCAACGCCGTTACTGGCTGATGGAGCTGATCGCCTACTGGGAAGGGCGGCTTACCGCCAACCATTTGCAGCAGTTCTTTGGCCTGAGCCGGCAGCAGGCCAGCAAGGACATCAACCAGTATCTGCAGGATAATCCCGGGCAGTTTTATTACTGTTCCTCACGCAAAGGGCATTTGCCCAGCCCTGCCTTCAAACCCGGTTTTATTTCCGGCGACGTAACCGAATACCTCAACTGGATGAGTGGCCAGCGCGCCCATACCATGCCTGTTGAGCCCGGCTATCGGCTGGAGCACGCCATTCTGGCGCCGCCACCGCGCAACGTCAGCCCCAGGGTAATACGGCCACTGGTGCATGCCCTGCGCCATCACTACCGGCTGGAGGTGGACTACGGCGCCGTCAGCAAGCCGGACCGGGATGGCCGCATCATAGTGCCGATCCGCTTCGTTAACACCGGCCGGCGCTGGCACCTGCGCGCCTGGTGCGAAAAGGCCCGGGGCTACCGGGATTTTGTGCTGAGCCGCTTTCACGGCGAGCCGACGCCGGAAGGCCCACAACGCTCGCCCCTGCCCGACGACTCCGCCTGGAGCACCACACTTACCCTGATACTCAAACCCGATCCCCGCCTCAGCCCCGAGCAGCAAGCCGCCCTGGCCTACGACTACGACATGACAAACGGCGAACTGCACCTGCCCACCCGCGCCGCCCTGGCCCAGTACCTGCTCAACGAAATGCAGGTGAGCGTGAAAATGCTCGACGGCAACCCCGCCGCCCAGCAACTGATCCTGGCCAACCACGACGAGGTTAAGCCGTGGCTGTTCTGACCTGTAAACCCAGGCGACATGTGTTTTTGCACAGCATTGGCGGGGGAGGGGATGTGGGCAAGAGTAGAGGCAGAACAAGAAAAAGGAGCAAGGGATGAGAGCCAGTTATTTCCGGTATTGGGGCAAGGCGAGGAAAGACGATCAGCAGCCTGGAGAGGACTACCATCTGCTGCCGTATCATTGTTTGGATGTGGCAGCCTGTGGTTGGGTGTTGTTATCGGATGATTATCCTTGGGTAAAGACGCTGGCAGAAGAACTGGGGGTGACGCCGGATCAACTGCGCCGTATCTTTATTTTTTTCCTCTGTTTGCACGATATCGGCAAATTTGCCCGAACATTTCAGGGGCAGGTAACAGGGCTGTCGTTGGCATTGGTGGCGGCAATCAAGGGAATGGTCTATAACGAGCGACACGACTCACTGGGTTTCTGGCTATGGAGGGATGCTGAGAAGTTGCATACAGCCTTTGCCGAGTTTTTTGGACTAACTCCTCAGCAAGTCAGGGTAAATGCTCAACTGCGTATCTGGTTTGAAGTCACCACTGGGCATCATGGCCAACCGCCTAAACTGAAGAGTCAGCTGCTTTCCGAACATTTTGACCGTTCTGACATAGAAGCTGCTTGTGACTTTGTACGCGAAATGTTGGCCATGTGGCTACAGCCTGAGGATATTCACATTCTGCAAGATAAAGAGCTGATACAGAAGCTTAAAGCCAGATCCTGGACTCTCGCCGGACTGGCGGTGCTGGCAGACTGGCAAGGTTCGAATCAAACCTATTTCCGTTATTGCGCAAAGGCTATGCCCTTGTTGGAATATTGGAAAACCTACGCTTTGCCCAGAGCCCGAAAGGCTGTGCAGCACGCGAGTATCATGCCCCATCAGGCCATGCCTTTTGGCACTCTTCAGCAGTTATTTCCCTTTATCCAGCAACCAACTCCGTTGCAATGTTATGCCATTGAGCAACCTATCCTGAATGAACCGCAGTTGTTTATCCTGGAAGATGTAACGGGGGCGGGTAAAACCGAAGCCGCTATGGTGCTGATACACCGCCTGATGGCTCAGGGGTTGGCTGATGGCCTTTATGTGGGCTTGCCGACCATGGCCACAGCCAACGCCATGTATCTGCGTATGGCGGAGTGTTATCAGCATTTATACCAGCCGGGCCAACCGGTTTCGCTGGTCTTGGCTCATGGTGCTCGCCACCTTTCAGAGGCTTTCCTGCAGTCCGTAGCTGATCAGCCAAAAGATCACTGCTACCACAAAGAGGAACTCAGTGCTTCGGCTTATTGCAATAGCTGGATTGCCGACAGCCGGAAAAAGGCACTGTTGGCGGATATCGGCGTCGGAACCATCGATCAGGCCCTACAGGGGATTTTGCCTTCCCGCCACCAGTCATTGCGCCTGTTAGGGTTGGGGCGGAAGGTGTTGCTGGTGGATGAAGTGCATGCTTATGACCCTTATATGCGCACCTTGCTGGCCTGCCTGTTGGAGATGCACGCCCGGCAGGGTGGCTGTGCCATTCTGCTCTCTGCCACCTTGCCACAGCAGATGAAAGAGCAGTTGATGGCCGCTTATGCCCAGGGCCGAGGGCTGGTGGCTCCAATATTGAATAAAAATGATTATCCCTTGGCAACACATTTCCCAATACTGGCAACTCATGCCGAGACTCATGTGCCGACCCGTATGGAGGTGCAGCGCAAGGTGAGGGTGCAACGTGTCTCGGATAGCGAACAGGCTTATGCTCTGATCCGAAAGGCTGTGAAAGAAGAGCGCTGTGTATGCTGGATTCGTAATACCGTTGACGATGCTCGCCACAGTTACGATATCCTGTGCCAAAAATTGCGTGCTGTGACGCCAAATGTTCACCTCTTCCATAGCCGTTTTGCCATGGTGGATCGCCAGAAAATTGAAGGTGAGGTGCTCGAGTGGTTTGGCAAAAAAAGTGGTCACCAGCAGCGAAAAGGACGAGTACTGGTCAGTACCCAGGTAGTGGAACAATCTTTGGACTTGGATTTTGATGTATTGATCACCGATCTGGCGCCCATTGACCTTCTGCTGCAACGGGCAGGACGACTGCATCGCCATGTGCGTGATGTTACCGGGAATATCTTGTCGCAAGGCAGTAAAGAGCAACGCCCGCCGGCTACCCTTTATGTCTTGTCACCTGAGCCAACCGAGGAGGCCGATGACCAGTGGCTGGCAACCCTAAGCGGTACCCTGGCGGTTTATCGAGATATGGGGCAACTCTGGCGTTCAGCAAAAGTGCTGCTTGAGTGCGGCGGTTATGCCATGCCGGAAGATGCCCGCAACCTGATTGAAGCTGTTTACTCACCTGATACACCTCTGATAACACCAACAAAGCTGGAGGAACTATCCTTTGAGGCTGATGGAAAACGTCGGGCCGAAGCAAGCATGGCTAATTTTAACAAGCTCGAGCTGGCTGCCGGGTATAGTCAGAAAAGCAGCGATGCGGGCTGGAGCGAGGAAGTCAATATCCCCACCCGCTTGAGTGATAAAACCGTCTCTGTGGTACTGGTAAAACCCGCGACTGATGGCGGTTGGCAGCCCTATGCGGAGCATCCCCGTTTTGGCTGGGATTTAAGTACCCTGCAGATGCGAGAGACATTATGGCAGGAGGCAGACAAGGCCATATCGCCATCACTTAAGGAGCAAATGGAGCAGCTGCGCGCTCGTATCCCTGCTTTGAAATGGCATGCTTTGTTTCCGCTGGTTGGTGATCTTTCTGATTTTTATCATTCCGAGCGTGGCTGGTTAGGGAATAAAGGAGAAGCACAATGAATCTAATGAATGACCCATGGATACCCGCCATTCGCCAGGATGGCAGTTACTGCCGTATCGCGCCCTGGCAGATTGCCGAGCGGGATAATCCCGTGATGGAGTTGGCGGCACCCAGGCCAGATTTTCAGGGGGCGCTGTATCAGTTCCTGATTGGGCTCCTACAAACAGTCATAGCGCCAGAAGGTGAAGATGAATGGGCTGATCTCTTCGAAAATCCTATTTCAAAAGAAAAAATAAAATATGTTTTCTCCAAATATGCATCTGCGATGGAGTTATTTTCTGATAAAGGTAAGCCAGCATTTTTACAGGATTTAGATGTTGAAGTGAATATTAAATCTTTGAGTTCGGTTGCATCTTTACTCATTGATAACAATGAGGTTTTCTTTAATCATCCGTTGGAAGATGCAGTGTTTTGCCCAGCTTGTTCCGCCCAAGCAATATTTACCTTGCAATCATATGCTCCTCCTGGAGGAAGTGGGCATATGACATCAGTAAGAGATAACGGACCCATTACTACGTTGTTGAAAATGAGTAAGGAAGGGGCAACTCTCTGGAAGAACTTATGGCTTAATGTATTAAGTAAAGATGAACTTAGATGTTCTAGTTATGATTTATTAACAGAAGATACATTTCCTTGGCTAGGGAAAACAAGAACCTCAGAGTCTTGCACAACTAAGAAATGCCCAGATGGTTGTGAAAGATGCTCTACTTTCCCTGAATTGAACAACAAGTTGCAGCAGTTTTGGGGAATGCCTAAAAGAATAAGGTTGATTATGTCTTATGGTGAAACCAAGTGCTCTTGTTGTGGTTGTTTAACAAATACTTGGTGTTCAAAAGTATTTGTAAAAAATAAAGGGATTAGGTATATCGGTGGATGGAGACACTCACTTACTCCCTATTCAGTTGATAAAAAGCATGAAAAATTACCGCGAGCTTTATCTGGGCGGGCGGTAGGTCGAGGGTGTTATAAAAATTGGTTGGGTTTGTTGCTGGAAGATGAGGGGAGTAGGGTAAGTTGCTCAAAAAATATCGAGTCATACTATTCGATAAAGCAACATTATATAGAAGAAAGGCATTCATCGAACCTTAGAGTCTGGGTTTTTGGGTTTGATATTGTCGCTGGGCAAGCGAAATCTAAATGTTGGTATGATCATGATTTTCCAATTTTTTCTTTGCAGCCACAGCAGATTGTAAAAGTGAAAGCCTGGACACAATATATGTTGATGGCAGCTAAAGATAGTGCGGATATTCTGCGAAAACATGTCAAAGAAGCTTGGTGTAAAGAACCTGATAAGGTAAAGGGTGATATCGGTTTTATTGACACCGAGTTTTGGCAGTCAACCGAGGCGGATTTTTATAAGCAACTACACGTTTTGGTAACGGCGTCGATGACGGTAGAACTGGCCCCTTCCACTGTGTATGCCAAATGGTTGAAAACCCTTTGTTCTTCAGTGGAGCAGCTGTTCGATCAGTTTGCTTTGCAGAGCAGTGTAGAAGACCTAGATTTACGTCGGGTGATCATAGCAAGGGCAAACCTGATAAGTAAATTTCATACTCTAAAATCCATCAAACTGTTGAAAGAAAAAGGCCTGCTAACCAAGGGGGTGACTCATGGCTGAGCCATTGTCTATTGAATCAAAGCATTACCTACACGGTGTCGACCCAAAAGATCTGATCAAGTGGTGGGCCAGTCTGGATGATAATCGAGGTGTTAGAGCTCGGTTGCGTCGAGTGGACCGGCCTGATGATGCTTTACTAACAGATAGCTTTTTCCAGTTTCTGTCTTATATGCCGCTACGTTGGTCGGAGCCCAATCATCTTTACGCCAGTGTAATGGTTGCAACCATTCTGGCACAAGTAACTCACCCTATTCAGGGCTACCAGAGTTTTGCCGGGCAGTTGGGGTCAGGAGAGAACGGTCAGCCGGTGATGAGCGAGTTACGCTTTAAGCAACTGATTAAAAGCCGGACTCCGGAGGAATTCTTCCGTCGGTTGTTAAGAGCTGTTCGCCTACTGGACGGAGCTGTAAATATTGTATCCCTGACTGAAGGCATCCTGCAGTGGTACGACGAATACACCAAGGGGCCAGACCGCAATCCGGTCAACCGCCTGAGTGTGAAGTGGGCCAGGGACTACTACCTGCCCAGACCAAAAAAAGCCGGTTACAATTTATCCAATTCCTAACCTGATATGTAAAAGGAGTAATCCTATGAGCCGTTTTATCCAGATCCATCTGTTGACCGCCTATCCACCCGCCAACCTGAACCGCGATGATCAAGGCCGTCCAAAAACTGCTAAAGTGGGCGGGGTAGACCGTTTACGAGTATCATCGCAGAGCTTAAAACGTCACTGGCGAACTTCGGAGATCTTTGAACAATCAATGTCTGGTTATATGGGTAAAAGAACAAAATTGTTTGGTGTTAGTGTGTTTCTGTATTTCATGAAGAACGGCAAATCGTTCAAAAAATCTCTTGAGTGGACAAAGGAGATTGTTAATCAATTTGGTAAGCTGGAGTCACCTTTTGATTTGAAGAAGAAATCCGATAAAGACAAAACTATGCTTTCAGCTAGGCTAAAGAAGAAATGGGTTTCTTGGGATAAGGAATGTGTTGTAGTACATAATCTTTCTTTTGAAGACTTGAATGAGCTTGTTGCAGTTGAACTGGCTCAGTTAGTATTCATCTCTCCGTTGGAGGAAAGCCTTGTTTTTGCTCTAGCGGAAAAATTAGTTTCAGGTGGGGAGATAGAAAAAGGTGACCTAGATTTACTAAGAGCTAAAACGAACGCCGTAGATATAGCTCTTTTCGGACGGATGCTGGCAGATACATCCTCTAAAAATATAGAGGCTGCTTGTCAGGTTGCCCATGCCATTTCTGTTCATCCGGTGGTGATCGAAGATGATTACTTTACTGCTGTGGACGATCTAAGTGATAGAAATATTGACTCTGGTTCTGCTCATATCGGTGAAACCGGCTTCGCCGCAGGGCTGTTTTACTCCTACCTCTGTATTAACCGAGAACAGTTGAGTGATAACCTTAATGGCGATGTGGAACTGGCGGACAAAGCTATCGCTGCCCTGATTGAAGCTGCTGTTAAAGTACCACCTTCAGGGAAACAAAACAGCTTTGCCCATCAGGGTTATGCCAGTTATGTCTTGGCGGAAGTTGGCAATCAACAACCTCGCTCTTTATCAGTGGCTTACCTCAGGCCCATCGAAGTACGGGGGATAGTGGATGAGGATTACCTGACCCAGGCAATGGCCGCCATTCGAGCCCAGCGGGATGGTTTTGACCAGGTCTATGGTCCCTGCGCCGATCGTCATTATGAACTCAGTGTTAATGAGGGAAAGGGTAATCTGGTGGAAATGCTGGCATTTATCAAAGATGTCAGCCATTGACAGGGAGGTCGTATGGACTATCTGCTGTTTCGTCTTTACGGGCCGATGGCCAGCTGGGGAGATATCGCGGTGGGTGAATCACGCCATAGCCTCTCAGGACCGACTAAAACCGCCATTATGGGGCTGGTGGTGGCGGCTTTAGGAATTCGCCGTGAAGAAGAGGCCACGCATTTGGCCTTTAATCGTCACTATAGCATGGCGACAGCGGTGTGGAGCAAAGGGCAATTGCTGCGTGATTACCACACCGTCCAAGCGCCGGATTCGGTGGGCAAGTTCCGCTACCGTACGCGTCGCGATGAGTTAACGGTTGGCCGTGACCGTCTGGGGACGGTTCTCTCTAGCCGGGAATATCGTACTGATGCGCTGGCTTGGGTTGCCCTCAAGGCCGATGAAGCCGCACCTTTCACCCTGGAGCAATTGGCAAGCGCCTTGAACTCTCCCAAGTTTGTGTTGTACCTGGGGCGTAAATCCTGTCCGCTGGCAGCACCATTGGCACCAACCGTTACCCAAGCCAATGGGTTCTATCAAGCATTCAGGGGTTATGCGGCAGGGAGATTATTCTTTGCTGACCCGCATTGGAGAGACCAAGAAGATAAAGATAGTCGCTATCTACCGCTTGGACATGGGGTTGAATATTTCTGGGAAGGTGAGTTTCAGGAGTTTGCAGCGGACGATGAACTGGATGCGTCATCAGTTATCACCCTCACTCAACATGACCAGTTACTTTCGCGTCTGCGGTGGCAATTTTCCCCGCGGAAGGTTCATCGTTTTTACTCCATGGAGGGCTAGTAAATGTACTTATCACGCATTACCCTCAAGCCGGATATCGGTGTCAATACTCAGTTAGGGCAGCTTTTGCTTAAGCGTACCTATGGTACTCACCAGTTGTTGTGGGACTTATTTGACCAGCCTAAACGAGACTTTCTCTACCGGGAGGAAGTTTCCAAAGAGCAGTTAAGTCACCCTGGGGCTAAGGGTGAGCCAGTGTATTATCTGCTTTCCCCTCACCAACCCAAAGCCCAGACGCCACTTTTCAATGTGCAGTGCAAACCATTTAAACCGGACTTTGCCGCAGGGCAGCAGCTATCATTTCGGTTGCGTGCTAATCCCGTAGTCACTCGCAATAAAAAGCGTCATGACCTGGCCATGGACGAACAACTGACGTTTTATCGTCACCTGTGCGGAGAGCTGCATTTACCGCAGTCGGGTAAGAAATCGGAGTTAAGAACTCGCCTGTTGCAAGGCAACTATACCGTTCAACTCAATGATTGGCTCTGCAGCTATCTGAGCCAGACACGCTATTTCGCCGAGGTCTACCGGTGCCATGAGGTATGTGAGTTGCTCGACTTGGCAGTTCAGGAAGCGGTTAGTCGCCGTCTGATCACTTGGCTGACTCAGAGCCAATCACGAGAAGGGATATTTTCCCTGACAACGTATCAAGTTGAGGATGAAAACAGCGGAGAGGTGCGCAAAGTCCCTGCCTTTGAATGGCATGGTTACCGTGCCCATCCCTTACCGGAAAAGCGAGATAAAGCTCGCTTCCTGTCAGTGGATATGTCGGGGGAGTTGGTCATTCACGATTCAGCACGTTTCCTTGATATGTTAGGTAAAGGTATTGGTCCAGCAAAAGGCTTTGGCTGTGGGTTGATGCTGGTCAAGCCAGTGGCGTACTGAGTCTGCTGGTATCAAGGAGCACCCTATGCCTTTTATTCCCCTAAAGCCCATACCACTCAAAGACAGGGTATCCATGATCTTTTTGCAGTATGGGCAAATCGATGTGCTCGACGGTGCCTTTGTGCTGATCGACAAGAGCGGTGTGCGTACTCATATTCCCGTGGGCTCGGTAGCTTGCATCATGCTGGAGCCCGGTACCCGGGTATCCCACGCCGCCGCTAAATTGGCGGCGACCGTGGGCACCTTGCTGGTATGGGTGGGAGAGGCGGGCGTCAGACTCTACGCCAGTGGCCAGCCGGGAGGGGCCCGTTCCGACAAGCTGCTCTATCAGGCCAAGCTGGCACTGGATGAAGAGCTGCGTCTAAAGGTGGTACGCAAGATGTTCGAGCTGCGCTTTGGCGAAGAAGCGCCAAGTCGCCGTTCGGTAGATCAGCTAAGAGGGATTGAAGGCAGTCGGGTACGGGCCACTTACGCCATGCTGGCCAAGCAGTATGGGGTGAAGTGGAACGGTCGGCGCTACGATCCCAAGGACTGGGCCAAAGGGGATAAGGTCAACCAGTGCATCAGCGCCGCTACCGCCTGTCTCTATGGCATTACCGAGGCAGCCATTCTGGCGGCGGGATATGCGCCTGCCATCGGTTTTATCCACACCGGCAAGCCCCTGTCCTTTGTTTACGATATCGCCGACATTATCAAGTTCGAGACCGTCGTTCCCAAGGCCTTTGAAATAGCGCGTAAACACCCGGCTGAGCCCGATCGGGAAGTACGTGTTGCCTGCCGGGACATTTTTCGTAGCAGTAATACCCTGGCGAAGCTGATCCCCCTTGTTGAAGAGGTTCTGGCCGCAGGGGGTATCGAGCCGCCACCGCCGCCAAAGGATGCTCAGCCCATCGCCATCCCGGAACCCAAGCCCCTGGGCGAAGACGGACACAGGAGCGGCTGACAATGAGCATGCTGGTGGTTGTGACCGAAAATGTACCGCCCCGCCTGAGAGGACGCCTGGCGGTGTGGCTGCTGGAAGTGAGGGCCGGGGTTTATGTGGGCGATGTATCCAAGCGTATCAGGGAGATGATTTGGGAGCAGAGCACCGAATTGGCCGAGCAGGGCAATGTGGTGATGGCTTGGGCGACCAATACCGAGTCGGGCTTTGAGTTCCAAACCCATGGCAAAAACCGGCGTATGCCGGTGGACTTGGATGGCCTGCGGTTGGTCTCATTCTATCCTATTGAAAATCAATGAGTTAGTGATCTTTAACAAAGCGGAATTATTGGTGGCTTTTTCTTTCCTGGAAAAAGCCAACTAAATCAGTTATATACATTTAGTCCGTTCCCCGCAGGCGCGGGGATAAACCGATCATCGTGCCCACCAGCCGGGAGCCGAACTGCCGTTCCCCGCAGGCGCGGGGATAAACCGTTCAGCGTCGGCAAGGTCTTTGCCAAAACCTCCCCGTTCCCCGCAGGCGCGGGGATAAACCGAAATACGAGAGTATTTTCTAAATAGAATTTTGCCGTTCCCCGCAGGCGCGGGGATAAACCGTAGGAATCCCCCCGACCCTCGCCACCCTCGAACCGTTCCCCGCAGGCGCGGGGATAAACCGGGTTATCGCATGATCATGGATAACCCGGCCACCCGTTCCCCGCAGGCGCGGGGATAAACCGTGGGAGCCAAAGACCCCACATGAGGCGCCCCCCCGTTCCCCGCAGGCGCGGGGATAAACCGTACTCCAGCGAGCGCCGGGCGCTATCCTCCGTCCGTTCCCCGCAGGCGCGGGGATAAACCGTCAATCTCGTGCCAGGTGGCGTGCAGCAGCTCCCGTTCCCCGCAGGCGCGGGGATAAACCGTGATTAGGCCGGACGGCTGGCGGGCGCACCCGCCGTTCCCCGCAGGCGCGGGGATAAACCGTATAACTCGATTCGCCTCCTTTCCGTTAACAACCGTTCCCCGCAGGCGCGGGGATAAACCGGCTTACTAAAAAAGGACCCCCATGGCCATCGACCGTTCCCCGCAGGCGCGGGGATAAACCGCCCCAGCCCTCGGCCGGCACGGTGAAATAGGGCCGTTCCCCGCAGGCGCGGGGATAAACCGCGTTAGAGGTGTATTATCTCTCCGGCGTAATGCCGTTCCCCGCAGGCGCGGGGATAAACCGCGCCTTTCCCATGGCAAATACGCCATATCGTCCCGTTCCCCGCAGGCGCGGGGATAAACCGGTGGCGTAAGGCGCGGGTAGGTTCTCGGGGTCCCGTTCCCCGCAGGCGCGGGGATAAACCGGCATTTAACGGATCTTCGAACTGGCATATATACCGTTCCCCGCAGGCGCGGGGATAAACCGCGCCCAATACCTACTGGCGGGATCTGTGCTTCCCGTTCCCCGCAGGCGCGGGGATAAACCGTGATGCCAAAACGATATCAGGTTGGGTAGGCTCCGTTCCCCGCAGGCGCGGGGATAAACCGTGCAGTATCACTGAACTCTGCACACGACCCGACCGTTCCCCGCAGGCGCGGGGATAAACCGGCTTCAACATCCGGATTGCCGGCAATATAGGGCCGTTCCCCGCAGGCGCGGGGATAAACCGTTACGCCCCGGGACTGTATCATGCCGGACTGGCCGTTCCCCGCAGGCGCGGGGATAAACCGTTCAGCATGAGCAGAGCCAGTTACTACGGCAGCCGTTCCCCGCAGGCGCGGGGATAAACCGAACAACGGCAACGTCGCCATTGCGAGAAAGCTCCGTTCCCCGCAGGCGCGGGGATAAACCGGTTACAATCAGGGTATTCGGATTCAATTATTTCCGTTCCCCGCAGGCGCGGGGATAAACCGCCTGCCGCTCAGGGTTCACTGAGCAAGGTTGGCCGTTCCCCGCAGGCGCGGGGATAAACCGGGCTGCACCCCTTGGGGGCTACTCCGTGCTGTCCGTTCCCCGCAGGCGCGGGGATAAACCGGTGTTTTCGGCAAAATATACACTCTGCTCATGCCGTTCCCCGCAGGCGCGGGGATAAACCGGCGCCTACCTTGGCCCGCCACTGGGCCGAACCCCGTTCCCCGCAGGCGCGGGGATAAACCGGCAAACTCATCAAAATGCTGACCGGCAAACAACCGTTCCCCGCAGGCGCGGGGATAAACCGCCCGTCAGGAGGCCGACAAGAACGCGCGGCTGCCGTTCCCCGCAGGCGCGGGGATAAACCGGTCTAATAGTTGATCAACCAGACCAATCACGTCCGTTCCCCGCAGGCGCGGGGATAAACCGGCTGGCACGGCTTGAACCTTGTTTCTTTGATGCCGTTCCCCGCAGGCGCGGGGATAAACCGGTTCGGGATTCAGTGACACCCGAACTTCACCGCCGTTCCCCGCAGGCGCGGGGATAAACCGTAAAGAGGTACAGCCACCCGCTCAGCGCTCCGCCGTTCCCCGCAGGCGCGGGGATAAACCGCAGGCCAATAACCGTGACACGAATAGCAATGGCCGTTCCCCGCAGGCGCGGGGATAAACCGCGACTCATTCAGATAATCCGCCTGACCCTGCGCCGTTCCCCGCAGGCGCGGGGATAAACCGCAGAAACTGAATTGTTAATGGAATCATTTGTACCGTTCCCCGCAGGCGCGGGGATAAACCGTAGGTTATCAGCAGGGAGGCGCCGTAACCCAGCCGTTCCCCGCAGGCGCGGGGATAAACCGCGCACCTCGATGTACTCAACGCCACCGCTGGTCCGTTCCCCGCAGGCGCGGGGATAAACCGGTACTGGTGGACCTGATCAGCGGGCTGATACTCCGTTCCCCGCAGGCGCGGGGATAAACCGCATACCCACCTCGGAACAACCGGGGAATGGGGCCGTTCCCCGCAGGCGCGGGGATAAACCGGCCATCGGCGCCTGCAGCTACGGGATCGAGTCCCGTTCCCCGCAGGCGCGGGGATAAACCGGGTCCGCGCGACGGGGACCAGACGTTTATCTACCGTTCCCCGCAGGCGCGGGGATAAACCGGGTTGTGGCTGGTAATACTCTTACTCCGTTCACCGTTCCCCGCAGGCGCGGGGATAAACCGTATTTGAGGCCCGGCGCAAAGCCGACGGTATACCGTTCCCCGCAGGCGCGGGGATAAACCGGTACGGGCCAGATCGGCCATGGTGCCGAAGGTCCGTTCCCCGCAGGCGCGGGGATAAACCGGCGCTGCGGTGGACGGTAGACGCCGTCAGCCGCCGTTCCCCGCAGGCGCGGGGATAAACCGTCGGTGGAAGACGCCGCCCGCCGTTTCGAGCGCCGTTCCCCGCAGGCGCGGGGATAAACCGGCCGGGCAGGTGCGGCAGCACCTCAAGATCAACCGTTCCCCGCAGGCGCGGGGATAAACCGTTGAGCCCCCGCCAGTGGTGCTTTTCCAGCACCCGTTCCCCGCAGGCGCGGGGATAAACCGCGCCACCTGGGCCAGAATGCTGGCCTCATGGGCCGTTCCCCGCAGGCGCGGGGATAAACCGGTGCGCGAACTGTCGGTGGTGCTCGATGAAGCCCGTTCCCCGCAGGCGCGGGGATAAACCGAATATAATTCAACCTTTAGTTGAATGCAAACTCCGTTCCCCGCAGGCGCGGGGATAAACCGGAGTACGTTTTCGATGCCGCATCAACCGCCAGCCGTTCCCCGCAGGCGCGGGGATAAACCGCTGTGGCATCTCAGGTGCAGCAGGACGCTGACCCGTTCCCCGCAGGCGCGGGGATAAACCGTTCACCGAGATCGCCAACCACGCCTGGGAGGTCCGTTCCCCGCAGGCGCGGGGATAAACCGGCCAGAGCAGATACAGTGTCCGCAACCGAGACCCGTTCCCCGCAGGCGCGGGGATAAACCGCGCGCCAGCCGCCGGTGCCGCCGTACTGCCAGCCGTTCCCCGCAGGCGCGGGGATAAACCGTTACCTCCTGTTTATCGGTCAGCTCCAGGCCACCGTTCCCCGCAGGCGCGGGGATAAACCGGGTAATACTGCGGCATGATTGATAATCCAAATCCGTTCCCCGCAGGCGCGGGGATAAACCGCAGTCGGCAGGTCCGTCGTAATCGATCACCGACCGTTCCCCGCAGGCGCGGGGATAAACCGTGATCTATCGCCAGGCGGTGTTCGCCCGCGCCCCGTTCCCCGCAGGCGCGGGGATAAACCGCTCCCCGGATATTGCCAGCGAGCCATAACGGTCCGTTCCCCGCAGGCGCGGGGATAAACCGCATTTCCATTAATCTACTTGTGCACATGAGTACCCGTTCCCCGCAGGCGCGGGGATAAACCGGTAATGAGTTGCTGAATGTAGCGGTATTCGTCCCGTTCCCCGCAGGCGCGGGGATAAACCGAAATGAAAATCAACTATCGCAAAAACATCGACCCGTTCCCCGCAGGCGCGGGGATAAACCGCTGATAAAAAACATAGCCAGCACCAGCCAGACCCGTTCCCCGCAGGCGCGGGGATAAACCGTCCTTCACGATCTGCGTCCAGGTGGTAAACGGCCGTTCCCCGCAGGCGCGGGGATAAACCGGAATTGGCTTACATGGTGGAGCTTCACCAGCGCCGTTCCCCGCAGGCGCGGGGATAAACCGGGCTGCCGGTTCTCTTGGGGGCTCGTTCACCGCCGTTCCCCGCAGGCGCGGGGATAAACCGGACAATTTATTCGACCAACTGACGGTGGTGACCCGTTCCCCGCAGGCGCGGGGATAAACCGAACATGAAACCATAACAGGGGTTAATGAAAATCCGTTCCCCGCAGGCGCGGGGATAAACCGCAACGCCGCCCTAACGTGTCTGTCACAGTGGTCCGTTCCCCGCAGGCGCGGGGATAAACCGCATGGCCGAAATGGCTTCCCGCATGACATCAACCGTTCCCCGCAGGCGCGGGGATAAACCGGAAGTAGTCACAACCCCGTCACCCTGGAGTTCCCGTTCCCCGCAGGCGCGGGGATAAACCGTAATGGTGAAATTTCATCCACTGGGCACAGCACCGTTCCCCGCAGGCGCGGGGATAAACCGTCCGGCAGGATCCATTATCACCTGCTGGTGCACCGTTCCCCGCAGGCGCGGGGATAAACCGTCACAGACTCCCCCCTCGGAATCAGGTCAAAACCGTTCCCCGCAGGCGCGGGGATAAACCGCACTGGGCTTGTTACCACGATTGAATCTCAAACCGTTCCCCGCAGGCGCGGGGATAAACCGATAGGCCCGTTCATCGTCGGGACGCTCCGCCACCGTTCCCCGCAGGCGCGGGGATAAACCGCGGGGGCAGTAGTCCCGTACTCTGAACCCATGCCGTTCCCCGCAGGCGCGGGGATAAACCGCGGCTATGTTGGAGCTAGTGGAGAAGATAGAACCGTTCCCCGCAGGCGCGGGGATAAACCGGTGGAGGTGTTTGGCGTCAAGCTGCAGATCACCCGTTCCCCGCAGGCGCGGGGATAAACCGGTCAACGAGCAGTTTATCCCCGAGCTGGAGATCCGTTCCCCGCAGGCGCGGGGATAAACCGCCACCGTCAGCAATGACGGCTTCTGGCCGGATCCGTTCCCCGCAGGCGCGGGGATAAACCGCAGGCCATTCTGGCGCTCAGCCCCCAGCCCTTCCGTTCCCCGCAGGCGCGGGGATAAACCGGCCCAATTGGGATTGGGCAGCGTACAAAACTACCGTTCCCCGCAGGCGCGGGGATAAACCGGGAAATGTTTGATACCATCCGCGCCGGGAGTCCCGTTCCCCGCAGGCGCGGGGATAAACCGCGCAATCAGCACATCGCGCCGGGGGATGGCCTCCGTTCCCCGCAGGCGCGGGGATAAACCGATCGACCTGGCCTGGCTGGGGGCCGATGTGGCCCGTTCCCCGCAGGCGCGGGGATAAACCGCCAGTACAGCGTGGATCTGGATGCCGGCATCGCCGTTCCCCGCAGGCGCGGGGATAAACCGCAGGATATTACGGCCATTCACCACGGGGGAAACCGTTCCCCGCAGGCGCGGGGATAAACCGACGAATCGCTCTAGTAATCTTGTCTCTTTTGGCCGTTCCCCGCAGGCGCGGGGATAAACCGTTTCCTTTGATGATATAATATTAGGGGCATGACCGTTCCCCGCAGGCGCGGGGATAAACCGAAAAATGCAGGGATATTTTGATGGATTTATGACCGTTCCCCGCAGGCGCGGGGATAAACCGGGACAGGCCTCGGCGCTTCCTTTCCTTCCCCACCGTTCCCCGCAGGCGCGGGGATAAACCGCGGTACTCAGTTGCCAAAATTGCTTACCATGCCCGTTCCCCGCAGGCGCGGGGATAAACCGTTACAACTTGACCATCGACTTCGCAACTAATACCGTTCCCCGCAGGCGCGGGGATAAACCGCGGATGCTTTGCGGATACACCGGTATGCTGCTCCGTTCCCCGCAGGCGCGGGGATAAACCGCGCACGACGCCAACCGCCAGGCGCTGGCCCAGCCGTTCCCCGCAGGCGCGGGGATAAACCGCATATCGACACCAAGGGTTACAGTTACCCGGCCCGTTCCCCGCAGGCGCGGGGATAAACCGGGTGTTCCACTGCTTGCGCAGCTTGGACGGGCCCGTTCCCCGCAGGCGCGGGGATAAACCGCGATGATCTTGGTGGATCAGCTGAGAAGCAAACCGTTCCCCGCAGGCGCGGGGATAAACCGATCTGGTCAGACAGGATCTGCCGGTGCAGTTCCCGTTCCCCGCAGGCGCGGGGATAAACCGTATGCCAGCGCTGCCGCCATTCGCCGGGATGTCCGTTCCCCGCAGGCGCGGGGATAAACCGGCGTCGGCATAGAGCCGGAACAGGGAGGCGGCCCGTTCCCCGCAGGCGCGGGGATAAACCGCTGATATGTTGACCGGGCGGCCTTATTCTCGACCGTTCCCCGCAGGCGCGGGGATAAACCGAACAGCACTCCGCACCAATCCGCCGTTCATTACCGTTCCCCGCAGGCGCGGGGATAAACCGGACCCAGCCGTTCGCGAGCGGGTGATCCAGTACCGTTCCCCGCAGGCGCGGGGATAAACCGAAAAAGTGCTGGCCGGCATGTTGGCCCTGCAGCCGTTCCCCGCAGGCGCGGGGATAAACCGCTGCTGGAATTCCGCGAACGTGGCGGGACTGACCGTTCCCCGCAGGCGCGGGGATAAACCGGCTGCTCAATGAGCAGCCTAAGCCGCTGGGTACCGTTCCCCGCAGGCGCGGGGATAAACCGCGTCTTCGCAGTCTTCCACCCAACAACACAAACCGTTCCCCGCAGGCGCGGGGATAAACCGACCTGTTAGCCGTCAGCGTGTTGCTGTTGCGCCCGTTCCCCGCAGGCGCGGGGATAAACCGGTTCACGTCGCTTATATTTTGGTTTTTATTCTCCGTTCCCCGCAGGCGCGGGGATAAACCGACTTTGCTTTTATACATTGTCGGCAGCATGGTCCGTTCCCCGCAGGCGCGGGGATAAACCGTCTGCGGCCCTCGCTGGGCCTACCATCACCGACCGTTCCCCGCAGGCGCGGGGATAAACCGGAGCCGACATGGCCTACACCGAAACCGAGCTGCCGTTCCCCGCAGGCGCGGGGATAAACCGGCGTCTGCTGCTGTGTATTTTTGGGCTCCGTTTCCGTTCCCCGCAGGCGCGGGGATAAACCGCCTCAAGATGCCCTTGCGCCGGGTTTCTATGACCGTTCCCCGCAGGCGCGGGGATAAACCGCTTGTATATGGCCTTGGCGGTGTCGATGGTCACCGTTCCCCGCAGGCGCGGGGATAAACCGTGCTACACTTGCACGAAATCGCGTTGGGCGAACCGTTCCCCGCAGGCGCGGGGATAAACCGAAGGCTAAAAAAAAGACCGAACAGATGGTCGGCCGTTCCCCGCAGGCGCGGGGATAAACCGATAGACGCCCAAAAGGTTACAATCAGGGTATTCCGTTCCCCGCAGGCGCGGGGATAAACCGATTATCAAGACGATTTATTCGACTAGGATTGCCCGTTCCCCGCAGGCGCGGGGATAAACCGTGAGGATCGCACCATGTATCAGTTTCAAATCACCGTTCCCCGCAGGCGCGGGGATAAACCGTTTCCGACCCATTGGTCCCTCGTGTGCGGTGTCCGTTCCCCGCAGGCGCGGGGATAAACCGCTTTATGGCTTGGCGCTACGCAGGGAGCAACACCGTTCCCCGCAGGCGCGGGGATAAACCGCTATGGTTCTGGGGGATCTGCACTGCGAGAAACCGTTCCCCGCAGGCGCGGGGATAAACCGTTAAGTCATACCCTGGAATTCTTCATGTTCAACCGTTCCCCGCAGGCGCGGGGATAAACCTCGCTGACGGCTGCCGCTTCCGCGTTGGTGTCCCCGTTCCCCGCAGGCGCGGGGATAAACCGCTATTGAGACAGACGGCAAGGCTATGACTTTGCCGTTCCCCGCAGGCGCGGGGATAAACCGAGGATTACGCGATGATTGAACAACGATCCCCCCCGTTCCCCGCAGGCGCGGGGATAAACCGTTTCAATGCACCGTGCAGTTTCACCGTCATCCCCGTTCCCCGCAGGCGCGGGGATAAACCGGAGCGACGCAAACCGCTGCCCAGCTCGACCGGCCGTTCCCCGCAGGCGCGGGGATAAACCGAGCAGATCGAGCCGAACAAGCGCTACCACGGCCCGTTCCCCGCAGGCGCGGGGATAAACCGCCTACTTGAATCGCGCCTTTCAGATTGGCGGTCCGTTCCCCGCAGGCGCGGGGATAAACCGGGCATTTTGCCCTGCCCGGTCGCGCAACTTAACCGTTCCCCGCAGGCGCGGGGATAAACCGTCGTTGTGCTCGCCCTTCTTCTGTGCTGTATCCCGTTCCCCGCAGGCGCGGGGATAAACCGGAGCTTGCACTGGTGCTGACTGATGGGGTTGCCCGTTCCCCGCAGGCGCGGGGATAAACCGGGTACTGACGGAGTGGTCAGGTCGGTTAACCTCCGTTCCCCGCAGGCGCGGGGATAAACCGATTGGTGATTCTATGTTCTGTGGTCATTGTGGCCGTTCCCCGCAGGCGCGGGGATAAACCGGCATTTCCTCCGGTGTTATCAGTCATCATCCACCCGTTCCCCGCAGGCGCGGGGATAAAGGATGGGGTATTCCCGTTCCATGGCGTCCTGTCACCCGTTCCCCGCAGGCGCGGGGATAAACCGATTATCGAGATGGCCCCAGCGACTGGGATTGCCCGTTCCCCGCAGGCGCGGGGATAAACCGCGTTCCATCATCGCCATCGAGCGCATGATCGACTGTTCCCCGCAGGCGCGGGGATAAACCGTTTCCCTGGCTAATGATGAAAAGGGATATGCCCCGTTCCCCGCAGGCGCGGGGATAAACCGAGAGGATCTTGTTGCTGGATCTTTCCGGTGTACCGTTCCCCGCAGGCGCGGGGATAAACCGTGTTTAGTTGCCCGTCTGGCCGTTACGGTCGACCGTTCCCCGCAGGCGCGGGGATAAACCGCGCGATCCTTGTTCACGATTACACCATCAGCCCCGTTCCCCGCAGGCGCGGGGATAAACCGGTGATGAATCGCGCCGTTGAGGGTCTGGACGTCCGTTCCCCGCAGGCGCGGGGATAAACCGCGAGAGGTGAGGCTGTGAGTGGGTTATATGTTCCGTTCCCCGCAGGCGCGGGGATAAACCGAGGCAGCTAAAAAGCAGCTTGCGGCTGTTGAGCCGTTCCCCGCAGGCGCGGGGATAAACCGGTCGAGGTCATGCTCGGCCCGGCAGAGCTGGACCGTTCCCCGCAGGCGCGGGGATAAACCGGATTAGATTGAGGTTTTCGGCGCCGACGGTGACCGTTCCCCGCAGGCGCGGGGATGAACTAATCCCTATTGTCACACCGTCAGTCAGGCCGGGATTAAGCCCCTTCGCTGCACTACCCTTAATAAGCAGTCAACCACTGGAGGAGAGAGTTATGCGAGCTTTGTTTTCTATGCTGTTGGCCGGGGTGTTGATGCTGGGCAGTGGCGGTGTGCTGGCCAGCAGTTGTCCGGCGCACATGGCGGCCATCGACGCCCGGCTGGCGGAAAACCCCGTTTTGTCGGAGGAAGAAGCGGCCCGGGTGGCCGAACTCAGGGCCGAGGGGGAGGCCAGGCATCTGGCCGGTGATCACGCGGAGTCCATGCGCCTGCTGGCGGAAGCCGAGAAAATCCTGGGCATTTGAGCCGGACCGGCTCATGATGGCCCCGCCGGGTTGCCGGCGGGGCTTTTTTCTGGACGAGGGAGGTTGGGTGAACGCGCAAGTGGCGTGGCCGGCGATCATTGAATTTGCCGGCGGGCAGGGGTATGCCTGGGTGGCGGATAATGCCTCGCTGGCGGCTTATGGGCCGCACGAGGGGGACGGCCTTATCGATAGCCGGGGGCGGATGCATGTTTTGTCGCAGCGGCCGTCGGGCGGGCTGTACTGGTGCCCGCAGCCGGGGTTAGTATGCCTGGCGCAACTGAACGAGGGGCTGCGGCACTTTGCGGCCGGGCTGGGTATTTGCTGTCTTCCCAAGCTGAACGTGCGTTCGGCGCCGGAGGCCGTGGCGCTGGTCGCCTGGCTCGAACGGCAGTGATGGTTAACAAGGTCAACATGAGTAAATATCTGTTTTTGTGGTGCCTGCCCTGGCTGCTGCTGCTCAAGGCGTGCAGTTCCGATCCGGTGCCCGATCAGCCCGCGCCCGCGGGGTATCAGGCCGAGGGCAAGGCCTCGTTTTACGGCAGCCGCCATCATGGCCGGCAAACCGCCAACGGCGAGCGGTTCGATAAACATGCCCTCACCGCCGCCCACAAGACGTTGCCTTTCGGCAGCCGGGTGCGGGTCATCAATCTCGCCAACCAGCGTGCGGTGGTGGTGCGCATCAATGATCGCGGGCCCTATGCCCGGGGCCGCATCATCGATTTGTCCGAGCAGGCAGCCCGGGAGCTTGGCATGATCCGCGACGGTGTGGTGATGGTGCGCCTGGAGTTGTTGTCAGCACCGTAAGTGCCTGGTAAGGCACCGGCGCCGGCCAGTCCTGCGGCTGTGCCGGCAGCGGGTGGCCGCCTGCCAGCAGGCGGGCGGCATTGATCCAGCCGGCATGTCCCACCGCCAGCACAGGTCCGGGCGGGCGGGTGCCCAGCCAGTGCCCAACCCGGGCGAACAGCCGTTCCAGGCTTTCGCCGCCGCCCGGGGCATGGCGGGCGAAATTGGCGCACCAGGCGTCCAGCTCGGCCAGGGGGATGTCACACCAGGGGCGGCCGTCCCAATGGCCAAAGTCCACTTCCGCCAGGTCCGGCTCCACCCGGCACAACCAGCCTTGTCGGCGCAGCAATTCGCCGACCTCGCGCGAGCGGGCAAGGGGGCTGACATGGATTTCCCTGGGCAGCCGGTGGCGGCGGGCAAAGCGTGCTATGCGCCCGGCCAGGCGGCGCAGCCTGCGCGGGTCCACGGTGGCGTCGGTACGGCCCAGGCAGCGTCCCTCTATGCGCTTTGGCCTGGGGTGGCGCCAGATATAAAGGCTCACAGCGGCCACTGGGCGGCCAGTCCGGCGTAGATGGCCAGTTCGCTCAGTTGCTGGGTGGCGCCCAGGCCGTCGCCGGTATAGCCGCCGAGCCGGCGGCGCAGCAGTTGTTGCTGGTAACGAACCACGGCCAGCGCCAGCACCAGGGCGAGCAGCCACTGCAGCGGATGGAAGCCGGACCACAGTATCGCCAGGGGCGGCAATAACCAGAGTCCGGCCACCATGCCCTGGCCGGATGTGAGCTGCTGGGCCATGGGCTTGGCCTTGGCATGGTCCGGGTCGCCGCCATAGGGCAGCAGGGCCAGCAGGCTGATGCAGGCCAGGCGGGAGGCGCCGTGGCCGATCACCAGAGCGGCCACGGCCTGGGGCAGGGGCAGGCCGGCCAGCAGTGCGATTTTCAGCAACAGCGCCAGCACCAGGCCCAGGGTGCCGAAGGTGCCCAGCCGCGAGTCCTTCATGATTTCCAGCGTTCTCTCCCGGGTCAGGCCGCCGCCGAGGCCATCGCAGGTGTCCGCCAGGCCGTCTTCGTGAAAGGCGCCGGTCAGGCGCACACCGGCGGCGGTGCTGGCCACGGCCGCCACCAGCGGGCCAAAGAGCAGGCTGGCCAGCCAGTAAACGGCGGCGCACAGCAGGCCCACCAGCAGGCCCACTGCCGGAAAATGGCGGCTGCTCTGGTGCAGCCAGTCGGGCTGGTAGTGGCGGAGGGCGGGCACCGGCAGCCGGGTCAGAAACTGGATGGCCACCAGCAACAGGCGCAGTTCATGAGCCATGGCTCAGGCCTCTGGCCGGATGCCGGCGTCGGCAAAACTGGCCATTTCGCCGAGCAGGGCGCAGGCCGACTGCAACAGCGGGTAGGCCAGCACGGCACCGCTGCCTTCGCCCAGGCGCAGATCCAGTTCGAGCAAGGGCTCGGCGTCGAGCAGGCGCAGCAGGTGGCGGTGGCCGGGCTCGGCGGAGCGGTGTCCGAAAATGGCATACTGGCGGGTGCCCGGCGCCAGTTGTTCGGCTACCAGCAAGGCTACGCCGGCGATAAAGCCGTCCATCAGCAGGATGCGGCGCTGGCTGGCGGCCCGGATCAGGGCGCCGGCCATCATGGCGATTTCCAGGCCGCCGAGGGCGGCGAGGGCGGCCAGCGGGGTGCGCGCCGGCTCGTGGCGGGCCAGCACCTGTTCCAGCACCCGGTGTTTGCGGGCCAGGGCCGCGTCGTCGAGTCCGGTGCCCCGGCCGGTGCATTCGGCCAGCGGCACCCGGCCCAGCCGGGCCAGCAGCAGGCTGGCGGCGGAGGTATTGCCGATGCCCATTTCGCCCACCACCAGCAGGTTGCCGGGCAGGGTATCGAGCAGTTCCATGCCCCGGGCCAGCGCCTGCCGGCACTCGGTGGCGGTCATCGCCGGCTGGTGCAGGGCGTTGCGGGTGCCGCGGCGGATTTTGCGGTCAAGCAGGCCGGCGGCGGGGGCGAAGTCGGCGTCCACCCCGGCATCCACCACCTGCAGCGCCAGCCCGTGCTGGCGGGCAAACACATTGATGGCCGCGCCGCCGCGCAGAAAGTTGTGCACCATCTGGGCGGTCACCGTACTGGGATAGGCCGAGACCCCCTGGGCGGCCAGGCCGTGGTCGGCGGCAAACACCAGTATCTGGGGCTGCTCCAGTGCCGGCAGCAGGCGCCCCTGGATAAGCCCCAGGCGCAGCGCCAGCCCTTCCAGCCGCCCGAGCGACCCCCTGGGCTTGGTCTTGTTGTCCAGGGCCGCCTGCAGCCGGGCACTCAGTTCGGGGTTGGCCGGCGCCGCAATGGGGGGCACTATAAGGGTATCGCATTGTTCGGGGTGAGGAGACATGGCTATCGCGGGCAGAGAATCAGGACTCGTATGCTATCAGATAACGGCCCAGGCCGGGATCCCGCCCTTTCCTTTTCAGCCAGCGAGGTATTCCTGCCTATGGATTCTCTTTCACAACTGACCCTGGGGGCAGCCATCGGCGTGGCGGTGATGGGGCGGCGCGCCGGCATCGGCAAGGCGGCGCTGGCCGGCGCCGTGTTCGGCACCCTGCCCGATCTGGACGTGTTCATCGATTACGGCGACCCGGTCAGCAACATGACCTACCACAGGGGAGCCAGCCATTCGCTGTTCTACCTCAGCCTGCTGTCGCCGCTCTTTGCCTGGCTGTTGTGCCGCCTGCCCGGCCAGGGCGGGCACTGGCGCGGCTGGATGGCCGCCATCTGGCTGATACTGATTACCCATGTGCTGCTCGACAACATGACGGTATACGGCACCCAGCTGGGCCAGCCCTTCACCGATCACCCTTTTGGCATCGGCAGTATCTTCATTATCGATCCCCTCTATACCCTGCCCTTGTTGCTGGGCCTGGCGGTGGCGCTGATCCGGCGCGGCGGGCGCGGGCTGGCCGGCAACCGGCTGGGGCTGGGGCTGAGCACCCTGTACCTGGGCTGGAGCATGCTGGCCCAGTGGCAGGTGGGACTCAAGGTGGACGATGCCCTGGCGGCTCAGGGGATGACGGTGGAGCGGCGGCTGGTAACGCCCACCGCCTTCAATACCCTGCTGTGGCGGGTGCTGGTGATCACGCCCGACGGCTACCTCGAAGGCTTTCACTCCTTGCTCGATGCCCGGGGCGAACTGACCTTCAGCGCCTACGACAGGGGCATGGCGCTGTATCCGGAGCTGGCCAGCAATCCCTATGTGGCGCGCATCGCCTGGTTCAGCAAGGGATTTTTCCGGCTCAGCGAGCAGGACGGACGCCTGCTGATCACCGATTTGCGCATGGGTCAGGAGCCCGGCTACAGCTTCAACTTCGTGGTGGCCGAGCGGGGCGCGGGCGAGGCCCGTGCGCTGGCGGTGCCCGAGCAGCGCAGCGACCGGCTGGCGCTGTCCCTGGGGCTGGACTGGCTGTGGCGCCGTGCCCTGGGCGAGCCCTTGCCGCCGCCCGGGCAGTGGGCCCTGGGCCAGTAAGCCTCAGCCCTGCCGGGGCGTCTCGGCGTCCTCGTCCCGGGCCGGTTCGGGGCCGGCCGCCAGTTGCTGGCGGCAGCGGCTCTGGGCGCCGGGTTGCAGGTAGGGGCGCAGTATCGGCTCCATGCCCTTGAGCACCTGCACCGGTAGGGCGGAGGTAAAGCGGAAGCGGTCCGACTCCTGGCCCGGCACATAGGCGGTGAGGGTGCCGAAGTGGCGGTCGCCGAGAAAGAACACGAAGGTGGCGGTGCGGTTGCGGGCCTGGGACTTGATCACCTGGCCGTAGCGGGTCACGGTTTCGATGCGGTTGTCGCCGGTGCCGGTTTTGCCGCCCAGTACCAGGGGAGTGCCGTCCTCCAGCTGGAAACTGCCCTGCAGCCGCCGGGCGGTGCCGCCGTCCACCACCTGGGACAGGGCGTCGCGCAGGGCGGCCGCCACTTCCCGGGCCATGACCCTCTGGCCCTGGTTGGGATTGCGGATCAGGCGGGTTTCGTAGGGGGTGCCGGCGGCGAAATGCAACTGGTCGATGCGTACCGTGGGCAGGCGCACGCCTTCGTTGAGGATGATGCCGACCAGCTCCGCCAGGGCGGCGGGTTTGTCGCCCGAGCTGCCGATGGCGGTGGCCAGGGACGGCACCAGGTGGTCGAAGGGAAAGCCCAGCCGCTGCCAGCGCTGGTGCAGGTCGGAGAAGGCCTCCACCTCCAGCATGATGCGCAGCCGGCTGTCCCGGGCGCTGCGATGGCGGGTTTTGAACAGCCAGCCGTAGACTTCCTGGCGTTCCTCCTTACTGGCCTCGGCGGCGTCGGCAAAGCTGGCCTCGGGATGCTGCTGCAGGTAGCCGAGCAGCCACAGCTCAAGCGGGTGCACCCGGGCGATATAGCCCTGATCCGGCAGGCTGTAGGCGCCCGGGCCATAGCCCAGGTAGAGTTCTGCCAGGCGCTTGTCGGTCAGCCGTTCCTGGGGCAGGCGCTGGCGCAGGAAGGCGGCAAAGGCGTCCGGATCCGCGCCCGGCACCAGGTAGCGGTGCACCGCCGCCAGCCGCACCGGAGTGGGGCGCAGGCCGTCGAAAAAGGCATCCAGCCGCTCTTCCGTGGTTTTGTTCTGGTATTTGCGCCAAAAGCGCAGCAGAAACACCTGGCCTTCCCGATCCGCGAACCGGCTCAGGTATTCCTGGCGGCGCGGATCCTTGTCGTCTTCCAGCAGCTGGGCGCGGTTTTCGCTCTGGTAGGTGCTGTAGCGCACCAGATCCCGCAGCAACCGTACAAAGGGCAGGTTGATGGATTCGCGCAGGGCCTCGATCAGGGTGGGGTTGCGGCCGTTGTCCTCCTTGCGGAAGTTGCCGAAGGTGTGCATGCCGCCGCCGGTGAAAAAGCGCTCGCCGGGGCTGGCGGAATAGCGCCGCTCCAGGGCGGCGGCGAGCATGGTGGGCAGGGTCCGGTCCGGGCTGCGCAGCAGGTAGTCGATGGCCCAGCGGCTGAGCAGGTCGTTGCGCTCCGGGGTCAGCCGGCGCAGGGTGTCCGGCGATTCGCCGGCGTATTTCTGGTGCAGCTCGGCGATCACTTCCAGGTAGGTGGCCAGCACCCTGAGCTTGGCGGTGGAGCCCAGCTCCAGCTTGCTGCCTTCGTTGATGTCGAAGGGCTGCTGGGTGTTGTCGGTTTGCACCCTCACGTCGAAGCTGTCGCCGGTGCGCTCGAACAGGGTAAAGCTGTAGCGTACCTCGGCGGTTTTTTCCGGCGACAGCAGGCGCTCACCGTACAGGCCGATGTCGCGGGCAAACTCCGGATCCGCCAGCCGTTGCAGGTAGTCGCTCACCTGCTGTTGCAGTTCGGCATTGAGGGTGGTGCCGGCGGCAAGATCCAGCCGGTCCAGCTCGTAGAAGGACACGCCGAGCAGGCCGGCGAGCCGGCCGCGGGTGACCTGCAGCGTTTTGTTGGCCTCGATGAACTGGGTGACCGGCGCGGCACCGAAGTCGCGAAAACGCAGCCGCTGGCCGAGGGCGGCGTCGCGCAGGGCGGGGCTGATCAGCCCCGCCTGGGCCTGCAGCCTGAGGTAGCTGTCGGTCAGCCGCTCCAGATCCTCCCGGCCGCGGAACAGGTAGTAGGAGGGCCGGCGCTGGGCGATCATCAGCGCCATGACCTGGCGCAGGGCAAGACCCTGGTCGGTAATGGCCAGGCCGGCGCTGCGGGTCGGGTCGAGCAGTTGGTTGACCTCGTCGAGTTCGGCGCCAAACCAGATCCACAGGCCATCGCCCAGGCCGTGCACTTCGCCGTGGCCCGGGGCGGCGGCCAGGGGCACCGAGTTGAGGTAGGACAGGGCCACCTGCTTGCGGGCGGTCAGGGTTTCGGGCCCGAGCCGGTAGGCGCGCACGCTGGCGGAGATCATCTGGCGCAGCTTTTCGCCGGCCGAGTGGGTCAGGCCGCCCGGGGAATGGCGGTATTTTTCAATCTGGGTGGCCAGGGTGCTGCCGCCCGCCGAGTCGTCCTGGATATCCAGTGCCTTGCCCACCTGGCTCATGGCCGCCTTGGCAAAGCGTGGCCAGTCCACCGCCGGGTTGGCCAGGGGCTGCTCGGTGTTGAGCAGCTCGCGGTTTTCGATAAACAGCAGGGTGCTCAGCACCAGCGGCGGTATTTCCGAAAAGTCCGGGTAGTGGCGCTGGGGATAGCGGTAGTCATAAACCGGCTCGGCCCGGCAGTCGCTCAGGAACAGGCCGGCCTGGGTCTTTTCCTGGTAGGGGGTGAAAAAGCCGTGGCGGCTGTACTCGAGCAGGGCGGGGGAAAACTGCACTTGCTGCTCGATGATGAAATTCTGCTGCTGCAGCCGTTCGAGCAGCCCGGGCAGACGGGTGTAGCCCAGGCGCTGGTCGAAGGGGCCATGGCTGGGATAGTGCACGGCGGCGCTGGGGCCGGGCTCGAGCTGCCAGGTCAGGGTGCCGGCATAGCGGGAAATTTCCCGGGACTGCAGCCAGGAGGTGCGCATCTCGAAGGCGACCAGCACGCCCGAGGCAATCAGCAACAGCAGCACCAACAACCACAGCAGCAGGCGCCAGCGGCGCCGGGCGGGTTTGGGTAACGGCATGATGGCCGGCTCCTGTTCGGGGAGGCGGAGTCGAGGATGCTCTGAATGCGGTATTGCGCTCATATCGGTCCCCTCAGCGCCACTGGATAGGGCTTCTTATAACAAAAGCTTAGCCGCCGGGGCCGTCTTGGGGGATGGCGGGCAAAAATTATTTGGCGCCGGCCTCGGCCATCGCCACCTGCCGGGCCTGTTGCTGCAGCCGGTACATGGCCCGGTAGCGGCCCTGGGGCCTGGCCATCAGTTGCCGGTGGCTGCCGCTTTCCACCAGCTCGCCATGGTGCATCACCAGGATGCGATCGGCGCCGGCGATGGTGGACAGGCGATGGGCCACCACAATCAGGGTCACCTTGCCGTGCAGCCGGGCCAGGGCCTGCTGCACCACCTGCTCGGTTTCGCTGTCGACGTTGGCGGTGGCCTCGTCCAGCAGCAGGATGCGCGGGCGCCCGGCCAGGGCCCGGGCAATCACCAGTTGCTGGCGCTGGCCGGTGGACAGCCGGGTGCCGCGCTCGCCCAGGCGGGTATCAAAGCCCTGCTCCAGGCCGGCGATCAGGGGCAGCAGGTGGGCCTGGCGGGCCGCCTCTTCGATGTCCGCCAGGGGCAGGCCGCGGCCCATGTCGATATTGTCGCGCAGGCTGCCCGCCAGCAGGAAGGGCTCCTGGGGAATAAGCCCCATGCCCTGGCGCAGCGCCGCCTGCCGGTAGTCGGCCAGGGGCTCGCCGTCGATCAGGATGCGGCCGGCCTCGGGCCGGTAGAACTGCAGCAGCAGGCTGAGCAGGGTGCTCTTGCCGCTGCCGGTATGGCCCACCACGCCGATAAAGGCGCCGGCCGGGATGTCCAGGTCCAGCTCGCGAAACACCGGCCGGTCGGGGCGGTAGCCAAAGCTCACCGCCTCCAGGCGCACGGCGCCCGCGCCAATCTCCGCCAGACGCTCGCCGTGGTGTTCCACCGGCTCCTGCATCAGCTGGTAGACCCGGTCGCCGGCCACCATGGCCTGCTGGTAGAGGTTGAAGCGCTGGGTGATCTCGGCCAGCGGCTCGGTAAAGCGGCCGAGGAAGCTCAGGAAGGCATAGAGCACACCCACCTCGGCCACCCCGTTGACCTGCTGCCAGCCGAACACCTGGAGGATGCCGACCAGGGCCAGCACGCTGAGCAGGTCGATGGCCGGGCGCAGCAGGGCGGCGCCGATGTTGACGGTGCGCATGCGGGCATCGTAATAGCGCCGGTTGAGGCGGTCGAAACGGGCGGCGGCGTCGGGCTGGCGGCCGCAGGCCTGCAGCACCGCCATGCCGGCGATGGACTCGCTGATGTCGCTGTTGATCTCGGAGCGCAGCTGGCGGCTGTCGGCCACCGCCTGGCCGCTCAGCTTCTGGTAGAGGTAAATCACGCCCACCACCGCCGGGATCAGCAGCAGCGCCACCAGCATCAGTCCGGGGTCGAGCAGCGCCATGGCGACGATGATGCCCGCCAGCAGCACCACATTGGTCAGCACCACCGATAAAAACTGCACATAGAGATCCTTGATGGCCTCGGTGTCGTTGGTGATCCGGCTCACCAGCCGGCCGGTCATGGCCCGGTCGAAAAAGGCCAGCGGCAGGCGCTGCAGGTGGGCGAACACCTGCTGGCGGATGTCCAGCACCGCCGCCAGCGCCATGTCGGTAAAGCGCAGGGTCTGGCGGTATCTGAGCCAGGCGGCGGCGCCCTGCAGCAGCACATAACCGGCCGCCAGGCCGGCCACCGGCAGCCACGGCAGCCGGCCCGCCAGCAGGTAATCGTCGATAAACACCTTGGCCAGCAGGGGGCCGGCCACGTCGGCGGCGGTGGCCAGCAACAGCAGGGCCAGGGCCCGCAGCAGCAGGGGCCTGTCCCGGTATACGTAGGCCAGCAGCAGCCCGAAGGTGCCCTTGCCCTGCGCCTCAGTCTTCATCCAGCCCCGCCTCCAGTTGTTGATAGGTCCACATCCGCCGGTACCAGCCGTCTTCCGCCACCAGGCCGGCATGGTGGCCGTCCTGCTGCACCCGGCCGTGGTTGAGCACCAGGATGCGGTCCGCGTGCTCCAGCGCCGACAGCCGGTGGCTGACGATAATGGCGCTCTGGCCGCGCCGCCGGCGCAGGCCGTGCAGGATATGCTGTTCGGTGTGCACGTCCACCGCCGACAGGGCGTCGTCCAGCACCAGCACCGGCGCCCGGCTGAGCAGGGCCCGGGCAATGGCCAGCCGCTGGCGCTGGCCGCCGGACAGGGTCATGCCCCGTTCCCCCACCCGGGTGTCGTATCCCTCGGGCAGCGCCACGATGTCATCGTGCACCCAGGCCAGCCGGGCGGCCTCGATCACCTCGTCGCGGCCGGCGTCCGGGCGGGCCAGGGCGATGTTGTCGGCAATGCTGGCGCTGAACAGGAAGGCGTCCTGGGGGACATAGGCGAACTGGCGGCGCAGGGCGTCGAGGCGGTAGTCCTCCAGCGGCCGGCCGTCGAGCAGCAACTGGCCGGGCGCGGTTTCCCAGTAGCGCATCAACAGCTGCAACAGGGTGCTTTTGCCGGCGCCGGTGGGCCCCGCCAGCCCCAGTACCCGGCCCGGCGCCAGGCTGAAACCAACCTGGTGCAGCGCCGGGGTTGCCTGGCCGGGGTAGCAAAAGTCGAGCCCGCGGGCCTCGATGGCGGCGCCGGCGGGTTCGGCCCGGCCCAGGTCGGGCACGCTGTCGGGCTCCGCCAGCAGGCTGTCGACCCGTTGCAGGGCGGCGCTGCCGCGCTCCACGATATTGAGCAGCCAGCCGAAGGCGAACATGGGCCAGATCAACTGGGACAGGTAAAGGGTAAAGCTGGTCAGCTCGCCCACCGTCAGCTGCTGCTGCCATATCCGCCAGGCGCCGAAGCCCAGGGTCAGCAGCAGGGCCGCGGACATGGACAGAAACACCGCCGGTTCATACAGCGCCTCGGCCCGGGCCACCGCATAGTTGCGTTCGGCGGCGGTGCGGGCGATGGCGGCGAACTCGTCGCTTTCGGCCTGCTCCCGGCCCATGGATTTGACCAGGCGGATGCCGGCGATGGCTTCCTGGGCCTTGTCGTTGAGCACCGAAAACTGGTTCAGGGCGGCGGCAAAATGGTGGTGGATACGGCTGGAAATACGGTAGAAGGCCAGTCCCATCAGCGGAAAGGGCAGCAGGGCCACCAGCGCCAGCCGCCAGTCGATAACCCCGAACAGGATCACCAGCACCAGCAGCAGGGTGAGCAGGCCGTCGAAGCCCGACAGTACCCCTTCGCCGGCGGCCACCTCGATGGCGTCGATATCGTTGGTGGCCCTGGCCATGAGATCGCCGGTGTTGTAGCGGCTGAAAAAGCCCTGGCCCTGGCGGGTGAGCAGCGCGAACAGGCGCCGGCGCAGCAGGTTGCCGAGCCGGTAGGAGGTGCCGAACAGGATGCGCCGCCAGCCCAGGCGCAGGGCGTAGATGGCCAGTCCCAGGGCGAGGATGAGCCAGGCCAGGCGGCCGTCTGCCCGTCCTGGTTCGGCGGCCAGCAGGGCGTCCACGGCGCGGCCGATAAGGTAGGGAATGGCCATGTTCATCACCGCCACGGCGGCCAGCATCAGCAGCGCCAGGCTGTAGGTGCGCCAGTGGGCCCGGAAGAACCAGGCCAGTTGCCGGAACAGCGTCATGGAGTCCGCTCCTTGTCCGTCACGGGGGACGATTGCCCGGGATCTAGCGCCACAGGTCGACGGCCAGTTTACCGATGATGGCGATGATCATGGCCAGGGTCAGCCATTTTATCCAGCGCACCCCGTTGGCGCCGAGGCTGAGCCGGGCGCCGCACCAGGCGCCGAGCATGCTGCCGAGGGCCAGTACCAGGCCGTAGCTCCAGGCCACCTTGCCGCCGGCCACGAAGATGGCCAGGGCCGGTATCATGTAGACCAGCACGATCAGCACCTTGAGCCGGTTGACCTGCACCAGATCGATGTGCAGGACCCGGTACAACAGGGTGATGAACAAAATGCCCACCGCCACCTGGATAAAGCCGCCGTACAGGCCGATGACCGCCAGGGCCAGGTAGACCCGGGGCCCGAGGTGGCCTTCGTCGAGCGGCCGGGTCGACAGCCCGGCCGGGGTCGGCGCCAGCATCATCAGGGCACAGCCGGCCATCACCAGGATCAGTATCCACTGGAACAGCCGTTCGTCCAGCCAGATCGCCACCCAGGCCCCGAGCAGGGCGCCGGCGACGGCGGGCAGGGACAGCTTCAGCCCGAGGCGCAGGTCGCGAAAGCCGGCCCTGTGGTACTGGCCGATGGCGGTGAGGTTTTGCAGCACTATGCCGACCCGGTTGCTGCCGTTGGCGGTGGCGCTGTCCAGCCCCATGAACATCAGCAAGGGCAGGGTCAGCAGGGAGCCGCCCGCCGACATGACATTGATAAAGCCGGACAGGACGCCGGCGGCGAGCAGCAGCAGGATTTCGGTGGTGGTCATCGCAGGGTCCGGATGGAGAAAAAGGTTTCCATCCATTTTCAATCGGTTAGCATATTGAAGCGAGAACTATGCGCAAGCGCGCGGCGCTTGTAAAGGAGTAATGCCCGTGTACCGAATCCTTCTGCTGAGCCTGTTGTTGCTGGCGCCCGGCTGGGCCCGGGCCGGCCAGGCGGTGTTTGCCGGCGGCAGCTTCTGGGTGATGGAGGCCCTGTTTGCCGGCCGGCCCGGTGTGGGGCTGGTGGAGGCGGGCTGGATGAACAGCGGCGGCCAGTACCAGCGGCGCCAGGTGGTGCGGGTGCACTACGACGACAACCTGATAGGCTACGGCGAGCTGCTTACCCTCTATTGGCACGCGGTCGACCTGTTCGACGGCGACGGCCAGTACTGCGACCGGGGCCGGGAATTCGGGCCGGCGCTCTATGTGCAGAACACGCTGCAGCAAAAGTGGGCCCAGCAAAGCCGGGCCCGCCTGGAGCTGGAAAGCGGGCGCGAGATCCGGGTGCGGATCCTGCCTAGCGGGCACTTCGAGCACGCCCCGGCACGCCACCAGCACTTTGCCGCCCGCCAGCCGCTGCTGTACCAGGCGTACCGCCGGGGCTGCGGCTATCCGGCGGGAGAGCGGCTCAACCCGGCACAGCTGGCAGGCGCCCTGCCCGATACCATTGCTCGATAAGGCCGGCGAGGGCGGCGGCGTCGTTGAGGTCGAGCACGGGCACCGGCGCCTCCAGGTCCGGCCGGTCGCTGGCCACCGCCAGTATGTGCGCATCCCGGCGGCACAGCAGGGGGCGGCCAAGCGCCGGGCGGTGAATTTCCAGCTTGGCCAGGGGGGCGTCGCGAAAGCCCTCGATCAGCACCAGATCGAGCCGGGCGGTATCGAGCCGCGACAGGCACAGCGCCAGTTCGGGCTCCTGGGGTAGCGGATTTTCGTAGGTGAGGATGCTGCGCCCGGGCCCGGCCAGCAGGCATTGCACGGCTCCCGCGTGGCGCAACTCGTAGCTGTCCTTGCCCGGGGTATCCTGTTCGACGTCGTGGTGAGTATGCTTGATGATGCCGATGCGCAGGCCGCGTTGGCACAGCAGCGTCACCAGCTGGCGCAGCAGGGTGGTTTTGCCGCTGCCGCTGAAGCCGGCAAAGCCCAGCAGGCGGCAGCCGGGGGTTGAGGTCATGGTCTGGCTCCGAAACAATGATCAGGGCGCCCAGTGTGCCACGCCCGGCACCGGCGCCCAAGGGCCTGTCTCTGGCCGAACAGCAACACAACGAGCGGATGGTATTATGAGCAAAAAATGGTGGGGAATACTGGCGCTGATGCTGTTCGTCGGCCTGGAGGCCAGGGCCGAGCCGGTCCGGCTGCGGCTGGCGGGGCTGGAGGGGACGCTGGCGGACAACACCCGGGTCTACCTCAACCAGTTGCCGGCGATAGAGGCGGAGCAACTGCCCCGCTTTCGGCGCGACATCATTGCCGCGGTGGAAGACAGCCTGCAGGCGCTCGGCTACTACGATCCCGAGGTTAACCTGGTCCAGGACCCGGACCGGCCCACCGAGGTGCGGGTGGAGGTGGCCGCGGGCGAGCCGGTACGCATCCGCCAGCTGGACGTGCTGCTGCATGGCGACGCCGCCGCCGATGCCCAGTTTGAACTGCTGCTCGACGGCTTCGCCCTGCGCGAGGGCGAGGTGCTCAACCACGAAACCTACGAAAGCGCCAAGGCCAGCCTGCTCAGCCTGGCCCTGAGCCGGGGCTATTTCGATGCCGGCTATCGCCAGAGCCAGGTGCGGGTCCACCCCTGGGAGCGGGCCGCCGACGTGGTGCTGTCGTTCGACTCGGGCCCGCGCTACCGTTTCGGCGAGCTGAAGGTCGACTCGGACCGGCCGGTCGAGCGGCTGCTCAATCCCCTGGTCGACCTGCGTCCGGGCGAACCCTACCTGGCCTCGCGCCTGGCCGAGCTGAGCCGCTCCCTGTCGTCGACCCGCTATTTCCGCCAGGTGGAGGTCCTGCCCCAGGTCGGCGAGGCGGACGAGCAATACCGGGTGCCGCTGGCGGTGGTGCTGCGCGCCAAGGCCGACAACGAGGTGGAGCTGGGGGTGGGCATGTCCACCGACGAGGGGCCGCGCACCTCGGTGAGCTGGGAAAAACCCTGGATCAACAGCCTGGGCCACAGCTTCAACACCAGCCTCAAGCTGTCGGCGCCCAAGCAGGACATCACCTTCGTCTACAAGATCCCCCGCGGCCACCCGCTCGACAACTACTACACCCTGCAGGGCGGCTACCAGCGGCTGGATCAGGACGACACCGAAAGCGACCGGCTGGTGGCCTCGGTGCACCGCTGGGACAAGAACGCCTATGACTGGACCCGGGACGTCTTTATCCGCTCCGAATACGAATCCTATACCCAGGGCCAGCAGGAAGACGACAGCTTCCTGCTGATCCCCGGTATCTCCTACAGCCGGACCCGGGTGCGCGGCGGCCTGGATCCCCATTGGGGCGATGCCCAACTGGCGACCCTGGAGTTCTCGGAGCCCTGGTGGGGATCGGATACCCGCTTTGTCCGCTTTTGGGGCCGCAGCAAGTGGCTGCGCTCCCTGGCCGACGACCACCGCCTGATCGCCCGCGCCGAGCAGGGCGCGGTCTGGGTCGACGAGGTCTACGACCTGCCGCCCTCGCTGCGTTTTTTCACCGGCGGCGATCTGACCGTGCGCGGCTTCGGCTATGAGTCGATCACCCCGCTCGACGCCAACGGCGACCGGCTGGGGGCCAAGTACGCCAGCGCCCTGAGCCTGGAATACGACTACCGGGTGGCGCCCAAGTGGCGGCTGGCGACCTTTGTCGACACCGGCACCGCCACCAACGACTACAGCGAGGCCTGGAAGGTGGGCACCGGGGTGGGTGTGCGCTGGCTGACCCCGGTGGGCTCCATTCGCCTGGACCTGGCCTTCGGGGTGTCGGAGGACGATACCCCCTGGCGGCTGCATTTTACCCTGGGGCCTGAATTATGATTTGGTTGAAACGTCTCGGACTCGGCACCTTCGTCGGCCTCTGCCTGCTGCTGATGGTGCTGGTCAGCCTGTTGTTCACCCACACCGGCAACCAGTGGCTGTGGGATCTCGCCAAGCGCCAGGTGCCTGGCCTGAGCGGCACCCTGGTGGCGGGCCAATTGGGCACCGGCTGGCAGTTCGCCGAGCTGGGCTACGAGCAGGACTCGCTCGCCTTCAGTGCCCGCGACGTCACTATCGACTGGCAGCTCGGCACCCTGTTCGACGGCCGTTTCTGGCTGCGCCGGCTGGAGGCAGCCGACATTGAGGTCAGCATCCGCTCCCTGCCCGAGGGGGAGGCATCCGCCGAGCGCGAACCCCTGGTCGACCTGACCCCGCCGCTGCGCATCGATCTGGACGACATCCGCGCCGACCGGGTGCGCATCGAACTGCCCGGACAGACCATCGCCTGGCAGAGCCTGGCGGTGGCCGCGCACTGGGACGACGACGGCATGGTGATCACCGGGCCGCGCATGGCCGGGCTGACCATCACCCTACTGCCGGCCCAGGACGGGGCGGCCCCCGATACCGCTCCGGCAACCCCGGCCGGGCCGCTCAGCCTGCCGGAGGTGATACTGCCGTTTCCCATTACCCTGCAGGAATTCCGGCTGAGCGACAGCCGCCTGATCCAGGACGGGGTGAGCCGGGAGCTGTCGTTGCTGCAATTGGCGCTGGAGGGCGAGCACAGTGCACTGCGGCTGCACGATATCACCCTGCAACACGAGCTGCTGGATGCCCGGCTGGCGGGAGAGCTGACCCTAAGCGGCGATTATCCGCTGGATCTGGCGCTGGAGGCGACCCTGCATGAACCCTTGCTGGAGGGCCAACTGGCAGGCCAGAGCCTGGGGTTGACGCTGCAAGACAGCCTGGCGGATCTGGCGGCCGAACTGACCCTGGCCGGGCCGGTCAATGCCGCCGCCAGCCTGACGGCAAAGCCCCTGGAAACGGATCTGCCCTTTACCCTGGCACTGAACTGGCAACGGCTCGGCTGGCCCCTGGCCGAGCCCGAATGGCGGCTGGAGCAGGGCCGGCTTGACCTGAGCGGCTCCCTTGCCGGCTACCGACTGCGGCTGGACAGCGAGGCCGCCGGCCCCGAACTGCCGCCCTTTGCCATCCGGCTGGAGGCCGAGGGGGATCTGGAGCAGGCCCGGCTGGCGCCCCTGACCCTGGCCTTGCCCCAGGGGGAAGTGCGGCTGGACGGCCGCCTGGGCTGGGCCGGGGGGATCGACTGGCAGGGCCGGCTGACCCTCGACGAGGTCGATCCCGGCGCCCTGGTGGCGGGCCTGGACGGCCGGCTCAACGGCGGGCTCGACAGCCGCTTTACCCTGGCGGGCGAGCGCTGGCAACTGCAGGCCGAGCCGGACATCAGCGGCCGGCTGCGGGACTATCCGCTGCTGCTGCAGGGCCGGGTGGCGCTGGATCAGGACCTGCGGGGCGATATCCACGATCTGGTGCTGCACAACGGCGACAACCGGCTCAGGGTCAATGGCCGCATCGACGAGCGCTGGCAACTGGAGGGCGAGGTGCAGGCCCCCGATTTGTCGGTTTATGCCCCCGGCCTGTTCGGCGATATCGCCGGCACGGTGCGGGTCGGCGGCGAGCGGGCGGCACCCGTTATCCAGGCCCGGCTGCGCGGGGTCCGGGCCGGCATGAACGAGACCCGGGCCGACGGCCTGTCCCTCGACGCCGACCTGACCCTGGGCCCGGCGCCCGCCGGCGAACTGACGCTGGGCCTGGACAGCCTGAGGGCCGGCGGCCTGGAATTCAGCGCGCTGCGGCTCGATGCGGGCGGCACCGAGGCGGCCCACCGGCTCAGCCTGACGGCCCAGGGCGAGCCCCTGGCGCTGGCGCTGCAACTGGACGGCCGGCGGGACGAGCAGGGCTGGCAGGGCCGGCTGGCCCAGGCGAGCCTGGACACGCCGCTCGAGCGCTGGGCCCTGCAGCAGCCGGTGGCCCTGAGCTGGCGCCAGGCCCGCGCGCGCCTTGCCGTCTCGGCCCACTGCTGGCGTTCCGGCCAGGCGGCGCTGTGCCTGGACGACCTGGTCAGCGAGGGCGGCGAGGGACGCGCCGGGGTGGATATCCGCGAGCTGGATCTGGCCCGGCTGGCGCCCTTCCTGCCGGAGGATTTTGCCTGGGAGGCCATCCTCGGCGGCCGGGTGGACGCCCGCTGGCAGGCCGGCGCGCCGCCCCGGTTGCAGGCCCGCATCAATACCACGCCGGGCACTTTTGTCAGCGGCGACACCCGGCTCGACTACCGCACCCTGCAACTGGTCAGCGAGGTGGCCGGCAACCGCCTGACCGGCCTGCTGGAGTTTGACTCGGCGCCGCTCGGCCGGTTGCGGCTGGACGCCCGGGTGGATGACCTGGACGACCGCCGGGCCCTGGCCGGCGAGCTGTCCATCGTCGACCTCAAACTGGACTGGCTGGCACCCTTGCTGCCGGAGGTGGCCCGGCTGCAGGGTACCCTGGCCGGCCAGGCCCGGCTGGCGGGCAGCCTGGACGCGCCCCTGCTGTTCGGCGACATCAGCCTCACCGGCGGCGAGGTGGACACCTATTCGGATGTGGTGCGGGTGCGGGATTTCAGTACCCGGCTGTCGGTGGACGGCACCCGCGCCACCCTGGACGGCCGGCTCCGGGTGGGCGAGGGGCCGCTCAACATCAGCGGCGAGCTGGACTGGCGCGAGTTGCCGGTGAGCGGCGAAATCCGCCTGCAGGGCAGCGAGCTGGAAGCGGGCTATCCGGGCATGGGCCGGGTGCGGGTCAGCCCGGATCTGCAGATTTCCCTCGGCGAGCAGGCCCGGGTACGGGGCGAAATACTTATCCCCTGGGCCAGGATAGAGGTCAAGGAGCTGCCCGAGAGCGCGGTCTCCAAGTCCGCCGACGTGGTCATTGTGCAGCCGTCCGGCCTGGTGCCGGAAACCGGCCCGGCACTGCCCCTCGATATCCGCCTGCAGGTGCGGCTGGCGGAGGACGTGCGCCTGGCCGCCTTCGGCCTCAATACCCGGCTCGAGGGGCAGATGCGCCTGGTCCAGCCGCCGGGCCGGAGCCTGCGCGCCAACGGTGAAATCCGGTTGGTGGACGGCAACTTCCGTGCCTACGGCCAGAATCTGCTGATCCGCGAAGGCAGCATACTGTTCAGCGGACCGCTGGATCAGCCCAACCTCAGGGTGGAGGCCATCCGCAACCCCTCGACCATGGCCGACAGCAGCATAGTGGCCGGGGTGCGGGTATCGGGTAGCGCCACCCAGCCGGCACTGGAGGTGTTTTCCGAGCCCCAGATGCCGCAGGTGGAGCAATTGTCCTGGCTGTTGCGGGGGCGGGGCATGGAAGGGGGCGAAACCGACGGCAACGCCCTGGTGCAGTCCATGCTGATCGGTGCCGGCGTCGGTCAGGTGGGCGGTATCGTCACCGGGGTGGGCGAGGCGCTGGGGCTGCAGGATGTGTCTTTGGACACGGCGGGATCGGGCGAGAGCACCGAGGTCAATATCAGCGCCTATGTGCTGCCCGGCCTGCAGATAGGCTACGGGGTGGGGGTTTTCTCGGCCATCGGCGAGCTGCGCCTGCGCTATGAGCTGCTGCCCCGGCTGTATCTGCAGGCGGCCAGCGGCCTGAACCAGGCCATCGATCTGTTCTACCGGTTCGAATTTTAACCGGCCGGCGCGCCGATGCGACGGAAAACAACGGCCCGGGGGGCGGCCCGCTTTCCGCCCCCCGGGCTGTGCTGGTAAAGTAGGGGTCTGTCGATGAGCCCCGGCCTGCGAGTTTCCGTCCTATCATGATGTCCATGCAATTGCTGCAACAGGAGCGCCTGGCCAGGGTCATGCTGGTCTGCGTGGCCGGCTACGCCCTGTTCGGCATGCATCTCTATCTGCCCCACCTGTTCGGCATCGGCCTGCAACTGCCGTTCAACGTGGCCGGCTGGCTCTGGGTGGGGCTGATGACCACGCTCGGGCTCTGGCACTGGCACCGCCGGCGGCTGCTGACCAGCCGCTTCTGGCTGGGGGTGGTGGCCGCCAGCGCCCTGCTGTGGCTGCCCTTTTTCTACTGGCACAACAACTCGGTGGCCGGCCAGGCGCTGCCGCGCATGCTGGGCCTGGCCGGCGGCCTGCTGTTCTACCTGGCGTTGCAACAATGCCGTTTCAACGGCCGGGGACGGCGCTACCTGCTGTATTGCCTGCTGCTGGCGGTGAGCGTGGAGATGCTGTTCGGCCTGGCCCAGTTCTTTGTGCTCGAGCCGGGCAACCCCTTTGGCTACAACACCGAGGTGCGCTCGCCCTACGGCATTTTCCAGCACCGCAACGTCATGGCCAGTTTTATCGTGACCGGCATGATACTGGCGGTGTATCTGTGGCTGAACGAGGCCAAGTCGCCCTGGCGGCCCTTTTTGTTCAAGTCCTGCTGGTTTGCCGCCGTACTGGGCGCCGGCGCCATGCTGGTGGTGCTGCTGCAGTCCAGGGCCGGCCAGCTCGGTCTGTTGCTGGGGCTGGCGCTGATGCTGCCGCTGGTGTGGCAGACCCTGGCGCAAACCCGTTCCAAGCGGCTGCTGGCCACCCTGGCGCTGATCCCCCTCGGCATCCTGGTGGGGGTGTTCGGGCTGGAGGTGTTCGAAATGAGCAAGCGCAGCCTGAGCATCTACACCCAGGCCGACGGGCGTTTCGATATTTACGCCCACGGCCTGCGCATGTGGCTGGATCATCCCTGGGCCGGTTACGGTTACGGCGGCTTCGAGTCGGCGTTTTACCAGACCTATGCCGACTGGCGCGAGCAGACCCCGGGGGCCGAGGCGCTGTTCACCGAAATGGGCCATCCCCACAACGAGTTTCTGTACTGGGCCATAGAGGGCGGCCTGGCGCCCCTGCTCGGCCTGCTGCTGATCAGCCTGCTGGTGCTGCGGCTGCTGCACCGGGTACCCTTCGCCCGGGCCCTGGCCTGGGTCGGCATCCTCACGCCCATCTTCATCCACAGCCAGACCGAGTTTCCCTTTTATCACTCGCAGCCGCACTGGTTTATGGTGCTGGTGCTGATTTATGTGATCGACGCGGAATACGGCCAGCGCCGGCTGTTGCCGGCGCCGCCGGCCTGGAGCCGCTGGCCGGTGCGGGCCTGGGGCCTTGGCCTGGTGCTGTTCATGGCCACCGGCCTGGTGGCCACCCAGCAACTGACCGCCTATGCCCGGGAGCAGGGACGCGAAGCCGCCGCCCTGGCCCGGGTGGTCAATCCCCTGATCTGGCACGATCGCATGGCCTTTTACCGTCACCACTGGCAACTGAAGCGGGCACTGCTGGCGGGGGACCGGGCGGCGCTGCTCGACTATGTGAGCTGGGCCCGGCGTTTTGTCGGCCACACCCCCAGGGCCGGGCTGTATTACAACAGCTACCTGGCCTTGCTGGCGGCGGGCGAGCCGGCGCGCGCCGCCGCCCTGCTGGCCGAGGCCCGGCGGCTTTATCCCAATGTGGTACTGCTGCGCGAACCCAGCATGGAGCGGGCCCGCCAGCGGCTGGCCCGGATGGACGCCGGCCTGAGCCCGGCCGAACTCAACGACGTTATTCCCCTCTACGACAACCTGCGCCCGGCCATCGGCGGAGCCTACTGAAGCTGGAAACCTCCTGGGGCGCGGGCGGCCCGCCCGCATAAGAGCGGCATCGAGCCTTTTTAACCCCGTGGGGGCTATGCCAACCCGAAGGCTCGCGCTGCGCGCGAAGGCAGGCGGGCCGCCTGCGCTCCTGAAAAACTTCCAGCTTCCCGCCCGTCAGGCCAGCCTGAAGCGGGCAATCTGCTCCTGCAGCTCGCCGCCGAGGCGGGCCAGGCTGACGCTGGTGGCGGCGGTTTCTTCGGTGGCGGCGGCGGACTGTTCGGCGACGTCACGGATGTTGGACACGCTGCGGTTGATTTCCTCGGCCACCGAAGTCTGCTCCTCGGCGGCGGTGGCGATCTGCTGGCTCATCTGCTGGATGGTGGATACCGACTGGTTGATCTCGTCCAGCGAGCTGCCCGCCTGGCGGGCCGCCTCTACCGTGCCGTCGGCCAGCTGGCGGCTGGTGTCCATGGTGGACACGGCGCCCTGGGCACCTTGCTGGAGGGCGCCAATCAGGCCTTCGATTTCCACCGTCGACTCCTGGGTGCGCTTGGCCAGTGCCCGCACCTCGTCCGCCACCACCGCAAAGCCTCGCCCGGCCTCGCCGGCCCGGGCCGCCTCGATGGCGGCATTGAGCGCCAGCAGGTTGGTCTGCTCGGCAATGCCCTTGATCACGTCGAGCACGGTATTGATATTGCCGCTGTCCTGGCGCAGCCGCTCTATGGCCCCGGCGGACTCCTCGATGGCGCCGGCCAGGTTTTCGATGCGGGCAATGGCCTGCTGCACCACCTGGGCACCCTGGCGGGCCTGGCCGTCCGCTTCCAGCGCCGAACCGGCGGCGGCCTCGGCGCTGCGGGCCACTTCCAGCACTGTGGCGGTCATCTGGTTCATGGCGGTGGCCACCTGCTCGGTTTCCATTTTCTGCTGGGTCACGCCGGCGCTGGTCTGCTCGGTGACGGCGGACATTTCCTCGGTGGCGGTGGCCAGTTGCTCTATGCCCGAGGTCAGCCGGGTGAGCAGGTCGCGCAGGTTGTCGGTCATGTGCTGCATGGCTTGCATCAGCTGGCCCACCTCGTCCCGGCGATCGCTTCGGATATTGCGGGACAGGTCGCCGGCGGCGATGGTGCGGGACAGCGCCACCACCTGGTGCAGCGGCGCCACTATGCTCTGGGTGATCAGCAGGGCGATCAGGATGCCGGCGGCAAAGGCAATGCCGGTGGACACCAGCATGATCAGCCGGGCTTCATCGCCGTTTTGCTGCAGTATGCCGACCTGCAGTTCCGCCGCTTTCGAGGCCGAAGCCATCATCTGGCGCGCATGCTCCGTCATCCCGTCTTCGGTGTCGAGCAACTGGCTATAGCCCTGCTGCAACCGCTCGAAGCTCTGCCGGTAGCGGCCCAGCTCGGCCAGGGCGGCGTCGATCAGGGCGGCGGCGGCATCGGCGCCGAGGCGTTCGCTCAGGTTGCGGCCCTGGTAGTTGTTCTTGAGCACATTGGCCTTGGTCGCCAGATCCTGCAGTTGCTTGAACACCTCGTCGGCATAGAGCGGGTTGCGGTTGCTGACGTAGTTCTTTTCCGCCTGGCGCACCATGAGTACCGCCTTGCTCAGCACATTGGCCTGGCCGGCCACGTCCAGCATCCGCAGGCCGTTGGTCTCGCCGATGCTCCTGAGCTGGCGGATGGCTTCGCTGCTCAGCCTGAACTCCAGTTCCTCGAACCGCTCTATGGCCTGGCGGGCGCTGCTCTCCAGCTGCTGCTGGGCGTCGATCGCGCTCTGCTGGTGCTGGCGCAGGCTGGCCAGGCTGTCCCGATAATTGCCGAGGTACTGCTGCAGGCTGCCGATCTGGGCCGCTATCTCGGGATAGCGCAGTATCTTGCGGGTTTCCTCGCTCAGCTCGGCCGCTTGCTGGGTCAGGGCAAGTGCCTGCCCGATATATTGTTCGTCATGGCGCAGCAGGTAGTTCTTTTCATTCATCCGGGCGTCGACCACCAGGGTCTCGATTTCATCGACTTTCACCAGGCGTTCGATCAGGTGCTGGATAGTCTGCATCCGCCCGTAACTGAGCCAGGCGCTGAGCAGGGAGATCAGCAGTACCACCCCGAACCCGAAGATCAGCTTTTTACGTACGCTCATATCGACGATAAAACGTAAAGCATTCATGAAGATATCCTCAAACAGCGGGGGTGGTGGCAAGAGGGTGGCCTAAGGTCCGGCCGCGACCGTGTCGCGAAACAGCAAAGATGGGGGCTTTAATCATCGGGCTTCCTTTCAGGGTGTTTTTTGCGTGAGATACGCCGGCAACGCCTGCACGTCACTCGAGTAGGTACTGACCCAGCAACCATATCGGACTGCCCGGGCAAAGCTTAGTTTTTTGTCTCTTAAAGCTTCATCTGGCACTTTTTGCCCCCGCTTTTTTTAGCTGGATCACAAAGCTGAAACGTTTTAGCTGGAAGTCGTTGTTTGGCTAAATCGGTTTAGCTATGGTGCATCCATCAAGCACGAGCGGAGAGAATGATGTCTGTGATTTATTGCCTGGGTGATGGTGTGATGGACTTGCTGCCGGCCGAAGGCGGCCAGTTGCTGCCCTGTGTGGGTGGAGCACCGGCCAACGTGGCCGTGGGCATCCGCCGGCTGGGCGGGGCCTCCGCCTTCGTCGGCCGTCTGGGCCAGGATCCCTTCGGCGACATGATCATCGACACCCTGGCACGGGAGGGCGTCGCCACCTCCTGGGTACGGCAGGATGCGCGGCTGCCCACCAGCTCCACCCTGGTGGCGCTGGATGCCCGCGGCGAGCGCAGCTTCTTCTTCCTGGCCCAGCAGTCGGCGGATCAACTGCTGGCGCCGGCCGACCTGCCCGAGTTCAAGGCCGGCGACTGGCTGCACCTCTGCTCCCTGGCGCTGACCGCCGAGCCGGCGCGGGGCACCACCCTGATGGCGGTGCGCCGTATCCGTCAGGCCGGCGGCTTTGTCAGCTTCGATGCCAATATCCGCCTGAGCCGCTGGCCGGATGAAGCCAGCCTCAAGGCCTCGCTGGAACGCATTATTCCGGAAGTGGACCTGCTCAAGCTGTCCGGCGAGGAAGCCGAACTGCTCACCGGCCACGCCGATCCCAACCTGGCCATGACGGCCCTGGAAAACGAATACCGGTTGCCTTTTGTGCTTATTTCCCTGGGCGCAGAAGGTGTACTGGCCTCCCTCAAGGGGGAGCGACTGTGGCAGCCCGCCTTCGCGGTGGAAGCTGTCGACACCACGGGGGCGGGAGATGCCTTTATGGCCGGCCTGCTGGCGGGCCTGGCCACCTACCCCCAAGCCGATAAGGCGCAATTTGCCACCGTACTGACCCAGGCCCAGGCCTGTGGCGCCCAGTGTTGCCTACGACTGGGTGCCATGGCGGCCCTGCCGGACACGGCGGCGATGGAAGCCTTTATCGCCCACAACCTCACTCCCGTTTAATTGCAGGAGAAGAAAATGACAAGGAAAGCATTACTGTTGGGTTTACTGGTGGCAGGGACCGCGGCCACCGCCAATGCCGAAGTGACCTGGGAAGGCAACAAGGGCCGCCTGAGCTTGGGCGGCGATGTGGAATTCGACATCAACGTCGCCAACAAGCAGGAAGACAGCAACCTCTACCGCAACGACGGCCGTGACGACCGCTGGGATCAGACCGGCCGGCTGCTGCTCGACATCTCCGGGGAGCGGGTCGCCGACTCCGGCGCCTATGCCAAGTTCAAGGCCCAGCCCACCCTGGGCAGCAGCGGCGGTGTGGGCTCGGATGACGCCTGGTTTGCCTTCGGCCGCAGCGACGTGGGCGAGATGAAGATCGGCCGCTTCGAAGCGCTGGACTTGTTCCCCCTGGGCCAGGACGTGTTCGTGGAGCACTCCGGCGATACCTCCTCCGGCCTTTACACCGACGGCTCCGCCTACCTGTACATGGCCAAGGAAGCCCGCGGCCGCGCCGGCGACGCCGGTCACGTCATGGTCAGCCGCCAGCTGGGCGATGTTTACCTGGAGCTGGCCACCCTGTTCGGCGATCGCAGCGACCTGTTCAACGTGGTCGACGGCGCCCGCCGTTACCACGGCCATGAACTGACCAAGGAGAAGGACTCCATCGTGGTGCGGCCGGCGCTGCGCTGGCAGGCCGGCGACTTCAGCTGGGCGCTGGGCGCCGAGCACAACCTGGTGGAAGACGCCATCATCGACGCCGAAGGCCGCAAGGTGGCCCGCCGCACCGGTTACGGCACCACCTTCGGTTGGCAGTCCGGCCTGATCAAGGCCAACCTCAACGCCGCCTATCTGGATGCGCTGAACGAAGAGAACCTGACCCTGGGCGCCAACGTGCTGTTCGACAAGTTCGGCCTGGGCTATATCTACGGCCGCAACAAGATAGACGAGGCCGCCGCCGGCTACGAGTACCTCGAAGGCACCCAGAAGAGCAACACCGTCTATACCTCCTACCGGTTCGACAACGTGCTGGATCTGGACAACTTCGGCATCCTGCTCGGCGCCTACTGGTCCGACTTTGATGTGGAAGAGTCCACCGTCGCCACCGACCGCTACGGAGCCCGGGTGCGCTTTAAGTACGTGTTCTAATCTTTATGGGGACGGCGATCGTCCCCATCCTTGTTTTTGTAATGGGAACTCGCTGTTATGAATATTGAAGCCATTGCCAAAGGACTGCTGCCATTGCTGGGCGGTAAGGAAAACCTCGTCAGTGCCGCCCATTGCGCCACCCGGCTGCGGCTGGTGCTGAGCGACGACAGCCTGGTCGACAAGGGCGCCATCCAGGAGCTGGAGGGGGTGAAGGGCTGCTTCGCCAACGCCGGCCAGCTGCAGGTGATCTTTGGCACTGGCCTGGTCAACAAGGTGTACGCGGAGTTCACCAAGGTCGCCGGCCTGGGTGAAACCAGCAAGGCGGAGCTGGTGGACGCGGCCGCCGCCAAACTCAATCCGGCCCAGCGCCTGGCCCGGACCCTGTCCAATATTTTCGTGCCCATCATCCCGGCCATCGTCTCCGCCGGTTTGCTGATGGGCCTGCTCGGCATGGTGCGCTCCTACGGCTGGGTGTCCCCCGACAGCGCCCTGTTCATCATGCTCGACATGTTCAGCTCGGCCGCCTTTATCATACTGCCGGTGCTGATCGGCTTTACCGCCGCCCGCGAGTTCGGCGGCAACCCCTACCTGGGCGCCACCCTGGGCGGCATCCTCACCCATCCGGCCCTGACCAACGCCTGGACCGTGGCCGACGGCTTCAAGACCATGGAATTCATGGGGTTGGAAGTGGGCATGGTCGGCTACCAGGGCACCGTGTTTCCCATGCTGCTGGCGGTGTGGGTGATGAGCCAGGTGGAAAAACGCCTGCGCAAGGTGGTGCCCAACGCCCTGGATCTGATCGTCACCCCCTTCCTCACCCTGCTGATCGCCGGCTTCGTGGCCCTGCTGTTTGTGGGGCCCCTCGGCCGCGGCCTGGGTGACGGCATCTCGCTCGTGCTCAGCACCCTCTATGATCACGCCGGCTGGCTGGCGGGCCTGGTGTTCGGCGGCACCTATTCGGCCATCGTGATCACCGGCATCCACCACAGCTTCCACGCCATCGAAACCGGGCTGCTGACCAACCCGGCCATCGCCGTCAACTTCCTGCTGCCGATCTGGGCCATGTCCAACGTGGCTCAGGGCGGCGCCTGCCTGGCGGTGTATTTCAAGACCAAGGACGCCAAGCTCAAGGCCATCACGGTGCCGGCCGGTGCCTCCTGCCTGCTGGGCATCACCGAAGCGGCCATCTTCGGGGTCAACCTGCGCTACGGCAAGCCCTTCCTGGCCGGCCTGTTCGGCGGCGCCCTGGGCGGCGCCTACGTGGTGGCCTCCAAGGTGGGCATGACCGCCGTGGGCCTGACCGGCCTGCCGGGCCTGGCCATAGTGCAGCCAGCCTCGCTGCTGAACTACGGCATCGGCATGGTCATCGCCTTCGGCGCGGCCTTCACCGCCTCCACCCTGCTGAAGTACAAGCTGGACTGAGAAAGTCGGGTGGCCGACAAGGTTTCGTGCCGGCTCTTCCCATAGTCCGTAGGCGCCCGTTTACGTGGCGCAAGGCGATAAACGGCGGGGCCTGCGGGCCCGCCGTTGCGTTTCCCGGCAGCTAAAGCGCCGGCTACAGGAGCGAGGAGCGGGCTGGTCATCAAGTTGAGAGGAGATATGGCAATGACCGAACAGCAGTGGCTGAACAGGCTGAGCGAGGCCTTGCTTGGGGGGCTGAACCGGGCCGAGGGGGATCCCCATCGGCCCGGTTGGCATATCGCCGCCCCGGTGGGCCTGCTCAACGATCCCAACGGCTTTATCCAGTTCGACGGCCGCTACCGGCTGTTCTACCAATGGAACCCGCTGGCCTGCGCCCACGGCGCCAAGACCTGGGGCCAGCTGGTGTCGGACGACCTGGTGCACTGGCAACACCTGGGCCTGGCCTTGGCCCCCACCGAGGACTACGAGCGCAACGGCTGCTACTCCGGCTCGGCGGTGGACAACAACGGCGAGCTGACCCTGATCTACACCGGCAACGTCAAATACGACCGGGAACGGCGCACCGCCTTCCAGTGCCTGGCGGTGGAGCGGGAATTCGGTGAGTTTGAAAAGCTGGGCCCGGTGCTGGATCTGCCCGAGGGCTATAGCGGCCATGTGCGGGACCCCAAGGTATGGTGGCACGACGGGCGCTGGTGGATGGTGCTGGCGGCCCAGAGCGAAGACGGCCAGGGCAAGGTGCTGCTCTACCGGAGCCCAGATCTGCACCACTGGCAGCAAACCGGGGTGCTGGCCGGCAGCGGTGAGGGGAATATCGGCGAGTTCGGCTATATGTGGGAATGCCCGGATCTGTTCGAACTCGGCGGACGCCAGGTGTTGATTTGCTGCCCCCAGGGCCTGCCGGCCGAGGCCGAGCGCTACCAGAACCTGTACCAGTGCGGCTGGCTGGCCGGCGAGCTGGACTGGCACAGCGGCCGCCTGGCCCACGGCGACTTCCACGAGCTGGATCTGGGCTTCGAATTCTATGCCCCGCAGACCACCCTGGACGACCAGGGCCGGCGCCTGCTGATCGGCTGGCTCGGCCTGCCCGACGACAACGAGCCGGCCCAGCCGACCCGGGACTATGGCTGGATGAACCAGCTCAGTTGCCCGCGGGTGTTGAGTTGGCGCCAGGGCCACCTGTACCAGAATCCGGTGCCCGAGCTGGCCGCCCTGCGCGGCGAGGTGCTCCGCTGGCAGGGACTGGCGGTGCAGGCGCCCCGGCTGCAGGGCGGCCGGGCCGAGCTGGAACTCGACGTCAGCGGCGAGGTGCGGATCTACCTGGGGCAGGCGGCGGTGCTGACGCTGAACGCCGACGGCCTGGAGCTCCGGCGGCTGAACTGGCGCAGCGGCGAATGGGAAAGCCGGCGCTGGCGCGGACAGGTGTCGGATCTGCGGCTGCTGCTCGACAGCTCCAGCATCGAACTCTTTATCAACGGCGGGGAGGCGACGATGTCGGCCCGTTATTTCCCGGGGGCCAATCCCGAGATCCGCTGGGGCGGGGCGGGAGAAATCCGCTTTTGTTACTGGCCTCTGGGCTCGGCTTGGGTAGAATGACCGCAACAGCCGACATAACGACAAGCCCGTGGATAAAAAGAAACTGACCATCGCCCGGCTGGCGGAGCTGGCCGGCGTGTCCAAGGCCACCGCCAGCCTGGTGATGAACGGCAAGGCCGGCCAGTACCGCATTGCCGACGAAACCCGCGAACGGGTGATGGCGGTGGCCAGGCGCTACCAGTACCAGCCCAACCTCCATGCCCGCGCCCTGGGCTCCCGCCGCAGCCATACCCTGGGGCTGGTGATCCCCGATCTCACCAACTTCGGCTTTGCCAGCATCGCCAAGTCGCTGGAATCCCGTTGCCGGCAGGCCGGGCTGCAACTGCTGATCGCCTGTTCCGACGACGATCCCGAACTGGAACAACAGGTGGTGGCGGGGCTGGTCCAGCGCCAGGTGGACGCCCTGATCGTGGCCTCCAGCGCCAGCGACGACGCCGCCTATCGCCAGTTGACCGAGCGGCTGCCGGTGATCCAGCTCGATCGCCATATCGGCCAGTCGACCCTGCCGCTGGTGATCTCCGACGCCTGCCGGGCCACGGCGGAGCTGGTGCAGTCCATGGCCCTGGGGCAGGAGGCGGTGTATTTCCTGGGCGGACAGCTGGCGCTGTCGCCCAGCCGCCACCGCCTGGCGGGCTACGAGCTGGGTCTGCAGCGGGCCGGGATCGAAGCCAGGCCGGAGTGGATCTGGATGGCGGACTATCGCCCGGTGTCGGGGTATTGCATGATGGAGCAGCTGCACCGGGAGCTGGGCCGGCTGCCCGGGGCCCTGTTTACCGCTTCCTTTACCCTGCTCGAGGGGGTGCTGCGCTACCTCAACGAGCATCATTTGCTGGCCGAGCCCATCCGGCTCGGCACCTTCGACGATCACGAGCTGCTCGACTGCCTGCCGATAGCGGTGGATGCGGTGGCCCAGGACTGCGAGGCCCTGGCGGGGGCGGCCTTCGAACTGTGCAGCCTGCTGTTGCAGGGGGAAACCCCGGTCCAGGCCGCCCACGTGGTGCCGACCAGGGTTCACTGGCGCAGCCGCGCTCAGCGCGAGGCGTAATCGCCGCTACGGGACAGGGAGGCGACCAGCAGCCGGGCTTCGTCGACGGAGTGGAGCTGCTCGACCAGCACCTCGTCCTGCTGCCAGTCTACCCGGGTGCCGGTGGCGGCGTAGAGGTGCGCGTTAAGGGTGTCTGGGTTGAGGTCGGGATGCTGTTCGGCCCGGCCGCCGGGCAGGTAGATGGTGCCGTTGGAGAAATCGACGGCAAAGGCCACTACCCCGGGCACGATGAAAAACAGCAGGCCGATACCGTTGGCAATGGCCACTACGGGGTCGATACGGCCGCTGATCTGGCCCTTGCGCTCGGGGTAGAAGACGGTGCCGCAGGCGGCCAGCTGGGTGGTGATGACGCCGGCCAGTACCAGGGCCAGCGATTTTTTCCGGAATCCTGCCATGATGTTGCCTCTGTGAGAATAAGGGAGGGTACAGCTGCATTTTATACGATAACGGTATTATCTGAATCCGTTTCGGCGGCGGTGTGACAGCGGCTGGCGCCGGGGAAAACGCTAACGTAAGGCGGACTACCTTACGTTAGCGGACGTTTATGCCTTGAACAGCCGGTGGAAAGCCTCGGCATGCTCCTGGCTGGCCTGTTGTTTGTCGTCGAAGGCCTGGGTGACGGCCTCCAGGGAGCAGGCGTCTTCCCGGAACTGTTGTACCCGGTGATCGTAGCGCTCGCTGGCGGCTTTCAGTTTTGCCCGTTTTTCCTGCAGTTCGTCCCAGGCATCCTTGGTGGCTTCGCTGTATCTGGCCATGGGGTCCTCCCGTGTGGTTGAGCCCCTAAAGTGTAGTACGGGACGCCGGGGAGGGGTGTTGCAAGAAGCCTTTGGCGCGCGGGCGCTCCGGGTGGTGGCATTGCAAGGAGCCTTTGGGGCGCGGGCGGCTCGCCCGCATGGGGTGTTGCGCCTGTGGTCTGGCGGTGGTGCCGGGCCCGGGGGTCCCGCTTCGCGGGAATGCAGGCGGGCCGCCTGCGCTCCGGGTTGGGATGGTCCATTGAACGTGGCCAGACAGAGAAGGCCGGAAAGCAAAAAGCCCACCTTGCGGTGGGCTTTTCAGGATGATTTGGTCGGCGTGAGAGGATTTGAACCTCCGACCCCTGACACCCCATGACAGTGCGCTACCAGGCTGCGCTACACGCCGAAATCGTCGTTGTGTCGACGGGGACGGATTCTAGGGAAGTGGCCGGAGGCTGTCAACACCCGTGCCGGCCACTGTGGTGCGTTTGCCTGCTATTTACGCACTAGCGGGTAAATTGCATCCGCTGGCCGAAGGCCTGCTCGCTGACCACACCGTTCTGGTAGGCGATGTGGCCGTTGACCAGGGTGGTGTCGACCCGGCTCTTCAGGGTGGTGCCCTCGAGCGGCGACCAGCCGCAGTGGTAGAGCAGGTTGTCCTTGCTGACCGCCATGCGGTCGTTGAGGTCGAACAGCACCAGATCGGCGAAATAGCCTTCGCGGATATAGCCCCTGTCTTTTATCTGATAGCGCTCGGCCACCGCGTGGGAGGTTTTGCGCACTATGGTCTCCAGGCTGAAGATGCCCTTGTGGTAGAACTCCATCAGCATCGGCAGGGCGTGCTGGCACAGGGGCAGGCCCGAGGGCGCGCCGAAGTAGGAGTTTTGCTTGTCGACCCAGGTGTGGGGCGCGTGGTCGGTGGCGATGATGTCGATGATGTCCTGGTTGACCGCGTCGATCAGCGCCTGCTGGTCGGCGGCGGTCTTGATCGCCGGGTTGCACTTGATCTGGGCGCCCAGGCGCTCGTAGTCGGCCTCGTTGTAGAACAGATGGTGCACGCACACTTCGGCGGTGATGTTCTTGTCCTTCAGCTCGGCCAGGGAGTGGCTGGCGGTGAAGTGGCTCATCTCCCGGGCGGTGGTGAGGTGCAGCACGTGCAGCTTGGACTGGTAGCGCTTGGCCAGGCTCACCGCCAGGGAAGAGGACAGGTAGCAGGCCTCGGCGCTGCGGATATGGCCGTGCTCGCCAAAGGGCACGGCGTCGCCGTACTTGGCCCGGGCCAGCTCTTCGTTGCGCTTGATGGTGGGCGAGTCTTCGCAGTGGGTGGCGATCAGCACCGGACTGTCGCGGAAGATGCCGGCCAGGGCGGCTTCGCTGTCGACCAGCATATTGCCGGTGGAAGCGCCCATGAACACCTTGACGCCGCAGGTCTGGTTGGGCTGCAGGCGCTGGATTTGCTCCAGGTTGTCGTTGGTGCCGCCCAGGTAGAAGCTGTAGTTGCCGGCGGCCCGGCCCTCGGCCAGCTTGAACTTGGCTTCCAGCGCCTCCAGGGTGGTGGTTTGCGGATTGACGTTGGGCATGTCCATAAAGCTGGTGGTGCCCCCGGCCACGGCGGCGCGGGATTCCGACGCTATGTTGCCCTTGTCGGGCATGCCGGGTTCGCGAAAATGTACCTGATCGTCGATCATGCCCGGCAGCAGGTGCTTGCCGGCGGCGTCCAGCACCCGGGCGTCGGCGGGGGCGGACAGGCCGAAGCCAATCTGCTCGATGCGCTCGCCCGCGATCAGCACATCCTGCACCTGGACACGGCCTTCGTTGACCAGGGTTGCGTTTTTAATCAATAGTTTATTCATTGTGACTTCATTCCTTTGGCGGCTAACAAGGCTATAATAGCGAATCTTGTCCGGGGCCGACAGGCGACCCGGCGATTTACCTCAAGGAGACAGGCCATGGCAGAAGAGACCATTTTCAGCAAAATCATCCGCAAGGAAATTCCCGCCGATATCCTGTACCAGGACGAACTGGTCACCGCCTTTCGCGACATCTCTCCCAAGGCGCCCACCCATATCCTGATCGTGCCCAACGTGCTGATCCCCACTGTCAACGAGGTGGAAGCCGAACACGAGCAGGCCCTGGGCCGGCTGTTCACCGTAGCGCGCAAGCTGGCTGCCGACGCGGGCATCGCCGAGGACGGCTACCGCCTGATCATGAACTGCAACCGCCACGGTGGCCAGGAGGTGTACCACATCCACCTGCACCTGCTGGGCGGCCAGCCGCTCGGACCCCTGCTGGCCCACTGAGGAAACCGCGATGTCCCTATTCCGTTTTGCCACCCTGGCAACGGCGGCTGTGGTACTGAGTGCCTGCAGCCTGCCCAATCCCTATTCCTCCCAGCCGGCGCCGGTGCGTCCGGTTACACCCGCGCCGGTGCCGCCGCCGGCCACCCCGGCCCCGACGCCGCCGGTGATCGAATTGCCCGAGGCGCCGGTGGCGCCGCTGCCCGAGGCCAGCAATGCCAATCTGGAACGCCTGGCCGACAGCCTGGCGGCCAGGCTCAGGGCCAGCCCGGCCCTGGCCGAGGTCAACGGCCCCGTGCTGCTCGACGATATCCGCAACCAGGCGGGCAGCCCGGTGGACACCCGTGGCCTGACCGAACGCCTGCAGGCGGCCCTGGCCGGCTCCCTGAACTTTGTCGGCGGCGCCCAGGTCAGCAGCCTGCGCCAGCAACTGGCCTACCAGGGCGGGCGGGCCGACATGGCCTCGCTGGTGCGCCTGGGCAAGCAAAGCGGTGCCGCCTACCTGCTGTCCGGCAACCTGAGCCGGGGCGGTGCCGGGTTCAGCCTGAGCGGCCAGTTGATGGAGCTCGCCAGCGGCGAGGTGCTCTGGTCCGACAGCGTCAGTGGACGCTGAGCCACTGCTGGCCGCCCTGCCCGAGGCCTGGCGCGGCCGGCTGACGGCGCTGGCGGGCGGCCACACCAATCGCAGTTTCCGGCTCGACAACACCCACGGCCGCTTCTGGCTGCGGCTGGGTTGTGCCCGGGCCGAGGCGCTCGGCATCGACCGCCGGCGGGAGCTGCAGGCACACAGTGCCGCAGCCGAGGCCGGTTTGGCGCCGCCCATCCGGTTTGCCTGCCCGGACTCGGGTGTGCTGGTGCTGGACTGGCTGGATCAGCCGGACTGGCGCCGCACGCCGGGGCCGCTGGCGGCGCTGATGCCGAGGGTGGCGGCCCTGCACCGCTTGCCCGCCGGGCTGGCGCCGCTGGATCTGGCGGCCCATGCCGGCCGATACCTGGACCGGCTGGCACCGGTGCCCGGCTGGCTGGCCGAGGCGTGGCCGGCGTTTTCCGCTCCCGCGCTCAATCCGCCCTTCAGCCCGGTGCCCTGCCACCACGACCTGACCGCCGGCAACCTGCTGGGCGGGCGGCCCTGGCTGCTGGATTGGGAATACGCCGGGCTGGGCGATCCGGCCTTCGACCTGGCGGTGATTGCCGACGACCGGGGGCTGGACCGGGCGGGTCGGGCACGGATGCTGGCCTGCTATCGGGCGGCGGGCGGCGTGCTGGACGACGACCGGCTGCGGGCCCGGCTGCCCTGGGTGGCCCTGCTCACGGCCTTGTGGGCGGCGCTGCAATACCAATATCATGGTACGCCGGACTACGGCGGCCTGCTGGAACAGGCCCGGCGGCGGCTGGCACTGAGTCTGTCCTCCCTGTGAACAAGCAAGGGTCGCGCTGGCGACCGTGGAGTATCGAACGATTATGGGTCCCTTTATTCTCGATTTGGCCGGCTGCGAACTGGATGCGGAAGAGCGCGAGCTGCTGGCCCATCCGGCCGTGGGCGGGGTGATTTTTTTCAGCCGCAACTACCACGATCGCCGCCAACTGACGGCCCTGGTACAGGCGGTGCGCCAGGCCAGGCCGGGCCTGCTGCTGACGGTGGATCACGAAGGCGGCCGGGTGCAGCGTTTTCGCGAGGGCTTTTTCCCGCTGCCGGCGCCGGGCCGGCTGGCGGGCCTGGATCATCCCGAGCTGCCCTCCCTGCTGGAAGACGCCGGCTGGCTGATGGCGGCCGAGCTGCTGGCCCACGACATCGATCTCAGCTTTGCGCCCGTGCTCGATCTGGAACGGGGCAGCGAGGTGATAGGGGATCGCAGCTTCGGCACCGACCCCGCACAGGTGATAGCGAGGGCCGGCGCCTATATCGGCGGCATGAAGGCGGCGGGCATGGCGGCGGTGGCCAAGCATTTTCCCGGCCACGGCAGCGTGCGCGCCGACTCCCACAAGGAAAGCCCGGTGGATACGCGGGACTATGCCGAGATCGAGCAGGCCGACCTGGTGCCCTTTCGCGAGCTGATCAAGGCCGGATTGGTGCAGGGCCTGATGCCGGCCCATGTGATCTATTCCCGGGTGGACGAGCGGCCGGCGGGATTTTCCGAATTTTGGCTGAAGCGGGTGTTGCGCGAGCGGCTGGGTTTTGGCGGCCTGGTGTTCAGCGACGACCTGACCATGGAAGGGGCGGCGGTGGCCGGAGACTATCCCGAGCGGGCCCGGCAGGCGCTGGCGGCGGGCTGCGACCTGCTGCTGGCCTGCAACCACAGGGCCGGGGCGGTGAGCATCATCGACAGCCTGCCCCATGATCTGCAGCGGGATCTGGCGCCCCTGCGCAAGCGCGACAACGCCGGCGCCGCCCACCTTTACGGCAGCCGCCGCTGGCGCGAGGCGAGCGAGCGGCTGCACCGCATTGGTGCCGGGCAGGGCTGGCACTGAGCCGGTGGTTATTTTTATGTGAAAATGAAGTTGTGATTATCATCACGACTTTTACAATAGGCGTCGCCTGGCCCGGGCGACGCCGGGCAGAAAATCTGCCGCTATGGAGGCGCCATAGCCGCAGGTTTTTTATCTTTGAATGAGGTCGAATATGACAAGGATTATCGTGGTCGGCGGCGGCGCCGGCGGACTGGAACTGGCGACCAAGCTGGGACGGCAACTGGGACGCAAGGGCAAGGCGGAGGTGATCCTGGTGGATCGCAACCGGACCCACCTGTGGAAACCCCTGCTGCACGAAGTGGCCACCGGCGCCATGGATCCGGGCATCGACGGCCTGAGCTACCGCTCCCAGGCCCACAACCACGGCTTCAGCTTTCATCTGGGCACCCTCACCGGCATCGACCGGGAAGCCAAAACCATCACCCTGGCCCCCCTGCTCGACGACAGGGGCCAGCCCATGGTGGGCGAGCGCTACCTTAAATACGACATGCTGGTGCTGGCCATCGGCTCGGTGTCCAACGACTTCGGCACCCAGGGCGTGCGGGAGCACTGCATCTTCCTCGACAGCCCCCAGCAGGCCGAGCGCTTCCACGACGAGCTGATGAACCGCTTTTTGCAGTACGCCGAGAGCGACACCGTGGACGAAAAGGTGGACATCGCCATCGTCGGCGGCGGCGCCACCGGGGTGGAGCTGTCGGCGGAGCTGTACAACGCGGTGGAACACCTGGCGGCCTACGGCTTTAAAAAGCTCAACCGGGACTGCCTGCGGCTGACCCTGGTGGAAGCCGGCCCGCGCATACTGCCGGCGCTGCCCGAGCGGATTTCCGCCATGGCCCACAAGGAGCTGCGCGAGCTGGGCGTGGACGTGCGCGTCAACACCATGATAGTGGAGGCCACCGACCAGGGGCTGAAAACCAAGGAAGGCGAACTGATCCCCGCCAACCTGATGGTATGGGCCGCCGGCATCAAGGCGCCGGACTTTATGAAGGACATTGCCGGGCTGGAAACCAACCGCATCAACCAGCTGGCGGTGAAAAGCACCCTGCAAACCACCCGCGACGACGCCATTTTCGTGATTGGCGACTGCGCCTTCTGCCTGCAGGACAACGGCAAGCCGGTGCCGCCCCGGGCCCAGTCGGCCCACCAGATGGCGAGCCTGGCCTATGAAAACATCCTCGCCAGCCTGGGCAACAAGCCGCTCAGGCCCTATGTGTACAAGGACCACGGCTCGCTGGTGAACCTGAGCCGCTACTCCACCGTCGGCTCGCTGATGGGCAACCTGATGCGCGGCTCCATGATGGTGGAAGGGCGCATTGCCCGCACCGTGTACATTTCCCTCTATCGCATGCACCAGGTGGCGCTGCACGGCTATACCCGCACCGGCCTGATGATGCTGGTGGGGCAGATCAACCGCTACCTGCGCCCGCGCCTCAAGCTGCACTAATCCCCCGTAAGGCGGGCCTGCCTGGCCCGCCTTACTTCCTCAACCCAGCAGGGTGTCCATGACCAGCATCAAGGCAAAACCGCCCATCAGGCCCAGGGTGGCGGCGGTCTGGTGGCCGTTGCGGTGGGTTTCGGGGATCACCTCGTGGGAGACCACAAAAATCATGGCTCCCGCCGCCAGCCCCAGGCCCACCGGATAGGCCAGCGGCAGGCCGGCGGCCACGCCGATGCCGAGCATGGCGCCCAGGGGCTCCATCAATCCGGTGGCGGCGGCGGTCAGGGCGGCGGGCAGGGCCCCCAGCCCTGTGGTGCGCAATGCCAGGGTAACGGCCAGGCCTTCGGGCACGTTTTGCAGCAGGATGGCGGCGGTGAGCGGAATGCCCACGGCGTTGTCGCCGTCGGCGAAACTGACGCCGATGGCCATGCCCTCGGGCAAATTGTGCAGGGCAATGGCCAGCACAAACAGCCAGACCCGGCTGATCCGCTCGCAGTCGGGGCCGCAGGGGCCGGTTTCCATGTGCTCGTGGGGAGTAAAGCGATCCAGCCCCAGCATCAGCGCCACGCCCAGCGCCAGACCCAGCAACACCAGAGCGAGGCTGCCCACCGGGCTGCCGGTCAGCCGCTGGCCCGCCTCTATGCCGGGCAGGATCAGGGCGAAGGCACTGGCCGCCAGCATCATGCCGGCGGCAAAGCCGAGCAGGGTATCTTCGGAGCGGGTGCTGAGCCGGCCCAGCAACAGGGCCAGCAAGGCGCCTACGGCAGTGGAGCCGAACCCGCCCAGGCCGCCGCCGATGGCGTGCTGCAGGCGAGGGTCCTGCCAGGAGCCGATGGCCGACAGGCTGTTGAACAGCAACAGTGCCAGCATTACCACCAGGGTGGCCAACAGGCTGTAGGCGGTGAGCCGGTGCTGGCGGATTTCCGCCAGCAGGGCCTGGCGGTAGGAAACAAAGGGATTCTGGGACATGGAAGCTTCTCGCGGTACCGACATGGCCACAGCAAAGCACAGAAAGGGCGGCGGGAGAAGTGCCCGGGGCGGCTGCATGATTATGTTTTTACACGCCATGCCGCCAGGGGAGCGGCGATGCCGGGTGCGGTTTTTATTGCCCGCGGGATACCGGCCCGGCTATGATGAGCGCTTCTAAGCCACAGAGGTAACCATCCGCTCAATGAGCCTGTTAATAGCGTTCGCTATATTATCCATCGGTATTTCCTTTCTTTGTTCTATCCTGGAAGCCGCGCTGCTCTCCATCACCCCCAGCTATATTGCCCAGCTCAAGCTCAGCAACCCCAGGCTGCACGAAAACATGAAAGAGCTGAAGGACAGAATCGACCAGCCCCTGGCCGCCATCCTGACCCTCAACACCATAGCCCATACAGTGGGAGCCACCGGCGTGGGTGCCCAGGTGACGGTGGTGTTTGGCGACGGCTACCTGGGCTTGGCCTCGGCGGTGATGACGCTGCTTATCCTGGTGCTGTCCGAAATCCTGCCCAAGTCCATCGGCGCCCGTTACTGGCGCAGCCTGGCCCCGACGCTGCCGCGCCTGCTCAACGGCATGATTTTTGTGCTCAAGCCCTTTATCTGGGTGTCCGATCAGATCATGAAGGTGTTTGGCGGCCACGCTCCCGAGCACGACCTGCGCCAGGAGATAAAGGCCCTGTCTATCCTCGGCCGCGAACTGAACAAGCTCGACGAAGACGAGCAAAGGGTGATTGCCAATATCCTGGATTTGCACGATATCAATGTACGCAGCATCATGACCCCGCGCACCGTGTGCGAGGTGCTGCCGCCCGACATGACCATAGGCGAGTTCGCCCTCCATGTGCAAAGCGGACAATTTTCCCGCTACCCGGTGATCGACAAGGACGAAAACCCGCTGGGACTGGTGTTCCGCTACGACATCATCAATGCCGATCCGGCGCTGCCGGTGTCTGCCCTGGCCAAGCCGGTGACCATCGTCAGCGATACCATCAACGTGGAAAACCTGATGACCCAGTTCATGCACGAACGCCAGCACATGTTCCTGGTGTATGACGAATACGGCAGCTGGCTGGGACTGGTGACCATGGAAGACGTGATTGAAACCATTATCGGCAAGCCGATCATGGACGAAACCGACGACATTCCCAACATGCGCCGCTATGCCAAGCGACGCTGGAAACACCGGCTGAAAAACCTGGCCGAAGACTGACGGCGGAGCGAGCCACGACCATGGAAAGACTGATAGAAAAACTGATGTACGGGGCGCGCTGGATCATGGCGCCCATCTACCTGGGCCTGAGCCTGGTGCTGCTGGCGCTGGGCATCAAGTTCTTTCAGGAAATCTTCCACATTCTGCCGAACGTGCTGCACATGAAGGAAGTGGACCTGATCCTGGTGACCCTGTCGTTGATCGACATCACCCTGGTGGGGGGACTGATTGTGATGGTGATGTTCTCGGGCTACGAGAACTTTGTGTCGCGCCTGGACGTGGACGACGACGACGACAAGCTGGGCTGGCTCGGCAAGCTGGACGCGGGATCGCTCAAGAACAAGGTGGCGGCGTCCATTGTAGCGATTTCTTCCATTCACCTGCTGAAGGTGTTTATGAACACCGAAAACATCGCCAACGACAAGATCAAATGGTATCTGCTGATCCACATCACCTTTGTCTTGTCGGCCTTCGCCATGGGCTACCTGGACAAGCTGACCCGCCACAAGTAGGCGGGGCTACTTTTCCCGCTGCATCAGCACAAAGGTCAGGTACATTTTGGTGGGCAAGGACAGCGCCATGCCCACCGCCACGCAGCCCGCGCTGAGCAGTATGCCCCGCACACCGAGCGCCGCCATGGCGGCGCTGTGGTGCAGGTAAATCCCCAGCCCAATCAGGCCGATGCCCAGCAGCATCATGGCCTTGAGTACCCGGATAAGCGTGTTGTCGGACATGGACCCTCCCGCCGTGCCGTCGCTTTGGGTTTCAGGCTAGCGCGGGGGAGGAGACGCCGCCTTGACCTGTATCAGTCCGGGCGGCCTTTTGGCGGGAGATTAGCGGGCGTATTTCTCGGCGCGTTTGCCGCGCAGTACTTTTTTCTTTGGCCCGGTGTTTTTGGGGCTACTCGGCTTTTTCAGGCGTACGGGCTTGGGCGCGGCCTGGTTGCCGGTTGCATCGGCCGGCTTGGCGCGGCGCGGCTTGCCCTTGGCATTGCCCGAGCCTTCCAGCTCGATCACCGTTTCGCTGGCCCGGTTTGCACGCCCGGACAACACCTTGCGCGAGATGCTTTTGAGCAGGGTGCCGCGGTTGCTCACTTCAAAGCCCGGCTTGACGATGCGTTTGATCTCGCCGCCAATCAGCTTTTGAATGCGCTCCAGGGTTTGCTCTTCTTCCCGGCTGACAAAGGAAATGGCGGTGCCGGCGGCCCCGGCGCGGCCGGTGCGGCCGATGCGGTGCACGTAATCCTCGGGCAGATAGGGCAGGTTGAAGTTCACCACATAGTCCAGGCCCTGGATATCCAGGCCCCGGGCGGCCACTTCGGTGGCGATAAGCACCTGCAGCTTGGCGGACTTGAAGTCGGCGATGGCGCGGCGCCTGGAGCCCTGGCTTTTGTCGCCATGGCACACGGCGGCCTCGATTTTGCGCTGCTTGAGGCCGGCCAGCAGCCGGTCGGCCTGCTCCTTGGTGCTGGTAAACACCAGCACCTGGAACCAGTTTTTTTCTTCCAGCAGCTGTTCGAACAGTTCTATTTTGCGGCTTTCTTCCACCGGATAGACCGCATGGCGGACGGTATCGGCGGTGCTGTTGACCCGGGCGACCCGGATTTGCTGGTGATTGTGCAGGATCTTGTGGGACAGCTCGTTGACCGCCGGCGAGCTGGTGGCGGAAAACAGCAGGGTCTGGCGCTTGGGCGCGGTCAGCTGCATCAGTTTCAGCACATCGGTGATAAAGCCCATGTCCAGCATGCGGTCGGCTTCATCCAGCACCACAAATTCCACGTCGCTCAAGGCCACATTGCCCAGGGTGATGTGCTCCATCAGGCGGCCGGGGGTGCTGATCACCATGTCCACGCCCGCTTTCAGCTTGTTGGCCTGGCCACCCATCTTCACGCCGCCGTAAAGCGCGGTAACGCTCAGGGGCAGATGCCGCGCGTAGGCGCCGATGGCATCGGCCAGTTGCTCGGCCAGCTCGCGGGTGGGGGTGAGGATAAGGGCACGGGGGCGGCGCTCGACCGTGGCTTTGGGGTTGTCCAGCATGCGCTGCAACACCGGAACGGCAAAGGCGGCGGTTTTGCCGGTGCCGGTTTGGGCGGTCACCTGCAAATCCTTGCCGCGCCGGGCGGGCACTATGGCCTGGGCCTGTACGGGGGTCATAGCACTGTAGCCACATTCTACAAGGGCGCGCTGTAGATCCGGGGCCAAATCTAAAGATGAAAATTGCATAAGAGTTCCTCTGTAGAGTCGCTACAGTCAAAAAATCGAGGGCAGAATATACAGGATTTTGCGGGTGGAAGAGAGGATTGTTTGTGGTGCTGGCTAAATCTTGGCCGGTGGGCCAGGGCGGTGCCGGACCTGGCGGCAGGTCCGGCAGCGGGCAAGGGCTTAGCCTTCCTCGGCCTCGTCGCGCGGCTGATGGTTGCAGGCCCGGGCGAGGATCTCCACATAGAAGGAGGGCAGCTCCTGCGCCACGGCGGCATCGATATGGGCGTTGATTTCAGAGGTGAAAATCTTTTCCGCCGCCGCCTCAGTGGCACCGAAGCGGCAATCGAAGGTCCAGTAATCCATGCCCGCCGGCAGTGCCTTGCGGCGCTCCCGGTTCAGGTATTTTCTGATGTCGTGCTTGATGGAATCCACCAGACGAGCCGGCTTCAGCCTGGGGTGGGTCAGGGCGATGGTCTTTTTCATTAAAATTCCTAGGGATATGCACAAAAACAAAGCTGAACCAGCTTTTGGGGCGGTATTCTACATGGAACGGCGCCAGATCACCGCCGATTTCTGCGGTTTTTGTCGAGAATGTGAGAAGAACAGGTGCAGATAGGGATTTTGAAAAAATTAAGCCCAGGCCAGTGATAGTCAATGGGGCTGAAAAATATAAGGTATGCTCTAAGCACTGCTAAGATATAAATTGTCGAGAAATAATAAGGTGAATTTTTATAATCCACCTCCGGGTACGTCTGGGTAGGCAATTATCCATGGATCTTTATTTCCTGAGCTTTTATACCAAGAAATTGTAGAACGGAACATTTCAATGCCAATGTGTATTAGTGTTTGTGAATATGCAGGATTGGATGTTGGCTCATATGGGTATCGGTCTTCAATGAAAATATTGTTGTGCCTTTCTAACCATTCTTTATGATGATCAAATTTTAGTTTCTGTGATAGGGAAGGGTCAATTGCACTCAATAATTCGAGAAGGCCATGAATCTTTCTTCCCTTTATTTCGTATTGTTCAGATATAGTACCTTTGCGATTATTATCTACTGGAGTAGCTAAAAAGCTTTTCAAGATAATCTCTATGCCGATCGCTGCATTAACTATTGCTACTCTATTTAAATTTGGTTGATTCCAAATGATCTTTGCTGCTCGTAGGTAATGCTCTGCGCTCTCCAACATATAAGCAGATTGATTTTTGCTCATGAAATTACCCATGTGTTGTAGTATTCGGATTAATTAGGCGGCTGACAATAAGGGTTTTGAAGATGAATTATTAGTCACTAGCTCGCTTAAAGTTAGTTGATGCTCTTGAGGTAATTAACAACTTCATGCCGGTCGTATACATCGGCAGTTATAATTAAGTCATCCTTGAAAGAGTCTATGCTACCACCAGTTGAGATCAGTTCTTTTAACTTTTTTAAGTCGCCGTCTATTATAGCGCTTGTATACTCTGTTTTGTGGATCTCTACTATATTATTTTTATTTGGAGGTAAGTCTCGATCGCAATGCTTACAAACCTTTGCTTCCGGCTTTATAGTCTCAGCACAAAATGGACACTTAATCATGGAGCCGTCTTTTAAAGAGTCTTTTTCTTTTTTTGAAGGTTCTTTGTTTTTGATTAAGATAGCAAGGAAAGCAAATGGACCAAACATGAAACCAATTAAAAACCATAAGAATACATTGTGTCCTTTTAATGAAGCTGTTATGCAACACAAAAAGCCAAAAATACACCAGATAACTATCTATGCCGAAAGGGCCATAGTCTTACTCCTATTGTAAAAAATTAAAATATTGTTTTGTTAGTCAGTTGAGTGAGAATTATCCTACCTAGGTATCTGAAGTATCAAAAGCGGTTGTTAATCATCTTTTGATACTAAGTCAAAGTTGTACTTAACCAAGATACCAAGACGTTTCACGCCCTCATTTTCATGTAAGATATTTTGAATTCTTATTTTATTTACAGACATGGCGACACCATTTATGGATGGCTCAGAATTATAATGCCCTGTTAAACGGTAAGCTTTAACGGTCGGATATCTACAATTATTATAATTGTATGCCACATCTACTCAATGATTCCTGTAAGGATGGGCCTAAATCATACTCTCCAGTTGAGGAAGAAGCTTGGTTTAAACCGATTGTCCGATATTTTATTTTTTTCCCAGAAAGCATTTCTTTGAGTATTGATTGAGCCTTTCCTCCTGTTGTTGCAGTGAATGGAGACATTGCACGAGCAGTAGTCTCCATGGCAGTTCTATATGTATCCTCGACCAATTTCTGATTTTGCTCTGGAAGATTTTTCGCGTACTCTTGCATATTGCTGAAAGTCCCTTCAGGAACGTAATCGAGAGGCGTTTCGCTGGAGCTGATTGTCCAAGCAGTATTTGAGTCAATACGGATTTGAACATCTCCCACAGGGATAGGATGTTTTCCACCACTTTTTACGCCAAGCCGTAAGTCACCGTTGACTACTTCTATATATGGATAGTAGTGGTTGCTATATGTAAAAACAGAGCCATTGGTATAGAAACTTCCAACAGAAACAGAGCAAGTTTTATTATCGGTAAACTCATCTACCTTGGTGCTTGCAACCCAAGAAATACTTGGAGACGTTGTAGCACAGCCAGCAAGAAGTGATGCTGTAATAAAAACTCCAATGTTTTTCATGAACTTATCCTTAAAGTAATTATATATAACAGTTTTCAGATCCGAGTGCAGCAAATTGTTATGTGCCTGACACAATGTTTGGCGGAATAAAACTGCCACAATTGACCAAAAGATAGATCGCAAAAACAGCGAAAGCTAGTGGCAATAGAAATGCTTGAAACCAGATGTAAAAAGAGGCAAGCTTGCTTAGTGCACTAAACCTATTTCCTGCTGCGTCAAGCCTGACGATGTATAGATCAGCATTAGTTTTAAAATCTTTGTACTCATTACGTAAGTCTTCGGGTAGATCGCTGAAGCTCTCTGGCCATTTGCCATTTTTTTCGAGGGCGAATAGATTTAGAAGCAATCGAGTCCCGCCATTGATGAAGCTCCCATCCAGCTTCATGTTTGTATTGAATTGTGACCATATTTCTGACTCTGAATACCACAACCTATAGGCGGCCAAGTCACCAACCCAATTAATAACCAATACGTAAATCATGTACAAAACCAAACTGAACGATACAACATCAAAAAGCTCTGAAGGCAGGCTAAGCCCTAAAATGGATAGATCTTCTAAATTCACTCTGTATAGTTTTACTAGGATCACCAACGAAGAAAGAACAATGAGCCTCCTACCAGCCTTTTCCGTAATGTCCGAGATTAAGTCCTTCCCGCTTACCGATGGCATCAAAACTCCTTAAAGTACATAACCCCCCAAGCAGGGGCAGATTTTGCGTTTTGAGTGCAGCGAAGCAAAAATTTGTCCCACTGCCTTGGATTGTTATGAGCTCTCCGGAAACTCAACAGGAACCTTGAACTGGAGCTTGGCAGTATGGCTTGAGGAAGACGAACTATCACCCTTTACCACTCCACCAACGACGGCGGCAACCACGTTCAATTTCGCCTCACTTCCTTCTTTGTCAACTACATTGACAGAAACTTCAAAATCAATCAACTGCCGGTTACTTAGCCCGGACTCATACCACCCCAGAGCTCCACCGGGAAAACGTGAAGCAACTTTGCCACTGTTCACCTCTGACTGCGCCTCATAGACGCCATCCATTATGTCTTTAATTGATTTTTTGACAAAATCCTTGAGTTCCACTCTTCAACCCTCGTGTTTGAATATCTCCAGATACCACAACTCATAACGCCTGCAATAAGATGTGCCCCACTGAACCAACAAAGCACACTGAACTCCGTACCGAAACTGCCGAGTGTAAACGCATTACCTTGATTGCTTTGTTATGAATTCAGTCGCATCCACTGCTGTATGATTTGGACATGATCTGAATATGTAAGTTCGTCATCTTCGTGCAAATTCAAATTCTGCTTAATGGTAGGCTTAAGTAACTGATAGGCTTGATAGTCCATATAGATAGCTGTTGCTCCAGGTAAACCACCGCCTAGATTGGTATTGAAACTGCTTCTTAAATTTGAAATTAGAGTCTGTGGTTCATTATTGTGAGTTTTAATATCTTGACCTGAAATATCAGACATAAACTGCATATAACGATATGCAATTGAATCAAATATAATTGTGATTTTATCAGAACTTCTGCCGCTAGCGAATTTTTTGCACCCAAGAAATAGACCGAGCTCTAATGGCATATTGAAGCGTGGAAGATTGTTATGGCTATCAAGTTCAGTACGAGATATATCGTGAACACCATACTTGCAGTCAGCAATTATCCCATTAATTTTGTCGATCCTTGTCTCACCTGCATCATCGTGCTCTAAGGCACATCTAGGTTTCAGACCACATTTATAAATGGTGAATAAAATTGCTTCAAAAAGAGGCTCATATTGTGAGTCAAACGGACAATTGATGAATACACTTACTTCATAATCTGAAGACATCATTACCCCTTAACCACATTGGTTTCCATCGCTTTAGCGATGGCAATATTTACATCTTTTGTTTTTAACTTACTTCTGGTTTTTACAGCTTTCATTGCTGGTTTATATTTTAAGCCTAAGACCTGATTAACATTTCCATTTTCGTTATAAACGATTACAGTTTTTCCTTGTTGAGCAAATTTCCTCGCTGCTTCAACTGCTTGCTTTTTTGTGCCAAATTTATGTGTCTTCTTTGGGTTTCCCGAAGATGTTACGTACCAATCTCCATCTTCATTTTTATGAACCGTGTAATAATTCACTTTCATATGACCTCCTTTGAATTCATAACGTTTGGTTAAGGGGCGGGCTTTAGCCCGTCCCAGCGAGCAGGGCAAGATTACGAAACCCCCAGTCCTGCCAAGACTTGCGACAGGTAGGCGTTGTTTCGGCTGGCCCGCTTTTGCTTGCGTTTCATGCCGGCCTTGAAGCTGGTCTCTCCCTTCAACGCATTGAAGGCGATATGCCGGATGGTGGCCATGTTTTCGCCGGCCTGCTCTCGGCGGATGCGGCAGTCGTCTTCCCGCATGCCCACATCCAGTTGCCAGTGCAGCTGGGATTCTATCGACCAGTGGGAGCGGCTCGCTTCCAGCAGCTCCTTGGCCGACAGCTTGGCCGAGCTGATGTAGTAGCGCACCTTGATGTCCTTGGCCGGTTCGCCGCCCACTTCCCGCACTGCCGCCACTATCCCTAAGGTTTTCAGCTCCGGCCATTCAAACACCAGGTCACCCAGGATGGACAAGTCGTCCACCGCCAGGCTCAGCCGGGTTTCCTTGCGGCCATGGCCACTTTCCTGCGTGCTGTAGCTGTCGACATCAGGACGCTGAAACATCTCCATCCGGAAGTAGTTATTGAAGGCTTCCTCCAGCTTGGGCTGGTTGCCCTTCACCGCCAGCAGGTAGTCCGCACCTTTGTTGAGCACCTTCTGGGCGATGGCCCGCTGGCAGCCCATGGCATCGATGGTTACCAGGCAGCCACGAATGCTCAGCAACTCCAGCAGTTCCGGAATGGCGGTGATCTCATTGGACTTTGCATCGGTTTTGACCTGGCCCAGCACCACCTGATTGGCGGCGCTAAACGCCGACACCATGTGGATGGCGCCTTGGCGGCGGCCCTTGTCGTAGCTGCGCCGCAGGGTTTTGCCGTCGATGGCAATCACTTCGCCTTCGGTGGCCACATGGCAGTCTTTCATCCAGGCGGCAAAGCTCTTTTGCAACTGCGTGGCCGAAAGCATGCCCATCACCCGGGCGATGGTATCGTGCACCGGCACGCCGTTCTCGAAATCGCCATACTGGCGCAGCCAGTCGAGGTGATCGATGCCGAAATCCTCGATTTCCTCCCACCCTTCGGCGCCGCCAATGACGGCCACGATAGTGAGGAAAAGGATGTCCGAGAGCTTGTGCTCCACCTTCCATTGCTGGCGTGGGTCACTGATGATGGAGAGGTGCTGCAAGAGGCCGAGTCCGTTCATGGCGATCATCTGTCGTTGAAAAGACAGCATAGGATCACAGCTGATATTGATCGTCAAAGCGATCCTTCCCAATCGAGATTTTTCTTCAAAAAGTGTGCGCTCCGCTGTACAACATGGCTGTTAGTGTTTAAATTTTTAACACCCCGAAAGCCTTGTCCCATAAGGCTTTTTCATGATCTTGCCCTGTCCCAGCGAGCGAGATCCAGGGTGAGATCCACGGACGATTTGAACCAGTTGTTATAATTTTTTGCTGGCTGCTTGTGCTTTTGCTCGCTCTACGACGGCGGGCGTCAACGGATTTCCTTGGTCGTCGACAAGAACTTGTGTAACAGTACAGCGGCAGTCGACTGGAACATTAGCCAAGTCATAAAGTGCTTTGATTTTGTCTACTTCGAATAACTTGCCATGCAAAGCTTGATGGTGCAGGGTGAGAGCGTGAACATTTTGTTAAAAAACCAAGGTGTTCATGCTCACTGCGCCGCCATTGCCCTCAGCCCCGCTGCCAAGACCTGATCCAGATAGTCTGTGTTCATGCTGGCTATCTTCTGCT
>NZ_PXYH01000004.1 GCF_003012795.1 Zobellella taiwanensis
GGGTTTCTTCAACAAGGGTAAGGTGTTCTATCAGGGTCATGGTCAGGCTCCTTCGGCAAGAGGTGCTGATTAGATCACAGACGATCCACCCGTTCAAATTTCATTAACAAAGTATGATCCCGCCCTGGCTGCGGGCAGTGATCTATCATTCGGAACAATTATTTAAAGTGTACGTAAATCTTCCTAATTGAGTACATTCCACTATATAGCTTCAACAAATGGAGGAAGAATCATTTTAGAGAATTTCTGTCGCACTAGTTGAAGCATCACATCAGCGGCTGGACTCAGAGAACGGCCAAGTCGATGGATTATATACAGATCCCGATAGATGGCAGGATGATCTAGTGGTCTGAATCGTAATTGCTCAAAGGAGTGGGTGCCGGCGGCTAGGGCTGGCAGGATAGACAACCCAAGACCGGTGTCGATAAGCGCAGCCAGGCCAGCCGGATTTGAGACTTCTATACTGGGGTGAGCCAGCACCAGTTCAATGCCGTGGCCGGCAGGATTACGGGACAACTGGGCTCGAATGCCGGTATCGGTGGATAGCATCAGCAGCTTTTCATGCTTCAGTTCCTGCCAGGCTATTGCTCCCTGCTGTTGCGCTAAGGGGTGATCTGGTGCGAGTACGACACCATAACGGTCACGCAGGAGTGGAAAGTAGCTCAGTTCTGGCTGTTCGGAGTGGTTACCGCCGATGCCAAAGTCAACGTGATTCGCCAGCACATGCTGCTCAATTCCGGCTGCACTGTCATCACGTAGCAGTAGGCTGATGTGAGGGTAGAGGCTGTGGAACTCCTTGATCACGGGAGGCAGTAGACAGGATAGTGTTGACGGTGAGACGGCAATGCCTACTTTGCCGTGCTGGTAAGCGGCCACAGCCTGCAGGTCGCCCACTGCGGTATCAAAATCCGACAGCAGTCGTTCGGCCACCGGCAGGAATCGCTCTCCCTCCTGGTTGAGCAGCACGCGGCGAGTGGTGCGATCGAGCAGGATCAAACCGGTTTGCTGTTCCAGCTGCTTGATGGTCGCAGTCAGTGACGACTGGGTCACATGCAGGTGTTCGGCCGCCCGGGTAAAGCTGCCATGCTGGGCCACGGCAATAAAGGCCCGCAGATGCCGAATGGATAGATTATTCGCCATTTTTTATTAATTAATAAAATTTTACCGTTTGAGTGATAAATAGGGATTCTGCATCATGGCGCTCATGATGACAAATGGTGCTAAGCCTAGGTCGGCCGCACCCCGATGAGGTCGATTGACGCCATGATCCCAGGCATTTCCCATACCGATACCACAGCCCCCCTGTATCTGGACTTTCTCGCCGAGCTTGAAGGTCAGGGATTCAAGGGAGAAATCAGCTCCGATTATGCCAACCGGGTGGTGCAGTCTACCGACAACAGCATCTACCAGTTACTGCCTCAGGGAGTGCTTTATCCGGCCGGCATTGAGGATTTAATGCTGATCGCCCGCATGGCGGCGGAGTCGCGTTTCAGCGGCATTCGCATGAGCCCGCGGGGTGGCGGTACCGGCACCAACGGCCAGTCGCTGACCGACGGCCTGATCGTCGACTGTTCCCGGCACATGAACCGCATCCTCGAGATCAACGCCGAGCAGCGCTGGGTTCGGGTGGAAGCCGGGGTGGTCAAGGATCAGCTCAATGCGGCGCTGAAGCCTTACGGTTTGTTCTTCGCCCCTGAGCTGTCGACCAGCAACCGTGCCACCATAGGTGGCATGATCAATACCGATGCCAGCGGCCAGGGCTCCTGCCTGTATGGCAAGACCCGCGACCATGTACTGGCCCTGCGTTCGGTGCTGCTGGATGGCACCGCCTGGGAGTCGGCTCCGCTGGATGAGGCCGAGTTCGAACAAATTGCGGCACGCGATGACAGCGTTGGTGAACTGCATCGGTTGGTCGACGACATTTATCAGCGCCGCCGCGCCGATATCGCCGACCGCTTTCCAAAACTGAACCGGTGCCTGACCGGCTATGATCTGGCCCATATTCGCGATGAACAGGGCCGCTTTAACCTCAACTCGGTGCTCTGTGGTGCGGAAGGGTCATTGGCCTTCATCGCCGAGGCCAAGCTCAATGTCTTGCCGATCCCGAGTTGCTCGGCGCTGGTCAATATCAAGTACGACAGCTTTGAGGCCTCGTTGCGTGATGCCAAGGCGCTGATGGACTGGGGGCCGACCTCGATCGAGACGGTGGACTCCAGGGTATTGAACCTGGCGATGGGCGACATTGTCTGGGATTCGGTGCGCGATTATTTTCCCCATGACGCCGGTGAGCCGGAGATCCACGGCATCAACCTGGTGGAGTACACTGCCGATAATGACGCCGAGCTGAAAGCCGGTGTCGAGAAGCTGCAGGCGCACCTGGAGGCGGTCAGTGGCCAGCCCGGCCAGAGTTTCGGCTATACCGTGGTGTACGGCAGCACCGAGATCAACAAGATATGGGCCATGCGCAAGAAAGCGGTGGGCCTGCTCGGCAATGCCGAAGGGGAGCGTCGGCCACTGCCCTTTGTTGAGGATACCGCGGTGCCACCGGAGAACCTGGCCGACTTTATTATGGAGTTTCGTGCCGTGCTCGATCAGCGAGGACTGCAATACGGCATGTTCGGGCATGTGGATGCGGGGGTGCTGCACGTGCGCCCGGCGATCGACATGAAGGATCCGGCCGAGGAGGGGCTGATCCGGGAAGTCACCGACGAGGTGGTGCGCCTGACCCGCAAATACAAGGGCTTGCTGTGGGGCGAACATGGCAAGGGTATCCGCTCCGAATACGCGCCCGAGTTTTTCGGCGACCTGTATCCCGAGCTGCAGCGTATCAAGGGCGCCTTTGATCCCCACAACCAGCTCAACCCCGGCAAGATTGCCACGCCGTTAACCAGCGAAGCCGAGTTGTTCAGGATTGATGGCGTCGCTACTCGCGGCCAGCATGATCGACAGATCCCGGTGGCGGTGCGTGACACGTTCGAGTCGGCGATGAACTGCAACGGCAACGGCGCTTGCTTCAACTATGCCGCCAATGATGCCATGTGTCCGTCCTGGAAGGGCACGCGCGAGCGCATTCATTCCCCCAAGGGGCGGGCATCGCTGGTGCGGGAATGGTTGCGACTGATGTCCGGACAGGGCGTCGATCTCAACGCGGCCGGCCAACGGGCCCGAGCGAGCTCTTTTCTCGGAGGGTTGCCGCAGCGAGTTCGTAACAGTCTGGGCAAAAAGCGCGGCGAGTACGATTTCTCCAACGAGGTGCATGCCTCCATGATGGGCTGCCTGGCCTGCAAGTCCTGTGTGGGCCAGTGTCCGATCAAGGTGAATGTGCCGGACTTTCGGGCCCGTTTTCTCGAAGTGTATTACAGCCGTTATCTGCGCCCGGCCAAGGACTACCTGGTCGGCAGCCTGGAATACATGATGCCGGTGCTGGCCCGGTTTCCGGCGCCCTATAACTGGGCGATGCGCAACCGGCTTATGCAGCGGTTCTTTCAGCAGCGGGTCGGCATGGTCGACAGTCCCGAAATCAGCCGCCAGGATCTGCGGCGGGAGCTGCGCCAGCGCGGTATTCCACTGGCGACACCGGCCACGGTGGCGCAATTGAGCGAGGCGCAACGTGCCAAAGCGGTGGTGATTGTGCAGGATGCCTTCACCAGTTACTTCGAAACCGGGCTGGTGCTTGATGTGGTCGATCTGCTTGGCCGGCTCGGCTTCCAGGTGCTGGTGGCGCCCTTCAGGCCCAATGGCAAGCCGCTACATGTGCATGGCTTCCTCGGCACCTTTACCAGGGCCGCGCGTGGCAATGCCGCCATGCTCAAGGTGCTTACCGACAGCGGCCTGCCACTGGTCGGCATCGATCCGTCGATGACACTGACCTACCGCCAGGAATACGCCTATGCGCTGCCGAAGGCGGAGCTGCCGGAGGTCATGCTGATCCAGGAATGGCTCGGCAAGCAGCAGGAGGTGCTTGCGCAAGCGGGGGCTGGGTTGCCCGCCGGCACCTTCCGGCTGCTGCCACACTGTACCGAAAAGACCTCTGCGGCACCGTCCATTCGTGACTGGCAGACTGTGTTTGCGGCGCTGGGTCAGAAACTGGAGGTGCTGGAGGTGGGCTGCTGCGGCATGTCCGGCACCTATGGTCATGAAAGTGCCAACTATCAGACCTCCAGGCGCATCTATGAGCTGAGCTGGCACGAGCCGGTCAACGATGCGAATAACCAGGGCAAGCTGGTGGCTACCGGTTATTCCTGCCGCAGTCAGGTCAAGCGCTTTGACGGGCAACGGTTGCCGCACCCGCTGCAGGTTTTGTTGGCGCAGTTGGGATGTGCAGATGATAAAGGTTAGTTTTTTGTAAATAACTGATCCTGATAGTGCTACATTCTGGCTGTTCCGTAACCACTTCCGGGAAAGGGCGAAACCGTATCCATGAAGTGCCTGACTCGTTGGAGAAGCATGCCAAGCTGGTTCGCTCCTGGCTGGAAAAACATAAGCAAGAGATAGAGGTGTTTTATCTGCCGCCTTATTCACCCGAGCTCAACCCAGATGAATACCTGAATGGTGATCTGAAGCAAGGGATCCGGGCGTCATCGCCGGCTCGCAGTCACCAAGATCTCAAGGCTAAGGTCACACGACATATGAAGGGGTTTCAGAACAAACCTGACCGGGTTAAAAATACTTCAAACATCCTCTTATCCGGTATGCGGCGTGATCTATTTGCAAGCCGGGTTAATATTCGGAACAGCTATTTACCCTAAGGTACCGGGTAAAACGGCGAGCAGGGTAGGACGTTTGTTTACCCTTGCCAGTTGTCTGGGTCATAGGTTTTTCCTATGTTAAGATAAAGCCGGGAGATTAGTAAATGGGCTGCGGGTGTCAGTTGAGCGTCCTGCCGTTTGACGATGTTGCAGTCACCCATTGATGGGGTGATATCTATATCAAGTAAGGCAACCAGCTGATTTTGGGCAAAAAAGCGTGCTACGTCCTCTGGTAGGGCGGCAACCAGGCTCGGATCCTGCTGCAATAGCATAATGGTGGCTACAGCCGAGGCAGTCTCTAGCGAGGGTTGAATCGGTTCTAGACCGGATTGCTGCAGTTCGCGTTCAATGGCACGTCGCATCGGCATATTGGCGGTATAGAAAATCCACGGATAGCTGGCAAGTTTGGAAAAATTAAGGCGCTTTATCCTGGCCAGTGGGTGTTGGATATGGGTCACCACGGCGATAGGCTCATCACTGAGCGGCAGACTATCGGTAGCGGAAAGCTTGTGTCCCATGGCGGGCCGGCATAGCGCGAGATCAAGGCGTCCTTGAGCAAGCTGGTTCATCAGGTTACCGCTATTGTCTTCAAAAATTTCTATTGAGAGCGACGGCTGTTCCTTCCGCAACTCATGCACGGCCTTGGTCAGTAGCGGCATGGCACCCATGACAGCCCCAACGGCAATGTGGCCTCCGGCACCCTCAATCAGCCCCGTGATTTCCTCTCTCATGTGCGCAATATCATTACAAATCAAACGGGAATAGCGGGTAACGCAGCGCCCGGCTTCATTGGCAACTATGCCTTTTGAGGTGCGCTCAAACAGCAGCATGCCGATGGAAACCTCGATTTCTTGCAGGACCTTGGTCGCCCCAGGCTGAGAGATTGAAATCGCCCTGGCTGCTTTGTGCAATGAGCCGTGATCCTCGATGGCCACTAGCAACTGCATATGTTTCAGACGCAGGCGGGAGAGAATAGAGGTTAATGATGGCAACATGAGGTGTCTTCCGCAGTGGTGAGCAATCTTATCTGCTGGTGAAGCCTATAAGACCACGGCATACCGGCTGACGCTCACCGTTACTACAAGGGAGCATGCCTGGATGATACCTGCGAACTGCGTCTGGTTGAAGGTCAATTCCTCATTTGATCTGGCAACAGTTTTCCGGACACATTCTCAAGCAACTGCTCGCAGCTCTGATTCATAGCCCAATGGACTCATGTAGTCATTGCTGGAATGCAGCCGCACCCGGTTATAAAACACTTCGATATACTCGAAGATGGCCTGCTTCGCCAGGGTGAGAGCGTGAACATTTTGTTAAAAACCAAGGTATTCATGCTCACTGCGCCGCCATCGCCCTCAGTCCTGCTGCCAAGACCTGATCCAGATAGTCTGTGTTCATGCTGGCTATCTTCTGCTTTCGCCGGATGCTGGCTTTCTTCGTTGTTTCTGCCCGCAACATATTCAACGCCAGGTGACGCATGCAAGACAGAATTTCAGCCGCTTCACCGCGATAGATGGGGCAAGCATCTTCGTTCATCGACACGTCCAGCACCCAATGCAGGCTGTTCTCAATCCGCCAGTGGTCCCGCACCGCTGCAGCGAAGCGAGCCTGGTCCAGCTCCGCCGAACTGATGTAGTAGCGGTATTCGAGGGACTGTTTGCCTGATTTTTCCAGACGATAGCCGATGGCCACCCCCAGGGTTTTCAGGCCCTGCCACTCCGGGAACTGGCTGGCTACGTCACCGGCAGCAAGCACATGGTATTCCCTGGCCTCTATGCGGCCATGCCCGTTCTCCACCGTCACACTGGCCGGGTCGGCTGCTGCCGAGTGGAGCGGTCGGAGTGCTTGCTGAACCGCGCGGTGCAACAGCTCCTGGTTACCCTTGACCGCCAGCAGGTAGTCTCCCCCTTGCTTGACGACGGTGCCGGCGATATCGGTCTGACAGCCCATGGCATCAATGGACACCAGGCACCCCTTGATATCCAGCAGCTTGAGCAATGCTGGAATGGCCGTGATTTCATTGGACTTGGCATCGGTTTTCAACTGGCCCATGACCACGCCGTTGCCGGTGGCGAAGGCGCTGACCATATGAATGGCGGAGCGGCGGCTTTCCCGGTGGCAAGAGCCCCGTAGCACCTTGCCATCGATGACAATCAGTTCACCCTCGGTACGCTCATTGACCGATTGCGCCCAACGAATAAAGCTCTGCTGGAACTGGGCTGGGTCAAGGCGAGATACAATACGGGCGATGGTGTCGTGGACCGGCACCCCATCAGGGAACAACCCTTTTTGCTGGAACCAGTCCAGATGGACTTCGCCGAAATCCTCTATGTCCTCCCAACCCTCGGCGCCGGCGATGACGGCACAGACTGTCAGGAACAGGACATCGAACAGGGGATAGCTGATTTTGGCGGACTGACGAGGGTCTTCCAGCTCACCGAAATACTGAGAAAATGCATCAAGGCTCATCATGGCTCTCCCAAAAAGGGAGTATCAGATCACAACACGATCTGTGGGTCAAACAGAACGAAGTGTGCAAAAAACGTTCGCGATCTCACCCTGGCTCACCAGCTGCTTGTAACGGGACATCGCCGTTTCTGCCAGCGAACGCTGATGGTAGCCTGATGTGCTTTTCCATTCGGACAGACTCCCTGATTTCAGCGCCGTGACCACCTCGTTTCTTGGATGTCCTTCTTCCCAGTAGCCCGCATTTTTGCGCGGTGGGATGCGCTTTGCTGCCTTTTTTGAGCAGTAATTGATGGCATTCCCGAGTATCGTAAGCGCCGTCGCCCGACACATGATGTAACTGACGCCGCAACGGGTTGAGCAAGGTCGGCAAGACCTCGTTATCGGCCACATTCTCCAGGCTGACCTCGGCGGCGATGACTTCGTGAGTCCGGGCATCCACGGCCAGGTGCAACTTGTGCCAGACCCGGCGTTTATCCTTGCCATGCTTGCGTTGTTTCCATTCGCCTTCACCGAACACCTTCAGTCCGGTGGCGTCGATAACCAGGTGGGTGACCGCCCCTTTACTGGGCAAGCGGTACTTCACGTTCACCGTCTGGGCGCGCTTGCTGATGCTGCTCACAAATATTTTACAGTTCCCAGTCGGGTAGGTCATCGCGAAGTTGTTGCCTTACTCGTGGTTTCCTCAGGAAAAAGATTGCTTTAGTGTAGGTATATATTGAATGTGATGATATTTTTATTCTTTTAATTCAGACAGTTATGGTTTTTTGTTGAGTTCGGACATTCTCGGTGTCTGGATCTTTACTGCTTCGAATTGTAGCTGTAGCTTCTCAAAGTGATTACCTTTGGTTATATATCAATCATGACTATTCATTACAATATTTTATCGTGCTGCGTAAATTGTTCGTTAAGAAGTAGTGGGCGGCCTGCGTCATTGACCAGGCAAGCTCCTTTTACATGGTGTAATTTATGCCTGTTGGTCATAAATAAAACAAAAAGGATGTAGTTATGTTTAAACAACTGAAGCCCCGTAAGCTCTGCCAGGCCATGGTAGTATGCTCCCTGGTGTTCTCCGGTGCAGCCAGCAGTGCCGAGTATCGAATCAAGGTTTCCCATTCTTCTCCCGCCGTTAATGATCGGCTTGAAGCCTCGCTGCAGGTATTCAAGCAAAACGTGGAGGCGCGAACTGATGGTGCCGTGTCCATCTCCACCTTCCCCGCCAGCCAGCTAGGGGGAGAACGGGAGCAGCTGGAGGGTGTCCAGTTCGGCTCCATTGAGATGGCGGTGCTAGCTGGTCCCGTATCCAGCATCTATCCTGAGGTGCTGGTTTTTGACCTGCCTTATTTGTTCAAAAACCAAGAAGTAGCTTATCAGGTACTGGACGGAGACTTCGGCCAGAAAATTTTGGATGGCATGTTGCCTAAAACTGGCATCCGCGGCCTAGCCTGGGGCGAAAACGGCTTTCGCCATTTTACCAACCGTGCTCGTCCCATCTCATCGCCTAGTGATCTTAATGGTATGAAAATTCGTACCATGGAAAACCCAGCGCACATGAAGATGGTGGAGTCCTTCAACGCTACCGCCACGCCCATGGCCTTTGGTGAGGTGTATTCTTCGCTGCAGCAGGGAGTGATCGATGGTCAGGAAAATCCGATCTCCCTAATTGAGAGCATGCGTTTTTATGAGGTGCAGGAACATCTCACCTTGGACGGCCACGTCTATAACCCCTTTATGTTTATAGTGAACAACCGCTTTTTTGAGCGGCTGCCTGATGAGTACCAGACCGTTATTCAGGAAGAGGCTCGTAACTGGGCCAACATCCAGCGGGAGTTTAATGCCGAGCAGGAAAATAAAGGTCTTCAAAAGCTCAAGGAAGAAGGCATGCAGGTGGTGGAGCTCAGTGATGAAGACAAGCAGCTATTTAGGGAGCAAACCAAACCTGTTTATGACTTCTATCGCAAGCAGCTGGGCGATGAAATTATTGACGAGCTGATGCAGGCCGTTGCTATGGCGGAAGGTCTTCAGTAACCCTCCTCACATCCAGGTGATGGACGAGGGTATCGTACTTAACGCTATCACTGTATTAGAAAACAACGTCCTGGCTTTATTTCTTTCTCTCCACTCCCTCTCCGTTCGGTTCGTAAGTAGTCGAACGGAGAGGTGAGATAGAAGAGTATTTTCAAGTGCAGGCCCATATAAAACCAGCACGCCAGTGATGATGTTATTGGCAAGAATGGTGTTTTGATATGACGATAATAGGTTTTTTTAAAAAGCTGGACGGGATCCTGACCGGTATTGAAGAGCGGCTTATCTACCTGCTGATGGCCAGCATGCTGACCATTGTATTCCTGGCGGTACTCAACCGCTTTCTGATCCAATTGCCCATGTCTTGGTCTGAAGAGGTGGCGCGCTATCTGATGATCTGGGCAGCCTTTGTGGGGGCAAGTCTGGGGGTCAAGAATTCTGTGCATATTTCCGTGGATGCACTGGTGCATGCAATTCCTCCTGCTGCCCAGCGTATGATGACTCAATTGGGTAATGTGTTGAGCTTTGCTTTTTGTGCCTGGTTTTTCTACATCGGTGCCGAATTCATTGGCCGGTTAATGGATGCAGGCCAGCTGTCACCCGCCCTGCGTATGCCCATTTACTATGCCTATGCAGCAGTGCCCTGTGGTTTTGCGCTGATGTCGGTACGTTACCTGATCAGCTTTGTTTATTTATTTTATGAAAAAAGCAGCGATGTCCGGAATGAAAGCCTGAATATCGAAGGTGCCATGGAAAGAGGAAAGAAAAAATGACATCCGCTATGTTTATGGGCATGTTCGCGCTGATGCTGTTGAACATACCTCTGGCTCTGAGCATTGCCTTTGCCTGTGTGCTCGCATTCATGTTCTTTACCGATATGCCCATGTTTGTGACCGTGCAGCGTATATTCACCGGCATTGATTCTTTTCCGCTGATGGCGATACCCTTTTTCCTGCTGGCCGGCAAGATCATGGAAAAAGGTGGGGTTTCCATCCGACTGGTCAATCTGGGCGCCAGTATGGTGGGCTCAACTCCGGGAGGCTTGGCCATTATCGCCTTGCTGGCTAGCATGTTTTTCGCGTCCATTTCGGGATCCGCCCCCGCCACAGTGGTAGCTATCGGCAGCATCATGGTGCCGGCCATGATCAAGGCGGGTTATGACAAGGGATTCTCGGTGGCGCTAATGGCGGTGGGTGGCACTATCGGCATCATCATTCCGCCCAGCATTCCGTTTGTGGTCTATGGCATCTCCGCCAATGTCAGTATTGGTGATCTCTTTATCGCCGGTATAGTCCCCGGTCTGGTGGTGGGTGGGTCGCTGATTGCCTATGCCTTTTATTACTCCAGAGCTCGGGGCTATCGGGGAGGGACACCCACCAGTTTCCCTCATTTTATCGACTGCCTGAAAAAATCAGTGCTTGGTCTGGCTATGCCAGTGATTATTCTGGGCGGGATCTACAGCGGTGTTTTTACTCCGACCGAATCCGGCGCTATTGCCTGCGTCTATGGCCTGATCATTTCCTTGTATGTGTATAAGGAACTGAAGCTGGCTGATCTGAAAGAGATCTTTGTATCGTCCGGGTTGACTTCATCCATGGTGCTTCTAATTATTGGTGCTGCCAATATCATGGGTTGGGTGTTAACGACAGAGCAGTTTCCGCAACAGGTTTCCGACTGGATTTCCAGCCTTGGTGCCGAGACAGTTTGGTTGTTGATTGCTATTAACGTGGTGCTACTTTTGATCGGGACTTTCCTCGAGCTGAACGCCGCCATCATATTGCTGGTGCCAATACTGTTGCCGATACTTGGAAATGAGGGTGTTAACCTCATTCACTTTGGTGTCATTATGATCACCAACTTGGCGATCGGCTTGCTGACACCACCTCTGGGGGTCAATCTCTTTGTTGCCAAGAGCCTGAGTGATACCACCTTTGCGCTGATCGTCAGAAAGGTTTTCCCGCTGCTACTGGTGATGATCGTCGACCTGTTGCTGTTTACCTTCTTGCCCAAAATCTCGTTGCTGTTTGTCGACTAGGAGCGCCGGCCCGGCTTGACCGGGCCCGGAATTATTGACTGGGGCAAGTCCCAAATCCAAACAAAGAGGATGTTATGCAAAACTTCAATTTTTACTTCCCCACTACGCTCAAATCCGGCTTTGGTCTGATAAAACAGTCCGGCAACTTACTTAAGCCTTATGTGCAGGAAAAATTGTTGGTAGTGACAGATCAGGGGCTAATTGATGCCGGCGCACTGAACGGTTTTTTTGCGTCCCTGGAACAGGCGGGCGTGAATTATCACGTTTATCAGGATGTACAGCCAAACCCCGCCGTTGAAGTGATCGAAGACGCAGTGGCCGTGTTGAAACGCACCGGCTGTGATGCGATCGTGGGTGTAGGGGGGGGGAGCAGCATCGATACCGCCAAGGCAGTGGCTGCGATGGCCACTAACCCGGGCAGTATTCTCGACTATGAGGGCTACGACCGCCTGGTTAATGCTCCCATGCCACTGTTTGCCATTCCCACGACCTCGGGTACCGGAAGCGAGTGCACCGCCTCTACTGTGGTGACCAACCCGGCAAACAAGTTCAAAACTGCCATTATCAGCCCTTTGCTGTTCCCGAAGCTGGCGATTCTTGATGCGGAACTGACCCTCAAGTTACCGCCGGCCATTACCGCTTCGACCGGCATGGATGCGCTGACTCACGCCATTGAGTCTTACGTATCCAAGCAGGCAAACCCCATCAGCCGGGCCCTGGCCATTCAAGCGATCATCATGATCGCGCAAAATCTGAAAAAGGCCTATTTCGTGGGCACAGATGCCGAAGCCAGGGATAACATGTTGGTAGCTTCCTTCCTGGCAGGCCTGGCCTTTTCCCAGTCCAAGCTGGGTAATGTACACGCCATTTCCCATACATTTGGCGGCATTTTCAACATTCCCCACGGCGTGGCCAATGCCGCCCTGCTGCCCTATGTGGTCAAGTTCAACCTGCCTGCCTGCCCGGGTCTGTTCCGGGATATCGCTGTCGCCATGGGCGAAAATGTGGACGGCCTGGATGAGAAGGCCGCCGGCAGCAAGGTGATCGACGCCATTTTCCGCCTGAACCAGGCCATTGATATTCCGCTGAATGTCCAGGAGTTGGGCGTTGATCTGGCAATGCTGCCGCAGATGGTAGAAGACTCCATGCGCAGCGGCAACGTGCTGGTCAATCCCCGCCTGACTCGAGCCGCCGATATCGAGCGGATCATCACCGATGCCTACCACGGCAAGCTGGACTGAGCCCTGGCTACCGAACTGCGGGAGCAGAACTACCTGTGAAACGAATGATTGAGGAAAAGCAAATGTTGTTAACTGGAGAAATGCTGATCGGCCAGCAGGCTGTAGCCGGCAGCCGTGAACCCATTTATGCCATCAACCCGGCCACTAACGAGCAACTGGCACCGGCCTATCATGGCGGGACCAGCAAAGAAGTGGAGCGCGCCGCCCAACTGGCCTGGGAAGCCTTCGACCACTTCCGCGAAACCTCCCTCGACACCCGTGCCGGCTTGCTGGATACCATTGCCAGTGAGATTGAGGCCCTAGGGGATACCCTGATCCAGCGCGCTATGGCGGAAACCGGTCTGCCCCAGGCCCGTCTTGAAGGCGAGCGGGCTCGCACCTGTAATCAACTGCGGCTATTCGCCGAGGTGGTACGTTCCGGCGACTGGCTGGATGTGCGCATCGATCCGGCCATGCCGGAACGCCAGCCGATGCCGCGAGTTGATATGCGCCTTCGTCAAATCCCTGTGGGACCCGTTGCGGTGTTTGGCGCCAGCAACTTTCCGTTGGCCTTCTCGGTAGCCGGTGGCGACAGCGCCTCGGCGCTGGCCGCAGGCTGCCCGGTTATTGTCAAGGCACACTCTGCTCATCCCGGTACCTCCGAGCTGGTGGGACGTGCGGTGCAAAAGGCGGTGGCCCAATGCGGCCTGCCCGAGGGGGTGTTCTCGGTATTGTTCGGTTCCGGCCGGGAAGTAGGCGCCACCCTGGTGGCCGACCATCGTATCAAGGCAGTAGGCTTCACTGGCTCCTTCAGCGGCGGTACCGCACTGATGCAGATTGCCCAGCAGCGCAAGGAGCCGATCCCGGTATTCGCCGAGATGAGCTCCAGCAACCCGGTGTTCTTGCTGCCGGAGGCGCTCAAGGCCCGGGGCCAGGAGCTGGCCGAGGCCTTTGTCACCGTGCTTAACAATTGCGCTGGCCAGTTCTGTACCAGCCCGGGGTTACTGATCGCCGAGCGCAGCGAGGCACTTGATGCCTTTGTGGCCCGGGCCGCGGAGCGTATTGAACAATGCCCGACTCAGACCATGCTCACCCCCGGCATCTTTGATGCCTATGAACAGGGTGTGAATGCCCTGATAGCCAATGCCAGAGTGCGGCAAGTGGCCCGCGCCGGGGAAAGTGCGGCTCCCAACCAGTGCCGTGCAGCCCTCTTTGTAGTGGCTGCGGCGGACTTTATCGCCGATGAAAGTCTGCATCATGAAGTATTTGGCTCCGCAGCCCTGGTGATCGAATGTGCCGATCAGGCTGAAGTTCAGCAAGTTGCTGAGCGTCTTGAAGGCCAGCTCACCGCCACCCTGCAGCTGGATGACGCCGATATGGACGTCGCCCGCCGGTTGCTACCGGTGCTGGAGCGCAAGGCTGGCCGGGTATTGGCCAACGGCTGGCCGCCCGGACTGGAGGTGGTCCACGCTACCGTGCACGGTGGTCCCTTCCCGTCAACCTCCGACAGCCGCACCACCTCGGTGGGCAGTGCCGCCATCGTGCGTTTCTTGAGGCCTGTGTGCTATCAGAACTTACCCGATATCCTGCTGCCAGCTGCCCTCAAAGAGAGTAATCCGCTGCAGCTCAAGCGGCGTTATGACGGCAAGTATGAATACTGATCCCCTATTCCTCTGATGCTAAGCATATGCCGGTATGCTCACCTCGCCGGCATCCTTTGTTTTTGAGCAGCATCCGGGGTGATTTCAACAATAAAGAGGATTACATGTACGATTTTATTATCGTCGGCGGCGGCATCCTGGGCATGTCGACCGCCATGCAGCTTAAGCAGGTTTACCCCGACAAGCGCATGTTGCTGCTGGAAAAGGAAAGTGGGCCAGCCCAGCACCAGACCGGCCATAACAGCGGTGTGATCCACGCTGGTGTGTATTATACCCCAGGTAGCCTCAAGGCAAACTTCTGTCTAGAAGGCAACCTGGCCACCAAGGCGTTCTGTGAGGCGAATGATGTGCCCTTTGATGTCTGCGGCAAGCTGCTAGTGGCCACCAGTGAGCTTGAAATGGAGCGGATGAAGGCATTATGGGAGCGTACCGCCGCCAACGGCCTTGAGCGGGAGTGGCTGTCGGCCGGGGAACTGGCCGAACGCGAGCCCAATATCACCGGGCTGGGCGGCATTTTAGTGCCCTCCAGCGGCATCGTTGACTACGGCGCGGTCACCCGGGCTATGGCCGATCAGTTCAAGCGTATGGGAGGCGAGATCCGTTATAACAGCCAGGTCACCGGCCTGGAAGAGCGCCGCGATGGAGTGGTGGTCAAGACCAGCAGCGACGAGTTTACCAGTCGCTACCTAGTCACTTGCTCTGGGCTGATGGCTGACAGGGTTATTCGCATGCTGGGACAGGATCCGGGCTTTACCATTTGTCCGTTCAGGGGTGAATACTACCGGCTGCCGAAACAGCACAACGATATCGTCAATCACCTTATCTACCCCATCCCCGATCCGTCCATGCCGTTTTTGGGAGTACACCTGACCCGTATGATCGATGGCAGTGTCACAGTAGGGCCCAACGCCGTGCTGGCGTTCAAGCGCGAGGGCTACCGCAAGCGTGATGTGTCTCTTGTCGATCTGGCACAGATGTTCAGCAACCCCGGCATTCTCAAGGTGCTGGCCGCCAACCTGCGCCCGGGCCTTGCCGAGATGAAGGACTCCCTGTACCGGCGCGGCTACCTCGAGCGGGTACGCAAATACTGCCCGAGCCTGACCATGGCTGATCTCGAGCCCTATCCGGCTGGGGTGCGCGCTCAGGCGGTGTCCCGGGATGGTAAACTGGTGGATGACTTCCTGTTCGTCAACACAGCCCGCACGGTTAACGTCGGCAATGCTCCCTCGCCGGCGGCCACTTCGGCATTGCCTATTGGTACGCACATTGTCGAACAGGTCAAGGTGATGGTAGAAGGCTAAACGAGATTTCGGCCAACATACCACGGGAATGCCTGCAACAGGCTTATGTCGCCCACTGGCTGGACGATGAAGGCGAATGGCTCTCCATGCTCAAGGACCGCAATTTTACTCTGCATTCCTACAAGGAAGAGGTGGCATGGGATATCTACCGGCGACTGCCGGATCACCTGGCCGCCATGCAGGCGCTGCACCAACTGCTCAGCCAGCGTTTTGGCGGTAGCGCTGGCGAGTAGAGGTGGATTGCGTCACTCGGAACAAAAAACGGCGGCGAGTTGCTTTTTTGTTCCGTCTCCAAACCAGCATGGATAGTAGCAGGCCGGACACAGAGAGAGCCGTGGCGGCATCTATCAGGAAAGCGCCCAGCCAGATACCCGGCCAGCACCGCCGCCCCCAAATTAGCAGCACGGTCACCGCCACCCCGGCGGCAGGCCAGATGGGGGAGGCATAGCCGGAAGACAAGGTCAGCGTTATGCCCAGGCCGCCCGCCAGCAGGTACAACAAGGCGGCAACCAGGTTGCGACGTAGCAGGATCCCGCCGGAAAGGGCCTGGGCTGAAAGGGAGACTGGGCCTGGGATGGGGTTCATGTGCTGACTCTTATCATACCGACACCATGGTCGGGGCGTTTTTGTTGTTGAATAGATAGGGAAATGATAACAGAGCTTCAGTTGGCATACGCCAGGAAAGGCGCGCCGAAATTCGTGTCCCTGTAGTACCCCAAAAGGGTGATGGCGTATTGCGTTCTCGCTGCCGGCCAGGCCGCCATTGTCCCCCCTGGTCTGTAATTGAGTTACAAAGTTGTGCTACCCTTTATTACCTCAGAGGATAACCCGCTGATCAATGAGGGAAATTATTTATGGCAGATCAAGATAACCATGATGTTATCGCCCCGGAAGGAAAGGTGAATCCGATCGATACGGATTACCAGGTGGGACAGGACAACATCGCCTTGCAGATAGGCCCCTTCGGCCTCGATATCCATAACCGGGTGTTTATGATTTCGGGCCTGGCGATTGTGGCCTTCGTGTTTTTGACGCTGGCGTTTCAAAACCAGGTGGGCCCCATGTTCGGGGATTTGCGTAACTGGCTGACATCGAGCCTGGACTGGTTTTTCCTGATTTCCGGCAACATCTTCGTGCTGGTATGCCTGGGACTCATCCTGTCGCCCCTGGGCCGGGTGCGCATCGGCGGCACCGAGGCCAAGCCGGATTTCAGCTACCTGGGCTGGTTTTCCATGCTGTTTGCCGCCGGCATGGGGATTGGCCTGATGTTCTACGGGGTGTCCGAGCCCCTGTCCCATTACGGCACCGCCCTGGGCGGCGTCAGTGTCGAAAACGGCGCGCGCACCGACTGGGCGCCGCTGGGGGGCGCGGCCGGCAACAGTGCCGAGGCGGCCCGGCTCGGCATGTCGGCCACCATCTACCACTGGGCGCTGCATCCCTGGGCCATTTATGCGGTGCTGGCCCTGGGGCTGGCCATCTTCTCCTTCAACAAGGGCCTGCCGCTGACGGTGCGCTCGGTGTTCTATCCGCTGCTGGGTGAGCGGGTCTGGGGCTGGCCCGGCCACATTATCGACATCCTGGCGGTGGTGGCCACCCTGTTTGGCCTGGCTACTTCCCTGGGGCTGGGGGCCTCCCAGGCCAGCGCTGGCCTCAACTATTTGTTTGGCCTGCCCGGCGGCACCACCACCGAGATTGTGCTGGTGATCCTGATCACCGCCGTGGCCATGGTGTCGGTGCTGGCCGGCCTGGACGCGGGGGTGAAGCGGCTGTCGGAAATCAACATGGTGCTGGCGGCGCTGTTGCTGCTGTTCATCATCATCGTCGGGCCTACCCTGGCCATCCTGACCGGCTTTTTCGCCAACCTGGCGGCCTACCTTGAATACCTGCCGGCCCTGTCCAACCCCATCGGCCGGGAAGACACCAACTTTTCCCAGGGCTGGACCGCCTTCTACTGGGCCTGGTGGATCTCCTGGTCGCCCTTCGTCGGCATGTTTATCGCCCGGGTTTCCCGCGGGCGTACCGTGCGCGAGTTCCTGGTTTCGGTGCTGCTGGTGCCTTCGGCGGCCTGCGTGCTGTGGATGACCGCCTTTGGCGGCACCGCCATCGATCAACTGGCCAACGGTTACCAGTCGGTGGCCGAGGCGGCCCTGCCGCTGCAGTTGTTCACCATGCTGGATGCCCTGCCGCTGGCGCAGATCACCTCCTTTATCGGTATCGTGCTGGTGGTGGTGTTCTTCGTGACCTCGTCCGACTCGGGTTCGCTGGTGATCGATACCATTTCCGCCGGCGGCAAGGTCAATTCGCCCAAGCCCCAGCGGGTATTCTGGTGCACCTTCGAGGGGCTGGTGGCCATTGCCCTGATCCTGGGCGGCGGCCTGGTGGCCTTGCAGGCGATGGCGGTGTCCACCGGTTTCCCCTTTACCCTGGTGCTGCTGGTGGCCTGCGTGGCGCTGATCAAGGGGCTGATGTCGGAACCCAGGGCCGTCTGAGCACGCTCCTTGACACCTTCCGGCAACAACATCCAAGGCAGGCGGGCAACCGCCTGCCTTGTTAGTCATTAAGAGAGGTGCGAGATGGAAGCCGAACAGCTCGAAATCCTGAACTTCATCCGCCAGACCGCCCCCTTCGACGGGCTGCCCGAAGAAACCCAGGCCCGGATCGCGGCCAGTGCCGAGGTGGCCTATTACCGGGCGGGCAGCACCATCCTCGAGTATGGCGCAGCGGTGCACGATCTTTACCTGGTGCGCAGCGGCGCGGTGGAAATTTACCGGCGCAACGGCGAGCTTTACAACCGCCTGAGCGAAGGCAGCCTGTTCGGGCAACTGGGGTTGCTGATGAACAACAGGGTCCGCCTGCCCGCCAGGGCGCTGGAGGACACCCTGCTGTACTGTATTCCCGAGCCGGTGTTCAACGAGCTGTTCGAACAGTTCGAGTCCTTTGCCGATTTTGTCGAGGTGGAGGACAGAACCCGGCTGCGCCAGGCGGTATCCCGCCGGGAGGATGCCAATGAACTGATGACTTCCAGTGTGCGCGAGCTGATCTCCCGGGAGCCGGTGACCATAGCGCGTTCGGCCTCGGTGCGGGAGGCGGCGTTGCGCATGACCGAGGAAGGGGTCTCTTCCATTCTGGTGCTGCAGCCGGAGTCCGCGGGCGAGCCCGGGGTGGCGGGCATCGTGACCGACCGGGATCTGCGCACCCGGGTGCTGGCCACCGGCCTGGCCGCCGATACCCCGGTGGCCGAGATCATGTCGGCCGATCTGGTGGCGCTGGAAAGCAGCCAGTATGTGTTCGAGGCCATGCTCACCATGCTGCGCTGCAACCTGCACCATCTGCCGGTACTGCACCGGGGCCGGCCGGTGGGGGTGATTGCCCTGTCCGACCTGATGCGCCACGAGTCGCGCAACAGCCTGTTCGTGGTGCGCCATATTTTTCGCGCCCAGAGCCGGGCGGAGCTGGCGGCCATTACCGAGGACGTGCGCGCCTGCTTTGTGCGCATGGTCAACGAGGATGCCAACTCGCGCATGATTGGCTCGGCCATGGCCGGGATAGGGCGCAGCTTCAAGCAGCGCCTGCTGGAACTGGCCGAGGCTGAACTGGGGCCGCCGCCGCTGCCCTACTGTTTCCTGGCCCTGGGCTCCATGGCCCGGGACGAGCAGTTGATCGTCACCGACCAGGACAATGCCCTTATCCTCGACGACGGCTACCGGCCGGAAATCCACGGCGACTACTTCGCCGCCCTGGCCCGTTTTGTGTGCGACGGCCTGGCCGAGTGCGGCTACAGCTATTGCAGCGGCGACATCATGGCCAGCAACCCCGAATGGCGCAAAACCCGGCGCCAGTGGGAGCAGTGCTTTACCGACTGGATAGACAACCCCAGCGCCCGCTCGCTGCTCAACAGCTCGATTTTTTTCGATCTGGACGGTGTCTACGGCCGCACCGAATGGGCGGATCAGCTCAACAGCCTGATCCTGCGCCGGGCCCGGCAGCGGCCGCGCTTTCTCGCCAGCATGGCCCGCAACGCCCTGCTGCGCACCCCGCCGCTGGGCTTTTTCAAGGGGTTCGTGATGGAGCAGGACGGCAAGCACAACAATTCCATCAACCTCAAGCGCCGGGGCACGGCGCCCCTGGCCGACCTGATCCGGGTACACGGCCTGGCGGTGGGTTCGCGGGCACAGAATTCCTTTGAACGGCTGCAGGACATTATCGAAGCCGACATACTGCCGCGGGGGCGGGGCCAGGATCTGCGCGACGCCATGGAGTTCATCGCCATGGTGCGCATCCGCCACCAGGCGCTGGATGTGGAGGTGGGGCGCGAGCCGGACAACAATATCGAGCCCGACAACCTGTCCGACTTTGAGCGACGCAACCTCAAGGACGCCTTCCAGATCCTGAGCCAGGCCCAGAAGTACCTGAAATTCCGCTATCAGCCCAACCGGGCGGCGTAAGGAGCGGCCATGTTCTATTTACGACCCGGCGAGATGGCGGAAGGCGGGGCGGCCGGGGCGCCCGACTGGCCGGCGCTGTTCGAGCAGCGCGCCCGCAGCGCCCGTGATTACCGGCTGGAGCGCTTCTACCGGGCCGGCGCGGCGAGCGGCGACACCCCCATCGGCGAGGTGCCCCTGGTGGCGCTGGATTTTGAAACCACCGGCCTGGATCCGGCCCGGGATGCGATCATCAGCATGGGGCTGGTGCCCTTCAGCCTGCAGCGTATCCGCTGTGCCGAGTCGGCCCACTGGATAGTCAATCCGCACAAACCCCTGGCCCGGGAGTCGGTGGTGATCCACCGCATCACCCATTCGGATGTGCAGCAGGCGCCGGATCTGCTGCTGGTGCTGGACGAACTGCTCGCGGCCCTGGCCGGGCGGGTGGTGGTGGTGCATCACAGGGCCATCGAGCGGGGCTTTCTGGACGCGGCGCTGCGGGCCCGGCTGAACGAGGGCATCCGCTTTCCGGTCATCGACACCATGGCGCTGGAGGCCAGGCTGCACCGGCAACGGCCGCTCGGGCTCTGGGCCCGGCTGAGGGGCAAAAAGCCGGTGTCCATCCGCCTGGCGGACAGCCGTGCCCGCTATCACCTGCCTTATTACCCGCCCCATCACGCCCTGACCGATGCCCTGGCCACCGCCGAGTTGCTACAGGCCCAGGTGGCCCACCACTACCGGCCCGACACCCCCTTGTCGGCGCTGTGGTGCTGAGCCGGCGCGAGCCGGGCATAGCCGCTGCCGATGGCGCGCAGGGGCAAATCCAGGCCCAGCCCGGGTACCTGGCGCGCAATCCAGGCGGGAAAGGTGTTGCTGTTGGGGCCGGGGAAGACCCGGTATTCGTCCTTCCAGGGATAGTGGCGGGCGGCCTGGTCGATTTGTTCAATCAACCGGTCCACCCCGGGGCCGCGCCGGTCCAGCAACAGCTCGGGTTCGGCGCCGAACCAGCGGCGATCCGGCAGATCCCGGGCGATGCGCAGGGCCGGCAGGCCGCGGCGGGTACGCCAGCCGATCACTTCATAGACAGTGTATTCGGCGGCCCGGCTGGGTTTGACCGCAATCCAGGTATGCAGGGCAAACCAGCCGCGCCAGCCCCAGGCATCGGCGCCGTACACCTGGATCACCGCCTCCGGGGTGGCGGACGGATCCGGTGCCAGCCCGGCGGGCTGGCGGCTGGCCGATTGCCAGCCGTCGCCGGAGCAGGCGGCCAGCAGCAGCAGGGGTAACAGGGTGAGCAGTCGAGTCATGGGGTTCTCCTGTCGGGGCCTTCACACAGGACCCGGCCGGGCGGCATCCCGTTGCCCGGCCGGTGTTAAAGATGAAAGCGGGGCTCGTCGTCGGGCTCGTCCTGAGGCAGGCGGATCACCGGCTCGACCCGTCCCCGCCCGGGCATGGCGGTCGGCTCGGCGGCGGCGGGGCGCAGCCGGGCGAGCAGCTCTTCGCGCAGTTCGTCGGCGCTCGGCCAGTCCTTGGGAGACAGGTGCACCACCGCCAGGCCGGCCTGCTCGAGCTGTTGCAACAGCCGCGCCCGGTGGCGGCCGTCGGCCTTGCTCAGGCCGTCGTCCACCAGCATGACCGCCAGCCGTACCCGCAAATCCCGGGGCGAGCAGAGTACAAAGTCCAGCTTTTCGCCGAACAGGTCGTGCCAGGCCTGTTCCCGGTGCGCCTTTTTGAGATCGGGGTTGACCTCGAGCACATCGCTCATGCGCACCGAGGGAAACACCCTGAGTTCGCGGCCGATGGCGCTGTCGAGCAGGTGCTGGGCCGCGGCGGCCTCGGGGCTGAACATCAGCCGGCGCACATAGGCTTGCCCGGGACGGCCGCGCCACAGCCGGCGCAGCAGGGCAAACAGCGCCAGCAGGACCAGCAGGGAAACCAGGCTGAACATCAGCCAGTCGAGCAGGGATACGGGCAATAAATCGGTCATGGCGGCCTGGATGGAATGATGATAGGGAACGGAACCGGAAAGGGGCCAGTTTAGCAGAGCCGGGGGCGAAACATGAACTGTCCGGCGCCGGCGGCGGTATCACAATTATTCACCGCCGGCCGGTGGCGAGGCTGGCTTGTGCCGGCCCGGCCCCCTATAATCCCCGCCATTAGAAAACCTTATCGAGGTACGGATGTCCCGGCGATTACCCCCGCTCAATGCACTCAAGGCGTTCGAGGCGGCTGCCCGCAACCTGAGCTTTACCCGGGCGGCGGAAGAACTGTTTGTCACCCAGGCCGCCATCAGCCACCAGATCAAGGGGCTGGAAGAGTTTTTGGGCATCAAGCTGTTTCGCCGGCGCAACCGTTCCCTGCTGCTGACCGAGGAAGGCCAGAGCTATTTCCTCGAGATCAAGGATATTTTCTCGGCCATTTCCGACGCCACCGAACGGCTGCTGGCACGCAGTGCCAAGGGCGCGCTCACCGTCAGCCTGCAGCCCAGCTTTGCCATCCAGTGGCTGGTGCCCCGGCTGGTGCGCTTTAGCGAGGCGCACCCGGACATCGACGTGCGCATCAAGGCGGTGGATCTGGACGAGGGCTCGCTCACCGACGATGTGGACGTGGCCATTTATTACGGCAAAGGCAACTGGCCCGGCCTGCGAGCCGACAAGCTGCACGCCGAATACCTGATCCCGGTGTGCTCGCCGATGTTGCTGATGGGCATCAAGCCGCTGAAAACACCGGAAGATCTGACCCGCCATACGCTGTTGCACGACACTTCCCGGCGGGACTGGAAGGCCTGGTTCAAGCAGCTCGATATCCAGGCCGCCAATGTCAACCAGGGCCCCATCTTCAGCCATTCCTCCATGGTGATCCAGGCCGCCATCCACGGCCAGGGGGTGGCCCTGGGGCACAGTGTGCTGACCCAGCCCGAGATCGACGCCGGCCGCCTGGTGTGTCCCTTCGAACAGGTGCTGATGTCGAAAAACGCCTATTATCTGGTGTGCCACGAGTCCCAGGCCTCGCTTGGCAAGATTGCCGCCTTTCGCGAGTGGATGCTGGCGCTGGTGAGCAAGGAAGAAAAACAGAAGGCACTGAACCCATGACCATACTGACCGACGGCCCCGACACGGCCGCCAGCCGGGTATTGCTGGCCCACGGGGCCGGCGCCGGCATGGATCATCCGGTCATGCAGGCCCTGGCCACCGGCCTGGCCTGTGAACACATCCAGGTGATCCGCTTCGAGTTTCCCTATATGCAAAAGACCCGCGCCGACGGGCGCAAGCGGCCGCCGGACCGGGAGCCGGTGCTGCTCGACTGCTGGCGGCGGCAGGCGGCGGACTTTGCCCACCCCAGGCTGTTTCTGGCGGGCAAGTCGATGGGCGGGCGCATGGCCTCGCTGGTGGCGGACGAGCTTTCGCCCCGGGGGCTGATGCTGCTCGGTTTTCCGTTCCATCCGCCGGGCAAACCGGAACGTTTTCGCGGCCAGCACCTGGCCAGTATCGCCACCCCGACCCTGCTGTTGCAGGGCGAGCGGGACAGCTTTGGCGACCGGCAGAGCCTTGCCGGCTACGATCTGGCCGACGGCGTGGAAACCTGCTGGGTACGCGACGGCGACCACGGTTTCAAGCCGCGCAAGGCCGCGGGGATCAGCCTGGAGCAAAACCTGGCGCGGATGGCGGACACCATGAGGAGATTTGTGCTTGCTCACTAAACCGGCGTTTTATCTGGGGGCGCTGTTCGGTCTGACGGCCACCGGCCTCGGGGCCTATGGCGCCCACGGCCTGGCGGCGGCCGGCACCCGGCCTGAACTGGTGGCGGCCTTCAACACTGCAGTGCAGTATCAGTTTTACCACGGCCTGGCATTGCTGGTGACCGCCCTGCTGTTGCGCCAGAAGCCCGGTCCGGCCCTGTACTTTGCCGCGCTCCTGTTTGTGCTTGGCACCCTGCTGTTTTGCGGCAGTATTTATGCCCTGGTGTTGCTTGGCACCAAGGGAATCGGTTTTCTGACTCCCCTGGGGGGAGTCTGTTTTATGGCGGCCTGGCTGAGTCTGTTGCTGGCGGGTCGTTCCTGGTTGAGGTCTTGATGAAACAGTTATTGATATATTGCCGCCCCGGATTTGAAAAAGAGGCAGCGGCGGAAATTCAGGACAGGGCGGCGGCCATGGGCTGCCCCGGTTTTGCCCGCGCCAAGGACGACAGCGGCTATGTGGTGTATGAGTGTTATCAGCCGGAAGACGGCGACCTGCTGGCGCGCAAGCTGCCGTTCCGGGAGCTGATCTTCGCCCGCCAGATGCTGGTGGTGTGGGCCGACTTGCAGGATTTGCCGCTGGACGACCGCATCGGCCCCCTGCTGGAGGCAGCCGAGGGCATGCCCCTGTGCGGCGATATCCGGGTGGAAACCCCGGACACCAACGAGGGCAAGGAGCTGTCGCGCTTTTGCCGCAAGTTTACCGTGCCGGTACGCCAGGCGCTGCGCGGCAAGGGCATACTGACCCGGGCCGAGGCCCGCAACCGGCCGACCCTGCACCTGTTTTTCCTGGCCAACAACCGGTTGATGCTGGGCTACTCCTATTCCTACAACCACTCGCCCTTCCACATGGGCATCCCCCGGCTGCGCTTTCCCGCCGATGCGCCCAGCCGCTCCAGCCTCAAGCTGGAGGAGGCCTTCCATGTGTTCATTCCGCGCGAGGAGTGGGAAACCCGGCTCACTTCCGGCCTGCGTGGCGTCGATCTGGGCGCGGCGCCCGGTGGCTGGACCTACCAGCTGGTGGCCAGGGGCATGATGGTGGCGGCCATCGACAACGGCCCCATGGCCCAGAGCCTGATGGACACCGGCCAGGTCAAGCACTACCGGGAAGACGGCTTCAAGTGGCGGCCGAGTCGCAAGAATGTCTACTGGCTGGTGTGCGACATGGTGGAAAAGCCCGCCCGGGTGGTGGCGCTGATGGCCGACTGGCTGGTGAGCGAAGACTGCCAGGAGGCCATTTTCAACCTCAAGCTGCCGATGAAAAAACGCTACGCCGAGGCGGTGCACAACCTGCAGCAACTGCAGGAAAAGCTCGACCAGCTGGGCGGCTTCCAGGTGCAGGCCAAGCAGCTTTACCATGATCGGGAAGAGATCACGGTGCACGTGTTTCAGCCGCGCAAAGTGGCCAAGCTGCAGCCCAAAGCTTAAAACACCGCTGGAAGCGGTAAGAAAAAGCATAAAAAAACGGCGCTGTTTACAGCGCCGTTTTACTTCCGGCTTCTCGCTTTCAGCTAGGTGTTAAAGGTTGGCAATAATGGCCTGGGTAAATTCCGTGGTGCTGGCATGGCCGCCCAGATCCCGGGTGACCGTTTTGCCCTCGGCAATGGTCTTGGCCACAGCCTGGCGGATTTGCGCCGCCTTGTCGGCCATGCCGAGGTGCTCCAGCATCTGGATGGATGCCAGGATCACCGAGCAGGGGTTGGCGATGTTCTGGCCGGCGATGTCCGGCGCCGAGCCGTGCACGGCTTCAAAAATGGCCACGTCCTTGCCGATGTTGGCGCCCGGCGCCATGCCCAGACCACCCACCAGGCCGGCGCACAGATCCGAGAGGATGTCGCCGAACAGGTTGGTGGTGACGATAACGTCGAACCGCTCGGGATACATCACCAGGTTCATGCAGGCGGCGTCCACGATCATCTCGTTGGTCTCGATATCCGGATAGCGCTTGGCTACTTCCCGGGCGACTTCCAGGAACAGGCCTGAGGTGGATTTGAGGATGTTGGCCTTGTGCACTATGGTGACTTTCTTGCGGCCTTCGTTGCGGGCCAGCTCATAGGCGAACACCACGATGCGCTCGGCGCCCTCGCGGGTGATGATGCTCATCGCCTCGGCACTGCTGTTGTCGTCGGCGCGCTTCTGGCCGGCACCCGAATACATGCCCTCGGTATTTTCGCGGATGGTGATGATGTCGATGTTCTCGAACCGGCTCTGGGTGCCTTCGAAGGACACCACAGGGCGGACGTTGGCGTAGAGGTTGAACTTTTTGCGCAGCGAGACGTTGATGGAGGTGAAACCGCCGCCTACCGGGGTGGTCAGGGGGCCTTTGAGGGTGATTTTGTTTTTGGCGATAAGGTCGAGGGTGGCCTGGGGGAGAAGTTCGCCGTGTTTTTCGAGGGCCGTGAGGCCGGCGTCGGCGTAGTCGTAGTGAAAGTCACAACCGGCGTGATCCAGGATTTGCAGGGCGGCGTCGATAATACTGGGACCGATACCATCGCCCGGGATCACGGTAATACTGCGTTTGCTCATGGGCAGCGTTCCGTTATCAGTTATTGGGTAGGGGAAGTTGTTTTGGTCCGGCTTTTATAACATTTTTGGCGCATTTTGCCTATGGCCCTTTAGTCGAATGCGGGTAACGCAGGGCCTGCAGGTTAAAGCCCAGCTCGATATCATCCACTAACCTGACCAGTTGCCTGGCCAGCAATGCGTCGTTTTTATGTTGCTGCACGGTGTTTTGTTCTTTGGAGACCGGGGCCGAGGCCAGCAGGGCGTCCAGGTTGCCGAATTGTTGCAATAGCGCTCTGGCCCGCTTGGGGCCTATGCCCGGCACGCCCTTTATCTGGCTGCCGGACACCCCGGTGAGCGCCCAGTAGTCCACCAGCTGGACCGGTGCCAGGCCGTATTGCCGCCGGACATGTTCCTCGTCCAGCCAGCGCTGGCCGAAATGATCCCACAGCCGGATGCAGGGACCGAGCAGCTGGCAAAATCCCTGATCGGTAGACACTATGGTGGCCTGCCGGCGATGGCGGGCCAGGGTCGAGGCCAGGGTGGCCACCAGGTCATCCGCCTCCTCGGTTTCCGACAGCAACGCTTCCACGCCCAGGCGCAGCAGGCTCTGCTGCAGTTCGCCGAGGTGGCCTGCCAGATCCTCCGGCATGGGCGAGCGGTTGCCCTTGTAGTCGGGATAAAGCCGGTGGCGAAAGCCGACGGGAGCGCCGTCGAACACCGCCACCACATGGCTTGGGCGAAACTGGCCGAGCAGCTTGTGCACCCCGTGCTCCAGCGCCGCGCCGGTGGCGGCGAGCCGGGCCGGCGACTCGGGGTGGCGCCCCTGCTGCACCGCGTACAGCCGGCGGATCAGGTTGAGGGCATCCAGGATCAGCAACTGCACCCGTTGTCCTCAGCGGTTGATGCGGTAGCAGGGCACATAGGCGGTGCCGGGCAGTTTCATCCGCTGCTGTGCGACGAACTGCTGCAACAGTTTGTCCATCATTTTCATCAGCTTGGGATCGCCGTTGATCAGGAAGGGGCCCTTTTTCTCGATGGCGTGGATGCCCCCTTCCTTGACGTTGCCGGCGACAATGCCCGAAAAGGCCCGGCGCAGGTTGGCGGCGAGCTGCTGGGACGGCTGCTCCCAGTGCAGGTTGAGGTTGGCCATGCTGTCGTGGTCGGGCACAAAGGGCAGCTGGAACTCGGGCTCTATCTTGAGCGACCAGTTGAAGGAGTAGGCGTCGCCCACCGACTTGCGGTAATCCCGGATCAGCGGCATGGCGCCCTTCATGCGGCGGGCCACTTCCGCCGGATCATCGATGATGATCTGGTACAGGGACTGGGCGTCGGATCCTAAGGTGGCGCCGATGAACTCATCCACGCTGCGGAAGTAGTTGGCGCTTTCCTTGGGGCCGGTAAGCACGATGGGGATGGGCTGGCTACGGTTTTCCGGGTGCAGCATGATGCCGAGCAGGTAGAGAATTTCCTCGGCGGTGCCCACCCCGCCGGGAAAGATGATGATGCCGTGGCCCAGGCGGACAAAGGCTTCCAGGCGCTTTTCGATGTCCGGCAGTATCACCAGCTCGTTGACGATGGGGTTGGGCGGCTCGGCGGCGATGATGGACGGCTCGGTCAGGCCGATGTAGCGGCTGCCGGAGACCCGCTGTTTGGCGTGGCCCACGGCGGCACCCTTCATCGGTCCCTCCATGGCGCCCGGGCCGCAGCCGGTGCAGATGTTGAGCTCGCGCAGGCCCAGCTCGTTGCCCACCTCGCGGGTGTACTGGTATTCCACCGGGTTGATGGAGTGGCCGCCCCAGCACACCACCAGGCTGGGATCGGCGCCGGGATTGACCGCCCGGGCGTTGCGCAGGATGGAGAACACCAGGTCGGTGATATGCAGCGACGACGTCAGGTTGAACTGCCTGACGGTTTGCAGGTGGCTGTTGACATAGATGATGTCGCGCAGCACCGAAAACAGGTGGTCCTGGATGCCGCGAATGATCTCGCCGTCGACGAAGGCGTGGTCGGGTGGATTGAACAGCTCCAGCTTGACCCCGCGCTCGCGGCGGATGACGTTGATGTCGAAGGACTTGTAGCGATCCAGTATTTCCTTGGAACTGTCGGTCTTGCTGCCGGAGTTGAGCACCGCCAGGGCGCAGTTGCGAAACAGCTGGTACAGGTCGCCGGAGGCGGACTGTTTGAGGCGATCGACCTCGATTTGGGACAGCATGCTCATGCTGCCGACCGGATTGATGTGGGTAATCATGATGGATTCCTAATGAATGGGGCGTGGCTCAGTCGATGACGAGCTGATTGCGCCCTGCGTGTTTGGCTCGGTACAGAGCCTGGTCGGCGCGCTCCAGGGCTGAAGTGGTGCTGTCCCCCGCCCGCAGCAGGGTGGCACCGATGGAGGCGGTGATGGTAACGCGCTCTTCCTTGAAACGAAACGGTATCTTTCTGATCTCCTCGCGCAGGGTTTCCAGCGGCCGGTTGAGGTGTTCGCCGGAGACATTGAGCAGCAGGATGACGAATTCCTCGCCGCCGAAGCGGGCCACGAAATCGGTCTCGCGCAGGGACTTTTTGATGGTCCGGGCAATCAGCCGCAGCGCCTTGTCGCCCGCCAGGTGGCCGAAGCGGTCGTTGATTTCCTTGAAATAGTCGATATCGAGCAGGGCGATGGCCAGGGGCTCCCGGTAGCGCAGCCAGCGCCGGTATTCCAGCTCCAGCCGTTCGTTCATGGCCGCCCGGTTGTAGATCTGGGTCAGGCTGTCGATGAACAGTTTTTCATTTTGGGTGGTGAGGCGCTGGCGGTACTGCTCGGCTTCCTCCTTCAGCTCGGTGAGCTGCTGCTCCATGGCATCAAGCCGGTCGAGCAGCGACTGCTCCCGTTCCTGCAGCCGCTGGTGCTGGTCCAGGATATGGCTGATGCTGCGCAGCCGGGGCTCGATCTCGGCCTGCAGGGCGGCGTCACTCTGGCCCACCAGGTGCTCGCCGATGGCCCTGAGCTCGCCGGCGATATGGTGGCCGTGGTGGGCGCGGGCATCGAACAGGGCCTGGCCCTCGCTCAGGGAGATGGCAAAGTGGTGGTGCATGTCGCCCAGGCTGCCGTTGAGCCGGGTCAGAAATCGGGTCGACTGCTGGCGCTCCTGGCGGCAGCCCTCGATGACCAGCTCGATCAGGCGCAGGCACAGTGCCGGCAGGGTGTCGGGCCTGGGCTTGTCGAGCAGCCGGCTCTGGATGGCGGTCAGCTCGGCGCCCACCTCGCCGGTAAAATGCAGCTCGTCGATCAATTGCTGCAGCTTGTAGCACAGCTCGTGGTGCAGGTCCGGCTCGGCCGGCGGCGCGGCGCACTGGGCCAGGGCCTGGCCATAGCACTCGAACAGGGACCAGACTCGTCCCGGGTAGCCGTGATGCTCGAGCGACTCCAGCTCCTGCACCAGGCTCGCCGAGGCGGGCGGCGCACAGGCCGCCAGTTGCAGCCGGCGGGCGGCCTGTAGCAGTTGCTCGCCGCCCAACTGCTGCAGCTGGTCAAACCGGCGCTGGCAGCGGCGCAACCGCGCCAGTTGCTGCTCCAGGGTGGCGGCCAGTTGGGGCAGGACGGGCAGGGCATCCGGTTCCGGCTCCTGGCGCGCGCGCGCATTGCCGGCAAACAGCCTGTGCCACTGGCCCAAAAGATGGCCGCTGCCCGGCTCGGGCAGCGGCTCGCCGTGCTGCAAATCGGCCAGTACCCGGTCCAGGGTGTCGATAACGCAGCTCAGCTCCTTCAGGGTCTGTTTGTCTGTCAGGTTGTTCATTATTCACCATTTACCCGAGCGCAGGCGGGACAGTGGATTAATCCGGGACCGCCGGCGCCGGCGCCAGGGCGTGCCAGTCTATGTGCTGTTTGTTGTGCGAACTGTTTACCTTGACCAGTCCCTTCAGGATTGCCTGTATGCAACAGTGGCGAATATCGCCGTTGAAGAAGGCCGCCTGCTGGCAGTCGACCGCCAGCAGTTCGACCCAGGCCGGTTCGCCGGTGCGTTCCGACAGCTGGTGGGCGGCGGCCATGGCCAGGTACAGGATGTCCCCCAGCCGCAGATCGTCCAGCGCATGGGGCGCCTTGGGCAGGAAGGGATGTCCGATAATACCGATGGCCAGGCGCCGATCAAGCTCGAATTCACAGGGGAACTCGGCGAACATCCGCTCCAGCCCCGCCAGGGTCTGCTGCAATTCGGCCACCTGGCGCTGGGAAATCACGTAAATGAACTGGCCTTCGCGCAGGTCGTAGAGCCGGGCCTTGGGATGGATGCGGCCCCTGAGGTAGTCGCCGAGCCGCTGCTGGATGGCGGCGGCCTGGCCCAGACCGACCCGTTCGCTGAGATCGGTCATGAAGGGCACGTGCAGCAGCAGGTAGTAGATCTTGTCGTTGAAGGGGCGTGCCTGCTCCTCGTTCAGGTACCATTGTTCGGAGCGCTGCTGGCGCTTGGCCATTTCCTGGGGCAGGCGCAGCATCAACTGGCGCCAGTTGGGCAGGCCGGTGCGCGATTCGAGCAGCAGGGTACGCTGCAATTCCTCGTTCTGGCGCTGCAGGCGGCGGCTGCGCAGCAGGTTGCGCAACAGGCCGTAAATCAGCAGGGGCGTGAGCAGGCTCAGGCTGGTGGCGAGCAGGGCGAAGCGCTGACGATCCTGCTGCAACTGTTCGCCGTGGCGGGCCAGCTCGGTCAGTTCGCGCTCCTGCTGCAGCTGCAGTTCGTTGTCCTGCACCAGACTCTGGGTCAGTAGCCGGTTGAGCTTAGAGGCCCGCTCAAAGTAGGCGTGGAAGGCCTTTTGGTGGCTCAGGGCCTGGATCGGGTTGCCGCTGGTCTCGAACAGGCGGGCCAGCAGGCGGTGGCTTTCGATCAGTCGGGGCACGTCATCCCGCTGCTGGGCCAGGCCGAGGGCGCGTTCCAGCTGCAACAGCGCCAGCCCGGGCTCGCCCAGCTCCAGATGCAGGCGGCCAAGCTGGAGCAGGGCGTCGGTCTGGCGGGCCAGATCGCCGCCGTGCTCAAAGCCGCCGCGGGCCAGGTCGAGGTAATGGCGGGCCTCGCCGAAGTTGCCCAGTTGCAGGTAGGACTGGCCTATCTCCAGGTAAAGGCGCGCCATCAGGGCGCTGTCGCCCTGGATCTTGACCAGGTCGAGGGCGTTGAAAAAATAGACCAGCGCCAGGTTGGCGTCGTTGCCGGCGCGGGTAACCCGGCCGAGGTTGATCAGCGAGCCTATCAGCAGGGGGCTGTTGCCGAGCAGTTCGAATTCGGTGGTGGCCTGGTTGGCGTAGTGCACCGCCCGATCCCCCTGGCCGAGGGCGGCATAAATGGCGGCGGCCTTTTCCGCCGCCATGGCCTTCAGGTAGTACTGGCGGCGCTGGCCGAGCAGGTTCAGGGTTTCAACGAAGTGGGACAGCGCCAGCTCATCCTGCTGCAGCAACTGGTAATATTCGCCGAGCAGGAAGTTGGCCCAGGCCTGACGCGGCCCGTCGCCCTGTTGCAGGGCCTGCAGTCGGATTTGCTCGAAGCCCTGCCGGGCCTGGTCGAAGCGGTGCAGGTGGAGTTGGGTGAAGGCCTGCAGCAGTTGCAGGTCGCCCTGCAGGCGGGTGTCGGCGGGCAGTCCGTCGGCGGCCTGCTCGAGCAGGGCGGCGGCCTGCTCCGGACGCTGCCCGGCCAGCGCCAGCTTGGCCTTGATCAGCAGGCTGGCGGCCAGGATATCGTGCTGGGAGTGGCGCCTGGCCAGGGCGATGGCCTGGTTGATGCTGACGTCTGCCGGCAGCAGCAGGCCTTCGTTGGCCTGGCACAGGGCCTGCAGTTGCCAGGCGGCGAAGGTCTGTTCCCGGGTGCGGTAGCGCCGGGCCTGCTCCAGGTGGTCGAAATCCTGGCGGGAACTGATCATCTGCACCGGATCCGCTTCCTGGCGTTGCAGGAAGTGGTTGGTCAGCGCCACGCATTCGTTGGGGCGGCTGAGCATGAGCTGTCGCGCCCGCAGCAGCTCGGCGGGCTCGGGTTGGTACGACGACAGCGGTGGCGCACCGGCCAGGTGCGACACCAGCACGGCGACAGACAAGATCACGATAACGGTTACCGAAACAAGGCAAAGTAAGGGGCAGTTTACGGAGCCGGCCGGAGGGAGTCCAGTTTCCGCTCGGTGCCGCCTGCCCCTGGCCGAGAATTACTGGCGCGCCAGCCTGACGTTGGCGGCCTTGCCGGCCACATTGCTGCGGTAGGGGTTGATGTCCAGGCCGCCGCGCCGGGTGTAGCGGGCATACACGGTCAGCTCCTTCGGCCGGCAGTGGGTGAGCAGGTCCATGAAGATGCGCTCCACGCACTGTTCGTGGAATTCGTTGTGCTGGCGAAAGGCGACCAGATAACGCAGCAGTGCCTCGCGGCGGATACGCGGGCCCTGGTAGCGGATCATCACACTGCCCCAGTCGGGCTGGCCGGTGACCAGGCAGTTGGACTTGAGCAGGTGGGAATGCAGGGTTTCGTTCACCTCCTCCGGCTCGGTGGCTCCCTGCAGCAGGGCGGCGTCGGGCTGGTAGCGGTCTATGTCGATATCCAGCTGGTCGATGCAGTCGCCCGGCAACAGGCCGAACTGGGCCGGTGCCACTGCCAGCTCGAACAGTTTCACCCCGACCCGGCCCTGGGCGCAGGCGGACAAATCCCGGGTCAACCGCTCGCTGACGTCTTCCAGGCTGTCGAACCGGCTTTGGTTAAAGCTGTTGAGGTAAAGCTTAAAGGATTTGGACTCGATCAGGTTGGCGCTGCTGGCAGGAATGCGCACTTCGCCCATGGCCACCACCGGCTTGCCCCGGGCATTGAGCCAGGACAGCTCGTACAGGTTCCACAGATCCTCGCCGGCAAAGGGCAGGGCGTCCGCCGACAGACCGAGATCGTCGCGGTTCAGGCTGCGCGGCACCGGCTGCAACTGGCCCGGGTCATATTCGCAGACATAGCTGCTCTGCTTGCCGAGGGGCAGGGCGTCCAGCGCCTGGCTCTGTTGGTATTTCTGCTCTGGTGTCATCTGGGGTTCCGGTTGCTAGAATGGGGCATGGATCGCCCTGGCGGGCGGAGCTGCCTTATTGTGAGACTTTAGTATGCAAGATCAAGTCGTGCAGGCGCTGGAAGGCCTGTTCGAGCGTTACCGGCGCCGCTACGGCCGGCCCCTGGCCGAGTACCTGGCGGGGGATGATTCTCCGGCAGCCCTGCCGCCGGCCCATGATGGGCGCATTGGCTGGCGGCCCTTTCGCCGGCCCTCGGCGGGAAGTTTCGACAATGTCGGCCAAGCCCTGGAGATGCCGGTTCATCCGGCCCTGGCGGGGCTGTTCGGCCATTACTTTGCCGGCAACCTGCCACTGTGTTTCAAGGGCCTCTTCCTCACCCTGCTCCAGCCCTGGAACCAGGACGATTTTGAGCGCTTGCAGCAAAACCAGATTGGCCACCAGCTGATGCAGCGCAAGCTGGGCCTGGCGCCGACCTGGTTTATCGCCAGTTGCCGGGACGAACAGCGACTGGTCACCCTGGACAATGCCGGCGGCGCCGTGTGGCTGGAACGGCTGGGCAAGGGCCGGATAGGCGTGCTGGCGCCGGATCTGGCCGGTTTTCTGCGTCGCGCCGAGCCGATGGGCCCGGATTGATACGCACAGGCGCATCGCCAATCCATCCCAGGGCACGAAACGTCTCCCCGTCGCCGGTGGTGGCCGTCTCCCATGCAAAGCCGTGGATCAGGACTTGAAATCCCAGGAAATATTGGACAGCAGCCGGCAGGGGTCGCAGCGGAAGTCGAAAATATCGTGCAGCGGCTCGGCCAGCCGCCAGTCGCCGCCGCAGCCGGGACAGGGGCGTTCCTGCTCTGCGGCCAGGCTGTCGCCGCCCACCCGGTAGAGGTAGTAGTAGGTTGGCACCCGGGTCAGGTATTCGATGCGCTTGGCCAGATCCCGGCCCCGACGGCTGAGCAGGCTGGCGGCGGCGGAAATTTCCGACACCGCGGCGTGTTCCAGGATGGAACCGTTCATCTGCAGTTGATCGCAGGCTTCCCAGTCTTCCTGCCATTTGAGCACCTGCTTGCCATCGCCGTTGGCCACCGCCGGTATCCGGTAAAGGGGGATAGGGGCGAAATGGTCGCCGCAGCGCAGGGGCGAGCAGGTATGCAGGTAGCTGGTGTACAACAGTTGCCAGGCCGGGGTGTGCGCCTCGTCGGTGGTGTCGGAGTTGAGATCCGGGCCGCGCTGGGTGACCTGGGGGCTGGTCAGCCCGACCTGGTGCAGGCGCGTGATGGCCAGCTCCACCTGGCGGCTGTGATGGCGCGGGTGCAGGCTGTCCTGCTCCGGGCAGACCACCCGGCTGGCGAGCCGGCCCTGGTGGATGGTGGTGGGGAACTCCCGGCCGAGGATCTGGCCGTTGTAGCGCAGGGCATCGAGCAACTGGCGCACCGCCGACTCGGCGTCCGCCAGGGACACATCCTGATAACAGTCAAAACCCAGTTCGCAGACCCACATCAGCGTGCCTGCTCCAGTTGCCGTTCCAGCCGGGCCAGCCGGTTTTCGAGCGCCTCGATGCGCGCGCGCAGATCGTCGGCCGGGTCGGCGGCGGGCACGGGCGCCGGGGTGGCCCCGGGCAGGCTGGCCGGCGCCTGTTTATAGCGGCCGATAAGCTGCAGCAGCTCGCTCATGGGAACGGGCCCGGCAAGCCGGGCCCTGACCGCGGCGGTGGTGACGCTTTTGCCTTCGCGCACCAGGCCGTGGATGGCGTTGATGATTTCCTGGTTGGACATCTTGGCTCCCTTGGGGATTATCTCAGGCTGGCATTGAGCTGGTCGATGACCTCGGCCCAGTCCGAGTCGCTTTGCAGCCCTTCTTTGAGAAAACTGGCCTGGGACCGGTTCCAGAAAGGGGCATCCACCAGCTCGACGCCGGCGGGCAGACGGTGGTTGTGCAGAAAGTGTTCAATGCCCTGGTGGCTGGCGTCCAGTCCCAGTTGTTCGAAAAGTTCGCTGAAAGGATGGGTGATATGCTCCATGTTCGCCTCCGTTGTCGGTTGCCTGGCAGGGAGCCTGTCGGCACCCTGTAGTGGTTCTTACAGCATAGGCGATGGTGGCTCGCGCAGCACCGGCAGGGACACCTCCATCACCCGCAGCCCGTGCAGCCACAGCTCGCCTTCGTCGCGCTGCAGGCCGTCGTGGCTGAACTCGAAGCGGAACTGGGCCAGCAGCCGGCCGTTCCGCCAGCGGTAACGATAACGGTATACGCTGAGCAGCTGCAACTGCTGGCGGCGGCAATAGTGGGCGAGCCAGCGGCCGGCGAATTCGCTCTGGCGGCGTACCCGCCAGACCCCGGCGGCCAGCAGCGCCAGGCCAAGCAGCCAGCCGAGCTCAGCCACGGGCCGCCGGGAACAGGCCGCCCAGGGCTTGCCTGAGGGAGGCCGGCAGCTGGGGATTGTGCAGGTTGGCGAGGATCAGCGGGCGCAGCGCGGGAATCGACACCAGCTCGGCGAACAGGCCGTTGAACAGGGCGGGATGGCGCTCGGCGAGCTGTGCCAGGTAGGCCAGCAGCAGTGACTCCTCGGTCAGCTCCTGCCACAGCCGGGCCGCCAGGGTGAGCATCAGGGTCTGGCCCGGGGCCAGCGCCAGCAGGCTGGCAATCTTGTTGCTGCGCCCGGGCGAGGGCGCACTGCCGGCGGTGGCCCTGAGCAGCAGGCCGATACGGGCTTCGTCCGGGTTGGCCCGCTCCAGTTCGCCGCTGATGGCGCCGAGCAGATCCTCGACCAGCCCGGCGGGCAGGGGGTGGTGTTCGCACTGGGCCAGCAGGGCCAGGCGCACGGGCTCCGGCAACCGCCACAGGCTCCGGCGCAGTTGCGCCGCCAGGGCCTCGTCGTCGCCGAGGCGGGCCGCCAGATCGGCCAGGCCCTGCAGGCCCAGTTGTTGCCAGTCACTGCGGGCCGGATCATCGAGGTAGTCGAGCAGGGCCGGATAATAGGCCGAGGGCGGCCGGCCCAGATCCCGACTCAGCCGGGCATGGAAAGCGGCGAGCTTGTCCTGGGGCGGCTGGAAGGTAAAGGGCGTGCCGGCCAGCTGCTGCTGTTGCTGTTCGCTGAGGGGGGCATAAGGCTCCTGGCCGAGCTGCTCGACCAGGGCCGCCAGAAAGTGCTTGACCGCGCCGTTGCTGAGCAGGCCGCGTTCATCCAGGGGGATCTTGAGGAACCAGATATAGGGCTGGCTCAGGCCTGCCCGCTGCCAGTAGGCTACCGCCAGCCAGGCGTGCTGTTGCAGCGGCCAGGGATAGGGCCGTTGGCCCGCTTCTATGGCGGCAAAATCGGCCCGGACCAGGGGTTGCAGCCGGCGGCCGAGATCATAGAGGCGGAAGTCGGTACCGGCCCCGGTCAAAAATTCGCTAAGGGTGTCTATCTGCATCGGCTCCTCCTGTCGACCAGGGCGGATTATAGGGAGTTGGGCGCCAAGATGGTATAGTGGCGCCTGGTTTTACGAGGAGATGCCCATGCCTGCCGACCCCCGTCCGCTGTTGCTCGGGATAGAACGCGAACTCCAGGCCCTGTCCTGGTGGGAGCCGGTGGCGCCGCCGCCCCGGGCGCTGGCCAGCACCCAGCCTTTTTGCATCGACACCCTGAGTTTTCCCCAGTGGCTGCAGTTTGTGCTGCTGCCGCGCCTGCAGGCGTTGCTCGACGCCGGCGCCCCGCTGCCGACCCGCATCGCCGTGTATCCGATGGCGGTGGAAAGCTTTCGCTCCCTGCCCGAGGACACCCGGGCGCTGGAGGACGCCATCGCCCTGCTGGACGAGGCGCTGAGCGGCCGAGCGGTGGAACGGACGTCATGAGCATCGGCATCGTCTACCAGGACGACTGGCTGGTGGCGGTCAACAAGGCGCCCGGACTGTTGGTGCACCGCAGCTGGCTTGACCGGCACGAGACCCGTTTTGCCCTGCAACTGACCCGGGACGCGGTGGGCGGGCACGTTTATGCCGCCCACCGCCTGGACCGGCCCACCTCGGGCCTGCTGTTGTTCGCAAAAAGCCCCGAGGTGGCCCGCAGCCTGGCCGAGATCTTTGCCGAGCGCCGGGTGGAAAAAACCTACCTGGCGCTGGTGCGTGGCTACCTGCCCGAGCAGGGCCGGCTCGATTATCCTTTGGCGCACCGCCTGGACGACATCGCCGATGCCCTGGCCGACCCGGACAAGCCGGCCCAGGAGGCGGTCACCCGCTGGCACAGCCTGGCCCGGGTGGAGCTGCCCTTTGCGGTGTCGAAACAACATGCCACCAGCCGCTACAGCCTGGCGCGGCTGCATCCGGAAACCGGGCGCAAGCACCAGCTGCGCCGCCACCTGGCCCACCTGCGCCATCCCATCGTCGGCGATACCACTCATGGGGACGGGCGCCATAACCGGTTTTTCCGCGAGCGGTTCGGCTGTGGCCGGCTGCTGCTGCATGCCCTGGGATTGGAGCTGCGCCATCCGGTGACGGCGGCGCCCCTGCGCCTGAGCGCGGCTCCCGACCATGACTTTACGGCTCTGTGCGACGAGCTCGGCTGGCGGAATGCGCTCGCCGGGGCGCTGGCGGACAGGGTAGAATCCGGCTTTTCCACCGACCACCGGGCTTTTGCGTGACCGTGACCCTGCAACCGCTGCTTGACCGAATTGAACATCAGGCCCGCCACTACTTCGGCCAGGGCCGGGTGGCCGACTATATCCCGGCCCTGGCCCAGGTGCCCGCCGCACGTTTCGGCATGGCCATCTGTACCACCGAAGGCGAGCTGTACCGCTGTGGTGATGCCGACGAGCCCTTCTCCATCCAGAGTATTTCCAAGGCCTTCACCCTGGCCATGGCCCAGCAGCGCTATGGCGACGAGCTGTGGCGGCGGGTTGGCAAGGAGCCCTCGGGCAATGCCTTCAACTCCCTGGTACAGCTCGAATTCGAACAGGGCATACCGCGCAATCCCTTTATCAACGCCGGTGCCCTGGTGGTGGTGGATGCCCTTTATTCCCGGCTGTCGGCCCCGGTCCACGCGGTGCTGGAAGCCATGCGGCTGCGTGCCGGCAACGGTGTCATTCGCATTGATCACAAGGTGGCGGATTCGGAATACGAACACCGCTTTCGCAACGCCGCCATGGCCAACCTGATGAAGAGCTTCGGCAATTTCCACAACGAGGTGGACGAGGTGTTGCGGGCCTATTTCAGCTACTGCGCGCTGTCCATGAGCTGCGTCGATCTGGCCCGGGCCTTCGGCTTCCTGGCCAATGGCGGCCGCTGCGTGATGACCGGCGAGGCCTGGCTGCCCCGGTTGCAGACCCAGCAGCTCAATGCCCTGCTGTTCACCTCCGGCCTGTACGATGCGGCCGGGGATTTTGCTTACCGGGTGGGCATGCCCGCGAAGTCGGGAGTGGGCGGCGGTATAGTGGCGGTGGTGCCGGGGCGCTTCAGCGTCTGCGTGTGGTCGCCGGAACTCAACAGCTATGGCAACTCGGTGGCGGGCATTTGGGCGCTGGAAGAGCTGTCCCGGGCCCTGGATTTACGACTTTTCTGACAGGAGACAAGCATGGCGGCAATAGAAATTGTGATTGGGACAGTGTATGGCTCGGCGGTAGCGGTGGCGGAAACCCTGGAGCAGGCGCTGACGTCGGCCGGCCATCAGGTACGGTTGCATGAGGACGCTGTCCTCGACGACCTGGACCCGACCCATTTCTGGCTGGTGGTCACCTCCACCACCGGCCAGGGGGATCTGCCTCCCAACCTGGCGCCGCTGTACGAGGAAATGCGTGACCGCTGCCCACCGGTGCCCGGGTTGCGCTATGCCCTGGTGGCGCTCGGCGACAGCAGCTATGAGCAATTCTGCGGCGCCGGCCGGCGCTTCGACGAGTTGCTGCAGGAGCTGCAGGCCCGGCCCCTGGTGCCCCGGCTGGAGGTGGACGCCGGTGAGACCCTGGAGCCGGAAGAACCGGCTCTGGTATGGCTCAAGGGCTGGATGGGAGACATATAAGCTTGAAGCCGGAAGAGGGGGCATTTACGCTTCCGGCTTATTTCTCCGCCACCCGGATGCCGTCTTCTTCAATCCGGATCAGGCCCTTCTTGTAGAGGCCGCCGATGGCCTTTTTGAAGGTACCCTTGCTGATGCCGAACAGGCGGAACAGGGTGTCCGGGTCGGTTTTGTCGCTCACCCGCATGAAACCGCCGGCCTGGGTCAGTTTGTCGAGCACCTTTTGGGCGGCGTCGTCCACCCGGCCCGGCCCCGGCTTGAACAGGGTCAGGTCAATCTTGCCGTCGTCCCTGACCTGTTTGATGTAGCCCTTGATGGCCCGTCCCATGGGCAGGCGCTCGGGCAGCTCCGACTGGTACAGCACGCCCCAGTGGCGACCGTCCACCACCGCCTTGAGGCCAAGGGGAGTGCTGCCGGCGATCAACAGGCTGACCTGGTCACCGGCCCGGTAGCCGGGTTGTTCCCGGCTGAGGAAGGGCTCCAGCTTGCTGCTGGCCACCATGCGGCCTTCATGATCCAGGTAGAGATAGACCACGTAATGGCGGCCTTCGCGCATGGGCTGGGCCTGCTGGCGGGCGGGCACAAAAATGTCCTTTTTCATGCCCCAGTCGAGAAAGGCACCCAGCCGGTTGGTGGTGACCACCTTCAGGGAGGCAAACTGCCCGGCCCTGGCCTTGGGCGCGTCTGTGGTCACTACCGGCGCCAGATCCGCGTCCAGATAGATGAACACGGCCACCTCGTCGCCGGGACCGGCCTGCTCCGGCAACTGGCGGCGGGGCAGGAACAGCTCGCCGTAATCCGCACCGTCCAGCCAGCCGCCCTTGTCGTCCAGGCGCAGCAGGGGCAGGTTGTTGTAGTCGCCAAGCTTGATCATGAATCACCGTCCGGGTAAAAGGCGGATCTTAGCCTGTGCCGGCTACAAAGGCCATATCAGCCGGATCAGGCTCACCGCGGTAATGCCGAGCAGCACCGACAGGGGCAGGCCCAGTTTCCAGTAGTCCTTGAAGGCATAGCCGCCGGGGCCCATTACCAGCAGGTTGGACTGGTGGCCTATGGGGGTCAGGAAGGGCAGGGAGGCGCCGATGGCCACCGCCATCAGGAAGGCATCCGCGGAGACCGCCAGCCCCTGGGCCGTGCTGATGGCGATGGGCGCCATCAGCACGGCGGCGGCGGCATTGTTGATCACGTTCGACAGCAGCATGGAGGCGAACAGGACAAGCCCGAGCAGCCAGAAGGGGGCCAGGCTGTCGCCGTTGGCCAGCATCAGCCGGGCCAGGCTCTGGGCTGCGCCCGTGCTTTCGAGCGCTCCGCCCAGGGGCAGGGTGGCGCCGAGCAGCACTATGATGGGCCAGTCGATGCTGTCGTAGAGTTCGCGCAGGTTGACCAGGCCGGTCAGTACCATGGCGCCGGCACAGGCGGTAAAGGCCACCGGGGCCGAGGCCAGGTTGAAGGCGGTGGCGAGGATGGCCAGCCCGAACAGCGCCAGGGGCAGTGCGACCCGGGTGTCCTTGCCGATGCGCAGGGCCCGCTCCGCCAGGGGATAGCAGCCGAAGCGGGTAAAAATGCCGGACAGGGTATCCTTGTCCCCCTGCAGCAACAGCACGTCGCCCGGCTTGAAGCGGATATTGGCGAGCTCCGGGCGCAGCTTGTGGCCTTCGCGGGCCACCGCCAGCAGGTTGACGCCATAGCCCCTGCGCAGGCGCAAATCGGCGGCGGAACGGCCGATGAGGCGGGAATCGTGGCCGATCACCCCTTCCATCACGCTGATTTCGTTACTGCTGAGAAAGCGTTCGGCCAGTTTTTCGTCGGCGTTGAGTTCCAGGCCGCTGGCGTCGAGAAACAGCTTGAGGGTCTCGGCATCGGCCTTGACCACCAGAATATCTTCCGCCTGCAGCCGCTGGTAGGGCGGCGGCGCCGGCTGGCGGCGGTCGTCACGCACCAGTGCCAGGACGCGCAGCCGGCCTTCGGCCATTTCCTCCAGTTCATGCACCGTCTTGTTGAGGCCGTTGGCCTTGTCCGGGGCGTAGAGTTCGGTCAGGTATTCGGCGATGTCGTACAGGCTGTCGCTCTTGCGGCTGCCGCCCCGATCGGGCACCAGCCAGCGTCCGGCCAGCCAGATAAAAACCAGGCCCGCCAGGGCCACACCCAGGCCGACCGGGGTGAAGTCGAACAACTGGAAGGGTTCGCCGCCGAGGTCGCGGCGAAAGTTGGCGATGATGATATTGGGCGGAGTGCCGATCAGGGTCAGGCAGCCGCCGAGCAGGGAGCCGAAGGCCATCGGCATCAGCAGTTTGGAGACGGGATTGCCGCTGCTGCGGCCCAGCTTGAGGGCGATGGGGATCATGATGGCCATGGCGCCCACGTTGTTCATGAAAGCGGAGCACAGGGTCGTCACCGAGGTCAGTGCCACCAGTTGAACAAAGGGGCTGTTACCGACCCGCCCGATCAACGCGGCCAGGGCGTCGACCACGCCGGCGCTCCACAGGGCATGGCTGATAACGAGCACCGCCGCCACCGTGATCACGGCCGGATTGCCGAAACCGCTGAATACCTGGTCGTCGGGCACCACCCCGGTCAGGGCTGCGGCCAGCAGGGCGGCCACGGCCACCAGATCGTAGCGCCACTTGTCGAGTATAAACAGCACCAGGGCCACCAGCAGGATGCCGCCAATCGTCCATTGTTCTACCATAATTAACTCGAATACTCGGTGCCTGTTGGAGCCATCTTAGGTGTAAAACCGGCAATTGGCCATGAGGGGAAACACGCATGCACAATGAACTGGATAACAAGGTAATACTGGATGTGTTCGATAAAATTCAGCGTTTGGGGGAGCCCCACGAGGACGGCCGGCGGCTGGAGGGGATAGTGGCACGCAGCGATTTCGACGGTTACAGCATCACCCTGTCGGGCAGCGGAGTCAGCCTGCAGCTGAATTTCCACCAGAGCTATCATTTCGACTATGCCAGCGACAGGCTCAAGGAGCAGTTCATGGCCAAAATCGATTATATCCACCGAAACTTCAATGGCTGAGCGGTCCCCTGCTCCACCGGCGTTGCCGCCTCTGATCCGCATGGCCGGCGACCGGTTCGGCGGATCCTAATAGTGCGACATCGGCCGGGTCCCGCACACAGACACGCCGTGAACCCACCCCTGGGGCTCCACCGCGCCGATGTCGCGGAGGGTCTGCTTGGCGGAACCCTCCGCTGCCGGTAGCTAGCTACCATTCGGAACCGTTATTTAGAGCAGCCGGGCCTTGACGCTGCGTCCCTTGATCTTGCCCTGTTGCAACTGCTTGAGCGCCTGGCGGGCCACTTCCCGGTGTACCGCCACATAGGACTGCAGTTCGGTAATGTCTATCTTGCCCACCTGGTGGCCGGCGATGCCCGCCTCGCCGGTAAGGGCGCCGAGGATGTCGCCGGCGCGGATCTTGGTTTTGCGGCCGCCGGCGATATTGAGGGTGACCATCTTCGGCTGGCGCGGAGCGGCGCCCGCATCAAGCCCGTCCAGGCGGGCCCGGGGGAGGGCTGCCTGCTGGAATTCCTCAATCAGTGACAGCCGGTAGCCGTCGGCGGGGCTGGCCAGGGTCAGGGCCAGGCCCTGCTGGCCGGCACGGCCGGTACGGCCGACCCGGTGTACATGGGCCTGGGGGTCCTGGCTGACTTCATAGTTGACCACCATCGCCAGCTCCTTGATATCCAGTCCACGGGCGGCCACGTCGGTGGCCACCAGCACGTTGGCGCTGCCGTTGGCGAAGCGGACCAGCACCTGATCCCGCTCCCGCTGCTCCAGATCGCCGTTCAGGGACAGGGCAGCGAACCCCAGGGTGTTCAGATGATCAGCCACCGCCTGGCAACTGCGCTTGGTATTGCAAAACACCACGCAGGAGGCGGGCGCGTGATGGCCGAGCAGGGCGGCCAGGGCGGACAAGCGCTGATCCGCCGCCACCTCGATGCACTGCTGGACAATGGCCTCGGGGTGAACGCTTTCCTGCACCGCGACCCGGGCGGGGTGGCGCAGCAGGCCCTGGCTGATGGCGTCCATGCCGTCCGGGTAGGTGGCCGAGAACAGCAGGGTCTGGCGCTCCCGGGGAGCGCCGGCCACCACCCGGTGGATATCGTCGGCAAAGCCCATGTCGAGCATGCGGTCCGCCTCGTCCAGCACCAGGGTAGTGAGGGCATCCAGCCTGAGGGTGCCCTTGTCCAGGTGTTTGAGCACCCGTCCCGGGGTGCCGACCACAATATGCACGCCGCCGGCCAGGGCCGTGAGCTGGGGGCCGTTGGGCGAGCCGCCGCACAGGGTGACCAGGCGCACATTGGCCAGGGTCCTGGCCAGGCGGCGCAGTTCCCGGGCGACCTGATCCGCCAGCTCCCGGGTCGGGCACAGCACCAGGGCCTGCACCGCGAGCAGGGTGGGATCCAGGCGTGACAGCAGACCCAGGCCAAAGGCGACGGTTTTGCCGCTGCCGGTGCTGGCCTGGGCAATCAGATCGCGACCGTCCAGCACCAGGGGCAGGCTCTGGGCCTGGATGGGGGTCATGCGGATGTATTCCAGGCTGGCCAGGTTGGCGATCAGCGCCGGGGCCAGGGGCAGGGCGGAAAATTCGGTATGGTTCACGGCAGGCTCTTGATATCGGTAAAAGGGATCGCCGGCAGGCGGTCGCGCATCATAGCAGAAAAAGCCGCTGGACTGCGGTTTTTTGCAGCGGCCATGGCCGTGTCCGGAGAAAGAAAGAGGAGGAAAGAGGGCGACCGGAGCCGCCCTTGGCCGGAGCCGGCTTAGTTGTGCTTGTGCAGCTCTGCGTTCAGTTCGACCGCGGACTTGTTGGTTTTCACCTCGATGCGGCCGTTCTGGGAATTGCGGCGGAACAGCAGGTCGTTCTTGCCGGCCAGATCGGCAGCCTTGACGGTTTGCACTTCGTTGTTCTTGTCATCCAGTACCGTGACTTTTGAACCGGCGGTGATGTAGAGGCCGGATTCGACGGTGCAGCGATCGCCCAGGGGAATGCCCAGGCCGGCGTTGGCGCCCAGCAGGCAGCCCTCGCCCACGGAGATGACGATATTGCCGCCGCCGGACAGGGTGCCCATGGTGGAGCAGCCGCCGCCCAGGTCGGAACCGTTGCCCACCACCACACCGGCGGAGATACGGCCTTCGACCATGCTTACGCCCAGGGTGCCGGCGTTGAAGTTGATGAAGCCTTCGTGCATGACGGTGGTGCCTTCACCCACATGGGCGCCCAGGCGGATGCGGGAGGCGTCGCCGATGCGCACGCCGGCCGGGACCACGTAGTCGGTCATTTTGGGGAACTTGTCGACGGAGTTGACGCTGAGGGTACGGCCCTGGGCGCGTGCCAGCAGTTGGCGGCGCGGCAGCTCGTCCACCGCGATGGCGCCTTCGCTGGTCCAGGCCACGTTGGGCAACAGGCCAAACATGCCGGCCAGGTTCAGGCCGTGGGGTTTGACCAGGCGGTGGGAGAGCAGGGCCAGCTTGAGGTAGACCTCGGCGGTGCTGGCGGGGGCGGCGTCGGTTTCGAGCAGGGTGACCACCAGCGGCTGGCGGGTGCCGGCCAGCACTTCGACTACCTCGGCCTGGGCCTTGGCGTCCACCGACAGGAAGGCGGCTTCCAGATCTTTCAGCTGGGCCGGGTCGATTTCGATGGCCGCGTTGCCGCCCTGGTAGCCGATCTTGGCGGCCACCGCGCCGATCAATGCGTCGTCGGCATTCAGCAGCGGCTGGTTGTAGTAAACCTCCAGCCATTCCCCTTTGGCGGACTTGGTGCCCACACCCAGACCGAAAGCAAAGTTTGCCATCCTGTTCACTCCATTAATTGGTTTGCATACCTAATCGGCTGTCGCACGGCGGCCAGCCGGTGTAAATCCGTTGCAGGCCGAGCGGGCGGCTTGCACCACGGTTCGGCGAAGCATTCGGCCGATCCGTTTCTTAATTCAAAACTGGCGCATCTTTTATCATATTTTGCCGCCCCGGTTCAGCTCGGCGACCAACTTTTCTCGCAACAGCGCCTGTTCCTGCTCACTTAATGGCCGATCCTCGCTGTTGGTGAGGCTGAAAAAGTCCTCTACCCGTTCGCCGATGGTGGTGATTTTGGCGGCGTGCAGGTTGATGCCGAGCCGGCTGAATACGGCGCCGATGCGGGCCAGCAGGCCGGGGGTATCAAGGGCCACCAGTTCCATCAGGGTACGTTTGTGCAGCCGCTGGGGCTGCAGAAAGTGTACCTGGGTGCGTACCTTGAATTCCCGGTGCCGGCGGGAAGGGGGGCGGATGCGTATGGTGGGGGGCTGGCCGCTGCCGAGCACCTCGCCGAGATCACGACACACGTCGCCAAGCCGGTCACCGCTCACCGGTTGGCCGTCCGGCTCCAGCACGATGAAGGTATCCAGGGCGAAGCCGTCCTTGGAGGTCATGATCTGGGCGTCGTGGATATTGAGGTTCTTCTGATCCAGCGCCGCGGCTACCCGGCCGAACAGGTTGGGCGAGTCGGGACTGTAGATGAACAGCTCGCTGCCGCCGCGGCCGGGCTGCTGGCTGATTTGCACCAGGGGGCGGCGGTCGTCGCCGTGGGCCAGAATATGGCGGCTGTGCCAGGCAATTTGCTCGGGAGTGTGGCGCAGGAAATAGTCTGCCGGAAACCGGCTCCACAGGGGCTTGATGCGCTCCGCAGGGGTGTCCAGGTGTTCCAGCAGCAGGCGGGCCTGCAGCTTGTTTTCGCGGATACGCAGGCGCAGGTCGGGGGGATTTTCCAGGCCCCGGCGCAGTGCCTTTTGGGTAGCGAAGTAGAGTTCGCGCAGCAGGCTGCCTTTCCAGTCGTTCCACAGGTGGTCGTTGGTGGCACAGATGTCCGCCACCGTCAGGCAATAAAGGTAGTCCAGGTGCAGCTCGTCCCGCACCTGGGTGGCGAACTCGCGGATCACCTCAGGATCATAGATGTCGCGGCGCTGGGCGGTCACCGACATCAGCAGGTGCTGGCGCACCAGCCAGGACACCAGCCGGGCGTCGGATTTGTCCAGATCGTGGCGCAGGCAGAAATCGAGGGCATCCTCGGCGCCCAGCTCCGAGTGGTCGCCGCCCCGGCCCTTGGCGATGTCGTGGAACAGCGCGGCGAGGTAGAGCAGCTCGGGCTTGCGCAGCCGGTTGGTGATTTCGAAGCACAGGGGGTGGCTGCGCTTGCCGCCGGGCTCGCGGAACTGGTAGATGTTTTTCAGCAGCCGGTGGGTGTGTTCGTCGACCGGATAGGCGTGGAACATGTCGAACTGCATCTGGCCCACTATCTTGCTCCACTGGGGCAGGTAGGCGGCGAGGATGCCGTAGCGGTGCATCAGGGTCAGGGCCAGATCGGCGCCTCTGGGATGGCGCACCAGCATCAGGAACAGCCGGCGGCAGTCGGCCCGTTCGCACAGAAATCCGGGCAGGCGGCGGCGGGCGTCGCGCAGCTGGCGCAGGGTGGTGGAGTAGATGCCGGTGATCTGGGGGTTGGCGGCCACCTGGTAGAACAGCCGCAGGATGGCGGCGGGCTCTTCCCGGAACAGCTCGGCACGGACCACGTCGATCAGCCGGCCGCGCAGGCGGAATTCGGGAGTGAGCATCTTCACGTCCATGGCGATGTGCCCGAGGATGGCCTCGTCGAACAACTGCAACAGCATTTCGTTGAGTTCGGCGACCCGTCGTACCGTCTGGTAGAAGCGTTTCATCATCTGTTCGATGGGTTCGTTGCCCTCGCCGGCAAAGCCGAGGGCGGTGGCCACCGCCCGCTGGCGGTCGAACAGCAGCCGGTTGTCGGCCCGATGGATCGCCATGTGCAGGGCAAAGCGCAGTTTCCACAGGAAATTCTGGCAGTCGAGCAGTTCCCGGTATTCGGCCCGGCTGAGGAAGCCATGGCTGACCATTTCGCTCAGGGTGGCGGCGCCGAAGTGGCGGCGGGCCACCCAGCTGATGGTCTGGATATCGCGCAGGCCGCCGGGGCTGCTCTTGATGTCCGGCTCCAGTTTATAGCTGGTGTCCTGGAACTGGCGGTGGCGATCCTCCTGCTCCTGGCGCTTGGCTTCGAAAAAGGCCTGGCTGGGCCAGAAACGGTCCGGCGCCGTGGCCCGGGTGAGGGCCGCGAAGGTGTCGTAGCAGCCGGTGATAAGGCGGGCCTCGATCAGGTTGGTGGCCACGGTGATGTCCTTTTCCCCTTCCTCCACGCATTCGGCCACCGAGCGCACGCTGTGGCCCACCTCCAGGTGCAGATCCCACAGCAGGGTGATAAAGCGGCCGATACGCTCCTCCAGCTCGGCGCTGGCGGGGGCGTTGCTCAGGATCAGCAGGTCGATGTCCGAATAGGGGTGCAGCTCGCCACGGCCATAGCCTCCCACCGCCACCAATGCCAGGCTGGCATCCCGATCCAGGCCATGGCGGTGCCACAGGCCGGTGAGCAACTGGTCCATATGCTGGGAGCGGGTGGTGACCAGCTCGATGATGTCGTCCCCGGCGTTGAAGCGTTGTTCCAGCCATTCCTGCAGGCGGGCCAGGATTTCCTTGCATTTTGGCAGATCCAGTTGGTCGGGGGAGAGCAGGGCCGGGGCGAGCAGGCTGGCGTCCATAAGCGGGTATTCCTTGTGTGTGGGGGCGTTGTTACGTTAACAAAGTCGGCCCCGGGGGGAAAGTGCGCAGGCTTGGGGGCGGTGGCGCTTGTTGCTATGATGCCGGACCGGGTATCCACGGAGTTCGCTCATGACCGCACCTTCTTCCTCCCTGCCCCCCTGGATTGGCCGTTTTACCGGCTCCGCCTGGCTGTTGCCGGTACTCTTTGTCGCCTCCCTGCTGGAGGCGTTGATCATTCCCATTCCCCTGGAACTTATCCTGATCCCGCTGTTGTTGATGGAGCGCCGGCGCGCCTGGTTGCTGGCGACCGTGACCCTGGCGGGCTGCCTGGCCGGCGCCCTGATCGGCTATCTGTTCGGGGCCTGGCTGTTCGACAGCCTGGGCCAGTGGCTGCTGGCCCGGCTGGGCGCGGCGGAGGCATTCGACCAGTTCGGCCTGACCCTGGCGGAGGACGGCTTTATGGCGATCATCATCGTCGGGGTGACGCCGGTTCCCTTTCAGGTGGCGATGCTGGCGGCGGGGGCGGGAGAGTATCCGCTGGGGCTGTTTTTGCTGGCCTCGGCCATTGCCCGGGGGATCCGCTACTACGGCCTGGCGGCGCTGGTAATGCTGGTGGGGGAGCGGGCACAGGGACTGTGGCGGCGCCATGCCGGTTTGCTTGGCCTGGGGATGCTCGGCCTGGCGCTGCTCGGTTATGGCGTCAGCCGCTGGCTGACGCCCTGAGTCATTCCACGATCACGGCGGTGCCGCTGGCCGACACCATCAGCATGCCGTTGTTCTGGCCCATCACCTCGTAGTCGAGGTCGATGCCGACCACGGCGTTGGCGCCGAGTGCCCGGGCCTTTTGTTCCAGTTCCTGCAGGGCGATGTCCCGGGCCCGTTGCAGTTCCCGCTCGTAGGTGCCGGAGCGCCCGCCTACCAGGTCGCGAATGCCGGCGAACAGATCCTTGAACAGGTTGGCGCCGAGAATGGCCTCGCCGGCCACCACGCCGCAGTATTTGCGGATGCGTTTGCCTTCGATGGAGGGGGTTGTGGTCAGATCCATGGTCACTCCGTTATGACTGGCGTTTGAGCAAATCGCGGATTTCGGCCAGCAACTGTTCTTCCCGGCTGGGCGGCGGCGGGCTCGCCGGTTCGGCCGGCGCCGCTTCCGCCCGGCGCTTGAGCCGGTTGATGGCCTTGATCAGCATGAAGATAGCGAAGGCGACGATGGTGAAATCCAGCACCGTCTGCAGGAAATTGCCGTAGGACAGGGTGACCGCCGGCAGGTCTCCCGAGGCCTCCTTGAGAACGACGGCAAGGTCGGAAAAATCGACGCCGCCGATCAGCATACCCAGGGGAGGCATGATGACGTCGTTGACCAGGGAGGAGACTATCTTGCCGAACGCCGCCCCTATGATGATGCCCACCGCCATGTCGACGACATTGCCCTTGACGGCGAATTCCCTGAATTCCTTGATGATGCTCATGGTTGTGCTCGCGGATACGGATGAAAGGAGACTTAAGTGTAGCGGCTGTTGGCGGAGCGGGAGAAGGGGCGGCCACCGCCCCTGGGTTATCAGGATATGGGCTATCCCGTGCTTTATTATACTGGTTGGCCTTCGGGCTCTATGCGGGTGGCATGATTGCCCTTGGGGCCTTCCTGGATGTCGTATCGAACGACCTGGCCCGCCTTGAGGGTTCTGTATCCTTCCATCTGGATGGTGGAAAAATGGGCGAATACATCCTCGCCGCCTTCCGCCGGACAGATAAAACCAAATCCCTTTGCGTTGTTAAACCACTTCACCGTACCGGTTGCCATACATCTGCATCCTTTTTGCTCAAACATCCTAAACAACATTGAGTAATTGGCAGCAGCCAATTATAACTACGGGCGATTTTCCGCCGGATGCGGCAGCCAAGGGAAAGCCCCAAACGAGGCTTTACACCCTGGTTACCAATCAACCACTCTAGTCTAACTTTATGGGTAGTCAAGCCCTGATTGGCCGCTGCTATCACGGTCGCCATGGGGCCCCGGGCTATTGACAGCAGCCGCTCAGGCGGTAGTGTGGAGGTGAGGGCCGGATGGCCGTTTCCATGCCGGCGTCGCCCGGCGGCAAGCACTGGAAATGCGCGGAAGGCGGCCGTTGCCGACCTTCTGTAGCACGATTCGGAACCGTGATTTAGAGTAAATATATGGGCAGGAGAACTCAGCAGACCGTCGGTGATCGGGTAAAAGAGGTGGAAGAAACTGCGTTGCAGCCCCCTCCTATGTACAAGGTCATCTTGAATAACGACGACTACACCCCCATGGATTTTGTTGTGGAGGTGCTGCAAAAATTCTTTGCCATGGACATGGACAAGGCCACGCAGGTGATGCTGGCGGTACATTATCAGGGGAAAGGGATCTGCGGTCTGTTTACCGCGGAAATTGCAGAAACCAAGGTAGCGCAAGTGAACAAGTTTGCCCGTACGCATGAGCATCCGCTGTTGTGTACCATGGAGCAGGCATGAAGTAGATACCCGCCGTAACGGGTCACCGCAGTTTCTTAGGGGAGGTGCCTATGTTGAACAAAGATCTAGAGAGCACGTTGAACGACGCTTTCAACGAAGCCCGTCGATCTCGCCACGAGTTTATGACGGTGGAGCACCTGTTACTCGCCCTGCTGAACAACCCGTCGGCCAGAGAGGCCCTGACGGCCTGCGGCGCCGACCTGGAACAGCTGCGCCGTGAAACCTACAGCTTTATTGAACAGACCACGCCCCTGATCCCGGTGGGCGACGACGAGCTCGAAACCCAGCCTACCCTCGGCTTCCAGCGGGTGCTGCAACGGGCCGTGTTCCATGTGCAGTCTTCCGGCAATGCGGAGGTGACCGGTGCCAACGTACTGGTGGCCATCTTCAGCGAGCAGGAATCCCAGGCGGCCTATCTGCTGAAAAAGGCGGGCGTGGGCCGGCTCGACGTGGTCAACTTCCTGTCTCATGGTATCCGCAAGGACGGCCAGCAGGAAGAAGCGCCTTCATCCCAGCAACAGGAAGAGGGCGGCGAGGAAGCCGCCGGCAGCCAGGCCGAGGGCTTTGTCATCAACCTCAATCAGTGGGTGAAGGAAGGTCGCATCGATCCGCTGATCGGCCGGGATCAGGAACTCAACCGTACCATCCAGGTACTGTGCCGCCGGCGCAAGAACAACCCGCTGCTGGTGGGCGAGGCCGGGGTGGGGAAAACCGCCATCGCCGAAGGGCTGGCCTATCGCATTGTGCACAAGGATGTCCCCGAGATCATCGCCGACAGTACCATCTATTCCCTCGACATGGGCTCGCTGCTGGCGGGCACCAAATACCGGGGCGATTTCGAGAAACGCTTCAAGGCCCTGCTCAAGCAGTTCGAAAAGCAAAAGGGCGCCATCCTGTTCATCGATGAAATCCACACCATCATCGGTGCCGGTGCTGCGTCCGGCGGCCAGCTGGATGCGGCCAACCTGTTGAAACCCTTACTGTCCAGCGGCCAGATCCGCTGTGTCGGCTCGACCACCTACCAGGAATACAGCCAGATCTTCGAGAAGGACAGGGCACTGGCGCGCCGTTTCCAGAAGATCGACATCCTGGAGCCTTCGGTGGACGACACCACCAAGATACTGCTGGGCCTGAAAAGCCGCTATGAATCGCACCACGATGTGCGCTACACCAACAAGGCGATCCGGGCTGCCGCCGAGCTGGCGGCCAAGTACATCAACGATCGCCATTTGCCGGACAAGGCCATCGACGTGATTGACGAAGCCGGCGCCCAGGTGCGCATGCTGCCGCCGTCCAAACGCAAGAAGACCATCGGCGTCGGCGACATCGAGGCCATCGTCGCCAAGATTGCCCGCATCCCGGAGAAATCCGTGTCCAGCTCGGACAAGGAGGCCCTGAAGAATCTGGAGCCCAATCTCAAGATGGTGGTGTTCGGTCAGGACAAGGCCATCTCGGTGCTGACCGACGCCATTCGCCTGAGCCGTTCAGGCCTTGGCAACGAAAAGCGGCCCATCGGCTCCTTCCTGTTCGCCGGTCCGACCGGGGTGGGCAAGACCGAGGTCACCCAGCAACTGGCGCGGATCCTCGGCATCGAGCTTATCCGTTTCGACATGTCCGAGTATATGGAGTCCCATACGGTGTCTCGTTTGATCGGGGCGCCCCCCGGGTATGTGGGCTTTGATCAGGGCGGTCTGCTCACCGATGCGGTGATCAAGCATCCCCACGCCGTGGTGCTGCTCGACGAGATAGAAAAAGCACACCCGGATGTGTTCAACCTGCTGCTGCAGGTGATGGACAACGGTACCCTCACCGACAACAACGGCCGCAAGGCGGATTTCCGCAATGTGATACTGGTGATGACCACCAACGCCGGGGTGCAGGAAACGGTGCGCAAGTCCATCGGCTTCCAGCAACAGGACCACAGCCACGATGCCATGACCGAAATCAACCGCACCTTTGCGCCCGAGTTCCGCAACCGCCTCGACCATATCATCTGGTTCAACCACCTGGATATGGAAGTGATACACAGGGTGGTCGACAAGTTCATCGTCGAGCTGCAGGCCCAGCTGGACGCCAAGGGGGTGTCGATGGAGGTCAGCGAGCAGGCCCGCCACTGGCTGGCGGAAAAGGGCTACGACAGGGCCATGGGCGCCCGTCCCATGGGCCGGGTGATCCAGGAACAGCTGAAAAAGCCGCTGGCCAACGAGCTGTTGTTCGGTGAGCTGGTGGGGGGCGGTGCGGTCAGGGTAACGCTGGAGGACGACAAGTTGCACTTCGACTTCCAGGCCGAGGCCTCGCTGGCCCACTGACGCCCGCAACCGTCAGCATATTGCCCAGCGCCTGCCAAGGTGCTGGGCATTTTTCTTCCAAGAGGAAAATGCCTGACGGGGTGGGCGAAACGGCTCGCCCGGGATACAGCTGGCGCGAGCGGCAGCCGTGGTACAAGGATTGGAAGCGGGGCGAACGGATTAGCGAGCGCGGAAAACGATACGTCCCTTGGACAGATCGTAAGGAGTCAGTTGGACAGTGACCTTGTCGCCGGTCAGGATGCGGATGTAGTTTTTGCGCATTTTGCCGGAGATGTGAGCGGTGACCACATGGCCATTTTCCAGCTCAACGCGAAACATGGTGTTGGGCAGGGTTTCCAGAATGGTCCCCTGCATTTCAATACTGTCTTCTTTAGCCATTGAGTCCTCTTGTTGATGCAGGCAATAAAAACGGCAGGGATCATGCCGGATTTCGCCCCGGGTGTAAAGTTTCCGCTCAGTCTTTCATCGCCTGCCACTGGCCGGCCACCAGCCGCTGGTGTGGGCGAAAATGCTGCTTGTAGTTCATCTTGCGGCAGCCGTCGACCTGATAGCCCAGATACAGCCAGTGTTTGTGTAGTTGCCGGGCCAGCTGCCACTGGCTGAGGATGGCAAAGGTGCCCAGGGATCTGTGCTCCTCGGCAGGGTCGTAATAGGTGTACATGGCGCTGAGCGACCGGCTCAGCAGATCGGTGACCGCCACGGCCACCAGCCGCTCCGCCAGGCGGAATTCAAGAAATACCGGCGGCAGCCAGTGGCACAGCAGGAAGCCATCGTATTGCTGGCGGCTGGCCGGATACATGGCGCCGTCCCGGTGGCGCTCGTTGATGTAGCTTTGGTAGAGGAGGAAATATTCGGGTTTATCCTGCTCGCTGACCCGGACCTCGAGATCCCGGTTTTGGCGCAGTATGCGTTTCTGGCTGCGGCTGGGTACGAAATCGGCCACCGGAATGCGCAGCGATTCGCAGGCCTGGCACGCCTGGCAGTGGGGACGGTAGATGTCGGCGCCGCTGCGGCGAAACCCCGCAGCCAGCAGGCGTTCGTAACCCTCGGGACAGAGCAGTTCCTTGTCGAGCAGCACCAGCAATTGCTCCAGCCTGCCCGGCAGGTAGCTGCAAGGATGCTTGGGGGTCAGTCCCACCTTCAGATTGACTTCCCTCATAGCGTCAACTCACCCGGTTGCCAGCACGAAACGGAGATTGGCTGTTGCTGCAGCTCTTTGAGTTTACGCAAGAAGCGGTCGCGGGGCCAGGCGGTCACACCCAGGCTCATCAGATGGGGATTGGGCAACTGGCAGTCGATAAGCCGGCCGCCCTGGGCCGCAAAGTGACGGCACAGGGCGAGCATGGCCAGCTTGGCGCCGTTATCGACCAGGTTGAACATGGATTCGCCGCAAAACAATTGCCCGAGGCCAATCCCATAGAGGCCGGCAACCAGGGTGTCATCCTGCCAGACCTCGAGGGAGTGGGCATGTCCCAGCCGGTGCAGCCGGCAGTAGGCCTGTTCAATGGCTGGCGTGATCCAGGTGCCCTGGCGAGCTTCTCGCTGGGCCCGGCACTGATGGATGACCTCATCAAAGGCCAGGTTGACGCTCAGCCGGTAGCGGCCGCGACGGGCCAGCTTGGCCAGGCTGCGGCTGACATGGAGCCTATCGGGTTCGAGTACGGCGCGGGGGTTGGGTGACCACCACAGCAGCGGCTGGCTGTTGTCGAACCAGGGAAAGATACCCATGCGGTAGGCCAGCAACAACCTGGGCGGACTCAGGTCGCCGCCGATGGCCAGCAGGCCCTCCGGCTCTGCCAGGGCCTGCGCCGGATCCGGAAACCACAGCCGTTCATCCAGTTGGGTCAGGTACATGCTTGCTCCTGCTTGCTCAGGAAGAGCCCGGTTGCCAGTTTTTGCCGGTTTTCTGCTCGATATATTCACGGATGAACTGGCGTACTTTCTGGGAGGGCGTGACGTCTTCTTCGGCGCACAGTTGTTCGAACAGGGCTTTCTTGCGGGGATCGATAAGCAGGGTGAGACGTGCGGTTCGCTGTTCCATGATGCCTCCGGTCTATCTTGAAATATGTTAATCATATTAACATTGAATGAGTGCTTGATGAGAATATAATCAGGGAAGGATACCAGTGCAACCTGCCGCGGAGCCCTTATGTCACATCGTGCCCACCTGTTTTCCCTGCGTATCGGCCATGCCTTGCGCGAGAGCTGCCTGCAAGAGCCCTATGGCGGCCGGCGGTTTGCGCGCGATCTGCTGGCCGGGGTCACGGTCGGCATCATCGCCATTCCACTGGCCATGGCGCTGGCCATCGCCAGCGGAGTGGCCCCTCAATACGGTTTGTATACCGCCATTATCGCCGGCTTTGTGATTGCCCTTACCGGTGGCTCACGGCTGAGTATCTCGGGGCCGACGGCGGCCTTTGTGGTGATCCTCTATCCCATTGCTCAGCAGTATGGGCTGGGTGGCTTGCTGCTGGCGACCCTGATGTCAGGGATACTGCTGATCATGATGGCCGTGGCCCGCCTGGGACGGTTGATTGAGTACATTCCCGATTCGGTCACCCTGGGATTTACCGGGGGTATCGCCGTGGTGATAGCCACCCTGCAAATAAAGGATTTTTTCGGGCTGTCAGTGACGATCCTGCCCGAACACTTTATCGGTAAGTTATCCGTCCTGGCCGGCCATCTGCCCGGCTGGCACTGGCCCAGCCTGCTGGTCGCCTTGCTCACCCTGGCGGTGATGCTGCTGTGGCCCCGGCTGAAAACGGGAGTGCCGGCGCACCTGCCGGCGGTGGTATTGGCCAGTCTGGCTACCTGGCTGCTCAACCAGCAGGGGCTGGGCATAGAGACCATCAGCAGCCGCTTCAGTTACCAATTGGCCGACGGCAGCAGTGGCCCGGGCATCCCCCCGGTACTGCCGGAACTGGTCATGCCCTGGTTGCAGCCGGGGCCTGCTGGCGAGCCCCTGGTGCCAAGCTGGCAATTGGCCCGGGATTTGCTGCCGGCTGCCTTTGCCATCGCCATGCTGGGAGCGATTGAATCCTTGCTGTGTGCCGTGGTACTGGATGGCATGACCGGCAAGCGCCACAGTGCCAACAGCGAACTGCTGGGGCAGGGCATAGGCAACCTGATCGCGCCCTTTTTTGGCGGTATCACCGCCACCGCCGCCATCGCCCGCTCGGCCGCCAACGTCAAGGCCGGGGCAGAAACGCCGGTGGCGGCCATGGTGCATGCTGTGGTGGTGCTGGCGGGGCTGGTGCTGCTGGCGCCCTGGCTGGCCTGGCTGCCGATGCCGGCCATGGCCGCCCTGCTGCTGGTGGTGGCCTGGAACATGAGCGAGGCTCACAAGGCGGTGCATTTGTTCAGGACAGCGCCGGTGGGCGATATTCTGGTTTTTCTGACCTGCTTTTCCCTCACCATACTGTTCGATATGGTTATTGCCATTACCGCCGGTGTGCTGGTGGCGGCGGTGCTGTTCATGAAAGATATCGCCGAGATGACCCGGATCACCGATATTTCAGCCCAGCGCCGCTGGCTGGATGCTCCGCTGCCTCCGGACTGGGCGGTGTTCAAGATCAACGGGCCGCTGTTCTTTGCTGCCGCCGATCGGGTATTTGGCGAACTGGCCGGGCTGAGCCGGGGACACAGGGGAGTGGTGCTGTATATGGACGGGGTCTCCATTCTGGATGCGGGCGGGCTGGCGGCGTTGAACCGTTTTGTGGCGTTGTGCCGAAAAGAAGGGATTGCGGTCATGGTTGCCGACCTGCAATTCCAGCCGCTCAAGACCCTGGCCCGGGCGGGGGTGCAGCCGGAGCCCGGCGTCTTGTCTTTTCACCCGACCCTGCGGGAGGCGCTGGAGCAGTTGAACGCGATGGAAAACCCAACAACAGCCTGAAATAAGGAAGGGGGCGACAAGCGCCCCCTGAGTCTTCAGCCCTTGCCCAGGGCATCCAGATAGCGCTCGGCGTCCAGCGCCGCCATGCAGCCGGTGCCGGCAGAGGTAATGGCCTGGCGATAGATGTGATCCATCACGTCGCCGGCGGCGAACACGCCCTCTATGCTGGTTTGGGTGGCGTTGCCGTGCAGGCCGGACTGCACCCTGAGGTAGCCGTTTTCCATCTCCAGCTGTCCCTCGAAAATACCGGTATTGGGCTGGTGGCCGATGGCGATGAATACACCGGCCAGCTCCAGTTGTTCGGTGGCGTCGCTCCGGGTATCTTTCAGCCGGATCCCGGTCACGCCCATGTCATCGCCCAGCACTTCTTCCAGGGTACGGTGAGTGTGCAGCACTATGTTGCCGTTGTTGACCTTGTCCATCAGCCGGTCGAGCAGGATTTTTTCTGAACGGAACTGATCCCGGCGGTGCACCAAATGTACCTCGGCGGCGATGTTGGAAAGGTACAGGGCCTCTTCCACGGCGGTGTTGCCGCCGCCTACCACGGCAACCTTCTGGTTGCGGTAGAAAAAGCCATCGCAGGTGGCGCAGGCCGACACGCCCCGGCCCTGGAAGGCTTCTTCCGAGGGCAGGCCCAGGTACTTGGCGGAAGCGCCGGTGGCGATGATGAGGGCATCACAGCTGTATTCGCCGGTATCGCCCTTCAGGCGGAAGGGGCGCTGGGTCAGCTCCACGGTGTGAATATGGTCGAAGATGATCTCGGTCTCAAAGCGCTCCGCGTGAGCCTTCATGCGCTCCATCAAGGCCGGGCCGGTGAGACCTTCCGCGTCGCCGGGCCAGTTTTCCACTTCCGTAGTGGTGGTCAGCTGGCCGCCTTGCTGAATTCCGGTAACCAGCACAGGGTTCAGGTTGGCCCTGGCCGCATAGACGGCGGCGGTATAACCCGCGGGGCCCGACCCCAGAATAAGCAGTTTGGCGTGTTTGGCTTGGCTCATGTGATTCTCCAACCTTGGCAATGGGGCAGAATGATGTGGCCCCGATTGTAGGGGATAGGGGGTGGGGAATAAAGGACAACAAAGCGATTGCGCCAATCGGCTGGGCCGAAAACCAGCGTCGTTCGACGCCGGGGCTTGGGATTCAGTGTTATAACGAATAGTTATGCAATATAACCACCAGTAGGGCCACGCCCCGGAATGAGGGAGAAGTGGCGGATAAATCCCTGTTATTGACCGTGAGGAAGGGACTTTATCCAGGCGGTAGGCGGCAGGTTGAAGTCTTGCTGGAGAAATATTCCATATGGCTTCACATGAAACTTTTTAAGCATATTAACAGGAAAAATGCCTGGGTGATGGCCAAAAAATTCACGTTTCATACTTTTCCTGCGGAAATGGCAAACACATGTGCTGTTCGTGTCGGGTTTATCATGTTAAGCTACTGGTTAGTTATTTTTGTATATATAATCACTTTTTTCAGTTTTTTATCTTGCCCATCCGTCCGCTGGCCGGACGTCGGCAAGCGGGGAGAAAGGGTGGCAACAATAAAGGGCTTCTTGCATCACAGCCTGTTTTTGTGCCATATAAGTTGCATGCTAATAGTGGAATGTACCAAAAATGAGTCAAAGGATGGATGAAGTGTTGGATGCGAACAACCGTCCGGTCAAAGAACTCGACCGTATCGATCGCAACATACTCAATGAGCTTCAGCAGGATGGCCGTATCTCCAACGTCGAGCTGTCCAAACGAGTGGGGTTGAGTCCCACTCCCTGTCTGGAACGGGTGCGTCGCCTGGAGCGCCAGGGGTATATCGAGGGCTATACCGCCATTCTCAACCCCCAGTTTCTGGATGCCTCCCTGCTGGTGTTTGTGGAAATTACCCTCAACCGTGGCACCCCCGACGTATTCGACGAATTCAACGATGCGGTGCAGAAACTGGAGGAAATCCAGGAGTGCCACCTGGTGTCGGGCGACTTCGATTACCTGCTGAAAACCCGGGTAGCCGACATGTCGGCCTACCGCAAGCTGCTGGGCGAAACCCTGCTGCGCCTGCCCGGGGTCAACGACACCCGCACCTATGTGGTGATGGAAGAGGTCAAGCAGAGCAACCGCCTGGTGATTAATACCCGATAAACTGTGCTATTGTGCCCGGCTCTGGTATTTTTATGCCGGGCAGGGGGCTGACGACCATTGAATCCTGCGAGCGGCCCCGGCCGCTCGTTTGTCGTTTGGGCCCCGGCGACTTTTCCTGTCGCAGATTTGATCACGTGACATAACAATAACAAGCGAGGAGCGGACGTTTGGCGGAAAAAAAGCTGTTTACGCCCATGTCTGGGTTACAGCGTCTGTTTGAGGCCGGGTTGATCGCCATCATCCTGCTGGCCATTTTCATGATGCTGTCGCTGGTATCCTATCACCCTTCCGATCCTGGCTGGTCACAAACCGCCTGGGGCGGCGAGATCAGCAATGCCGCCGGTCCGGCCGGCGCCTGGCTGGCGGACATACTGTTGTTCGTGTTCGGCTTTTCGGCCTACCTGCTGCCTCCTTTCATGGTATTCGTCGGTTGGGTGACCCTGTGGCGGCCGAAGGGGCTGACCGACATCTGCTATCTCACCCTGAGCCTGCGCATTATCGGCTTTTTGATGCTGCTGCTGAGCCTGCTGGCGCTGGCCAGCATGAACATCGGCAATATCTACTACTTTTCTTCCGGTGGCCTGGTCGGCGACATGCTGGCCGGTGCCCTTAATCCGGTCTTCGGCGGCCTGGGCACCACCCTGATGCTGCTGTGCTGTTTTGCCACCGGCGTGACTTTTTTTACCGGTTGGTCCTGGCTGTTGATCGTGGAGCGACTGGGTGCGCTGGTGCTGGAGGCGCCGGGCTGGCTGGCTGAGGCGCCTGCGCGTATCGCCGACTGGCAGGCCGGTCGACGGCAGGAGCAGAAAGCGCCCCAGGAAACCCCCGTTCGGGCCGAGGCGCTACCGGCCTTTGCCGGTGCCGAGTCCGGTTTTGCCGGTTGGCGCCGTTTCCGGGACAGGCTCGGCCAACCGGCTGCCGAGACTGCGGACCAGACCGTCTTTGAAGACGAAGATCCGCTGTTGGCTCCTGCCGCTCCGGCGGTCCGTTCCGGTCCCGCGCCCCAGAAAAAAGCGCCGCCGGCCCGGCGCGAGCCGGTGCTCAAGGTTCCGGACGAGGAAGACGAGACACCGCCGCTGGCCACCCTCGCCGAAGTCAACGGCTGGGATCTGGATGAGGAGGAGGAAGAGCTGGATCTGCCCTGGCTCAAGGAGCAGGACGAGGAACAAGATACGCCTTCCGTTTCCCGTGCACCGGCGGCTCCGCCCCCTGCTGCTGCCCGGGCCCGGCGTCAGGATTTAACCCCGCTGCCGCCGGTGGATTTGCTCGATCCGCCCAAACCCAGACAGCATGCGGTGAGCGAGGCCGAGCTCGAACGCATCGCCCGCCTGGTGGAGGCCAAGCTGGCCGACTACAACGTCCAGGCCAATGTGGTGGGCGTCTATCCGGGGCCGGTGATCACTCGTTTCGAGCTGGATCTGGCCCCCGGGGTCAAGGTCAGCAAGATCACCAACCTGGCGCGGGATCTGGCCCGCTCCCTGTCCGCCATCAGTGTACGGGTGGTGGAAGTGATCCCCGGCAAGCCCTATGTGGGGCTGGAGCTGCCCAATACCCGGCGCGAGACCGTTTATCTGCGGGAAGTGCTCGACAGCGAGCCCTTCCGCCGCAGCGAGCACCCGCTTACCCTGGTGCTGGGTCAGGACATCGCCGGCGAACCGGTGGTGGTCAATCTGGCCAAGATGCCCCACGTGCTGGTGGCGGGCACCACCGGCTCGGGCAAGTCGGTGGGGGTCAACGTCATGATCTTGTCGATGCTGTACAAGGCCACGCCGGAAGACGTGCGCTTTATCATGATCGACCCCAAGATGCTGGAGCTGTCGGTGTACGAGGGCATTCCCCACCTGCTGACCGAAGTGGTCACCGACATGAAGGAGGCGGCCAATGCTCTGCGCTGGTGCGTGGGCGAGATGGAACGCCGCTACAAGCTGATGTCGGCCATGGGGGTGCGCAACCTCAAGGGCTTCAATACCAAGATCCAGGAGGCCATCGATGCCGGCGAGCCGCTGCGCGATCCCCTGTGGCAGCCGACCCAGTCGATGGACACCTATCCGCCGGCGCTTGAAAAACTGCCCCACATTGTGGTGGTGATCGACGAGTTCGCCGACATGATGATGATCGTCGGCAAGAAGGTGGAGGAACTGATCGCCCGTATCGCCCAGAAGGCGCGGGCGGCGGGCATCCACCTGATACTGGCGACCCAGCGGCCCTCGGTGGACGTGATCACCGGGCTTATCAAGGCCAACATTCCGACCCGGATGTCGTTCCAGGTATCGAGCAAGATAGACTCGCGCACCATCCTCGATCAGCAGGGAGCCGAGTCGCTGCTGGGCATGGGCGACATGCTCTATCTGCCCGCCGGCGACAGCAACCCCACCCGGGTGCACGGCGCCTTTGTGGATGACCACGAGGTGCACCGGGTGGTCGCGGCCTGGAAGGAGCGGGGCGAACCCGATTACATCGAGGATATCCTGAACGGCGACGTGGGCGCCGATGGCCTGTTGCCCGGGGAAGTGCCGGAAGGGGGCGACGATGGCGAACTGGACGAGCTGTTCGACCAGGCGGTGGCTTTTGTCGTAGAGAGTCGCCGTGGCTCTACCTCCAGCGTGCAGCGCAAGTTCAAAATAGGCTACAACAGGGCCGCCCGCATCATCGAGCAGATGGAGCACCAGGGCATAGTGAGTCCTGCGGGCAGCAATGGTCAACGTGAAGTGCTGGCGCCCGCGCCGGCCAGGGAGTAATGAATGAAGAAACTGGCAACCTTGGGTGTGCTGTTGTGGTCGGTGAGCGCCGTGGCGCTGGCCGATGCCCGGGCCGAACTCCGGCAGAAACTGTCTGCCTTCGAGCAGTTTTCCGCCGATTTCAGCCAACAGGTATTTGATGAAAGCGGCGATCCCATGCAAAGTGCCGAGGGAAGCATGCAACTGGCCCGGCCCGATCGGTTTCGCTGGCACACGGCGACTCCGGACGAAAGCCTGATCGTGTCCAATGGCACCGATGTGTGGATCTATGATCCCTTTGTCGAGCAGGTCAGCATAGTGCCCCTGGAGCAGGCGGTGCAGAATACCCCCTTTTTGCTGATTTCCGGCAGTGACGACAGCCGCTGGCAACAATACCGGGTCACCCGCAAGGGGGCCGATTATGTGGTGACCAGCAAGGATCCGGGAGAGCTGATTCAGGAGTTCAGCCTGCGCTTTGACCATGCCAACCGCATCGAGCGCTTTACCGTGCTCGAGTCCGGCGGCCAGCGCAGCGAGTTCAGCCTGCGCAACATCAATACCGCTCCGGCCACCGCGGCCGACAGCTTCCAGTTTACGCCGCCGGCCGGGGTAATGATCGACGACCAGCGCTAAGAAAGCGTCCGCAGAGGGAGTGATAAGCGGTAAGCTGACAGCTTACCGCTTTGTTTTATGGGAGAATGACGGGATGAGCACCCTGAGCCTGGATTTCGAGCAGGAGGACTTTCGTCCCCTGGCGGCGCGGATGCGCCCGGAGCGGCTGGAACAGTACCTGGGCCAGCAGCATATACTGGGGCCGGGCAAGCCGCTGCGCCGGGCGCTGGAAGCGGGGCACTGCCATTCCATGATCCTGTGGGGGCCGCCGGGCACCGGCAAGACCACCTTGGCCGAGCTGGTGGCCGCATACTGCGACGCCCAGGTGGAGCGGGTGTCGGCGGTCACTTCCGGGGTCAAGGAAATCCGCACCGCCATCGAGCGGGCACGCGGGCACAAGCTCGCCGGACGGCGCACCATTTTGTTCGTGGACGAGGTGCACCGCTTCAACAAGTCCCAGCAGGACGCCTTTCTGCCTCATATCGAGGACGGCACCGTCACCTTTATCGGGGCCACCACCGAAAATCCCTCCTTCGAACTCAACAACGCTCTGCTGTCCCGGGCCCGGGTCTACCTGCTCAAGCGGCTGGAAACCGGCGAGGTGGAAGCCATGATCGAACAGGCCTTGACCGATGAGCGCGGCCTGGCGGGGCAGGGCATCATACTTGCCGATGGCGTGCGGCGTGCCCTGGCCGAGCTGGTGGACGGAGACGGCCGCAAGGCGCTCAACTACCTCGAGCTGCTGGCGGACATGGCTGAAGAGCAGAGTGGCGTGCGTCGCATCGACAAGGCCCTGCTGGCGGAGGTGACCGGCGAACGGCTGGCCCGTTTCGATAACCAGGGCGATCTCTATTACGATCTGATCTCGGCGGTGCACAAATCCATTCGCGGCTCCAACCCGGACGCCGGCCTGTACTGGTACGCACGGATGATAGCCGCCGGCTGCGATCCGCTCTACATCGCCCGCCGGCTACTGGCCATCGCCTCGGAAGACGTGGGCCTGGCCGATCCCAAGGCCATGGAGGTGGCACTGGCGGCCTGGGATTGTTTTACCCGGGTGGGCCCGGCGGAAGGAGAGCGGGCCATCGCCCAGGCTATTGTCTATCTGGCCTGCGCGCCCAAGAGCAATGCCCTCTATACCGCCTGGAAAGCGGCGCTGCAGGATGCCCGGGAGCAGCCGGACTTCGAGGTGCCCCTCCATCTGCGCAATGCGCCCACCAAATTGATGAAGGAGCTGGGCCACGGCGCCGAATACCGTTATGCCCACAACGAGCCGGGTGCCTATGCCGCCGGCGAGACCTATTTGCCCGAGGGGCTGCGGGATCGGTGCTACTATGTGCCCAACGAGCGGGGCTTCGAGCAGAAGATCAAGGCCAAGCTCGACTACCTCAAAGGCCTGGACGAGCAGGCCGGTAGCTAGCGCCGGCCTTGGCCCGCCGGCCGCTATGCTGATAAACTGCCGTCGATGACCCATTTCCGACCCTGCGTGCACACGCATTACAAGAATTAAGGTAACTCATGCTGGATCCCAAATACCTGCGCAGCGATATTGACGAGACGGCCGCGCGGCTGGCAAGCCGTGGTTTCACTCTGGACGTCGAGCTGTTCAACCGCCTGGAAGAAAGGCGCAAGACCCTGCAGTCCCGCACCCAGGAGCTGCAGGCCGAACGCAACGCCCGCTCCAAGGCCATCGGCGCCGCCGCCCGCAGCGGCGAGGACATTGCCCCGCTGAAGGAGGCGGTGTCGGCCATCAACGACGAGCTGGACGGCTGCAAGGTGGAGCTGGACCAGCTGCTGAACGACATTCAGGACTTTTGTGCCGCCATTCCCAACCTGCCCCATGAGTCGGTGCCGGTGGGCAGGGACGAGCACGACAACCAGCTGGTGCGCAGCTGGGGCCAGCCCACTGAGCTCGGCTTTGAGCCCAAGGATCATGTGGCCCTGGGCGAGGCCCTGGCCGGGCTGGACTTTGAAGGGGCGGTCAAGCTGTCCGGCTCCCGTTTTGTGATCATGCAGGGGCAGATTGCCCGCCTGCACCGGGCCCTGGCCCAGTTCATGCTGGACCTGCACACCACCGAGCACGGCTACACCGAATGCTATGTACCCTACTTGGTGAACAGCGACAGCCTCTATGGCACCGGCCAGTTGCCCAAGTTCTCCGCCGATCTGTTCCACACCGCCATTGAAGGCGAGGGTGAGGAAGAGGGCAAGGTGCGCCGCTTCTCGCTGATCCCCACCTCGGAAGTGCCGCTGACCAACATCGGCCGGGACGAGATTTTTGAGCCGGCCCGGCTGCCGCTCAAGTTCACCGCCCACACTCCCTGTTTCCGCTCCGAAGCCGGCTCCTATGGTCGGGATACCCGGGGGCTTATCCGCATGCACCAGTTCGACAAGGTGGAAATGGTGCAACTGGTGCACCCCGACACCTCCTGGGACGCGCTGGAGGAAATGGTCGGTCATGCGGAGAAGGTATTGCAGAGCCTGTGCCTGCCCTACCGGGTGATGGCCCTGTGCACCGGCGACATGGGCTTTGGTGCCGCCAAGACCTACGATCTGGAAGTCTGGCTGCCGGCCCAGAATACATACCGGGAAATTTCGTCCGTGTCCAACTGCGGCGACTTCCAGGCGCGTCGGATGCAAGCCCGGGTGCGCGGTGCGGACGGCAAGCCCCAGCTGCTGCATACCCTTAACGGCTCCGGACTGGCGGTGGGCCGCACCCTGGTGGCCGTGCTGGAAAACTATCAGCAGCAAGACGGTCGTATCGCCGTGCCCGAGGTGCTGCAACCCTATATGGGCGGACTCAAGTTTATCGGCTGAATCATCCGCCGGTCTGCTTCCACAGCCGGGGCCTGGGCCCCGGCTGTGCCGTTTCTGGCCTCCGCCTCAGGGGCGCAGCAGGCGTCCGGTCAGTTGCTGCAAGCGGGGGGCGCCAAGCAGGATCAGCACAAAGGCGATGGGCCAGGCAATGGTAAAGGCGTGTCCCCAGCGGGCCAGGAAGTTGCCGCTCAGGCCGGTGTTGGCCCAGGTGATCACGCCTGTCATCAGCGTCACCATATAAATCGACATCAGTACCGAAAACACCAGTCTGGCGTAGCGGCGGGGAAAAATCATGGCCTTGTCCTCTGTCTGGGGGCGGGATGGTAGGGCGACCAGTTTAGCCCGCCCCGGGCTGGGCATCCAGCCATGTCAGCAAACGTTTATCTTGATCTCCTTGCTTAATGCCGGTTAAAGAATCTGTAAAAAATAAACAAATCAGCATCATGTTTTATTGATGGGCACTTCTTCCTGTGTATAATCCGCCGTCTGATTTTTGAGTTTTAGCATTTACATTTGTCTTTTGTTTTTGTGGTGGATGTTTAATCTGCCACAGAGAAACTAGGTGGCCAAAAAATCTGCCTTGGCGGATGCTGGCCCGTACCATGGAGTAAGCGACATGACGTCCCGTTCAACCGACTACGCCGCCCGCCCGGACGGCAATACCGGGCCGGAGCCGAAAAAAGGCGCCTTTACCCGTTTCCTCGATGTGGTGGAATGGCTGGGCAACCTGCTGCCCCATCCCATCACCCTGTTCGCCATCTTTTGCGGTGTTATCCTGGTGGCTTCCGGTATTGCCGGCTACTTTGAGGTCAGCGTGGCCGATCCCCGGCCCGAAGGAGCGCCCGGGCGCGCCGCCGACGGCATGATCCAGGTGGTGAGCCTGCTCAACGGTGAAGGCCTGTCCCGCATTGTCAGCAGCCTGGTGAGCAACTTTACCGGCTTTGCCCCGCTTGGTACCGTGCTGGTAGCCCTGCTGGGGGTCGGTATTGCCGAGCACTCCGGGCTGCTGTCCGCCACCATGCGCGCCCTGGTGATGAACGCCTCCAAACGTATGGTCACCGTCACCATCGTCTTCGCCGGCATCGTCTCCAACACCGCCTCCGAGCTGGGCTATGTAGTGCTGATCCCGCTGGCGGCGATGATCTTCCACTCTCTGGGGCGCCATCCTTTGGCCGGCCTGGCGGCGGCTTTCGCCGGGGTGTCCGGCGGCTACAGCGCCAACCTGCTGCTGGGCACGGTGGATCCGCTGTTGTCGGGCATTACCCAGACCGCGGCCCGCATCATCGATCCCGGCTATGTGGTGGGGCCCGAGGTGAACTGGTACTTCATGTTCGTCAGTACCTTTGTGATCTCTGCCCTGGGTGCCTTCGTTACCGAGAAAATCGTCGAGCCCAAGCTTGGCAAGTACAACCAGGACGACGCCGCCGTCGATCTGGATGCGGCCGAGATGGGCAAGGTCACCGCCCAGGAAAAACGGGCGCTGAAAGGTGCCGGCCTGGCGGCCCTGGCAGTCAGCGTACTGCTGGCCCTGACCATAGTGCCCGAGGGCGGCGTGCTGCGTCACCCCATCACCGGTGAGGTGGCCGGTTCGCCTTTCCTCAAGGGCATAGTGGTGTTCATTTTCGTATTTTTCGCCATTCCCGGCTTCGTTTATGGCCGCATGATGGGCACCATGAACAATGATCGGGACGTGATCGACGCCATGTCCAGAAGCATGAGCTCCATGGGCATGTACATAGTGCTGGTATTCTTTGCCGCCCAGTTCGTGGCCTTTTTCAGCTGGACCAACTTCGGTACCGTGATTGCGGTGCAGGGGGCGACTTTCCTGCAGAATGTGGGCCTGACCGGGCCGGCGTTGATGCTGTGCTTTATCGTGCTGTGCGGCTTCATCAACCTGATGATAGGCTCAGCGTCGGCCCAATGGGCGGTCACCGCCCCCATCTTCGTGCCCATGCTGATGCTGGTGGGCTATGCTCCCGAGGCCATACAGGCGGCCTACCGTATCGGGGATTCGACCACCAACATCATCACCCCCATGATGAGCTATTTCGGTCTGATCATGGCGGTGGCGGCCCGTTACCAGAAAAACATGGGTATCGGCACCCTGATGGCGATGATGCTGCCCTATTCCATCGTGTTCATGATTGGCTGGAGCGCGCTTTTCTACCTGTGGGTATTCGTGTTCGGTCTGCCGGTGGGTCCGGGGGCGGCGACTTACTATCACGGCCTGTAAGGCTTGCGCGGGCCCGGAATGGCGACATTCCGGGCCCGACGTCCACCGGGCGGATAGTTTGATGTTGAATGAAATTTATCCGCTTTTTCTTCGCCTTTTGTCGGGCTCCTTTGGTAGAATGCGCGGCAATTAAGAGGTCCCCGGCAATACAGATGGTTTGGATAGACTACGCAATTCTCGGCATTATCGGCCTGTCGGCACTCATCAGTCTGGTCAGGGGCTTTGTCAAGGAAGCCATGTCGCTTGCCACCTGGATCGCCGCCTTTTTTGTTGCCAGTCGCTTTTATGCCGATCTGGCGGTCTTTCTCGATATTTCCGACCCCCTGTTTCGCAATGGGGTCGCCATTGCCATCCTTTTTGTGCTGACCCTGATCCTGGGGGCCCTGATCAATTACATCATCGGCGAGCTGGTCAGCAAGACCGGCCTGTCCGGCACCGACCGGGTGCTCGGCGTCTGCTTTGGTGCCGTGCGTGGCGTCTTTATTGTCGCCGCCCTGTTGTTGTTCATCGATACCATGACCGGCTTCGCCCAGACCGACTGGTGGCAGCAGTCCAGGCTAATCCCCGAGTTCGGTATCGTGATCCAGTGGTTTTTCAGCCTGGTGCAGAATTCATCCAGCTTTTTACCCAAGCCATAGCGAGTTGAGGAAATTAGGACATGTGTGGGATTGTCGGTATTCAAGGTACGACCCCGGTAAATCAGGCGCTGTATGATGCCCTGACGGTACTTCAGCACAGAGGTCAGGACGCGGCCGGCATTGTCACCATTTCGGGTGATACCTTCCGTCAGCGCAAGGCCAACGGGCTGGTGCGGGACGTGTTTGAAGAGCGCCACATGGAGCGGCTTATCGGCAACGTGGGCATCGGCCATGTGCGCTATCCCACCGCCGGCAGCAGCAGTGTGGCCCAGGCCCAGCCTTTTTACGTCAACTCTCCCTTCGGTATTGCTCTGGCGCACAACGGCAACCTGACCAACGCCCGCGAGCTGAAGGAAGAGCAGTTCCGGGTGGCGCGCCGCCACATCAACACCACCTCCGATTCCGAGGTGCTGATCAACGTGCTGGCCCACGAGCTGGATCAACAGACCCAGAACCTGCACCTGGAGCCGGGTCATGTGTTCGCCGCTGTCAGCCGGGTACACCGCAAGGTGCGCGGTGCCTATGCCGCCGTGGCGGTGATCATCGGCCATGGCATGCTGGCGTTTCGCGACCCCAACGGCATTCGTCCGCTGGTGCTGGGCAAGCGTGATGCGGAAGACGGCAGTATAGAATACATGGTGGCCTCCGAGAGCGTGGCCCTGGACGCGGTGGGCTTTACCCTGATCCGCGACGTGGCCCCGGGCGAGGCGGTGTATATCACAGAGCAGGGCGAACTGTTCACCCAGCAGTGCGCTGACGAGCCCCAGCACCACTCCTGCATTTTCGAGTATGTGTATTTTGCCCGTCCCGACTCCTTTATCGACAAGGTGTCCGTCTATGCCGCCCGGGTGCGGATGGGCCAGAAACTGGGTGCCAAGATTGCCCGGGAGTGGGAAGATCTGAACATCGACGTGGTGATCCCCATTCCGGAAACCTCCTGCGATATCGCTCTGGAGATTGCCCATAACCTGCAGTTGCCTTATCGCCAGGGCTTTGTGAAAAACCGCTATATCGGCCGTACTTTTATCATGCCCGGCCAGCAGCAGCGCCGGCAGTCGGTGCGCCGCAAGCTGAATGCCATTCCGTCCGAATTTGCCGGCAAGAACGTGCTGCTGGTGGACGACTCCATAGTGCGCGGCACCACTTCCGAGCAGATCATTCAAATGGCCCGGGACGCGGGCGCCAGGAAGGTGTATTTCGCCTCGGCGGCACCGGAAATCCGTTTCCCCAACGTCTACGGTATCGACATGCCCTCCGCCAACGAGCTGATCGCCTATGGCCGGGAAGTGGATGAAATTTGCCAGCTGATCGGCGCCGATGGCCTTATCTTCCAGGATCTGGAAGACCTGGAGGACGCGGTGCGCCATTTCAATCCGGAGCTGCGCCGGTTCGAGACCTCGGTGTTTACCGGTGAATATGTGACCCAGGACGTCAACCAGGAATACCTGGACGATCTTAACGCGCAGCGCAATGACGGTGCCCGGCAGCAGGACAGCATCGATAACAGCCACCTGGAAATGTACAACGAAGGCCAGTCCTAGGCGGCGGATAAGATAAACGGCAAAAAGGGGTCGCAAGACCCCTTTTTTCGTTACTGTGCCGGTACTACTGGGTGTAGATGGGGCCCAGACCCCAGCTCCAGACAATCACCGAGCCGACCATGATGCACACCAGCAGCACCAGGCCGCAGGTCACCACGGAGCTGGCGTAAATAAAGCCGCGCTCTTCGGGAATGTGCATGATGATGGGAACCCCGGAATAAAGCAGGTAAACCGAGTAGGAAAGCCCCGCCAGCCCTACCAGCATCAGGAAAACCGGCTCGGGGTAGAGCACCGCCAGGCCGGTCATAAACAGGGGGGTGGCGGTATAGGCGGCGAGCTCCATGCTCTGGGTGAAGCTCGGACTGGCGCCGAAGGTTTTGGCCATCCAGAAGGTAAGGTAGGCCAGGGCGAAGACGCCGCCGATCAGGGTGAAATACATGCCTACCGACATGAACAGGGCGCTCTGGGTGGTCAGCATGATGGTGTTGCTGGTGCCGAAGTCCCAGCCGATCAGGGTGGCGGAAATAAAGGTGCACACCGCCGGTATCAGGGCGATGAACGCCAGGTGGGTAAGGCTGTAGTTCAGGCTTTCATGGTGATGATCTATGGTATGCCACTCATCCTTGGGGTGCGCATACAGTCCCCATATATGGTTCAAAATCATGGCTTTATCCCCTTAAATAAGTCATTGCCAAGCGGCGGACCCGCGGGCAGGAGCGGTGTGTCGTCCGCCCTTGCCTCTGATTAGTTATTGGCCAGAGTCCTTGCAGCGTCAAGGCGGGCTACGTATAAACCACAATTTTGCAACCTGCTTCAAACTAATCCTCGAACGCCTCGGCGATGCGCTGCAATACCCAATCGGGGGCATCCAGGGGCAGGTCGTGGCCGGCGCCGGCACAGCGGTACAGGGGGCGGCCCCAGTATTCGGCCAGGGCCTGGCTGCAGGCGGGATGAACCAGCCGGTCGGCACCGCCGTTGAGAATGAGCAAGGGGCAGCCGGGCGGCTTGGCCGGCAGGCGGTAGCGCAGGGCGGCGAGCAACTGGCGCAGGGTGTTGCTCCGGCGGGGCGGTTGTGCGGCGGCAATATCGGCCCAGCGCGCTATGATGTCGGCGTCAGTGGCATGGTACTGGCTGGTCAGCGACAGTATGGTGCTTTCCTGTACCCGGGGATCCCGTTGCCAGAGCAACCACCTGAGCAACGGTGCCCAGGCCGTTGGCCGCAACCGCTGATGCCAGGGGCTCAGTCCGGCAAAGCTGGCGTTAAGCAGCACCAGGCCTGCGACTTCATGCGGATAGCGGCAGGCCCAGTCGGTAGCGACCATGGCGCCGAGGGACAGCCCGAGCAAGCGTACCGGTCGCGGGCGAGACCACTGCCGCCTGAGCCAGTCGGTGGTGGCGGCAATGGTGGCCGGGCTGGTCTGAGCGACGGCCTGGCCAAAGCCCGGCAAATCCGCCAGGTACAGCCGGCTTTGGGGAAAGCGCTGGCGAAAGCGGGCGGGAAAGTCTTCCCAGTGGCCTTGCTCGCGCATCAGCCCGCGCAGCCATATCCAGTCTGCCGTCATACTGCGGATTCCACGCCATTTCCTCCCCGGTTTTGTGAGCCCCAAGCCGTTTCGGGTGTGGGGATTGCCCTGGCTATCTGCTAGACTGCTAACACTTTATTAGTACCCACTAAAAATAATGATGTAAGGCCGGCCCACCGGTCGACCTCCACTACTGCCCGGCGCCGAATTCCAACTTCCCATGCTGCTATCCATTATTGAACAAGCCGTTCTCCTTCTTGCCCTGGGCTGGCTGCTCTCGGTTAACGTGCGCAAGGGGGCATACCATCCCCGTCTGCTGGTACTGACGTCCGGTTTCTGGTTCGGCCTTATCGCCATCGTCTGCATGCTGATGCCCTTTACCGTGGCGCCCGGCGTGCTGCTGGACGCGCGCAATGGGGTGCTGTTTGTGGCCGGCCTGTTTGCCGGTCCGGTCTCTGCGGCCCTGGCGGCATTGCTTGCCGGTCTGTTCCGGGTTTGGCTTGGCGGGGAGGGAGTGGTGCCCGGCATCATTAATATAGTGCTTTCCCTGCTGCTGGGCCTGGGGGTTCGCCATGCGGTGGATCGGGGATGGATGCAACTGCGCCTGATACCGGTATTGCCGGCGGTGGTGGCACTACACCTGGCTGTGCTGGGTGCTATTGGCCTGATGATGAGTCCGGAGCTGCGCCCGCAGTTGTTGCACCTGGCCTGGCCTTTCCTGCTGGTGATGGTGCCGTTGACGCTGATCCTGGTGCAAATCCTCAAGGATGCGGAGCAGCGCCGGCGTGAGCAGCAGGCGTTGAGGGAAAGCGAATCCCGGCTCAGGGCCATTACCAGCGCCCTGCCGGACCTGATGTTTGTGATGGACGAGGATGGTCGCTACCTGGAGGTGGTGGCGTCCAATCCCGATCTGCTGTATGCGGCGGACGGTCAGGTCGTTGGCAAGACGGTTACCGAGTTGTTCGAGCAGGAGCAGGCGGAGGCCTTTCTTGGCTTTATCCGCCGGGCGCTGGGCAGCCAAACCGGCAGCAGCCTTATCTACCAGCTCGATACCCAGGGGGGCCGGCGTACCTTCGAGAGCCTGGCCCGGGCCATGGAAGTGCCGTTTGCCCACCGGCGTGCCGTCGTGATCCTGACCCGGGACATTACCCAGCGGGTGAAAAACGAAACCGAGTTGCGCATTGCCGCCGTGGCCTTCGAGACCGTACAGGGCATGCTGGTAACCGACGAGCACAACCGTATTTTGCGGGTCAACCAGGCCTTTACCGACATTACCGGCTATACCCCGGAGGAGGTTATCGGCCATACCCCCGCCATTTTCAGTTCGGGGCAGCACGGCCCCGAGTTTTACCGGCAGATGTGGCAGTCGATCACCCAACGGGGCCACTGGCAGGGTGAAATCTACAACAAGCGCAAGTCCGGCCACCTTTACCCCCAGTGGTTGTCGATCAGCGCGGTGCGCGACGGCAAGGGCCGGATCAGCCACTATGTCGCTTCGATCAGCGACATCACCCAGCGCAAGAAGGACGCAGAACAAATCAACCACCTGGCTTTTTACGACGCCCTGACCGGCCTGCCCAACCGGCGGCTGCTGGTGGAGCGTATTGGTCAGGTACAGGCGGCGGGCCACCGCGGCGGTACCCTGGGGGCGCTGATTTTTATTGACCTGGACAACTTCAAGGACATTAACGATCTGTGGGGGCTGCCGGTAGGGGATCAACTGCTGCAGCAGGCGGCCCAGCGGCTGAACAAGGCCGTGCGTGAAACCGATACCGTTGCCCGCCTGGGCGGCGACGAGTTTGTGGTGTTGCTGGGCGAGTTGTCCAGCGAGCCGGGGCAGGCGGCCACCCGCCTTGAGCATCTGGCCCACAAGCTGTTGTCGGTGCTGGAGCAGCCCTATGTGCACGAGTCCCATATCCTGCGCGGCAGTGCCAGCATGGGGCTGGTAACCCTGGCCGATCACAGCCTGTCTGCCGACGAATTGCTGCAGCAGGCGGAACTGGCCATGTACGAGGCCAAGTCGGCGGGCAAGGGCAAGATCCGCTTTTTCGATCCCGAGATGCAAGAGGCGGTGGCGGAGCGGCTGCGGCTGGAGGAAGACATTATCCGCGGCATGGAAGCCCGGGAGTTTTGCGTGTATTTCCAGCCCCAGGTGGATCACGACAAGGGCATTATCGGGGCCGAGGCCCTGGTGCGATGGCGTCATCCGCAGCGAGGCGTACTGGCTCCGGGGGCCTTTATACGGGTGGCCGACGAGGCCGGGCTGATGAACCGTATCGACAGTATTGTGCTGCAGCGGGCCTGTGAACAGATAGCCAGCTGGTCGCGATTGCCCGCCTTTGCCGACTTTACCGTGTCCATCAACGTCAGCGCGGCCCAGCTGTACCAGCCCGGTTTTATTGATGACGTACTGGAGGTGATCAAACTGACCGGTGCCGATCCGGCCAGGATCAAGCTGGAACTGACCGAATCCATGCTGCTCAACGACATGCCCAAGGCGATTGAACGCATGCGCATTCTCAAGTGCCATGGCATTCGTTTTGCTATCGACGACTTCGGTACCGGCTATTCCTCCCTGCATTATCTGCAGCAACTGCCGCTGGATCAGCTCAAAATCGACCAGTCCTTTGTGCGAGTGCTACCGGAAGACGAAAACAGCCTCAGCATCATACAGGCGATCACTGCCATGGCCCGCAGCCTCAAGCTGGAGGTCATCGCCGAAGGCGTGGAAAACCAGGCCCAGCGGGACCTGCTACACGCCAATGGTTGCTCCCTGTATCAGGGGTATCTGTTCTCCCGGCCTGAGCCGGCGGAGGTGATTGAGCGCATGATGGGGGCAGAAGAGAGGGCATAAAAAAACCTGCTTCCGGGGAAGCAGGTTTGGTACTGGGCGTGTTTGCCGGTATTAGAACCGGCCGGCATCTTCCGCCGACAGGGCAGGTTCGCCCGCGGGCAGTACACTGCGCTTGATGGAAGCGTAGAGCAACGCCGCCATCAGCAGCAGGCCGAGGTAGCCGAATACCGGATAAAAGATGGACACCAGGCCGGTAAAGCCAACGAAGCTCAGCACGAAGGCCAGGGCCAGGGTCGCCAGGGAAAAGACCTTGAAGCGGCGGGTTTGCACTTCTGCGAAGCGGGCACCAAACGAGAAGAACATGCTCAGCGCGGTGTTGAAAATCATGCCCAGCAGGATGAAGGAATACAGCAGCCCCAGGGTTGGCGACAGATCAGAGACGATTTTCAGCATCGGCAGGTCGAATGCCGCCACCACGTCAATTTTCGAGAAAATGGCCATATTGCTCAGCAGGATCAGGATACCCACTCCCAGGCCGCCCAGCAGGCCGCCGATGGCTGCCGTTTTCTCGTCCGCCTCGTCGCCGCCCATCAGTATGGCCATGGAACACCCTACTGCGATGTTGAAGGACACGTAATTCAGGGCCGACATGAACCAGTTGGAGATCACCGGGGTCTGCTCGGCGGCAATGGCGTTCAGCTCGGCCAGGGGAGTCTCGACCGTGGCCAGGCAATAAATGGACACCGCCACCACGAACAGGATCAGCAAGGGCGTGATGCTGCCGATGATGTTGACCACCCGGCTGACCTTGTTGACCACCGCCATGGCTACCAGCAGAGTCATGATCAGAGCGCCGACAAAAAACGGCAGGCCAAACTGCTGGCTGACCGCCGAGCCGCCGCCGGCAATCATCACCACACCGATACCGAACAGGATAAACAGCAGAATATAGTCGATGACCTTGCCGAGGTAGGGGCCGCTGATGCGGTAAATCACGTCCCCGTGGGAGCGTGCCCGGGCACGGCTGCCGAGGCGGGTCAGGGTCATGCCCATGTAGGAAAACATCAGGGTCGAGACCAGTATGGCCAGTATACCCATCAGACCAAAACTGGTGAAGTATTGCAGGATTTCCTGCCCGGAGGCGAATCCGGCGCCGATGATGGTGCCGATAAAGGCGCTGGCGATTTGTAGCTGTTTTTTCATGTAATCGGTTCCTTCGGTCAGCCGGAGGCAAGGTTCTGGCGTACGATCCCTGTACCTGACGACCATGTTTGCAAAGTATTCATTATTTTTATTAATGAATAACCATCTGCTGTGGGATCAGCAACCCGGATAGTACAGTGGCAAAACAATACTGCAACACGCAGTGGAAGATTAATATTCCTGGCGTGAAGATGATCACATAAAAAATTTAAACATTAAAATTTTGTTTATAATGCGTTAAATCTTGTTTCTTTGTTATAAGTTTTTGTAATGTAAGACTGCTTGTTTCCAACCAGGTCCGCTATCTCTTTGAGCGGATCGGTGCGAAACTGCCCTCCGGTATGTGCTGTGCAGGGCCCTATGGCCGGGCGAGCACCTGCCGGCACAGCTGCATCCGGAACCGAGCCATGACCAAAACCGCCATTTCTGTCAACCCGGCCCTCGCCGGGGAGCAGGCCAGTAATACCTTTTTCGCCGGTATTGTCGGCGCGACTGCCTTCGCCCATCTGCTCAACGACCTGATCCAGGCGATGCTGCCAGCCATTTTTCCAATGCTGAAAAGCCAGTTTTCGCTCAGCTTTGGTGAAATCGGTCTGATTGCCATGACCTATCAGCTGACTGCCGCCCTGCTGCAGCCTTGGGTGGGGTGGTATACCGACCGCCATCCCCAGCCCTACCTGTTGCCCCTGGGCATGGTGGTGACGCTGCTGGGCATTGGATTGCTGGCCAGCGCCGGCAGCCATGGCATGCTGCTCCTGGCCGCGGCCGTGGTGGGGATTGGCTCTGCCACTTTTCATCCCGAGGCGTCGCGAGTGGCCAGAATGGCATCCGGTGGCCGCTTTGGCACAGCCCAGTCCACGTTTCAGGTCGGGGGCAATACCGGCTCGGCGCTGGGACCGTTGCTGACTGCCGCCATTGTCATTCCCTACGGGCAACCGGCCATCGCCTGGTTTATGGTGGCGGCACTGATCGCGATAGGGGTGCTGCTGCGCCTGACCGGATGGACGCTGGCGCACGGACATACCCAACTGAAGGGGTTGGCTCGCCATCAGCACCGGGGACTGGAGCGTGCCGGTGTCGTGCGCGCCATTGTCGTTATCTGCCTACTGATGTTTGCCAAGTTCGTATACATTGCCTCTTTTACCAACTATTTCACCTTCTACCTGATGCAAAAATTCGATCTGGCAGTACAGGAAAGCCAGCTGTTTTTGTTTGCTTTTCTGGCGTCCGTTGCCGTCGGCACCCTGGCCGGGGGACCCGTTGGCGATCGGGTGGGAAGGAAAGCCGTGATCTGGATATCTTTTCTGGGCGTGGTGCCCTTTGCCCTGGCGCTGCCTTATATGGATCTGTTCTGGACAGCGGTGTTTGCCAGCCTGGCAGGACTGGTGATGTCTTCGGCCTTTGCCGCCCTGGTGGTTTATGCCCAGGAAGCGGTGCCGGGCCGGGTTGGCCTGGTATCCGGCCTGATGTTCGGTTTGATGTTCGGGATCGGCGGTATGGGAGCCGCTGGCCTGGGCCAACTGGCCGATCAGCACGGCATTTTGTGGGTGTACGGGGTAACTTCTTTTCTGCCACTGCTCGGCCTGGCCACCGCCTTCCTGCCCAAAACCCGTTGAGAGCATGGGATTGACGATACGCCGCGTTGGTTCAGGTCAGATGGCCAATCAGGCCCGGAGGAAGCAGGCTGTAAAGGTATTCCGGTTGTTTGATGACCAGGGTGCGACCTTGGTTGGCGATAACATCTATGGCTTCCAGTTGCCTGATCATTCTCGCTGTGGTTTCCGGTGAAATGCCAATAAAGGAAGCGATATCCTTTTTCATCATTGGCAGGATAAAAATGTGGTGCGGCAAGTTATTTTTCTTCAGGCGCTCGGACATCCACAGTAAAAAATATGCCAGCTTGGTTTCGGCATTTTCTTTCATAAAAATGACATGCATGATGTCGGCGCGGTGTATCTTTCGGCTCAATAACCTCATGGCGAAGGCCCGAATGCTGGGATATTGATCGATTTTTTCATTGAGGGATTTTTTAGAAATACGGCACACCACCAGTCGGGAAAGAGCCGTCATGATATTGGGTGGTGGCTGAGATTGTTCACGAAGGGTTAGATCACCTAAAAAACAACCTGGTCCATAAAAATCGATAACATGGTGATTCGGGTCGGTTATTTTAACATAGCCTGATTTAATAACCAGGATATGCTCTTCGAGACAGCATGCATCATTTAGGTTGGTTCTGTTTTTCAGACTCAAGGGGGCGGGCAGTAATGCCTGAAAATCGAGCAACTCTTGACCATTCAGCCCTTGGGGAAAACAACGTGATTTTAAAAAACAGTCGGAACAGGTGGTGTTGTATTGGAGCATACCGTGCACTCTTTTTCTTTGTTGTTTGATAAAAATGACGGGGAGGTTGTTAAATGGGTGTTGTGTCAGGCTATCGTAAACAGTCTCCATGTCAAGGCGAAGGGGCGCCTGTACTGCCAAGAGTTTTTGTATTGCCGGCATGATGCCCTACGACGTGACATTTGTTTGAATATCGAACAGATGTTGTAGCCGATACGCGACCGTTGAGAGGAGTGCCCAGTGATACCTTCATCCAGAGAAGACCATTCAGGCATCGATAACACAGAGAATAAAGCATTATTAGCTACTGCTAATTGATGGAAATCAAATATTTTTGAAGGCTGATCAACTAGATTGGTTATGCACGAAAGTGTTGTGATGAAAGCCATGTAAATCGGTATCAACGGAATGATCTTTATTGTTATTTATTGGCTGGCATTTTGTTGATATTGGATTTTTTGGGGGGGGGATGTATGATGAGAAGGTTGAAAATCGCTCAGCGTTCAATGCTGGCATTTGGTTTGATTGGGCTGATCACCCTGGTATTGGGGATGACCGGTATTGTTCAGTTTGAGCGTATCGGCCTGGTCGTTGAAACCCTGTCCAGGGTCCGCATGCCGGCAGCCATTACCGTTGGCGAGCTGCGTCGGGATTTTCTGCTGACCCGGCTCTATACCATGAATGCCTTGTATGCCGACAGCAGCCAGGCCCGGGAAGCGGCGATGGCACGCCTGGCGGAGCTGGAACAAAATTTTCAGGCCGATCTACAGGAAATGAAGGACTTTGTTGAATCGGAAGACGGCATACGGTTATTGCAGGCTATTGTCGATCAAAAAGCCGCCTATGACGTACAGCAAAGGCAACTGCAGGCCTACATGAATCAGGGCCAGATGGACATGGCGCGCCAGTTTCGCCATCAGGGTGTCAATGAGCTGGGGCTGGAAGTCACCGAAAGCCTCAATCAGCTTGGCCGTTACCAGCAGGGGCGTGCCGATATTGCCGCCGAACAGGCCGACCGAATCCTGTCCTCTTCCACTATGCTGATGATGGTTGCCATTGCCGTGGCTGCTATTGCCGTTGTGTTGTTTGCCCTGTTGTTCAGTCGCAGCTTGTTGGTACCTATCCGGCAGGCGCTGGAGGCCACCCGTATAATTGCCGACGGCAACCTGACCACCGAATTCGGCGACCGGGCCCGGGACGAAATGGGCGAGATGATCCGCGCCCTGGCCCAGATGCAAAGTCAGCTGAAAAAGACCATTTTCGACATCAACGACTCTTCCAGCCAGCTGGCGTCCACCGCCGAGGAGCTGAGCGTGGTCACCGACCAGTCCACCCGCACCCTGCAACAGCAAAGCGACGAGCTGGAGCAGGCCGCCACCGCCGTCAACGAGCTGACCGCGGCGGTGGAAGAGGTGGCCCGCAACGCCGCCGCCACCGCACAAAACTCCGACCTGGCCGACGACAAGGCCCAGGTGGGCCGCGGCAAGGTCAACCATACCATCGACACCGTGGCCGAGCTGGAGCGGGAGATCACCCAGACCATGCACGGCGTGGAAAGCCTGGCGGCGCGGGTCAAGGACATTGGCGGCGTGCTGGACGTGATCCGCGCCATCGCCGAGCAGACCAACCTGCTGGCGCTGAACGCGGCGATAGAAGCGGCCCGGGCCGGGGACTCGGGGCGCGGTTTCGCGGTGGTGGCCGATGAGGTGCGGGCCCTGGCGCACCGGACCCAGGAGTCGACCAAGGAAATCGAGGCGATGATGCACGCCATCCAGAGCGACACCAGCACCACGGTGGGCGCCATCAAGAGCAGCACGGAGCGCACCGTGCTGACCCGCCAGATAGCCCAGGAAGCGGGCGAGGCGCTGGAGCAGATAGCGGCGGCCATCGTGCAGATCAGCGAGCAGAACCAGACCATCGCCAGCGCCGCCGAAGAGCAGGCGACGGTGGCGCGGGAAGTGGACAAGAACCTGGTGAACATCCGCGATCTGTCGGTGCAGACCTCGGCCGGGGCCAACCAGACCAGCGCGTCCAGCACCGAGCTGGCACGGCTGGCGGAGCAGCTCAACCAGCTGGTGAACGAGTTTCGGGTTTAACCTGGCCGGGATGCTTGCTGAGTTTGCTCGCTCGAGTTCAGTACCTTCTCCTGTTAACTCGCCCTGATAGGTTGCAAGCCGGCGAGTCCAGCCACATCCGGCCGGCGCGGAATGTGCTCAAAGTTTATGATAGGGCGCATGCTCGGGCGGTGCGTGGTGCCCGTAGCCGGTGGCGTAGTGATGGTAGTGGAGCCCGTGCATGGGATGATATTCCCGTTCGTCCCTGTGATGATGGCGTACAGGATGAGGATGCGCATTTTGCTGCTGGCGATGGTGGCGCATTATCCTGTCGGCTATCAGGGAAGCAAAGAGGACCAGCAGGGGAATGGCGGTGACTATCCCGAACTCCAGCATCTTTTCCCGTGGTAGCTGGCGCAGTGGTTGCGGTTCCCTGCCCAGTTTCCTGCTCCGCTCCAGTAAGGACTGGCCGGTGCGGATTTTTTCCGCCAGCGGACGAGGGCGGGCAGCGGCTTCTGAGCGGGCAAGCGGTGCGGTAATGCCTTGGTGTACCGAGGTGGGGCGGTATTCGGCCACACTTCTGGGGTAGGCCATCGGGGCGGCGCTTTGGCCGAGGATATGGGGGGCGGCCGAGGGCCCCTCCGATAGCGGTGCAGGGGCCTGTTTGAAGATGTTGGTGGCGCTATCGGCCGGGGAAGAAGAGGGCGGGCCGGAGGCCGGCAGATTGGCCAGGGACAAAGAAGGTAGGCCGGCCGGTTGATGGTGCAGGGAGGCGGGCGGAGCAGTCGGGGCCTGCCCCACCCAATGTTCAAGGCGCTCCCCGAGAGAGGCCCGGTTTAAATAGGCGGCAAGAAAAATGCTCATCATCAGGACGATAAAGGCACTGAAGGCCAGTTTGCTACGGGACTGGATGATTGACATGGGCTACCCCCTTGCGCCGGTTTCCCGTTATTCCGGGATGGGCGCCGAGTATGACACTCGCCATTTCGTCGCTTGGTAAAGCGGCGTCCCGCTGAGGTATGGTCTCGTTCACGGCAGTGCTGACGAAACGGACCCATCAGCCAGTGAACAGGGAGAAATCGTACCGGAAGAGACTCGGAGACGCAGAGAGGTGCCTGTGTGCGGTCCCGCTGCCTTGGGACCAGGTCCTGTAGGCCGGTGACTTTGCGTCTCCACCTTTCGATGGATTTGCCCTTTTCACTAGCTTAAGACTAGCTCTGCCATAAGTAATAGCAATAACAATGTTGCCGGATTGTGACCGGTCTTTTCGCTTGGCTGTGGGCGCAGGCGTGACGGTCATTGATCCAGACGGCGCCAGCCGAAGCGGCGAAAGACCCGGGGACGCGGACCAGTATGGGCGAGGACACTGCGGTTGACGTGGCTGGCGGCGGGCTCCATTACCTCAACATGTAGCCGAAGTGGGAGATAGGTTATTTGTTCAGGCGATACATCATCTTTGTACTGCATAGCTGAAAAGCTATGAGCTTTATATACAAACTGTATTCATTTTAAATGTTTCAACAGTGTTAATTTTTCCCTGTGGGTAACGGGTTCAGATCCGGTGCGCCGCATTAAAAGGACGTAACAACACAGGGGAGAGGAACCTATGAATGCCATTGTTTTGGCTATTTTGGTGATGGTAGGGCTGTGTCTGGCCCGGGTATCGGTGGTGTTTTCACTGGTGGTTGCCGCCCTGGCGGGCGGGCTTTGGGCGGGGATGTCGGTGGAGCAGGTGATCGGCGCCTTCAACGAGGGACTGGGCGGAGGCGCCACCGTGGCGCTGGCCTACGCCACCCTCGGCGCCTTTGCGGTGGCGCTGTCGCGTACCGGCATTACCGGCCTGGTGGCCGACAAAACGCTGGCCTGGGTCGGGGCCCGCCGTGAGCCGGGCCAACTGGGGGGCATCAAGTGGTTGCTGTTCGGCGCCCTGGTTATCGTGGGTGCCGCTTCCGGCACCGTGGTGCCGGTGCATATCGCCTTTATTCCCATACTGGTGCCGCCGCTGCTGGGGTTGATGAGCATGCTGCAACTGGACCGGCGCGCCGTGGCCTGTGTGATCACCTTCAGCATCACCATCATGTACATGACCACTCCTGTCGGGTTTGGAACGATTTTTCTCAACGACATTCTCACCGGCAGCGTCAACCAGGCCGGCGGTGAACTGGGTTTGCAGGTGACTCCTGAGATGGCGCCCAGGGCCATGCTGATCCCGGCACTGGGCATGGTGTTGGGGCTGCTGGTGGCGGTGCTGTTCAGCTACCGCCGGCCGCGGGCCTATCGGCATCAGCCGGTGGCGGCCGCAGCCCGGGAAAAGACCGAGCTCCGGCTCTCCAAACGACAGTTGGCGATGATACTGGTGGCGGTGGTGGGGGCCCTGGCGGTGCAGCTTGCTACCGGCTCCATGGTGCTGGGCGGCCTGCTGGGCTTTGCCCTGTTGTCGATGAACGGCCTGTTCAAATGGAAGGAGCAGGACGACGTCTTCACCCAGGGCATGCGGTTGATGGCGCTGATCGGTTTTATCATGATTGCCGCCTCCGGTTTTGCCGGGGTGATGAAGGCCTCGGGCGCCATTCCCGAACTGGTGGCGGGATCGGGGGCATTGATCGGCAACAGCCCGGCGCTGGCGGCACTGGTGATGCTGCTGGTGGGGTTGTTCATCACCATGGGCATCGGCTCGTCGTTTTCCACCGTTCCCATTATCGCCGCCATCTATGTGCCGCTGGCGCTGAGCTTCGGCTTCTCGCCCCTGGCCACCCTGGCGCTGGTGGGTACGGCGGGCGCCCTCGGCGATGCCGGCTCGCCGGCCTCCGACTCCACCCTGGGGCCCACCGCCGGGCTGAACGCCGACGGCCAGCACGATCATATCCGCGACTCGGTGATCCCCACCTTTATCCACTACAACATTCCGCTGGTGATCTTCGGCTGGGTGGCGTCCCAGGTGCTGTAGCGAAGGGTTTCCGGCATCGGCCGGAGAGCGCACACAGACCCGCCGCAAGTACGTGCAGGCTCGGACATGCCGTCCATGGCATGTCACGGCCTGCTTAGCGCTATCCGACCGCTGCCGGGTTATACCGAGGCTGTACCTGACTGCCCGGCGACCAGGCCGAGGAACAGCCGGGCCGGCACCGACAGCGGAAAGCGGCGGGAGTGGGCCAGCACCACCCGCTGGGGCTGGACCGCGTCGGCGAGCGGCACGCAGGCGAGGGCAGTGCCATCGTAGCTGCGGTCTCCCGCCGGCCGGGTACAGGACAGCGCCACCCCGTGACCGTGGGCCACCAGGCCCCGTTGCAGTTCGAAGGACGCCGTGGTGTGGACGATGTCGGGCTTGAGCCCCCGGTGCCAGAACAGGGAGAGGAAATACTCCCGGGTGAGCGGCAGATCCTGCAGTATCAGCCGCTCTGCCGCCAGCTCTGTGAGGCTGAGGGAAGGGCTGCCCGCCCTGGGATGGCTGGTGGGCAGCAGGGCATGGGGGAGCAGTTCATCCAGCACCTCGGCGTCTATCTCCTGCGGCAGGCCCAGATCGTAACTCAGGGCCAGCTCGGCCCGGCCCTGCTCCAGCGCCCGGCTCACGCCGACCAGATCCTCCTCCTGCATCAATACCCGGATCCCGGGGTAGCGGCGCTCGAAGCGGCTCACCAATCGTGGCAGGTAGTAGGGCGCGATATCCCTGAAACAGCTCAGCACCAACTGGCCCTCCACCTCGCTGTCGTCCTGCCGCTGGCGGGCCAGCAGGTTGTGGGACAGGGTGAGGATATGGCGCGCCTCCTTCAACAGCGCTTCGCCGCCGGGCGTAAGGCTGACCCCCTGGCCCCGGTGGCGCTGGAACAGGGGCTGCTCCAGCAACCCCTCGAGCTGGGTGATGGCGATGGACACCGAAGGCTGGGACACATGCAGCACCTCGGCTGCCTTGCTGACGCTGCCCTGCTGGGCCACCGCGACAAAGTAGCTCAGTTGCCGGAAGGTAAAAGGTATAGCCATTGTTCTATGTACCTCATATGTAAACTGTATTTATAAGCTATGTGATGCCGGTGCTAAAGTCGAGTCGTCGCTAACCACAGGGAGGAATCATCATGGGTCACACAACCACCACGACCTGGCTGACACAGGATCAACGGGACGCCTATGCGCGAGACGGCGCCATCGTCGTCAAGGGTGTGTTCAAGGACTGGATAGAGCCATTACGGACAGGTTTTGAACGGGTGCTGCGCGAGCCTGGCGAGCATGGCCGGGAGAACGTGATCGGCAACGATGGCGGACGTTTTTTCGAGGATTACTGCAACTGGCAGCGGATACCTGAATTCCGGCATTGGATAGAAGCATCCCCCGGAGCGGCGATTGCCGGGGAGGCTACCGGTTCACGGCAAATTCAGGTATTCCATGAGCATATTCTGGTGAAGGAGCCGGGCACCGCCAAGCCCACGCCCTGGCATCAGGATTTACCCTACTACTGCGTGGACGGTGACCAGACGGCCAGTTACTGGATACCGCTGGATCCCATTACCCAGGAAAATGCCCTGCAGGTGGTGCTGGGCTCCCACCGCTGGCCCAAGTTGGTGCGACCGAGCAAGTGGTCCACCAATGCGTCCTGGTACCAGGATGACAGCCCTTTTATGGATATGCCGGATATCGACGGCGGGGACTTCGAGATCCTCATTCCCGAGCTGGAGCCGGGCGATGCGCTGTTGTTCAACTTCAAGACGGTGCATGGTGCCCCGGGCAACCAGACATCCAACCGGCGCCGGGCCTTTTCTACCCGCTTTATCGGCGACGACGTGCGCTATGTCGACCGGGGCGGGCCCACCTCGCCGCCGTTTGACGGCATCAACCTGCAAACGGGTGAGCGGATGCGGGAGGACTGGTTCCCGGTGGTGTGGCGGCGTTAGTGACACCCGATGTTATGGCTAGCAAGGGCGGCTCCTGAAGCCGCCCCTTCTTATTTTTTAGTCACCTGAAGGCATCTCGGATACCGACTTAATGTGCTGGCGGATGGTGTTTTCGGAGACCACGGCGAAGTGTGCTGCATGGCAGAGCGGATTTTTTGGGTAGTTTTTCAGGGACGTTAAATAACTGACAAGTGATTGCTTATAAAAACAAAAAAGCCCCTTGCGGGGCCTTTCCAATCGATTGGTGGAGCTGGCGGGAGTTGAACCCGCGTCCGAAAAACCTACGTCGTCGGTACTACATGCTTAGTCAGTCATTGATTTCGCCAGCTGCTGCGGACTGACACGCCACAGACAGACTATCCTGAATTGGTTTTAACGCTTCAACCGTCAGGCACGGCATCCACGCGATCCTGTGAAGGATGACCTTCCGATTCCCTAAGTCACAGGCAAGCTAGGGTAGAAGGGCTCAGCGCAGGTTATTAAGCTGCGAGTGCGTAGTTTTCGTCGTTTGCGACTATTTTTTTGCGATTTTTTAACGAGGCCTATCGCACCTCGGCATGCACCTTGGAGTTCGAGAATCTCGTCGAATCCTGAATCAGCCCCAAGTTGTGCAACCATGATATTTCAATGATTGCTGAATAACAAGCCCTAGCGAGCTTTGTGTTTCATCATTCTGTCTTTTTCCCGCTGCCAGTCGCGCTCTTTCACATCCTGGCGCTTGTCATGGGCCTTTTTGCCTTTGACCAAGCCAATCTCTGCCTTGACCCAGGACTTGGACCAGTACAGGGACAGCGGCACCAGGGTGTAGCCTTCCCGTTCAATAAGACCGGTGAGGCGGTCCAGCTGGCGCTTGTGCAGCAGCAGCTTGCGGGTACGCAGGGGATCGCAGACCACATGGGTGGAGGCCACGTTGAGCGGGGTAATGGTGGCGGCAAACAGAAAGGCCTCGCCGTTTCGCATGAACACGTAGGCCTCGCCGATGTTGACCTTGCCGGCCCGCAGCGCTTTGACTTCCCATCCCAGTAGTTCGATACCGGCTTCGAATTTTTCCTCGATGGAGTATTCGTGCCGTGCCTTGCGGTTAACGGCGATGGTGCTGGAACCGGGTTTCTTCTTGGCTTTGTTTTTTGTCATAGTGGCGGCATTATACGGCGGCCGGTGGCGCTTTGGAATTGGTCGCCCTGCGACTGGTGGCTTTTTGTACTGTTTGGCGGTGGTGAGCCTATGCCGGATAAGTGATAAAATCGGCTCGTTTAGTTGCCAGGAGAGGTTATGCCGAGTATTACCCGAAGTGCACTGGTGATGTTCAGTGCGCAACAGATGTATGAGCTGGTCAATAATGTGGATGCATACCCTCAATTTCTTCCGGGTTGTGTTGCCAGTCGCGTGCTCACCAGGACCGATGACAGTATCACTGCGGCGCTGGACGTGGCCAAGGCGGGGATCCGTAAAACCTTTACTACCCGTAATCGTCTGGAGCAGAATCAAAAGATTCACATGGAGTTGGTTGACGGCCCGTTCAAATCGCTGACCGGGGGATGGACCTTCACCGCGCTGGACGACGATGCCTGTAAGGTCGAGCTGAAGCTGCATTTTGAGTTCAAGTCACGGCTGGTGGAACTGGCATTTGGCGGTATTTTCAAGGAGCTGACCAATGCCATGGTGCATGCGTTCAGCGAACGGGCAAGAGAGGTTTACGGCAGTGAATCTTATTCAGGTTGAAGTGGTGTATGCCCTGCCCGAACGGCAGACGGTACTGTCGTTGCGGGTGACGCCCGAACAGAATGTGCGCCAGATCATCGAGCAGTCGGGCATACTGCAGCAGTTTCCACAGATAGATCTGGAGCAGAACATGGTGGGGGTGTTCGGGCGCCAGGTCAAGCTGGAGCAGGGAGTGCACGATGGCGATCGTATCGAAATCTATCGCCCGTTGCTGGCGGACCCCAAGGATATCCGCCGCCGTCGTGCCGAACAGGCTAAAGAGGAAGGACGAGCCGACAAGGTGACCGGTGGCCGGCCTGATCCTCAGCGCAGCAGAAAATGATGCGGCGGAGCCACTGGCTCCGCCGCTGTTGATGTCCGGCCAGCGGGTAGTCGAAGTCTAGATGCCTTGAGTGAAGGCGTCCGGCATCGGGAAGTCCCCGGTCATGGATACCAAGGCATCGTTGCTGAAATCCAGCGTCAATTGTTTTTGCTCCAGCTCTCCCCGCCCTGGTTTGAAGTAGTAGATGTACACCCATTTGTCATGATTGAAACCGTCCAGGCTCATGGGATTGCCCAGCAAGAACCTGACCTGTTCCTTGGTCATACCCTGGCGCAGTTTGGCCACCTGTTTTTCTTCGATGTAATTGCCCTGGGGAATATCGACTTTGTAGACCAGGCCGCAGCCGGCCAGGGGAAGGGCGAGAAAGAAAGGTAAAATCAAGGTTTTGAGTTGCATATCGGCATTATATCCTGTGTGACCTGCTGGCATCATAGCTGCAGGCTATTCGCTTGTAAAAGCTAGACCGGCAAACGGGGGATTGGTTCCTTGAGCCCGATCTTGGTTATTTGCGACTGGCTGGCTTACTATCTTCAAATCTAATTATTCAGCGCGGGAGCACTTCACATGACCAAGCACGTTTTTCACCTGGGCATTACCGATGAGGATCTGCAGGGCGCCAGGCTGGCTATCATCCCCGGAGATCCTGAGCGGGTCAAACGCATCGCCGGTCAGTTGGCGAATGCGCGTCCTCTGGCCAGTAAACGCGAGTTCACTTCCTGGCTGGGGGAGCTGGATGGCAAGCCGGTTGTAGTCTGTTCTACCGGTATCGGTGGCCCTTCCACCTCCATTGCGGTGGAAGAGCTGGCCCAACTGGGGGTGCGAACCTTCCTGCGGATTGGAACCACAGGGGCGATTCAGCCGCATATCCAGGTGGGCGACATGATCGTTACCCAGGGCTCGGTGCGCCTGGACGGTGCCAGCAGCCACTTCGCCCCCATGGAATTTCCGGCGGTAGCCGACTTTGACTGCACCTGTGCCCTGGTCGATGCGGCGCGGGATCTCGGGCTTAGTCCTTATGTGGGCGTTACAGCGTCTTCCGATACGTTTTACCCCGGGCAGGAACGCTACGATACGTGCTCGGCCCGGGTTCTGCGCCGGTTTCAGGGCAGCATGAAGGAATGGCAGTCCATGGGGGTGCTCAACTACGAAATGGAGTCGGCTACCCTCTTTACCATGTGTGCCAGTCAAGGGTTGAAAGCCGGATGTGTGGCCGGGGTTATTGTCAACCGTACCCAGCAGGAAATCCCTGACGAAACGACCATGCAACGGGCCGAACAGCAGGCTATCGATATAGTTATCGGGGCCGCGCGCCGATTGGTCTGAGCTTCACCCCGGCCGGCGCTCGCCGGCCGGGACGACGGGTTATTCCACCAGCAAGTCCCGGGCATTGGCCAGGGTATTGGCGGTAATCCTGTTACCGCCCAGCAGACGGGCCAACTCCTGTAGCCGGCTCGGTTGATCCAGTTCCTGCATCCGGGTCTGGGTGTCGTTGCCCTCGGTGTTTTTACTGACAAAGAAATGCTGGTGGCCATTGCCCGCCACCTGGGGCAGGTGGGTGATCACCACGACCTGGGTCGAGTCGCCCAACTGGCGCAGTAACTTGCCGACCACGGCGGCGGTGGGGCCGCTGACCCCTACGTCCACCTCGTCAAAGATCAGGGTTGGCGTTTCTACTTTACGGGCGGTAATCACCTGGATGGCCAGGCTGATACGGGACAGTTCACCTCCGGAAGCCACCCGTGCCAGCGGGCTCATGGGCTGACCCGGATTCGTGCTGACCAAAAACTCCACCCTGTCTATGCCGAGGGGGGAAAAGCCTGCATCGGCGTCGGCCCCGACCCGAATTTCAAAACGGCCATGTTCCATACTGAGCTGGCGCAGGCTCTGGGTGATTTTTTTATTAAGGGAAATGGCATAGCGCTGCCGGCTCTGGCTGAGTCGCTCGGCCGCCAGCAGAAAAGTTTCCCTGGCTTGTGCCACTTCCTCTTCCAGCCCGCGCAGGCGTTCGTCGCTATGGGCCATGCCGGCCAGTTGTCCGGCCAGTTCGCGATGAAAACCGGCCAGTTCGGCGGGAGGGACATGGTGTTTGCGGGCCAGCTCCATAATCTTGCCCATTCGGGCTTCGACTTCATGCAGGCGGGCCGGGTCCAGCTCAAGTCGGTCCAGGTAGCGGCTCAGCTCGCTGTGGCCTTCTTCCAGCTGGATCAGGCTGCCGTCGAGCATTTCCACCACCGGAGCCAACTGGTTATCCATTCTAGCCAGCTCGGTCAGGGTCTTTAGGCCCTGGCGAAGCAATTGCAGGGCATTGGTTTCGTCATTATCGGCCAGTACATCGAGGGCGAACTGGCAATCCTTGAGCAGTTCGGCACCATTGGCCAGGCGCTTGTGTTCGGCTTCCAGCCCGGGATATTCATCTTCGCCCAGGGCCAGTTCATCCAGCTCGGCCACCTGGTATTCGAGTAATTGGCGCTGGGCCTGCCAGTGGGACTGCTCCGCCTGTAACTGGCGGCGCTCGTTACTGAGCTGACGCCAGTGCTGATAGCCCTGGCTTGCCTGCTGCAGCAGCTGATGGTGGCCGGCGTAGGCGTCGAGCAGAGCACGCTGGTGTTCGGGCCGCTGTAACTCCTGGTGGGCGTGCTGGCCGTGAATGTTGACCAGCAGGGCGCCAAGGGCCTTGAGTTGTGACAGGGGCACGGGAGTGCCGTTGATATAGCCGCGGGAGCGGCCTTCTCGGCTAAGGGTACGGCGCAGTATGCACTCATCCTGCTCGTCCAGCTCCTGTTCGCTAAGCCAGGCTTTGACCCTGGGCAGTTTGTCGATGCGAAAGCGGGCGCTGATATCGGCCTTGTCGGCGCCCGGACGCACGGTATCGGGGTCGGCCCGTTCACCCAGGGCCAGGGCCAGGGCGTCGATGGCGATGGACTTGCCGGCGCCGGTCTCGCCGGTGATGCTGGTCATGCCCGGACGCAGATCCAGCTCGAGAAAGGAAACGATGGCGAAATTGCTGATGGTGAGCTGAAGCAACATGATGAACCCCTGCACAAAACAATGCTGTATAGGAATACAGTATACTGTTGTTTTATACAGTTCAAGTGGTCATCCCTGGCCTGGGCCAGGGGGAAGCCGGATGTCAGAACAACTTGCTGCCCCAGCCGAGCTTGCTGCGCAGGACTTCAAAATAATTGTGTCCGCGCGGATGCAGCAGTTTGAGCTTGTAGGGGCTCTTATTGATGTGGATTTCGTCGCCCGGCTGTACCGCCAGCGAGACATGGCCATCGCAGCTCACCAGCATCTGTTCGGTCTTGTTGGTGGGCGCCACCACCAGCTTGATCTGGGCATCGGCATCGATCACGATGGGCCGGCAGCTCAGGGTGTGGGGGAACATGGGCACCAGGGTAATGGCGTTGAGGTTGGGCGTCAGGATGGGACCGCCGGCCGAGAGCGAGTAGGCGGTGGAGCCGGTGGGCGTGGCCACTATCATGCCGTCGGCTCGCTGGCTGTACATGAAATGACCGTTGATATAAACCTCGAACTCAATCATGTGGGCGATTTTGCCCGGGTGCAGCACGGCTTCGTTCATGGCGGTATTGCTGGCTTTCAACTGGCCATGGCGATGCACCTGGGCTTCGAGCAGGAAGCGATGTTCGGTCTGATAATCACCCGCCAACAGCCTCTCCAGGGGTTGCTCAAAGCTGTCGGGTGAGAGATCGGTCAGAAAGCCGAGATTACCCCGGTTCACCCCCACCACCGCCACATCGAAGCGGGACAACACCCTGGCCGAGCCCAGCATGTTGCCGTCGCCACCGACTACTATGGCCAAATCGGCCCGCTCACCCAGCTCCACCATTTCCAAAAGTTCGGCCCGTTCCAGGCCAAGTTGCTCACCCACCCGGCGTTCTATCACCACATTAAGCCCGAGTCCGGCCAGGTAGTGATACAGGGCGATCAGCGTCTGGTTGGCGCCTTTATGATCGGGCTTGCCGATAAGGGCGATGGTATTGAAATCGGTTTCCATGGATAACGGCCTGGCTGGTAAGCAATGCGGCGGCGCATTCCCTAGCGTGCATGAATACCGCCATTCTAATGAACCCTTTTCCTGGGCGCCACCGGCGCGAGTACGGTTGGGGTGGCAGGACTTGAAAAGCGTTTTGCCGACCCCATATAGGCACAAAGTTGATTGACACTCACGGGAGACGACATGAGCAGCAAGCAGAATCAGGTTGAAACGGAACAGTCCGCCGAGCACGAACAGGAGCAATTGGCCCAGGCAGAGGCGTTGCAGACCGATAGCGCGGAGCCGATCCCCCAGCCCGATGCGGCTTATGTGGCCGAACTGGAACAGAAGCTGGCCGATGCCGAGAGCAATGCCAAGAGCGAAAGGGAAAATGCCCTGCGGGCCCTGGCCGAGATGGAGAATATTCGTCGCCGTGCCGCCCTGGACGTTGAGAAAGCACAGAAATTTGCGCTGGAAAAATTCGTCGGCGAACTGTTGCCGGTGATCGACAGCCTGGAACGTGCCCTGGAACATACCGACAAGGAAAACGATGCGTTCCGGGCCGTGTGCGAAGGGGTCGAACTGACCCTGAAATCGTTGCTGAGCGCGGTGGAAAAGTTTGGGGTGACGCAAATAGACCCTCAGGGTGAGCCCTTTGATCCCAACAAGCATCAGGCCATGAGCATGGTGGAAAGCAACGAGGTGGCGCCCAATGCGGTGCTGGCGGTGATGATGAAAGGCTATGAACTCAACGGCCGGGTGCTGCGCCCTGCCATGGTGATGGTTGCCAAGGGCCCGGCCATCGACACCCAGGCCTGAATCGGGGCGGCCATCAAAAAAATGTGATGGCCGTCTTGAAAGCCGCCCTGGCCAGCCACATATATACGTTAACGCGAAAGACCAACGCTAGTTACCGAATTTGCACTATCAAGAGAGGATTTTATGGGTAGAATCATCGGCATCGATCTGGGTACCACCAACTCCTGCGTTGCGATCCTGGACGGGGATACCCCGAAGGTAATCGAAAACGCCGAGGGTACTCGTACTACTCCTTCCATCATTGCCTATACCGACGACGGCGAAACCCTGGTAGGTCAGCCGGCCAAGCGCCAGGCGGTGACCAACCCCAGGAATACCCTGTTCGCCATCAAGCGTCTGATCGGCCGTCGCTTTGAAGACGAAGAAGTACAGCGCGACATCAAGATTATGCCGTTCAGTATCGTCAAGGCCGACAACGGCGACGCCTGGGTGGAAGTCAAGGACAAGAAAATGGCGCCTCCGCAAATCTCTGCCGAGGTGCTGAAAAAGATGAAAAAAACCGCCGAAGACTACCTCGGCGAACCGGTAACCGAAGCCGTTATTACCGTACCGGCCTATTTCAACGATGCCCAGCGTCAGGCCACCAAGGATGCCGGCCGCATTGCCGGCCTGGATGTCAAGCGCATCATCAACGAGCCGACCGCAGCCGCTTTTGCCTACGGCGTGAACAAGGCCAAGGGCGATCGCAAGGTGGCGGTCTACGATCTGGGTGGCGGTACCTTCGATATCTCCATCATCGAAATCGATGACATGGACGGCGAAAAGACCTTTGAAGTGCTGGCCACCAACGGTGACACCCACCTGGGCGGCGAAGATTTCGACAACCGCCTGATCAACTACCTGGTGGAAGAATTCAAGCGTGAGCAGGGCGTGGATCTGCGCAACGACATGCTGGCGCTGCAACGCCTGAAGGAAGCGGCCGAAAAAGCCAAGTGCGAGCTGTCTTCCGCTCAGCAGACCGAAGTCAATCTGCCCTACGTCACTGCCGATGCCAGCGGTCCCAAGCACATGAACATCAAGGTGACCCGGGCCAAGCTGGAGTCGCTGGTGGAAGACATGGTCAAGAAGTCCCTCGAGCCGGTCCGTACCGCGCTCAAGGATGCCGGCCTGTCCGTGTCCGACATCGACGACGTCATCCTGGTGGGTGGTCAGACCCGTATGCCACTGGTGCAGAAAGCGGTGAGCGACTTTTTCGGCAAGGAGCCGCGCAAGGACGTCAACCCCGATGAAGCCGTAGCCGTGGGTGCCGCCATTCAGGGCGCCGTGCTGTCCGGCGACAAGAAAGACGTATTGCTGCTCGACGTGACCCCGCTGTCGCTGGGTATCGAGACCATGGGCGGCGTGATGACGGCGCTGATCGAGAAGAACACCACCATTCCGACCAAAAAGTCCCAGGTGTTCTCCACCGCCGACGACAACCAGTCTGCCGTGACCATTCACGTCATTCAGGGGGAGCGCAAGCGGGCCGCCGACAACAAGTCCCTGGGCCAGTTCAACCTGGAAGGCATTCGTCCGGCACCCCGTGGCCTGCCGCAAATCGAGGTCACCTTCGACATCGACGCCGACGGCATACTGCATGTGTCCGCCAAGGACAAGGACACCGGCAAGGAGCAGAAGATCACCATTCAGGCTTCTTCCGGTCTGAGTGAGGAAGAGATCGAGGCCATGGTGCGCGCCGCTGAGGCCAACGCCGCCGAGGACAAGAAGTTCGAGGAGCTGGTCGCGGCCCGCAACCAGGCCGACAGCCTGGCCCATGCCACCCGCAAGCAACTGGAGGAAGCCGGTGACGCCCTGGCTGCCGACGACAAGAGCGAAATCGAATCTGCCCTGAGTGCATTGGAAACCGCCGTGCGTGGGGAAGACAAGGCCGAGATCGAGGCCAAGCAGCAGGCATTGATGGCAGCCTCTCAGAAGCTGATGGAAGCGGCCCAGGCCAAGGCGCAATCCCAGGCCCAGGATGCGGGCGCCCAGGGTGGCGCCGGCCAGAAAGCCGACGACGACGTGGTTGACGCCGAATTCGAAGAAGTGAAAGACGACAAGAAGTAATGGCCAACCCGGCGTAATGGCGCTGACAGTGCGGGCGTTGGGCTACCAACGCCCGCCTTTGTGTAATCAGCAGGTAAGCACATAAGCTATGTCGAAACGAGATTATTATGAGGTGCTCGGCGTCTCCAAGGGAGCCGACGAGCGCGAAATCAAGAAAGCCTACAAGCGGATGGCGATGAAATATCATCCCGACCGCAACAAGGACGATGCCGACGCGGCGGAAAAATTCAAGGAAGCCACCGAGGCCTACGAGGTGCTCACCGACGCCCAGAAACGGGCGGCCTATGATCAGTTCGGCCACGCGGGCGTGGACGGTCAACAGGGCGGCCAGGGCGGCTTTGGTGGTGGTGCCGACTTCAGTGATATTTTCGGTGACGTGTTCGGCGATATCTTCGGTGGTGGCCGTGGCCGGCAGCAGCGGGCCTCGCGCGGCTCTGATCTGCGCTACAACATGGAGTTGACCCTGGAAGAAGCGGTCCGGGGCGTGACCAAAGAGATCAAGGTACCGACCCTGGTGGGTTGTGATGTCTGTGACGGCAGTGGTGCCAAGCCCGGTACCCAGGCCAAGACCTGCCCCACCTGTCATGGCCATGGCCAGGTACAGATGCGCCAGGGCTTTTTTACCGTACAGCAGCCCTGTCCTCATTGTCGCGGGCGGGGCAAGATCATCACCGATCCCTGCCACCAATGCCATGGCGAGGGACGCCATCAGAAGACCAAGACGCTGTCGGTCAAGATCCCGGCGGGTGTCGATACCGGTGATCGCATCCGCCTGTCCGGCGAGGGCGAGGCAGGGGAGGCCGGAGCCCCGGCCGGCGATCTCTATGTGCAGGTCCATGTACGCGAACACGATATTTTTGTGCGCGAAGGCAACAACCTGTATTGCGAGGTGCCGATAAGCTTCACCTCCGCCGCCCTGGGCGGCGAGGTGGAGGTGCCGACCCTGGATGGCCGGGTCAAACTCAAAATCCCGGCCGAAACCCAGACCGGACGCATGTTCCGGCTCAAGAGCAAGGGCGTGAGGTCGGCCCGTAACGGCCTGCTGGGCGATCTGGTGTGCAAGGTCTATATCGAGACCCCGGTCAACCTGACCGAGGAGCAAAAGGAGCTGCTGCGCCAGCTGGAAGACTCCTGCGGCGGCTCCGCGGCCAAGAAGCACAGGCCCAAGTCCGAAGGCTTTTTCGAGGGTGTAAAACGCTTCTTCGACGATTTGACCCGTTAAGCCGGCTGTATTAGTCTGGGCCGTCAGCAAGTTGGCCCATGGCTGAAACGGATATTGTGATGATACGAGCCCTGTTACGGCAGGGCTTTTGTTATTTTATTGTTTGGTAAAGGAACCAGGTTTCCACTATGAAGCAAACACCGATGACCATCCGCGGTGCGCAGAAACTGCGTGAAGAACTGGACCACCTCAAGTCCGTGCGCCGTCCGCAAATTATCGAAGCCATTGCCGAGGCACGCGAACACGGTGATCTCAAGGAGAATGCCGAATACCACGCGGCCCGAGAGCAACAGGGCTTTTGTGAGGGACGCATCCAGGAAATCGAGGCCAAGCTGTCCAATGCCCAGATTATCGATATCACCAAGTTGCCCAACAATGGCAAGGTGATCTTCGGCGCCACCGTAAGTCTGTTCAAGGTAGATGACGAGAAGGAAATCACCTACCGCATCGTGGGTGACGACGAGTCCGATATCAAGGCGAATCTGATTTCGGTCAACTCCCCCATTGCCCGGGCGTTGATCGGCAAGGAAGAAGATGACGTCGCCATCGTCAAGACCCCTTCCGGTGACGTGGAATACGAAATCATCAAGGTCGAGTACCTCTAATCCTGCCTTTTCGGGCGGTCATCCCCATGAGACGGGGATGGCTGCCTGCCCTCCATCTGTTGCAGAAAGCCCCGGAATACGAAATCCGACAGGGCCAGCCTGTCCGCCACCGGTAACTCGAAACGCACCGCCGTCAGCCAGAAATGGCGTCCCCTGTGTTGTCGTACCAGTTGCAGACGCAGCCACAGCGCCTGTTCGTCACCAAGCTGCAACTTTACCCTTCTGCTCTGTTGGCGTCGAAACAGGCAGCGCCGTGACAACAGGCGCATGCCGCCAATGGAAAGATCCCGGATGTCGGCGGCCAGGGGACGCCCACTGGGCTCCAGCAGACGCAGCTCCCGGGGAGAGGGCAGACGCCAGGCGCGGGGATGGGCCTCGTCCCCGGTCAGAATGTCCGGTGTGCTCACTTGCGCTTGCTCATCATGGCTGCGGGTATCGAGGCTGACCGGAAAATGCAGGGTGACATCACCGATCTCCATCTTCAGCTCGAGCTGGGAGGCCTGTTCGAGCAGGGGGCGGATACCGGCATCGAGGAACAGCGTCAGGTTAAGCCGGGATTCGGATTGCTCCTGGCGGTACAACTGGCCAAGCAGGGCCAGCTCTTCGTCGGTCAGGTAGGGATGGGCAGGCATGACAGACAACCCCTTGGGCAAATACTCATAGTATCCATCCTCCGCCTTGCAGGGAAAGAAGAGGAGCACACTACTTTATTGACGGAACACAGGACTGGCAAGCGGCGGATGCTTGATACATCCGCCAGGGGGTGTTTCAGCCTCTCGGCAGGGTAATTTTCTTTTGTTCGCTGGCACGGTACAGCGTCAGGATATGGCCTATGGTCTGCACTTTGACCGCGCCGGTTTCGCGGACGATGGCATCCATGATCAGCGTTTTGACTTCCCTGTCTTCGGCGGCAACCTTGACTTTGATCAGTTCATGGTGATTCAGAGCCAGGTCGATCTCGGCCAGGACGCCTTCGGTCAGGCCGTGCTGGCCAAGCAATACCACCGGCTTCAGGCTGTGAGCCATTCCCTTGAGGTATTGTCTTTGCTTATTGTTCAGGGTCATTGCAAAATGCTTCAGTTAAATAGGTTGAAAGGGGGCTATTGTACCCCCATCTAGGCTTCAATGGTAATAGCAGAGCGATAATTTAATGGGTAAGAAAAAACGCTCGGCCAGCTCGACCCGCTGGCTCAAGGAGCATTTTGACGATAAATACGTCCAACAGGCGCAAAAAAAAGGCCTGCGCTCGCGTGCCGTGTTTAAACTTGAGGAACTGCAGGGGCGTGATCGCCTGCTCAAGCCCGGGATGACCGTGGTCGATCTGGGGGCGGCTCCCGGTGGCTGGAGCCAGTTTGCCACCGAACAGGTGGGCCAGCAGGGCAAGGTGATCGCCTGCGACATACTGCCCATGGACCCGATTGCCGGCGTCGACTTTCTGCAGGGCGACTTTCGCGAGGAAGCGGTGCTCGGCGCTTTGCTGGAACGGGTCGGCGATGACAAGGTGGATGTATTGCTGTCGGACATGGCGCCCAATATGAGCGGCACCCCTGAGGTGGACCAGCCCAGGGCCATGTATCTGGTGGAGCTGGCGCTTGACATGTGCCGCCAGGTGCTGGCGCCCAAAGGCAGCTTCGTGGTCAAGGTATTCCAGGGGGCCGGTTTTGATGAATTTCTTGCCGAAGTACGCCGGTCTTTCAGTGTGGTAAAGGTAAGAAAACCCGACTCGTCGCGGCCCCGGTCGCGGGAAGTCTACATTGTGGCTACAGGTTTTAAACTGTAGTACCCTGTCCCAGTCATAAACTGTCAGCCGGTGAGGTTAGTAATTTGAGTGACATGGCGAAAAATTTGATCCTGTGGTTGGTCATAGCCGTGGTGTTGATGTCGGTGTTCCAGAGCTTTAGCCCGAGTGAACCGGCCGGCCGTCAGACCGACTATTCCACCTTTGTACAGGAAGTGGCCCAAGGGCAGATCCGCGAAGTCCGCATGGACGGCCAAACCATCAACGGTGTCAAGCGCAGCGGTGATCGTTTCACCACCATCATGCCTTCCGAAGATCCTCAGCTGCTCAACGACCTGCTGAACAACAATGTTCGGGTGGTGGGCGAGAAGCCGGAAGAGCCGAGCCTGCTGACCTCCATCTTTATCTCCTGGTTCCCCATGCTGCTGTTGATCGGGGTCTGGGTGTTCTTCATGCGCCAGATGCAGGGCGGTGGCGGCAAGGGAGCCATGACGTTCGGCAAGAGCCGGGCGCGGCTGATGAGCGAAGACCAGGTCAAAACCACCTTTGCCGACGTGGCCGGTTGCGACGAGGCCAAGGAAGACGTGAAGGAGCTGGTCGATTACCTGCGTGATCCCAGCCGCTTCCAGAAACTGGGTGGCCGCATTCCTACCGGTATTCTGCTGGTGGGCCCGCCCGGTACCGGCAAGACGCTGCTGGCCAAGGCCATCGCCGGCGAGGCCAAGGTACCCTTCTTTACCATTTCCGGCTCCGACTTCGTGGAAATGTTCGTCGGCGTGGGCGCTTCCCGTGTGCGCGACATGTTTGAACAGGCCAAGAAGGCGGCGCCCTGCATCGTGTTCATCGATGAAATCGATGCCGTCGGTCGCCAGCGCGGTGCCGGCCTGGGTGGCGGTCATGACGAGCGCGAGCAGACCCTGAACCAGATGCTGGTGGAAATGGACGGCTTTGAAGGCAATGAAGGCGTCATTGTTATTGCCGCCACCAACCGCCCCGACGTGCTGGATCCGGCGCTGCTGCGTCCCGGCCGTTTCGATCGCCAGGTCGTGGTGGGTCTGCCCGATGTACGGGGGCGTGAACAAATCCTCAAGGTGCATATGCGTCGCGTCCCCCTGGCCGATGACGTCAACGCCAGCCTGATCGCCCGGGGGACTCCTGGCTTCAGTGGTGCCGACCTGGCCAACCTGGTCAACGAGGCTGCCTTGTTCGCTGCCCGTGGCGGTCGCCGTCTGGTATCGATGGAAGAGTTCGAAAAAGCCAAGGACAAGATCATGATGGGCGCCGAGCGCCGCTCCATGGTGATGTCCGAGTCCGAAAAGGAAATGACCGCCTATCACGAAGCCGGTCACGCCATCGTCGGCCGCATGGTGCCCGAGCACGATCCGGTGTACAAGGTGTCCATCATTCCCCGCGGCCGGGCCCTGGGTGTGACCATGTATCTGCCGGAGCAGGATCGCTTCAGCTACAGCAAGCTGCACCTGGAGTCTATGATCTCCAGCCTTTACGGCGGCCGGCTGGCAGAAGAGATCATCTACGGCTTCGACAAGGTGACCACCGGCGCTTCCAACGACATCGAGCGGGCCACCGAAATTGCCCACAAGATGGTGACCCAGTGGGGTCTGTCGGAAAAAATGGGTCCCCTGCTCTACGCGGAAGAGGAAGGCGAGGTATTCCTTGGGCGTACCGCCGCCAAGAGCAAGCACATGTCCGATGAAACCGCCAAGCTGATCGATGCCGAGGTCAAACAGGTTATCGAGCGTAACTTCAACCGCGCCAAGCAAATATTGCTGGATAATATCGACATCCTGCACTCCATGAAGGATGCGCTGATGAAGTATGAAACCATCGACGCCCGCCAGATAGACGACCTGATGGCTCGGCGCGAGGTTCGGCCACCTGCCGACTGGAAAGACGAGCACGGTGACAAGCCCCAGGGGCCAGCGGCCAGCTCCGGCGACAAGCAGGACGTGAGGGAAGAAAAAACCGGCACATCGCCGGACCTCAACAAGCCCGGCGACGCCACCAGCAACTGAGTTTTGTGATAAATTAAGCCCCGGCCATGCGTGCCGGGGCTTTTCACTTTTTAGGTTTTAGGAATTAGGTCTCTTCATGTTGTTATCTTCCGCATCCAGAACACTGGATCTCTCCACGCCCCAGGTGATGGGCATACTCAATATCACTCCCGACTCTTTTTCTGATGGCGGTCGTTATCACAGCCAGGACGCCGCCCTGCGCCACGCCCTGCAAATGGTCGCCGACGGCGCCACCATGATTGACGTGGGCGGCGAGTCGACCCGTCCCGGTGCCGAAGACGTAGCCGGACAGGAAGAGCTGGATCGGGTGATCCCGGTCATTGAGCGGTTGAGGGCAGAGCTGGACTGCTGGATCTCCGTCGACACCAGCAAGGCGGTGGTGATGGGCGAGGCGGTTACAGCGGGAGCCGATCTGATCAACGATATTCGGGCACTGCGAGAGCCCGGTGCGCTGGAGGTGGCCGCAGCTGGCGGCGCCGCGGTTTGCCTGATGCACATGCAGGGTCAGCCGCGTACCATGCAGCAGGCTCCCGATTATCAGGATGTGACGCAGGAGGTGGCCGACTTTCTCGCCGAACGCGTCTTGGCCTGCGAGGCGGTCGGGATCGGTCGCGAGCGTCTTTGCCTGGATCCGGGTTATGGCTTTGGCAAATCCCTCGAACATAATTACGAACTGCTGGGGCGGGTTGACCGTCTTCACCGGCTGGGCCTGCCGTTGCTGGTGGGCATGTCGCGCAAGTCCATGCTGGGGCAACTGCTGGATCGTCCGGTCGACCAGCGCCTGGCCGCGACCCTGTCGGTACACCTGTTTGCGCTCGACCGGGGTGCCCATATTGTGCGGGTACATGATGTCAAGGAAATGGTCGACGCCATCCGGGTATGGCAACACGCGGCCCAATATAAGGAATAATTATGAGCAGAAAATATTTTGGTACCGACGGGGTGCGGGGCCGGGTGGGGGAATATCCCATCACTCCGGAATTCGTGATGAAACTGGGCTGGGCCGCGGGCAAGGTGTTGTCCCGTACCGGCACCAAAAAAGTGCTTATTGGCAAGGATACCCGTATTTCCGGCTACATGCTGGAGTCGGCCCTGGAGGCCGGCCTGTCCGCCGCCGGCCTCCAGGCGGCCCTGCTCGGGCCCATGCCGACCCCCGCCATAGCCTACCTGACCCGCACTTTCCGGGCCGAGGCAGGTATTGTCATCAGCGCGTCCCACAACCCCTATTACGACAACGGCATCAAGTTTTTTTCCCATGACGGCACCAAACTGCCCGATGAGGTGGAACTGGCCATAGAAGCCCTGCTTGATCAGCCGATGGACTGTGTGTCGTCGGATCAGCTGGGCAAGGCCAGCCGTATCAACGATGCCGCCGGCCGCTATATCGAGTTCTGCAAAAGCACCTTTCCTTCGGAACTCAGCCTGGAAGGGCTTACCCTGGTGGTCGACTGTGCCCATGGTGCCACGTATCACATTGCGCCTTCAGTATTTGAGGAGCTGGGTGCCCGGGTTATCCGTACCGGTGTGCAACCCAATGGCCTCAATATCAACGACAACGTGGGCTCTACCTCGCCCGAGGCCCTGATGGCTGCGGTTAGGGAACACCAGGCAGACCTGGGGATTGCCTTTGATGGCGATGGCGATCGCCTGGCGATGGTGGATCATCATGGCAGCCTGGTGGATGGCGACGAAGTACTGTTCATCATGGCGCGGGATGCCCGGGACCGTGGCCAGCTCGGTGGCGGTGTGGTCGGTACCCTGATGAGCAACATGGCGCTGGAGCTGGCCCTGGCCGGGCTGGATATTCCCTTTGTACGGGCCAGGGTAGGTGATCGCTATGTCATGGAACGGCTCAAGGAGCATGGCTGGAAACTGGGGGGCGAGAACTCGGGCCATATTATCAGCCTGGATCACAACACCACGGGTGATGGTATTGTGGCCGCCCTGCAGGTGCTGCGTGCCATGGTGGCGTCACGCCAGAGCCTGGCCGAGCTGCGCGCCGGTCTGACACTGTTTCCCCAGGTACTGGTGAATGTCCGCTTCGCCGCCGGGACGGATCCATTGGTCGATGCAGAAGTGCAGCGGCGGGTGGCTGCTGCCGAGGCCGAACTGGCCGGGCATGGCCGGGTACTGCTCAGAAAATCCGGCACCGAACCGCTGATCCGGGTGATGGTGGAAGGCGCCGAGCCGTCACAGGTCCGCCGTCTGGCGGAGCATATTGCCGAGGCCATACCGGCCTGACCGGCTTCGCCGGAGCTGTCAGCGTTAAATGGTAAGTGATGAACTGCCCGGCGTTGTTTTCTAAATCTGCGTACGGGGTATGACATTCAGTTACCCGTATGTTCTCGAACATAAGGCCGGGCTGCTGACAACTTGCGACTTAAAGCCAAGAATAACGGTTGTTGAATCATCGCTTTGTCGCCTTTTTATGCACTTGGACGGTTTTTTAAAAAATGCGCTTGTATCCAGGCTGCCGGGTCGCTAGTATTAGCCCCGCTCCGGACAGCAGGGCTGAAAAGGGGCGGCAACGCCAAACGAAGGTAGGCTCAAATGTACGAAATTCTTTTGGTGGTGTATCTGCTTATCGCGCTGGCACTGATTGGCCTGGTGCTGATTCAGCAAGGCAAGGGCGCAGACATGGGCGCCTCCTTCGGGGCAGGTGCATCCAATACGGTATTCGGATCCAGCGGCTCGGGTAATTTCCTGACCAAAGCGACAACGCTGTTAGCGGCTGGATTTTTTGTGGTAAGCCTGGTGCTCGGTAATCTTTCTACCAACAGCACCAAGCAAACCAGCGAATGGGAAGATCTTTCCGTACCCGAAGTGGTGGAAAGCCCCGTTCAGGGCGATGTTCCCGTCACCAGTGGCGGCGACATTCCCCAGTAAGCAAGTTTTGCCGAGGTGGTGGAATTGGTAGACACGCTATCTTGAGGGGGTAGTGCCTGTATAGGCGTGCGGGTTCAAGTCCCGCTCTCGGCACCAAGACATAGTCAGGTTGAGATTGGTTCTCGATTTGATTATAATCTCGCACGATTTCGGACGCGGGGTGGAGCAGCCTGGTAGCTCGTCGGGCTCATAACCCGAAGGTCGTCGGTTCAAATCCGGCCCCCGCAACCAATTTCACGTCCACCGCCATGCTCGCGGGGATGGTCGTCGCGAGGCGACAATCAGGGTCCAGGTGAATTGCCCCGATTTGAAAAATCGGGGCTTTTTGTTATCTGTACTTTGGCGCCGGCAAAAACGGTGCGAATTCACTGGGCTGCGAGCCCTTTTTTTGTTTTCGGAGGGGGTAGCTTTGGCTACATTGGAACAACGATTGACCGAGATGCTCAGCGAGCCGGTAGAGGCGCTGGGTTTTGAACTGCTGGGCCTTGAACTGGTTCGTGCCGGACGGCATTCCACGCTGCGGCTGTATATCGATCATGAAGATGGCATCGATGTAAACGACTGTGCCGAAGTGAGCCGGCAGGTCAGTGCCGTGCTGGATGTGGAAGATCCCATTTCTACCGAATATGATCTGGAAGTCTCATCCCCCGGGCTCGCCCGCCCCTTGTTCAAGCCGGCTCACTATCAGGCCATTATTGGCCAGCAGGCGGAGCTGAGCCTGCGCATGGCGGTCAACAACCGTCGCAAACTCAAAGGCACAGTGGTGGCGGTGGAAGACACCATGGTCAGGCTGGAAGTGGAGGGCCAGGAGTTTCCCGTGGCATTTTCCAATATCCAAAAGGCACATCTGGTTCCGAACTTTGACTAACGAGGCCATCGGACATGAATAAAGAAATATTGCTGGTTGTTGACGCCGTATCCAACGAGAAGGCGGTGCCTCGCGAAAAAATCTTCGAGGCGCTGGAAACGGCCCTGGCCACGGCAACCAAGAAAAAATACGACGGTGATATCGAAGTCCGCGTTGCCATCGACCGCAAGAGTGGTGATTTCGACACCTTCCGTCGCTGGCAGGTGGTGGCGGATCAGGAATCCCTGACCAATCCCTACCGGGAAATCACCCTGGAAGCGGCCCAAATCGACGAGCCCGAGATTGAAATCGGCGACTATGTCGAGGATCAAATCGATTCCATTACCTTTGATCGCATCACCACCCAGACCGCCAAACAGGTCATCGTGCAGAAAGTGCGCGAAGCCGAGCGCATGCAGGTGGTGGAGCAATTCCAGGATCAGGAAGGCGAAATCATCACTGGTGTGGTCAAAAAGGCGACCCGCGACAACGTCATTCTGGATCTGGGCAACAACGCCGAGGCGGTGATCTTCCGGGAAGACCTGCTGCCGCGGGAGTCTTTCCGTTCCGGCGACCGGGTTCGTGGCCTGTTGTTCGCGGTGCGTCCCGAAGCCCGTGGCGCCCAGCTGTTCGTCAGCCGTACCCATCCGGACTTTCTGAAAGAACTGTTCCGCATCGAGGTGCCGGAAATCGGCGAGGAAATCATCGAGATCATGGGCGCGGCCCGGGATCCCGGCAGCCGTGCCAAGATTGCCGTCAAAACCAACGACCGCCGCATCGATCCCATCGGTGCCTGTGTCGGCATGCGCGGCGCCCGGGTGCAGGCGGTATCCGGCGAGCTGGGTGGCGAGCGGGTCGACATCGTGCTGTGGGACGACAATCCGGCCCAGTTCGTGATTAACGCCATGGCCCCGGCCGACGTGGCCTCCATCATCGTGGATGAAGACGCCCACTCCATGGACATTGCGGTGGAGTCCGGCAACCTGGCCCAGGCTATCGGCCGCAACGGCCAGAACGTACGCCTGGCATCCCAGCTTACCGGCTGGGAGCTGAACGTGATGACGGTCGAGGACCTGCAGCAGAAACACCAGGTCGAAAGCGACAAGATCATGAACCTCTTTGTCCAGTACCTGGACATCGACGAGGATTTCGCTGCCCTGCTAATGGAAGAGGGATTCTCCACCCTGGAGGAAATCGCCTATGTCCCGGTCAGCGAGCTGCTGAGCGTGGAAGGCCTGGACGAAGATATGGTGGAGGAGCTGCGTAATCGAGCCAAGGATGCCCTGACCACCAGGGCCCTGGCACAGGAAGAATCATTCGAAGGGGTGGAGCCGGCAGCCGAACTGCTCGCACTGCCCTCCATGACCCGGGAACTGGCCTATCAGCTTGCCGCCCGTGGTATTGCGGACCTGGAAGAGCTGGCAGAACAAGGTATCGACGACCTTGAGGGCATTGAAGGACTGGATGAGGCCCTGGCAGGGGAACTCATCATGGCCGCCCGCAATATCTGCTGGTTCGGAGACCAGGACGAAGAATAAGATCAACGGAGGTAAATGAATGGCAGAAGTCTCATTAACGCAACTTGCCAGTGACATCGACACACCGGTTGATCGTCTGGTTCAGCAGTTTCGTGAAGCGGGCATGGAGAAATCCAGCAAGGATACCGTGTCCGAAACAGAAAAAGCCGCCCTGCTTGCTTATCTCAAAAAGCAGCACGGCGCCAATGACGATAACGAACCCAAACGGATGACTCTGCAGCGCAAGACCATCAGTACCCTGAGTGTGCAGGGTGCCGGTGGCAAGAACAAGGCGGTGCAGGTGGAGGTGCGTAAAAAGCGCACCTACGTAAGACGGGATGCGCTCGAAGAGCAGCAGCGTCAGCAAGAAGCGGAAGAAAAGGCACGCCTGGAAGCCCAGGCGCGTCGCGAGGCCGAAGAACAGGCCAAACGAGAAGCAGCAGAAAAAGCCAAGCAGGAAGCCGAAACCAAGGCCAAGCGCGAAGCGGAAGAGAAAGCCAAGCGCGAAGCGGAAGAACATCACCGTCAGGCTCAGCTGCACGCTCAGAACACCACGGAGCAAGGGGTCCAGAAACCCCAGAGCAAAGAGCAGAAGAAGGCGGATGATATGGCCAAGCGCGAAGCAGAAAACCTGAAACGTCAGCGCGAAGAAGAAGCCCTGCGTAAAGCCGAGCTGGAAGCCCAGCAAAAGGCGGAAGAAGTGCGCCGGCTGGCGGAAGAAAATGAGAAGCGCTGGGCCGAGGAAGCGGCCAAGAAACCGGAAGACGCCGACTACCACGTCACCACCAACCGCCATGCCCAGGAAGCGGAAGACGAAGCCGATCAGACCGAAGAGCAGAAAGCCCGCCGGACCGGTGGCAAGAAGCGCAAGGGCGGCAAGTCCAAGGAAGATCGCGAAGATCGGGAAAGCCGCTCCGAGCGTCAGAAAAAGGGCAAGCGTGCCAAGGTGATGACGCCCAAGTCGATGAAACACGGTTTCCAGAAGCCGGCCCAGCCGGTCAACCGGGACGTGGAAATCGGCGAGACCATCACGGTGGCCGAACTGGCCAACAAGATGGCGGTCAAGGGTGCCGAAGTGATCAAGGCGATGATGAAAATGGGCGCCATGGTCACCATCAACCAGGTGATCGACCAGGAAACCGCCCAGCTGGTGGCCGAAGAAATGGGTCACAAGGTGGTGCTGCGCCGGGAAAACGAGCTGGAAGAGCGGGTGCTGTCGGATCGCGATACCGACGCCGAGCTCAAGCCGCGCGCCCCTGTGGTGACCATCATGGGGCACGTCGACCACGGCAAGACCTCCACCCTGGACTACATCCGTCGGACCAAGGTGGCAGCGGGGGAGGCCGGCGGCATCACCCAGCACATCGGTGCCTACCACGTCGAAACCGACAACGGCATGATCACCTTCCTGGACACCCCGGGTCACGCGGCCTTTACCGCCATGCGTGCCCGCGGTGCCAAGGCCACCGACATCGTGATCCTGGTGGTGGCGGCCGATGACGGCGTCATGCCCCAGACCATTGAAGCCATCCAGCACGCCAAGGCGGCGGGTGTACCGCTGATCGTGGCGGTGAACAAAATGGACAAGCCGGAAGCGGATCCGGACCGGGTCAAGAGCGAACTGTCCCAGCACGGCGTCATGTCCGAGGACTGGGGCGGCGAGAACATGTTCGTCCATATCTCCGCCAAGACCGGCATGGGCATCGACGAGCTGCTGGAAGCCATACTGCTGCAGGCCGAGGTGCTGGAACTGACCGCGGTCTACGACGCCATGGCCTCGGGCGTGGTGATCGAGTCCCGCCTGGACAAGGGCCGTGGCCCCGTGGCCACCGTGCTGGTGCAGGACGGTACCCTGCACCAGGGCGACATCGTGCTGTGCGGACTGGAATACGGCCGGGTGCGCGCCATGAAGGACGAGCTGGGCCGTGAAGTGAAATCCGCCGGACCTTCCATTCCGGTGGAGATCCTCGGCCTGTCCGGCGTACCCACCGCCGGTGACGAAGCCACCGTGGTGCGGGACGAGAAGAAGGCGCGGGAAGTGGCGCTCTATCGTCAGGGCAAGTTCCGCGAGGTCAAGCTGGCCCGCCAGCAGAAGGCCAAGCTGGAGAACATGTTTGCCAACATGAGCGAAGGCGAGGTAGCCGAGGTCAACCTGGTGCTGAAGGCGGACGTACAGGGCTCCATCGAGGCGATTTGCGATTCGCTGCTGAAGCTGTCCACCGACGAGGTCAAGGTCAAGATCGTCGGCTCCGGCGTGGGTGGCATCACCGAAACCGATGCCAGCCTGGCAGCGGCGTCCAATGCCATCATCCTGGGCTTCAACGTGCGTGCCGACGCGGCCGCGCGCAAGGTAATCGAGGCGGAAGAGATCGATCTGCGCTACTACAGCGTGATCTATGAACTGCTGGACGAAGTGAAGCAGGCCATGACCGGCATGTTGGCCCCGGTGTTCAAGCAGGAGATCATCGGCCTGGCCCAGGTGCGCGACGTGTTCCGTTCGCCCAAGTTTGGCGCCATCGCCGGCTGTATGGTCACCGAAGGCGTGGTCAAGCGCAGCAACCCGATCCGGGTACTGCGCGACAACGTGGTGATCTACGAAGGCGAGCTGGAGTCCCTGCGCCGCTTCAAGGACGACGTGGCGGAAGTCCGCAACGGCATGGAGTGCGGCATTGGTGTGAAAAACTACAATGACGTACGGGTCGGTGACCAGATCGAGGTGTACCAGGTCGTGGAAGTGCAGCGCAGCCTGTAACGGCGGCTCCCGTCCATACCGGATCACACGCCATATTAATCGACGGGGGCCTAGCGCCCCCTTTGTGTTGGAGCCAAGCAATGGCCAGAGAATTCAGCCGTACCCGCCGGGTCGGGCAGGAACTGCAAAAAGAAATTGCGATGATCCTGCAGCGGGAAATCAAAGACGAGCGACTGGGCATGGTGACCGTGTCCGGCGTCGAAGTCTCCAAAGACCTCAACTACGCCAAGGTGTTCGTCACCTTTCTGGAAAATGATGCCGAACGGATCGAAACAGGCATGGCGGCCCTGAAGGATGCCAGCGGCTATATCCGCAGCCTGGTGGCCAAGGCGGTGCGGCTGCGGGTGACGCCCGAGCTGCGTTTCGTCTACGACCAGAGCCTGGTGGAGGGCATGCGCATTTCCACCCTGGTGTCGAGCACCATCGCCGAAGACCAGCGTCGCAGCGCCGGCCGGGATGATGAGGAAGAGCAAGAGGAACAGAACTGAGATGGGTCGTCAGCGTCGTTTTCGTGGCCGTGAAGTGGACGGCATCCTGTTGCTGGACAAGCCGGCGGGCATCACTTCCAACGATGCCCTGCAGCAGGTCAAGCGCATCTACGCCGCCGCCAAGGCGGGCCACACCGGAGCCCTGGATCCCCTGGCCACCGGCATGTTGCCCATTTGCCTGGGCGAGGCGACCAAGTTTTCCCAGTTCCTGCTGGAGGCGGACAAGCGCTACCGGGTGGTGGCCAAACTGGGCCAGCGCACCGACACCAGCGATGCCGACGGTGAAGTGGTGCAGACCCGGCCGGTGAATGTCGCCGCCGGTGAGCTTATCGAGGCGCTGGATCATTTTCGTGGCGATATCGAGCAGGTGCCTTCCATGTACTCGGCGCTCAAGTACCAGGGCAAGCCCCTGTACCAGTACGCCCGGGAAGGCATTGAAGTGCCGCGGGAGGCGCGCCCCATCACCGTCTACGAGCTCAAGCTGCTGCGTTTTGACGGTGACGAGGTGGAGCTGGAAATCCACTGCAGCAAGGGCACTTATATCCGTACCATAGTGGACGACCTGGGCGAGCGCCTGGGCTGCGGCGCCCATGTCACCATGCTGCGCCGGCTGGCGGTGGCCGGTTATCCTGCCGAGCGGATGCTGACCCTGGAGCAATTGCAGTGCATCCTCGACAACTGCAAGGCCAGCGATACCTCCCCCCGGCTGGAGCTGGATCCGCTGTTGTTGCCGATGGACACGGCGGTACAGGGCCTGCCCGAGGTGAACCTGTCGGAGCTGGTGGCCGGCTATCTGCTGCAGGGCCAGGCGGTACAGGTGGCCGGTGCGCCTCTGGACGGTTTTGTACGGATGACGGTAGGCGAGGAGCACCGTTTTATCGGTGTCGGCGAAATCGACGACGACGGCAAGGTCGCCCCGCGCCGGCTGGTACGCTGAAGGCGTGATTTTCCGGTTGCCAAGCCCGGCTTAGCTGGTAGAATGCCGTCCTTCGTTCCGGCTGAATTAGTGATCGGCTGGAAAATTCATTCATAGTTTGTGGAGTAAACAAGATGTCACTAAGTGCTGAAACCAAAGCCCAGATCGTTGCCGACTTTGCCCGTGGCGAAGGCGACACCGGTTCTCCCGAAGTTCAGGTCGCCCTGCTGAGCGCCCAGATTGACCACCTGCAGGGTCACTTCAAGCAGCACATCCACGATCACCACAGCCGTCGCGGCCTGCTGCGCATGGTATCCCAGCGCCGCAACCTGCTGGACTACCTCAAGCGCAAAGACGTTGAGCGCTATCGTGCACTGATCGAAAAGCTGGGCCTGCGTCGTTAATCGACCCATCCGGTTTGCAGAAAAGGGGAGCTTCGGCTCCCCTTTTTCGTGGGCGGCCGCCGTGTCGCACGCTGCGCGGATGTTTATTCCAGCGGGTATCAAGTATACTGTGCCGGCAAATTAAGAGACCAAACATTTAAGGAATCGACAACGTGAATCCTATCGTAAAAACCTTCCAGTACGGCCAGCACACCGTCACCCTTGAAACCGGCGTTATCGCCCGCCAGGCCACCGGCGCCGTCATGGCCAGTATCGACGACACCTCCGTCCTGGTGACGGTCGTCGGCCGGCGCGAAGCGGACGAAAGCCGCGACTTCTTTCCGCTGACCGTCAACTACCAGGAGCGGACCTACGCCGCCGGCCGTATCCCCGGCAGCTTCTTCAAGCGTGAAGGCCGTCCCAGTGAAGGTGAAACACTGACCGCCCGACTGATCGACCGTCCCATCCGTCCGCTGTTTCCCGATGGATTCAAAAACGAAGTCCAGGTGATCGCCACCGTGGTTTCCGCCAATCCTGAAATCGCCCCCGACATCATCTCCATGCTGGGCACCTCCGCGGCCCTGGCCATTTCCGGCATTCCCTTCGCCGGCCCCATCGGCGCCGCCCGGGTGGGTTACATCAATGGCGAGTACGTCCTCAACCCCAGCATTGGCGAGCTCAAGGGCAGCCAGCTGGACCTGGTGGTCGCCGGTACTGCCGGTGCCGTGCTGATGGTGGAATCCGAAGCCTCGGTACTGCCCGAAGAAGTGATGCTGGGCGCCGTGATGTATGGTCACGAGCAGATGCAGACCGCCATTACCGCCATCAATGAATTCGCCGCCGAAGTAGGCACCCAGCCCTGGGACTGGCAACCCAAGGCCGAAAACGAGGCGCTCAAGGCCAAGGTAGCCGAGCTGGCCACCGCCGAGCTGGGCGAAGCCTACCGCATCACCGACAAAACCGCCCGCCGTGACGCCATCAGCGACATCAAGGCCCGGGTTCAGGCCGCCGTGCTGGAGCAGTCGCCGGAAGCGGAAATCAAGGAAATCCAGGAGCTGCTGGGCAAGCTGGAGAAGACCATAGTCCGCGGCCGGGTGGTGCGTGGCGAGCCGCGTATCGATGGCCGCGAGCCCGACATGATCCGCGCCATCAATGCGGCCACCGGCCTGCTGCCCCGGACCCACGGCTCGGCCCTGTTCACCCGCGGTGAAACCCAGGCCCTGGTCGCCGCCACCCTGGGCACCGAGCGGGACGCCCAGCTGATTGACGAGCTGACCGGCGAGCGCGCCAACCGCTTTATGCTGCACTACAACTTCCCGCCCTACTGCGTGGGCGAGACCGGCATGGTCGGCAGCCCCAAGCGCCGGGAAATCGGTCACGGCCGCCTGGCCAAGCGCGGCGTCGCCGCCGTGATGCCGAGCCAGGACGAGTTCCCCTATACCGTGCGCGTGGTGTCCGAGATCACCGAGTCCAACGGCTCTTCCTCCATGGCCTCCGTCTGCGGCACCTCTCTGGCGCTGATGGATGCCGGTGTACCCATCAAGGCCTCCGTGGCCGGTATCGCCATGGGCCTGGTGAAGGAAGAAGAAGGTTTCGTGGTGCTGTCCGACATCCTGGGTGACGAAGATCACCTGGGCGACATGGACTTCAAGGTGGCCGGTACCAGCGAGGGCGTGACCGCCCTGCAGATGGACATCAAGATTGAAGGCATCACCAAAGAGATCATGGAAGTGGCCCTGAAACAGGCCCGCAACGCCCGGCTGCATATCCTCAAGGTGATGGACGAAGCCCTGCAGGCACCGCGCGCCGAGATTTCCGATTTTGCGCCGCGCATCCACACCATCAAGATCAACCCCGAAAAGATCAAGGACGTGATCGGCAAGGGCGGCTCTACCATCCGTGCCCTGACCGAGGAAACCGGCACCACCATCGAGCTGGATGACGACGGCACCGTCAAGATCGCCGCCGTCGACGGCGAAGCCGCCAAACTGGCCATCCGCCGCATCGAACAGCTGACCGCGGAAGTGGAAAGCGGCACCATCTACGAAGGTCAGGTGGTGCGCCTGGCCGACTTTGGCGCCTTCGTCAACATCCTGCCCGGCAAGGACGGTCTGGTGCACATTTCCCAGATCACCGAAGAGCGGGTCAAGAATGTGTCCGATCACCTCAAGGTGGGCGACAAGGTCAAGGTCAAGGTACTGGAAGTCGATCGCCAGGGCCGTATCCGCCTGTCCATCAAGGAAGCCAACAAGCCGGCCGAGGCCGATGCCCCTGCCGCCGAGGACGCCACCCCCGAAGCGGTTCAGGCCGACAACGAATAAGGCGCTCGCCAGTCCATGCCAAGCCGGGGATTTCCCCGGCTTTTTGTTGTCTGTCCGCCTGTCGCGGACTTGCCAACCCCGGGACGCCCACGCACAATAGTGGCCACTTTCAGGCAGCGGGAAACATCGATTATGGAGCTGGCGGATTACCGACGGGAATATCTGCGGGGCGGCCTGCGGCGCAAGGATTTGCCGGCCGACCCACTGGCATTGTTTGAAACCTGGATGCAGCAGGCCATCGCGGCCGGGCTGGCGGATCCTACCGCCATGGTGGTGGCGACAGTGGACGAGCGCGGCCAGCCCTTCCAGCGTATCGTCCTGCTCAAGCACCTGGACGAGCGGGGTTTTGTGTTCTACACCAACCTCGGCAGCCGCAAGGCGTCCCAGTTGTCGGTTAATCCGCGCATCAGTCTGCTGTTTCCCTGGCATTCGCTGGAGCGCCAGGTGCATGTGACCGGAGCGGTGGAAAAACTGACCACGGTGGAGGTCATGAAGTATTTCGGCAGTCGCCCCAAGGACAGCCAGATCGGCGCCTGGGTTTCCCCGCAGTCATCGCGCATTTCCGCCCGTGGCCTGTTGGAAGCCAAGTTCCTGGAAATGAAGCAGAAATTTGCCAGCGGCGAGGTGCCCCTGCCGAGCTTCTGGGGCGGCTTCCGGGTGCACTTCGACAGCATCGAGTTCTGGCAGGGCGGCGCAAACCGGCTGCACGATCGCTTCCTTTATCAACGCGGCGACGATGGCTGGACCATCGACCGCCTTGCTCCCTAGGAGGAGTTATGCTGATTTGCCGAACCGAACGTCCGGGCGACGGCGATGATATCGACGAAGTGGTATTTGCCGCCTTCGATCGGCCCGACGAGGCGGATCTGGTGCTGGCCCTGCGCGAGCAGGGAGCCATCAGCGTCAGCCAGGTGGCTGAATACGAAGGCGCCGTGATCGGCCATCTGGCCATGAGCCCGGTGCTGATCGATGGCGAGGACCTGGGCTGGCTGGGCCTGGCGCCGGTGAGCGTGTGGCCCGACTGCCAGCGCCAGGGAGTGGGCAGCGAGATGATCCGCGAGGCGATCAACGCGGCCAACGAGCTGGACTGGGCCGGTATAGTGGTGCTGGGCGAGCCGGCTTTTTACCGTCGCTTCGGTTTTCGCCCGGCGAGCGAGCTGGGGCTGGAGTCTGCCTATCCGGGGGTGGGGGACGCCTTTATGGCCCTGGCCCTGAAACAGCCGGCGCCCCGGGGGCGGGTGAGCTACCACCCCGCCTTTGACGGGGGATAAGCGGGCCGGCCGCAAGGGGCCTGGCCTCTTGCGGTTTTATTGTTCTTCCTCTTCTTCCTCAAAATACCAGTAGCCCTGGTTGACCAGGGGCAACAACAGCTCCAGCAGGCTCTGGGGATCCTTCAGGTAGGCCACCTCCGGGCCGCAGATGCGGGCCTGATCGCACAGCAGGGCAATGGCGTCCGCATCGGGGGTGGCCAGCTGGTAGCGGTCGCCGTCCAGGTAGAACAGCTGCTCACTGCCTTCATGATAAAAACAGCGCACCCCGCCCAGGCGGTAGAGGTGATCGCCGTGATCCAGGCGCAGCACCAGCTCTTCCAGGCTGTAGAGCGGCTCGGCCGGCTCCAGATCCAGGTCGTGCTTGGCTTCCGACATCATTTCGCCGAACCAGTCGGCCAGGCGGGCGGGATCGTCGAGCAGTTCGCTCATCAGTCCTTTAACCTGGTCCAGCACGGCGTGGTCGATGCGGCCATGGGCCCGGGTGGCAGCCATGCCGGCATCGTCGAAGCGGCGGCTGCTCGTCTCGTGGGCCAGCAGGTGATCGGCAAAACTTGAAAACAGATCCCGGGCATCGGGAGCGCGAAAGCCCACCGAATAGTTGAGCGCCGGCGTCACCGCATAACCTTCGTGGGGACAGCCGGGCGGGATATAGAGGATATCGCCGGGCTCCAGCATCTCGTCGATTTCCGCCTCGAAGTCCTCGCAGTGGCGCAGGGCGCCGTGGGCCGCGAACTCCTTCAGGGCCTGGCGTTTGCCTACCCGCCAGCGCCGGCATCCTTCGCCCTGGATAATGAACACGCCATATTGGTCGATATGGGGCCCAACGCCACCACCCGGGGTGGAGAAGCTCACCATGACGTCGTCAAAACGCCAGCCGGGGATAAAACGGAATTGCTCGGCGATGTCCTGCACCGCCGGATGCCACTGGTTGACCGCCTGTACCAGCAGGGTCCAGTCGGTTTCCCCCAGGTGGTCGTAGCTGTCGAAGGGGCCGGTTTCCGCCTGCCAGCGATCATTGTCCCGCCAGACCCGGCGGGACTCGATGTGAGGCTCCAGCGCCAGCCCGGCCAGTTCGTCCGGGCTGAGGGGATCCTCGAAACCGGGCAGACCGGCCTTGATCAACCTCGGATGCCGTTGCCAGTCATGGGCGAGAAAGTGTTCTATATCCAGTTTGAGTGCGCTGTGCATGGGTGCCTGCCGGAGTGGGGAGGATGCTTAAAGAATAGCGAAGTATTATGCCAAGGCGCGGCGGGGAAAGGAACCGGAGCGCGGCGCCAGGGCCGGAGTGTTGTCCGGGCCAATGGAATGCGGGCGGCCCGCCCGCATGGGGGTTATGGCTGTGGTTTGGGTGTGGTGCTAGGGGCCGAGGGTTTCCGCTGCGCGGGAGCGCAGGCGAGCTGCCTGCGCTCCAGGGGAGCCCGGGCTCCCCCTTACCGTTTGTGCCGTTACTTCAGCTCGTCGGTAAGCTGGATGGCACGGCCGATGTAGTTGGCCGGGGTCAGCTTTTTCAGCTCGGCCTTCACCGGCTCGGGCAGCTCCAGGCCGTCGATAAAGGCGCGCATGCCCTCGGCATCCACCCGCTTGCCGCGGGTCAGCTCCTTGAGCTTCTCGTAGGGCTTTTCGATACCGTAGCGGCGCATTACCGTCTGCACCGGCTCGGCCAGCACTTCCCAGTTTTGATCCAGATCGTCGGCCAGCGCCTGGGGATTGGCTTCCAGCTTGCTGATGCCCTTGAGGGTGGCCTGGTAGGCGATAAGCGAATAGCCCACCGCCACCCCCAGGTTGCGCAGCACAGTGCTGTCGGTCAGATCCCGCTGCCAGCGGGAGATGGGCAGCTTGGCGGCCAGGTGGTTGAACACGGCGTTGGCCAGGCCTAGGTTGCCTTCGGAGTTTTCGAAGTCGATGGGGTTGACCTTGTGGGGCATGGTGCTGGAGCCGATTTCACCGGCTACGGTACGCTGCTTGAAGTAGCCCACCGAGATGTAGCCCCAGATATCCCGATCGAAGTCGATGAGGATGGTGTTGAAGCGGGCCAGGGCGTCGAACAGCTCGGCAATGTAGTCGTGGGGCTCGATCTGGGTGGTGTAGGGGTTCCAGGTCAGGCCCAGGCGGGTGACGAAGCGCTCGGCGAAGGCGTGCCAGTCCACTTCCGGGTAGGCGGACATATGGGCGTTGTAGTTGCCCACGGCGCCGTTGATCTTGGCCAGCAGCTCCACCGCCAGGATCTGCTTGAACTGGCGCTCCAGCCGGTAGGCCACGTTGGCCATTTCCTTGCCCAGGGTGGTGGGCGAGGCGGGCTGGCCGTGGGTGCGGCTCAGCATGGGCACGTCCCGGTATTGATGGGCCAGTTGCTTGACCGCGTCGACAAGCTCGCGGCAGTAGGGGGCGATCACTTCTTCCCGGGCGGCCTTCAGCATCAGGGCGTGGGCGTTGTTGTTGATGTCCTCGCTGGTGCAGGCGAAGTGGATGAACTCGCTCACTGCCGCCAGCTCGGGCAGGGCCTCGACCTTTTCCTTGAGGAAGTACTCCACCGCCTTTACGTCATGGTTGGTGGTGCGTTCAATGTCCTTGATGCGCTGGCCGTCGGTCTCGTTGAACTCGGCGACAATGCGGTCGAGCAGGGCATTGGCCTCGGCGGACAGGGCGGGCACCTCGGTGATTTCAGCATGCTCGGCCAGGGCCTGTAGCCAGCGGACTTCCACTTCCACGCGGAAACGCAACAGACCGAACTCGGAGAAAATGGCGCGCAGCGCCTCAGTTTTGTTGCCGTAACGGCCATCGACCGGGGAAATGGCCGTTAATGCTGACAATTCCATGAACAAGGACTCCTGAAGGTTGGGGGGTAACTAACGAGGTTCAGTCGCGCAGGGCGGCCTGGGCCTGGGCCACCAGCCGCTTGCGCGAAAACAGGATATGGCGGCGCTTGCCGCCGAGCTGGCGCCATAGCACGGCGCTGCGGATGCCGGCCAGCAGCAGGGCGCGGATCTGGTGCTGCACCAGGGATTGCTGCAGGTAGGCGGGGTTGCCCGCTACCTGAATGCGCGGCCCCAGGGGACTGACGATGTCGCTGTAGATGCTGGCCAGGTTGGCCAGCACCTGCTCGTCGAGCAGCTCGAAATGGTGCAACTGGCGCTTGACCTGGTTGATGCGCTCGCCCAGCATGGCCAGCAGATCGCGGCGGCGGGCCAGCTTGCGTTCCAGCGCCACCAGGCCCACCAGATAGCGGGTCAGTTCGGCGTTTTTCTGGGCGCTGTCGCTGCTCAGCTGTTCGATCAGGGTCTGGTAGCCCAGGCGCAGTTGGCCATGGCCGCCATAGATATCCTGCGAGCGCTCGGCGTCGGTGACCAGGATGCTGTTGAGGGTGGCCTTGAGTATTTCCTTGTCTTCAATGCTGCCCTGGCGGGCGACCTGCTGTACCAGGCCGACCGCCTGGCAGATGCCGGCGAAGGCCAGGGTTTGGTTTTCCAGACTGTGACTCACGCTTGCTCCTGACTGAATCGGGTTTCGATAATGCCGCCGCCCAGGCAGATCTCGCCCTGGTAGAATACGGCGGACTGGCCCGGCGTCACCGCGGCCTGGGGACTGTCGAAGGTGACCCGGATGGTGTCGGCGTCCACCGGCTCCACCAGGCAGGGAATGTCGGCCTGGCGGTAGCGGGTTTTTACCGTACAGCGCAGGGGGGCCGTGACCGGCCGGCGGTCCACCCAGTGCAGCTGGCGGGCGATAAGGCCATGGGAATAGAGACGGGGATGATCGCCCTGGGCCACCACCAGCACGTTGCGTTCCAGATCCTTGTCCACCACATACCAGGGATCGTCGGTGGCGTTTTTGAGGCCGCCGATACCAAGGCCCTTGCGCTGGCCCAGGGTGTGGTACATCAGCCCCTGGTGCGTGCCGATGACCTCGCCGGCCACGGTTTCAATATTGCCCGGCTGGGCGGGCAGGTAGCGGGCCAGGAAGTCGCGGAATTTGCGCTCGCCGATAAAGCAGATGCCGGTGGAGTCCTTCTTCTTGGCGGTCACCAGGCCGAGCTGTTCGGCGATGCGGCGCACCTCGGGCTTTTCCAGCTCGCCCACCGGGAACAGGCTCTTGGCCACCTGTTGGGAGCTCAGGGTATAGAGGAAGTAGCTCTGATCCTTGTTGCCGTCCAGGCCGCGTAGCAGTTTGGGCTGGTCGTCGAAGCTGCGGCGCACGTAGTGGCCGGTGGCGATATAGTCGGCGCCCAGATCCTCGGCGGCAAACTCCAGGAAGGCCTTGAACTTGATTTCCTTGTTGCACAGGATGTCCGGGTTGGGCGTGCGCCCGGCCTGGTACTCGGCCAGGAAGTGCTCGAACACGTTGTCCCAGTACTCGGCGGCGAAGTTGATGGTGTGAAGCTCGATGCCGAGCTTGTCGCACACCGCCTGGGCGTCACGCAGATCCTCGGCGGCGGAGCAATACTCGTCGGTGTCGTCTTCTTCCCAGTTCTTCATGAACAGGCCTTCCACCTGGTAGCCCTGCTGTTGCAGCAGCCAGGCCGACACCGAGGAATCCACACCGCCGGACATGCCGACAATCACTTTTAGCTGACTGTTATCGCTCATACGCGCCCGTTACCTGTTAGCAAAACGGGCGGTATTTTACCAGACAAATGCCGTAAGGGGGAGGCGTGGTTTAAGCCGCAAGCCCGGCTGATTATCTGCACGGGGCATTGGAGCGCGGGCGGCCCGCCCGCATGGGTGTTATGCCGAGGCTGGAGTGTGCTTTGCAAGCCCGAGGGTTCCCGCTGTGCGGGAATGCAGGCGAGCCGCCTGCGCTCCAGGGAGCGGCGTTCCCCTCACGCTTCACGCCTCACGCTTTTCAACACGTCCAGCGGAAAACGCGCCCCGGCCAGGTAATCCCGGAACGAGGCGAGAATAAGCGGGCTGCGCAACTGGTTACCCAGGGCCTCGATCTCGGCCAGGGTCAGCCAGTGGCAGCGGATGATGTCGCCGTCCGGATCCTGGGGGTGGGTGGCCAGCGGCTCGGCCACTTCCACACAGAAGGTAAAGCGCACAAAGTGCTTGCCGTTGTCCGGCGCCTGGTACTGGTAGATGCCCACCGCCTGCCCGATGGGCAGGGACAGGCCGGTTTCTTCCAGCAATTCGCGGCGGGCGCCGGCCAGCAGATCCTCGCCCGGCTCCAGGTGGCCGGCGGGCTGGTTGAACATGATGCGCCCCTGCTGCCACTCTTCCACCATCAAGAAACGTTCACCGGCGCGCACTATCACCGCCAGGGTCACCGCATGGCTCATAGTGTTCTCCATTGTCCGGGCTGCAGGTCGCCGAGGGTCCAGTCGCCCACGGCATAGCGAATAAGCCGCAGGGTGGGAAAGCCGATATGGGCGGTCATGCGCCGTACCTGGCGGTTGCGTCCCTCGGTGATGTCAATCTCCAGCCAGCTGGTGGGAATGGCCTGGCGCTCGCGGATGGGCGGCACCCGCGGCCATACCGCGGGCTCCGGCATCAAGCGCACCCTGGCCGGCAGGGTGGGGCCGTCGTTAAGGGTAACGCCATGGCGCAGTTTATCTAAATCGGCCTCGGTGGGCACGCCTTCCACCTGCACCCAATAGGTCTTTTCGGTCTTACGTCCGGGCTGGGTTAAACGGGCGTTGAGGGCGCCGTCGTTGGTCAGCACCAGCAGGCCCTCGCTGTCCCGGTCCAGCCGGCCGGCGGCATAGACGCCGGGTACATCCACATAGTCGGCCAGGGTCTGGCGGCCATCGCCGTCGGTAAACTGGCACAGCACCATATAGGGCTTGTTCAACAGCAGGGTCACGGTTGGGCCGGCGGGCTTTTTCGGCGCGGGCCTGCGGGGGCGGCGGCTAAGGTTGGGTTTCATGGGGTAGCTGCTTTGTTATACAGAATAGGCGGATGACAAAGGTTTGCTGTCTGGCCGTGCACTTCGTCGGACACAGGGCACTGTTTCGCCGGCACGCCGTGAATACGTCCATGTAGGCTCCACTGCGCCATCCATGGCGCAGAGGGCACGGCGAAACAGTGCCCTCTGCCCTCCTGGGTTTGACCTCGGAGCCGCCGGTCGTCAAACAGGCACCTCCGAGGCTTCTCGAAGCAGCAGCGGGGATTGCCGTAGCCGACCGTCAAATGCCAAGGATGGCATTTGCCGAGCGCCCCATGGATGGGCTTGAAGCGTGTCGGCGGAGCGCAACCGCGTTGCTGCTTCGCATTACAGTCAGGCGGTGATAATCCGCGGCAGGGTGTCGTCTTTACGCAGGGTCAGCACTTCGCAGCCGGTTTCGGTCACCAGTATGGTGTGCTCATACTGGGCCGACAGGCTGCGGTCCTTGGTGACTACGGTCCAGCCGTCGCCCAGCATCTTGCTGTGGCGCTTGCCCACGTTGATCATGGGTTCAATGGTCAGGCACATGCCGGCCTTCAGTACCTCGCCGGTGCCCGGCTTGCCGTAGTGCAGCACCTGGGGCTCCTCGTGGAATTCCTTGCCGATGCCATGGCCGCAGTATTCCCGCACCACAGAGTAGTGATGGGCTTCGGCGTGTTTCTGAATGGCGGCGCCAATGTCCCCCAGGCGAACACCGTCCTTGACCATTTTAATGCCGATTTCCATGCATTCCTGGGTCACCCGGCACAGCCGCTCGGCCATGATGCTCGGCTTGCCCACGATAAACATCCTGGAGGTGTCGCCGTGGTAGTCGTCCTTGATGACGGTAATGTCGATATTGATGATGTCGCCGTCCTTGAGCTTCTTGTCGGACGGAATACCGTGGCAGATCACATGGTTGACCGAGGTGCAGATGGACTTGGGAAAACCGTGATAGTTGAGCGGCGCCGGAATGGCCTGCTGCTCGTTGACGATATAGTCATGGCAGATGCGGTTGAGTTCGTCCGTGGTCACGCCGGGCTGGACATGGGGTTCGATCATTTCCAGCACTTCCGCGGCCAGCCGGCCGGCCACGCGCATTTTTTCGATTTCTTCCGGGGTTTTTATGACTATGCTCATACTCGTCTCTGACTGTTGTGGGCCGGCCCTGGTCGCCTCCGTGCATCCTGGCCGGTCGTGGTTGCCGCCGTGAAACAGGACTGGCCTGGTCGCGCGCCGGAGCGCTCAATACGGGCCCGGCGCCGGCTTGTCCCGGCCTCAAGGGGCCAAAAGTGTAACCCCTGGCGCCGGCAACTTCCAGTAGCGAAATCGCCGCCGGCGCTGGTGCGGGCGGGCGCTTTATGGTATAAAGCGCGCCGTGACAGCCATGCCTGTGGCCTGGCCGTGTCACACAACATTCACTTTTTAACACACACACACATCGGCACATGCTCCAGGGTGCCTGCGGGTCGGAGTCATGGGATGTGTGGAGGCCTAACCCAATACTTTATTAGAGGAAATCATGGCACAAGTATCTATGCGCGACATGCTGAAAGCCGGCGTTCACTTTGGTCACCAGACCCGTTTCTGGAACCCCAAGATGAAGCCCTTCATTTTCGGCGCCAGCAACCGGGTTCACATCATCAACCTGGAAAAAACAGTTCCCCTGTTCAACGACGCCCTGAACTACCTGGGCAGCGTTGCCTCACGCAAGGGCAAAATCCTGTTTGTTGGTACCAAGCGCGCAGCCTCTGAAGCCGTCAAAGAAGCCGCGACCAAGTGTGATCAGTTCTATGTCAACCACCGCTGGCTGGGTGGCATGCTGACCAACTGGAAAACCGTGCGTCAGTCCATCAGCCGCCTGAAAGAGCTGGAAACCCAGTCTCAGGACGGTACCTTCGACAAGCTGACCAAGAAAGAGGCGCTGATGCGTACTCGCGAAATGGAAAAGCTGGAGAAATCCCTGGGCGGTATCAAGGACATGGGCGGTCTGCCCGACGTACTGTTCGTCATCGATGCCGATCACGAGCACATCGCCATCAAGGAAGCCAACAACCTGGGTATTCCCGTGGTTGCGGTAGTGGACACCAACTCCAACCCGGACGGCGTCGACTACATCATCCCTGGTAACGATGACGCCATCCGCGCCGTTCAGCTGTACCTGAACGCCGCTGCTGACGCCGTGGCTGCCGCTCGTGCGCAAGACCTGGCCGTGCAAGCCGAAGACAACTACGTCGTTGAAGAATAATAAAGTCTGAGCGAATCGCTTAAGCCTTTATTAACCATACGAAAGTAATGGGTTAACAGGGGCCTCGTGCCCCTGTTTTCTTGTAGACCAAGACCGAGGACATTAGAGATGGCAAATATTACCGCCGCCCTGGTAAAAGAACTGCGCGAGCGCACCGGCGCCGGCATGATGGATTGTAAAAAAGCCCTGATCGAAGCCAATGGCGACATCGAGAAGGCCATCGAAGACATGCGCAAGTCCGGCCAGGCCAAAGCCGCCAAGAAAGCCGGTCGTATCGCCGCCGAAGGTATCATCCTGGTCCGTCAGGCCGGCAACACCGCCGTGATGGTTGAGCTGAACAGCGAAACCGACTTCGTTGCCAAGGACGCCGGTTTCCGCGCCTTCGGCGAGAAAGTGGCCGATATCGCCCTGGCCGGCAAAATCAACGATCTGGACGCGCTGAAAGCCGCCGAGTTCGAGAACGGTGAAAACGTCGAAACCGCCCTGACCAACCTGATCGCCAAAATCGGCGAGAACATGAGCCTGCGCCGCGTGGTGCTGGTGGAAGGCGACAACCTGACCACCTACCTGCACGGCACCCGCATCGGCGTTATCGTCAATCTGAAAGGCGGTGACGAAGAAGTGGCCAAAGACGTGGCCATGCACGTGGCTGCCTGCAGCCCGCAGTTCGTCAAGCCCGAAGACGTGTCCGACGAAGTGGTCGCCAAAGAGCGCGAAATCCAGGTGGAAATCGCCGTCAACTCCGGCAAGCCGAAAGAGATCGCCGAGAAGATGGTGGAAGGCCGCATGAAGAAGTTCACCGGCGAAATCTCCCTCACCGGCCAGCCCTTCGTCAAGGATCCTTCCGTGTCCGTGGCCGATGTGCTCAAGCAGAAAGGTGCCGACGCCCTGGGCTTCGTCCGCTTTGAAGTGGGCGAGGGCATCGAGCGCAAGGAAGAAGACTTCGCCGCCGAAGTTCAGGCGCAAATCGCTGCCGCCAAGGGTTAATCCCTGCTATTTTAATGCTATCCAGACCGCGACACCCGTCGCGGTCTTTCTATGACCAGGAATAGAAAAGCATGAGTACCAATCCCAAACCCGCATACAGACGCATTCTTCTCAAACTCAGCGGCGAAGCGCTGCAGGGAGAGGAAGGCTTTGGTATCGATCCCGCCGTACTGGAGCGTATGGCGCAGGAAATCAAGGAACTGGTTGAATTGGGCGTCCAGGTCGGCCTGGTGATCGGCGGTGGCAACCTGTTCCGTGGGGCGGGCCTGGCCAAGGCGGGGATGAACCGCGTGGTGGGCGACCACATGGGTATGTTGGCCACCGTGATGAACGGCCTGGCCATGCGTGATGCCCTGCACCGTGCTTATGTGAATGCTCGCCTGATGTCCGCCATTACCCTGGAAGGGATGTGCGACAGCTACAACTGGGCGGAAGCCATCAGCCTGTTGCGCAAGGGCCGGGTGGTGATCTTCTCCGCCGGCACCGGCAATCCCTTCTTTACCACCGACTCGGCCGCCTGCCTGCGCGGCATCGAAATCGAGGCCGACGTGGTGCTGAAAGCCACCAAGGTGGATGGGGTGTTCAGTGACGACCCCATGAAAAACCCCGATGCCGAACTGTTCCATCATCTCGACTACAACGAAGTGCTGGATCGCGAACTCAAAGTGATGGATCTGGCCGCCTTTACCCTGGCGCGGGATCACAACCTGCCGATCCGGGTCTTTAATATGAACAAGCCGGGTGCGTTGCGCCGCGCCGTGATGGGGGAGACCGAAGGGACCCTCATCTGTCGTAAATAATTCGCGGCCGCTGCCTCTTCAAGTCATAGCCATAGGATAAAGACAGTGATTAACGAGATTAAGAACGACGCCAAAGTGCGTATGGAAAAAAGCGTGGAAGCCCTGAAGGGCCAGATGAACAAGGTACGTACCGGCCGGGCCCATCCCAGCCTGCTCGACACCATTTATGTGGATTATTACGGCGCGTCCACCCCTCTCAAGCAGGTGGGCAACGTGACCACCGAAGACTCCCGTACCCTGGCGGTGACGGTGTTCGATCGTTCCATGATCCAGGCGGTGGAAAAGGCCATCATGATGTCTGACCTGGGCCTCAATCCTTCCAGTGCCGGCACCACCATCCGCATTCCGCTGCCGGCGCTGACCGAAGAGCGCCGCAAGGATCTGATCAAGGTGGTGCGCGCCGAGGCCGAACAGGGCCGGGTGGCCATCCGCAACATCCGCCGCGATGCCAACAGCGATCTGAAAGCGCTGTTGAAAGACAAGGAAATTTCCGAGGACGACGACCGTCGCGCCCAGGATGATATCCAGAAACTGACCGATCTCTTCATCAAGCTGGTGGACGAAGCACTCGCCGCCAAAGAGAAAGAGTTAATGGAAATCTGATACTTACATCAGGTATAGTAGCCGACGCCGTGTAGCTGCCTGCACGGCGTTTGTCTTTGTGCAGGAGTAATTTAATGCCAGCAACGGCAGCATTCGACGGCCAGCCCCAGCTTCCCCGCCACGTCGCCATCATCATGGACGGCAATGGCCGCTGGGCCGAGCAGCGCGGCAAACTGCGGGTATCCGGCCACAAGGCGGGAGTCAAATCGGTACGCGAGGCGGTGACCTTTGCCTACAAGCTGAAGCTCGACGCCCTGACCCTGTTCGCCTTTTCCAGCGAAAACTGGCGCCGCCCGGAAGACGAGGTCAGCGCCCTGATGAGCCTGTTTATCGCCGTGCTGGGCTCGGAAGTCCGCAAGCTGCATCGTAACAATATCCGGCTGCGGATTATCGGCGAACGCGGCGCCTTCAGCGAGCACCTCCAGCGCAAGATTGACGATGCCGAACGGCTGACCGCCGGCAATACCGGCCTGACCCTCAATATCGCCGCCAATTACGGCGGGCGCTGGGATATTACCCAGGCCGCCCGGGCCCTGGCCGAGGCGGTGGCGGCGGGGCGGCTGGTGCCCGGCGACATTACCGAGCCCTTGCTCGATGCGCAGTTACAGCTGGCCGATCTGGCCCCGGTGGATCTGCTGATCCGCACCGGCGGCGAGCAGCGCATCAGCAATTTTCTGCTTTGGCAACTGGCCTACGCCGAGCTGTATTTTACCCCCGTGCTCTGGCCCGACTTCGGCGAGGAGTCCTTCAGCGAGGCGGTGGCCGCCTTCGTAGGACGGGAACGCCGCTTTGGCTGTACCGGGGCACAAATCCGTGCCCTGGTCGCGGACGGCCAGGCATGACGAGAGAGGATCATTCTTGCTGAAGCTCAGAATCATCACGGCCCTGTGCCTTATTCCCCTGGTGCTGGGTGCCATCTTTCTGTTGCCCCTGCCTTTTTTCGCCCTGTTCGCCACCGGCGTATTCCTGCTGGCCGGCCGGGAGTGGGGGCGTTTCATCGACAGCCGCAAAGCCAATGTGGTAATGGTGTTCCTGGCCATGGTGCTGATGGCCCTGATGGCCAGTGTGCCCATCGAGCGGATCTGGGCCGAGGGGTTGCACCCCTGGGTGGCCTGGGTGCTTTATGGCGGCGCCCTCTGGTGGCTGGTGGCCCTGGGGTTGGTGCTGGCCTATCCCCGCTCCGCCGACCTGTGGCGAGAGCACCTCTGGCTCAAGGCCCTGTTTGCCCTGCTCAGCCTGATCCCCTTTTTCTGGGCACTGCTGGTGCTGCGCAGCTACCAGTATGAGCACAATCCCTATTACGGTGCCTGGCTGCTGCTGTTTGTGATGTCCCTGGTATGGGTGGCCGATACCGGCGCCTATTTTGTCGGCAAGGGCATCGGCCGGCGCAAGCTGTGCCCCCGGGTCAGCCCGGGCAAAACCATAGAGGGCATGCTTGGCGGGGTTCTGTCCGCCAGCCTGCTGGCGCTGGTGGTAACCCAGACCCTGGGCCTGCCGCTGCGCGACAGCGGCGTGCTGCTGCTGGCCTCGGTGCTGGCGGTGCTGGCCTCGGTGCTGGGCGATCTGGTGGAAAGCATGTTCAAGCGGGAAGCCGGCATCAAGGATTCCGGCCATATCCTTCCCGGTCATGGCGGCATCATGGACCGGATTGACAGCCTGACCGCCGCCTTGCCGGTCTTTATTGTTATTGTGCACTTGCTGGAGCGGGGATAAACCATGACCACGCTGACCATACTGGGCGCCAGCGGCTCCATCGGCCAGAGTACCCTGGCCGTGGTGCGGCGCCATCCCGGGCGGTTTTCGCTGTTTGCGCTGACCGCCGGCCGGCAGGTGGAAAGGATGTATGCCGACTGCCTGGAATTCAGCCCCCGCTATGCGGTGATGGCCGATGAAACCGCGGCCGCCGAGCTGCGTCGCCGGCTGGCGCAGCAGGGTTGCCCGACCCGGGTCCTGGAGGGCGCGCGCGCCCTGTGCGAGGTGGCCGAGGATGCCCAAGTGGATACAGTGATGGCGGCCATTGTCGGCGCCGCCGGCCTGCTGCCCACCCTGGCGGCGGTGCGGGCCGGCAAGCGGGTGCTGCTCGCCAACAAGGAAGCCCTGGTGATGAGCGGCGAGCTGTTTATTGAAGCAGTGCACCGGCATGGCGCCCGGTTGTTGCCGGTGGACAGCGAGCACAATGCCATTTTCCAGTGCCTGCCGCCCGAGCTGCAGCACACGCCGGGCCGCGGCCGCCTGGCCGATATGGGAGTTGAGCGCATCCTGCTCACCGGCTCCGGTGGGCCCTTTCGCTACACCCCGGTGGAGGAGCTGGCGGCGGTGACTCCGGCCCAGGCCATCAACCATCCCAACTGGAGCATGGGGCCCAAGATTTCGGTGGACTCGGCCACCATGATGAACAAGGGGCTGGAATACATAGAGGCGCGCTGGCTGTTTAACGCCTCGGCGGATCAGCTGCAGGTGCTGATCCACCCCCAGTCGGTGATCCATTCCATGGTGCAGTACTCGGATGGTTCCGTATTGGCCCAGCTCGGCCAGCCCGATATGATGACGCCCATTGCCCACGCCCTGGCCTGGCCCGAGCGCATCGCCTCCGGCGTGGCGCCGCTGGATTTTACCCGCCTCGGCGAGCTGAGCTTTATGGCGCCGGACCTGGCCCGCTACCCCTGCCTGCAACTGGCCATCGACGCCTGTGCCGCGGGGCAGGGGGCCACCACGGCGCTCAACGCCGCCAATGAGGCGGCGGTGGCGGCCTTTCTGGCAGGCCGGCTCGGTTTTATGGCCATCGCCCGGGTCAACCGGGCTGTGGTCGAGCGGTTGGGCACGACCCGGGCCGACAGCCTGGACGACATTCTCGAACTGGACCGGCAGGCCCGCCTGCTGGCCGGCGACCTGATCAGGAAGGGGTTATGACCGGCATATTGTGGAACCTGGGCGCCTTTATCGTTGCGCTCGGCATCTTGGTGGCGGTACACGAGTTCGGCCACTTCTGGGTGGCCCGGCGCAACGGGGTGAAGGTAGAGCGTTTTTCCATCGGCTTTGGCCGCCCCATCTGGCGGCGTCTGGGCAAGGACGGCACCGAATATGTGGTGGCCATGATACCGCTGGGCGGCTATGTGAAAATGCTCGACGGCCGGGTTGACGAGGTTCCGCCCGAGCAGCGCCACCAGGCGTTCGACAGCAAATCGGTGTGGGCGCGCATGGCGATAGTGGTGGCCGGTCCCATGGCCAATTTCCTGTTTGCAATATTCGCCTTCTGGCTGATGTTCCTGATCGGGGTGCCGGCGGTAAAGCCGGTGCTGCAGCAGGTGGTGGCCGAGTCGCCGGCGGCCGAGGGCGGCCTGGCGCCGGGCATGGAAATCCTGGCCATCGACGGCCGTGAAATACGTACCTGGGAAGATGTCAATTTTGCCCTGATCGGCCGTCTCGGCGCCGGCCAGACCCGTTTTTCGGTGCAGGACGACGGCGGCCGCCGCCAGGAACTGGTGGTACCGCTGCAGCACTGGCAGTTCAACCCGGACGAGACCTCGCCGATCACCGCGCTTGGCCTGGTGCCCGAGGGGCCAACCCTGACCCTGGATCTGGCCCAGGTGATGGAAGAGGGCCCCGGCGAGCGGGCCGGCCTGCTCGCCGACGACCAGCTGTATTCGGTCAACGGCCAGCGGCTGGAAAACTGGGAACAATTTGTATCCCTGGTGCAGGCCTCCCCGGAACAGGCGCTGGAACTTGTGGTGCTGCGCCAGGGTCAGAGCCTGAGCTTGTCGCTGTTGCCGGAACGGCGGGAAACCCGCGACCAGGTAATAGGCTACGTCGGCCTGGCGCCGCAAGTGCTGCCGGTCGATGACCGTTACCGGTTCGAACTCAGCCACGGTCCCCTGCAGGCGGTCTGGGCCGGGATGGAACGGACCTGGGAGCTGACGGTGCTGACCTTCAACATGATCGGCAAGCTGCTTACCGGCATCGTCTCGGTCGACAACCTGAGCGGTCCCATTTCCATCGCCAAGGGAGCGGGGGCCAGCGCCGACTTTGGCCTGGTGTATTTCCTGAGCTTTATGGCGCTGGTCAGTGTCAACCTGGGCATTATCAACCTGTTGCCCTTGCCGGTGCTGGATGGGGGCCACCTGTTGTTCTATCTGGTCGAAGCGGTCACCGGGCGCCCGGTGCCGGAAAAAATACAGGAAATCGGTTTCAAGATTGGGGCGGCCCTGCTGATGTTGCTGATGGGGCTGGCACTGTTTAATGATATTGCTCGTCTTTAGGGCGAACGGACACAAGGATCAAGTCAAACACCATGGCAGTTAAAAAAACGCTCGTCGCTTCCTGCCTGTTGGGCGCCAGCATGCTGGCCCAGGCACAGAGCGGCATGACCCCCTTTGTGGTACAGGACATCCAGGTCAACGGCCTGCAACGGGTGACCCTGGGCGCGGCCCTGCTCAGCCTGCCGGTTCGGGTAGGCGAAGAGGTTGACGGCAGCCGGCTGGCCGAGGCCATCAAGAGCCTTTATGCCTCCGGCAATTTCGAGGATGTCCAGTTGCTGCGCGACGGCGATGTCCTGGTGGTGCAGGTGACCGAGCGTCCCACCATTGCCAGCATCAGCTTCAGCGGCAACAAGGAAATCAAGGAAGAGCAGTTGCAGGAAAGCCTGGACGGCGCCGGGGTGCGCATTGGCGAACCCCTGGACCGCACCACCCTGAGCTCCCTTGAGCAGGGCCTGGAAGACTTCTACTACGGGGTCGGCAAGTACTCCGCCGAGGTCAAGGCGGTGTTGACTCCGCTGCCGCGCAACCGGGTCGACCTCAAGTTCGAATTCGTCGAGGGGCCGGCCGCCGAGATCAAGCAAATCAACATCGTCGGCAACAGGGCCTTCAGCGAAGAGCAGCTGCTGGCCCAGTTGCAACTGTCCGACAGCGTGCCCTGGTGGAACTTTATGGCCGACCAGCGCTACCAGAAGCAAAAACTGGCCGGCGATATCGAAACCCTGCGCTCCTACTACCGGGATCGGGGCTACCTCAAGGCCGAGGTAACCTCGACCCAGGTGTCCATGTCGCCGGACAAGGAAGGGGTTTATATCACCCTCAACGTCAACGAGGGCGAGCAGTACACCGTCTCCGGCGTCAGCCTGCGCGGCGACCTGATCGACCGCCAGAGCGAACTGACCGCCCTGGTGCCCGTTGCCGAGGGCGACCTCTACTCCGCCGCCGACGTGGCCCACATGGAGGAAGTGCTGTCCAAGTTCCTGGGGCGCTTCGGTTATGCCTATCCGCGCATCAACACCTTCCCGCAGATCGATGAAGACAGCAAAAAGGTCGAGCTGGTGGTCAACGTCGAGCCGGGCAACCGGGTCTATGTGCGCCGTATCAATTTCAGCGGCAACCTGATCACCAAGGATGAGGTGCTGCGCCGGGAAATGCGCCAGATGGAAGGCACCTGGCTGTCGAGCGAGCAGGTGGAGCAATCGCGCACCCGCCTCAACCGGCTGGGGTATTTCGAGAACGTCGAGGTGGAAACCCGCCGCGTACCGGGCGAGGACGACCTGGTCGACCTGGATGTGAGCGTCAAGGAGCAACCCGCCGGCTCCATCAACTTCGGGGTGGGTTTTGGCACCGACTCCGGTTTCAGCATCCAGGCCGGCCTGCAGCAGGAAAACTTCCTCGGCACCGGCAACCGGGTCGGCATCAATTCCCAGATGAACGACTATTCCAAGGATGTCTCGCTGGAATACACGGATCCCTACTTTACCGTCGACGGCGTCAGTCTGGGCGGGCGGATTTACTACCGCCAGTTCGAGCCGGATGCCGATGACTACAGCTGGGTGGATTACGAGAGCACCACCTATGGGGTGCGCGCCCTGACCGGTTTCCCGATCAACGAAACCAACAGCCTCAACTTCAGCCTGGGCTATGAGCACAATACCCTGAGCCAGCCGAGTCGTGACGTTTACATTCAGTTGCAGGATTTCTGGCAGGATAATGGCGTTGATAACAGTGACGAGGTCAGCTTCGACGACTTCGACATCACCGCCGGCTGGACCCGCAATAACCTGAACCGGGGCTTCTTTCCCACCGCCGGCAGCCGCCAGAGCCTGGGCGCCAAGGTGACGGTGCCGGGTTCGGATCTGCAGTACTTCAAGCTGAACCTGGACAACGCCCATTATTTCCCGCTCGACCGGGAGCATAACTGGGTGCTGCACGGCAAGTTCCGCGCCGCCTACGGCAACGGTTACGGCGATACCGGCAAGCTGCCCTTTTTCGAAAACTACTATGCGGGCGGTTTCAGCACCCTGCGCGGCTTCAAGAGCAATGCCGTCGGCCCCCGGGCGGTGTATAACGAAAATGGTACATTGCGGGCCGACGACAGCACGGTGGGCGGCAATGCCCTGCTGGCCGGCTCGGTCGAGCTGATTGTGCCCACGCCCTTCGCCGGCGAGGATCTGCAGCGTTCGCTGCGCACCAGCGTCTTTATGGACGTGGGCACCGTCTGGGATACCGAGTATGACGCCTCCCGTTTCGACGGCTGTGCCGAAGGCTGCTACGACTTCGGCGATCCGGCCAAGTACCGGGCGTCCGCCGGTGTCAGCATGCAATGGCTGTCGCCCCTGGGGCCGCTGGTGTTCTCCCTGGCCACGCCGCTGAAGGAAGTGGAAGGGGACAAGACCGAGGTATTCAACTTCAATATCGGCCGTACCTTTTAATGGATCACCTGCCATAGCGCCCGTTAAGGGCGCTTATCAGGTTGTGGCCTGGTGACCAGTTGCGGGCAAGCCGCCCGCGCTCCAACATCGAGGAAAGTTCCAATGAACAAACTGTTGAAACTGGCCGGCGCCCTGGCGCTGGTGATGACCGCCACCCTGGCGCAGGCCCAGGGCAAGATTGCGGTGGTGGATACCGCAGAAGTGTTCCAGAAAATGCCCCAGCGCGACCTGGTGCGCAACCAGTTGCAGAAGGAATTTGACGGCCGCATCAAGGAAGTGCAGAAACTGGAGGCCGATGGCCGCAGCTTTGTAGAAAAGCAGCAAAAAGACATGGCCTTTATGAACGATCAGCAAAAGGCCGAGGCCCAGAAAAAGCTGAACGAGATGCAGGCGACCTATGTGCAGAAACGCCGGACCCTGGAAGAGGATCAGGCCCGCCGCGAGCACGAAGAGCGCCAGAAAATGCTGGCGCGGATCAAGACCGCCATCGACGAAATCACCAAGGCCCAGGGGCTGGAGCTGGTCATTGAGCGCGGCGCCGTCATTTATGTTTCCCCCTCGCTGGACATCACCGATCAGGTGATCAGCCGGGTCAGCAAGTAAGAGAAAAGAGCCATGAAAGTAACGCTGCAAGCGCTGGCCGATGCTCTGGGTGCCGAGCTGAAGGGCGATCCCGGCCTCCACATCACCCGGATCAATACCCTGGACAAGGCCGGTCCGGGCGAAGTGTCCTTTTTGTCCGACAGCAAGTATCGCCACCTGCTGGCCGAAACCAAGGCGGCCGCCGTGATCCTGACGGCCGAAGACAGTGCCGCCTGTCCGGTGGCCTGCCTGGTGATGGCCGATCCCTACCTGGGCTTTGCCCTGGCCGCCCAGCGGCTGGACACCACGCCGGCGCCGGCGGTGGATATCCACCCCAGCGCCGTCATCGCGGAAGATGCCGTGTTGGGCGAGGGCGTGGCCATCGGCGCCAACGCGGTGATCGAGTCGGGCGTGGTGCTGGACGACGGCGTAATCGTCGGCCCCGGCTGCTTTGTCGGTAAACATACCCGGCTGGGCGCGCGCACCCGGCTGTGGGCCAATGTGACCCTCTACCACAACGTGGTGCTGGGTAGCGACTGCCTGGTGCAGTCGGGAGCGGTGATCGGCGCCGACGGCTTCGGTTACGCCAACAACAAGGGCGAGTGGGTCAAAATTCCCCAGCTCGGCGGCGTGGTGATCGGCAACCGGGTGGAAATCGGCGCCTGTACTACCATAGACAGGGGCGCGCTGGGGGATACCCGTATCGCCGACAACGTGATTATCGACAACCAGTGCCAGATAGCCCACAACGTGGAGATAGGTTACGGTACCGCCATGGCCGGCGGCACCGTCATGGCCGGTAGTCTCAAGGTCGGTAAATATTGTATTATTGGCGGCGCTTCGGTCTTCAACGGCCATATGGAGATTTGCGACGGGGTCACCATTACCGGCATGGCCATGGTGATGCGGCCCATCACCGAACCGGGTATCTATTCATCCGGTATTCCCCTGCAGCCCAACAAGGAGTGGCGCAAGACGGCGGCAAGGGTGATGCGTATCGATGACATGCACAAGCGGCTCGGCCGGCTTGAAAAACAACTAAATAACAGCTCCGAAGAGTAGATCACCGGAGGCCGCGACCGGCCGCACCGGAATCGACTGTTGGGACAAAAAACTAAGCGATTGGTAGGGTTACATTTTGAATAACGAACTGAATCAGTTGGACATCCAGGAAATCCTGGAACTGTTGCCGCACCGTTACCCCTTTCTGATGGTGGATCGGGTGGCCCATTATGAAATCAGCCCCGAGCGCAAGACCCTGCGTGGCATCAAGAACGTCTCTTTCAACGAGCCCATGTTCACCGGCCACTTCCCCCAGAAGCCGGTGTTTCCGGGCGTGCTGATCCTCGAAGCCATGGCCCAGGCCACCGGCATACTGGCGTTCAAGATGGTGGGCAAGCCCAAGCCCAATGAGCTCTATTACTTCGCCTCCATCGACAACGCCCGCTTCAAGCGCCCTGTGGTGCCGGGAGACCAGCTGGTGCTGGATGTGGAATACCTGAAGGAGCGCCGCGGTATCGCCAAGTTCACCGGTGTGGCCACCGTGGACGGCGAGCTGGTGTGCTCCGCCGAACTGATGTGTGCCAAACGCGAGGGCTGAGTGTGAGCGAGTCTAGTGCAGTGATCCATGAAACCGCCATCGTCCATCCGGATGCGGTCATCGGCAAGGGGGTCGAAATCGGCCCCTGGACCCTGATCGGGCCCGAGGTGGAAATCGGCGACGGCTGTCGTATCGGCTCCCATGTAGTGATCAAGGGACCGACCCGCATCGGACAGCGCAACCGTATCTTCCAATTCGCCTCCATCGGCGAGGATTGCCAGGACAAGAAATACGCCGGCGAGCGGACCTTCCTGGAAATCGGCGACGACAACGTGATCCGTGAATCCTGCACTTTCCACCGGGGTACCAGCCAGGATGAAAGCCTGACCCGGGTGGGCAGCCGCAACCTGTTTATGGTGAACGTACACGTGGCCCACGACTGTCGCATCGGCGACGACTGCATCTTCGCCAACAACGCCACCCTGGCCGGGCATGTGCACATTGGCGATCACGTCATCTTCGGTGGCCACGCCGCCATCCACCAGTTCGGTCGGGTGGGCAGCCACGCCTTTATCGCCGGTTGTGCCGCCCTGAACAAGGACGTGCCGCCCTACGTAATGGCCGCCGGCCTCTATGCCAAGCCGTTCGGCATCAACTCCGAAGGCCTGCGCCGGCGGGGCTTTTCCGCCGAGGCCATTGCCGCCATCAAGCAGGCCTACAGGGAAATCTTCCGCAGCGGCAAAACCGTGGCCGAAGTGCTGCCCGTGCTCGAGGCGCTGAACGACAAGCAGCCCGAGGTGGGCATCATGATCGACTTCCTCAGGCAAAATGAACGCGGCATTATTCGTGCCTGAACCACAACGCCCCTTGCGCATCGGAATCGTCGCCGGGGAAGTCTCCGGCGATACCCTGGGGGCCGGGCTTATCCGCGAGATCCGCGCCCGCCATCCGGACGCCATTATCGAAGGCATTGCCGGGCCCCAGATGCAGGCCGAAGGCTGCCAAGCCCTGTTCGAGATGGACGAACTGGCGGTGATGGGCATCGTCGAGGTGCTCGGCCGGCTGCCGCGCATCCTGCAAATCCGCCGGCGGACAGTGCGCCATTTTATCGACAACCCGCCGGACGTGTTCGTGGGCATCGATGCCCCCGATTTCAATATCGGGGTCGAACTCAAACTCAAGCGGGCCGGCATTGCCACCATTCATTATGTCAGCCCCTCGGTGTGGGCCTGGCGGCAGAACCGCATCCACAAAATCAAGGCCGCCACCGATCTGGTGCTGGCCTTTTTGCCGTTCGAAAAAGCTTTTTACGACCGCTTCGACGCCCCCTGCCGCTTTATCGGTCATACCCTGGCGGACCGGATGCCGCTTACGCCCGACACCCGGGGGGCCCGCGAGCGACTGGGGCTGGACTCCGACGGCACCTATCTGGCCCTGTTGCCGGGCAGCCGCCATGCCGAGGTCGGCCTGCTGAGCCCGGTGTACCTGGAAGCCTGCAAACAGCTCAGGGTGCGCCACCCGGAGCTGCAGTTCGTGGTGCCCCTGGTGAATGAAAAGCGGCGCCAGGAATTCCTCGCCATCAAGGAGCGGGTGGCGCCCGGGCTCGACGTTATCCTGGTGGAAGGCCGGGGGCGGGAGGTGATGACCGCCGCCGACGTTATCCTGCTGGCTTCGGGCACCGCTACCCTGGAGGCCATGCTGGCCAAAAAGCCCATGGTGGTGGGCTACAAACTCAAGGACTTCAGCTACTGGCTGGCCCAGCGGCTGGTGAAAACCGAGCATGTGTCGCTGCCCAACCTGCTGGCCGGCCAGACCCTGGTGGCGGAGCTTATCCAGCACGAATGCACCCCGGGCCACCTCGTGGACGAGGTGGACAAGCTGCTGGAGCATGACAATACCGAGCTCATTGCCCATTTTACCCGTTTGCACAAACAGATCCGCTGCAACGCCGACGAACAGGCGGCGCTGGCGGTGCTGGAGCTGGCTGGCCGATCATGACCGACATTCACTATCCTGCCGGCGTGCTGGTGGCCGGTGTCGATGAAGTGGGACGCGGCCCCCTGGTGGGCGATGTGGTCACCGCCGCCGTCATCCTGGATCCCGCCAATCCCATCCCCGGCCTGGCCGACTCCAAAAAGCTCAGCGAGAAAAAGCGCGAGCAACTGGCGCCGCTTATTCGCGAACGGGCCCTGGCCTGGGCCATTGGCCGCTGCTCGCCGGCGGAGATCGATGAACTCAACATACTGCACGCCACCCTGCTGGCGATGCAGCGGGCGGTGGCGGGGCTGGCGGTGCAACCGGGCTTTGTCTTTGTCGACGGCAACCGCTGCCCGGTGCTGCCCATGGCCGCCCGGGCGGTGGTCAAGGGCGACAGCCGGGTGGCGGAGATCAGCGCCGCCTCCATCCTGGCCAAGGTCGCCCGGGACCGGGAAATGCTCGCCCTCGACGCCCGCCATCCCCAGTACGGTTTTGCCCGCCACAAGGGCTACCCCACCAAAGAGCACCTGGCGGCCCTGGCGGCGCACGGCGCCCTGGCCGAGCACAGGCGCAGCTTCCGGCCGGTGGCCCTGGCCCTGGCGGAGGGACCATGACCCCAAGCTTTATTCATTTGCGCGTCCACTCGGATTTTTCGATGGTGGACGGCCTGGCCAAAATAGGCCCCATCAACAAGCGGGTCGGCGAGCTGGGTTACCCGGCCCTAGCCCTGACCGACCAGATGAACCTGTGCGGCCTGGTGCGTTTCTACGGCGATGCCCACGGCAAGGGGCTCAAGCCCATCGTCGGCACCGATATCTGGGTGCAGAGCGAGGAGCTGGGCGAGCAGCAGTTCCGCCTGACCCTGCTGGCCATGGACAACACCGGCTACCAGAACATCACCCTGCTGATTTCCAAAGCCTACGAGCGCGGCCATGTGCAGCACAGGCCCGTTGTCGACAAGGCCTGGCTGGCCGAGCACAGCGAAGGGGTCATAGTGCTGTCCGGCGGGCGCGAAGGGGATGTGGGCATCGCCCTGCTCAAGGGCAACCAGGCCCTGGCGGAGCAGTGCCTGGAATTCTACCGGCAGTATTTTCCCGATCGCTACTACCTCGAATTGCTGCGCACCGGCCGGCCCGACGAAGAGAGCTACCTGCACATGGCGGTGGCCCTGGCCTGGCAGGAAGGACTGCCGGTGGTGGCCACCAACGAGGTGGTGTTCCTCGACAAGGACGACTTCGACGCCCACGAGATCCGGGTGGCCATTCACGACGGCTATACCCTGGAGGACAAGCGCCGGCCGCGCCGCTACAGCCCCGAGCAGTACCTGAAGAGCCCGGCGGAGATGGCCGAGCTGTTCGCCGATATCCCCGAGGCGCTGGAAAACAGCGTGGAGATCGCCAAGCGCTGCAACGTCACGGTGCGCCTGGGCGAATACTTTTTGCCGGACTTTCCCACCGGCGACATGAGCATTGAAGACTACCTGGTCAAGTGCTCGCAGGAAGGACTGGAAGACAGGCTCGCCTTCCTGTTCCCGGATCCGGCGGTGCGCGCCGAGAAGCGCGGCGAATACGACGAGCGGCTCAGGATAGAGCTGGAAGTGATCAACCAGATGGGCTTTCCCGGCTACTTCCTGATCGTGATGGAGTTTATCCAGTGGTCCAAGGATAACGGCATTCCGGTCGGGCCGGGGCGGGGCTCGGGGGCGGGCTCACTGGTGGCCTATGCGCTCAAGATCACCGACCTGGATCCGCTCGAATTCGACCTGCTGTTCGAACGCTTCCTCAACCCGGAGCGGGTGTCGATGCCCGACTTCGACATCGACTTCTGCATGGACCGGCGCGACGAGGTCATCGACCACGTGGCCGAGCTGTACGGCCGGGAGGCGGTGAGCCAGATCATCACCTTCGGCACCATGGCCGCCAAGGCGGTGGTGCGCGATGTGGGCCGGGTACTGGGCCACCCCTACGGCTTTGTTGACCGTATCTCCAAGCTGATCCCGCCGGATCCGGGCATGACCCTGGCCAAGGCGTTCGAGGTCGAGCCCAAGCTGCCCGAGCTCTACGACCAGGACGAAGAGGTCAGAGCGCTGATCGACATGGCGCGTGCGCTGGAAGGGGTGACCCGCAACGCCGGCAAGCACGCCGGCGGCGTGGTGATAGCACCCACCAGAATCACCGATTTTTCGCCGCTCTACTGCGACGAGCACGGCCGCAACCCGGTCACCCAGTTCGACAAGAACGACGTGGAATACGCCGGCCTGGTGAAGTTTGACTTCCTCGGCCTGCGCACCCTCACCATCATCGACTGGGCGCTGGGCATGATCAATCCGCGCCTGGCAAAGGAAGGCAAGCCGGCGGTGGATATCGCCGCCATCCCCCTCGACGATAAGGATTCGTTCAAGCTGCTCAAGCGCCATGAGACCACGGCGGTGTTCCAGCTCGAATCCCGCGGCATGAAGGACCTGATCAAGCGGCTGCAGCCGGACTGCTTCGAGGACATGATAGCCCTGGTGGCCCTGTTCCGCCCGGGCCCGCTGCAGTCGGGCATGGTCGACAACTTTATCGACCGCAAGCACGGCCGGGAGGCGATTTCCTACCCGGACGAGCAGTGGCAGCACGAATCGCTCAAGCCCATCCTCGAGCCCACCTACGGCATCATCCTCTATCAGGAGCAGGTGATGCAGATAGCCCAGGTGCTGGCCGGCTACTCCCTGGGCGGCGCCGACCTGCTGCGCCGGGCCATGGGCAAGAAAAAGCCGGAGGAGATGGCCAAGCAGCGCGCCGGCTTCGAAGAAGGGGCCAGGGCCAACGGCATCGACGGCGAACTGGCGATCAAGATCTTCGATCTGGTGGAGAAATTCGCCGGCTACGGCTTCAACAAGTCGCACTCCGCCGCCTATGCCCTGGTGTCCTACCAGACTCTGTGGCTGAAGACCCACTACCCGGCCGAATTCATGGCGGCGGTGATGACCGCCGACATGGACAACACCGACAAGGTGGTGACCCTGGTGGACGAATGCCAGCGCATGGGGCTCACCCTGTTGCCGCCGGACGTCAACTCCGGTCGCTACCGCTTCACCGTCAACGAGGACGGTCATATCGTCTACGGCATCGGGGCCATCAAGGGGGTGGGCGAAGCGCCCATCGAGGCCATCCTCGAGGCACGGGAGCAGAGCGGGCCCTTCCGGGATCTGTTCGACTTCTGCAACCGGGTCGACCTGAAGCGGCTCAACAAAAGGGTGATGGAAAAGCTCATCCTCTCCGGTGCCATGGACCGGCTGGGCCCGCACCGGGCCTCGCTGATGGCGACCCTGGAAGAGGCGATGAAAGCCGCCGACCAGCATGCCCGCGCCGAGGCCCTGGGCCAGGGCGACATGTTCGGGGTGCTGGTGGAGGAAGAAAATATCGAGCATGCCTTCGCCGATGTCGCGCCCTGGCCGGACCAGGTGTGGCTGGAAGGGGAGCGGGACACGCTTGGGCTCTATCTCACCGGCCATCCCATCAACCAGTACGGCAAAGAGCTGCGCCACTACACCTCGGGCCGGCTGAACGAGGTGCAGCCCACCGGGCGGGATCGCACCACCACAGTGGCCGGGCTGGTGATTGCCGCCCGGGTAATGACCACCAAGCGCGGCAACCGTATGGGCATCCTTACCCTGGACGACAAGTCCGGCCGGCTGGACGTGACCCTGTTTTCCGATGCGCTGGAGCGCTATGAGTCTTTGCTGGAAAAAGATAAAATCCTGGTCATCAGCGGACAGGTCAGCTTTGATGACTTCTCCGGCGGCCTTAAAATGTCGGCACGGGAAGTGCTTGATATCAGCGACGCCCGCGAGCGGTTTGCCCGCGGCGTCCAGTTGAACATCGACAAAAGCCAGATCGATCAGGGCTTTTTCACCCAATTGCTGGACATACTCACGCCGGTCAGGGCGGGCGTATGTCCTGTGCGAGTAACCTATCACCGACCGGGCGCCCGGGCGCAGCTACAGCTTGGCACCGAGTGGCGGGTAACGCCCACCGACGCCATGCTGGCCTCGCTCAAAGCGCTGCTGGGGCAGGATAAGGTTGAACTGATTTTTGAGTAGAGGGGACCTATGAGCCACCATTTTCTGGATTTTGAACAACCCATCGCAGAGCTTCAGGCCCAAATTGAAGAACTCCGTCACGTCAGCGAGGGCGACGCCCTGGACATCGATCTGGACGAGGAAATCCGCCGCCTTGAAGGCAAGCGCGACGAACTGACCAAAAAGGTGTTCAGCAACCTGGGTCCCTGGCAGATCTCCCAGCTGGCGCGCCACCCGCGCCGTCCCTACACCCTGGACTACCTGGAGCTGATGTTCGGCGAGTTCGACGAGTTGGCCGGTGATCGCGCCTATGCGGACGACAAGGCCATCGTCGGGGGCGTGGCCCGTTTCGAAGGACGCCCGGTGATGGTCATCGGCCACCAGAAGGGCCGCGAGACCAAGGAAAAGATCAAGCGCAACTTCGGCATGCCGCGCCCCGAGGGTTACCGTAAGGCGCTGCGGCTGATGGAAATGGCCGAGCGCTTCAAGATGCCGATCCTCACCTTTATCGACACTCCCGGCGCCTACCCGGGCGTGGGCGCGGAAGAGCGCGGCCAGTCCGAGGCCATCGCCCGCAACCTCAAGGTGATGTCCGGCCTGAAAACGCCCATCGTCTGCACCGTGATCGGCGAAGGCGGCTCCGGCGGCGCCCTGGCCATCGGCGTGGGCGACCGGGTCAATATGCTGCAGTATTCCACCTACTCGGTGATCTCGCCCGAAGGCTGCGCCTCCATCCTGTGGAAGAGCGCCGAAAAAGCCTCGGTGGCGGCCGAGGCCATGGGCATTACCGCCGAGCGCATCCACGAGCTCAAGCTTATCGACAACGTGGTGGAAGAGCCCATGGGCGGCGCCCACGGCAACCCGCTGCTGATGGCCGAGCGGCTCAAGGCCCGCCTGCTGGCGGATCTGAACGAACTGGACGCCCTCGACACCGACAGCCTGCTCGAACAGCGCTACCAGCGCCTGATGAAATACGGCTACTGCTAAAAAATGGGGTCGGAGTCAATTTAGCAAAATGCGAAATTGACTCCGACCCCTTTAACGGACCCCTTTAACGCGTTAACGCGCGCTACATTAGAAGCTGCTATATTGGCCCGGATACACGCCGTATAAAGGGATTTTTCATGAGCCGTGCCGTCCGTCCGTTTGCCTTATCCCGCCTGTTCCGTCTTGTCCTGTATGCCTGGCTACCGCTGTTGTTCCTGTGCCGGCCCCTGTCCGCCGCCGATGCGCCGCTCGACGACTATTACCGGGATCTGTGGAATACTCGCAACGGCCTGCCCCACAACACCATCAACAGCATCGCCCAAACGGCGGAAGGCTACCTGTGGTTCGCCACCTGGGAAGGCGTGGCCCGCTATAATGGCCGGGAGTTCCGCACTTTTGAGCGCGGCGCCCACACCGGCCTGCCCGACTCCGGCATCCGCACCCTGGTTCCCGATGGCGAGGGCCTGCTGGTGGCCGGCGCCCGGGGCGGCATCAGCCGTTACCAGCACCAGCGCTGGACGGCGGAGCCGGACTTGCCGGCCATGGTCAACCATGTGCTACGCACCCGGGACGGCCGCTTGTGGTTCGCCACCGAAGGCGGCGGCATCTACTGGCGGCAGGACGGCGAGCTGCACCATCTTGGGGTGGACGACGGCCTGCCCGGCGCCGCCGTGTACCGCCTGCTGGAAGACGAGGATGGCGTTATCTGGGCCGGCACCTCGCGTGGCCTGGCGGTGATCCGCGACCAGCGGGTGCAGGTGGTGGCGCAGATCCCCGCGGCTCCCGTGCTGGCGCTGCTGCTGGACCGCCAGGGCCGACTGCTGATCGGCTCGGAGGAGGGCGCCTATGTCCACGAGCAGGGCGGTTTTAGTCTGCTGCGTCCCGAACTGGCGCAAGAGGCGGTGAGCGCCCTGCTGGAAGACGACAGCGGCGATCTCTTGCTCGGCACCATAGACCGGGGCCTGATCCGCCTGAGCCGTTTTGGCCTGGAGCGACTGGGTCTGGAACAGGGCCTGCCGGATAACCGGGTGGTGTCGCTGTTGCAGGACAGCGAGCGCAACATCTGGGTGGGCACCAACGGCGGCCTGCTGCGGCTGCGCGACGCCCCCTTCACCAGCTTTACCCAGGACGACGGCCTGGCCGGCAACTATGTGCGCACCGTGCTGGCCCACGGCAACGGCAGCATATGGGCCGGCACCAGCAATGGCCTGAGCCGGATCGACGGCGATCGGGTGCAGACCCTGGCGCTGACCCTGGCCGACGGCAGTGTGCCCTCCATCCTCAGCCTGGCCCAGGGAAGCGGCGACACCCTCTGGGCCGGCACCTTTACCCATGGCCTGCTGCGGCTGGAGAACGGCACCCTCGCCCAGGTGATCGACCGGGACCAGGGGCTGGGCGCCAACGAAGTCAGGGCCATACTGCCCGCCGTCGACGGCAGCCTCTGGGTGGGCACCGCCAAGGGCCTGAGCCGGATCAAGGACGGCCGGATCAGCACCTATTACCAGCAGGACGGCCTGCCCGGCGAATTCGTGATGGCGCTGCACCAGGCCGACAACGGCGACATCTGGGTCGGCACCGGGGTCGGGGTGGGCATACTGCGCCAGGGCCGGCCCGACCGTATCGAAGCCCTTTATCTCAACAGCCAGGAAAACGCCGAGTATGCCTTTGGCTTTTACCAGGAGCCGGACGGCAAGCACATGTGGATGACCACCGACCGAGGCCTGCTGCGTTACCGCTACCGGGACGGCAGCCTGTCGATGGTCGGCAAACCCCATGGCCTGCCGATAGAAAAAATGTTCCAGCCGGTGGCGGACCGGCTGGGCGGGCTCTGGCTGTCCACCAACAGGGGAATACTGCGTATCGATCTGGCCGAGGCCCAGCGGGTGGCGGACGGCGAGCGCGACCGTATCGCCTTTGAGCTGCTCGGCGAAGGGGATGGCATGGCCAGCGCCCAGGCCAACGGTGGCTCGGGGCCGGCGGCGGCCCTGGCCCGGGACGGCAGCGTCTGGATTGCCACCGCCAAGGGCGTGGCCCGGGTTTATCCGGGGCGGCTGTCGGAGTTTGGCCAGGCCGAACTGCCGGTAGTGCTGGAGTCGGCCGAAGCCAACGGCAAGGCGGCGGATATCCGCCTGCCGCTGGCGCTGCCGGCGGGGACCGACCGGCTCCAGCTCAGTTTTGCCGGGCTCGGCTATGTGATGCCCGAACGCATTCGCTACCGGACCCTGCTGGAGGGATTCGACCAGGGATGGGTCGAGCGGGGCAGGCAGAACCTGGCGGAATACACCAACCTGGCTCCCGGCAACTATGTGTTCCGGGTGGCGGCGGCTTATCCCTACGGCGACTGGAGTCCGCAGGAGGCCCGCCTGGCGTTCAGCATAGCGCCCTTTTTCTGGCAGCGGCCCCTGTTCTGGCTGCTCGCCGGCCTGCTGGGCCTGGCCGCCATCGGCCTGCTGATGCGGCTGAGGTTGCGCATGCTGCGGCTGCGGGCGGTGGAGCTGGAGCACCTGGTGCGGGACAAGACCCGGGAGCTGCAGCAGCAGTCCCTCGCCTTTGAGCGCCAGGCCCGGGAAGACCAGCTGACCGGCCTGGCCAACCGCCGGGCTTTCGACGAGTGGCTGGCCCAGGCCTTTGAGGCGGCCCGGCGGGAGCACACGCCCCTGTGCCTGGCGGTGCTCGATATCGATCACTTCAAACAGGTCAACGACAAATGGTCCCACGCGGTGGGCGACCAGGCCATCCGCGCCATCGCCACCGTATTGCGCCGGGAAATCCGCACCACCGATTATGTGGCCCGCTGGGGAGGCGAGGAGTTCACCCTGCTGTTCCCGGTGACCGAGCCCGACGAGGCGGTGCGGATTTGCGAGCGCATCCGCCGGGCGATTGCCGACCTTGATTGCGGCGGTTTTGCCGACGGCCTGCACCTGACCGCCAGCCTGGGGGGGGCCGGCGCCCGCGGCCTGGCCAGCGCCGACCGGCTGCTGGCCCACGCGGATCAGGCCCTGTATCAGGCCAAGTCGGAGGGGAGAAACCGGGTGGTGCTGTGGTCATGAAGGGGCTGTATTCCCATTTTTGCGAACGCATGGCCAACCTGCACCCAACGGGGGATCTGTGGGTGGCCTTCAGCGGCGGGCTCGACTCCACCGTGTTGCTGGCCCTGAGCGCCCGGCTGGCACGGGAGCAGGGCAGGGCGCTGACCGCACTCCACGTTCATCACGGCCTGCAGGCGGCGGCGGACGCCTGGCCCGCCCACTGCGCCGCCGTGGCGAGTGCATTGGGGGTGCCGTGCCGTACCCTTTATGTGCAGGTGGCGCTGGGACCGCGCATCAGCCTGGAAGCGGCGGCGCGGGAGGCCCGCTACCGGGCGCTGGCGGCGGAGCTCGCGCCCGGAGACGCCCTGCTGACCGGCCACCACAAGGATGACCAGGCCGAAACCCTGCTGCTGGCGCTCAAGCGCGGGGCCGGGGTGGCGGGGCTGGCGGCCATGCCGGCGAGCCGGCCGCTCGGCGCCGGGGTGCAGCTGCGTCCCCTGCTGGACTGCTCCCGCACACAGCTGGAAGCCCATGCCCGGGAGGCCGGGCTGAGCTGGGTGGAGGATCCCAGCAACGCCGACAACCGCTTCGATCGCAACTTTCTGCGCAACGAGATCCTGCCTAGGCTGCAGGCCCAGTGGCCCTCCTTTATGGATACCCTGAGCCGCAGCGCCGAGCTGTGCGCCGAGCAGAAGGCGCTGGCCGAAGAGCTGGCCGAGGACGACTTGGCCGGCCTGGCCGGAACAGACGGGGGCCTGGCGGTAGCGGCGCTGGCCCGGCTCAGCCCGGCGCGGCGCAACAATGCCCTGCGCCACTGGCTGCAGCGCCGGGGCATCCATTGCAGCCGGGCCCAACTGGCGGCGGTATGGCAGGAGCTGGCCCTGGCCCGGCCCGATACCTCGCCGCGGCTTTTGCTGGGCAGCAAGGAGATTCGCCGCTACCAGGGCGCGCTCTACCTGCCCGAGCCGGGGCCGGCGCCGATCCCATTGCCGGCGCTGCAGGCCGGCACCTGGCTGGACTGCGGAGCCGGGCGGATAAGGCTGGAATGGGTGGAAACGGGGGCGGAACTGGCCGCCGGGCTGGATCCGGCCCGGCTCTGCCTGGACTTTGGTGTACCGGGCCTGCGCGCCCGGCCCCGGGGCAGGGCCGGCTCCCGGCCGCTGAAGAAGCTGTGGCAGGAATACGCCATTCCGCCCTGGCAGCGGGAGCGCATTCCCCTGCTGCTGGACGGCGACCGGCTGGTGGCGGCGGCCGGCCTGTTCATTTGCCAGGAGTATGCCTCCCCCCCGCACCAGCCCGGCTGGCGACTGCGGTGGCAACCCGAGGACGGGCAGAACCACTGAATGGGTGCTGCACCCAGGCCAGGGGTTTCCGCATTGGGGCGCAGGCGGCCCGCCCGCAAGGGGGTTGCACCCAGGCCAGGGGTTCCCGCATTGGGGCGCGGGCGGCCCGCCCGCAAGGGGTTGCACCCAGGCCAGGGGTTGCAGGCCAGGGGTTCCCGTATTGGGGCGCGGGCGGCCCGCCCGCAAGGGGGTTGCACCCAGCCAAGGGTTCCCGCTGCGCGGGAATGCAGGCGAGCCGCCTGCGCTCCGGGGGGCATTCAGCCGGTTTTTGTTAACGACTCTTCTAGCCCCAAAAAGGCGCACACCTCGTCCACGCATTGGGGCGCGGGCGGCCCGCCCGCAAGAGGGTTGCACTCAGGCCAGGGGTTTTCGCATTGGGGCGCGGGCGGCCCGCCCGCAAAGGGGTTGCACCCAGCCAAGGGTTCCCGCTGCGCGGGAATGCAGGCGAGCCGCCTGCGCTCCGGGGGGCATTCAGCCGGTTTTTCTTAACGACTCTTCCAGCCCCAGAAAGGCGCACACCTCGTCCAGCCGCTGGCGGGTATCCTGGTAGCCCAGCTCAATCAGCTCCCGGCAATACTCCTGCTCGAACAGCAAAAAGCTGGCCAGGCCGGTAGCATCGCCGGCATTGACCCCGAACAGCCGCAACAGGCCGCGGATGTTGAAGGGCAGCCGGTGGAAATGGTGGCGGGTAAGATCGTCCAGGTTGCGGCTGGGTTTGAGCACCAGGTTGTCGATGGGGCGCAGGGTCAGTTGATCGCGCTTGCGCTCGGGCACCAGCCGCAGGGTGCTGTTGATGCGCTGCAGCCGCTCTATGTCGGATGTGAGCGCATCGGTAAAAATGGTGTCCAGCAGGTGGCCGGCGATATCCGAGCTGCTGGGATCGCCCGACAGCATGCCCTGCTCGGTGTCGTCACTGGCCAGGCTGACGATCAGGATGCGGTTTGCCCCCAGGTGAATGGCCGGGCTGAGCGGGTTGAGCTGGTGGATGGAACCGTCGCCGAAATAATGGTTTTGCAGCTTGCAGGGTTTAAAGACAAAAGGCAGGGCGCTGCTGGCCAGCAGGTGGGGCGTGGCGATGATGGACGCACGCCCCGAGCGGCCGGCCCTGGCCCAGGGTTGGTGATAGGGCCGGCCCTGAAAAAAGGTGGTGGAGTCGCCGGTTCCGTAGTTGGAGGCGGTGATGGCCAATACTTCCAGGGCGCCGTAGAGCAGGTTGTTGTCGATGCGCTGAAAGTCGATCAGTTTTTCCAGCAGGCGCTCCAGCGGACTGTTGTCGAACAGCGACAGCCGGGTCTGGCTGGGCTTGCCCGCCAGCCCGAGCAGCATCCGCCTGAGGGAGTGGCCCAGCACCCGGCCGGCCTGCAGCCGCAGTACCTGTTCGGTGCGCAGGTGGCGCCAGACATACTCCAGCTTGCGCACTCCCAGGTGAAAACAGGAGGCGTAACAGGCCAGCCCGGTGGCATTGATGGCGCCGGCCGAGGTGCCGCACAGAATGGGGAAGGGAATGGCCTGGCCGCGCGGATAACATTCGGCTATCGCCTTGAGTACCCCCACCTGATAAGCGGCGCGGGCGCCGCCACCGGTCAGTACCAGGGCGCAGGCGTTGCTTGCTTCTTGTTCCATGGCTCTCCCCCTTTTTTGGCAAGTATAAGTGCTTGTTAATGGGGCAGAAAGTGCCTGTTGGCCGGCATGTGAGCAAGCGCAGGTTGTAGGACGGAGCGTGCTCCAGGAGATCAGGGAGTCGGCGCTTCGCGCCAATTTGCGGGCGGGCCGCCCGCGCTCCAGGGGATTAAGGGGGTTGGCGCTTCGCGCCAATTTGCGGGCGGGCCGCCCGCGCTCCAGGGGATTAAGGGGGTTGGCGCTTCGCGCCAACATGCGGGCGGGCCGCCCGCGCCCCAGGGGTTAAAAATTACAGCAAGCGTTGTACCTTGGCCACAATCTCGGTAATGGCCACTTCCTCTTTGTCACCGCCGCGGCGGTGCTTGTATTCCACCACGCCGGTGTCGAGGCCCCGCTCGCCGATGACAATACTGTGGGGCACACCCAGCAGCTCCATGTCGGCAAACATCACGCCCGGGCGCTCCTTGCGGTCGTCAAACAGCACTTCAATGCCTGCGGCGGTCAGCTCGGCGTAGAGCCGCTCGGCCACTTCCTGCACCCGGTGGGATTTGTGCATGTTCATGGGAATAATGGCCACCTGGAAGGGGGCGATGGCGTCCGGCCAGATGATGCCGCGTTGGTCGTGGTTCTGCTCAATGGCGGCGGCCACAATGCGCGACACCCCAATGCCGTAGCAGCCCATTTCCAGCACCACCGCCTTGCCGTCCTCATTGAGTACGGTGGCGTTCATCTTGGCGGAGTAATTGTTGCCCAGCTGGAAGATATGGCCCACTTCAATGCCGCGCTTGATTTGCAGCACGCCCTTGCCGCAGGGGCTGGGGTCGCCCTCGCGCACATTGCGCAGGTCGGCCACCTCGGGCAGCGGCAGATCCCGGCCCCAGTTGATGCCGAAATAGTGCTTGTCGTCGATATTGGCACCGGCGCCAAAGTCGCTCATTACCGCCACGGCGCGGTCCACAATCACCGGCACCGGCATGTTCAGCGGGCCCAGGGAGCCGGGGCCGGCACCGACCACGGCGCGGATTTCCTCTTCGGTGGCAAAGGTCAGCGGGCTGGCCACCTGGGGCAGCTTTTCGGCCTTGACTTCGTTGAGTTCATGATCGCCGCGTACCATCAGTGCCACCAGCGGGGCGTCCGTCTCATCGGATGCCTTGACCAGCAGGGTTTTTACGGTCTGCTCGATGTTCAGGCCGAATTTTTCCACCAGGTCGGCAATGGTTTTGGTGTTGGGGGTATCCACCAGGGTCATGTCCCGGGTGGGGGCATCGGCGGCCGCCTTGGGCACCAGCGCCTCGGCCATTTCGATGTTGGCGGCGTAGTCCGATTCGGTGGAGAAGGCGATGTCGTCTTCGCCGCTCTGGGCCAGCACGTGGAACTCGTGAGAGGCACTGCCGCCAATGGCGCCGGTGTCGGCCAGTACGGCGCGGAAGTCGAGGCCCATGCGCTCAAAAATACGGCTGTAGGCGTCGTACATATCCTGGTAGGTCTGCTGCAGGCTTTCCTGGGTGGTGTGGAAGGAGTAGGCGTCCTTCATCACAAACTCCCGGGAGCGCATCACCCCAAAGCGCGGGCGCACCTCGTCGCGGAACTTGGTCTGGATCTGGTACAGGTTCAGGGGCAGCTGCTTGTAGGACGCCACCTCGTTGCGCACCATGCTGGTGATCACTTCCTCGTGGGTGGGGCCCAGCACAAAGGGCCGGTCGTGGCGGTCCTTAATGCGCAGCAGCTCGGGGCCGAACTTGTCCCAGCGGCCGGTTTCCTGCCACAGGTCGGCCGGCTGCACCACCGGCATCAGCATTTCAATGGCGCCGGCCCGGTTCATTTCTTCCCGCACAATGGCGGCGACCTTGTTCAATACCCGCAGTCCGCTGGGCAGCCAGGTGTAGAGGCCGGAGGCCAGCTTGCGGATCATGCCCGCGCGCAGCATCAGCTGGTGGCTGATGACTTCGGCATCGCTCGGGGTTTCTTTAAGGGTGGAAAGCAGGTATTGAGTGGTACGCATGCGCTTGAACCTTGTTGAGCGTGAATCCATAAAAGAAGGCGATTGTAGCAGGGGGCAGGGGCGGGCAGAAGCCCCGCCCTCATCCCTCTTGCTCCAGGCTCAGCACCCGGGTCAGGTGGCCGAAAACCTCGTAGCGCACATTGTAGTGATACAGCCGCACCCCGTATTGCTGCCAGCCCTGCCCGGTTTTTTTGTAGGCCGGGCGGGGGTCCTGCACCAGCACTTCGGTAATAAAGGCCCGCAGCTCGGGAATGTCCGACTGCCGGCAGGCCTGCTCGGCGGCGGCGGTGAAGATAACTTCCATGCTGATGTCGGGCGGCGCCGGGGCAAAGCCGCCGCGCGCATCCGCCACCGCGTCCGCCCAGGGCAGATAGGGCTTGATGTCGACCACGGGGGTGCCGTCGACCAGGTCGGCGCCGCCCAGTTCCAGCCAGACCTTGTTGCCGTCCCGGCACATGTCGAGCAGCTCCACCACCGACAATCCCAGCGGATTGGGCCTGAAGGTGGAGCGGGTGGCAAATACCCCTACCCGTTCGTTGCCGCCCAGCCGGGGCGGACGCACCGTGGGTTTCCAGCCTTGCTCCATGGTTTGGTGAAACACAAACACCAGCCACAAATGGCTGAACTCGGCCAGGCCGCGAAAGGCGCTGGGCTCGTTGTAGGGGGGCAGCATTTCCAGCCGGGCTCGGGCGCCGCCCACCAGCCCCGGTTGGCGCGGCACCGCGAATTTTTCCTTGTAGGGAGACCGGATAATACCGATGGGATCCAGGTGGATGGCGGTCATAAATCCTCTGAAAAACGGCTTTGCGCTATCGGCTGCAAGCCGCTTACGGCTTGTTGACTGTAATGGCCTGGCCCGTGCACAACACCTGCTCAATACAGCCGGGCATGTCGTCAAAGCGGATGCAGCTGTCCAGGATCAGGCCATTGGCGCCCATGTCGGCCGCCCGGCGGCGGATGTGGGCCCGGGCATCGGCCACCTTGGGCGGCGCTTCCTGGGCCTCCACCTGGCAGGCTTCGCCTTCCACCGACCCCAGGGTAACGTAGTTGACTCCCTCCAGTTCGGCCTTGGTATACAGGGTTACGCCATCTCCCTTGTAGTATTCCTTGATGCCCTCGGGGGAAACGTTGCTGTCAAAGCCCCAGCCGGCGCAGCCGGAAAGGGTGAGGGCGGCCAGGGCAATACCGAAAATACGCATGATAAGTCCTTAATATCAAAGTGAGTTGCTTCTATTCTGCACCATGGCGCGCCGCCCGGAAAGCGGCAAGATGGCCACTGCGCCACTGGTCTCCTGCCAAGGCCCGGCCCGACCCGGATTGGCGCGACGCGGCATGACTGGTGCCGGTGCCCTTTGCTCGTTATTTGGCGGAATATTGCGCAGTCGGCCGGGCGGGGGATTGCCAGCCGGCCAAAAGTCTTTATATTGGCTGTCTGCCCGGCGGGTGTAGTTCAATGGTAGAGCAGAGGCTTCCCAAGCCTACGACGAGGGTTCGATTCCCTTCACCCGCTCCAGTTTTGCTTCTGTGTTTATCCCCCCGTTGTGAAATCCTCCGTCCTGGTGCATGGTCTTTGGCTGTTTGAACCGGATAACGAGGGAACAACATGAAACTTTACGAATTCGCTCCTGCCCCCAATGCGCGCCGGGTAAGCCTGTTTTTGGCCGAAAAGGGAATTGAAATCGAGCGGGTGCCGGTGGATGTGCGTGGCGGCGCCAATTTAACCGATGCCTTCAGGGCCATGAGCGCCAACGGCAAGATCCCCTTGCTGGAGCTGGATGATGGCAGCTACCTGTGCGAGTCGGTGGCGATCTGCCGCTATCTGGACGAGACCTTTCCCTCCACGCCGTCCTTGTTCGGCGATACTCCGCTGGCGCGCGCCCGGATTGAAATGTGGCACCGTATTGTGGAGCTGGACGGCCTGTTGCCGGCGTTTCAGGCTTTTCGCAATATCAGCGGCGTTTACCAGGACAGGGAGCACTGCGTGCCGGAATGGGGCGAGGAGTCCAGGCGCCGGGTGCGGCAATTCCTGCCCCGGCTGGAGCATCGCCTGTCCCGGTCTCCTTATGTGGCGGGGGAGCAGTACAGTGTCGCCGACATCGCCGCCTACGTGCTGGCGGACTTTTGCGTGCAGCGCTTGTCCATCACGCTCGACGAATACCCGTACCTGCAGGCCTGGCTGGCCCGGATTGAGGCCCGCCCGGCATTGCGCCGGCCGGGCTGACGGGGTTCAAATTCCCTGCTGCCACTGTTGTTCGCCGTTGGCCAGGGCCTGGGCCAGGGTGTCGATACCCGCATCGGGCAGGGTGTCGGGGCGGCGGCTGAGTGTGTCGGTGAACGTGTCGCCGGTGCAGTTCAAGGATGCCGACTTTGTCGATCTGGTGGCCCGCTGCCTGGAGCAAAGCGGGCTGGAGGGGCGTTATCTCAAGCTGGAAATCACCGAGCGGCTGCTGCTGTCGTCTTCCGACTCGGTACGGCAAAAGTGCGAGCGGCTGGCGGCCATGGGCATCCGGCTGGCGATGGATGACTTCGGGACCGGCTATTCCTCGCTCAGCTATTTGCGCGACCTGCCCTTCGACATTGTCAAAATCGATCAGAGTTTTGTCCGCCACATGACCCGCAACAGCCGCGACAAGGCGCTGGTGCGGGGCATTATCGACCTGGCCCACCAGTTGGGCATGACGGTGATCGCCGAGGGGGTGGAAGAGCATATCCAGGTGGAACTGCTGACCCGTTTCGGCTGCGATTTGATGCAGGGGTACTACTTCAGCAAGCCGGTACCGGCGGAGCTGTTGTTCAGCCAGGAGGAGGCGCCCACATGAGTCGTTGGCTGCTGTGGTTGTGGCTGGTGGCGATGCCGGCAGCGGCATTGGAGATCACCCACCGGCCGGCGGAAAGCGGCCAGGATCAACGGGTGAACTACTTTGTTGCCCTGCTGGCCCTGGCGCTGGAAAAAACCGCGCCGGATCACGGTCCGGCCCGGGCCCGGCCGTTTGACCAGCCCCTGTCCCAGGCCAGGGCCTTTGAAATGGTGGCCCGGGGCGAACTGGATTTGGTGTGGAGCATGGCCAGCCGGGAGCGGATGGACAAGGCCAGGGCGGTGCCGGTGCCCTTGCTGAAAGGCTTGCTGGGATACCGGGTGCTGCTGGCGCACCCCCAGTCGCTGGCCCGGTTGGGCGAGATCGGATCCTTGTCGGCATTGGGCGGTTTTACCGCCATTCAGGGGGAGGGCTGGCCGGATGTGGACATATTGCGTGCCAATGGCCTTGAGGTGCAGACGGCAACCGACTATGACGGCATGTTCCGCATGGTGATGGGCCGGCGGGTGGATTATTTTCCGCGCAGTGTGGCCGAGGTCTGGCCCGAGCTGGCACGGCATTCGCCCCAGGCGCTGGCGGTGGTGCCCGGGCTGGTGCTGTATTATCCGGCGCCCATTTACTTTTTTGTGCACCCGGACAACCGGGCGCTGGCCGGGCGGCTCGAAACCGGCCTGCGCCGGGCGGTGGCCGACGGCTCCTTTGAACGGCTGTTCCTGGCCCAGGAAGAGCACCGGCGGGCGTTGGCCTTTATTGGTGCCCCCGGTCTGCGGCGGCTGGCCCTGGAAAATCCGCTGATGCCGGATTTTGTGCCGCCGGCGGATCCGCGGCTATGGCTGGGGCCCTGAAGGGGAGATGGCCTTGCCCGGGGCGCAGGCGGAGCGCCTGCATTTGAAAAGAACAAAGCCCGGAGTGATCCGGGCTTTGTGGGTATCAGGACTCCAGCTCGCCGCAGAAGCGGTAGCCTTCGCCGTGGATGGTGGCGATGATTTCCGGGGTGTCCGGCAGCGACTCGAAGTGCTTGCGGATGCGGCGGATGGTGACGTCCACGGTACGGTCATGGGGCTTGAGTTCGCGGCCGGTCATTTTTTTCAGCAGCTCGGCCCGGCTCTGGATCTGGCCCGGATGCTCGCAGAAATGGACCATGGCGCGAAACTCGCTGCGCGGCAACTTGAACACCTCGCCGGTGGGGCTGACCAGGGCGCGGCTGTTGATGTCGAGGGTCCAGCCGTTGAAGCGGTAGGCTTCCACCTGCTTTTCCTCTTCCTGGGCGTCGGGCGCCTGCATGGTGCGGCCCAGCAGGTTGCGGGCGCGAATGGTCAGTTCGCGGGGGTTGAACGGCTTGGTGATGTAGTCGTCGGCACCGATTTCCAGGCCCAGGATCTTGTCCACCTCGTTGTCGCGGCCGGTCAGGAACATCAGCGCCAGGGTGTGCTGCTCGCGCAGCTCACGGGCCAGCAGCAGGCCGTTCTTGCCGGGCAGGTTGATGTCCATGATCACCAGGTTTATCTTGTTTTCCGACAGGGCCTTGTACATTTCTTCGCCGTCGGTGGCTTCGAGTACCTGGTAGCCTTCGGCTTCGAAGATGCTTTTGAGGGTGTTGCGGGTGACCAGTTCGTCTTCAACGATAAGAATGTGAGGTGTCTGCATGAGCGTACCTGTTTTTAGATGTAAAAATGATGTCTGTGCCAACAGCCGCCGGAACGAGGCCGGTCATGTAGGGAAAAATCGTGTAACTAAATTACGCGATCTACTCCTAAATGCCTAGTGTGAAACCTGTGCCATACTGCTGTTTTTTAGCCGTTTTTATTTGCATCCCATGCAGTTACTGCGTCATACCCAACAAAATTCATGGACGGGACGAACAGAGGTCCATTAGGTGAAGTTGTCTTATTTTAACAGTTAACAGGGGCATAACAACAGTCTGCAATCAATATTGTTAAATAGTTTTATGAAGCTAATTGATCCAGGTCAAGCGGCGATTTAACAAAAGCCGGTGTATGTTATAGGGCGGCTGCAATTGTTGTCGCCAGGGCCCCGCCGGGGCGAAACAGGATCACACCAGGGAGGAAGCATGCTCGATTTATTGCCGGATTTATGTGATGAACACGCGGACAAGGTGCGGGTACTGGAGCCCCTGTTCCGGGATTATGGCGGCGAAACCCTGTTCTGGGGCCAGGCGGTCACGGTGCGTTGCTACGAGGACAATTCCCGGGTACGCGAACTGGTGGCCACGCCGGGCACCGGCAAGGTGCTGGTGGTGGATGGCGGCGGCCTGTTGCGCTGTGCGCTGCTCGGCGACATGCTGGCGGAGCTGGCGCTGCAAAATGGCTGGGAAGGCATAGTGGTGCATGGTGCCATTCGCGACGCGGGCACGCTGTCGACCATGGCGCTGGGCATCAAGGCCCTGGCCGCCTGCCCGCTGCGCTCGGAAAAACGCGGCGAGGGCAGCGTGGAGGTGGCGGTGACTTTTGCCGGCGCGACCATCCACCCCGGCGACTACATTTATGCGGATCTCAACGGCATCCTGGTGGCGCGCGAGCCCCTGAGTCATCCGCAACTGTGAACCGGGCTCAGGGGTAGCGGCAGCAAAAGCGCTGCCGCCGCCGGTAGGGGAAGACATCGACAAACTGGCCCGCGGCAATGTTGTGTTGCAACTGGCGCCAGTAGCCGGCGCTGAACAGATCCTGGTGCCGGGGGCTGAAGGCGGCGCGGATACGCGGATTGCACAGCAGAAAGGTGCGAAATTCCTCGGGAAAGACATCCCGCGGGCCCACCGAGTACCAGGGCTCGGCGCTGAGCTGGTCCTGCAGGTGGCTGGTTTTGGGAATATCGCGGAAGTTGCATTCGCTCATGTAGGCGATTTCGTCGTAATCGTAAAAGATCACCCTGCCGTGGCGGGTGACGCCGAAGTTTTTGAACAGCATGTCCCCGGGGAAGATGTTGGCGGCCGCCAGCTGTTTCACCGCGCTGGCGTATTCGTCCAGGGCGTCGGCCAGGGCGCCGTTGTCCGCCTGCTCCAGGTAGAGGTTGAGCGGGATCATGCGCCGCTCGGTATAAAGATGGCGGATGATCAGCCGGTCGCCCTTGATGCTCAGCAGCGAGGGCGCCAGTTGTTGCAGCTCGGCCAGCAGTGGGGGGCTGATGCGGTGCAAGGGCAGTTCGAAATTGGTGAACTCCATGGTGTCGGCCATGCGCCCGACCCTGTCGTGCTGCTTGACCAGCCGGTATTTGGCCTTGACGGTGGCATGGTCCACCTCCTTCGGCGGGGTAAAGCTGTCCTTGATGACCTTGAACACCACCCCATAGGAGGGCAGGGTAAAGACGCACATCACCATGCCCTTGATGCCGGGAGCTATGACGAACGCGTCCCTGCTGTGGGCCAGATGGCGGAGGTAGTCCCGGTAAAAGGCGGTTTTGCCGTGCTTCTGGCAGCCGATGGCGGTGTAGATTTCGTAATCCGCCTTGTTGGGCAGCAGCGGACGCAGAAAATGCACCAGCAGCGCCGGGACCGGGCACCACACCATGAAGTAGGCGCGGGCGAAGCCGAACAGGATGGAGGCGTCGTCGTGGCTGATGAGCAGGGTATCGATTACCAGGCCGTCGTCCTGATGCAGCAGCGGCAGGATAAAGGGCAGGGGGCGGCCGGCCTGCTCCAGGCGGCCGATAAGGTAGGCCCCCTTGTTGCGGTAGAACAGGGTGTTGACCAGGGTCAGGGTAAAAGGCCCGCCCTGGGGCCTGGCCTCGGCCAGGGCCAGGGCAACCCGGCGCAGATCCCGCGCCAGATCCACAAAGGGCCTGGCCAGCCCGAAACGATGCAGCACCTCGGCCAGTACCGCCTCCAGGGTTTCCGGCGTCAGCCGGTATTGCCAGGTGCAACTGCCCAGATCCGGCTCGGGATCGCGTTCGATGAAACTGTGCACATAGAGGTTTTCGGCGCGGATGTTTTTGTGGCGCAGTGAACGCCGGTATACCGAGTTGTAGAACGACTCGGCTATCTCGGGGTTGGGGTGGTGGGTAAGCAGATCGTTGAACGCCTGCTTCAGTTCCTTGAGGCCTTCCTGGCCGAGGGGGGCGCCGCCCATGTGGTCGCTCACCGCCTGCAGGGTTTCGTTTACATGGTGATCGTAGAGGCGGATACGCTGGCGCCCAGCCAGCTGCACGCCCAGCCAGTCCCGGGTTTCGAACCTCACCTTGGCGCCTTGGGTGATGTCGAGAAAACGACGGTAGAAGGCGTCGAACCTGTCCATGATGATGGTGGCCAATTCCCTGGCGTTGCCGTGCATGATGAGCTTCCCTGTTGCGATGCCTTATGTTGCGATAGTAATGGATCCGGGTGTCATTGTGGGGAAATTATTGTGATGCCTCACTCCTCACGCTTCCCAGGGCGATCAGCCCCTGCCGGGCGAATTCGAGCAGCGGCTGGTGGTAGTTGGAGGCGATAACGTCGCGGATGATGTCCGTGTCTACTTCCAGGTAATCGTGTACCAGGGCGTTTCTCAGCCCCACCACCTTGCGCCAGGGGATCTGAACCTGGATCAGTTGCCTGTCGGTGAGCCGGTTGAAGGCGGTCAGTGCTTCATTGCTGGCCTTGCCGGTCACCTGCTTCGACCACTGTTTGGCGATGCCGATGCAGGATTTGATAAGCAGTTGCAGGGTGCGCTCGGCAGCCCTTTGCTCGAAGCGGCTCCAGGGGGCCTGGCTCAAGCGGCGTTGCAGCTCGGCCAGATCCAGTTCGCACTGGTCGAGGTGTTCTTGCTGGGCACTGAGATAGCCGTTGTTATCAATAGAGGTTGTACCTTGTTGGGGGTGCACATAGTCCAGCTCCCACATGGAATAGATGCGTTGTTCGGCCCGCATGCGTCGGTCGGGCCATTTGTCCAGCAACAGCCTGCCCTCGCTCAGGATGCTCCAGCCCAGCGGAACCGGCGCTATGGACAGATCCACCACGCTCAAGCGGCCATCGGGCAAGGCGCACTCTTGCTGCCATTCCAGCACCAGTTCCTCGGGGCGCAGGCGGCGGGTCAGGGGGTGTTTTTCCCAATTGGTAAACACCACGGCCAGGTCATAGTCGCTGCCCTTATGGTGATCTCCCCGTGCTCGGGAGCCGTACAGCCACAGGGCGGCAATGCAGGCGGGCCGGCTGCGCTCCGGGGGCGGTGCGGGGTATTGGGGCGCGGGCGGCTCGCCCGCCTGGGGGGGGATGCCGTGGTTGGGCATGGCTTGAGGCCACGAGGGTTGCCGCCGGGCGGCAATGCAGGCGGGCCGGCTGCGCTCCGGGGAGCGGCGCGGGGTATTGGGGCGCGGGCGGCTCGCCCGCCTGGGGTAATGGCGTGGTTTTGGTGTGGCTTGAGGGCACGAGGGTTGCCGCCGGGCGGTAATGCAGGCGGGCCGCCTGCGCTCCAGGGAGCTTGCCCGGCGGCTAAATTCACTCCTCACTCCTCACTCCTCACTCCTAACTCCTCACGCTTTACCTTCTGGCCCGCTTTGCGGACAATACGCGGCCTTACATTTAGGGGAGTGGCATGGAGCTTTATTTCGTACTCAAATCGCCGGCCCGGGCCGAAAACGTGGGTGCCGCCGCCCGTGCCATGAAAACCATGGGCTTTGAGCACATGCGGCTGGTGGACAGCCGGGTGCACCAGCAGGACCAGGCCCACTGGGTGGCCCACGGCGCCCAGGAGATACTGGAGCGGGCCGAGTATTTTGCCACCCTGGCCGAGGGCCTGGCGGACATGGACCTGGTCATCGCCACCACCGCCCGCCGGCGCGGCCGTTATCTGCACTACCTCACCCCCAAGCAGGCCATTGCCCAGGTAAACAACAAGCAACTGGCAAAAGTGGCCATTTTGTTCGGTTGCGAGGAGTCGGGGCTTAGTAACGAGGATTTGGCCCATGCCGACATGATCAGCTACCTGCCGTTGAAAGTGACTTATCCTTCGCTCAATCTGGGCCAGGCCATCATGCTTTATGCCTGGGAGTTCAGCCAGGGGCTGGCCACGGAAAACGAGGAAAAAAGCGCCGCTCGTGCAGAAAATGCGTCCTTGAGGGTGCTGCAGCAAAAAACAGAGCATTTATTTGAGCTGGCCGCTATTTCACAGCAGGATAAACTGGCGGAATGGGTACATGACCGATTGCCTATGCTGGAACAGCGGGACCTGAATCTGCTGCATCTGCTGTTGAAGGACCTGGAACGGGCCCTGGCCGTCAAGGATTGAAGTTGACAAGGCGGATGCCCCGGGTTATTGCTATGGCATCCGATTTTCGAGGTTGTTCGTCATGCTGTTCCATGCAAGCCGCACCATCACCACCATCATTATTACCGGTACCACCACTGGTGGCACTGGGGCGGGCTGATGCGCTGACGACAAACAAATTTGAATCCAAGAGCCCGTGTCCCAACCAGATACGGGCTTTTTCGTTTTACACAGGGAGTAATGAATGCGTGTCCTGAAATTTGGCGGTACCTCGCTGGCCAACGCCGAACGGTTCCAGACCGTGGCCGATATCGTGGTCAACAACCAGCGCCAGTCCCAGGTGGCCCTGGTGCTGTCGGCGCCGGCCAAGGTCACCAACCATCTGGTGGCGGTGGTGGAGCAGGCCAGCCGTGGCCTGGATCCGGCCCCGGTACTGGCCGAGATCGAGCAGATTTTCCACGCCATCATCGACGGCCTTCGGGAACGCGTTGGCGGGCTGGAGGCGGACGCGCTCAAAAGTCAGGTGGAGCGGGAACTGGGCCAACTGGCCCGGCTGCTGCAAGGGGTTAGCCTGCTGACCCAGTGCCCCGACAATATCCAGGCCCGTATTCTGAGCCGGGGCGAGGCCTTGTCCATCGCCGTTATGGCCGAGCTGCTGCGGGCACGCGGCGAGCAGGTGGAGGTGATTTCGCCCCAGGCCATGCTGCTGGGCGAGGGCAGCTTCCTGGAAGCCCACGTCAATATCGAAGTGTCGCGCCAGCGCTTCCGCGACCAGGGCCTGCGCCGCGATTGCGTTTACCTGATGCCGGGCTTTACCGCGGGCAACGATAAGGGCGAAACCGTGATCCTGGGCCGCAACGGCTCCGATTACTCCGCCGCCGTGCTGGCCGCCTGCGTGGATGCCGAGTGCTGCGAAATCTGGACCGACGTGGACGGTGTCTATAACTGCGATCCGCGCCTGGTGCCCGACGCCAAGCTGCTCAAGCAGCTGTCCTACAAGGAGGCGATGGAGCTGTCCTATTTCGGCGCCAAGGTGCTGCATCCCAAGACCATAGCCCCCATCGCCCAGTTCCATATCCCTTGCCTTATCAAGAACACCGGCAATCCCCAGGGCGAAGGCTCGCTCATCGGCCCCGAATGCAGCGACGACGACCTGCAGGTCAAGGGCATTTCCGACCTGTCCGGCATGACCATGCTCAACCTGTCCGGGCCGGGCATGAAAGGCATGGTGGGCATGGCCGGCCGGCTGTTTACCTGCCTGTCCCGCGCCGGGGTCAGCCTGGTGCTGATCACCCAAAGCTCGTCCGAATACAGCGTCAGTTTCTGCATCCACAGCTACGACAAGGAAAAGGCGCGCAAGGCCATCGACGGCGAATTTGCCCTCGAATTCAAGAACAACCTGCTGGATCCGGTGGACGTGATCGATGATCTGGCCATCATCTCCCTGGTGGGGGACAGGATGCGTACCGCCAAGGGGGTGTCGGCCCGCTTCTTCAACTCCCTGGCCGAGGCCTCCATCAATATCGTGGCCATTGCCCAGGGTTCCAGCGAGCGTTCCATTTCGGCGGTGATCCGCAAGGAAAAGGTGACCGAGGCGATCAAGGCCTGCCACCAGAATTTCTTTTCCAGCCGCCAGTTCATCGATGTGTTCCTGGTGGGCTGCGGCGGCGTGGGCGCGGCCCTGCTCGAGCAAATCCGCCGCCAGCAGCCGGTGCTGGAAGCCCAGGACATCGGCGTCCGGGTGGTGGGCATCGCCAATTCCCGCAAGATGGCGCTGGATCGCAACGGCATCAACCTCAATGAATGGCGCGACCGGCTGGAGCAGGCCCACGACGCCTTCGGCCTGGAGCGGGTTGCCCGCCTGGTGGAGGAAAGCCACCTGATCAACCCGGTGCTGGTGGACTGCACCTCCAACGAACAAATCGCCGACCAGTATGCCGACTTCCTGGCCGCCGGCTTCCATGTGGTGACGCCCAATAAAAAGGCCAACACCGCCAGCCTGGACTATTATCGCGAACTGCGCCGGGCCGCCCGGGCTACCCGCCGCAAGTTTCTGTATGAAACCAACGTCGGTGCCGGCCTGCCGGTGATCGAAAACCTGCAGAACCTCATTCGCGCCGGCGACCAGCTGAAGGCGTTCGGCGGTATCCTGTCCGGCTCCCTGTCCTACATCTTCGGCAAGCTGGACGAAGGCATGAGCTTTGCCGATGCCACCCGTATCGCCCGGGAAAACGGCTTTACCGAGCCGGATCCCCGGGACGATCTCAACGGCATGGACGTGGCGCGCAAGCTGCTGATCCTGGCCCGGGAGGCGGGCATGGAACTCAGCCTGGACGACATAGAGGTGGAAATGGCGCTGCCGCCGGAGTTTGACGCCAGCGGCGACATCGACAGCTTTATGGCCCGGCTGCCCGAGGCCAATGCCTGGTTCGAGGCTCGGGTGGCGGAGGCCGCGGCCGAGGGCAAGGTACTGCGTTATGTGGGCGCCATCGAAAATGGCCACTGCAAGGTTGCCATCAAGGCGGTAGACGGGGATGATCCCCTGTTCAAGGTCAAGGACGGCGAAAACGCCCTGGCGTTTTACACCCAGTATTACCAGCCGATCCCGCTGGTGCTGCGCGGCTATGGCGCCGGTGCCGATGTCACCGCCGCCGGCGTGTTCGCCGACCTGTTGCGCACCCATAACTGGAAGCAGGAGATTTAAATGAGTGTTGTTGCGTACGCCCCAGCCTCGACCGCCAATGTGAGCGTGGGTTTTGACGTGCTGGGGGCCGCGCTGGCCCCCCTGGACGGCTCCCTGCTGGGAGACCGGGTGTGGGTGGGTGAGGGCGACGGCGAGTTTCGCCTGAACAATGCCGGCCCCTTCGCCCACAAGCTGCCGGACGACTTCACCCAGAACATCGTCTACGACTGCTATGTGGCCTACGGCAAGGCGCTGGAAAAAAAGGGCCTCGGGCTCAAGCCGCTGGTGATGACCCTGGAGAAAAACCTGCCGGTGGGCTCGGGGCTGGGCTCCAGCGCCACCAGCATCGTTGCCGCCTTTGTGGCGCTCAATGCCTTCCATGACGAGGCCCTGAGCCGGCACGAGTTGATGCTGCTGATGGGCGAGCTGGAGGGGCAGATTTCCGGCTCGGTGCATTACGACAACGTGGCGCCCTGCCATTTTGGCGGTATGCAGCTGGTGCTGGACGAAGCGGGCGTGATCAGCCAGACCCTGCCCTCGTTCGATGAATGGTACTGGGTGGTGTGCTATCCGGGTATTACCGTGTCGACCTCCGCCGCCCGGGCCATACTGCCGGCCCAGTACCGCCGCCAGGACTGCCTGACCTACGGCCGCCGGCTGGCGGGTTTTGTGCATGCCAGCCATACCGGCCAGGAGCAGGTGGCCGCCGCCATGCTGAAAGACGTGATTGCCGAGCCCTACCGGGCCCAGTTGATCCCGGGCTTTAATGAAGTGCGCGAGCATGCGGCCGCCATGGGCGCATTGGCGACCGGCATTTCCGGCAGCGGTCCCACCGTGTTTTCGGTGATGAAGGATCTGCACCAGGCGGAAAAACTCAAGGCCTGGCTGGCCGACCACTTTATTCAGAACCAGGATGGCTTTTGCCATATTTGCAAACTCGACACCCAGGGTGCCCGGGTAACAGGAACCGAACTATGAAGCTGTACAATATCAAGGACAATAGTGAGACCATCGATTTCGCCGGCGCCGTCCGCCAGGGGCTGGGCCGGGGCCAGGGCCTGTTCTTTCCGGAGCACTTAAGCCCGCTGGCCAATGTGGACGCCCTGCTGGAGCAACCGCTGGTGCCGCGCTCCGTGGCCATTCTGCAGCACCTGATCGGTGACGAAATTCCCAGGGACACGCTCACCGCCATGGTGGAGCGGGCCTTTACCTTTCCGGCGCCGCTGGTGAAGGTGGATGAACACACCTATGCCCTGGAGCTGTTCCACGGTCCGACCCTGGCGTTCAAGGACTTCGGCGGCCGCTTTATGGCCCAGTGCCTGGCCACCCTGCGCAGCGACGGCAAGATCACCATTCTCACCGCTACCTCCGGCGATACCGGTGCCGCCGTGGCCCACGCCTTCTACGGCCTGCCCAATATCGAGGTGGTGATCCTCTATCCGGAAGGCAAAATCAGCCCGCTGCAGGAAAAGCTGTTTACCACCCTGGGCGGCAATATTCGCACCTTCGCGGTGCAGGGCGACTTTGACGCCTGCCAGGCGCTGGTCAAGCAGGCCTTTGACGACGAAGAGCTGAAGGCCGCGGTGGGCCTGAATTCCGCCAACTCCATCAACATCAGCCGGCTGCTGGCCCAGGTGTGTTATTACTTTGAAGCCGTGGCCGAGCTGCCCGCCGAGCAGCGCCACAAGGCGGTGATCAGCGTGCCGTCCGGCAACTTCGGCAACCTCACTGCAGGCCTGATTGCCAAGGCCATCGGCCTGCCGGTGAAGCGCTTTGTGGCCGCCACCAACGCCAACGACACCGTGCCGCGCTACCTGGACAGCGGCAACTGGGCCCCCCACGACACTGTTGCTACCCTGTCCAACGCCATGGACGTGAGCCGGCCCAACAACTGGCCGCGGGTGGAAGAGCTGTGCCGGGTCAAGGGCTGGAGCCTGTCCGACATCGCCTCCGGTGCGCTCAACGACGAGCAGACCAAGGACGCCCTCAAGCGGCTGTTCGCCAAGGGCTACCTGTGCGAACCCCATGGCGCCATCGCCTGGGAGCTGCTCAACAAGGAGCGGGGCAAGGACGAGGTGGGCATCTTCCTGTGCACCGCTCATCCGGCCAAGTTCAAGGAAAGCGTGGATGCCATCCTCGAACAGGATATTGCGCTGCCCGGCCCCCTGGCCAAGCACGGCGCCATGGTGTCCCTGTCCGAAACCATCCCCGCCGATTTTGCTGCCCTAAAAGCCAAAATGATGAAGTAACTCCCCCCAAAAAGGGGTCGGAGTCAATTATTAATTGACTCCGACCCCTTTTTATCGCCATTTGCTGCGGGTGCTTGTGAGAGATCTCTCAATAACATGGTGGAAAATGCGCTTTGTGGCCGGGGGGTTTGCCAGTGTTTGTAGCTATCTCATTGTTATTAAAAATCTTTTTATTTTTTTTCTGTGTGTTGGGTTGGCAACTGGCCGGCCAGGTGAATTGAGCCCGCCGGGGAAACCCGTATAGTAGTCATCAACGGCAGGGCAAGCCGGATTGTCAGGAAGACAAACGGCAGGCAGCCACACAGGGACTACCGGCAGGAGCCGGAGCAAGGATTAAGGAAGCGGTGCCGGTTCGGAATCCGGCAGCCAGGAGGCAAGGGACCAGGCCATGATGGCCAAGGGGATGACACAGGGAAGGGTCAGGGATACCTCCAGGACGGAGCGGTTGGCAACAGGATGTGGCCAGTCAGGATGACGTAAGGAACACCCCGACGGAGCGGGAAGGGGAAGACTCGGGACGGGTCAGGTCAGGGATTGCAGGGAGCAATCAGGTTCAGGGAACAAACCGACGACACCAAAAGGGGCAGCCAGCGGCTGCCCCTTTTCTATTGCCCGCGATCGGTCCTGACGGGGGCTACCGCCGTCTTGCCGGCCTGTGTTAACTTGTACGACCAGTTGATTAATCAGGTAACAAGCATGAGTCAGGCATTGGACGAGTTATTGACGCTGCTGGCGCTGGAGCCCCTGGATGACGGCCTGTACCGCGGCCAGAGCATGGACCTCGGTTTTGGGGCCGTGTTCGGCGGCCAGGTGATGGGCCAGGCGCTGGCCGCCGCCAAATACACCCTGGAGCCGGAGCGGCCGGTACACTCCTTTCACTCCTACTTCCTGCGCCCGGGGGATGTCAACAAGCCCATTATCTACGACGTGGAAACCATCCGCGACGGCAAGACCACCTCCACCCGCCGGGTCCAGGCGCTGCAATATGGCAAGCCCATCTTCTACATGACCGCCTCCTTTCAGCAACCGGTGGCGGGTTTCGAACATCAGGCCCCCATGCCGTCCGTGGCGGGGCCGGAAGGGCTGATGCCGGAGAGCGCGCGACTTGCCGCCCTGGCCGAACACTTGCCGGCGAGAACCCGGGAAAGACTGCTGGCGGAAAAGCCGATAGAGGTACGCCAGGTCAATTACGTCAATCCCATGAAACCGGAAAAAGCGGAGCCGGTGCGCCATATCTGGCTCAGGGCCAACGGCCGGCTGCCGGACGATCCGCGCATCCACAAGTATCTGCTGGCTTATGCTTCCGACTTCAATTTCCTGCCTACTGCGCTGATGCCCCATGGCCACTCCTTCTGGGAGCCGCAGCTACAGGTGGCGACCATCGATCATTCCATGTGGTTTCACCAGGATTTCCGTTTCGACGACTGGATCCTGTATGCCATCAACAGCCCGCGGGCGGTGGCGGGAAGGGGACTGGTACAGGGACACTTCTTCACCCGGGACGGGATCCTGGTGGCGTCAACGATGCAGGAGGGGATTATCCGGCCCCGACTGGGATAGCCTAAACCCAAAAAAGGGCCTGGCGGCCCTTTTTGCTGTGAAAAATAATGGGGTCGGAGTCAATGATGAAAATTGACTCCGACCCCATTTTAGTTTCAGGCTTTTTCCGCCTGGGGGGCTGCGGCCAGGGCGGCGTCTTCGCCGGCGAACTTGTCGACCCACAGGGCGATGACGCCGTCACCGGTGACGTTGCAGGCGGTGCCAAAGCTGTCCTGGGCCATGTAGAGGGCGATCATCAGGGCGATGGCGCCTTCGCCGAAGCCGAGCATGGTGCCGAGCAGGCCGATGGCCGACATCACGGCGCCGCCGGGGGCGCCGGGGGCGGCGATCATCACCACGCCCAGCATGATGATAAAGGGCATGATTTCGGCCAGGGACGGAATGGCCAGCTGCTCGGTCAGGTACATCACCGCCACGGCACAGGTGGTGATGGTGATGGTGGAGCCGGACAGGTGAATGTTGGCGGTCAGCGGTACGGTGAAGTTGGCGATGCCCTCGCGCACGCCGTTGGCCTTGGTGGCGCGCAGGGACACCGGTATGGTGGCGGCGCTGGACATGGTGCCCAGGGCGGTGAAGTAGGCGGGCAGCATGTTCTTGATCAGCGTCAGGGGCGAGCGGCCCATGGCCAGGCCGGTGAGGGTATAGAGGGTGGTCAGCCAGATCCAGTGCATCAGCACCGCCAGCAGCAATACCACGCCGAAGGTTTTAAGGGTGTTGAATACGGTGCCTTCGAGCGCCATTTCGGTGAAGACGCCGGCGATGTAGACCGGCAGCAGCGGGATGATCACCTTGGCCAGCAGCAGGTCGATGACGTCCCGGGCCTGGTCGGAGACCTCTTTCAGGGCCCGGGCCTGCAGCGCGGAAATGCCGATGCCGAACACAAAGGCAGCGACCAAGGCGCTGGTCACCCCGAACAGGGGAGAGATTTGCAGGGTGACGAAGGGCGCCAGCTTGCTGCCTTCCTCGGCGGCGACCTGGGTGGCCGGGCTGGCCAGCATGGGGATAAAGGTGCTTGCTACCAGGAAGGCGACGATACCGGCCACCAGGGTGGAGGCATAGGCCAGGCCAATGGTCTTGCCCAGCAGCTTGCCGGATTTTTGGGGCAGGCTGGCGATGCCGCTGGTGATAAAGAACAGGATCAGCAGCGGAATGGTGAAGGAAATCAACTGTCCGAACAGCATTTTGAAGGTCAGCAACAGACGGGCCAGCACATCGGGGGCGAACAGCCCGATGAGCAGGCCGGACAAAATACCGGCAATAAGTTTTATGATCAGCGACATATACAACCTGCTTAAGTGCGAAATTTTGTTAAGTTGGTGTTAAACCAGAGGTTTAAGCCAATAAGTTACCATGATAAGGATTTTTTTACCGTGGCTTTTGATGATTTCATGACCTCGCTAACACAAAAAGGGTGGCGGCCTGCCGCCTTGGGCGGCTTGCGGGCGGGCGGGCCAGCTTTTAAGCTAGGCGCTTTGGATGCAACGAGAGGCGAGCGATGACGCTGAGCTGGAGCCAGGTAATTGGGCCGGAAAAAGAGCAGCCCTATTTTCAGCAGGCGATGAATATCGTCAGGCAGCAACGGGAGGCAGGCAAGGTGATCTACCCGCCTCAGCAGGACATGTTCAACGCCTTCAGGTTTACCGAACTGGGGGAGGTGAAGGTGGTGATGCTGGGCCAGGATCCCTATCACGGCCCGGGCCAGGCCCATGGCCTGTGCTTTTCGGTGCGCCCCGGGGTACGGGTGCCGCCGTCCCTGCAGAATATGTACAAGGAGCTGAGCAGCGACATCCCCGGTTTTCGCATCCCCAACCACGGCTACCTGGAATCCTGGGCCCGCCAGGGAGTGCTGATGCTCAATACGGTGCTGACGGTGGAGGCGGGCAAGGCCCATTCCCATGCCCGGCTGGGCTGGGAAACCTTCACCGATCATGTGATCCGCGCGGTCAACGATCATTGCCAGGGAGTGGTGTTTTTGCTGTGGGGCAGCCATGCCCAGAAAAAAGGCGCCATGATCGACCCGGCCCGCCACCATGTGCTGGCCGCCCCCCATCCCAGCCCGCTGTCGGCACACCGGGGTTTTTTCGGTTGCCGCCATTTCTCCCGTACCAACGAGCTGCTGGCGCAGCAGGGTAAGGCGCCCATCGACTGGCAACTGCCGCTGGATGCCTGAGTGCGGCACACAAAAAAGGCGCCCTGGGGCGCCTGAATAGGTCTTCGTGCTCTACAGCTCCAACTCTTCCACCCTGCCCTCGAATTCGAAGGCGCAGTCGAGCAGCTGAAGTTCTTTTTGTAAGCGCTGTTTGTCCTTGAGTGCTTCAATTTCCCGCCATTTGCGCTTTTTGGCGGGCTCGCGCGGCGTGCCGCGCGGGGACCGTTCAACCACAAGTTCCTGATCGAAGCTGAACCTTTCCATGGGGCTCCCTCCTGTTGGCTATCAGTTGCAGTCGGTAATTCGTATATCACAACAGGTTCTAAAATAGAACCCTGTTATTACACTTTTATTAAATGGTGGGGAAATCGGCGGTATTTTCTGCGGTGAGCGCAAAAGAAAAAAACAGACGAAAGCAAACTGCCGGGAGGCCGGCAGCAGAAATAAACGGGCTCCCGAGGCGGGAGCCCGGATGGCTCAGAGCATGGCCTTGAGCATGGCCTCAAGCTTGCCCTGGTCGACGGCGAAGTTGCGGATGCCTTCGGCCAGTTTTTCGGTGGCCATGGCGTCCTGGTTCTGCTCCCAGCGGAACTCGGCTTCGGTCATGGGCGCGGGACGGGGCTGGCTGGCGCCCTGGTCGGTCAGCTTTTGCACCACTTCGCCCTGGGCCTGGCTCAGTTCTTCGAGCAGGTTGGGGCCTATGGTCAGGCGATCGCAGCCGGCCAGCTCGAGGATTTCGCCGGTGTTGCGAAAGCTGGCGCCCATCACCACAGTCCCATAGCCGTGGGCCTTGTAGTAGTCGTAGATGCGGGTCACGGAGAGCACGCCCGGATCTTGTGCCGGGGTGTAGTCCTTCTGGTCGGTGTTTTGCTTGTACCAGTCGAGAATGCGGCCCACGAAGGGGGAGATGAGATAGGCGCCGGCCTCGGCACAGGCCCGGGCCTGGGCAAAGCTGAACAGCAGGGTCAGGTTGCAGTTGATGCCTTCCTGCTCCAGCACCTCGGCGGCGCGGATGCCTTCCCAGGTGGAGGCCAGTTTGATCAGGATGCGCTCGCGGCCGATGCCGGCCTGGCGGTACAGCTCAATCAGGCGGCGGGCCTTGTCGATGCTGGCCTGGGTATCGAAGGACAGGCGGGCATCCACCTCGGTGGAGATGCGGCCGGGGATAAGCTTGAGGATTTCACAGCCGATATTGACCGCCAGCCTGTCACCGGCGTCGATCAACTGCTGATCCGGATCCTGGCTCTGGGCCTTGGCCCATTCCACGGCGTCCTGCAGCAAGGGGCGATACTCGGGGATCTGAGCCGCCTTGAGGATCAGCGAGGGGTTGGTGGTAGCGTCTTCCGGCTGGTACTTGCGGATGGCGTCGATGTCGCCGGTGTCGGCGACCACTGTGGTCAGTTTGCGCAGTTGGGTCAGTTTATCGGCCATGACAGGGTCCTTTCATTCGGCGGGTTTGCCGTTCACACGAGGGCCGACAGTATCCCTTATTCAGGCTACTAAAATAAAGCGTGGGCAAGGCGGATGCCGCCGGCCGGCAGTAAAAGATTTATATCTCTAAGTGTAATGAATTTAAAGGTTTATATGTTGCAAATCAGGTTAAATAACATTATTTATCGCTAACAAATGGCGATTTTTTCCGCTTGTTATATTTTTGTGTGATCTGGCTCACATGGCGATTCCGGCGGCTTGTGCTAGATTCCGTCGGCTGCCAATAGTAGTAGATGATAACTATTCTTATTACTGATTGTAATGCTTAACCCAACGGAAGCAGAGACAACCCATGGATACCATTATTGCTTTTATTAACGACCTGCTGTGGGGCACGGTACTGATTTACCTGCTGCTGGGGGTAGGGGTGTTTTTCACCCTGCGCCTGGGCTTTATTCAGTTCCGCCACTTCGGTCATATGTTTTCGGTGCTCAGGAACAGCCGCAAGTCCGACGCGGCGGGCATTTCGTCTTTCCAGGCGCTGTGTACCAGCCTGGCGGCGCGGGTCGGCACCGGCAACCTGGCCGGGGTGGCCGTGGCCCTTTACCTGGGCGGCCCCGGCGCCATTTTCTGGATGTGGCTGATCGCGCTGATCGGCATGTCCACCGCCTTTGTCGAAAGCACCCTGGCCCAGCTGTACAAGGTCAAGGACGAGGATGGCAACTACCGGGGCGGTCCGGCCTATTACATGGAAAAGGGGCTGGGCATGCGCTGGATGGGCGTGCTGTTCGCCATTTTCCTGATCATCGCCTTTGGCCTGGTGTTCAACGCGGTGCAGGCCAACTCCATCAGCGCCGCCATGCAGGTCGCCTTCGGCGTGCCCGACTGGGCCACCGGCGTGGCGCTGGTACTGTTGGCCGGGCTCATTATTTTCGGCGGCCTGCGCACCATAGCGCGCTTTGCCGAACTGGTGGTGCCCTTTATGGCCCTGGCCTACCTGCTGATAGCCCTGGTCGTGGTGGCGCTCAATATCAGCGAGCTGCCCGGCGTGCTGGCGCTGATCGTCAAGTCGGCCTTCGGCCTGGAGCAGGCGGGCGGTGGCGCCATGGGCTATGCCATTTCCCAGGCACTGATCAACGGCATCAAGCGCGGCCTCTTCTCCAACGAGGCGGGCATGGGCTCGGCGCCCAACGCGGCGGCCTCCGCCACTCCCTATCCGCCCCATCCGGCGTCCCAGGGCTATGTGCAGATGCTGGGGGTGTTTACCGATACCATCATCATTTGTACCTGCACGGCGTCCATCATACTGCTGTCGGGCCAGTTCGAGCCGGGCTCGGGCATTACCGGGGTGGAGCTGACCCAGCGGGCGCTGTCCAATGAAGTGGGCGAGTGGGGCAACACCTTTATCGCCATCGCCATCCTGTTTTTCGCCTTCACCAGCATAGTGGCCAACTACGCCTACGCCGAGAACAACCTGATTTTCCTCGAGCACAACCACAAGGCCGGCCTGCTGGTGTTTCGCCTGTTTGTACTGGGCATGGTGATGTTCGGGTCCATCGGCGAGTTGCCCACCATCTGGGCCATGGCCGATGCCTCCATGGGCATGATGGCGCTGATCAACCTGGTGGCGATCCTGCTGCTGTCGGGCGTGGCCATCAAGCTGGCACGGGATTACAACGACCAGTTGAAGCTTGGCAAGGTGCCTACCTTCGATGCGGCCAAGTATCCGGAGCTTAACCGCCAGCTCGAAGAAGGGATCTGGGACAAGAAATAACCGCCCGGCGACGGGGTCGGCCAGTCCCTGGAGCAGCGCACAGTTTAAAACTTAGGCCGCGATGTTTCTTGGGGCGCGGGCGGCCCGCCCGCATGAGGGGGGCACCGAGGTAGACGAAGGCACGGCCTCATCGGCGGTGCCTATTTTGCCTCGCGCCTTTTTAAACCTGTGGTGTGGTAGGCCAACCCGAGGGTTCGCGCTGTGCGCGAATGCAGGCGAGCCGCCTGCGCGCCATTATGTCCACGCCTCAGGGCTGCTCGCCCACCAGGAACTGTTTGCTGATCTGTTTGAACTGCTCGGTGCCCGAGCGGTGCAGCAGTTCGAACACCACCATCTCCCGGCTGACGATATGGGCGCCCGCGTCGCGCATCCGGGCCAGGCCCAGTTGGCGGTTTTCCTCGCTGCGGCTGCCCACGGCGTCGGCCACCACAAACACCTCCCGTCCTTCCCGCAGCAAATCCAGCACCGTCTGCAGCACGCATACGTGGGTTTCCATGCCGCACACCACTATCTGCCGGTACGCCTGCCAGTCCTCGGGCAGGCAGCCGGCGGCCACCACCGAGAAATGCATTTTTTCCACCACCCGGGGCGGCTCCGCCAGGGCGGTGAGGGCGCCCAGAGTATGGCCCAGGCCCTTGGGATATTGCTCGGTAAAGAGGATGGGGGTGCCCAGTTGCCGGCAGGCGGCAACCAGCCATTGCACCCGGGCGGCCAGGCGCTCTCCCCGATCGATGGCCGGCACCAGCTTGTCCTGCACATCAATGACCATCAGCGCCGCCTTGTCGAATTCGATCAGCATGCGATTCTCCTTGTGTCTGTCGGGTCGTTAGTATGGCCCCGCGGCGGGCAAAGAAAAAGGGCGCCCGTGGGCGCCCTCCTGCTCCGGCCCTGCATTCAGACCTTGAACTCGCCGAGCAGCCGGTCCTGGCGCTGCATCTGGTCGAGCATTTCCTGGCACTGCCGGACCTGGGCCACGGCGCCGCTGGCCACGTCCTGGCTGATGTCGCGGATATTGGTGGTGTTCTGGTTGATCTCCTCGCTGGTGGCGCTTTGCTCTTCCGCCGCGGTGGCAATTTGCAGGTTCATGTCGTTGATGTGGCTGATGGCCTCGCGGATGCGGGCCAGTACCTCGTTGGCCTCGGCGGCGTCGGTGGAGGTCTGGGCGGCCAGCTCCTGGCTCTGCTTCATCTTGCCCTCGGCCTGGCGTACTCCGGCCTGCAGCCGTTCTATCATGTCGCCGATTTCCTGGGTCGACTGCTGGGTGCGGGAGGCGAGCGAGCGTACCTCGTCGGCTACCACGGCGAAACCGCGGCCCGACTCGCCGGCCCGGGCGGCCTCGATGGCGGCGTTGAGCGCCAGCAGGTTGGTCTGCTCGGCGATGCCGGTGATCACCGACAGAATGGACTCGATATTGCGGCTCAACTGGGCCAGCTCGTTAACCGAGGCCATGGTGTCCTCCATGTCTGCCGCCAGCCGTGCTATGGCCTGGGTAGAACGGGACACCACCTGGGCACCCTGCTCGGTTTCCCGGTTGGCGGCGTTGGCGGCCTCGGCGGCGTTTTGGGCATGCTGGGCCACCTCGGTGGCGGTGGCGGCCATTTCATGCATGGCGGTGGCCAACTGATCCAGCTCCTGCAACTGCAGTTGCAGCCGCTGCTCGGCCTGGCCCGATTGATCCGAGGTTTGGGTGATGCTGGACTTGAGCTTGCGGGAGCTGTCCATCACATCGCCAATCAGGCGCTGCAGGTGGGCGAGGAAGCCGTTGAATTCGTTGGCGACCAGGCCAAAGTCATCCTGGCGCACTATCGGCAGGCGCTTGGTCAGATCGCCCTGGCCGCCGTTGATGTCGGCCAGGGACTGGTGCAGGCCGCCCAAGGGCTTGAGCAGGCTGGTCATCAGCAGCACCAGGATCACCAGGCTGATGGCGACCCCGAGCACGGCGATGATCAGTGCCTGCCACTGCTGGCGGTCGGCCTGGGCCATGACCACGCTTTCGTCGAGCACCACGCCGATATACCAGCGGGCGCTTTGCAGCTCGTCGAGCGGGGTGAAGGACACCCAGTGGGGCTTGCCCCCCAGTACATGGTCGGTCAGGCTGGGGCTGAGCGCGGGGGCGGCGCCTTCGAACAGGTCGCTCAGGTTTTTGCCGTTGAAGGCGGCATCCGGGTGGGAAATGATGTTGCCGTTTTCCGCCACCAGGAAGGCGTAGCCGGCGCCGTTGAAGTCGATGACGTTGATGGCGTCCGCCACCGTTTGCAGGCTGAGATCGCCGCCAAAGGCCCCGACAGCGCGGCCGTTGTCGGTAATTTTCGCCACTGCCGAAATCAGGATCTCGCCGCTGGCGGCATCGGGGTAGGGCTCGGTCAGGGCCGCCTGGCCGGCGTTCATGGCCACCGCATACCAGGGCCGCTGACGGGCGTCCCAGCCGGGCGGGTTCCAGCTCGGATCATTGGTGATGCGGCTGCCGTTCTCGCTTTCCAGGCCGCCGAAGATCAGGATGAAGTCGTCCTTCAGCAGCGGCAGGTTGAAGGAGTACTGCACTTGGTCGCGGCTGAAATTGCGGTCGATATTCTGGGCCACCATGTCGATGAGGCCGAGTTTGGCGTTGAGCCAGTTTTCAATCTGCTTGGCGAGGGTGGAGCTGGTTTCGGTGATGGCGGCGGCGGTCTGCTCGCGCAGGGTGTCGCGCACCTGGGAAATCTGCAGCCAGGAAAGCATGCTGACAGTGACAAGCAGCACGGCGGCGGCGGTCAGTCCGACTTTGTGGGCTATTTTCATACTACTGTTTCCCTGTAATTATCATTGGTCGAAAGCGGCTCATACTTTAGTCTTATTGCGCAGAGCGATATACGGAAAAAACCGGGTTTTACCGATATTTTGCGCTGGTGCACACTTTATGGCGCCGCAACGGAGCCCGAATCCCTGGCGGAAGGCGCCACTGCGGCGCGCCCCGGGCCTGCCCGTTTTTTTGTTATCGGCCGCTGGCGCCGGGACTTGATTGGCGGCGGCTTTCGATTTATTTATATGCTCCCGCCGGCGCTGTGCCGGCGCCTTGACCAGGAGATGACATCGACACGTCGCGACAGTGCCCCGTCCTGTTCGCCAGCCTTCCTTTCCCCCGTTCCGGTTCCGTGGCCCCGCCGCCCTTGTTGATAATCCTTTGTTCATTTTGTCGCTGTTTTGGTTTTGCCAGGAGGTAAGGCGTTGATGAGTGGTGACAACCCCTGTTTGACCTGCGGCGCCTGCTGCTCGTATTTTCGTGTGTCCTTTTACTGGGGCGAGGTGCACAGCGAGTTCGCCGTGCCCGAGGCCTTTACCGAACCGGTCAGCCCGACCCGGCTGGCGATGACTGGCACCAACCAGTCCCGCCCGCGCTGCGTGGCGTTGCAGGGACGGGTGGGTGACTGTGTGTCCTGCGCCATCTACCCCAACCGGCCGAGTCCCTGCCGGGATTTCCAGCCCTTCGACGCCGACGGCGCCTGCAACCGGGCCCGGGCCGCCTTTGGCCTGCCGCCGCTCGACACCAGTCCGGTGGCGGCCTGAGTGTTTTGGGCGTTGGTGTTCCTGCCGTAGTCCGGTAGGCTGGGGGCAAAAGACATCAAGGAGTCTGGTCATGGAAAAATTGTCGGTCCTGGAACAGAGAATCATCGGTTGCCTGATTGAAAAACAGGTGTCCACGCCCGAGGTATACCCCCTTACCCTCAATTCGCTGGTCAACGCCTGCAACCAGAAAAGCAACCGCGAGCCGGTGATGAGCCTGGACGAACAGGAGGTGCAGTCGGTGCTCAATACCCTGATCGCCCGGCGGCTGGTCAACAATGTGGCCGGCTTCAATGCCCGCGCAGCCAAGTTCCAGCACCGCTTCTGCAATACCGAGTTCGGCGAGCTGCAGTTCAGCCCGGGCGAGCTGGCCATCGTCTGCGAACTGTTGCTGCGCGGCCCCCAGACCCCGGGCGAGCTGCGCAGCCGCTGTGCCCGGCTGCACGGCTTTGCCGAAGTCGGCCAGGTGGAAGCCTGTCTGCAGGCCCTGGCCGACAAGGGACCCTATGTGGCGCGGCTGCCGCGCCAGCCCGGCAAGCGGGAATCGCGCTACGCCCACCTGTTTGGCGAGATGCCGGAGCCGGCGGTGGCCGAGGCCCCGGCATCGGGACGGGAGGCCGAGCTGCTGGCGCGCATTGCCGAACTGGAGGCGGAGGTGATGCGTCTGCAGCAGCGGCTCGAGCGCTACGAGTCCTGAGTCATTGAAAAAGGGGTCGGAGTCATTTTTCAAAAATGACTCCGACCCCTTTTTTTGCAGGCGATGATCAGGCCGCCCGGCGCGGTGCGGCCCGCTCCGGTTCGCGCAGGGGGGCCAGCATGCCTTCTATGCCGCGCAGCACGCTCAGGTTGGCCTGCTCCATCTGTTGCAGGGCCTGCAAAGCCTTGTCGTGGTCGCCCGCATAATAGTGGCGGATGGCGTCCCGGGCGCCCCTGTGCATGGCTTGGTGCGGGCTTTCCAGCGCCCGGTAATCGGCCTGGCCGGCGTAAAGAGCCTTGCCTTCGCCCTGGTAATACCACTGGCCCAGGCGACACTGGGTTTCGTCCGGGATTTGCTCCGCCCGTATGCTGGACTGATCCATGAACACCTTGTACACCTCCAGCTTGAGCTGTAACTCCTCGATGTTGGCCAGCTCCACGGTCGACAGCCGGGCGGCATCCACCACTGCCTGCTCCATATGGTGCGCCAGTTGGCTGAGGCGGGTCATGTCCTCGGCGGCGGCCCCCGACTCCCCGGCGCACAGCTCCGCCAGCCGGGTGCTTTCGGCCATGGCGCCTCGGGTGCTCTGGGTTTCCCCCTGAATAGCGCCCACCAGGGCGGCGATTTCGGTGGTAGCGTTGCCGGTGCGCTCGGCCAGCTTGCGCACCTCGTCGGCCACCACCGCAAAGCCTCGCCCGGCCTCGGCGGCCCGCGCCGCTTCGATGGCCGCGTTGAGCGCCAGCAGGTTGGTCTGCTCGGCCACCTCCCGGATGATTTGCACGATGCGGCCGATCTGCTCGGCCTGGCGGGACAGTTGTTCCACTCCGGCGGCGGTGGTGCGGGTGGTGCCGGCAAGGGCATTGAGGTTGTCGGCCATGCCGCTCAGCCGGGCCCGGGCTTGGTCCGACTGGCCGGCGGCGCTGACCGCCGTGGTCTGCTCCCGATCCAGGTTGCTGGCCAGGCTGGCGAAGGACGAGCAAAGACCGTCGAGCGACTGGCCAAAGCCGGCCATGCTGGCAAACACACCCTGACCCAGGCGCTGGCGCCGCTCGGCGGCGGCCAGGCGCTCCCGCAGCGCGTGGTTTTCCTGCTCCAGCCCGGCCAGCCGCTGTTGCCCTTGTTCCAGCTCGGCCTGCTGCCGGGCGCAACGCGCCTCCAGTTCGGCCAGTTGCCGGCGGTGACGTGTAAACATCATGATGTGCTCCCCTGATGATCACGGCCCTTGGCGTGGCCGTCGAGATAAAAGGAGTATCCTGTATGCAACATTGTAATGCACGTCTTTTCTGAGTCCGTTGGCGGTTTTGTGTTATGGCACAAACAATTTGTCCGCCAGTCCCCGGGGACCATCGGGCAGGCCGGACTGCTGGAACATCAGCCGGCCCTGTTCATCGAGTACGCTGACGGTGTTGGAATGGGAAATCTCGCCGTTGGCCTGGCCCATGTACTGGATATTGAGCGCCATGGCCAGGGTGCGGACATCGTCGTCGCTGCCGCTGAGCAGGGTCCAGTGCTGGTCCAGCCCGCGCTGGCCGGCAAAGTGGCGCAGTACCTTGGGCGTGTCCCGGCCGGGGGTGAGCGATACCAGCACAAAGCCGAGGGCGTCCTGCTCGGCCGGGCTCAGGGTTTTTTGCACCGCCTGCAAATTGGATACAATCACCGGGCAGGCGGTCATGCAGTCGCTGTAAATAAAGGCCAGCAGCCGTTTTTTGCCGGCCAGATCGGCGATGGCGAGGGCTTTGCCCTCGCTGTTCTGCCAGCGGCTGTCGAGCTGGTAGACGGAGTCGCCCGGCAGGGCGGCACGGACGTTAAAGGCGGCCAGCAGGATCAGCAGTATCAGTGTTTTCATCGGTCAGCTCCTGTGCACAACGAAATCCCAGGTTGCCCAGGGTATAGGGCGCCTTGAGGCTGGTACGAAAGCCAAAACGCATAAAGGCGGCGTAATCGGACGGATCGGCGCTGCCGGCGGCGCCCGAGCCGCAAAACATGCCCTGATCCAGGCTGCTGTCGCCGCGCGACTCGCCGGTGACCAGGGTGGAATTGAAATCCTGGGTCCATTCCCACACCAGCCCGTGCAGATCCTGCACCTGCCAGTAGTTGGCCGGGTCCTGCCCTACCGGCGGCAGGGTGGCGGTGGCGGGACGGGCATACCAGGACAGGATGCGCCGGGTGTAATCGGGCTCGGTGGCACCAAAGGCGGCGCTTTCCGAGGCCTGGGCGGCGAACTCCCACTCCGCCACCGTCGGCAAGCGCTTGCCCTGGGCCCGGCAGTAGGCATCGGCCGCATACCAGGATACCCGGGTGACCGGCTGCTCCCGCTGGGCGGGCGTCGGCTGCCCGGCGGGCCAGTGTTGCAGGTAGCCGGGTTCGGCGAACAGGGCGGCGACGGCACCCGGTTGCCAGCGGGGATGGGCGGCCACAAAGGCGGCGAACTGGCCGTTGGTGACCGGGGTCACATCCAGCCGGAACGGCGCCACCCGGGTGAGCGGGCTGTCCTTGCTCAGGTACAGGGGCCGAACTTCCCCGCCGGGAAGTTCGGCCATCTGCAGCGCCGCCAGGCCAAGCAGCAGCGCGGTGAGCATCAGTGGGCGCTCCCTTCCATCACGATGGGCTTGCCTTCCTCCCGCCGCTTGGCGACCACCTCGGGGGTGATTTCCCCGCCCTTGTTGTCCCAGCTGTTGAGCACATAGGTCAGCACGTTGGCCACGTCCTCGTCGGACAGGCGCATGGCCGGCATGATGCTGTCGAAGGCCTGACCGTTGACCTTGATGGGTCCCTTGAGGCCGTGCAGCACCACGTCGACGGCGCGGGTCGGGTTTTCGTTGAGGAAGTCGGAGTCGGCCACCGGCGGGAAGGCGCCGGGGATGCCCTCGCCGCCGCCCTGGTGGCAGGCCTGGCAGTTGGCTTCATACACCCGCTTGCCGTACATCATCCGCTCTTCCTTGTTCTTGGCGGTGACCTTGGGATGGCCATTGGGCATGACCTGTACCGCCGAGCCTTCGGGCAGGTAGACGTTGTCGGCCACCTTGCCGGAGTAGACCACCTTGTCCTCGGGGCCTTCCACCGTCATCATGCCGAGCGCCCCCTTGTTGAAGGCACGGAAAATGGAGTGGTCCACCATGATGAAGTTGCCGGGCACGTCCAGCTTGAATTCCGCCATGGCGGCACCGCCGGCGGGGACCAGGGTGGTCTGCACGTTTTCGTTGATCAGATCGCCGCCTTCCACATGGACCTTGTCGAAGATTTCACCGATGACGTGGAAGGACGACACCAGGTTGGGGCCGCCGTTGCCCACATAGAGGCGCACCGTCTCGCCTACGTTGGCGGTGAGGGCCTTGTCGCCGTTGAGCGCGCCCACGGCGCCGTTGAACACCACATAGTCGGCCTGCTCGCGGATCGCCTTGTCCATGTCGAAGGGTTGCAGGCCCTGCTCGCCGTAGGCGCCCTTGGTGTAGAAGTCGCCCTGCATCACATAGTATTCCCGGTCCACCGGCGGCAGCCCTTCCTCCGGCTCGACCAGGATCAGGCCGTACATGCCGTTGGCGATGTGCATGCCCACCGGGGCGGTGGCGCAGTGGTAGACATAAAGCCCGGGGTTGAGCGCCTTGAAGTTGAACACCGAGGTGTGGCCGGGGGCGGTGAAGGAGGCCGCCGCGCCGCCGCCCGGGCCGGTGACCGCGTGCAGGTCGATGTTGTGGGGCATCTTGGAGTCGGGATGGTTGGAGAGGTGGAACTCGATTTCGTCCCCCTCGCGCACCCGCAGGAACTGGCCCGGCACCGAGCCGCCGAAGGTCCAGAACATGTATTCCACCCCGTCGGCGATTTCCATCACCTTTTCCACGGTTTCCATCTTCACCACCACCTTGGCGGCATGATCCCGGGTGATGGGGGGCGGTACCAGGGGCGGCGAGGTGAGCACGGCTTCTTCCACCGGCAGGGTGTTGGCATGGGCGGAAAAGGCGAAGGCCAGGCCGACGGCAACGACAAGCTTACTGAGTTTCATGGGTTACTCCCTGTACTGGGTGCTTTTTTGTTAGTCGAGATTAATTTTGTATCTCAGATGTAAGTTTGTATTCGTCGTTGTCAAACAGGACTGACCTGGATCAATAAATGACCGCGTACCTCCTTTGGGCGAGAAAACTCTGTGTCATTTATCGACCTGGCGCACAGTTTCCGTTCCGTCGGGATCGCCGGCCAGGGTATCGAGGAAGGTATCCAGCACCAAATTGGGACGCCGGCCCCGCACCGTGATGGCGCCAAAGCGGGTGGTGAAGCCGAGCCGTTGGGGAAGCAGCGCCGCCAGCCGGCCCCCTTCCACCCAGGGGCGGGCGTAGTGCTCGGGCAGGTAACCCAGATAGCGGCCGGTGAGCACCAGAAAGAGAATGCCTTCCCGATCATTGGCCCGGGCGCCCAGGGGATGGCGCCGGCACAGGGCCTCGGCCTCGGGCGGCAGGGCAAAGCTGGGCATCACCAGCTCGTGGCGGGCGATGTCGTCGGGGCCTGCCCCGGCGGCCGCCAGCGGATGGCCGGCGGCGCAGTAAAGGCTGGATCTTTCTTCATACAGGGGCAGGCAGTCCAGCCCCGGTCGCTCGCGGATGCGCGGCACCACGCCGATGTTGAGCCGGCCGTCGAGTACGCCGATCTCGATGTCGTCCGAGGGCTGCATGTGCAGGTGGATCCTGACCTCGGGGCCGCGGGCCTTGAGCGCCGCCAGGCCATGGGTGATTTTCATGCCCGGGTGGCTGACCAGGTTGTCGGTGATGCCGATGCTGAGGGTGCCCCTCAGGTGGCGGTGCAGATCGTCGATTTCGGCGCGAAAGTGGCTGATGGCGCCGAGCAGCCGGTCGCTGGCCTCCAGCACCCGGCGTCCTTCGTCGGTGAGGGCAAAGCCGGCCCGGCCGCGCTGGCAGAGCCGGAGTCCCAGGCGGTTTTCCAGATCCGCCATCTGCATGCTGATCGCCGCCCGGCTGATGCCCAGGCTGACTTCCGCCGCCGAGAAACCGCCGCAGGCGGCCACGGTGCGAAACACCCGCAGCAGCTTGAGTTCGAAGTCGCTGACCTGGCCGAGGGGAGAGGTCTTTTGGTCCATCGTGGAAGCCCCGGTAGAAAGTTAAGGAAATGATTAACTGAACTTAACAAAGTTTATATTTAACAGGATAAGCCCGGGGAGCACCATGGAGCAATGCGGGCGCCGGATGCGCCCCTTGTTCCCAAGGAGCCCGGATGAACAGCCAACCTCAATACCAGGGGACCGAGGTCGGTCCCGAACACCTCAACCTGGATGCGTTCTGGATGCCCTTTACCGGCAACCGCGCCTTCAAGGCCGCCCCCCGCCTGTTTGCCTCGGCCGACGGCGCCTGGTTTACCGATACCCGGGGCCGGCGGCTGTTCGACAGCCTGTCCGGCCTGTGGTGCACCGGCCTGGGGCACCGCCATCCGCACATCAACAGCGCCATCGCCCGCCAGCTCGATATCCTGGATTATGCCCCCTGCTTCCAGGCCGGGCACCCGCTGGCCTTCGAACTGGCCGAGCGGCTGGCCCGGCTGGCGCCAGACGCCTTGAACCGGGTGTTTTTCACCAATTCCGGCTCCGAGTGTGCCGACACCGCCCTGAAAATGGCCAGGGCCTACTGGCGGGTGCGGGGGAAGCCGGAAAAAACCCGGCTTATCGGCCGGGCCCGGGGCTACCACGGCGTTAACGTGGGGGGCACCAGCCTGGGCGGCATAGGGCCCAATCGCAAGCATTACGGCCAGTTGCTGGACGCGGATCATCTGCCCCATACCCTGCTTGCGGAAAACGCCTTCAGCAAGGGCCAGCCGGCCCAGGGCGCTGGGCTGGCGGACCATCTGCTGCAACTGATCGAACTGCACGACGCCTCCACCATAGCGGCCGTGATTGTCGAGCCCATGGCGGGCTCGGCCGGGGTGATAGTGCCGCCCCTGGGCTATCTGCAGCGGTTGCGCGAGATTTGCGACCGGCACGACATCCTGCTGATTTTCGACGAGGTGATCACCGGGCTGGGACGGATGGGCACTCTGTTTGGCGCCGAGGCCTTCGGCGTGGTGCCCGACATCATGAACCTGGCCAAACAACTGACCAACGGCGTGGTGCCGATGGGAGCGGTACTTGCCCGGGAGGAGATTTACCAGGCCTTTATGGCACAGCCGGGGCCCGACTATATGGTGGAATTTCCCCACGGCTACACCTATTCCGCCCACCCGGTGGCCTGCGCCGCCGCCATGGCCGCCCTGGACCTGCTGGTGGAGGAGGACATGCCGGGCCGGGTGCGGGCGCTGATGCCGGTATTTGAGGAGCAGATCCACCGGCTGCGTGGCCTGCCCCAGGTGCTGGATATCCGCAACTGCGGCCTGGCCGGCGCGGTGCAGCTGGCGCCCTATCCGGGCGAGCCGGCGCGCCGCCCCATGGAGCTGGCCATTGCCCTGTGGCAGGCGGGCTACTATGTGCGCTTTGGCGGCGACACCCTGCAATTCGGGCCGCCCTTTATTTCCACCCCGGACGAACTGGAGCAATTGTTCAATGCCGTCGCCCGGGTATTGCGGGCCCAGCCCTGAGCGGCGCCCCTTTTTCACCACAAGGATGCAGCGATGAGAATCACAGGACACCTGATCAATGGCGAACACCTCACCGGCGGCGAGACCGCGGACGTGTTCAACCCGGCCACCGGCGAGGTATGCGCCCGAGTCTGCCTGGCCGGGGAGGACGAGGTGGCCCAGGCGGTGGCGGCGGCCCGGGCGGCCTTTGCGGGCTGGCGCAACACCCCGCCCGCCCGGCGTGCCAGGGTCATGTTCCGTTTCCGGCAACTGCTGGAAGAGCATGCGGACGACATCTGCCGGCTGATCTGTGAAGAGCACGGCAAGACCTTGGACGATGCCCGGGGCGAGCTGCAGCGGGGCATGGAGAATGTCGAATATGCCTGCGGCGTGCCCGAGCTGCTCAAGGGCGACTATACCCGCAACGTGGGCCCGGACATCGACGCCTGGTCCGATTTCCAGCCCCTGGGCATAGTGGCGGGGATCACGCCGTTCAACTTTCCCGCCATGGTGCCGCTGTGGATGTATCCCCTGGCCATTGCCTGCGGCAACTGCTTCATCCTCAAGCCGTCGGAGCAGGACCCCGGCGCGGCCCTGCTGATTGCCCGGTTGCTGGAGCAGGCCGGGCTGCCACCCGGGGTGATGAATGTGGTGCAGGGGGGCAAGGCGGTGGTGGATGCCCTGCTCGGCCAGGAGGCGGTCAGGGCGATAAGCTTTGTCGGCTCGACGCCGGTGGCCGAGTCCCTCTATGCCAGGGGCAGTGCCGCCGGCAAGCGGGTTCAGGCCCTGGGGGGCGCCAAGAACCATGCGGTGCTGATGCCGGATGCGGACCTGGATCTGGCGGTGCCGGCCCTGATGGGGGCGGCCTTTGGCTCCTGCGGCGAGCGCTGCATGGCCATTTCGGTGGCGGTGTGCGTAGGCGATGCCATGGCCGATGCCCTGATCGCCCGGCTGGCGCCGGCCATCCGCGAGCTGCGTATCGGCCCCGGCCACCGGGATGGTCTGGACATGGGGCCGGTAATCAGCGGCGCTCACCTGGCACGGATCCAGGGCTGCCTGGAGCAGGGCCTGGCCGAGGGCGCCGAACTGGTGGTGGATGGCCGGGGCATACAGGTAGCCGGCTATGAGGGCGGCTACTTCCTCGGGGGCTGCCTGTTCGACCGGGTTACTCCCGGCATGCGCATTTACCGGGAGGAGATCTTCGGGCCCGTGCTGTGCGTGGTGCGGGTGGCCAGCCTGGCGGACGCCATCGGTCTGGTCAACGGCCACGAATACGGCAACGGCACCTGCCTGTTCACCCGCGACGGCGAGGCGGCGCGCCGTTTTGGCGATGACATTGAAGTGGGCATGGTCGGCATCAATGTGCCCCTGCCGGTGCCCGTGGCCTATCACAGTTTCGGCGGCTGGAAGCGCTCCCTGTTCGGCGATCTCGGGGCCTACGGGCCGGACGGGGTGCGTTTCTATACCCGGCGCAAGACCCTGACCCAGCGCTGGCCGGCCCCGCTGAGCGGGGAAAAGTCCCAGTTCGCCTTTCCCAGCCTGTAGCCGGGCCTTTTCTTGCCGGGCGCAAGCTGTCAGAATAGGCGCCTCTTGGGGGAGTAATCGTTCGGCGCCAGCCGAAACCACTGTCAACAATCTCTGAGCCGAAGGCTTATGGCAGTGGTGTCCTTGCGGATTGATGAGACCTGAGGCGGAACCCTTCACCGGGCGGGGAGGGGTCTGCCTCCGGTATTCGGTCCCGCCCTTGAGAGTGCCCTATGTTATCCAGTCCCGTCTTGTTTACCGACCTGTGCCGCGTGGCGACCCGGGGAGGCCCGTCATGCTGATGTCCCTCGCCGCCATTGCCCTTGGCCTGGCCGTCCTGGTATGGAGTGCCGACCGTTTCGTGGACGGCGCCTCGGCCACCGCCCGTTATGCGGGCATGCCGCCGCTGCTGATCGGCATGGTCATCGTCGGCTTCGGCACCTCGGCGCCGGAAATCGTGGTATCCATCATCTCCGCGCTCGAGGGCAATCCCGGCCTGGCCCTGGGCAATGCCTACGGCTCCAACATCGCCAATATCGGCCTGATCCTGGGGATCACCGCGGTCATCAGCCCCATTGCCGTGCACTCCCAGGTGTTGCGCAAGGAGCTGCCGATCTTGCTGCTGATCACCCTGCTGTCGCTGGCCCTGCTGTGGAACGGCATGCTTGCCCGCACCGACGCCCTGGTGCTGCTGGGCGTGTTTGTGCTGCTGATGGCCTGGAGCATCCGCCAGGGCCTGCGCGACGGGGCCGATGCCATGGCCACCGACGAGGCAAAGGAACTGGATGAAAACCTGATGACCCTGAAACAGGCCTTGTTCTGGCTGGTGGCCGGCCTGGTGCTGCTGATCATCAGCTCGCGCATCCTGGTATGGGGGGCGGTGAATGTGGCCCAGGCCTTTGGGGTGAGCGACCTTATCATCGGCCTGACCATAGTGGCGGTAGGCACCTCACTGCCGGAGCTGGCGTCGTCCATCGCCGCCATCCGCAAGAACGAGCACGATCTGGCCATCGGCAACGTGATCGGCTCCAACCTGTTCAACACCCTGGCGGTGGTGGGCCTGGCGGGCATCATCCATCCGCTGGAGGTGGCGGCGGAAGTGATCAGCCGCGACTTCCTGGTGATGGGCGTGCTGACCCTGTCCCTGTTCGTGCTGGGTTATGGCTTCAACGGCCGCCAGGGGCGCATCAACCGGGTGGAAGGCGGCCTGCTGCTGCTGGCCTACGGCGGCTACACCAGCTGGCTGGCGCTGGGCGTGCTGGCCGCCGCCTGATGTTCTGCCCCTCGCTGCCAGGAAAAAAGCGCCCGCGGGCGCTTTTTTTACGGGAGGAGCAAGGCGGGATTAGCGCAGCCAGCCCTCGGCGAGGGCCACCCAGTAGGCCGCGCCTATGGGCAGTATGTCCTTGTTCAGCACATATTCCGGGTGGTGCACAAACTTGCTGTCGCCGTTGCCGAGGAAACAGTAGGTGCCCTTTTTCTGCTGCAGCATAAAGGCAAAGTCCTCGGAACCCAGGTAGGTGGGACCCTTCTCGGACACCTTGTCCTCGCCCAGGGCGGCCCGGGCAATTCGGGCCGCCTTGCGGGTTTCCTCCGGATCGTTGTGGAGCACGGCGCCGGGCTGGCCTTCGCGGATTTCGGCGCTGCAGCCGAAGGACTCGGCCTGCTGGTGCACCAGGCGACGAATGTTGTTCAGCACCAGAATGCGATCGGAAGCGGTGGTGGTGCGGATGGACAGGCGCAAGGTGGCGGTGTGGGCAATGACGTTGCCCGCCTCGCCGGCCTGGAAGGCCCCCACCGTTACCACGGCGCTGTGGGAGGGCGCCACGTTGCGGGCCACCACCGACTGCAGGGCCATCACCAGGGATGAGCCGGCCACCACAGGGTCGACCGCCAGCTCGGGAAAGGCGCCATGGCCGCCTTTGCCGGTGAGCACCACCTCCCAGCTGTCCACCGCCGCCATGGTATCGCCTTCGGTGAAATACAGCTTGCCCAGCTCCAGTCCCGGCATGTTGTGCATGGCAAAAACATTGTCCACCGGAAAACGCTCAAACAGGCCGTCCGCAATCATGGCCGGGGCGCCCTGCATGGTTTCCTCCGCCGGCTGGAAGAACAGCCGCAGGGTACCGTTGAAATTTTTGGTTTCGGCCAGGTGCTTGGCGGCGCCCAGCAGCATGGCGGTGTGGCCGTCGTGACCGCACAAATGGGACAGCCCCGGCGTTTTGGAGCAATAGTGCAGGTTGTTGCTTTCCTGGATGGGCAGGGCGTCGAAGTCGGCGCGAAGCGCAATGGACTTGTCCCCGTCGCCCACCTTGAGGCTGGCGACAATGCCGTGTTTGCCGACGCCGGTGACAACCTCGAACTCCCCTAGGCCGCGCAGGACAGTGGCGATGTATTCGGCGGTACCGGCTTCCTGCATGGCCAGTTCCGGGTGGCTGTGCAGGTGCTCAAACCATGCGTTGATATGGGACTGTTGTTGTTCGATGTCTTTGAGGATGGTGCTCATGTCGATACTCCATTTAACACTGTTCGGGTTGGCCGCCGGCGCTTGGGCCGACGGTGCGACTGGGGCTCAGCGCCCGGAGGGCTTGCCCTTGGGAATGGTCAGGATGATGGAGAATACCGCCACCACCAGCATTACCAGCATGGTCAGCTGGGCGAAGAAGGCCGCTTCACGGTAGGCCAGGTTCTCCTGGTTGCCGACAAAGGTGATCACGCCTTCAAGCCAGAGAACGCTGCCGTTGTCACCGGCGATGGCGGTGTAGACGGCGGAGGCGATGGCCACCCCAAAGGAGGCGCCCAGGGAAGACGCCATCTTGTAGATGCCGGCTCCGGCCCCGGACTGATCCGCGGGCAGGTTGGACAGGGCCGCGTCGGTGGAGGGGGTGGCATAGAAGGCCAGGCCCACGCCAAAGAGGGTAAAGGCGATGACAGACAGGATTTTGTAGCTGCCGAGCATCAGGTTGGTGGGCATCAGCAGCAGGATCACCAGGCCCACGATAAAGCAGCCCCACAGCATGGGCTGGCGCGGTCCAAAGCGTTGCAGCAGTTTTTCACCCACCCGGATGAAGGCCAGAATGGAGATGGCGTATCCCAGGGTCAGCAGACCGGCTTCCTGGGCGCTGATCCCGCCTCCCTGCTGCAGCACCAGCATGGCGACGATGATGATGCCGGCGGTGGCATTGAGCAGCAGGTTGGAAATGGTGGCACCGGTGTAGGTGCTGTTGCGGAACAGGCGGAACTGTACAAAGGCGTTGGGATTACCCGCTTCCACCTTGAAAAAGAGGGCGCCAAAGACCACCACCACCAGCAGCAGGCCCAGTGACTGGGGGCTGGTCCAGCCGAACTGACTGCCCTGGGTGGCCAGCACCTGCAGCGACACCATGGCGACCATAAAGGTAATGACGCCCTTGAAGTCGAACTTGTAGTTGCCTTTGACTTCCGCCTTGGATTCGGGCGTGCCGCGCACCATCAGCATGCCCACCACGGACACCAGGGCGGCGATGATAAAGATCCAGCGCCAGCCCACGTTTTGTGCCATCAGGCCGCCGAACAGGGCGGCAAAGCCCGAGCCGCCCCAGGAGCCCATGGACCAGAGGGAAATGGCGCGCTGACGCTCGGCGCCGTCCCAGTATTCCTTCACCAGCGCCAGGGAGGCCGGCATGATGAAGGCGCCCGACAGCCCCTGGCTAATACGGCCCAGCATCAGGAAAAGGCCGCCAAGCTCGCCCGAGGGCGCGAGCCCGACCAGCAGGGAGCCCACGATCGAGAACATAAAGCCCCAGGTCACGGTTTTAACCCGGCCAATACGGTCGGCCAGGCCACCGACCACCACGATGAAAATCCCCGAAAACAGGGCGGTAATGGACACGGCATTGTTCATGAAGGATTGCTCCACGCCCAGGTCGGCGGCCATGGCGGGGGCAATGTTCAGCGTGGTCTGGGCAAATAGCCAGAAGGCCAGAACGCCGAGGATGATGCCGTACAGGAGCTTGTCGGTACCCCTGTAGGCGGTGGTCGCGGATTGGTTCATAAGGCTGTCCTTGGTTTGCAGCTCACGAAGGCCCGCGCCCTGTTGACGCGGAGTCGGGGCGAAGGACGGGGAAGGATTCCCGGTCCGTTATCGCTTGTGATTAAAATAAAATAGTTGCTAAATGCAAATATTGACCGCGATCAATTAACCGTCGTCTTGCCGGAGATCACGGTTAAGCAGCACGGGTTGCCTGTTTACGTAGCCTCTGCCAACTGGCCGTTGCCGGACAAGGCGGCCTTGGGTAAGGTGGAGGCAGTCGCTAAACTCACCCCAAGGTGATGAACAAAAAAGGAAAAACGTGGAAAAACCATTTAGCCGGGAGCGGTTGACCTTTCGCCTTGACCTGCTTGCCCAAGAGGCGATTCGCGCCAACGACGGTATATTCCAGTCCCGGTTGGGGCTTAAAATCCATGAGGTGCGGGTTCTGCGCATTATTGGCAATCAGCCGGGTATCGTGTTTGTGGAGCTGTCCCGCCAGGCCAGCCTGGAGCGCAGCCAGACCTCGCGTATCATTCAGCGCCTGATCAAGCAGGGGCTGGTCTGGCGCGAGAATGACGCAAGCGATGCCCGCCGTTTTCGGTTGTTCACGACCGAGGAGGGCGAGCTGAAACGCAGCGAGGCGCGGCGTTTGTCCGATGCGCTGGAAGCCCTGTTGATGGCACCGCTGCAGACGCCGGAAGCGCATATGCTGGACGACCTGCTGGCGCGGCTGTCGCACTGGATCCGCTCCGGGGAATACCAGCAACAACTGGGCGACTTTGAACGGCAGGAAGGCGGTCAGCCCGACTGAACCGGCGAGGGCGGGGGCGAGCCAGATGCACAGGGGCTGCCCCCGTTGTGACTCAGGCGGTGGCCGCCAGCGCCTCGGGCGATTCGGGCAGAACCTGGCCGCCATCCACCACCAGCGTCTGGCCTGTGATGTAGCGCGCTTCCCTCGATGCCAGGAAGCAGGCGGCGTGGCCGATGTCTTCCGGCGTCCCCAGGCAGTGGCTGGGGATGGCCGCCTTCATTTGCTCCAGGTAGGCCTCGCCCTGGGCCTGCAATCCCTCGGTGAGGATATTGCCGGGCATGACGGCATTGATGGTAACCCCGTCCCGGGCACACTCCAGGGCGGCGCTGCGCATAAAGCCGAGCTGCCCGGCCTTGCTGGCGGCGTAGTGGCTCCAGCCGGGAAAACCGGTGATGGGGCCGGTAATGGAGGAGGTGATCACCACCCGGCCGTAGCCCCTGGGCCGCATCACCGCCAGGGCCGCCTGCACCATGAAAAAGGTGCCCTTAAGGTTGATGTTGTGCATCCGGTCCCACTCTTGCTCGGTCATGTCCGCCAACGCGCACTGGGGAAAAATACCGGTATTCGAGCACAGGATATCCAGTTGGCCGTGACTGGCGATGACATCGTCCACCACCCGCCGGCAGTCCGCCTGGCGGGAAACATCCAGGGGCAGGTAGTGGCCGCCGAGTTCGGCCGCGCAGGCCTGGCCGGCGGCGGCGTCGATATCCGCAATAATCACCCTGGCCCCGGCGCGGCCCAATACCCGGGCAATGCCCTTGCCTATTCCCCTGGCGCCACCCGTGACCAGTGCCACCTTCTGGGTTAAATCAAACATCGGTGCTCTCCTTTTTTGTTCCGGCCGGGCGGTTGTGGTCCCGGCTCCCGACTACTATAGCCCGGCACCGCCGGGAGCCCATCCCAATACCGCAGCGGAGCTGGCTTTTGTGATACCGGGCGGGATAATGGCAGGGAGAACCACACAGGAGAGGCAGCGATGACCATTAGCGAACAGGATTTGCACCATTTGCGCCGCTGCGTGGCGTTGGCCGAAGAAGCGGTGGCTGCCGGCGATCAGGGTTTCGGCTCCGTGCTGGTGGGGGCGGATGGCACCGTGCTGGCGGAGGATCGCAACCGCATCCACAGCCGCGAGCCCACCTGGCACCCGGAAATCGCCCTGGCGCGCTGGGCCGCCGAACACCTCGGCGAGCAGGAGCGGGCCGCCGCCACCCTTTATACCTCGGGCGAGCACTGTCCCATGTGCTCCGCCGCCCACGCCTGGGCCGGGCTGGGGCGCATTGTTTACGCCAGCTCGGCCGCACAGTTCGGCCAGTGGTGCCAGGAGTGGGGCCTGCCCGCCTCGCCGGTGACGCCATTGTCCATCCAGCAGGTGGCGCCGAGCATCGAAGCGGACGGCCCCGTGCCCGAGCTGGCGGCACAGCTGCGCGAACTGCACCGGCGTTGTTTTGGCGTTGAGAGCAAGGACTAGGCCCCGCTTCCGCTATCCCATGTCGCCCCCGCAAAGGCGGGGGCCCATTCTTTTCACCCCTTCAGCACACTGAACTCCCGGAACAGCCTCACCGGCAGCGGGTGTTCCCGCGGATTGTTCAGAAAGTTTGTCGTTCGGACGATTGGTTTCCGCAGTAGTGAAGCAAAATGCGATGATGTGGGTTACTTCGTGATGAATTACTTCAGCTGGGCCGAAACCACATCAACAGAGATGCACTACTACTGGTACTGACAAAAATTGAGTTAGCTATAAATACATCTGTTTTTTGTTGACCATTACACAGTACCTGAGAGAATGGCGTAAACCCGGTCTGAGAAAAAGTATAAAGAGGGGGCATGGCAAGGGATTTTACACAGCCACCAAGTGCAGCATGTCTAGCAGCATCAATGCGTGACCTAGGGTATTCACTTGAAACGGCGATTGCTGACCTTATTGACAACAGCATATCTGCCAACGCTGATGCCATTGACATTGTCTGTGATGTTACCGACGTACAGCCCCTAATGGTCATCCTCGATAATGGCAGCGGAATGACAGGAATGGAGTTGCTGAACGCGATGCGTCACGGAACAGTTAGCCCAAGGCAGGTGCGCTCTCCTCACGATCTGGGGCGGTTTGGTCTTGGCCTTAAGACTGCGTCATTCTCCCAGTGTAGATCGCTGACAGTGATCAGCAAAAAAGGTGGAGTTCTCTGCGGCGCAGAGTGGAATCTCGACCGTATCGACGCTGTTGACGAGTGGATCCTGTCCATTCTGGACGAAGCGGACATCCAAACCTTGCCGTACATTGATCGACTTGCGGATAACGGTACTGCCGTCATCTGGCGGGAACTTGACCGGCTTTTAGAAGATGAAATGGGAAGTCGTCGAGATGAGATCATCAGCGAGAAGCTGGATGTTCTGGACAGACATCTTGCGCTCGTTTTTCATCGGTTCCTAGCCGGTGAAATCAAGGGACGAACAAAAATATCGATTACTGTCAACGGCCATGCTGTTGTTGCTTTCGATCCTTTCTGCAGAAAAAATCCAGCAACGCAGATTCTGCCAGAAGAAATTGTTCGTATAAGTGACGCCACGGTTCGACTACAGCCGTATATTTTGCCGCATCACTCAAGACTGACTGCCAGTGAGTACGATTTCTACCAGAGTCGAAGCGACTTTATATCGAACCAGGGCGTGTATATTTATCGCAATGGCCGTCTCATGGCTTGGGGGGACTGGTTTCGGCTCATCCCGAAAGGGGAAGCGACCAAACTCGCACGGGTACAGATCGATTTTCCCAACAGTCTGGACGAGTCTTGGACCATCGACATAAAAAAATCACGTGCCAAGCCACCTCATCTGGTGCGCGAGCGACTTCGTCAGATCATCTCACAGGTTACAGGGCGCAGTACCACCGTGCATCGGGGGCGTGGGCAACGCCTCTTCCAAGAGGTTGCTGCTCCGTTATGGGAAAGGTATTCCGACCATGGCGGGATTCGCTATTCGATAAATGGTTCGCATCCACTGATCCAGTGTTTGGTCGAGCGATTGGATCAGAGCGGGGAGATAAATTTGAATGTTCTGTTGGCTTCGATTTCCGCATCATTGCCTGTCGAGATGATTTACTCCGACTATTCAAGCCACCCACTGGAAGTGAATCAGGCACCTGTGGAACATGATGTCATTGACAGGCTTTGTGCGCTACGTGCTGCGCTATGGGGCGACGCAACAGGGGATGCAGCTGCCTTCCGTGAAGTTGTCAGATCGACAAGACTGTTTGAACAGGACATGGACATCGTTGACCGATATATCGACCAGGAGTTTGCATGACTGCCACTCGGAACGAAAAAGAAAAGGGGATTGTTGCAGCGCTGATCACGGCATTTGCGGACCGTGAGGATCCACCATCACGAAAAGAGATACTGGACAGGGCGGCAGCACTCGCGCCCATCCTCGGATATGATGGTGACTTGCAGGACATAGTTGTGACGGCAGAAACTATCATCCCTTCCCGCATGAATGCAGGCATATCGCTCATCGATGTTGAAGCGGCTCATGACGAGGAGTGGATACGTAAACGCGAGATCGGTAGTACCTATGCTGAGGCTTATGCTGATTATTTGCGGAGCGAGAACTGGCATCCGACCGTTATAAATACGCTGCTGAACTACGATGGTTCGAAAATCCTTGGCCTTCTTCAGGACCCGACGAGTGACGGCACATGGAATCGACGTGGACTGGTCATCGGTCATGTCCAGTCAGGTAAGACAGCCAACTACATGGGAGTCATCGCGAAAGCGGCTGATGCCGGGTATAAGTTTATCATTGTTATCGCGGGAATTCACAACAACCTGAGGAAACAGACCCAAGAGCGTATTGATGAGGGCTTCATCGGTCGGTCGAGCGATCCTTCCAACAGAGTCAACATCGGTGTCGGTATGAACGCGGGATATCCCCACCCGGCAACACTTACCAACATCAATGATGACTTCAATGAAAAGACCGCAGCCAGAATGGGATGGCAGCTCAATGACTTCAGCAAGCCCATTATTCTCGTAATCAAGAAAAACGTCCGCACGCTCGATGCACTTCACAAATGGTTGAAAGCCATGAATGCGCGAGGTGACGGGCGCATCGCCGACGTACCAATGCTCATGATCGATGACGAGGCGGATAACGCTTCGATCAACACCAATAAAGAAGATATCAAGCCGACGCGTACAAATGCCGCGATACGCAGTATCCTCGGCCTGTTTACCAAATCTTGCTATGTCGGTTACACCGCAACGCCCTTCGCAAACATTTTTATCAATCCTGAGGCGTACGATCCTGAGGTGCGCGAAGAGCTATTTCCAAAAGACTTCATCTACTCACTCGATGCGCCGACAACCTATTTCGGCCCGGACAAAGTTTTTTTAGATGATGAGGCTAGCAACGATATTTTAGGGCGTATTGATGACTGTGAGGATTACCTTCCGTTCTCTCATAAGAACGGTCGCCCTGTAGCGGAACTGCCACCCAGCCTTTACCGAGCGCTGGATCAGTTCATTGTGGCGCGAGCCATCCGTAACCTGCGTAGACAGGAGCGGAAGCATTGCTCCATGTTGATCAATGTGTCTCGGTTCGTGTCCGTTCAAAGGGAGATTAAGGGCTTCATAGACCTGCGTGTGGAGAAGCTCCGAGAAGCTGTGAAGGCGAACTACATGATGCCGGAAGAAGTTTCGATAAAAAATTTCTACATGGCGGGTTTGAAGGCGGCGTTCGAAAGCGAGTTTTCGGGAAAAGGTTTTGCTTGGGAGGACATAAAGAAGTCCCTATGGGGAGTGTTCGAGCACCTCCGGACTTATGTGGTCAACAGTAAGAGTGACGAGGTGCTTGACTACGGAAAATATCAGCGAGACGGTATTGGTCTCACGGCTATCGCCATCGGTGGTCTCAGCCTTTCGCGCGGTCTCACGATCGAAGGGTTGACGATCAGCTATATGTACCGCAACACGCGGATGTACGACACACTCATGCAGATGGGGCGATGGTTCGGTTATCGTCCTGGTTTCGAGGATCTCTGCCGCGTATACTTGCCACAAGATTCGATCAATTGGTATTCATATATTGCTCATGCCTCAGAGGAACTTCGGCTGCAGATCAGGCGGATGCGCAAGATCGGGTTGAGTCCGAAGCGTTTCGGTCTCTACGTCCAGTCACACCCAGATAGCCTTTTGGTCACAGCTGCCAACAAGATGCGAAGTGGCGAAAAGGTAATACTAAATCAGAATTATTCCGGTAAGCTGATCGAAAGTACCTTGCTGCCACTTGATGCAGAAATTAACGCTAATAACGAATCTCTTATTGAGGAGTATTGGCGCGATCAGTTCGGTAGCATGATTCAGGATACCAAGCAGAAGGGCTGGTTTATTCCTGACGTTGATGTCGAGATAATTGAAGAATTCCTGATGCGCTTCAAGTCGCACAAGGATGCAGTTCTCCCGAAGTCTTGGGCTATTGACTATCTTCAGGCGATTGCCTCTCAGTTTCCCAAAGGTGACGTACTTTTGATCTCAAAGGGGGCTGGTGATAAGGAAAGCTTCCGACTGGGTGCGCAGGATCGAACGGCTAAAGATGCAACTTCTGACGGCTGGCGCCTGTCGGGATACCGTCTCGCCAGCCGTGGTGACGAGAAACTTGGGTTGGATAAGGAACAGATAAGCGCGGCTGAAGCGCGAGTCGCCGAGGACAAAAAGAGTAAGAGTAGAAAACCTTCAGATTTCCACTATCGAGAAGCACGGGACAAGCCTCTCCTGATGCTGCACGTCCTTGAGCCAACTGATAACGCCGAATTTTCAGGTCTTCGGGTTCCAGCCTGGGGTATGAGCTATCCTGTTGGCCTCGACCATAAACAAATTGAGGTGGTCGCCAATCAAGTCTGGTTCGAACAGATGTATGGTGCATTGGACGATGATCCGGACGCTGAGGATGATTATGACGAGTAGAGCCACACCGTGGGAAAAGATTGCCGAACCTCGCTCAGACTACAATGTCAGACGGGTGACGGGCACGACGGGAATGCCAACCTACTGGGGAAAGGATGCAACGGGTCAGTGTCTTTTTATCGTTGAACTTGAGGGTGACCACACATCACAATATCGTCGTGATGTAACTAGGTTGAATGGGATTAGTGTCGATCTTCGAAATGGTGATAATGACAGCCAGCAGCGCCTTGTTCTGGCTCTTTCACGGAATGTCGACTGTGACCTTTTCCTTGGGCTGTGTGAAACGCTGATCTCCAGCCTAGCGTCTGTGACGGACTCCGCAGTTGCGTTGTCTGTCACCCTTCAACACCTGAAGCGATGGAAAGCTTTTCTTGCAGGGAAGAAGGCGAGACTACTGACGAACGAAGAGATTCGGGGGCTCTTTGCCGAACTCTATGTTCTTCGTCTGCTGTACCAGCGTCGACTGACGCAGGGCGAGGCCATTGATGCGTGGTGTGGGGCAGACGACTCACATCAGGATTTCATCTTCGGTAATGTTGCCATAGAAGTGAAGTCCCTTTCCGGCCGCGAGAGGAGCAGTGTTCGCATATCTTCAGAGGATCAGCTCGAAGCACTGGTAGACAGCCTGTTTCTGATAATTGTACGCCTGATTGATATTTCGGATGCGGAGTCGGCACGTTCGCTGAATGATATAGTTGCGTTGATTGAGCAGGAACTTGTCACTGCCGAAGCAATTGAACAGTTTTCTGAAAAGATTGCCGACCGTGGATATGTTACTTTGGCTGACTATGACAAGCCACGGTTCTGTATTGGCAATGTCAATGGATACAGAGTTACAGAGAAATTTCCTAAACTTGTTCGGTCTCGGATACCGCGGGGCCTGTTTCATGTAGCCTATGATATTCAATTGGAGATGATTTCTTCATTTTCCTGTGAGGATGACGAGATATTTGGGAGGCCCTGATTGGAGACTACAACTACAGAATTCTTCCATGATTTCAGACAGGAGTTGTTGGTTGGTGCCGAGGCTAATGGCAGCTTTCAGCTTTCCGAGTTTATGGAAATAGTTGCAAATGAGCTTGTTGAAACAGGGGTAACGGAAGGATTTGAACTTTGCCATTACCGTGCACAGCGTGGGATGCGGGTTGATGGGTATTGGTTTGACGATGAGGGAATGCTGGAGCTTTTTGTCGCTGATTTTGAATCTCGAGATAAACTTATATCCCTAACCAAAACAGATGTCGATACTGCATTCAAACGAGTTACTAATTTCTTTGAGGCCAGTATAAGCAAGGGACTGTCAGGAGAACTGGAGATAACGTCACCGGAGTATGGGCTTGCCAGACAAATAGCTGATCGAAAGGGAGCAATTCGTCGACTCAGATTGACCCTATTTTCCGAGCGTTCGTTGAGCGAACGGATCAAGGAGCTCCCAGACTCGGTGGTGACAGGCATTCCTGTCAGCTATCAAATCTGGGATATCTCGCGCCTTCATCGCCAGAGAAGCGCGCGCAGTCACAAGGAACCCCTCGATTTTGATTTCGAGCATATGTTTGGATCGGGTATCTTCTGTCTGCCAGCCCACCAAGGAACTGAGGCTTACCAATCTTACCTGATTGTCATGCCGGCCGAACTTCTTGCGTCCCTTTACGAAAGATTCGGGGCGCGACTGCTCGAACAGAACGTGAGAACATTTCTTCAGGCTCGGGGAACAGTAAATAAGGGAATAAGGGCAACGATACTGAATGAACCGGGGATGTTTTTTGCCTACAACAACGGCATTACGGCGACTGCGCAGAGCGTCGAAACTAGAATGACAGATGCCGGACTTGCAATAACAAGGGTTATTGATCTCCAGATAGTCAATGGTGGCCAGACAACCGCTTCTCTATTTCATACGAAAAGGCGTGACAAGGCCGACCTGTCACGGATATTCGTTCAGATGAAACTGTCTGTCATTGATAACAAGAACAGTGAAACCATAGTCCCGAAGATATCCGAGTATGCAAATACCCAAAACCGTGTGAATGCTGCAGACTTCTTTTCCAATCATCCATTCCATGTACGAATGGAAGGATTCTCTAGGCGTATCTGGGCACCGGCTCAGAAAAATGTGCAGCGTGAGACAAAGTGGTTCTACGAGCGAGCGAGAGGTCAGTACGTTGACTCTCAGTCGAAGCTCACTCCCAGTGAACAGCGACGTTTCAAGGCGGAACACCCCAAACTACAGATGTTCACGAAAACTGACCTAGCCAAGTTTGAGAATGTCTGGGACGATCACCCCAGACATGTGAATCTTGGTGCTCAGAAAAATTTTGCTCAGTATGCCCGTCGCATTGGCCGCGAGTGGGAAAAATCATCCGACAGCTTCAACGAGTTTTACTTCAAGCGTGCGGTTGCGCGTGGATTGATCTTCCGTGCGACCGAGCGGCTGGTATCAGTTCAGCCTTGGTACAATGGAGGCTATCGAGCCAACATCGTCGCCTATACACTTGCAATGCTGAGCGAGATCACAAAACGAAAAAAAGGACACATTGATTTTCTGCGTATATGGAACGAGCAAGGTATCGATGTTTCCTTGGAAAGCGTACTTTCAATCATTTCCTATGTGGTGAATGAAGATATAACCAAGCCACCGGATGGCATCTCAAACATCTCTGAGTGGTGTAAGAAGGAAGCTTGCTGGGATAGAATTCAGAGCCGGGCAGAGGAGATAGAAAAGCTTCTTCCACTCGATTTTTACTCTCAACTTATATCTTTCGATGAGAGGGATGAGGAAAGGAAAAAAGCTAGGAAGACCCAGAGAATAGATAATGGTATTGAGGCTCAGCGACAAGTGCTGAGCATTTCTTCTGATAAATGGGCATATCTTCATCGAGAGTTATCCGCGAGGGCACTTCTTTCACCGAAGGAGGAGAGCATTCTCAAACTGGCAATGCAGATTCCAGCTAAAATTCCCACAGACAAGCAATGTCTGGTGCTTCTTGATACTCTTGAAAAGGGGATGGATGAGGGGATATCGCTAGATTAATCTACCGAGGGTTCGTATGTGGGTTCAGATCAGATTTGACCTCCGGAAAATATTTTTAGCCCAGACAGCTTGGAATCCTACCAAGAAACTACAACTACGTTGGGTTGTATAGGCGAGTGTTGCACTTGTGAGCTGAGCTTGTTTAAACGATTGTTCTTGTTATCAAATGGAGGGCTGAATAATTTTCCTTACAACCTCAGCAATCTGATTTGCTAGTAATGGTGGAACTGCATTTCCTACCTGATGATACTGTTGGGTTCTTCCGCCAATGAAGAAGTAGTTGTCGGGAAAGGTCTGTAATCTTGCTGCTTCCCTGACGGTGAGACTGCGACACTGGATGGGATCATAGTGAATAAAATAATGACCATCTTTTGATATATGGCTGGTGATGGTGGTTGATGGACTGTCAGCCAGCTGAACCTTGAAACGATCGGAAAATTTACCGCTTTCCCAGTTTTTGTGAGCAGGCGCCAAACCGGGTAAAGCGAACTCTTCATGCCCTTTGGGTGAGCGTTTGTGAACAGATGCAAAACAGGCTGCGTAGCCGTAACGGGCCAGGTCATCAATGCGATGACCACGTGATTCGTGGTTGAGCCAGACTTTGAGCTTTGAATCGTGGTACCAATTTTTCAGTTGGCTCCATTCATTGTCATTGTCATTGTCATTGTCGGAACTCATGGCTTGGAGCTTGGGGAGTTTAGTATGACCTATTTCCGTACTGTTGTTGATGCGAAGTGAGGTATCCTTCAAGGCCTCGTAAAGAGCCTTTTCATCGGAATTACCAGACTTGGCATGACAGGCCAGTTTCCACAACTCCTTCTGAACAGCATTTTCCCACTTTTCGGCAGAGTCTTTTTCTTTACTAAGTCGGCTACTTAGTTGACTACGTAGGGTCGGAAGATCACCAATGGCTGCTCGTACGGATACTGTTTTGGAGGGTTGCAGTTTTGGTAACTCGTCTCGAAAATGATCTTCCCTTACTCCTAACAAAATAACACGGTGTCTGGCTTGGGGAATACCATGGTCTTCTGCCCTGATGATGTAGCGTTTGGCATCTACAATCGTAGGATCATCACCATCCTTGAATACCTGCTCATTCACCAAAGAAACAATACGGTATTGAGGACTATTGCTGTCATGTATGCCCAGGGCTTTGTCTGGATTGGCGAGATCCTGCAGGATTTGATGAAAAATCAGCTTCCCGTCTATTTTTGAAGAAAGAATTCCCTTGACATTTTCCATAACAAAAATATCCGGATGATTGCGTTGAATGATTCTCAGGTATTCTTTGTAAAGAAAATGTCGATGATCTTCCTCGGGCTTGTAATTGGCCTTGCCTTTGTTTCGGGAGCGGCCAACCAATGAGTATGCTTGACAGGGAGGGCCTCCTATCAAAACCCAAGGCTTATTATCTTCCTTTGTTTTTACGGCTCGCTTTATGGCATTGTCGAGTTCGGCATTACCTTTTTGACTACCTATTTCAAGACAAAGCGCCTCTTTACCCGCCAGTTCCCAGAATAATTGGGTCTTATCGCTGTAGGCAACATCTGATTCACCGTTGCAGAAACGATAGTAGTCGTCAAGTGCTTCAGGTCTGTAGGTACGCAACAGTCTGTAAAAGGCACGTAGCCGCAGAGTCTGATGGGCGATAGGATCCCTTTCTGCCGAGACCGCAATCTGAAAGGCTTTTCCATCATCCAGTGCAGAAAACCCTTCCCCCAGCCCGCCCGGACCGGCGAAAAGATCTACAACAGGGATGGGAGATGAAGTTATGCTCATGATCTGTATCTTTGATTTCGACAAGGTAGCCAGGATACCAGGAAGCAGGGGGACAGGGAAGCAAACAGCTGGAGATGGTAGCAATTATGGTTGATGTCGTCGACAAAAAGACTCGCTCTCGGATGATGTCCGGCATTCAGGGCAAGAACACCGGGCCTGAAATGCTGTTACGGCATTATTTGCATGCCCGTGGGTTCCGGTATCGTCTGCATGTTGCCAACCTGCCAGGCAAACCTGATCTGGTTCTCCCCAAGTACCGGCTGTGTATTTTTGTGCATGGCTGCTTTTGGCACCGACATCCTGAATGTCGATATGCTACAACACCTGCCACCAACAGGGACTTCTGGCTAAAAAAGCTGACAGACAACAGGGAGCGGGATGAAAGGAGCAGGCTGCAGTTACAGGAGTTGGGCTGGCGAGTTTTCGAAATTTGGGAATGCGGACTCAGGAAGTCGGCTGGAGCTTCACTCGACTGGTTGCCGGAGCAGATCATTGGTGAGTGTGAGTCATTGAGTTGGCCCGACTATGTGCAGAAAGGATGAGTCGTTACAGGTCGAAAATGTAGGGAGTGATAGGCGCAGCGTATGGTCAACTCCAGAGGGCCTGCTAAAGCGTAGGCTGCTACTTGGTTCGAGATGCTATTCGGGGAGAGTAAATATGCCCCCGCCTTCGCGGGGGCGACGAGGCTGGTTTTACCCCTTGCGGGTAGCCGCCTTCATGTTCCGCACGAAGGTGGTCAGGGCGTCCAGCATGGCTTGGTTGTCGTCCAGGTGTTGCTCGATGATCTTGACCACGGCGGAGCCGGAAATGGCGCCGGCGGCGCCGGCCTGGATGGCGTCGCGCACCTGCTCCGGGCTGGAAATGCCAAAGCCGAGCAGCGAGGGCGGGGCACCGAATGCCTTCAGTTTGGCCAGCAGGCTGTCCACCGGCATGCCGGCCTTGGTTTCGGTGCCGGTCACGCCGGCGCGGCTCAGCAGGTAGGTGTAGCCCGAGCCCATTTGCGCCACGGTTTTCAGGGTGTCGTCGTTGCCGTTGGGCGGCGCTATGTAGATGCTGGCAATGCCCGCTTCGTCGGCGGTGGCCTTGAAGGGAGCGGCCATTTCCACCGGCACGTCGGCCACCAGCACCGAGTCCACCCCGGCGGCCACGCACTGGGCGTAGAAGTTGGCCGGGCCCGGCTTGTACACCAGGTTGGCGTACACCAGCAGGCCGATGGGCAGCTCGGGGTATTTTTCGCGGATCTGCTTGAGCATCTCGAAACAGGTGGCGGAGCGGGTGCCCGCCGCCAGGGCCCGCACCGTGGCGCCCTGGATGGTGGGGCCATCGGCCACCGGATCGGAGAAGGGAATGCCCAGCTCCAGGGCGTCGGCACCGCCGGCCACCAGGGCGTCGATCACCTTGAGCGACTGGGCGGGGGTGGGATCGCCCAGGGTCACGAAGGGCACGAAGGCACCTTCACCAACGGCGTTCAGCCGATCGAACAGGGTCTGGTAACGGCTCATTTCAGCACTCCTTTCTGCTCCAGGATATCGGCCACGGTAAAGATGTCCTTGTCGCCCCGGCCGGAGAGGTTGACGACCAGCACCTGTTCTTTTTCGGGTTCGGCCTCGGCCATTTTCAGGGCCCAGGCCAGGGCGTGGGAGGATTCCAGCGCCGGTATGATGCCTTCATGACGGGCCAGGGCCTGGAAGGCATCCAGTGCCTCGTCGTCGGTCACCGACACATAGCTGGCGCGGCCGATGGCGGCCAGGTGGGCGTGCTCGGGGCCGACCGAAGGAAAGTCGAGCCCGGCGGACACCGAGTAGGACTCCTCAATCTGGCCTTCGTCGTTTTGCATCAGCAGCGAGTGCATGCCGAAGAACACGCCCTTGGTGCCCTGGCCCAGGGTGGCGCCGTGCTCGCCGGTGTCGATGCCCTTGCCGGCGGGCTCGACGCCGATCAGGCGTACCTGCTCTTCATCGATAAAATCGGCGAACAGGCCAATGGCGTTGGAGCCGCCGCCCACGCAGGCGATCACCGCGTCCGGCAGCCGGGCTTCCCGCTCGCGGATCTGCACCTTGGCTTCCTCACCGATGATGCGCTGGTATTCGCGCACTATGGTGGGGAAGGGATGCGGGCCGGCGGCGGTACCCAGCATGTAGTGGGTGGTTTCGTAGTTGGCGGCCCAGTCGCGCATGGCCTCGTTGCAGGCGTCCTTGAGGGTGGCGGAGCCGGCGTGCACCGGTATCACCTCGGCACCCATCAGCTTCATGCGGAACACGTTGGGCTTTTGCCGTTCGCAGTCCTTGGCGCCCATGTAAATGATGCATTCCATGCCGAGCAGGGCGCAGGCCAGGGCGGTGGCCACGCCGTGCTGGCCTGCACCGGTTTCGGCGATGATGCGCCGCTTGCCCATGCGCCGGGCCAGCAGTGCCTGGCCCAGTACCTGGTTGGTTTTGTGGGCGCCACCGTGCAGCAGGTCTTCCCGCTTGAGGTAGATGCGGGTTTTGGTGTGGGCGGCCAGGTTGCGCACCCGGGTCAGCGGGGTGGGGCGGCCGGCGTATTCGCTCAGCAACTCGCGGAATTCCCGCTCGAACTCGGGATCCTGTTGGGCGTCCACAAAGGCCTGCTCCAGCTGGAGCAGGGCCGGCATCAGGATCTGGGGCACGTACATGCCGCCAAATTCGCCGAAGAAGGGATTCAGTAAGGTCATAGTGTGTTCCTGCGTCCGTAATGTCTGAGGGCGGCAAAGGCCGCGTCGAGTTTGGCCGGGTCTTTCTGCCCGGGGGCGCTTTCCACGCCGGAATTGAAATCCAGCCCCCGGCAGCCGAGGGCGGCGGCGCGGGCGGCGTTGTCGGGGCTGAGGCCGCCGGCGAGCATCAGGTTGTGCTTGTCGAGCGCGGCCAGCAGCGACCAGTCGAAGGCCTGGCCGGTGCCGCCGCTCTGGCCCATGGCCTGGGTGTCGAACAGCAGCCGGTCGGCGTTGGCGGGTGGCACCGGCAGGGCATCCGCCACCGCCACCGCCTTCCAGATTTCCACGCCTTCGGGCAGCATGGCGCGCAGGGCATCGATATAGGCCTCGTCCTCGTCACCGTGCAGCTGCACCGCCTTCAGCCCCAGGCTGCGGGCCAGCTCGGCAATCTCGGTGCGCCTGTGGTTGCGAAACACGCCCACGTAGTCGAGGGACGCGGCCTGGATAATGGCCCTTGCCTGCTCCGGGCTGACGCAGCGCGGGCTTTTGGCCACGAAGATGAGGCCACCGAAGGCGGCGCCGGCGGCCCGGGCGGCGGCGGCGTCTTCGGGCCGGGTCAGGCCGCACACCTTGTTGTCGCCCAGGATCAGGCGGCGCACGGCCAGATCCAGGTCATCCTGGATCATCAGCGAGCTGCCCACCAGAAAACCGTCGGCATGGGCGGACAATGCCTTTACCTGGGCGTGGTGATGGATGCCGGACTCGGAGATGACGATGCGATCGTCCGGGATAAGCGCCGACAGTTTCCGGGTGCGGTCCAGGTCGATGGACAGATCGCGCAGATCCCGGTTGTTGATGCCGATCACCCGGGCATCCAGGCGCAGGGCGCGCGCCACTTCCTCGGCACTGATGACTTCGGTCAGTATGCCCATGTTGAGCGCGCGGGCCACGGCGGCCAGCTCCCGGTACTGGTCGTCGTCGAGCACCGACAGCATCAGCAGGATGGCGTCGGCCCGGTGGTGGCGGGCCAGTTTGATCTGGTAGGGATCGATGATGAAATCCTTGCAGATCACCGGCTGGCTCACCTGGCCGCGCACCCGGGTCACAAACTCGAAGCTGCCCTGAAAGTATTTTTCGTCGGTCAGCACCGAGATGGCCGATGCATGGCGGCCGTACACGCCGGCGATGGCGTCGAGGTTGAAGTCGGCGCGGATCAGGCCCTTGGAGGGCGAGGCTTTTTTGCATTCCAGGATAAAGGCCGGCTGGCCGGCGGCCAGGGCCGCCTCGAAATTCCGATCGCTCGGGACCAGGCCGGCTTCAAAACTGTCCAGGGGCTGGGCCTGCTTGCGCTCGGCGACCCAGATTTTCTTATCGGCAACAATCTTGCCGAGAACGGTACTTAACATTGGCTCAACTCCGCCAGTCTGGTGGCCACATCCATTGCTCGGCCGGATTGTAACACAGCCAGCACCTGCTCCACGCCTGCTTTCAGGCTGTCGGCCTGGCCGTTCATCACCAGCAGCGGCGCCACGTTCATGGCGATAACGCCGCGCTGGGCCTCGCTGCCGCCACCCGCCAGCAGGTCCAGGGTGATCAGCTTGTTGTCGGCCGGCGTGCCGCCCTGGATGGCGCTGATGTCGTAACGCCTGAGCCCCAATTGCTCAGGAGTGATCTGGTCGTGGCTGATGGCGCCGTTCTTGATTTCCGCCACCCGGGTGGGGCCGTGGATGGCGATTTCGTCCAGGCCGCTGCCGTGCACCACCATGCCCCGCTTCAGGCCCATGGCGACCAGGGTTTCGGCGATGGGGCCGACCAGGTGCTCGGCATAGACGCCGAGCAGCATAACGTCGGGCCGGGCCGGATTGATGAGCGGCCCCAGCACATTGAAGATGGTGCGGGTTTTCAGGGCCTGGCGCACCGGCATGGCGTGGCGGATGCCGCCGTGATACTTGGGTGCGAACAGGAAGCAGACGTTGGCCTCGTCCAGGCAGCGGCGGGCGGTGTCCGGACTCATGTTCAGGTCGATGCCCAGTTGCTCCAGCAGGTCGGAAGAGCCGGACTTGCTGGAGACGCCGCGGTTGCCGTGTTTGGCCACCTTGATGCCGCAGGCGGCGGCCACCAGTGCCGAAGTGGTGGAGACGTTGATGGTGTGCATGCCGTCGCCGCCGGTGCCGACGATGTCGCAGAACATATAGTCCGGACGCGGAAAGGGGCTGGCGGCGGCCAGCAGGGCGCCGGCGGCGCCGGCGATCTCCTCCGGGCTTTCGCCCTTGATCTTGAGGGCGGTGAGCAGGGAGGAAAGCAGGATGGGATCCATCTCGCCGCGCAGCAGCTGGCCGAACAGGGCCTGGGATTCCTCCCGGCTGATGTGTTCGCCCCGGTAAAGTTTTTCCATGGCCTGGTTCATGCGGTGGGCTCCTGTGTGATGAAGTCGAGGCTTTGGGCCAGCAGGCGGGCCCCGTCTGTGGTCATGATGGACTCGGGATGGAACTGGAAGCCCAGCACCCGGTGGGTCCGGTCCAGCACCGCCATGGTCATGCCCTGGTAGTCGGCCACCACCTCCAGGCCGGCGGGAATGTCGGTGCCCACCAGGGAGTGGTAGCGGGCCACCGGCAGCGGTTGGGGCAGGCCGGCGAACATGTCGCGGCCCGAGTGGTGGATAAGCGAGCTTTTGCCGTGCTTGATCTCGCCCGCGCTCTCCACCGTGCCGCCGTAGTGCTCCACGATGGCCTGGTGGCCCAGGCAGATGCCGAGCACCGGGAAGCGGCCGATGCACTGCTTCAGCAGGGCGGGCATGTTGCCGGCCTCGGAGGGCTTGCCCGGACCGGGGGAGAGCACCAGTACCGGCCGTTCGGCGGCGTCCATGGCAGCCAGCAACTGGGCCACCGGCACCGTGTTGCGGTAGATGCGCACTGTGGCGCCGAGGGCGCGGAACTGATCCACCAGGTTGTAGGTAAAGGAGTCGTAGTTGTCGAGCAGAAAAACGGTGTTAGCCATGGGTCACCTCCGCCAGGGTCTTGCCGTGGGCCAGGGCGATGGCATTGAGCACCGCCGCCGCCTTGTTGCGGGTTTCGTCCGCTTCCGCCTGGGGTTGGGAGTCGTACACCACCCCGGCGCCGGCCTGCACATGGGCCCGGCCATGGCTCACGAAGGCGGAGCGGATCACGATGCAGGTGTCCATGTCGCCCAGGCCGTTGAGGTAGCCCACGGCGCCGCCGTAGCTGCCCCGGCGGCTGTGCTCCACGTGGCGGATAAGATCGCTGGCGCGAATTTTGGGGGCGCCGGTGAGGGTGCCCATGTTCATGCAGGCCTGGTAGGCGTGCAGGGCGTCCAGGTCGGCGCGCAGGGTGCCCACCACCCGCGACACCAGGTGCATCACGTGGCTGTAGCGGTCCACGCTCAGCAGATCCTTCACATAGCGGCTGCCGGGCTCGCTGATGCGGGCGATGTCGTTGCGGGCCAGATCCACCAGCATCAGGTGCTCGGCGGTTTCCTTCTCGTCCTGGCGCAGGTCCAGTTCGATGCGGCCGTCCAGATCCAGGTTGATGCTGCCGTCCGGGTTGAAGCCCCGGCGGCGGGTGCCGGCGATGGGGTACATTTCCACCTGACGAGTGGCGTGGTCAAACTTCACCGAGCTTTCGGGGCTGGCGCCGAACAGGATAAAATCCTGATCGTTGACGTAGAACATGTAGGGACTGGGGTTGGTCTGCTTGAGCTTGCGGTAGGCGGCCAGGGGGCTGGGGCAGGGCAGGCTGAAGCAGCGGGAGGGCACCACCTGGAAGATGTCGCCCACCAGGATGTGGCCCTTGAGGGTTTCCACGTCGGCGCGGAATTCGGCGTCGCTCTTGTTGACCTGCACCTGGCCGGCGAGGGGGGCATCCGCCTGGGGCTCGGCATGGGTTTCGCCGCAGGCGGCGGCCAGGTGATCGAGGCGAGCCTGCAGCCGGTCCTGCTCGGCGGGGTCGAACACGCAGGCGGCCAGGCGGCAGCTTTCGCGCATATGATCCAGGGTGATCAGGGTTTCGGCCAGGTAAAAACAGAAATCGGGGCAGTGGTTGATGCCCTCGCCGACCTCGGGCAACTGCTCGAAGGCGGCGATGAGATCGTAGGCAAAGGTGCCGGCCATAAACAGGTGTTGTTGGCCCCGGTCGGCGGTGAAGCGGGTCAGGAGCAGGCGCAGGGTTTCGAGCACCGAGGGGGCCTTGAGCCGGCTGTCTTCGTCCAGGTTGGCGTCGGCCTGGGGCACCGTCACCACCAGCTCGCGGGCCCGGCGTTCGCCGCCCAGTTCCCGCTCGATCAGATCCAGGGCGGGCAGGCCGTTGGCGTTGAGGGCGGTGAGGGTGACGCTGTGGCGGTTGCATACCAGCCGGACGCAGGCGTCCAGCATCAGCAGGCTCTGGGTGCCGGCCTTGGTGTCGATTTCGGCGGATTCCAGCAGCACGCTGTTGTCGCCGGGAGTGGTGAGGTGGGCAAAAAGGGCGAGAGGATCGCCGGTATAGGGTGCATCTTGCAGTAAAACGTGGAGCTGACCATGCGCCATGGGGTATTCCTTGTCTGGTTAATGCCGGTCGTCAGGGATTTGCAGTATCACCTGGCGGGCAATGTCGTCATCGGTTACGGATACAAAAGCCGCCTCTGGCGGTATCGTCGGGGCCCGGAGTCGCCATCGCCAAAAAAAGGCCGGGTTCGGTTTCATCGCATCACCTTTTGCTGGATAATAAAAAAGCCCGCGAGGTCGCGGGCTTTTATGTGTGCTGAGACTTTAAGACGAATACAGCAAATCACACTACCCGCTTTCAGGGAGTGTGCCACCACCAAATGGTCAGAGTGGAAATTTGCCGAAACATCGCGCTCTTCTCGTCAGTCAGAAACTGGATACAGTTAAACGATATTCGGGGTGGCAAGTCAACCCCGACCACAGGATTTTTTATGCGAATCGACCTGCATTGCCATTCCACCGCCTCCGATGGCCGGCTCAGCCCCACCGAGCTGCTGGCCCGGGCCGCGGCCCAGGAGGTGGAGGTGCTGGCCCTGACCGACCACGATACGGTGGCCGGGCTGATTGAAGCGCGGCAGGCGGCCGAGTTGCACGGTATCCGGCTGGTGGACGGGGTGGAAATCTCGGCCCTGTGGGAGCACAAGGAAATTCATGTGGTGGGGCTCGCTATCGACCCCCTGCACGAGGGGCTGGGAGACTTGCTTGCCGCCCAGCAGCAACGGCGCGAGACCCGTGCCCGGCTGATGGCCGAGCGGCTGGAAAAGGCGCGTTTTCCCGGCGCCTATGAAGGCGCCCGGGCCATTGCCGGCGACGCCCCCATCACCCGTACCCACATGGCCCAGTGGTTGCTGGCGCAGGGGGCGGCGGACTCCATGGGCAAGGTATTCCAGAAATTCCTGAGCCGGGGCAATACCGGCTATGCACCGCCGGACTGGTGCTCGCTGCATGAAGCCATCGGCACCATCCAGCAGGCGGGCGGGGTGGCAGTACTGGCCCACCCCACCCGCTATGATCTGTCCAACAAATGGATCAAGAAGATGCTGGCGGCCTTCGCCGGGGCGGGGGGCGACGCCATGGAGGTGTCCATGGCCCAGCAGAGTCCCCAGGAACGTGCTAATTTGGGACAGTGGAGCAAGGACTTCGCCCTGCTGGCCTCGGTGGGCTCCGATTTTCACTACCCCAGCCACTGGCGGGAGCTGGGCCGCCAGCTGTGGCTACCCAAGGAGGCGACGCCCGTCTGGGAACGCTTTCTCTGAACAATCATTCCGGGAGGAATCATGAGTCAATATTTTGAAATTCACGCCGACAATCCCCAGGCCCGCCTGATCAACCAGGCGGTAGCCATAGTACGCCAGGGCGGCGTACTGGTGTATCCCACCGACTCGGGCTACGCCATCGGCTGCCTGGTGGGCGACAAGAACGCCATGGAACGCATTTGCCGTATCCGCAAAATCGAAAAGGATCACAACTTCACCCTGGTGTGCCGGGATCTGTCCGAGCTGTCCTTCTACGCCCGGGTCGAGAACACCGCCTTCCGGCTGATGAAGAACAACACCCCCGGCGCCTACACCTTTATCCTGCGCGCCACCAAGGAAGTGCCCAAGCGGCTGCAAAACCCCAAGCGCAAGACCATCGGCCTGCGGGTGCCGGACAACGCCATCAGTCTGGCGCTGCTCGAGGCCCTGGGCGAGCCGCTGATGTCCTGCAGCCTGATCCTGCCTGGCGAGGAAGAAGCCGAGTACGACCCGCACCTGATCCGCCAGCGGCTGGAAAAACTGGTGGATTTGATTATCGACGGTGGCGTGCTGGATCCCAGGCCCACCACGGTGATCGATCTGTACGACGATCTCCCCGTTATCGTGCGCCAGGGCGCCGGCGATATCCGTCCCTTTGAGTAAGTGAACGACATGACCGAAAAACTGCAAAAAGTGCTGGCCCGCGCAGGCAAGGGCTCGCGCCGCGAAATCGAAACGCTGATAAGCCAGGGACGGGTCAGCGTCAACGGCAACGTGGCCCATTTGGGCGACCGGGTGACCGGCAGCGAGCAAATCCGGGTGGACGGCCACACCGTGGATACCCAGCCCCAGGGCGAGATCATCTGCCGGGTGCTGGCCTACCACAAGCCCGAGGGCGAGGTCAGCACGCGCAAGGATCCGGAAGGCCGCCCGACAGTGTTCGACCGCCTGCCCAAACTGCAGGGCGCACGCTGGGTGGCGGTGGGCCGGCTGGACGTGAACACTTCCGGCCTGTTGCTGTTCACCACCGACGGCGAGCTGGCCAACCGGCTGATGCATCCGCGCCACGAAATCGACCGGGAATACGCGGTTCGGGTGTTCGGCGAGGTGGACGAAGCCATGCTGCAGCGGCTGCGCAAGGGAGTGATGCTGGAAGACGGCGAAGCCAAATTCGAGACCCTGAAGTACAGCGGCGGCGAAGGCATGAACCACTGGTTCCACGTTACCCTGAAGGAAGGCCGCAACCGGGAAGTGCGCCGGTTGTGGGAATCCCAGGGGGTACAGGTAAGCCGGCTGATCCGGGTGCGCTACGGCAAAATAGAGCTGCCGCGCACCCTGCCGCGGGGCGGCTGGGCCGAAATGCCCCTGGAGCAGGTCAACTACCTGCGCCGGGAGGTGGGATTGCCGCCGGAAGAACAGAGCCGGGTAGATGTGCACGCCCCGGATCGTTACAAGCAGGTGGCCCAGATCCGCAAGGCGGTGCGCAAGCACAATTCCCGGGTGAAAACCGCCGGCAGTGGCGCCGCGCCCAAAAAGCCGGCCCCGGCCCGGCCGCGCACCACCGGCCAGCGGCAAAAGCGCAAAACCCGGATGTGAAAGCAGCGCTAAGCTGGCTGCCTGAAGCTTGAACAAAAACGGCGCCGGGGTTGAACCCGGCGCCGTTTTTGTTGGTTTTTCGAGGTTTTGTGGGGCGCGTGCGGCTTGCCCGCCTTTGCCGCGCAGCGGCAGGCCCTGGTATTTGAGCGCCCTGCGGGCGCTAATGCAGGCGGGCCGCCTGTGCTCCATCATCCCGCCTCACGCCGTTCAACCTTCCGTCGCGAACTCCCGCCGGGAAAAGGCGACCCGCTCTTCCGGCGTCAGGGTGATTTTTTTGCCGAGTTTCTCGATTTTGCGCAGGCGGGGCACCAGGCCGGCGGCATTGGCGGTTTGTATCGCCAGCCCCGGACGGGCATTCAGCTCCAGCAGCATGGGACCCTTTTGCTTGTCGAGCACCATGTCGGTGCCGATATAGCCCAGCCCCGACATTTCGTAGCAGGAGGAGGAAAGATTGAGCAACTCCTCCCAGTAGGGGACCTTGAGCTCAAACAGATCCCGCCCGGTGTCGGGATGGTAGCGCACCGGGGCATTGAATTGCACCGCCCGAATGGCCCGGCCGGTGTTGATGTCCAGTCCTACCCCCACGGCACCCTGGTGCAGGTTGGCCTTGCCATCGGAAGCCTGGGTCGACAGCCGCATCATGGCCATCACCGGAAAGCCCTTGAACACGATGACCCGGGTGTCGGGCACGCCCTCGTAGGAAAAGCCGTCGAACACGTCGTCAAAGTTGATCAGGGCTTCAATCAACGCCACGTCCGGCTTGCCGCCGAGGGAGAACAGGCCGGCCAGGATGTTGGACACATGCCGCTCCAGGTCGCCGATGGTCTCGACCTTGCCGCTCGGCTTGACGAAGCGGGTTTGGTCATGATCCACGATCACTACTATGCCCTTGCCGCCGGAGCCCTTGGCGGGCTTGATGCAAAAGCCCGGCCAGTCCTTGACCAGCTCCCACAGGTGGGACACCTGGTGCTGGAACTCGATCACCCCCACCAGCTCGGGGACCGTCACCCCCGCATCCAGGGCGATTTGCTTGGTCTTGAGCTTGTTGTCCACCAGCGGATAGAGCCGGCGCGGGTTGTAGCGGCTGATGTAGGAAATGTTGCGCCGGTTCATGCCCATGATACCCAGGCGGCTCAGGGCAAAGGGCGAGGCGTATTTTTCCAGCAGGCTCTTAATCATGTTTCAGCTCGTCCACCAGCGGCTTGAAGCGCTTGAGTTCGGTCAGGCGATAGCCGGTATAGTTGCCCAGCAACAGCACCGCCGCCATCACGATCAACTGCAATCCCAGGAAGTTGAAGGTGAGGTGGCGGATAACTTCGTTGTTCATGGCCAGGAAGGCCATCACCGCCACCAGCAGCGAGCCGCCGCCCTGCTTGACCACTTCCTTGGGGCCTTCCTCTTCCCACAGGATCGACATCCGCTCTATGGTCCAGGCCAGGATGATCATGGGGAAGAAGGTGATCTTCATGCCCTCGGTCAGGCCCAATTGGTAGGCGACAATGCTGAAAAAGCCGATCATGCCGATGACCATGATGATCACCGCCGAGATCCGCGCCACCAGCAGCAGGTTGAGGTGCGACAGATAGGAGCGCAGCACCAGGCCGGTGCCCACGATCAGCAGAAAGCCGACCAGGCCGGTCAGCAGGCTGGTCTGGATAAAGGCCATGGCAATCAGCACCGGCATAAAGGTGCCCGAGGTTTTTACCCCCACTATGATGCGCAGGAACACTACCGCCAGCACGCCGATGGGGATCAGCAGTATGCCCTTGAACAGGGCCTGCTCTTCCAGCGGCAGGTTGTAGAGGGACACGTTGATCCAGTCGGGCTGGTCGAATTTCTGGGCCAGGGCCACGTTTACCGGCTGCTCCTGCTGCAGCATGGTGAAGGTAACGCGGGAGTTGCTGCCGCCCACCAGATCCAGCACCGGCGCCGAGTGGTATTCCCACAGCAGCAGGTGCTCCTGGCGACCCTGGCTGCCGTTGGCCGGGTTGAAGATGTCATAGCGCTCGCCGTCAAACACCTGCACCACGTCCACCAGCGGCTGGCGGCGGCGTCCGTCTTCCAGCTGCAGCCCCTTGAGCAGGCGGGCGGGGACCTCGGCGCGGGTCAGCATTTCCACCAGCAGCGGGCCCGGCGCCTTGTACTGGGCCAGCAGTTCGGCGTTCTGGCCGCCGCTGGTCAGTTCCTTGAGCAGTTCCCGGGTCAGGGTGATGCCGTCGGCGGAGCGCTCCCGGGCCAGGGAGAGCAGCTGATCCATGGCGGTGGCGTAGGGTTCGGCCACCTCCACCGGGGTGATGGGCGGCTGCGGGCTGGACAGGGGGCCCTTGGCGAAGGGGTCGAGCATCATGTCGACCTTGTAATACAGCTCCTGGGGACCGGAGGCGGCGCGAATCGACCACTCGGCCCGGGCGCCGGCCTCGCCCTGCACGAAGGACAGACCGTAGCCGGGGGAGGCGGCGGACTCGTTCATCAGGGTAAAGCCGGGCTGGCTGCCGGGAATGGCCAGCGACGCCTTCACCGGCTGGCCTGAGGCCTCGAATTCCACCTTGGCTTCGACCGACCAGATTTGGCGTTTTTCGCCGGGCAGCCAGGGAACCTCGTAGACGAAGTGGCGATGCAGCATCAGCGCCAGGCCGACCAGGAAGAGGGCGGCCACAATCAGGTAAAAGGGTTTGCGTGAGTACATGCGTTTTACTCGTTGGAAGAAGCGGGACGCTTGGGCCTGCCCTGCACGTTCTGGCGGGCGATATCGACCACGGCGATGTCCTTGAGGAATTCCCGGCCAAGCAGCACCGGATAGGTCATCTGGGAGCGGTCGGTCAGGGTGAATTCGGTTTTTTCCGACAACCGGCCAAGGCGCATGGTCAGCTCCACCACGGGGCGGCGCTCGGTGTCTTCGGCGGAAGCCTGGCGAATGCGGACATAGCGCACCAGCGGGGTTTCCACCGGCAGTTTTTCATCCACGCCCTCGTGGGCCAGGTTAAAACTGACCCAGGGTTTGCCGTCGCGTTCGAACACCGTGATGTCCTGGGCGCTGAGGGAGGAGGTGGTGGCACCGGTGTCGATACGCGCCGGGAAGCTGTCGTTGACCGCGTCCAGCCACACATCCTCGGTTTCTCCCACGATCAGCTTGCCGTCCCGGGTTTCGTTGTCCGGGATGCTGGCCGGGGCCGGGCTGCGAGGGCTGGCCGACTCGGCGGCGGGCTCGGCAGGCACCATCTGGGTCTTCATTTGCCGGATTTCCTGCTGCAGCGCGCTCATGAAGGCATGCTGGTTGCTGCTCAACTGGGCATTCTGACGAAACAGGCTGTCGGCCAGGCGAGCCTCCATACTGGCCAGCGCGGCGCTCAGCTCGGGGGTGGAAACAGGCTGGGGCTGCGGCTCCATCTGGGTTGTCTGGCTGGCGCAGGCGCTCAGCAGCAGGGGCAATAGCAGTGACGTCGCAGCTTTATTCATTGTTTCCCTCTTGTGTCTGTTGTTGGGGGTCGAAAGGCTTGCGGGCGATAATGATGGCCCGTTTGGGTGCCGGGTAGCCTTCCAGGGTTTTGCCAGAGTCTTCCGGATCGAGGAAGTCCGCCAGCGATTCGTTGCGCATCCAGTCGGTGCGGCGCTGTTCCTGCAGGGTGGTCGGCGACTCGTCGACCACCCGAATTTGTTCGAAACCACATTTGGCCAGCCAGGCGACCAGGGCGGCACTGCTGGGGATGAACCAGACGTTGCGCATTTTGCCGTAGCGCTCGCCGGGCACCAGTACCTGGTGCTCATCACCGTCGACCACCAGGGTCTCCAGCACCAGTTCGCCGCCGCCGCGCAGCTGGGCCTTGAGCTGCAGCAGGTGATCGATGGGCGAACGGCGGTGGTACAGCACGCCCATGGAAAACACGGTATCGAAGGCGCGCAGCTCGGGCAGCTCCTCGATACCTAAGGGTAATACTTGAATCCCTTTATGACCATTGGCGAAATGGCGTACCGCCTCGAACTGGCACAGGAACAGCGGGGAAGGATCTATGCCCACCGCCATTTCCGCGCCGGCGCCCAGCATCCGCCACAGGTGGTAACCGCTGCCGCAGCCCACGTCCAGAACATAGCGGTGGCGCAGCGGACTGATGTGGTCCTTGAGCCGGTCCCATTTCCAGTCGGAGCGCCATTCGGTGTCGATATGGATGCCGTGGATCTCGAAGGGGCCCTTGCGCCAGGGATGGAACTGCTGCAGCAGGTTTTCGATTTTTTTGCGCTCGCCATCGGACACCTCGCCGGGCCGGCCGATACGCACCGCCTCGGCCAGTTCGAGCTGGTCGCTGGCCACCCTGGGCAGCTTGTGCAGGGCCCGGGTCCAGCGGGCCAGATCGCCGTGCAGATGGTGTTTTTGCCAGTCGTGCAACTGGCCGGGCAGGCAGTGCAGCCAGTGGCTGAGACGGCTTTTGGCGATCTGCTGGTAGAAGTCGCTGAAATCGATCATTTGATGGCGACCATGGAGCCGAAGTTGAAACACTGGAACCACAGATCCACATGGCCAAAGCCGGCCCGGGCGAGACGTGCCCTGTGTTGTTCGGGGGTATCCGGGCGCAGCACGTTTTCCAGGGCGGTGCGTTTTTGGCTGATTTCCAGCTCGCTGTAACCGTTGGCGCGCTTGAAATCGTGGTGCAAATCGATCAGCAGCTCGTTGACGGTATCGTCGGCGCTTTTGAATTTTTCGCTCAGGATCAGTACGCCGCCGGGGACCAGGCCGTGGCAGATGCGGGTCAACAGGGCCTCCCGGCGTTCGGGCGCGATAAACTGCAGGGTGAAATTGAGCACCACGACAGAGGCATTTTCGATTGGGAGGTCGCAGATGTCCGCTTCCACCAGCTCCACCGGCACGCCGGACTTGTAGGTAGCCAGGTGATCCCGGGCCCGCTCCAGCATGGCGGCGGAGTTGTCGACCGCGATGATGCGGCAGTCCGGCTGCGTCAGGTTGCGACGCATTTCCTGGGTGGCGGCGCCGAGGGAGCAGCCCAGGTCGTACAACCGGGTGCCGGGGCGGGCGAAACGGGCCGTCATCATGCCGATGGCGGAAATGATATTGGAGTAGCCGGGCACGGATCGTTTGATCATGTCCGGAAAGACGTCGGCGACCTTGTGGTCAAAGCAGAAATCGCCGAGCGCGGCAATGGGGGCGGCGAAGATGTGATCTTTGGCTTGCATGGTTTTCTAATAACGACCTTGGCTCACGGCAGCGGGGCTGCACAGAATGGCCGCTATTGTAAAAGAAGCGTAGGGTGTTGTCTTGCGGGCGGCAAAGCGGCGCGACAAATTATTTTTACCCTGGTGAACGATGTCAGAACAGCTCCCCCTGGGGGGCGGGAGCCGCGCCGGGAAAGGCGGGCAGGGGCGCGCCCAGGGCGGCGGCCAGCTCTGCCGCCAGCGCCGGTGCCAGCTGGTTGTCGGCGGTGTGCACAAAGAGGTAGACCGACTTTCCCTGATCCAGCCAGCCCCGCAGGCGCGGCAGCCAGGGCTGCCAGTAGGGCAGGTTGTAGGCCGGATCCGGATGACCGATAAAGCGCACCATGGGGCGAGTACCTGTGCTGATGATATGCACCGGCACCTTCGGCTTTTTGGCCTGGGCATCCATCAGGGCCGGGGTGGTGGGCGGGCAGGAAAACACCGGGCGCGAGTCCATGATGATGCGGTTCACGCCCTGCTCCAGCAGCAGCCGGTTGAGCCGGCGTTCCTCCTCGCCCTTGGCGAAAAAGGCCGGATGGCGCACTTCCACCCCGTAGTCAAAGTTCCGGGGCAGGGCACCGAGCAGGGCCGACAGCCCCTGCAGCTGCTCCGGGCCCGAGGATTTGGGCAGTTGCAGCATCAGCATGCCGAGCTTGGGGTGCAGCGGCCTGAGGTGGTCGATAAAGTCCAGGGCCGCCCGGATATTGTCCTCCAGCCGGCCCTGGTGGCTGACAAAGGAAGGAAACTTGAAGGTAAAGCGGAAATGGGCCGGGGTCATGGCTTCCCAGCGCAGCAGGCTGTGATGGTCGGGCACGCCATAAAAGCTGGTGTTGCCTTCCACGGTGTTGAACACCCGGGCGTAATCCCCCAGGTGCTCGGCGGTTTTCAGCCCCCGCCGCAGCAGGCTGCCGGGCCAGTCGGGATGGGACCACTGGCTCAGGCCCAGATATAACGACATATTTCTCCTTACGTCGAGCGGTAAGCTGTCAGCTTTAAGCTGTAAGTAATACGATGGTGGCTTCGCAATGGAAGCCAACCTGCAGTGCTGTTTAGCCTGCAGATATTGCGCTACTGCAGTCACGGCGATAAATCTGCCAGCGACTCGGGCTGCTGACAGCTTAAAGCTGATCGCCTGACTCTTGGTCACAAGTTTTTGTTGACTTTTGATCAAGCAAAACATCGGCCAACGCGCACAGCTCCTCCGGCACGCCGTAGGACCTGATACTCGCCATTGCGGCCTGCTGCGAACATTCACTGGATGTTCGGTCAGGCCGAAATGGCTCGTCACGGCGAGCAAGCTCGCCCCCTGGGGGCTCCGCCGCGCTTCTGACCGCCAGGGATGGCGGGAATGCCGGAACGGCAGGAGCATTTTCCGGCCCTGGCGCGGAGGGCCGGCGGAGCTGTGCCCTTTGCCCTCTCTATCGCCTCGCAGCCGCCTGTTGGCACCACCTTCAGGCAGCGTCGGGGCTGGATAGAGGCAACAGGGATGGCCTCCGCCGACCGTCACCTGCCAGGGATGGCAGGTGCGAGCGTACAGGGAGGTATTCACAGCGTGTCGGCGGAGGTGGCCCTGTTGCCTCTTATCTGCGTCAAATCAGACAGCCGGACTTGTGACTAAGAGTCAGGCTTAACGCTTGCAGCTACCGCGAAGCGGTTGGACCCATCTTCGGGTTTTCCATTATACTAGCGCGCTATTTGCTGACAAATTCAGTCCCGCGGCCTGGGCGGCCGTGCGGCAACACCATAATAGGAAGACATCCATGCGCACTCATTATTGCGGGCAGGTAGACGCCTCCCTGGTTGGCCAGAATGTAACCCTGAGCGGCTGGGTGCATCGCCGTCGTGACCTGGGCGGCCTCATCTTTATCGATATGCGCGACCGGGAAGGTATCATCCAGGTGTTTTTCGATCCCGACAAGGCCGAGGCCTATGAGCTGGCCGCTGGGTTGCGCGCCGAATTCTGCGTGCAAATCACCGGCCAGGTGCGCGCGCGCCCCGAATCCCAGGTGAACAAGGACATGGCCACCGGCGAGGTGGAAATCTTCGCCCACGAACTGACCATTATCAACAAGGCCGCCCCCCTGCCGCTCGACTTCAACCAGAACAACTCCGAAGAGCAGCGCCTCAAGTTCCGCTACCTGGACCTGCGCCGCCCCGAACAGGCCCGGTTCCTGAAAACCCGCGCCAGGGTGACCAGCCGGGTACGCCGCTTTATGGACGAGCAGGGTTTCCTCGATATCGAAACCCCCATGCTCACCAAGGCCACCCCGGAAGGCGCCCGCGACTACCTGGTGCCGAGCCGGGTGCACAAGGGCCATTTTTATGCCCTGCCCCAGTCGCCCCAGTTGTTCAAGCAGTTGCTGATGATGAGCGGATTCGACCGCTACTACCAAATCGTCAAGTGCTTCCGCGACGAGGATCTGCGCGCCGACCGTCAGCCGGAATTTACCCAGATCGACGTGGAAACCTCCTTCATGACCGCCGAGCAGGTGCGTGAAGTGATGGAGCAACTGGCGCGCGAGCTGTGGCGCGATCTGGCCGGCGTTGAGCTGGGTGATTTCCCGGTGATGAGCTATGCCGAAGCCATGCGCCGCTACGGCTCCGACAAGCCGGATCTGCGCATTCCCCTGGAGCTGACCGATGTGGCCGACCTGCTGAAGGAGGTCGATTTCCAGGTGTTCGCCGGTCCGGCCAATGACGCTAAAGGCCGAGTGGCGGTGTTGCGCGTGCCCGGCGGCGCTCAGCTTTCCCGCAAGCAGATCGACGAATACGGCAAGTTCGTGGGCATCTACGGCGCCAAGGGCCTGGCCTGGCTGAAGGTGAACGAGGCCGCCAAGGGCCTGGACGGCATCCAGTCGCCGGTGGCCAAGTTCCTGAACGAATCCATTGTTACCGAACTGCTGAGCCGCACCGGCGCCGTTGACGGCGACGCCCTCTTCTTCGGTGCCGACAGCGCCAAGGTGGTGGCCGATGCGATGGGCGCCCTGCGCCTGAAGCTCGGCAAGGAGCTGGGGCTGGTGGAGAACAGCTGGAAGCCCCTGTGGGTGGTGGACTTCCCCATGTTCGAGGAAGAGGACGGCCGCCTCTACGCCATGCACCATCCTTTCACCGCGCCCCGGGACATGACCGCCGCCGAGCTGGAGGCCAGCCCGCTGGAGGCGGTGGCCAACGCCTACGACATGGTGATCAACGGCTACGAAGTGGGTGGTGGCTCGGTGCGTATCCACCACAACGAGATGCAGCAGACGGTGTTCCGCCTGCTCGGCATCGGCGCCGAAGAGCAGCAGGAAAAATTCGGCTTCCTGCTGGAAGCGCTGAAATACGGCACGCCGCCCCATGCCGGCCTGGCCTTTGGCCTGGATCGCCTGGTGATGCTGCTCACCGGCACCGACAATATCCGCGACGTGATCGCCTTCCCCAAAACCACCACGGCGTCCTGCCTGCTGACCGACGCGCCCAGCCTGGCCAACCCGGACGCTCTGGTGGAGCTGGCCATTCGTACCGAGCTGCCGAAGGCGGATTGAACCATGGCTCACAAGCACCCGGAATCGGTGCTGGTTCTCATCCATACCGAGGACCAGGTGCTGTTGTTGCAACGCCGGGACAACCCGGACTTCTGGCAGTCGGTCACCGGTAGCCTGGAGCCGGGTGAAAGCCGCCTCCAGGCGGCGGTACGCGAGCTGGAGGAAGAAACCGGGATCAGGCTGGACGACGGCCTGGTACTGGAGGAAACCGGCCACCGGGTACGTTTTGAAATCTACCCCCGTTGGCGGCACCGCTACCGCCCGGGGGTGACCCACAACTGGGAATACGAATTTCGTTTATGCCTGCCGGCACCCCGCGAGGTGCGCCTGAGCGAGCACCTTTCCCAGCGCTGGCTGCCGTTGGAGCAGGCCCGGCGCTGCGCCAGCTCCTGGACCAACCGGGAGGCCATCGGCAGGCTTATCCAGAGCAACCACATCGGAGAATAACCTATGGCAGGTCACAGCAAATGGGCCAATATCAAGCACCGCAAGGCGGCCCAGGATGCCAAGCGCGGCAAGATTTTCACCAAACTGATCCGTGAACTGACCACAGCGGCCCGGGAAGGGGGCTCCGAGGCGGCAACCAACCCGCGGCTGCGCGCCGCCATCGACAAGGCGCTGTCCAACAACATGACCCGGGACACCATTGACCGGGCGGTAAAGCGCGGCGCCGGCGAGCTGGACGGCCAGGTGCTGGAAACCATTGTTTACGAAGGCTACGGCCCGGGCGGCACCGCCGTGATGGTGGAGTGCATGACCGACAACCGCAACCGCACCGTGTCGGAAGTGCGCCATGCCTTTTCCAAGAGCGGCGGCAACCTGGGCACCGATGGCTCCGTGGCCTACCTGTTCGAGCAAAAGGGCGTGATCACCTATGCCGGTGCGGATGAAGAAAAGGTCATGGAGGCCGCGCTCGACGCCGGCGCCGAGGACGTGGTGGTGAACGACGACGGCTCCATCGACGTTTACACCCAGTGGGACGAGTTCGGTACCGTCAAGGATGCCCTCGACGCCGGCGGCCTGGTCGCCGACAACGCCGAGGTGACCATGATCCCTTCCACCAGGGCGGAGCTGGACGAAGACACCGCGCCCAAGCTGCTCCGGCTTATCGACATGCTCGAGGATCTGGACGACGTGCAGGAGGTCTACCACAACGGCGAGATCTCCGACGAAGTGGCTCAAAAGCTCTGAAGCTAGAAGCCTGAAGCTGGAAGAAGTTCCTGCTTCGGCTTCCAGCTTCCGGCTTTATTGAGATGGCTATTATCCTCGGCATCGATCCCGGCTCGCGTATCACCGGCTACGGCGTGGTGCGCCAGACCGGCAACAAAATGGAATACCTGGGCTCGGGCTGCATCCGCATGGGCGACGATGCGCTGGCGCCCCGACTCAAAAAAATTTACGACGGGGTGAGCGAGATCATTTTGCAGTTTCGCCCGGATCTGTTCGCCATCGAGCAGGTATTTATGGCACGCAACCCGGACTCGGCGCTCAAGCTGGGCCAGGCCCGGGGCGCGGCCATCGTCGCCGCCGCCAACGCCGGCCTGGAGGTGGCGGAGTATTCCGCCCGCCAGATCAAGCAGGCGGTGGTCGGCACCGGCGCCGCCGACAAGGCCCAGGTGCAGCACATGGTGGTCAAGCTGCTGGCGCTGCCGGGCACGCCCCAGGCCGATGCCGCCGACGCCCTGGCGGTGGCCCTGTGCCATGGCCACACCCGCCAGAGCCTGATCGGCATGTCCGGCCAGGTACGCGGCACGGTGCGCGGGCGCATGCGCTGACTGCAATCTGGTTTGATACATGGATATTTATCCAGTTATTTATTATGCTTGGCCCGGTTTGGTTCGGGTTAGCGGAGATTCCCTGTGATAGGTCGGTTAAAAGGTATCATTGTCGAAAAGCAGCCCCCGGAGATCCTGCTGGATGTAAACGGGGTGGGCTACGAGGTCACCCTGCCCATGAGCTGTTTTTACGAACTGCCCAAGGTGGGCCAGGCGGCCACGGTATTGACCCACTTTGTGGTGCGGGAAGACGCGCAATTGTTGTTCGGCTTTAATACCAAAACCGAACGTGCCCTGTTCCGGGAGCTGATCAAGACCAACGGCGTCGGCCCCAAGCTGGCGCTGGCCATCCTGTCGGGCATGACCGCCGATCAGTTCATCCATAACGTGGAGCAGGGGGAGATAGCTGCCCTGGTCAAGCTGCCGGGAGTGGGCAAAAAGACCGCCGAGCGGCTGATCGTGGAGATGCGCGACCGGCTCAAGGGCTTCGGTGGTTATGACCTGTTCAACCCGGCGCCCGAATCGGCGAGTGCCGCTGTGCTTGCCGACAGCGCCCGGGACGAGGCCGTGGCCGCGCTGCTGGCGCTGGGCTACAAGGCGGCCCAGGCCGAGCAGGCGATGAAGAAAATCGCCAAGCCGGAGATGAATGCCGAGCAACTGATCCGTGAAGCCCTGCGGAGCATGGGATAAGCCATGATAGAAGCGGACCGTTTTATCAACCCGGCCCCCCGGCGGGAAGAGGAAGCCATCGACCGGGCCATCCGGCCCAAGGCGCTGGCCGATTACCGGGGCCAGGATCATGTACGCAGCCAGATGGAAATCTTCATCGAGGCGGCGCGCCGGCGGGAAGAAGCCCTGGATCACCTGCTGATCTTTGGTCCGCCGGGGCTCGGTAAAACCACCCTGGCCAATATCGTCGCCAATGAGATGGGGGTGAACATCAAGACCACCTCTGGCCCTGTGCTGGAGAAGGCCGGTGACCTGGCGGCCATGCTCACCAACCTGGAGCCGGGCGACGTGCTCTTTATCGATGAAATCCACCGCCTGAGTCCGGTGGTGGAGGAAATCCTCTATCCGGCGATGGAAGACTACCAGCTCGACATCATGATAGGGGAGGGGCCGGCAGCCCGTTCCATCAAGCTCGAACTGCCGCCCTTCACCCTGGTGGGCGCCACCACCCGCGCCGGCTCCCTCACCTCGCCCCTGCGGGATCGCTTCGGCATAGTGCAGCGGCTGGAGTTTTATCAGGTGGCGGATCTGGCCCATATCATCAGCCGCAGTGCCGACAAGCTGGGTCTCGATATCGACGATGACGGTGCCTTTGAAATGGCGCGCCGGGCCCGGGGCACGCCGCGTATCGCCAACCGGCTGCTGCGCCGGGTGCGGGACTTCGCCGAGGTCAAGGGCAGCGGCAGCATCGACGCCGACATCGCGGCCCAGGCGCTGGACATGCTGGACGTGGACAAACAGGGCTTCGACTACATGGACCGCAAGCTGCTGCACGCCGTGCTCGATAAGTTCATGGGCGGTCCGGTGGGGCTCGACAACCTGGCGGCGGCCATCGGCGAGGAAAAGGAAACCATCGAGGACGTGATCGAACCCTACCTTATCCAGCAGGGTTTTTTGCAGCGCACCCCCCGGGGCCGCGTTGCCACCCCCCGCGCCTACCTGCACTTCGGGTTCGACCTGCCCGAGGCTTAAAAGCAGCTGAAAGCCGGAAGCCTGACTCTTAGTCACAAGTCCGACCGTCTGATTCAGCGCAGAGAAGAGGCCATCCCTGTTGCCTCTTTCAAGCCCCGATGCCGTTTGAAGACAGTGCCAGCAGGCGGCATCGGGGCGACAGAGAGGACAAAGGGCGCAGCTCCGCCGGCCCTCCGCGCCAGGGAGGGCGCGGCGGAGCCCCCAGGGAGGGGTTCACGGTTATATATTTGTCGCTCCGGCGAAGGCCGGAGTCCATTTTACAGAAAACTCCGCATCTGCAGTGACAACACTACATGCCCAAGCAACTCCACTTCCAGCTTCCAGGTAAAAACTTCCAGCTTGAAGAGGTCATCCAGTGTCGTGCCCTGTCGTGACCTTCTTCTTTCGCGGCGCTGACTTGGGTATAGTAAGGTCATCTTTTTAGCCGGATTTCCGGGACTTGCATGTCATCAACACCGTTTTACTGGCCGGTGCGTATCTATTACGAGGATACCGATGCCGGGGGTATCGTTTACAACGCCAACTATCTGAAATTCATGGAGCGGGCCCGCACCGAGTGGCTGCGTAGTCAAGGGATTGAGCAAGACGGTTTGCTGGAGCAGGGCGTCGCCTTTGTGGTGCGGCGTGTCGAGCTGGACCTGCGCCGGCCGGCGCGCTTCAATGATGCATTAAAAGTCACCGTGACGGTGAAAATGCTGAAACGAGCCTCTATTGTGTTTGAGCAGGAAATTCTGGATGATGCGGGCCTTTGTCTGGTCCGGGGGGAGGTAGTTATCGCCTGCGTCCAGATTGCCCAAATGAAACCTTTTGCCATTCCTGAGCCACTGATGGGAGTATTGTCAGGTGCACGCTGAAATATCGTTTATTGGTCTGTTTCTCGAAGCCAGCCTGCTGGTGCAGTTGGTGATGCTGACCCTGGTGGGCCTTTCCGTGCTGTCCTGGGCGTTGATCATCAACCGGCGCAAGGTGCTGACTACGGCCAGGGACGACGCCGACACCTTTGAGGAAAAATTCTGGTCGGGCTCGGATTTGAGCCGGCTCTACCACGAGTCTAACGCCCGGCGCGACAGCCTGGCCGGCATGGAGCAGATCTTCTACGCCGGCTTCAAGGAGTTTGTGCGCCTGCAAAAGCAGGGCCGTCCCCAGGACAGCATACTCGAAGGCACCTACCGCACCATGCGGGTGGCCCTGTCCCGGGAAGTGGACCGGCTGGAGACCAACCTGTCGCTGCTCGCCACCATCGGCTCCATCAGCCCCTATATCGGCCTGTTTGGCACCGTCTGGGGCATCATGAATGCCTTTATCGCCCTGGCGGAGGTACAGCAGGCCACCCTGGCGATGGTGGCCCCGGGTATCGCCGAGGCACTGATCGCCACCGCCATGGGCCTGTTCGCGGCCATTCCCGCCGTTATTGCCTTCAACCGTTTCAGTTATCAGGTTGAGCGGCTGGAAAACCACCTGGCCAACTTTATGGACGAGTTCTCTACCATTCTCAACCGTCAAGTGATGACAGGTAACAACTGATGCAGGGTTATCAGCGCAAACGCCGTAAAAGCGTGGCCGAAATCAACGTCGTGCCCTATATCGATGTGATGCTGGTACTGCTGATCATCTTCATGGCCACGGCACCGGTGATCACCCAGGGGGTCAAGGTGGATTTGCCCCAGGCCGAGGCCGAAATGCTGCCGGAAGACAGTGAGCCGCCGCTGGTGGCTTCCATCGACGCCGAAGGCCGTTACTTCCTCGACGTGGGCGAACAGCGGGACGAAGCGGTCGATTTGCTGGAGCTGGCCGCCATGGTGCAGGACAAGCTGCGCACTACACCGGAGGCGCCGGTCGTGGTCAAGGGCGACGCCAGCGTGCGTTACGATGCGGTCATCCAGCTGATGGCCACGCTCAAGGCAGCCGGTGTGCCGACCGTGGGCCTGATGACGCAACCGGAGTAGCGGTAACCTCATGACTGAGCAAGGCGGTATTCGCAAGTCATTGGTGATCTCCCTGGCACTGCACCTGCTGATCGGGGTGCTGGTGCTGGTGGGGGTCAATTTCAGTACGCCCAAGCGTCCGGCCCAGGCGGTTTCCATTATTGAAGCCACCATGATTGACGATGGCATGGTGGCGGCCCAGGCCGAACGATTGGCCGAGCGCCAGGCCCAGCGCCAGCAGCAACAGGCCGAGGCCCAGGCGCAGGAAGAGGCCCGGCAGCAGGCGGAAGAAGAGGCCCAGCGAGAGGCCGCCGAACAGGCCGCCGCTGCCGAGGCTGCGCGCCAGGCAGAGCAGCAAAAGGCCATTGCCGAGCAGCAGGCCAGGGCCGAGCAGGAAAAGCAGCAGGTGTTGGAACAGCAGCGCAAGGCCGAGGAAGCGCGCAAGGCGGAAGAGGCGAGAAAGCAGGCCGAAGCCGAGGCGGCGCGCAAGGCGGAAGAGGCGAGAAAGCAGGCCGAAGCCGAGGCGGCACGCAAGGCGGAAGAGGCCAAAAAGCAGGCCGAAGCCGAGACGGCGCGCAAGGCGGAAGAGGCCAAAAAGCAGGCCGAAGCCGAGGCGGCACGCAAGGCGGAAGAAGCGCGCAAGGCCGAGGAAGCGAAAAAGCAGGCCGAACAACAGCGTAAGGCGGAAGAGGCGCGCAAGGCCGAGGAAGCGAAAAAGCAGGCCGAGCAACAGCGCAAGGCGGAAGAAGCCCGCAAGGCGGAAGCCGCGCGCAAGGCCGAGGCACAAAAGAAGGCCGAAGCCGAACAGGCGATGAAGGATCTGGAAGCGCTGATGGGCTCGGCTCCGGCGGGAGCCTCCTCTTCGGCGGCCTCGGCGGCGGAAGTGGATCGTTACACCGGTATGATTATCTCCGCCATTCAGCGAAACTGGCTGGTGGGGCCTACCATGGTCGGCAAGCAGTGCCGGATTAATGTGCGGGTCGCGGCCGATGGCCTTATCCTGCAGATAGGGCAGGGGCAGGGCGATGCAGAGGTGTGCCGCTCGGCCGAGCTGGCCATCCGCAAGACCGGTACCTTGCCGATGCCCAAGGATCCGGAAGTGAACAAGCAGTTGCAAAACCTGAATTTGACCCTGATACCGAGGCTTTGATGATGACAAAACGATGGGTGTGGTTATGGTTGCCGCTTCTTTTGCTGGCAGGCAGGGCGCAGGCGGCGCTGGATATTATTATTACCGGCGGTATCGACAGTGCCCGGCCGGTGGCGGTGGTGCCCTTCCAGTGGACCGGCGGCGGCGCCGTGCCCCAGGATCTGGCGGCGGTGATCGGCAGCGATCTGCGTAACAGCGGCATGTTTCGCCCGCTGGATGCCAACAGCCTGCCCCAGCGGGTGGCCCAGGCCGCCCAGCTGGATCCGGCGCTGTGGCGTTCTCGCCAGGTAGAGGCGGTATTGGTAGGCGCCATTGAACCGGCGGGAGGCGATCAGTATCGCATCAGCTTTGAGCTGGCCGACGTGCTCGGCAGCGGCGGCGCCGAACTGCTCGAAAGCCGCAGCGCCACTGTGCCGGCGGCCCAGTTGCGCCAGTACGCCCACCGTATCGCCGATATCGTGTTCGAGCGGCTTACCGGCATCAAGGGAGCCTTCCTGACCCGTATCGCCTATGTCAATGTGCAGCACGGTGCCCAGTATCCGTACCAGCTGATGATCGCCGATTACGACGGCTTCAACGAGCAGGTACTGCTGCGTTCGCGGGAACCGCTGATGTCGCCGGCCTGGTCCCCGGACGGCCGTAAACTGGCTTATGTGTCTTTCGAGAACAAAAAGGCCGAGGTGGTGGTGCAGGACATTTACAGCCAGCAACGCCAGGTGGTCAGCTCCCAGCCGGGCATCAACGGCGCGCCCGCCTGGTCACCCGATGGCAGCCGGCTGGCGCTGGTGCTGTCCCGTGACGGCCAGCCCGAAATATATGTGCTCAACCTGGGCAGCAAGCAGTTGACCCGGGTCACCCAGAATCGCACAATTGACACCGAGCCGACCTGGTCGGCGGACGGCAGCGCCATCTACTTCGTGTCCGAACGGGGTGGTCGGCCCCAGGTGTATCGTGCCGATCTGGCGTCCGGAGACACGCGTCGCGTGACCTTCGAGGGCGACATGAACCTGGGGCCCAGGGTGACCATGGATGGCCAGAATCTGGTGCTGGTCAGCCGTTCCCAGGGACAATACCGAATTGCTCGTCAGGAGCTGGACAGCGGTCATATGCAGGTGTTAACAGAAACCCAGCTGGATGAATCGCCAAGCCCGGCACCCAACGGCACTATGATCATCTATAGTACCACCTATCAAGGCCGGCAGGTGCTGTCCCTGGTGTCTATGGATGGTCGCTTCAAGGCCAGGCTGCCGGCGCGCAGTGGTGATGTTCGTGCACCGGCGTGGTCACCGTTCCTTAACTAATCCCTTGTTTTTTCTAAGGAAAAATAATGCAAATGAAAAAATTGCTTCAGAGTCTGGCGGTTGCCCTGCCCATGTTGACCCTGGCTGCATGTAGCTCGACCAGCGATTCCGATGCCATGACCGGTACCGATGGCAGCTACCAGAACGGTGGCGTGCAAACCGGCGGTGCCGGCGGCGCCCTCTCTGCCGAAGAGCAGATGCGCCAGCAGTACGAGGCCCTGCGTCGCGAGAACGTGATCTACTTCGAATTCGACCGTGACGAAGTGACCGGCCACTACGCCCAGGTGCTGGAAGCCCATGCCAGCTTCCTGCGCTCCAACCCCTCCGTCAGCATCCTGGTGGAAGGCCACGCCGACGAGCGCGGTACTCCCGAGTACAACATCGCCCTGGGCGAACGTCGTGCCAAGGCCGTGACCAGCTACCTGCAGAGCCTGGGTGTCAGCGGCTCCCAGCTGGCCATCGTCAGCTACGGTGAGGAGAAGCCGCTCGATACTTCCCGTACCGAAGCCGGTTTCGCCAAGAACCGCCGTGCCGTTCTGGTTTACTAAGGTTTAAGTCGATTTTATGAAGATTAAATTAGCGGCCATTTCGATGGCCGCTGTTTTATCCACCGCCACCTGGGCCCAGGCCCCGGTGGTCAGTGTGGGTGGCAGCGGCTCCGTCAATGATCGCCTGGCCGAACTGGAGCGCGGTTTTGCCGCCAGAAGCCAGGCGCAGATCGATCAGCAACGCCAGTTGAACGCCATGCAGCAGGAACTGAGTGAACTGCGTGGCCTGCTGGAAGAACAGAGTTATCGCCTGGAGCAGGTGATAGAGCGCCAGCGCAGCATACTGGCGGCCCAGCAGCAGGCGGCGCCGGCCCCGGCCGCGCCTGCGTCTTCCGCCCAGGCGTCCGCCGCCGGCGACAGTGCGGCTCCGGCTCCGGCCGCCCAGCCCCAGGCGGGCGCGGCCAGCGATGAACAGGCGGCCTACGACAACGCGGTCAACCTGGTGCTGCAGGACAAGGATTACGACGCGGCCATTCCGGCCTTTGCCCGTTTTATTACCCAGTATCCCCAGTCGACCTATGTGCCCAATGCCCACTACTGGCTGGGGCAGCTGTTGTTCGCCCAGAAACGCTTTGATCAGGCCAAGGCCCAGTTTGCCCGGGTAATGGAGGCCTATCCGCAGTCCAACAAGCGCGCGGATTCCATTCTCAAGCTCGGTACCATAGCGCGCGAGCAGCAGGACAGCGCCCTGGCCCGGCAGTATTTCGAGCAGGTATTGAGCGAATACGGCAACAGCAGCGCGGCCAGGCTGGCCCGGGAATCCCTGGATAGCATGAATTAAACGGCCATATTGATGGATTTTTGAGAGAGTCGCTTGATCCTTAATCAAACGGGAATGAATCACGATTTTCCTGTTGCGTCCGGCCATTAAATCCGTAATATAGGCCGCCGTTGGCAGGGGGCAAGCACGCCGCCCGCCAGAGGGTCGTTAGCTCAGTTGGTAGAGCAGTTGACTTTTAATCAATTGGTCGCAGGTTCGAATCCTGCACGACCCACCAGATTCCCGGACGCTTAGCTCAGCCGGGAGAGCACCTCCCTTACAAGGAGGGGGTCACTGGTTCGATCCCAGTAGCGTCCACCAGTTTTGATGTTTTGCTTATAAAACATACCCGGGTGGTTAGCTCAGCCGGGAGAGCACCTCCCTTACAAGGAGGGGGTCACTGGTTCGATCCCAGTACCACCCACCACTTTCGAGTGGCAAACCGATTATTCGGGTCGTTAGCTCAGTTGGTAGAGCAGTTGACTTTTAATCAATTGGTCGCAGGTTCGAATCCTGCACGACCCACCAGATTCCCGGACGCTTAGCTCAGCCGGGAGAGCACCTCCCTTACAAGGAGGGGGTCACTGGTTCGATCCCAGTAGCGTCCACCA
>NZ_PXYH01000005.1 GCF_003012795.1 Zobellella taiwanensis
CGCCCACCTGCACCGCCCGCACCGGCCGGCCGCTCTCGGTGCCGCCGCCGAAGTCTTCTATCAGTTCGCGCAGGCGGTGGCCGAAGGCCAGCTCCACCAGGCCGCCGCGCTTGAGGTTGCCGGCCAGCTGGAACGGCAGGGTGCCCTTGGAACGGTCGATGCCGAAGCTGGCGTAATGCTCGGGCCCCTCGCTCAGGATGGACGGCACGGCGGCGAAGCTCAGCACGTTGTTCACCACCGTGGGCTGGCCGAACAGGCCATTGATCGCCGGCAGCGGCGGCTTGGCGCGCACCATGCCGCGCTTGCCTTCCAGGCTTTCGAGCAGGGAGGTCTCCTCGCCGCAGATGTAGGCGCCGGCGCCGAGCCGCACCTCCAGCTCGAAGGCGCGGCCGCAGCCCAGGATGTCCTGCCCCAGATAGCCGGCCGCCCGGGCCCGCTCGATGGCGGTGTTCAACAGCTCATGGGCCAGGGGGTATTCCTCGCGCAGGTAGATGTAGCCCTGGGTGGCGCCCACGGCGAGCCCGGCGATGATCATGCCCTCGATCAGCATGTAGGGATCGGACTCCATCACCAGCCGGTCGGCGAAGGTGCCGGAGTCGCCCTCGTCGGCGTTGCAGACGATGTATTTCTGCGCGCCTTTGGCGTCCAGCACCGTCTGCCACTTGATGCCGGTGGGAAAGGCCGCCCCGCCCCGACCGCGCAGGCCCGAGGCCTTGACCGTGTCCACCAGTTGCTGGGGCGTGCGGTGGATAGCTTTTTCCAGGCCGTCGAAGCCGCCCAGCGCCCGGTAGTCCGCCAGCGACACCGGATCGGTGACGCCGATGCGGGCGAAGGTGACCCGCTGCTGGCGCTTGAGGTAGGGGATCTCCTCGGTCGGCCCCTGGGCCAGGGGATGGTCGTCGCCGAAGCCGTGTTCGAACAGCGAGGCCACGTCCTCCGGCGCCACCGGGCCGAAGGCGCGGCGGCCGCGGCCGTCGTCCACCTCCACCAGGGGCTCCAGCCAGCACAGGCCGCGGGAACCGTTGCGGACCAGTTCGATATCGAGGCCGCGGGCAGCGGCCTCGCGCCGGATCAGGGTCGCCACGTCCTCGGCGCCGAGCGACAGGGCCGTGGTCTCGTAGGGAACGAAGATGCGCAGGCTCATCAGTTCAGCTCCAGTTTGTAGGTGGTCAGTTCGTTTACCAGGGCTTCGAACCGGGCCGGGGTCATGCGCGCCTTGATCTGCTTGCCCACCCGCACCGAGGGGCCGCAGGCGCAGTTGCCGAGGCAGTACACCGCCTTCAGGGTGATGTCGCGGCCGGGAGTGGTCTGGTGGTAGTCGATGCCCAGGCTGGCCTTGGCGTGGCGCTCCAGCTCGCGGGCGCCGCGGGCCTGGCAGGCCTCGGCGCGGCAGATCTCCACCACATGCCGGCCCGGCTGTTCGGTACGGAAGTAGTGGTAGAAGCTCACCACCCCGTGCACGTCGGCGGCGGTGATGCGCAGCTCGCGGACGATGATGGGGGTGGCGGCGTCGGGAATATAGCCGAAATGGTCCTGGATACGGTGCAAGATAGGCAACAGGGCGCCGGGGAGATGTTTGAGGGAGCCGACCAGTTGCTCTAGGGTATGGTCCATTGCTGTTTGCTTATCTTCCATAGTATCAACCTTGTTATTGTCAAATGCCGGCTCCGGTAGGGCCTGGAGCCGGTGGTATTGCTCTTGAACTCGGGTTTCCCCCTCGTCACCCCCGCGCAGGCGGGGGCCCATCGGGGCGGACACCGCTGGCCCACCGGTTAAGAGCCTGTCTGAGATCTGGTGTATTCGGCCCTCAGGCGGCGTCGGTGCTTAGAAAGAGGCAACAGGGATTGCCTCCACCGACCGTCACATGCCAGGGATGGCATGTGCCGAGCGCCACATGGATGTGCTTGCAGCGTGTCGGCGGAGGTGACCCTGTGGTCTCTGTGCTGCATCGTAACAGGCTCAGGCCGCGACCATGCCGTGGGGGTCTATCACGAATTTCTTGGCCACGCCGCCGTCGAAATCGGCGTAGCCCTGCACCGCCTGATCCAGGGAGATCACCTGCACGTTCACCGCCTTGGCGATCTGGACCTTATCAAAAAGTATGGCCTGCATCAGGGGACGGTGGTACTTCATCACCGGGCACTGGCCGGTGTGGAAGGAGTGGGACTTGGCCCAGCCCAGCCCGAAGCGCATGCTGAGCGCGCCCTGTTTGGCCGCCTCGTCCGCCGCACCCGGATCCTCGGTGACATACAGGCCGGGAATGCCGATCTGGCCGCCGGCCCGGGTCAGCTGCATGGCCGAGTTGAGCACGGTGGCCGGCGCTTCCTTGCCATGGTTGCAGCCGCAGGCATGGGCCTCGAAACCGACGCAGTCGACGAAGGCGTCCACTTCCCGCTCGCCGAGGATGGCTTCAATCTTGTCTTCCATCGAGCCGTCTTCGCGCAGGTCGATGCTCTCGCAACCGAAGCTGCGGGCCTGGGCCAGGCGCTCCGGGTTCATGTCGCCGACGATCACGCAGGCGGCGCCCAGCAGTTGGGCGGAGGCGGCCGCAGCCAGGCCCACCGGGCCGGCGCCGGCGATATAGACGGTGGAGCCCGGGCCGACGCCGGCGGTCACACAGCCGTGGAAGCCGGTGGGGAAGATGTCCGACAGCAGGGTGAGGTCGCGGATCTTCTCCAGCGCCTGGTTGGGATCCGGAAACTTCAGCAGGTTGAAGTCGGCGTAGGGCACCATCACGTATTCGGACTGGCCGCCGACCCAGCCGCCCATGTCCACGTAGCCGTAGGCGGCGCCGGGACGGGCCGGGTTCACGTTCAGGCAGATGCCGGTCTTGCCTTCCTTGCAGTTGCGGCAACGGCCGCAAGCGATGTTGAAGGGCACCGAAACGATGTCGCCCACCTTGAGGAATTCCACGTCGCGGCCGCATTCGATGATCTGGCCGGTGATCTCGTGGCCCAGCACCAGGCCGGAGGGCGCCGTGGTACGGCCGCGCACCATGTGCTGGTCGCTGCCGCAGATGTTGGTGGACACCACCTTGAGGATCACCCCGTGGTGGCAGGCCCTGTTGCCCAGAGACAGCTCGGGGAAGGCGATAGACTGGACCTCGACCTTGCCGGGACCGGTATAGACCACACCCCTGTTACCCTGTATCGCACACATGTTCAGCATCCTTCTTGCTTAACGGGTTTGACGCCCCGGCGCCGGGCCGGAACGTACCGAGCCGGGAGGTCGTATCGCCTCCTCCGGCAGGCTCCCAGTAGACTGCCGAAACCCTTTTGCAACATTGCTGATTAAGACACCCACTTGTCAAAACAAGACATGGCCCTGGCTGCGCGGCGAACCGGGCCGCGCTCCCGGTGCCAGACTAGGGCAGAATGGCATAATGTTAAAATTGTATTAATTAATGACGGTATTAAAAAAAGCTATCCCGCCGGGTATCTGAAGCGCTGGCCGCCCTGTAATCAGAACGTCATTTTTTATTTGCATATTGATCCGGTTCTTTTTCAAGGAGTTGAGTCATATGAAAAAAATCCTGACATTCTCTGCCGCTGCCAGCCTGGTGGTGTTGTCCGGTGCGGTTAATGCCAATGCTCTGGGTGGCCTGGCTTTTTCGGGCACCACTCCCCATGCCGCCGCCATGACGGTGAAGGACGACTTCACCCTGGTGGGCAAGGCCGATTTGATGGAGCTCAAGGCCATTAACGAGGACGGCATGGTCAATGCCATTATTGAAATCCCGGCCGGTACTTCGGCCAAGTGGGAAGTGAGCAAGGAAGATCCCAAGGCGGTGTATTGGGAGTATAAAAATGGCCAGCCGCGGGTGGTGAATTATCTGGGTTACCCGGGCAACTACGGCGCCATTCCCGGCACGGCCTTGCCCAAGGAGCTGGGTGGCGACGGTGATCCGCTGGATGTGATCGTGCTCGGGCAGGCGGTGCCTCGGGGGGAGGTGGCCAGTGTCCGCGTGATTGGCGTGCTGAAAATGCTGGATGGCGGCGAGCAGGATGACAAGCTGATTGCCGTACTGGCAAACGACTCGCCCTTTTCCCATATCGAGAGCATGGCGCAACTGGATGAAGAATATCCCGGAGCCAGCCAGATTATTGATCTGTGGTTTGCCAACTATAAGGGGCCGGACGGTGGCATGGAAGGGCTGGGGTTTGAAGACGCAGAATCAGCCCACAAGGTGCTGAACAGCGCCGCCGCCCACTTTGAGGCCTCGCGCTAGGCCCGGGCTGGCTGGCGACGCCGGCCAATGTGTGCTACGTGGGGTATCACGTAAATGGAAAAGGCGTTAACCCCTTCGGATTAACGCCTTAAAAATCAATATCTTGACTGATTTTTATCAGTTCATGCCATATTGTCGCATTATGGGTTTCAGTGCGCTACATACTGCTTCATTCAGTTTTTTTGCATGTTTTTAAATTCCTGATTTATATAGGCTTATTGTTTTACCTTGTTGCATGTTGGTTCATAGGTGTACCCTTTGACACTCGGGAATGTGCGCTACATGGTGCGCTACACGGAAAGGGGGGCGTATGGCTACCAACAAGCTGAACGACAACAAGATAAAGCGGATGATACGCAACCCGCCTGAGCGCGATCAGTGGGTTTCAGACGGGCAGGGGCTTAGCTGCAAGCTGACCAAAGGCGGCACCCTTGCCTGGTATTTCCGTTACCGACTGGGGGGCAGGGGCACCAAGGAAGATAAACTTCCCCTTGGGAGTTACCCCGGGCTGTCCCTGGCTGCCGCCCGCAAGCTGCGTGAGCAGTGCCGGGAGTGGTTGGCCAACAATGAAGACCCGCGCTTCAAGCTCAATGCCGAAGCACAGGAAACGTTGAAGCCGGTCACGGTTCGGGACGCCCTGGAATACTGGTTGGACAACTACGCCGCCCACAACCGCACCAATCACGAGAAGCACCGGCGCCAGCTCGAGGTCCACATCTTCCCTCATATCGGCAAGCTGCCGCTGAATTTGGCCGACCGCCGCCAGTGGCTCACTGTCCTGGAGCGAATTAGTCACAGCGGTTCACCCGTGGCCGCCGGCTATGTGCTGCAGATGTGCAAGCAGGCGCTGCGCTACTGCGACCGTCGCGGCTACGCCACCAGTACCGCCCTGGAAGGACTGACGATACCGGACGTGGGCAAGAAGCAGGGCAAGCGGGACCGGGTACTCACCGATGCAGAACTGGGCAGCCTGTGGCGCTGGCTCGATAACAACGGCGTCCAGCCCTATTACCGGGACTTGCTCAGGCTGATCACTGTGTTTTGCGCCCGCACCCAGGAAGTGCGGCTTTCAACCTGGGATGAGTGGGATTTTGACGCCCGGCTGTGGACTGTACCCGAGGTCAACAGCAAGACCGGCACCCGCATTGTCCGGCCCATTCCCGAACGGGCGATCCCTTGGCTGGAAGAAATGCGTCGCAGTAATGAAGGCCCGTATCTGCTGGGCCAGCTCAAGAAGCCCGAGGCCGTGAGCCAGCAGGGCCGTACCTTTTACAAACGGCTGAAGCACCGGGAGCCCTGGTCACTCCATAGTCTGCGACACACCTTTATCACCAAGAACGCCGACTTGAGCGCCCCGCCCCATGTGGTGGAGCTGCTGGCCGGGCATGAGCTGAGCGGCGTGTTCGCCGTGTACAACCGTAGCCAGTACCTGCCGGAAAAGCTGGAGGTGCTGAACCGCTGGCTTGACCGCCTGGAACTGCTGGCCGAAGCGCCGGACAACGTGATCCCGGCTTCATTCAACCGCACCGCATAACCGAGTTTGCCGGGAATAGGGGGACGCCCCGAAAAGCTGGTGAACCCTGCCAGCCTGCCCCGGCACCTTTTTCAGGGCCGCAGAGGTAGCGATAACATGTCAAAGCTGTTCCAGCTCAAGAAATGGCTGACCGTACCAGAGGCCGCCGACAGGCTTAGTAGCTCTTTTGGTGAGAAGGTGACTGAGGCGGATGTGCTCAGGCTGGCATTGGATGGCCATCTTATCTTATCCGTATCTTTTCCAAACAAAGCGGTGTCTAAAAAGAGAGCGGAGGTCGACGAGGATTACTCTAATCTGGTTGCCAGGCTTCTCATGGGAGAGCTGAGGAAAGAGGCTGCTAGCTTATGTGATCCTCTTATGCTTGATATCTTGGTTGAGCATTTTAAGATGAGTGCTCATGTCGCAGATTTTATTATTAAAAATAATTTCACGGATCTTATCTCACCCTATAAATATACCGCGGTTGTGAGTTTGGGCGAGGGTGGCGAGGTTTTTGATCTTCCTCTGATCGGAGCTGAACGGCTTGATGTTGAGCACCGCTATCAGATGCTGACAGGTGGCCCCGAGATTACCTTGCACTGTTTGGAGGGGGTCTTTGTTATAGATGCTGGGGGTGATTACTACCAGTTGCAAGATCGGTTCAGTGATCTTCCCAGTGACAAGCTCCCCAGTTTTGAGCGGCCAAAGCCTTTTAGCGAAAGGGATTACTACCCTGCCGCGACATTGCCGGAAGATGCCTTGTGGGTGGTGCGCACTGAGGCCCTGCTGGATCTTGAAAGGCGCATTCTGCAAGGGGAAGAAACGGACTCTCCAGCAGGTAAAAGCCAGACCAAGCCGCTTATCAATGAAGACCGTTGGTTTGATGTGCTGGGCGTGATGGCCATCCTGCTCTACGAGAACACCGATGATCCCCGGATGAGGAAGGGCGAGAACAACATCAACATGGCGGGCATCAAAGGGGCTGTAATCGATAAAGCCCAGAAGCTGGGGTTGAGTGCCGAGCGCTTGGAGAACCTGAATAAGGACATTTCTGCTGCCCTTAAAATCCTGCAGTATCCGCCCCCGAAGAACTGAATTCTTGTCAGCCAAGAATATTCTTGGCACCTGACAAGAATCCCCCACCGGAAGATCACAGAATCCCCCTGTAACAACAAGCAACCCACGGGGGGATTTATGGACGCTATACATCAAGACCGTTTGTTAAACGTAAAGCAGGTTCAAGCTCTGGTACCCGCCAGTCGGGTATCGATCTGGCGCTGGGAGAAAGCCGGCAAGTTTCCGAAAAGCGTAAAGCTGGGCGGCACCACCCGCTGGCGCGAGTCGGATATTCAGAAATGGATTTCTGGCCTGAAAGCCGCATAAGGGGGCCGCATGACAGACAGCAAAAAGGGCCTGAACTCCGCACAAGTCCAAGCCCTTCAACACAGCAGCATAACGCTCGGTAATGGTAGCACCGGCACCGAACGGGAGCCAGTGAGCAGCCCGGCAACAATTCGGGAGCGGGTTGCCTTATTCCTGGCCGAGTCTCCGGAGGGCGTGACCGTGCTCAGTATGCTGAACCATAGCGGGGCCACGTCCAGCCGGAATATACCGTCGCTGCTTGAGCGCGAGCTGGGGATTAAACTGGATGCGGGCCAGGATGCCAACGGCACCAATGATGGGCGGCATAACCGCTGGCGGATTCAGACCCGGGCCGATTGCCTCAAGGTGCTGGCGGATGTAAACCGCCAGCGGCGAAAGCGCAATGCGCCGACTTTGTCGCCGGAACGAATGACCCGCATCGCCGGCCGGTACCCGGATTTACCCACCATCACTGCAGCTAGCACTGCGGCCACCGCCAGCGCCTGACCCGGAGCTTTCCCCATGATTCGCTATTCCCACGAGGGGGCATTGTGTCCCCCGGTTTCCCTGTGTATCATCGCCAGTGCTGGCTTAAGCAACCAGCAAGGCAGGCGGATTAAGCACCCGCAGGCTGTGACTCACATAGGACAATCTGAACCCCATTCCCCCACGGCGGCCAATCATGGCGGCCGTGACTTCCCTGTTTCGGGGGCATGGGTCGGGAGCCAAAGAAAACGCCCCCGCTGTGCTTTCCTATGTGAGCACTGCTTTGCGGCTACCCGATCCGCCTATGTCGCATTGCACATAGGAACCACCGTCATGATCTACACCTTTCTGATCGTTGCCCAAGGCCGCAAGCTGGCCGAGCTTTCCCGCATTCGCACCATTTCCGCCTATGGCCGCACCGAAGCGGAGGCCCGCGCTCACCTGGCCGGCCTGCCGCTGGTGTTTGCCGGTCGCCGCCCTGCCGGGCTGGAGGTGGCAGCATGAGCCGTTTGATCACCATCCCGAAAAACACCCCTGTCGAGGTCGCCAAGGGCGAGATTTCGCGCAACAACGAGCGCCTGACCAATCTTGGACTGGGCGTGAAGGCACTTGGCGAGCTGCTGTTCACGGCTGCCGATGCGGGCGAACTGGGAAAAGAGACCGCCGCCTGTACCGGCTACTTGCTGAATGAGCTTGGGGGAGTGATCAGCGACACGCTGAACATGAACACGATGCTGTCTATCCATATCCAAGCCGCAGAGCAGGAGGGCCGGAAATGAAGCCCTTCACCGAGTTTTGCCAGCGTTACCAACTGGACCCGGCCACCCAGGACGCCCAGGAGCAATACGCCGAATACCAGCGCCAGCTTGAGCTGTTCCGCTCTGCCGCCGCCGAGGGCTCCCGCCGCCCGCTCGAGTTTATCATCTGCTGTACCACGGTAGAGGGTGACGTTCATGGCTACGGGCCTTTCCTGGCCTACGGCAAAAGCCAAGACGAGATCGTCACTGAGGCCAGCGCCGCCTTGGCCGGCTCCGCTTACGTCGACAAGGCCGTTCACTTTACCACCCGCCTTGATGATGACGGCGAGGTGATCCCGCCGCTCGAGGGTTACCGAGTGCCGAAGGTCTGGCTTGGTGCCCAGAGCCTGCGCGGCGCCTGGCAGGAAGGGGGCGGCGAATGAGCGAGCACCCGCATTACGCCCAGGGGGCTTTCACCATCGAGCTGACGGTGTTCAACCGCTGGCCGTTCCGGCTGGGCCCCTTCCATACCGGCGCCAGCGAAGGCGAGCTTGTGGCAGAGCTGGCGGCCCTGCTCGATGGGCTGCCCTGCCGGCTGGATGGCCTGGACTACTACGACCACACCGAAGTGCCGCAGGCTGAGTACCTGGTGCCTTGGCGGGGCCGGGATACCCTGCTGGCGCACGGGCTGAGGGCCAAGCCGTGGGGCGAGCCCTTTGTGCCTGCCGATCTGCCGCTGCTGCGTGGCCTGCTGGCCCATCGTTACCATGAGCATTGCCAAGACATTCTCCCCGGCGAGCGGGCCGGGCTGCCCATGGACCCCAACGCCTTGCGCCTGGCTATGCGGGATCATATCGAAGGGACCATGATAGCGGCTCTGGGCCGGGAGCAGGGCGAACAACAGGCCCTTGCCCTGTACATGGGCATGATGGGGGCGAGCGGCCTTTCTCCAGTGGCGCTGGAGGTGCTGGACGCGCTGCTGGCGGAGCTGGCCGAGACCGCGCAGGGTCATCTACCCGCTATCGAGTCGGGCCGGCCCCGAGCCGTTTTGCACTGAGGGGGTCGGATGAACGCACAGCGTAAAGCCAGGCTGAACCAGTATGCCCTGGACTTTGGTCCCCGGGAGCATGTCCGGCTAATCCACAGTGCCTCTGGCGCCAAGGCGAGCCATATCGCCATTGCCGTGAACGGCGAGTGCTGGCGGGAGTTCAGCTATCCGCCGGTGCTGGCGCCTGATGAAGCCGAGCGGCTGGCCGCCATCGGCGCCGCGGATGTGTACCTGGGCCAGAACGGGATCGCCCCCTTCCGCCGGCGCAGCGTGGCCAACATCACCCACCTGAACGCCTGCTTTGTGGATCTGGACACCTACCAGATCCCGGCCCTGGTCGGGCTGAGCTATCGGGAGCGGCTACAGGCCGTGCTGGAGAATGCGGGGGATTTACCCTTGCCGACCCTGGCCGCCGACAGTGGCCGGGGCATCTACCTGATATGGGCGCTTAAGGCGCCCTTTTTCATCGGTACCGACAAGGGCAAAGGCAGCGCCCAGGCCGAGCTGAGAACCAAGATCCTTGGCCGCTGGCAACGGGTGGAGGATCTGCTTATCCGGCGGCTGGCGGACTTTGGCGCCGATCCCAAGGCACGGGACGCCGCCCGGGTGCTGCGGCTGGCCGGCAGTGTGAACCAGCGCAACGGCCACCAGGTGAGTTATGCGCAGCTGGCGCAGCCCGTAGACTTCGCCGAGCTGGAGCGGCCCTTGCTCCGGTGGTACGAGCGCACTTACCCGGCCCCGGTGAAGCGGGCCCCGGGCGAGCGCCGGCGGCCAGAGGGGGACCGGCAGAGTGTGAGGCAGTTGCTCAATGCCCGCACCCTGGCCGCCGCCCGAATGGAGGATCTGAAAACCCTGGCGGCCCTGCGGGAAGGGCTGAGTGAGCACCGGGCCCGGGCCCTGTTTGCCTTTGCCCAGGCCGCCGCCGACTTCTGCCACGACGAGCGGACGCTACTCAGGGAGTGCCAGCAGTACGCCGCCGAATGCTTCAACGACCCGCACGGCAAGTATGCTCTCGAGCGGCTGCCGGTGCGGCTGGGCGCCCTGCTGACGCGGTTTCGGGAGAGCGTGGGGCACCCGGCCAGCAGCAGGCAGAACCAGCGTTACCGGCTGACCAATGCCCGCATTATCGACGACCTGGCCATTACCGAGCGGGAGCAGGGCCATATGCTAACCCTGATCGGCAAGCCGGAGAAACTGCGACGTCACGCCAAGCGGATGGAGAAGCGCAGAAGAAGCCAGGGGGTCAGGGCTGCCGCCCAGTATCAGCAGGAGCGCCAGCGCACCCAGGCGGAGCGCCAGCAACAGGCTCGCGAACTGGCCGCCCAGGGCTTGAGCCGGCAGCAAGTGGCCGATCGGTTGGGAGTGAGCAAACGAACCGTTCAACTGATACTGAACACCCAGAATTGAAGGGTGGACAGGATGTGTCCCTTTATATGATGGCCATTGCCCAGGGGGTGAAATGATGTGTGCTCTTATATGTTTATATACCAGCCCTTTGTCATTAAAGGGATTCCCAAGGGGTGACAGCACAAGTGGTCGCCGACGGCGAAATTTGGGCGAAAGGCCAACAACGACCGCGGAGCCTCACTACCGGCACAGCGTACCGGGCGGCCAGGCCGGCAACGCCGGCGAGCGCAGCCGGGAACCGCAGGCAAGAAAAAGCCCTGACGCTGGGCAGGCTTCAGGGCTTTGGCCGTGTTGACTGGGTTCACGGGCTGAGTCGCAGCATAACAGCCATGGCCGGCCGGGTGAATCCCATGCCTGTGTCTGTTGCTCCTGTGTAGGTTATAAACTACAATTCACGCCATGAAGGTGATCGAATCAACCAAGTTCCGGCAGTGGCTGAAAAAGCTGAAGGACGATACCGGCAGGGCCCGGGTAGTGTCCCGGATCAACCGGCTGGCTGCCGGCCTGGCCGGCGACGCGGCCCCGGTGGGGCAGGGCGTCAGCGAACTGCGCATTCACTACGGGCCGGGCTACCGGGTTTACTACTACCAGCAGGGTGACGTGCTGGTGTTGCTGCTGTGCGGCGGCGACAAGGGCAGCCAGCGCCGGGATATTGATACCGCTCACCAGATATTGAAGGAATGGAGGGAACAGCACCATGGCTGAAACATTCACCGAGTTTGACCCCGCCGAGTACCTGAGCAGCCCGGAGGCCATTGCTGAGTTTATCTCCGATGCGCTGGAGACCGGGGACGCCGCTTACATCTCCAAGGCGATCGGCATTGCCGCCCGTGCCCGGGGCATGAGCGAACTGGCCAGGGAAACCGGCCTGTCCCGCGAACAGCTTTACCGGAGCTTCAGCGAGCGGGGCAATCCGACCCTGAGGACCATCATGGCGGTGACCAAGGCGCTGGGTGTGGACATTACCGCCCGGGCTCATGTTGAGCATCACTGACCGCGCCATGAAGCCCAAACGGCAATTGCCCGCCGGAGAGCTAACCCCCAGGCTGCTGACCCTTGATGAGATCGAGTCTCTGCGGCAGGACAAGCGACGCCGGCACAAGGCGAACGTGGAAATGCTGAAGACCATGGACTTGTCCCGGTTGATGCCTGAGAACGAAAAGCCGGCCGGCTGAGAGGCAGGCCACACTGTTGGAACACCCCCGAAACAGGGGTGAAAAACACCCCCAAGTCGGGGGTTATTTGCCAAAACGACCCTAAACCAAGGTCGCTTACCGGTTCTGTGTGGGTATACAGTGCTTGTTGCTGTCTCTTGGCCGGCCCTGCCTACCACCTGCCGGCCTTTCCCGCCGAGCTCTCGAATGGCTCCCCGTCGAACGCAGTCCCTTTACTACGAAATTTTCGTAGTAAAGGGCCGCCTGCTTCACTGCTGAAATCCCAGCGATGGCCACGCTCCTGATTTTTCAGGCGTGCCGCCGAATTGAAACCGCTGGATTCAAATGATGATACAATCACCACATTGAAACCACCGGATTCAAACCACATGGCCAGACCCAGCACCACCACACCAGAGCAGCGCCAGCAAATCATCGAGCTGAAGCGCCGCCATTCCTTCACCGAGGTCGCCGAGCTGCTTGGCTTGCCCGTTGGCACCGTGAAGACCATAGCCCGGCGTTCGGGCGCATTCAGCGACAACCCCAAGCACCGGGAGCTGTTCACCCTGCCGCCCCTGCAAGGCACCACAGCCACCAGCGTGGCCGCCGTGACGCTGCCAGAGCAGCGGGCCCAGACCGGGGATAAGGAGCTGGACGCCGTGCTGTGGCTGCGCGAGACCATCCAGACCGGCAACCCGGCGTTAATAGAGAAGGCCCTGGCCGCCGCCGAGCGCATCAAGACCCCGCCTAGGGAACTGGAAAGCCGTTATGCCCAATACCTGCTTGCCAGCACCGGCAACACCATGACCGCCGCTTTCGGCTCCATCGGCTTTGCCAACCTGCGAGGGCTGGCCGAGCGCACCAGAGCGAAGGCCATCAGCCAAGCCGAGGCCGCCGCCCGCTTCGGTGATGATCCGGACATGATGACCGAAGCCGATCGTTTCTGTGTGCGCGTGCTGAAAGGCGCAAGGGCTGGCCGGCATGACGGCATTGATGACGGAGACGCCGCCGCCCGGTTCCGCCGGCACCCGGAGCTGATGCCGCACACCCTGGAAGACTGCCTTAACGAACTGGCTTTCTGGGATGACCTGTACCGGCTGCGCCATGCGGCCACGGGCTGGGATGGACCGGAAGAAGTATATGCCCGCGAGCACTTCACCGTGTCGCTGCTGGCCGAGATCCGCCCCCGCCACAAGGCCGAAGCCAAGGCGGTGTTACGGTACCTGATCGACCATGACCGCAAGGACAGCCAGCACTTTGATGCCACCCTCGAGAACCTGCTAAGCCTGTGATTGTGGGCAATGGCTACACAAGCCCGAGTCTTTACAGACCCTGTAAAACCTTTACAGGAACGGTAAAGCTTTGCTCCCCAGGATGGGGAAACATTACCCGAAATGGGGAAACCTGATGGATCGCACCCGCCGGCCAGGGGCTACCGCTCATGTACCAAATTGGAACACGGGAAGGTGTACCAAAGCGGCACACAACCGGGCCGGGCCAGAGTGTCACCAAACCAGTGACAACGCTGTCACCAAATCCGTGACACCCGGCAGCAACCCCGCTGTGTACCTGTTTCGGGTACATCGGAGCGATCGCACATAGAAGGCTGACGCAGCAGGGAGGGCGAAATGCCCACCCTACCGAACGCCCCCTACTTGGGGAGTGGGCGGGTATCGCTCCTGGAAACGAGCCCCCAGCACGCCAGCCAGAGCAGGGGGGATGGGACTATCCCGACATTCCCCGCGCGTAGGGGTGCCCCGAACTTCGGCAGGCGCTGGCCCGTCAGCTGCAACGACATTCCCCGCGCGTAGGGGTGCCCCGGATCAGGGCCCTCTGGCCGGGCGACACATTGCCCGACACTTTACCCGACACATTCAACGCCAGCGTCGGCAAGGCCCAGAGTGGAAACAGCAACACTTTACCCGACACATTACCCGACACTTCCAAGCCCAGGGAAGGCCGGGCTGGAGCGGGGAGCGGCGACAGTTCACCCGACAGTTCAGGTGACAGCTCACAGGGAGAAGACGGAATATCTGTACCAGGTACTGCGCAACCACTAGGTCAGACCAGTTTGGCGATACTGCGCAATCTGCTCCGACCAGTTGTTGTGGGTGAACATAGACGGCGGCGGATGGAGTGGATGAAAGCCTTATCAACAAAGGGTTCGTCCTGTTTGCGCACTGCGCATCCAACTGCGCAGTTGCGCACAGACAATGCGCAGCGAGTGCGCAGCACCGGCAGAGGTGGCCGGAAGAGCGTATTGATTCGGTGATCTCCCGGCGTTAGCCTGTCTCCATCATGGGATATTTGCCTATCCATGACCAACCAGCCCTGGCCTCACCGCCGGGGCTTTTTCGTTTCTGGCAACAGGAGAAAAATCGTGAGCAAGCAAGAGAACAGCGATGAGATTGCTTTGGCAGTCGACGAGCTGATAACTGGCGGCCCTTTCGCCACCGGCACTGGCAGTGGCATGAGGCGGGCCGAGTATGATGACTACTTTAAGCGGCGTTTTCCTGAAGCCTGGGCAGAAGGTCAGTCCGGGTTTATTGAGCATCACTCCACCAACATTCAATGAGGAAACAGCATTATGGGATACGGCATTCTGGATATTGGTGCGCAAACCCGCCAGCAGGCGCTGGACGGGCTGCGCCAGGCGGACGAAGCTGCCCAGCAGCGCGAGCTGATGAACAAGCAGATGAAAGAGCAGCAGAAGGCGATGACCAAGCAGAACCAGATGAGCATGGCCGGCCTGGGTGCCGCCACCGGCATGATGGCCGGCATGGGCAGCGCCGCCATGGGCGCCAAGTTCGGCGCGGCGGCGGGACCGGTAGGCATGGCGGCTGGCGCGGCCATTGGCTTGATTGCAGGAGGGTTATTCTGATGGCGGAAGGACTGGGTTCACTGGCCAGCGGGTTCATTTCTGGATTCCAGATGATGGACGGCTACCAGCGCGGCAAGAAGGAAGATGCGCGGGCCGACAAGCTGATGGGGTTGCGTGAGCTGGAAAGCCAGCGCGACCACGACTACAAGCAATGGGACATGAAGCACACGGAAGGTAGGGCAAAGCGAAAGGATTTTGAGAACGATAGAACTCATGATCAGGGGCTGAGGCAATTTGCCGCCGATCAGGATTACCGCAATCGCACGCTTTCCTTGCAAAAGCAGCAGGAGGCTCGTTTGGCCAGGGCGCAGCAGTTTGAGGTTGAGCAGGTGGAGCGGCAGCGGTTCCAGGAAGAGCACGCGCCACTGTTTTCGGTGATTTATGAGAAAGCCGCCGCCGGCCAGCCGCTGACGGATGATGAAATGCGAATTGCCACCGATCCCCGCGCCGGCAAGTTCAACATTGGCCTGTACAACAGCGAGGCACTGCAGGCCGGGCAAACCGCACTGCGTGAGCTGGACGGCATCATCAAGCAAGGGGCAGCCGGTGAACTGGATGCCATGGAGCCCCGGGCGTTACACCAGCGCATCAACAGCCCCGAGATCACCAGTGCCATGAAGGTGATCACCAGAGGGGACGCCAGCAAGGTGGAGGGCAAGATCGACCCGACCACCGGCAAGATGATCACCAAGGCCGAGTTCAGCGATTTTATGCCGCTGCCGCCGGGGGAGGACGGTGTGCCGCGCTTTGCCATCAACCTGGCGGTCACCTACGATGATGGCACCACCGAGCGCAAGCCGGTCACCGAAGGCCGCAGCCCTGACCAGAAGGACCCCATCAAGCACTTCACTATTCCCACGCTGGGCAACTACCTGGGGCAGCATACCTACCTGAGCCAGGCGGTAGTGAATAGTGGTATTCAGGAGAAGCTGGGCTTCACCGAAGGGCCGGACCACAAAGGCTACAAAGGCGCCGCCAAGGATTACCTGCTGGAGTCGGAAAAGGCGATCACCAGATTGATCGGCTCCCGTGAATATCAGGAGATGTCATCGGAGCAGCAGGAAGCCGCGTTGACGCAGGCGACCGGCCGGCGCGACGAAGCGCTGGGCAGCATACAGACGCTCTACGGTGTGGGCGGCAAAGGTGGTGAGCAGGGTGATCCGCTGACGGCGTGGGCAGGAAAAGACCCTGGCCGCCAGCAGTTCCTGCAGGCGCTGGCTGAGCGCGGTGAGCTGAAGGCGCTGGCTGATGACCCTGAGTTGATCGATATGGCTTACCAGCGAATGCAACTACAGGCGCAAGAGCAGCAGCAAAACGCCGTGGCCGCCGGTATCGAGGAAAGGATTGCCGGCAAGGGCGGGCAGCAGAAGCAAGGCTGGACCGGAGCAACCCCATCACTGGGCTCGGCGCCCAGCCTGAGGGAAGCCATGGACATTCCTCCCGGTGATGTGCGGACCACGGAAAAGGAGTTTATCAACGCAGTAGCCCGTCCGTACCTCAACAATGCCACCCCCGGCAACCAGCCGGCGGCTCAAGGGCGGTTAGCGGACGCTTGGCGTAACGCTTACCCCTCGATCAACCGCTGACGAAGTAGGCGGCCAGCGCGGCCGCCCACTACTGCCTGGCGGTCACGGTTGATATCGGCATGGCTGAATATAAATAGTGTCACCCTGGGAGGTGCTGAGCTTGGAAGGTAATTTGTTATGTAGGCGGCACAGATCCTTTTTGGTGCTGATGCCCGCAACAACAAAGCTATCTTGTACCCATTCGCCATCCTTGAGGTATCGAATGGATATTTTTCTTCCGGACGCAACTCGACGAGGTATCTCCACGTCATAATATTTACCGGAAGAGAAAATTAGGTAATTGGTTACAACTTCCATCCTTCCATGCCCCGGTGTAGACGCTGAGCTCGCCCATTCATCTGCGTTGCCTATACTCGAGTAGGCCCCCGCCAATCCCACCGCCAAAAGTCCATACATCAATATTTTCATTGTCATATCCCATCATCTCAACAGACCAACTCAGTCCCTGTGCTTGCCATCTGAGTTTATCGCCAGAGCGGCAGAGAACAAGCAAGAACCGGAGTTAAAGAAGGCCAGGTCTACCTATCTGCAACGGTGTGGCGGCGCCACCATGGTCAAGAGTAGAGATGCTGGCCAGCGAGCGCCAGCGCCGAATAGGGCGCCGATTTGAGAAGCAGGTAGGGCAAGGGCTCAAGCAGGGGGCGGACACTTTGGGCGCCGATTTGTGGGCCCGCTGGCGCTGGTGATCAGAGGGCGATAAAGGGGGGCTGAAAGCGGGATGGGGCGTGGCAGGCTATACACTGCAGATAGGACACTTTGTGTCGTGCGCTACATGGTGCGCTACATTAGCAGAAAAGGCGCTCACCGTTTAGGTAAAGCGCCTTTGCTATCAATAACTTGTAGTCAAGCTATCAGTTCATGCCATATTTCTTGAGCTTCTTGCGCAGGGTACCGCGGTTGATGCCCATCATGTTGGCGGCGCGGGTCTGGTTGCCGCGGGTGTACTGCATGATCACGTCCAGCATGGGGGCTTCGACTTCGGCGAGGACCAACTCGTACAGCTCGGTGACTTCCTGGCCGTTGAGCTGGGACAGGTAGTTGCGCAGGGCCTGCTCCACCGAGTTGCGCAGCGGGCGCTGGGTCGGCTGCTCGGAGGTCGGGGATTTGGTAGTAGTAACCAGTGCTTCGGAAGTCGGAGTTTGTTCGAACATATTCAGTCTGCTCTTCTTTTGTTCGTTAAGCTATATTCGCGAAATACTGCTCCAGGGCGTCGAGCTGTTGCCCGGCGTCCTCGAGAGCGTTGAAATCACTGCGAAAGTCACGGCCCGCGTCACTTTCCTGCAGGTACCAACCCACATGTTTCCGGGCGATCCGTGCGCCCATTACCTCACCGTAAAACTCGTGCAGTGCGGCAACATGTTCCCGGATCATGGCCCGCTCCTGGTCCCTGGGGAGCGGTGCGGGTAGGGTGCCCTGCTCGAGAAAGTGGCGGATTTCTCTGAAAATCCATGGCCGTCCCTGGGCAGCCCGACCGATCATCACGGCGTCGGCGCCGGTGTAATCCAGTACAAAACGCGCCTTTTGCGGACTGTTTATATCTCCGTTGGCGATAACGGGGATGGAGACGGCCTGTTTTATTGCCCTGATGGTATCGTATTCCGCCTCGCCCCTGTACATGCAGGCGCGGGTACGGCCGTGCACGGCCAGGGCCCGGATACCGCAGTGTTCGGCGATGCGGGCAATCTGCACGCCGTTGCGGTGTTCCGGATCCCAGCCGGTACGGATCTTCAGGGTGACCGGCACCGCTACCGCTTCGACCACGGCACTGACGATAGCCTCGACCAGTTCCGGGTATTGCAGCAAAGCGGAGCCCGCCATCTTCTTGTTGACCTTCTTTGCCGGGCAGCCCATGTTGATGTCGATAATCTGTGCGCCCTGGTCCACATTGAACCGGGCCGCATCGGCCATCAGCGCCGGATCTGCCCCTGCAATCTGGACGGACCGGATGCCGGTTTCTCCTTCATGGTCCATGCGTCGGCGTGACTTGTCGGAGTCCCGCAGCCTGGGGTTGGAGGACATCATTTCCGACACCGCCATACCGGCGCCCATGCGCAGGCACAGGGTCCGGAAGGGTCGGTCGGTTACCCCCGCCATGGGTGCCACCAGCAAGGGAGCAGGCAACGTATAAGGACCAATATCCATGAGAGTACGGCTATCTCGGCTCAGGGTCGCGTATCTTACGCATTTTTATGGGTGCTGAAAAGGTCACAAATTAACCGGCGCGCAAATTTTTATAAGTCAAGGGGCGGGGAGCCAAAGTGCGCAAAAAAGCGGCCTCCGGCCGGGGCTCCGGCCGGAAAACAGGACTCAGTTGCGGCGGATACCGTCGAGCCGGGCCCATTCTTCGCGGATGACCGGCGGCTGCATATCGAACCAGCGGCCATAGACCTCGTTGAGGGCCTCGGCCTGGCTTTCGAGGATGCCCGACAGCGCCAGCCGGCCACCCGGGCGGACCAGCTGGCTTATTTGGGGAGACAGCTCACGCAGCGGCCCGGCCAGGATATTGGCCACCACCACGTCGGCCTGCAGGCCGGCGGGTTGTTCCTGGGGCAGGTAGACGCGCAGCCGCTCTGCCACGCCGTTGCGCCCGGCATTGTCGCGGCTGGCCTGCAGTGCCTGGGGATCGATATCGATGCCGATCACTTCCCTGGCGCCGAGCTTGAGTGCCGCCAGCCCGAGGATACCCGAGCCGCAGCCGAAGTCGATCACGGTTTTGCCTTCCAGCGTCTGGCCGTCCAGCCATTCCAGGCACAGCGCCGTGGTGGGGTGGGTGCCGGTGCCGAAAGCCAGGCCCGGATCCAGCATCACGTTCACCGCGTCGGGATCGGGCACGTCGCGCCAGCTCGGGCAAATCCACAACCGCCGGCCAAAACGCATGGGATGGAAGCTGTCCATCCACTCCCGTACCCAATCCTTGTCTTCCAGCTGCTCCACCTTGTACACCAGATCCTTGCGGTAGAACTGGCGCATAAAGTCGATCACCGGCGCCGGATCGGTTTCGGCGTCGAACAGGCCGATCACCACGGTGTCGTCCCACAGCAGGGTTTCGCCGGGCAGGGGCTCGAACACCGGCTTGTCTTCGGCATCCATGTAGGTCACTGCCTGGGCGCCGCGACCCATCAGCATATTGCTGACCTTGTCGGCGGTCTTTTCGGTGGCGTTGATGCGAATTTGTATCCAGGGCATGGCGTTGTTTCATAAAGCTGTAAAACGCCGATTCTAGCATTGGGCCGGCTCGCTGTCCTGCCGGCGGGCGAACCTTACCATTGTGAATCGGGCTGTGGATTCGGCCCCGGCCTGCCGGCCGGGGCGTTTTTTTTATGGCCGGCCGAACAGGGCGCGTACCTCGGCGGTGGGCGGCGCGGTCAGCAGCGAGGCCAGCACATAGGCCAGGCCGGAGGCTGCCAGGCTGGGCACTATGGCATGCAGGCCCAGGGGCTTGACGCCAAAGTGCAGCAGCAGGCTGTAGCTGACCGCCCCGGTCAGCATGGAGGCCAGGGCCCCGGCGCTGTTGCCGCGCCACCAGTAGAGGCCCAGCACCAGCGGCCAGAAAAAGATGGCCTGCAGGGCGCCGAAGGCCATCAGGTTGAGCCAGATGATCATGTCCGGCGGGCTCAGGGCCGCCGCCAGAACGATCAGTCCCAGCACCAGAGTGACCAGCTTGCTGCCCCGGCGAATGGCGGCCGGGGTGGGCGGAGTCTTGCACAGGTGATTGAGGTAGAGATCCTTGACCAGGGTGGCCGAGGCCTGGATTAACTGGGAATCGATGGTCGACATGATGGCGGCCATGGGCCCGGCCAGGAAGAGGCCGGCCAGCAGCGGCGGCAGTACCGTCAGCATCAGGGTGGGCATCACCTTGTCGGGCACCGTGAGGTCGGGCACCAGAACCCGGCCCAGGGCCCCGGCGAAATGCATGCCGAACATCAGCACGGCGCCCACCAGGGTACCGATGACAATGCCCCTGTGCATGGCGGTGCTGTCTTTATAGGCCAGGCAACGCACCGCCGAATGGGGCAGGCCGATGGCTCCGAAACACACCAGCACCCAGAACGACAGCATAAAGCTGACGCCCAGGGCGCCGTCCGGCCCGCGCGGGCTGACCAGGTCGGGATCGATGGCCGCCAGCTCGGCGAACAGGGCCGCCGCCCCACCGCCGGCGTGCAGCACCCCGGCCAGCAGCACCAGGGTGCCGAGCAGCATCAGCACGCCCTGCACCGCATCGGTCACCACCACGGCGCGAAAGCCGCCGACCAGGGTATACAACAGCACCGAGCCGGCAAACAGCATCAGTCCGCCCTGGTAGGGCAGGCCGGTCACGGTTTCCAGCAGCCGGGCCCCGCCGATAAACTGCACCACCATGGTGGCGACGAAGGCGGCAAGCAGGCCAAGGCCGGCCAGCAGCACCACCAGCGGGCTCTGGTAGCGGGCCTGCAGCATGTCGTTGATGGTGAGTGCCTCCACCCGGCGGGCAATGTGGGCGAACTGTTTGCCCAGCACGCCCAGGGTCAGCCAGACGGTGGGCACCTGGATCATCGCCAGCAAGACCCAGCCCAGCCCCATGCGGTAGGCGGCGCCGGGGCCACCGATAAAGGAGGACGCGGAGGCGTAGGTGGCCACCATGGTCATGGCCAGCACAAAGCCGCCCATGGAGCGGTTGCCGAGGAAATAGTCCTGCACAAAGTGGGCTCCGGGCGGGCGGCGCCCGAGCCAGACGCCGAGGCCCAGCATGGCTGCCAGGTACAGCAGCAAAGGGACGATCAGCTCAGGGTTCATGTTGTTCCCCCAGGCTGACGGCCCTGAAGCCATAGCGCACCATCAGCAGGCACAGCAGGGTGAACAGCAGTGGGTTGAACAGGCAACTGAGCATAAACCACAGCGGCCAGCCGGCCAGGCTCAGGTCCGGCGGTACCAGGTAAGCGGTGGCGGCCCAGCCGGCCAGATACAGCAGCGCCAGCAGCACGCTGAACAGGGCTTCCCGGCGGGCGACGGATACAATGGGATTCATGACAAGGGCTCCTTCAGGGGCGCGCAGCATACCAGTGTGGGAATGGGGGAACAATCAGGAGGCCGGAAAGCGAAGGCGGGGGCCAGGTCGCTCCTGCGCGGCAAATGGCGGGCAGGTTGCCCGCGCTCCAAAGACGGTGTGGTTCAGGGGGAGCGCAGGCGGCTCGTGTGCGGGCTTATCCCTGGTATGCCTCGCCGGCGGCGGCCACAAAGGCAATTTCCACCAGGTAGTCGGGGCTGGCCAGCTCCGCTTTGACGCAGGCCCGGCTCGGCGCCGTGCCGGGCGCGAACCAGGCGTCCCAGATCTCGTTGAAGGCGGCCAGGTTGGCAAAGTCGGTCAGGTAGATGGTGGCGGACAGCAGCCGGGTCTTGTCGCTGCCGATCCTGGCCAGGGCCTGTTCGGCCTGGGCCAGCACCTGGGCGGCCTGGCCACGGATATCGGCGCCGAGGTCGCCTTCCGGTACTTCGACGAAATGGGCGATGCCGTTGAACACGGTGATGTCGGACCAGCGCTGGGCAGGGTTGATGCGGTGGATGTTCATATTGTGACTCTCTCAGGTGGGCATTGGCCGGGTATTCTAGCGGCAAAGCCGGAGCCGGGAAAAGCCGCGCGGGCCTGGCAAAACAGCAACGGCGCCTTGCGGCGCCGTTGACGGAGGGGAAGCCGGCTGGCTTACAGGCCCAGTTTTTTCTCGAGATAGTGGATGTTGGTTCCGCCGTTGCGGAAGTTTTCATCGCTCATGATCTCTTTATGCAGCGGGATATTGGTCTTGATGCCTTCGATCACCAGCTCGTTGAGGGCATGCTTCATGCGGGCGATGGCGATGTCGCGGTTTTCGCCGTAGCAGATAAGCTTGCCGATCATGGAGTCGTAGTAGGGCGGTACCCGGTATCCGGCATAAATATGCGAATCCCAGCGTACGCCCAGGCCGCCCGGCGAGTGGAAGCGGGTGATCTCGCCCGGGCTGGGGATAAAGGTCTGCGGGTCTTCGGCGTTGATCCGGCACTCGATGGCATGGCCGCGCACCACCACCTGCTCCTGGGTGATGGACAGGGGCTGGCCGGCGGCGACGCGCAGCTGTTCCTTGATCAGATCCACGCCGGTGATCATCTCGGTCACCGGGTGCTCTACCTGGATACGGGTGTTCATTTCGATGAAATAGAACTCGCCGTTCTCGTAGAGGAACTCGAAGGTGCCGGCACCGCGGTAGCCGATGTCGACACAGGCCTTGCAGCAGCGCTCGCCGATGAACTTGCGCATCTCGGCGGTAATGCCCGGGGCCGGGGCCTCTTCCACCACCTTCTGGTGGCGGCGCTGCATGGAGCAGTCGCGCTCGGCCAGGTGGATGGCGTTGCCCTGGCCGTCGGCCAGTACCTGGATTTCAATATGACGCGGGTTTTCCAGGAATTTCTCCATGTACACCATGTCGTTGCCGAAGGCGGATCCGGCCTCGGCCTTGGTCATGGCGATGGCTTTTTCCAGTTCGTTTTCGGCGCGCACCACCCGCATGCCACGGCCGCCGCCGCCGCCGGCGGCCTTGATGATCACCGGATAGCCGATGCGTTTGGCAATGGCGGCATTTTTCTTGGCGTCGCTGCCGATGGGGCCGTCGGAGCCCGGCACACAGGGCACACCGGCCTTTTTCATGGCTTCGATGGCGGACACCTTGTCACCCATCAGGCGGATGGTATCGGCACGCGGGCCAATGAAGATAAAACCGGATTTTTCCACCTGGTCGGCGAAGTCGGCGTTTTCCGCCAGGAAGCCGTAACCGGGATGGATGGCCACGGCATCGGTGACCTCGGCGGCGGCGATGATGGAGGGCACATTCAGGTACGACTGGCTGGCCTGGTTGCCACCGATACAGATGGATTCGTCGGCCAGCAGCACGTGCTTGAGTTCACGGTCGGCGGTGGAATGCACCGCCACCGTCTTGATCCCGAGCTCCTTGCAGGCGCGCAGGATGCGAAGGGCGATTTCACCGCGGTTGGCGATGACTACTTTATCGAGCATGGGAATTCCTTATTCGATGATGAACAGGGGCTCGTCGAACTCGACCGGCTGGCCGTTGTCGACCAGGATGGCTTTCACCACGCCGGCCTTGTCGGCTTCAATCTGGTTCATCATCTTCATGGCTTCAACGATGCACAGGGTATCGCCGACGTTCACGCTCTGGCCGACTTCCACAAAGTTTTTGGCGCCCGGGCTGGAGGCGCGGTAGAAGGTGCCCACCATGGGGGAGCGCATGACGTGGCCGCTCAGCTCGGGGCGGGCATCGGCGGCCGGGGCAGCAGGAGCGGCCGCCGGGGCAGCGGCGGGGGCCGGAGCGGCCTGCACCTGGTACTGGGGTACGGCCATGGCCGGCGCCGGGGCACCGTAACGGCTGATGCGAACGGATTCTTCCCCTTCGGAAATTTCCAGCTCGGCGATGCCGGATTCTTCAACCAGTTCGATCAGTTTCTTGATTTTACGAATATCCATGAGCGTTCTCTTTTATGTTGGTGCTGTGCTGAATCAACGACGGGCCAGGTAGCGGGCCGCCGCTTCAAGGGCAAATTCGTAACCATCGGCACCCAGGCCGCAGATCACCCCCACCGCCTTGTCCGAGAGGTAGGAGTGGTGGCGGAAGGGCTCGCGGGCGTGGACATTCGACAGGTGCACTTCAATAAAGGGCAGGTTGACCCCGAGCAGGGCATCGCGAATGGCCACGCTGGTGTGGGTAAAGGCGGCGGGATTGATAAGGATAAAATCCTGCTGCCCCTGCGCCTGGTGGATGGCATCGATCAACAGATGTTCCGCGTTCGATTGCAGATGGCCGAGTTCGATATCGCGGGCGGCCGCCTGGGCGGTCAGCCGTTGCACTATCTCGTCCAGGGTGCTCTGGCCATAAATGCCCGGTTCGCGCCGTCCCAGCAGGTTGAGGTTGGGACCATTGAGCAGCAGAATTCGGAACTTATAAGCCATTATGCAGCAATCCTCGGCAATCTTGCGGGTTACACATCGGGTTACAGGGAGCCTAGCGGTTTTTGCCGGTGACTGGCAAATAAAATCTCGCATATCGGCCCGGTGCGCCCAATTATAGTGATTTCATGAAAATTGGCAGCAAATTACTGGTCTAATGACTGATAAATTTATGGGCCTGGCGGCGCTTCGCGCAAGGAAGTTGGACGGTGCGGGCAGCGGCGGCTTCCGCCCGGGATATCCCGGGCGACAGCTTTCGGCGCGCTGACGCAGAATAACGGGTAAAAAAACGCCGCCCGAAGGCGGCGTGGATGAACGGAGCGGGTTCAGGCGACCCGGCTGCGCTCTTCGATCAGCCGGTCGACCACCCCCGGATCGGCCAGGGTGGAGGTATCGCCCAGGGAGTCGGTCTCGCCGGTGGCGATCTTGCGCAGGATGCGGCGCATGATCTTGCCGGAGCGGGTCTTGGGCAGGCCCTCGGCCCAGTGGATCACGTCCGGGGTGGCGATGGGGCCGATTTCCTTACGCACCCAGTCCTTCACCTCTTTATGCAGCTCGGCGGAGGGCACTTCGCCGGCGTTGAGGGTGACGTAGGCATAGATGCCCTGGCCCTTGATCTCGTGGGGCACGCCGACCACGGCGGCCTCGGCGATCTTGGGATGGGCCACCAGCGCCGATTCGATTTCGGCGGTGCCCATGCGGTGGCCGGACACGTTGAGTACGTCGTCCACCCGGCCGGTGATCCAGTAGTAGCCGTCCTCGTCGCGGCGGGCGCCGTCACCGGTAAAGTAGGTGCCGGGGAAGGTGGAGAAATAGGTCTGCTCGAAGCGGTCGTGATCGCCGTACACGGTACGCATCTGGCCCGGCCAGGAGTCCAGGATCACCAGGTTGCCGTCGGTGGCGCCCTGCAGCACCTGGCCTTCACCGTCCACCAGCGCCGGCTGCACCCCGAAGAAGGGGCGGGTGGCGGAGCCGGGCTTGAGTTCGGTGGCGCCGGGCAGCGGAGTGATCAGGATGCCGCCGGTCTCGGTTTGCCACCAGGTGTCGACGATGGGGCAGCGCTCGTCGCCGATCACTTTGTAGTACCATTCCCAGGCCTCGGGGTTGATGGGCTCGCCCACCGAACCCATCACCCGCAGGCTGGCGCGGCTGGTGCCTTCCACCGCCTCGTTGCCCTTGGCCATAAAGGCGCGGATGGCGGTGGGGGCGGTGTAGAGGATATTGACCTGGTGCTTGTCGACGATTTGCGCCATGCGGTTGGTCTTGGGATAGTTGGGCACGCCCTCGAACAGCAGGGTGGTGGCGCCGTTGGCCAGGGGGCCGTAGATCAGGTAGCTGTGGCCGGTGATCCAGCCCACGTCGGCGGTGCACCAGTAAATGTCGCCCGGGTGGTAGTCGAACACGTACTTGAAGGTCATGGCCGCGTACACCAGGTAGCCGCCGGTGGTGTGCAGCACGCCCTTGGGCGTGCCGGTGGAGCCGGAGGTATAGAGGATAAACAGCGGGTCCTCGGCGTTCATTTCCACCGGCGGGCAGTCGGTGCCGGCCCGGGCGGCGGCTTCGTGCCACCAGATGTCCCTGTGTTCATGCCAGGCGATGTCGCCGCCGGTGCGGCGGTAAACGATGACGCTCTTCACGCTGGTCACCTTGGGATTGGCCAGGGCTTCGTCCACGTTGGCCTTGAGCGCTACCCGGCGGCCGCCGCGCAGGCCCTCGTCGGCGGTGATCACCACCTTGGCGCCGGAGTCGACGATGCGACTGGCCAGGGCGTCGGGGGAGAAGCCGCCGAACACCACCGAGTGCACGGCGCCGATGCGGGTACAGGCCAGCATGGCCACGGCGGCTTCCACCACCATCGGCATATAGATGCTGACCACGTCGCCCTTGTTCACGCCCTGGGCCTTGAGCACGTTGGCAAAGCGGCACACCTGTTCGTGCAGCTCGCGGTAGGTGACCTGCTTGTCGTCCTCGGGGCTGTCGCCTTCCCAGATGATGGCCACGTCGTCGGCCTTGGTGGCCAGATGGCGGTCGATACAGTTGGCGGACAGGTTAAGGGTGCCGTCCTCGAACCATTTGATGCTGATGTGGCCCGGATCGTAGGAGGTATGCTTGACCTTGGTGTAGGGCTTGATCCAGTCGATGATTTTGCCTTGTTCGCCCCAGAACTGCTCCGGGTTGTCCACCGACTGGCGATACATGGCCTGATAGCCGGCATCGTCCAGCAGGGCTGTGTCGGCAATATTGGCCTTAACCGGATAAACCTTTACTTCACTCATTATTCCGCTCCTTGGTGCAATAACCATTGGTTAACAAGGTGACCCAGATGGTCGTTTCGCTCAATTAGACTTTCGGCTAGCCATGCAACACCGCCATTACAATGGCAGCGGTATTGTTGAGATTTTGTTTATGCAGTATACGGCCTTGTTGTCGACAATCCACCCCGGGCCGCGGGTGCGGCTCAGGCCGCGCCCCGCTGGCGCAGCTTGAGGTACATCAGCGCCGTGCTGAGGGCGTCGCCAAAGGCGGTGTGGCGGGCCAACAGCGGCACGCCGAGCGACCGGGCCATGGCCTCGAAGCCCAGGTTGGGCTCGACCTCGGGATTTTGCATCAGCCAACGGCGGCGATAGAGGTTGGCCAGCTCGACATGGCGGTTGGGCAGGTCAAAGCCGTACCGTTCCCGGCTCAGCCGGCTCAGGATGGCGATGTCAAAGCGCACATGGTAGCCGAGCAGGGGACGATTCTGGATAAAGCCCAGCAACTGGGGCAGGGCGCGCTCGAGCGGCACACCCTGGCGCAGATCCTGGTGGCGCAGGCCATGGATGCGGATGCTGTCGCCGGTGAGCTTGGCGCTGGGGGCCAGGGTCAGTTCCAGCCGCTGGCTGGTGAGCACCCGGTTGCCCCGCACGGGCACGGCGGCAATGGTCAGCACGTCCGCCCGGCGGGGATCCAGGCCGGTGGTTTCGGTGTCGATGGCGATCACCTCGTCGCCCCGGTAGGGCTCGAACAGGTGTCGCCAGGGGGAGTCGGCAAAGCGGCGGGCCAGCCACAGGCGCTTGAGGGGCAGCATCAGGGATTCCGGATCTGGAAGTGCACTTCCAGTTGCTGCTTGAATTTTTTCACCACATGCAGGGCGTGGCGCAGCAGATCCCGGCGGTGGCGCGGCAAGGCGGCCGGGTCGATGAGCTGGTTCAGACCGTCGCCGCCCCGGGCCAGTTGTTGTTCCAGCCGCAGCTGCCAGAACAGGATAAGGGCGGCACCCAGGTTGTCGGCCACATCCGGCTCGAGCACGCGCCGGGCGGTCAGTTGCTGGACCCGCTCCAGGGTGTTGGTTTCGGTCAGCCCCTGTTCCAGGGCCAGGGCGCGCACCCCCTGCACCAGCGGGAAGATGCCGCCGCGCTTGATGTCCAGCCCCTTGGCCGAATGCTTGATGTCGCCGAAGAAGGTCAGCGGGGTATGAAAGCGCAGGGCCTGGGCGGCGAATTCGCTCAGCAGCAGTTCCTTGCCCTTCAGGCTGTCGAGCAGGTGGCGCTGCAGCTGGCGCACCAGGGATTCGCGCCCGGCGATAAAGTGGGGATCGCTGACGATCGCCAACTGCATATGGCTGTGGGGAGTATTCTGGCCGATCCACTGGCTGAGGGTTTGCCGCCACTGGCCGGCGGTCAGCACCCACTCCGGGTTGTTGACCATCACCTTGCCCGGACAGGGTGGGTAGCCGAGCCGTTCCAGGTAGCGGCTGAACTGTTCGGCATGGGGCAGGATCTCGGCGGCATCCAGCCCGTCCTCCAGCACCAGGGCGTTGTCCTGGTCGGTTTTCAGGATTTGCTCGCCGCGCCCTTCGCTGCCCAGCACCATCAGCGCCAGCCGCTCGTGGTAGGCGGCCGGGAAGGCGAATTCGAAGGCCTTGCGCATCAGCTGTTCGTTGAGGGTGGCCAAGAGCTTCATGATAAAGGGCAGCCGCACCCCGTTGTTGTGCAGGTTTTCCACCAGCATGCCCAGGGTGGCGGCGGCTTCCGCCAGTTCATCGATACTGGCGGCGCGCAGGATGCGCAACCCCAATACATGGGAGTGGGTGGAAAACTGGCTGAGCAGCTGGGTCATCTCCAGTATGCCCACCAGCTGCTCCTGCTCCTTGACCGCCACCCGCTCTATCTTGTGGCGGATCATCAGCATCAGGGCGTTGAACAGGAAATCGCCCTTTTGTACCGAGATCAGGTTGAAGCTGGCGAGGGGGTGCACGGGCTCGGTGGCGGGCCGTTCGTCGAGCACGGCGCCATAAAGCAGGTCGGTGCCGGTGAGCATGCCGAAGCTGCCGTCGTGGGTGACGATAAGCGACTCCAGATGGTGGGTCCGCAGCAGGGAGGTGGCCTGGTAGATGGAGGTCTGGCCGTCGATCACCATGGCCGGCTGGATATTGCCGTTGTCGATGCGGGTGAGGATGAATTCCGACAGGTTCTTTTGCGGCCCTGCCGCCTGCTGGCGGCCCTGCAGATCCTGCTGGAACCAGGCGGCGAAGTCGGGGTTTTCGGTCATCAGGTTGAGAAAGGCCTGGGTGGGCAGCACAAAGCACAGGCTTTCCTCCAGTGCCACATAGCTGTGCCGGCACTCGCCGTCGAACTGGCCGCGCAGATCGAACAAATCGTCGGTGGTGTACTGGGCGAAGATTTCGCTGCGCTCGGCGTGGCGTTCCTCCACCACCCCCTTGAGGATGATGTACAGGCAATCGATGAGCTGGCCCGGGCGCAGTATGGTCTCGCCCCGGTTGAAATAGGCGATGTCGGTCTGGTCCAGCAGATCCTGGCGCTGCTCGGCGGTGAGGGTATTGAAGGGGGGATGATCGAAATTGAACTGATCCTGCATGTGCGGCTCCTTGCCCCGGCGTTCACCTCCAGTATCGCCGCCGCCCGGGGGCTGTCCAGCCGACTTTAGTCGCAGTGCCTGGTTACTATCTTTGCGAGCTTTGCGAGACGGTCTGGTGCGGCCCTGCCAAGAGGCAACAGGCGACACTGGGCTTTGAGCAAGACAAAGGGGCCGCGGAGCACTTGCCAGTCGCTCCTGTCGTCGGCGCTTCAGCCGCCGGGGAATATCCACCGGGCCTGCGGGTTCCTCGCCATTTGCAGCCTTGCGCCACGTAAACGGGCGCCTACAGGCAAACGTACAGAGATCGTAAGCAGGCCATTACAGCAACAACCGCTCGGCGAACCAGATCACGGTAAGGTAGCGGCCGGCCTTGCCGATAAACACCAGGGTCACGAACAGGGCCAGCCGCACCCGCATCACCCCGGCGATAAAGGTGAGGGGATCGCCCACCACCGGCAACCAGCCCAGCAGCAGGGTCCAGACCCCGAAGCGGTTGAACCAGTGCTGGGCCCGGGCCAGCTGCACCGGCTTGACCGGAAACCAGCGCCTGTCCTGGTAGTGCAGCAGGTACTTGCCCAGCCACCAGTTGACCACCGAACCCAGGGTGTTGCCCACGCTGGCCAGTGCCCAGAGCAGCACGGCGGCGTCGGGCTGGCGGCTGAGCACCGCCGTCAGCACCACCTCGGAAGCGAAGGGTGCCACGGTGGCGGCCAGCAGGCTGCTGGCGAAGACGATAAAAAAATCCATCAGCCGCGCATGAGCCAGAGATAGAGGCCGAAGCCGAGCCAGCTCAGCGCCAGCAGCAGCCAGGGCAGCAGGGCGCTGGATGACGGGGCCTGCGCCTCGTCCAGCGGCAAGGCCTCGTCCGCTGCATCTTCGTCCTGGCGTCGGGCCTGTTGCCGGCGCGCCTTGTCGGCGGCCCGGGCTTTGGCTTTTTGCTGCTTTTTATATTCCTCTATGCCCTTCTGGATGCCCTGGGCGATCAGCCGGGTCTGTTCCTTGGTCTGGCCCGGGCGCTGGGTCGCGCGGGCAAGGCGCTCGGCTTCTTCCCGGGTCTGGGGAGAAGGCTCGGGCTTTTTGTGTTTGTCGTAGCGCATTATTCGGCCACGTTGTTGAGGTAGTGCAGATCCATGCTGAACATGGCCTGCAGCAGGCCGGCAGCGGCGGCGTAAAAACCGAACTCGTCCCGTTCCCGGCAGGCGGCCTCGAAGGGCGGCAGCCAGCCGATCAGCAGGTTGTTGGCCAGTTCCCGCTGCTGATCGAGCAGCGCCAGGCGTGCGCCGTCCTCGTCCGTGGCGGCAGCGGCCAGGGCCAGGCTGGCCATCATTTCCAGCTGGTTGCAGGCATTGAGCGGGTCGTCGTCGTCCAGCCGGGTGCCGTGGCGTTGCAGCAGGACCGACATCAGCACCAGAGCCTGGTCTTCCGGCTCGGCCAGGGCCGAAGTGTCGAGCAGGGAAGGCTGGCCGAACAGCCGACCGTATTGTTGCAGCAGGCCGGCATGGGGATCGGGCAGGGCCAGCACTCGCTCTGCCTGGCGGCGAAAGCCTTCGGCCGGCTCGGTGAGTGGATCCAGGGTGGCCAGGCTGTCGAGGAAACGGTGCATGTCGTAGCCGCCGAATTCCCGGATATCCTCTTCGGACAGGGGGGCTGCAAACAGGGCGGTGAACCACTGGTACAGCTCGGCTCGGCGCTGCGAGGTCAGGTTGAAGTCTTGCATATTCCCCCTCAACGGTATGGGGCCCGGATGGCGGGCCTGGGATCAAACGCCCATTCTATCCGGTTTGCCGGCTATATCCAGCCCGTCCCGGGTAAGCGGGGGATGGGCGGTGTGTTATGCTGGATTCAACTTTTTGTGAACTTTTCAACATAAAGATAAAAAAATATTGATAACCTGCTTTTCAGGACTAGGCCGGGCTGCGCCTTGGGGGTACACTCGGGCTTTCAGTGACAAGTCCCATGAGTCAGGAGAGACGGATGTTAAAGCGTGAGATGAATATCGCCGATTATGATCCCCAGCTGTGGCAGGCCATCAGTGACGAGACAGTGCGCCAGGAAGAGCACATTGAACTGATCGCGTCCGAAAACTACACCAGCCCGCGGGTGATGCAGGCGCAGGGTTCCCAGCTGACCAACAAGTACGCCGAAGGCTATCCGGGCAAGCGTTTCTACGGCGGCTGCGAGTATGTCGACATCGTCGAAGATCTGGCCATCGAGCGTGCCAAGCAACTGTTCGGCGCCACCTTTGCCAACGTTCAGCCCCACTCCGGCTCCCAGGCCAACTCCGCCGTCTTTATGGCGCTGGTCAAGCCCGGCGATACCGTCATGGGCATGAACCTGGCCCACGGCGGCCACCTGACCCACGGCTCTCCCGCCAACTTCTCCGGCAAGATGTACAACATCATCCCCTACGGCATCAACGAGCAGGGTGTGCTGGACTACGAAGAGATGGAGCGCCTGGCGGTCGAACACCAGCCAAAGATGATCATCGGTGGCTTCTCCGCCTTCTCCGGCCTGGTCGACTGGGCCCGCATGCGCGAAATCGCCGACAAGGTCGGTGCCTGGTTTATGGTCGACATGGCCCACGTGGCGGGCCTGATCGCCGCCGGCCACTATCCCAACCCGCTGCCCCATGCCCATGTGGTCACCACCACCACCCACAAGACCCTGGCCGGTCCCCGTGGCGGCCTGATCCTGTCCGCTGCCAACAACGAAGAGCTGGAGAAGAAGCTGAACTCCGCCGTCTTCCCCGGTGGCCAGGGCGGCCCCCTGATGCACATCATCGCCGCCAAGGCGGTGGCCTTCAAGGAAGCCATGGAGCCCGAGTTCAAGGAGTACCAGGGCCAGGTGGTGAAAAATGCCCAGGCCATGGCCGACGAGTTCCAGAAGCGCGGCTTCAAGGTGGTGTCCGGCGGTACTCACAACCACCTGTTCCTGCTCGACCTGATCGACAAGGACATCACCGGTAAGGAAGCCGACGCCGCCCTGGGCCGCGCCTTCATCACCGTGAACAAGAACGCCGTGCCCAACGATCCGCGCTCGCCGTTCGTGACTTCCGGTATCCGTATCGGTACCCCGGCGGTGACCCGCCGCGGTTTCCGTGAAGCCGAAGTGCGCCAGCTGGCCGGCTGGATCTGCGATGTGCTTAGCAATATCAACGACGACGCCACCATCGCCCGGGTGAAAGAGCAGGTGCTGGATATCTGCCGTCGCCACCCGGTTTACGCTTAAAAGCTAGGGATTAGGGACTGGGGATTTGTACCCCGGTCCCTTTTTTATTGCCGGTTATTAACCGGGCATCGAGGTTGCCGCTGTGCGGCAATATGCGGGTAAGGCAGCCTGCATTAGCGCCGCAGGCGCTCTATCCAGTCCCGATTCCCCAATCCCGAGTCCCTGTATTTAACTCCCCGCTTTAAATCCACAGCCCGCTTCTTTACACTAGGGCCATCCCTGGCCCCGCGGAGGCAACATGCACTGCCCCTTCTGCAACGCAACCGAAACCAAGGTCATCGACTCCCGCCTGGTGGGCGACGGCCTGCAGGTGCGCCGGCGGCGGGAATGCAATGCCTGCCGGGAGCGTTTTACCACCTTTGAGACCGCCGAACTGGTAATGCCGCGCATTATCAAGACCAGCGGTATCCGCGAGCCCTTCAACGAAGACAAACTGGAAGCGGGCATGCAGCGGGCGCTGGAAAAGCGGCCGGTCAGTACCGAAGCCATCGAGCAGGCCATCAGCCGCATCAAATCCCGGCTGCGTGCCACCGGCGAGCGGGAGGTCAAGTCGGAGCTTATCGGCAACCTGGTGATGGAAGAGCTCAGGCAACTCGACAAGGTGGCCTACATTCGCTTCGCGTCCGTCTACCGTTGTTTTGAAGATCTGCGCCAGTTTGGCGAAGAGATAGCCCGCCTGGAGCAATAAGTGTTCACAAAAGACGACGCGCGCTGGATGGCCAGGGCGCTTGAGCTGGCCCGTCGCGGCCGTTTTACCACCAGCCCCAACCCGGCGGTGGGCTGTGTGATCGTGAAAGACGGCGAGCTGATGGGCGAGGGCTTTCACCGCCGTGCCGGCGGCCCCCATGCGGAGGTGTTTGCCCTGCGCGAGGCCGGTGAGGCGGCCCGCGGCGCCACTGCCTACGTGACCCTGGAGCCTTGCTCCCATCACGGCCGCACCCCGCCCTGTGCCCAGGGGCTGATTGACGCCGGTGTGGCCCGGGTGGTGGCCGCCATGGTGGATCCCAACCCCAGGGTCGCCGGCCGGGGCCTGGCCATGCTGCGCGAGGCAGGCATTCAGGCCGAGGCCGGGCTGATGAGCGAGGCGGCGGAGGCGGTCAACACGGGCTTTTTGCACCGCATGCGCACCGGCCGGCCCTTTGTCACCTTGAAGCTCGCCGCCAGCCTGGATGGCCGTACCGCGCTGGCCAACGGCGAAAGCCAGTGGATCACCGGCCCCGCCGCCCGGCGCGACGTACAGCGCCACCGGGCGCAAAGCTGCGCCATTCTTTCCGGTGCCGACACCGTATTGATGGACAACGCCGCTCTCAACGTGCGCTGGAACGAGCTGCCCGCCTCGGTGCGCCATGCCTATGCCGAGAACGAGCTGCGCCAGCCCCTGCGCATTGTTATCGACACCCAAAACCGGCTGCATGCCGGCCTTCGGCTGTTTGCCCAGCCCGGCCCTATTTTATTGCTGCGCGGCCGGGTCACCGGCGGCCTTGGCGATGAGGTGGAAGAATGCGTGCTGCCCCTGAGTGAGCACGGCAAGCTGGATCTGGCGCTGCTGCTGCAGGAGCTGGGCCGGCGTCAGCTGAATCATTTGTGGGTGGAGGCGGGGGCGACCCTGGGGGGCGCCCTGTTTGCGGCCGGTCTGGTGAACGAACTGGTGCTCTATCAGGCCCCCATGCTGATGGGCAACCCGGCCCGGGGCCTGCTGGCGCTGCCGGAATTTACTGCCATGAGTCAGCCGCCAAGACTGGCCTGGCAGGACTGCCGCTTTGTGGGCGGCGATCTCAAACTGACTGCAAGGGTAACCGACTGATGTTTACCGGTATTGTTGAAGCCACCGGCACCCTGGCCGCCATTGAACGCAAGGGCGCCTCCTCGGTGATCCGCATTCACTGCCCGGCATTGGACCTGTCCGATGTGGCCCTGGGTGACTCCATCGCCACCAACGGCGTGTGTCTTACGGTCACGGCCCTTGGCAAGGATTATTATTGCGCCGATGTGTCAATTGAAACCCTCAATCGCACCGGCTTTGCCGACTACCAGCCCGGCCAGGCGGTGAACTTGGAAAAGGCGCTGCTGCCCACCACCCGCCTCGGCGGCCATCTGGTGTCCGGCCATGTGGACGGCGTGGGGCGCATCAGCAAAAAAACCAAGGTAGGGTTTGCCATTGAGCTGTGGATCGACGCCCCGGCCGAACTTTCCCGTTATATTGCGGAAAAGGGGTCCATCACCGTGGACGGCATCAGCCTGACCGTGAACGCGGTTGCGGGTGCGGCCTTTAAATTGACGCTGGTGCCCCATACATTGAATAACACCACACTGAACGACTGGCAGGTTGGCCGCAGCGTCAATCTGGAGGTAGACATTATCGCCCGCTATCTGGAACGCCTGCTGAGCGGCGGTCAGAGTGAAACTTCAGGCGGACTGACCCTGGCGACCCTGGCCGCCAGCGGTTTTGTGAAATAGCGGCTAACCGAATCAACCAAGGGGAACATCATGGCCTTAAGCAGTACCCAGGAAATCATCGACGATATTCGTCAGGGCAAAATGGTCATTCTGATGGATGACGAAGACCGGGAAAACGAAGGCGATCTGATCATGGCCGCCGAGCACGTGCGTCCGGAAGACATCAACTTTATGGCCAAGTTTGGCCGGGGGCTGATCTGCCTGACCCTGACCGAGGCCCGCTGCCGCCAGCTCGACATTCCCCAGATGGTGAGCCGCAACACCGAGCAGTTCTCCACCGCCTTTACCGTCTCTATCGAGGCCGCCGAAGGGGTGACCACCGGCATTTCCGCCGCCGACCGGGCCCGTACCGTGCAGGCTGCCGTGGCCAAGGATGCCAAGCCCGCCGATCTGGTACAGCCCGGCCATATCTTTCCGCTGAAAGCCCAGAACGGCGGCGTACTGACCCGCGCCGGCCACACCGAGGCGGGCTGTGACCTGGCCCGGCTGGCGGGGCTGGAGCCGGCGGCGGTGATCGTGGAAATCCTCAACGAAGACGGCACCATGGCCCGCCGCCCGGATCTGGAAAAGTTCGCCGAGCAGCATGGCATCAAGCTGGGCACCATTGCCGATCTCATCGAGTATCGCAACCAGAACGAAACCACCATAGAGCAGGTGGCCCGCTGCAAACTGCCCACAGAGCACGGCGAGTTCGAGCTGGTGACCTTTCGCGACACCATCGACAACCAGGTGCACTTTGCCCTGCGCAAGGGCGAGATCAAGGCCGATCAGCCGGCCCTGGTGCGGGTGCATATTCACGACATGCTCACCGATGTGCTGATGACCGACCGCCATGCCAGCCGCAGCTGGCCGCTGGACAAGTCGATGGCGCGCATCGCCGACGAGGGCGGCGTGCTGGTGATCCTCGGCAAGGAGGAAACCCCCGACCATCTGCTGTCGGTGGTGCGCATGTTTGAAGCCGCCGACAAGGGCGAACGCCCCGAGGCGGCCAAGCGCCAGGGTACCTCCCGCCGGGTGGGCGTGGGCTCGCAGATTCTGCGCGCCATGGGCGTGGGCAAGATGCGCCTGCTGAGCTCCCCCAAGCGTTACCATGCCCTGTCCGGCTTTGGCCTGGAAGTGGTGGAGTACGTCACCGAGTAAGGTGCCTGCCATGGCCCGCCCGGTTGGGGGCCTGTGTTTTTTGCTATGCGTGATTGAGTTCGGGCGATAAAACATCAACAATGTCGCCCTCAAACGTATCCTATCGGCAAGTGAGGTCAGGGAATGGCCATCTGGGGAAAGGGACTCAGGGCAAAATCCATCTGGGCGCTGTTGCTGGCCTGCGTTCTGGCCTTTATCCCGGCCGGAGGTATCGGCTGGCGGCTGCTGGCGGGGGTGCAGGAGCACTTCGGTCAGGCCTATGTCCAGAACTTTACCCAACTCAACCGCCAGAACATCTTGGTGCCCCTGTCCCGGGAGCTGGCCCTGGCCCGGCGCTTCGCCGGTTCGGTGCCGACCCGCCGCTGGCTGCAGGACGAAGCCGATCCACAACGGCTGTCGCTGTTTACCGAGGAAAGCCGGGGATTCGCCGAGGATTTCAGCAGCCATTCCTTCTTCGTGGCGAGCCTGGGCTCGCTGCGCTACTACTTCCACGGCGAGGACAAGCCCTTCACCGGCGATCCCCAGTACCGGCTCGATCCTGCCGCCGCGGATGATGCCTGGTTCTTCCACCTGCTCGAGCGGGGCGAGAAGATCAACATCAACGTCAACCTGGATCGCCAACTGGGTATCACCCGGGTCTGGCTCAATGTGCTGGTGGGGGAGCCGGGCAACTGGCTCGGCATGGCCGGCACCGGTATCGACCTGACCGCCTTTATCGATAATTTCATCACCACCGGCGAGCCCGGCGTCACCCCCATGATCATCGACGGCGGCGGCGCCTTCCAGGCCCACCCGGATCGGCGCATGATCGCCCTGGGGTCGGCCGCCGGCGCCGGCGCCGGCCAGAGAACCCTGCCGGCCCTGCTGGCGGACAACGCCGAGCGGGAGCGACTGGCGGCCCTTATGGCCGCGGCGGCGGCCGAGCCGGAGCAGGTGAGCCTGGGCTGGTTTACGCTGGAGGGACAGCGCCAGCTGCTTGCCCTCAGCCATATTCCCGAACTCGGCTGGTATGTGGCCACGGCGGTGGATCTGGGCGCCGCCCGGGTACTGGACCAGGCCTGGATCAACGGCGCCGTGCTGGCGCTGGTGATCATGCTGGCGGTGTTGCTGCTGGGGCTGGCCTACGGTGTCGACCGCATGGTACTGCAACCCCTGCGTCGGCTGCAGGGATCCGCCTCGGCCATTGCCGAGGGGCGCTTCGATGTTTCCCTGCCGCCGCCCTCCGGCGACGAAATCGGCGACCTCAGCCGGGCCTTCGGTATCATGGCCGAGCAGGTGCGCAGCCACACCGAGGAGCTGGAGCAGAAGGTCCAGAGCCGCACCCGCGAGCTGGAGCTGGCCAACCAGCGCATGCGCCAGGCCCACCAGCAGATCAACGACTCCATCGACTATGCCAGCCTGATCCAGAAGGCGATACTGCCCGATCAGCAGCTGACCCAGGTGTTCGGTGAACACCACTTCGTGTTGTGGCATCCCCGGGATGTGGTGGGGGGCGACTTTTACCTGTTCCATCCGGGCGAGGAAGAACGCTTCCTGGTGGGAGTGGTGGACTGCGCCGGCCATGGTGTGCCGGGCGCACTGATGACCATGCTGGCGCGGGCGGCGCTGGACCACGCCATTCGCGAGCAGGGTATGGACTCGCCCGCAGCCATACTGCAACTGGCCGACACCACGCTGCGCGGCATGCTGCAGGATTGCGATCTGCCCCGGGGCCTGGCCACCAACATGGACGTAGGGCTGGCCATGGTGGATTCCCGGCGCGGGCGACTGGTGTTTGCCGGCGCCAAGATGTCCCTTTATTACAGTGACGGCGAGCGGGTGGAAGAGCGCAAGGGTTGCCGGCGTACCCTGCTCGACCGCCGCCCCGGGCATTTCGAAGACCAGGTGCTGGCCCTTGATGGCGATCACATCTATTACCTGGCGACCGACGGCTACCTGGATCAGGCCGGCGGCGCCAAGGGCTTCGGGCTCGGCAACAGCCGTTTTTGCGAGCTCCTGCTCAGCCATGCCCGGCTGCCGTTGCCCGAACAGGCTCAGGCGCTCAGGCAGGCGCTGGACGAATACCGGGGCAGTCACCCGCAACGGGACGACATCACCCTGCTGGCCTTCAGGACCCAGACGGGTTAACCAAGGACATTTCCATGCAAGCCATAGATTTACTGTCGATTCGCGAACAGTTCAACCAGAACCGGATACTGCTCTGTTTCAACGGACCCATTTCCCGTAGTCTTATCGAGGAAATCGGCAATGCCCTGCGCAACTACCTGCAGGCCGACAACGCCCAGCCCAGTGCGGCCATGGACGTGTTTGCCGTCTATATCGAGCTGACCCAGAATATCCGCCACTACGCCAGCCGGCTGGGCTATAGTGAGCGGGACGGCTCGGCCACTGTGGTGGTGGCCCGCCACGACGACGGCCACTACCTGGTGATGGCCGGCAACCTGGTTGAGCAGGACGACGGCGAGGCCCTGTGCCGGCGGCTCGAGGCGCTGGCGACGATGGACAAGGCGATGTTGAAAACGGCCTACAAGACCCAATTGCGCCAGCCCCGAAGCGAGGCGGAACACAGTGGCGCCGGCCTGGGGCTGTTGGACGTGGCGCGCAAATCCGCCCGGCCGATGACGGCCAAACTGGTGCCGACGGGGGACGGGCGGAGTTTCTTCAGTATATTGGCGGTGATATGAGCGTGATTCCGGAACTGGCGATGAACACCTTGGCGATAACGGCTACCCGGGCGACTCCCGAGATCCTGTGCAACCCGGCCACCGGCGTGGTCAGCATGCAGGGGGATTCCTATCCGGAAAACTCCTTTGAATTTTTCAACGACGTCATCGGCTGGGTCGAGCAGTACCTGCAGCAGAGCACCCGGCCGCTGCGCCTGGAATTGCGCCTTATCTATATGAACACCAGCAGCGTCAAGGCGATGATGGATATCTTCGACCTGCTGGAGTCGGCGTTCGGCAGCGGGCGCGAGGTGCGGGTACAGTGGTTCTACGATCCGGAGAACGAACGGGTGGTGGAGCTGGCGGAGGAGTTCCGGGAAGACTGCAGCTTCCCCTTTGATGTGCTGCCCCATGACTGAGATCCCGGGCGACGACGAACTCGACCGGCTGCTCGATGCCGCCGAGCACAGGGACAATCCCCTGCGCCCGCTGCTGGCGGCCCTGGTCGAACGGGACCGGGAACAGCGGGCGCGGCTTGAGCGGCTGCTGCGTATTTCCGACTGCAGCTACGGCATGGCGTTGTCCCAGACCCAGAGCCTGTTGCAGCAGTACGACCGTCAATTGCGCCGGCTGGAGAAGATCACCCGCATTTCCGATCGCTACCAACGCAACCTGCTCGAACTCAACGACCGTCTGCGCCAGGCGGCGCTCAAGGATCCGCTCACCGGCCTGGCCAACCGCCGGTTGCTGATGGAGCGGCTGCGCGAGGAGCAGGAACGCTGCCAGAGGGGCCAGGCGCCGTTCAGCCTGGCGATGCTGGACGTGGACTACTTCAAGCGCATCAACGACCGCCACGGCCATGATGTGGGCGACCGGGTGCTTTGCCTGCTGGCGCAGACCATAGACGAGCAGCTGCGCGGCTACGATCTTTGCGCCCGCTGGGGCGGCGAGGAATTCATGCTGTTGCTGCCCGGGACCGACATTGCCCAGGCCCGCAGGCTGAGCGAAAGGATCATGGCCCGGGTGCGGGAACTCCGGCTGCCCGACTTGGGCCAGCATGCCCGGCTGACGGTGAGCGTCGGCCTGGCCATCCATCGCTCCGGCGAAGCGGTAGACCAGACCATAGGCCGTGCCGATAGCGAACTGCTGCAGGCCAAGCGCCAGGGCCGTGACCGGCTGATGGTCGCCACCCTCTGAGACGGAGCCGAATACGGATGGCAACCCGATTAGGATCGGCGGATTTTATCGACATGCCCTGGAAAAACGGCGGCGGCACCACCCGGGAACTGTACCGGCTGCCCGCCGAGGGTGATCTCGAGCTGCGGGTCTCCATGGCCCGGGTGGGACAGAGTGGCCCCTTTTCCTTCTTTCCCGGCATCGATCGCACCCTGATGCTGGTGGACGGCGACGGTTTCGAACTGGAGATGGCCGGCGAACGGCGGCGGATGACGCAACCCTTTGTCCCCCTGCACTTCAACGGCGAGACGGCGGTGGACTGCCGGCTGCTGGGCGGTACCTGCCTGGACTTCAATGTGATGATCGCCCGCCGCTGGGGAAGGGCCGAAACGGAGGTGCACCGCCTGGCGCCCGGCCAGCGCTACCGCAGCGAGCACCCCCGGGCCCGCCTGCTGTACCGGCATGCCGACGTGCCCGAGCTCTGGCTGCTGGCGCCGGGGGAAGCCCTGGCACTGACGGCCGGGGAGCGAGCCGAGGTGCTGGTGGACATCACCCTTTATCCCCTTGACGGAGCCTGAACCATGCTGCCCTATATTGAACGAGAGACTGGCCCCGGGCCCGACGCCTGCGTGATCTGGCTGCACGGCCTGGGTGCCGACGGCCACGATTTTGTGCCCATAGTGCCCGAGCTGAGGTTACCACCCGAATTGCGGGTGCGTTTTGTCTTTCCCCATGCGCCGGCCATGCCGGTGACCGTCAACGGCGGCCATGTCATGCCGGCCTGGTACGACATTCTGTCCCTGGAGATAGAGCGCAAGGTGGACGAGACCCAGCTCAGGGCCTCGGCCGAGGCGGTGCAGGCCTTGATTGAGCAACAACTCGGGCAGGGCATCGATAGCCGCCGTATCGTACTGGCCGGCTTTTCCCAGGGCGGCGCCGTGGCCTACGAGGCGGCGCTGAGTTTCGACCGGCCCCTGGGCGGCCTTATCGCCATGTCGACCTATTTCGCCACCGCGGCCAGCCTGAAACTCCATGATGCCAACCGGCACCTGCCGGTGCAGGTATTGCACGGCAGCCGGGATCCGGTGGTGCCCGAGCTGCTGGGGCAGAAAGCCTGCCGCGCACTGGAGCGGCTCGGGCTCTTGCCCGAATATCACAACTACCCCATGGAGCACAGCGTCTGCGCCGCCGAGATCCGCGATATTTCCCGTTTTTTGTGCCGTTGTCTGGCACCTGACCAAGAGTAATAAAAGGTAAGTGAATGAACATCAACGAATTGCAGCAAAAGCTCGAACAGGCCCCCGAAACAATCGAATTCGCCGAGGTGATCGCCCTGGTCGACAGCCTCTATGACTTCACTCCCACCGCCTTCACCAATGGCGATCAGGAAAACCCGGCGGGGCAGAATAACGGCTCCTGCAAGCTGTTCGCCTTTGCCCGCCTGCAGGGCTTCAGCGAAGAAGAAACCCTGGCCTGCTTCGGCGCCTTCTACCGGGACGACGTGCTCGGCCACCCCGATGGCCGGGACCACCAGAATATCCGCAACTTCATGAAAACCGGCTGGATCGGCATCGAGTTCACCGCTCAGCCGCTCAGCCCCAAAGCCTGAATCCGGCCCAGGGCAGCCCTGTTCACTTCCACCTGGTGCGGTACCAGGCCAGCAGATTGCGGCCTCGGTAGCTGAGCAGGGCCAGCAGGATCAGCAGGCAGCCTGCGATTTTCTGGGGCGGCATCGGCTCGTGATACCAGAATACGCTGAGCAGTATCGTCCACACCGGCTCCAGCATCATGATGACGGCGGCATTGGCCAGGTTGCTCAGTTTCTGGCCCGAGGTCTGGAAGGCAAAGCGCAGCGAGGTGGCCAGCAGCACGCTGGCGGCAAACCAGCCCCAGGTCTGGGGCGGTATCTGCGCCGGCCATTGTTCGAACAGGCCCGAATACACCAGGTTCATCAGACCGGTCACCGCCAGCTGAATGCAGGTCAGCGCCACCGGCGGAATACGCCGGGCAAAGCGGCTGTTGAGGTTAAAATAGAGCGCCATCGACAACGAGGCCAGCAGGAACAGCAACTGGCCGAGGGACAGGCTGAGGCCGCTGCCCATGGTGAGCAGGAAGAGGCCGGCCATGGCGATGGGCAGGGCGGTCCAGAAGGGCCGGCCTGGCCTTTCCCTGAACAGCAGCCAGGCCAGCAGCGGTACCATCAGCATCGACAGGCTCATGATAAAGGCGCCCTCGCCGATGCCTTCGCTGTGGGACACCGCCTGGATCCAGAACAGCAGGTTGAGGCCCATGACACAGCCCACGGCGGCGGCCCTGAGCAGGTTGACCAGGGGCAACTCGCGCAACTGCCGCCAGCAGAAGGGCAGCAGCAGCAGGGCGGCGAGCAGGAAACGCCAGCCCACAAAGCCGGCGGCGGGCAGGCCCTGGATTGCCTCCTTGGAAAACAGCCAGCCTGCGGATGCCAGCAGGGTGGCAGCCAGCAGAAAAAGATCACCTCGCCGTTCCGGCAACATAGTCCATACCCCGATACAGAAAGCCACCGGCGATGGTAACTGCCAAAAAGGGGTCGGAGTCAATTAATAATTGACTCCGACCCCTTTTTTGGCGGCTCAGAAGACGACGCAGGGATGGTGGCGGGCCATGATGGACTGGAGGCGAGCCATCCGCCCAGCGCTGGGCGGCGCCAGCCCTGCCAGCGGATAGGCCTGGCCGAAGCTGGCCCATTTGTGGCTGCCCAGATTGTGGTAGGGCAGCAGCTCCACCTTTTCTACCGCCGGACCCAGGCTGGCGATAAAGCGGCCCAGGGCGTCGATGTCGGCCTCGTCGTCGCTCCAGCCCGGCACCACCACGTGACGGATCCACATGGCCTGGCCCCGTTCGGCCAGGTAGCGGGCCAGCGCCAGGGCGAAGCGGTTGCTGACCTGGGTCAGCGGGATATGCTGCTCGTCGCGGATATGCTTGAGATCGAGCAGCACCAGATCGGTGCTGTCGAGCAGCCGGTCGAGGGCGGCGTCGTGATGGTGCACGAAGCCGTTGGTGTCCAGGCAGGTGTGCAGGCCCTCGGCCTGACAGGCTTCGAACAGCTCGGTGACAAAGGGCATCTGCAGCAGGGGTTCGCCGCCGGACACGGTAATGCCGCCGCCGGAGGCCTGCATAAAGGGCCGGTAGCTGAGCAGCTCCGGCATCAGCTCGGCCACCGTCACCTCGCGGCCGGCGTCGGTGTCCCAGCTGTCCCGGTTGTGGCAGTACAGGCAGCGCATCAGGCAGCCCTGCATAAACACCAGGAAGCGGATGCCGGGGCCGTCGACGGTGGCGCAGCTTTCGGTGGAGTGGATTCGTCCGCTAATGGCCATGGTTCCTCCCCAGGAGTGTCGGTGCCATGCCCAAATGCCGAGTTCAGGATGTTCGGCATGGCCTGCCATTAAAGAGAAAGCCGCTCCCTTTGGCCTTCTGATTTGACTTGGGTGTTGTCTGTTTGAGACCGCCTGGAGAATGGCTGACAGTCTGTTACTGATATAACTGTAGTCCCCAGTCCCCAGTCCCCAGTCCCCAGTCCCCAGTCCCCGTCTTTTACATCGACTCGGTAAAGGTCCGGGTGATCACATCCCGTTGCTGCTCGGGGGTCAGGGCGTTGAAGCGCACCGCGTAGCCCGACACCCTGATGGTCAGCTGGGGGTACTTGTCCGGATGCTCGATGGCGTCGAGCAGCATCTCCCGGTTCATCACGTTGACGTTGAGGTGCTGGCCGCCCTCGCGTCCGGCCTGGTGATGGAAGTAACCGTCCATCAGCGCCGCCAGGTTGCGCTGCCGGCCCCCTTCATCCTTGCCCAGCGCCTTCGGCACTATGGAGAAGGTGTAGGAGATACCGTCCTTGGCGTGGCTGAAGGGCAGCTTGGCCACCGAGGTCAGCGACGCCAGGGCGCCTTTTTCATCCCGGCCGTGCATGGGGTTGGCACCGGGGCCGAAGGGCTCGCCGGCGCGGCGGCCGTCCGGGGTGTTGCCGGTTTTCTTGCCGTACACCACGTTGGAGGTGATAGTCAGCACCGACTGGGTCGGAATGGCATCCCGGTAGCAGGGATGGGCCTTGATCTTGTCCATGAAACGGCGCACCAGATCGCAGGCGATGTCGTCCACCCGGTCGTCGTTGTTGCCGAATTTGGGGAAGTCACCCTCTATCTCGAAGTCCACCGCCAGTCCGGACTCGTCGCGCACCGGTTTCACCCTGGCGTACTTGATGGCACTCAGGGAGTCGGCGGTTACCGACAGCCCGGCGATACCGCAGGCCATGGTGCGCACCACGTCCTTGTCGTGGAACGCCATCTGGATGGCCTCGTAGGCATACTTGTCGTGGCTGTAGTGGATCACGTTGAGGGCGGTCACGTACTGGGTGGCCAGCCAGTCCATCAGGCTGTCGAGGCGGCTCATCACCTGCTCATAATCCAGCACCTCGCCCTTGAGCGGCTCGGCCCTGGGGCCGACCTGGATGTGCAGCTTCTCGTCCACGCCGCCGTTGATGGCGTAGAGCAGGGTCTTGGCCAGGTTGGCGCGGGCACCGAAGAACTGCATCTGCTTGCCCACCACCATGGGCGACACGCAGCAGGCGATGGCGTAGTCGTCGGAGTCGAAGTCCGCGCGCATCAGATCGTCGTTCTCGTACTGGATGGCGGAGGTGTCGATAGAGACCTGGGCCACATAGTCCTTGAACGCCCGGGGCAGTTGCTCGGACCAGAGCACGGTCAGGTTCGGCTCCGGGCTCGGGCCCATGTTGTACAGGCTGTGCAGGTAGCGGAAGCTGGTCTTGGTGACCAGGGGGCGGCCGTCCAGGCCCATGCCGGCCAGGGACTCGGTGGCCCAGATGGGATCGCCCGAAAACAGCTCGTCGTACTCGGGGGTACGCAGGAAGCGCACCATGCGCAGCTTCATGATGAAGTGATCCACCAGCTCCTGGGCCTGATCCTCGGTAATGGCGCCTTCTCGCAGATCCCGCTCGATATACACATCGAGGAAGGTGGAAGTGCGACCCAGGGACATGGCGGCGCCGTTCTGGGACTTGATGGCGGCCAGGTAGGCGAAGTAGAGCCACTGCACCGCTTCCCTGGCGGTGGCGGCGGGCCTGCCGATGTCAAAGCCGTAGCCGGCGGCCATGGTCTTGAGATCGGCCAGGGCGCGTACCTGCTCGGCCAGCTCTTCGCGCAGCTGCAGGGTACGGGAAAGATCGATACCCGCCTCCAGATCCGCCTGGGTGGCGACGAGCTGGGCCTTTTTGTCCTTGATCAGGAAGTCCACCCCGTAGAGGGCGCAGCGGCGGTAGTCGCCGATGATACGGCCACGGCCATAGGCGTCGGGGAGGCCGGTGAGAATGCCGGACTTGCGGCAGTTGAGGATGTCCTGGGTGTAGAGGTCGAATACCGCCTGGTTGTGGGTCTTGCGGTAGTCGGTGAAGATTTTGCTCACCTGCGGGTCCAGCTCGCGGCCATAGGCCTGGCAGGAGGCCTCGACCATGCGCACGCCGCCATAGGGCAGGATGGCGCGCTTGAGCGGCGCCTCGGTCTGCAGGCCGACCACCCGCTCCAGCTCCCGGTCGATGTAGCCGGGGGCATGGGAGGTGATGGTGGACGGATTGTCGGTGTCGAAGTCGAGCGGGGCGTGGGTGCGGTTTTCCTCGGCGATGCCGTTCATCACCTGCTCCCACAGGGCCAGGGTGGCCGGGGTGGGGCCGGCCAGGAAACGGCCGTCACCCTCGTAGGGGCGGTAGTTGGCCTGGATGAAGTCGCGCACATTGACCTGCTGTTGCCAGCCGTTGCCGGCAAAACCGCGCCAGGCATGTTCGATGTTGTTGAGCTGTGCCATAAAACCTCCGCTGAACAGTGGGCGGCACCGCCGGGACCGGGGAGGGCGCCGCGCCGGATGCCTACAGACTACTGCCGAGGGGGTAGGCTGCCGTTGATCTGGATCAATCAGGAATTTTAATTTTGGTAATTTTACTACATTTTAGGCCTGGGCCAGGGTTATAGCCGGTAGGCGCCATGTTCGCTAGAGTCTTGTGACTGTACATTGTCAAGCGCATTGGCGGTCGCCGGAGCCGTAATATCGGATTGAGCCCAGTGGGCTATGATGGCGACAAGCAACGAAGATGCCATGGTGGCGACCCGGGTGCGCATCGGTGGCGGCCCCAGGCTTTTGTCAATCGCCGATTGTGCTAGAATGTGCGCACTTTTCTGCAAACAAGGATTCCCATGAAGGTAATCGAAGGGCTGATGGCCGCGCCCGAGGCCAGGGTGGCCATTGTGGTCGCCCGTTTCAACAGCTTTATCAACGACAGCCTGGTGGCCGGCGCCCTGGACGTGCTCAAGCGCCAGGGCCAGGTGCAGGACGACAATATCACCCTGGTCAAGGTACCGGGGGCGGTGGAAATCCCGCTGGTGTGCAAGAAGCTGGCCAAGGCAGGCAAGTACGACGCCATTATCGCCCTGGGTTGCGTCATCCGCGGCGGCACCTACCATTTTGACCTGGTGGCCAACGAAAACAGCAAGGGCATGGCCGGCGTCATGATGGAATTCGAAGTGCCCATCGCCTTTGGCGTGTTGACCACCGAAAACATCGAACAGGCCATCGAGCGCGCCGGCACCAAGGCGGGCAACAAGGGCGCGGAAGCGGCCCTCAGCGCACTGGAAATGATCAACGTCCTGCAGTTGCTGGATTAAGAGGAGTACTGCATTGAAACCGTCTGAACGCCGCAAGGCCCGTCGTCTCGCCACCCAGGCCATCTATCAGTGGCAAATGACCAAGGACAACGTGGCCGACATCGCCCAGCAGTTTGCGCTGGAGCAGGACACCAAGGGGGTGGATCTGGACTATTTCCGCGATCTGCTGTTTGGCGTTTCTGTTCATGCCGCCGAGCTGGATGGCGTCTTTTCTCCCTTCCTGTCCCGGCCACTGGCCGACCTGGACATGGTGGACAAGGCGGTGCTGCGGTTGGCCACTTACGAGCTGACCCGGCGTGAGGATGTGCCTTATCGGGTGGTGATCAACGAAGCCATCGAGCTGGCCAAGGCCTTTGCCGCCGAAGAGAGCCACAAGTTCGTCAACGGCGTGCTCGACAAGGTTGTCAAGCAGTTGAAAAAATAACGACAAGCATCGGGAAAAAGCCAGCAGCCGCTGGCTTTTCATTTTTCATGAACGAATTTGAAATAATAAAACACTATTTTACCGCCGACAGCGGCCGCAAGGACGTGCTGATGGGGCCGGGGGACGACTGCGCCCTGCTGCAGGTGCCGCCCCAGACCTGGTTGGCGGTGAGCACGGATACCCTGGTTGCCGGGGTGCACTTCTTCCCCGACATGGATCCGGTAGCCCTGGGCCACAAGGCCCTGGCGGTAAACCTGTCGGATCTGGCGGCCATGGGCGCCGATCCGCGCTGGGTCTCGCTGGCGCTGACCCTGCCGTCGGCCGATGAAGGCTGGATAAAAGGCTTTTGTGCCGGCTTCTTCGAACTGGCGGAATATTACAACGTGGCCCTGGTGGGCGGCGACATGACCAAAGGCCCCTTGTCCATCACGGTGACGGTGCACGGCACCCTGCCCGAGGGCAAGGGCCTGCGGCGCAGCGGTGCCCGGGCCGGGGACGGCATCTATGTCACCGGCACCCTGGGCGACGCGGCGCTGGGGCTGCAACAGCGGCTCGGGCAGGTGGCGGTGCCGGACGAGTACCTGGATTTTGTGCGTACCAAGTTTGAGCATCCCCATCCCCGCATCCTGGCCGGCCAGGCCCTGCGCGACATCGCCTCCAGCGCCCTGGATCTCTCCGACGGCCTGCTGGGGGATCTGGGCCACATTATGCGTGCCTCCGGAGTTCGTGCCCAGCTCGAGCTGGAGCAGTTGCCCCTGAGCGAGGCCATGCAGGCCGCGGTGCCGGCGGAGTCAGGCTGGGAGCTGGCCCTGACCGGCGGTGATGACTATGAGCTGTGCTTTACCGTGCCGGAAACCCATCGTGGCCTGCTGGATACCGCCCTGGCCCATTGCGGGGTCAAGTTTACCCGCGTCGGCCGTATCCTGGCCGGCGACCCTGGCGTGGAACTGCTGGCCGAGGGCAAGCCCTATCGGTTGCAGGCCCAGAGCTGGGATCATTTTCGGAGTGCCTGAATGAGAAAACCCGAGCTGGCGGCGCTCAGGCTGTCCAATCCGCTGCACCTGCTGGCCCTGGGCTTTGGCTCGGGGTTAAGCCCGGTGATGCCCGGCACCATGGGTACCCTGGCGGCCATTCCCCTTTACCTGCTGGTGCGGGGGCTGCCGCTGTGGGCCTATCTGGGTCTGCTGGTATTGGGCTTCCTGGCCGGCATCAAGATCTGCGAGGCGGCCACCCGGGCCATTGGCCGGCACGATCATGGCGCCATCGTGTGGGACGAGATCATCGGTTTCGGCATTACCATGATAGCGGCACCTGCGGGCTGGGGCTGGCTGGCGGCCGGCTTCGTGCTGTTCCGCTTCTTCGATATCGTCAAGCCCTGGCCCATCCGCTGGTTCGATCGCCGGGTGCACGGCGGTTTCGGCATCATGCTCGACGACGTTATCGCCGGCCTGTTCGCCCTGGCCTGCCTGCAGGGGCTGGCGGCCTTTTACTGACGCTACGGGGAAGGGCCGCGCCTTCCCCGTCCTCCTTTATTTTCCCCCTGGCCGTGGCATGCCGCTGTCGTATCGGCACCGTGCCGATGTCTAGAGTAAAGTTACTATTCTATTCTTGTCCGTCCTGGATTATCTTGATGTGAAATCGTAGTCATAAATTCTGCATTAATTGTCATGTTTGATATTTGTTACTGGATTTGTGAGCTGGCTCCGCATAACCGCAGTTCAGTTTGGACCCGGACGGGCTTACAATGCTTGCAAATGTTACTTTCTTGTTGCCGGGGTCCGGGTTGAAGGGTTGCCGCTCGGGGCTATAGTTAGGAAGCTCCCGTCGCCCAGGCCGGCACGGCCGGCGCAAGGATGCCGTATTGAGGGGAACTCCCCGCTTAAGGATGAACATGTCCCTGCTTGAAGTTAAGAACCTGCGGATTGAATATCCCTCCCGCCACGGCGTTATGGCCGCCGTCGACGAGCTGTCGTTCACCATCGAAAAAGGCGAAATCCTCGGCGTGGTCGGCGAGTCCGGCGCCGGCAAGTCGACCATCGGCAATGCCGTCATCGATCTGCTGAGCCCGCCCGGGCGCATCGCCAGCGGCGATGTCTACCTGGACGGGGAGAAAATTTCCGACCTGGCCCCCGCCGCCATCCGCGCCGTGCGCGGGCGTCGTATCGGTTTTATTTTCCAGGATCCCATGACCTCGCTCAATCCGCTGTTCACGGTGGAATACCAGATGGTCGAAACTCTGTTGGCCAACACCGGCATGAGCCGGGAGCAGGCCCGCCAGAAGGCGGTGTCGCTGCTCGATGCGGTGGGCATTCCCCAGCCCGAGCTGCGCATCAAACAGTATCCGCACCAGTTCTCCGGCGGCATGCGCCAGCGGGTGGTGATCGCCATCGCCCTGTCGTGCGATCCTGAGCTGATTATCGCCGACGAGCCCACCACGGCGCTGGATGTGTCCATCCAGGATCAGATCCTGACCCTGATCCGCACCCTGTGCAAGGAGCGCAACGTGGGCTGCATGCTGGTCACCCACGACATGGGCGTGGTGTCGAACGTAACCGACCGGGTGGCGGTGATGTACCGCGGCCGGCTGGTGGAAATCGGTCCCACCAGCAAGGTGCTGGGCAGCCCCGAGCATGCCTACACCCAGAGCCTGATCTCCGCCGTGCCCCGTTCCGATATCAAGCTGCGCCGTTTTCCGCTGGTGTCCTATATCGAGGATGCCAGGGAAATGGCGAGCCTGGACCTGAAAACCCACTGGCTGGGCCAGAGCCAGGATCAGCGCCAGTACCAGGGCGCCCTGCTCAGGGTGGAACACTGCAACCTGCGTTTTGTGACCAAGGATTCCTTTTTCCCTTCCCGGCGGGAATACCTGCAGGCCACCAACGACGTCAGCTTTGAGATTTTCGAGGGCGAAACCTTTGGCCTGGTGGGAGAGTCGGGCTCCGGCAAGTCCACCATCGCCCGGGCCATCACCGGCCTCTATCCGCCCGATACCGGCAAAATCTGGTTCGAGGGCATAGAGCTGACCGCCATCAGGAGCGAGCAGGAGCGCCGTCCCCTGCGCCGGCAGATGCAGATGGTGTTTCAAAACCCTTATTCCTCCCTCAACCCGCGCATGCGGGTGGAAGACATCATCGCCGAGCCGATCCGCTTCCACCGGCTGGCCGGGAGCGAGGCGCAGATCCGCGGCATTGTGGCGGATTTGCTCGACTACGTGGGGCTGGGCCGGGCGGCGGGGGTAAAGTTTCCCCACGAGTTCTCCGGCGGCCAGCGCCAGCGTATTTCCATCGCCCGGGCCCTGGCCACCCGACCCCGGCTGCTGATTTGCGACGAGCCCACCTCGGCGCTGGATGTCTCGGTACAGGCGCAAATTCTCAACCTGCTCAAGGATTTGCAGGATGAACTCAAGCTCACCATGCTGTTCATCAGCCACGATTTGCCGGTGATCCGGCAGATGTGCGACCGCATCGGGGTGATGAAAAAAGGCACCCTGGTGGAGGTGGCTCCGACCGAACAGCTGTTTACCCAAGCGGCGGATCCCTACAGCCGCTCGTTGATTTCCCTGATGCCCGAATTCAAGGGCATGTCCCGGAAAGGTCTGGATATTTCGGACGTGGCCGCTGGCCAAAACTCATCCCATCGACGGAGTGTTATATGAAAAAAGGACTCAATAAAGTCACCGCCGCGCTGCTTGCCGCCGGCTTTGCCTTCAGCCTGCAGGCGGCGGACATCACCATCGCCTATGACGCCGACCCGGTTTCCATGGACCCCCACGAGCAGTTGTCGGGAGCGACCCTGGAAATGTCGCACCTGATCTTCGATCCCCTGGTGCGCTGGACCAAGGATTTCGACTTCGAGCCCCGGCTGGCGGAGAAATGGGAGCGGATTGACGACGAAACCATGCGTTTCCACCTGCGCCAGGGCGTCAAGTTCCATAGCGGCAACGACTTCACCGCCGACGACGTGATCTGGACCTTCAACCGGCTGAAGGAATCCCCCGACTTCAAGGCCATTTTCGAACCCTTTGCCGAGGCCAGGAAGGTGGACGATCATACCGTCGATCTGGTGACCAAGGGACCCTATCCCCTGGTGCTCAATACCGTGACCTACCTGTTCCCGATGGATGCCAAGTTTTACAGCGGCACCACGGCGGACGGCAAGGACAAGGCGGAAGTGGTCAAGCACGGCAGTTCCTTCGCTTCCACCAACACCTCGGGCACCGGGCCGTTCAAGCTCAAGTTCCGCCAGCAGGGGGTCAAGGTGGAATATGAGCGCCATGCCGACTACTGGGACAAAAACTCGCCCGGCAACGTGGACCACATGACCCTGGTGCCGATCAAGGAAGACGCCACCCGGGTGGCGGCGCTGCTGGCCGGTGACGTGGATTTCATCAAACCGGTGTCGCCCAACGATCACGACAGGGTCAAGGCCGCCCAGGGCGTCAAGCTGGTGACCGAACCCGGCACCCGCATCATCACCTTCCAGATGAACCAGAACCGCTTTGAACCGTTCAAGGATGTGCGGGTGCGCCAGGCGGTGAACTACGCCATCAACCAGGAAGGCATCGTCCAGCGCATCATGCGCGGCTTCGCCACCACCGCCGGTCAGCAGCCGCCCGCCGGCTACCTGGGCCACAATCCCGAGCTCAAGCCCCAGTTCGATCTGGACAAGGCCAAGCAACTGATGGAAGAGGCCGGTTACCAGGACGGCTTCAAGATCAGCATGATCGCCCCCAACAACCGCTATGTGAACGACTTCCGCATCGCCGAGGCGGTGAAGGCGATGCTGGCGCGCATCAATATCGACGTGGATCTGAAGACCATGCCGGTGGCCCAGTACTGGCCGGAGTTTGACAAGTGCGCCGCCGACATGCTGATGATCGGCTGGCACTCCGACACCGAGGATACCGCCAACTTCTCCGAGTTCCTGACCATGACCCGCAACAGCGAAACCGGCCGGGGCCAGTATAACTGTGGTTACTACTCCAATCCGGAAGTGGACGGCCTGATCGAGTCCGCCAACCTGGAAACCGACACCGCCAAGCGGGAGGCGATGTTGCAGCGGGTGGAAAAAATCCTCTACGACGACGCCGCTTTCGTTCCCCTGCACTGGCAGAACCTGGCCTGGGGAGCACGCAACAACGTTCAGGCCGAGCCCGTCGTCAACGCCATGGACTTCCCCTATCTGGGCGACCTGGTGGTCGAATAAAACCGGGACTGGGGATTAGGGACTTGGGACTAGAACTTAACACCTAAGATCCTGAGTCGGGGTCTGGCAGGGGAGTCCCTTCCAGTCCCCAATCCCTGATCCCCAATCCCGAAGTTGGAACTTAAAACATGTTTACTTTTCTGCTTAAACGGGTATTCCAGGCCCTGGTGGTGATGTTTGTCATCAGCCTGGTGGCCTTTTCCATCCAGGACAACCTGGGCGACCCCCTGCGCGAGCTGGTGGGGCAATCGGTATCGGAAGAAGTGCGCCAGCAGATGCGCACCGAAATGGGGCTCAATGACCCTTTCATGATCAAATACGGCCGTTTTATCGGCAATGTGCTGCAAGGCGACTTCGGCACTTCCTATTTCTTCAAGCAGCCGACCATAGAGGTCATTTTCGAAAAACTGCCGGCGACCCTGGAGCTGGTATTTTGCGCCAGCCTGATCATCGTGGGCCTGAGCATCCCCCTTGGGGTGTATTCGGCGATCAAGCCGAGGTCCATCCTGTCCAAGGCGATTATGGGGGTGAGCATCATCGGTATTTCGGTACCCGTCTTCCTCACCGCCATCCTGCTGATGTATGTGTTTTCCATCGAACTGGGCTGGCTGCCCGCTTACGGCCGGGGTGAACTGACCAGCCCGCTCGGCTGGGAGTCGGGGCTGTTCAACTGGCAGGGCCTGCGCAACCTGATTTTGCCGAGCATCGCCTTGTCGTCGATCATGCTGCCGCTGTTCATCCGCCTGGTACGTTCCGAAATGCTGGAGCAGCTCAGCGCCGAATACGTCAAGTTCGCCTGGGCCAAGGGCCTGGACAAGTACCGTATCTGGTTTATCCACGCCCTGAAAAACACCCTGCTGCCGCTGATCACCGTAGGCGGAGTGCAGATCGGCACCATGGTGGCCTACACCATCCTCACCGAAACCGTGTTCCAGTGGCCGGGCATCGGCCTGTTGTTCCTCGAGGCCATTACCCGGGTAGACACGCCGCTGATCACCACCTACGTGATTTTCGTGGGCTTTATCTTCGTGGTCACCAACACCATCGTCGATCTGATCTACGGCCTGGTGAACCCCACCGTCAACCTGGCCGCCAAGGGATAAACCACCATGAGCACAGAACTCAATCTCGGCCGCTGGGCCCGTTTCCGGCAATCGGACTTCCTGTATCATTTCCTGCGCGACAAGGTCGCCATGGTCAGCTTCGCGGTGTTCGTGGCGCTGGCGGCGGCGGCCTTTCTGTCGCCGCTCATCGCCCCCCACAACCCCTATGATCTGGCCACCATCGACATCCTCGACTCCGAGCTGCCCCCCAGCTGGCTGGACATGGGCGACGAGCGCTTTGTGCTCGGCACCGATGTGCAGGGGCGGGACATTCTCAGCACCATCCTCTACGGCTCCCGGGTATCGCTGATGATCGGCCTGGGTGCAGTGGCGCTGCAGCTGCTGATCGGCATAGTGGTGGGGTTGTCCGCCGGCTACTTCGGCGGGCGCATCGACAACTTCCTGATGCGCATTGCCGATGTGCAGCTGTCGTTTTCCACCATGATGGTGGCCATCATCGTGTCGGCGGTATTTCAGGCCACCCTGGGCGCCGACTTCTACGCCCAGTACGCGGTGCTGATGCTGGTGGTGATCATCGGCCTGGCCGAATGGCCCCAGTATGCCCGCACCATTCGCGCCACCGTGCTGGCCGAGAAGAAGAAGGAATATGTGGAAGCGGCGCGGGTGATGGGTTTCAAATCCATGCGCATCATGTTCCGCCATATATTGCCCAACTGCCTGTCGCCGATACTGGTGATCTCCACGGTGCAGGTGGCCAACGCCATCATGAGCGAGGCGGCGCTGTCCTTCCTCGGCCTCGGCATGCCGGTGGACAAGCCGTCCCTGGGGTCGCTGATCAGCATGGGCTTCAGCTACATCTTCTCCGGTTCCTGGTGGATCACCGCCTTCCCCGGCATCTACCTGGTGGTGCTGGTGCTGGTGATCAACCTGCTGGGCGACTGGCTGCGGGATGTGTTCAACCCCAAGGTTTATAAGGGATAACTCACGGCCGCAGAGCGTTCAGCGTTAAATGGCTGTTCCGAATAGTAGATCACCGTCGGCGGCGACTGGGTTCTGCCAAGCAGACCCTCCGCGCCAGGGCCGGAAAATGCTTGCCGTTCCGGCATTCCCGCCATCCCTGGCGGTCAGAAGCGCGGCGGATCCCCCAGGGATGGGTTCACGGCGTGTCTGCGTGCGGGGCCCGAAATTCCTTCCGCAGACAATGGCGGTGGCGTTGCGCCGGCACCTGCAAGTACCCCTTGCCTGCGGCTGACAGCTTACGGCTCGGTGTGTTTATGGTTATGATCCTCATGCTTATTCGCCACACCCGGAGCCCGCCTTGCCTGCCACCCTGTGTTCGCTGTTTCCTGCCTCAGTGCGCCGGTCACTGGCCGGCGGCCTGATCCTGGCCGCCATGATGATGGTTGCCGCCGGCCTGCTGGGAGCGCCGCTGGCAACCCACTGGCCGGGGCTGGCGTACTGGTGCGCGGCGACCCTGCTGTGGCCGGGGCTGGCCCACCGCAACCGCACCCAGGCGCTGGTGTTGCTGCTGGTGGGCGGCGCTTGCCTGGCCTGGAGCGCGGGGCAGGGGGCCGAGGTGGATCCGGCGCGGCTGGTGGCCGGCAACAGCGGCCTGCTGTCCATGCTGGTGGCGGTGAGCTTTTTAAGCCTGGTCAGCCGGCCGCACACCGGGGATGAAGAACGCGCTCCCCAAGGCCGACGGGCGCTGGCGTCTACCCTGGCGGCGGTGCATCTGTTTGGCTCTGTGATCAACCTGTCGTCGGTGTTTATCATCGGCGACCGCCTGGCACGGCGCGGCAGCGTGACCCGGGAGCAGGCACTGGCGCTGATCCGCAGCTTTACCGCCGCCGCCTTCTGGTCGCCGTTTTTCGGCGCCATGGCGGTGTCCTTAAGCGTGGCGCCCGAGGCCAGGCTGCCCACCCTTTGGCTGGTGAGCATGCCCCTGGCGCTGTGCAGCCTGCTGCTGACCGGCTGGCAGCTTGGCCGCCGGCAAGCTCACGGTGAAAACGCCCCTGTGGCTGAGTTTACCGGCTATCCGCTGCAGGCCGGCGGTCTGCTGCTGCCGGGGCTGCTGGCGGCGGCGGTGCTGGCACTGCACCAGTGGCAGCCGCAGTTGTCCATTCTGGCGGTGATCACCCTGCTGGCCCCGGCGCTGACCCTGCTTATTCTTGCGATCAGACGGCAACGGCCGCTGGCGGCGGTGAGAGGACTGGTCAATGACCGGTTGCCGCAAATGGGCAACGAGCTGGCACTGTTCCTCGCCGCCGGGGTGCTGGGCTATGGCCTGGAAACCCTGTTTGCCAGCCTGGGCGGCAGCCTGCCGCTGACGCAGTTTGGCGCCCAGGAAGCCAGCGTGACCTATCTGGCCACCGTGCTGCTGGCGCTGCTCGGCATCCACCCCATTATCTGCATCTCCCTGGCGGGGGCGGTGCTGATGCCCCTTGCCCCCGACCACACCCTGCTGGCGCTGGTGTTTCTGTCGTCCTGGGCGGTGGGCACCGCCACCGGGCCGCTGTCGGGCATTAACCTGGCATTCCAGGGCCGCTACGGGCTGGACTCCTTTTCCATCATGCGCTGGAACCTGGGCTATGCGGCGGTGATGTCGGCGCTGGTGGTGGTCGGAATTTTTGTGCTGGCGGCGCTGACCGGGCTGGCGTAATGGCGGTGGCGGTGACACAATCGGGGGCGGCAAAACGGGCCGCAGAGGCTCTGCAGGAGATGACCGTGAAATTTATCTGGCTCAAGGTGTTGCTGACCGTGGCGATTTTCGCCGGCCTGTTCGGCTGGGTCTATTACAAGGTGGCCCACGGCGGCATTTGAATGCGGCAACCCGGTCATGCCGTTACAACGCGCGGTATTTGGCAGGTCGGAGTGCCGAGACAGTCTGCACAAAAAATATGCGACAACCCGGTCTGGCCATTTGCGCGCTGCCGGGTTCTACTGCATAATGTGCGCCTCAAAATCTGAGGTGCGGTGTGCTGGTACTCTTCGCATGCTCCGTCTACTTCTTCAATCAACCATATAAAGTTGCATCATGTCTGACTTATCTCATTACAGAAACATCGGTATTTTTGCTCACGTTGACGCGGGCAAGACCACCACTACCGAACGTATCCTCAAGCTGACCGGTAAAATCCACAAGGCAGGCGAGACCCACGACGGTGAGTCCACTACCGACTTCATGGAGCAGGAAGCCGAGCGGGGTATTACCATCCAGTCCGCAGCCGTCAGCTGCTTCTGGAAAGGTCACCGTTTCAACGTTATCGACACCCCCGGACACGTTGACTTCACCGTTGAAGTGTACCGTTCACTGAAAGTGCTGGACGGCGGTATCGGCGTATTCTGTGGTTCCGGCGGCGTTGAGCCCCAGTCCGAAACCAACTGGCGCTATGCCAACGAATCCGGCGTTGCCCGTCTGATCTTCGTGAACAAGCTGGACCGTATGGGTGCCGACTTCTTCCGCGTGGTTCAGCAGACCCGCGACGTGCTGGCCGCCAACCCGGTGATCATGGTGCTGCCCATCGGCCGCGAAGACGAGTTCAAGGGTGTGGTAGACCTGCTGACCCGCAAGGCCTACATCTGGGACAACTCCGGTGACCCCGAGAAGTACACCATCGAAGACGTGCCGGCCGACATGGTTGACCAGGTTGAAGAGTACCGCGAGCTGCTGGTAGAAAGTGCCGTAGAGCAGGACGACGACCTGATGGAAGCCTACATGGAAGGTGAAGAGCCCTCCATCGAGGACATCAAGCGCTGCATCCGCAAGGGTACCCGCACCATGGCCCTGTTCCCGGCCTACTGTGGTTCCGCGTTCAAGAACAAGGGCATGCAGCTGGTGCTGGACGCCGTGAACGACTACCTGCCGAGCCCGACCGAAGTTGATCCGCAGCCGCTGACCGACGAAGAAGGCAAGGAAACCGGTGAGTTCGCCATCGTTGACGCCGATGCCCCGCTGAAGGCGCTGGCATTCAAGATCATGGACGACCGTTTCGGCGCCCTGACCTTCGTGCGTATCTACTCCGGCCGCATCAAGAAGGGTGACACCATCCTCAACAGCGCCACCGGCAAAACCGAGCGTATCGGCCGCATGGTGGAAATGCATGCCGACCAGCGCAGCGAACTGGACTCCGCCCAGGCCGGCGACATCATCGCCATCATCGGCATGAAGAACGTGCAGACCGGTCACACCCTGTGTGACGTCAAGCACCCCTGCACCCTGGAAGCCATGGTGTTCCCCGAGCCGGTGATCTCCATCGCCGTTGCGCCGAAGGACAAAGGCGGTTCCGAGAAGATGGGCGTGGCCATCGGCAAGCTGGTTGCCGAAGACCCGACCTTCCGCGTTGAAACCGACGAAGACTCCGGTGAAACCATCCTCAAAGGCATGGGCGAACTGCACCTGGACATCAAGGTCGACATTCTCAAGCGTACCTACGGCGTTGAGCTGATTGTGGGTGAGCCCCAGGTGGCCTACCGCGAAACCATCACCGCCGAAGTGGAAGACAGCTACACCCACAAGAAGCAGTCTGGTGGTTCCGGCCAGTACGGTAAAATCGACTACGTTATCCGTCCGGGCGAAGCCAACACCGGCCTGGTGTTCAAGTCTTCCGTGGTGGGTGGTAACGTGCCGAAGGAATTCTGGCCCGCCATCGAAAAGGGTGTAGCCAGCATGATGAGCACCGGTCCCATCGCCGGCTTCCCGGTGCTGGACATCGAGTTCGAGCTGACCGACGGTGCCTACCACGCCGTTGACTCCTCCGCCATCGCGTTCGAAATCGCCGCTCGTGGCGCCTTCCGTCAGACTCTGCCGAAGGCCAAGCCCCAGCTGCTGGAGCCGATCATGAAGGTGGACGTGTTCACTCCGGAAGATCACGTGGGTGATGTTATCGGTGACCTGAACCGTCGTCGCGGCATGATCAAGGATCAGGTTGCCGGCGTGACCGGTGTACGCGTTAAGGCCGACGTACCCCTGTCCGAAATGTTCGGTTACATCGGCTCCCTGCGCACCATGACTTCTGGCCGTGGCCAGTTCTCCATGGAATTCTCTCACTACGCTGCCTGCCCCGCCAACGTGGCCGACAAGGTGGTTGAGAAGGTGAAAGAGCGCAAGGCCGCTGAAGCCAAGAAGTAAGCCCGGCTAACCCCGCTTACTTCCATAAAAACCGCTGCTTCGGCAGCGGTTTTTTTATGGGCGGAACAATCCGCGAACGCAATGGGAAGCAACAGCGCGGTTGCGCTCCGCTGACACGCTTCAAACCCATCTCTGGGGCGCTCGGCACATGCCAGCCCTGGCATGTGACGGTCAGCTGCGGCAATCCCCGCTGTTGCTTCTGGGGCTACGAGCCGCCTGTTTACCGTCATTCCCGCACTTTCATGCGTCGCTCCTGCGAAGGCGGGAACGGCCCCAGACCCCGCCATTATTCAATACTCGCCACCAGAACGACAATGTCCATAGCCGCAACGCGGTTGAGGTGGTTATATCGGGCGGGGAGCAGATTGGCTTCGTGCCTGAAGAAGATGCTCAAGACTTGGCTCCGCTGCTTGATTCCGGCCACAAGTACACTGCACATGTAAAAAGATTGCTCACCGAAGGAAGGAGCCCAATTCCCGTGGTGTTCGCGTCCGTATATCGCGCCGATGCTGACCTTTCGTCTAAAAAGGGTTCCGCCACGAGTTCCCAGCAACCTGTGGGGAGTGTCCTGTTACGTATATTTGTCGTTTTGGTGGTGGTTGGGCTAATAATAAAAGCGTGCAGTTGATGCGCCAACGCGCACTCGGTGTTGTGGGTGTTCACAACCGGCTGGTATGCAGCGGGTAATCAGGCCATTGCCATTATTTATGGTCGTCAGCACGATTGAAGCTACATTTTAACCGCGCTGGCCTGTACCATTGCGGGTTTACTTCTGCACAGAGCGCTTTCACTTCATGTCCACCTTTCTCTCCGGCTTTGCCCTCAGCTTTTCCCTGATCCTGGCGATTGGCTCGCAAAATGCCTTTGTGCTCAAGCAGGGCATTAAACGCCATCATGTGTTTGTGGTGTGTGCGGTGTGTGCCCTGTCCGATGCACTGCTTATTTCCCTTGGCGTGGCGGGCTTTGGTGCCATGGTAAAGCAGTTTCCGGCCATTGAGACGGTGGCCCGTTACGCGGGTGCGGCCTTTTTGGCGGTGTATGCGCTGTTAAGCTTTAAATCGGCTTTTGGTAACAACCATGCCATGACGGCGGCGGGGGATGTCCAGCAATCGCTGCTTAAAACCGTGGCTATCTGTCTGGCCTTTACCTGGCTTAACCCCCATGTGTATCTGGATACGGTGGTGCTGCTGGGCTCCATTTCAACCCAGTATCAGGCTCAGGGGCTGTTTGCCCTGGGGGCCATGTCGGCCTCGCTGGTGTTCTTTTTCAGCCTGGGTTACGGCGCCCGGGTGCTGGCCCCGGTGTTCAGCCGGCCAAAGGCCTGGAAGGTGCTGGAGTTTGTGGTGGGGGTGATGATGGCGACCATAGCGGTCACGCTGGTGATGGAGGGCTAGGTGCCCCGTGTTAACGGGGCAAGGTGCTAATAGGCGGGCAGGTTGCCCGCGCTCCAAAGAACCTCAGCGGGCCAGATAGTCCTGTACCGCCTGGGTAATGCCGTCGGCATCCAGGCCCAGCTTGGCCCAAATCTGCTGCTGGCTGCCCTGCTCGATAAAGTAGTCGGGCAAGCCCAAATTCAGCACCGGCACCGGCTTTTTATGGCGCATCAGGCACTCGTTCACCGCCGAGCCGGCGCCGCCCATAATGGCGTTTTCTTCCACCGTCACCAGCAGCTCGTGCTCATCCGCCAGCGCCAGCACCAGGGCTTCGTCCAGGGGTTTCACAAAGCGCATGTCCACCAGGGTGGCATTCAAGGCCTCGGCGGCGGCTTCGGCGGCAGGCAGCAGGGTGCCAAAGTTGAGCAATGCGACGCGTTCGCCCTGGCGCAGGTGCCGGCCCTTGCCAAGCTCCAGGGCGGTCATGGTGGCGTCGATCTCCGCCCCCCGGCCGCTGCCGCGGGGGTAGCGCACGGCGGCGGGGCCGGGGTGCATATAGCCGGTGTAGAGCATTTGCCGGCATTCGTTTTCGTCCGCCGGGGTCATGATCACCATGTTGGGCACGGTGCGCATAAAGCTCAAGTCAAAGGCGCCCTGGTGAGTGGGGCCGTCGGCGCCCACAATGCCGGCGCGGTCGATGGCAAACAGCACGTCCAGGTTTTGCAGCGCCACATCGTGGATCAGCTGATCGTAGGCGCGCTGCAAAAAGGTGGAGTAAATGGCCACCACCGGCTTTTTGCCTTCAATGGCCAGGCCCGCGGCCAGGGTCACGGCATGCTGCTCGGCAATGGCCACGTCGAAGTAGCGTTTGGGAAATTCCCGGGAGAAGCGCACCAGGCCCGAGCCTTCGCGCATGGCCGGGGTAATGGCCATCAGCTTGTTGCAGTCGCGGGCCATATCGCACAGCCAGTTGCCGAAAATGGCGGAGAAACTGGGGCTGGCGGGGGCGCTTTTGGGCAGGCTGTTGGTGGCCGGATCGAATTTGGGCACACCGTGGTAGCCAATAGGGTCTTGTTCGGCAGGCAGGTAGCCCTTGCCCTTGCGGGTCATCACGTGCAGGAACTGGGGCCCCTTGAGCTTGCGCATGTTGCGCAGGGTGTCCACCAGGGTATTGATGTCGTGGCCGTCGATGGGGCCCACGTAGTTGAAGCCGAATTCCTCGAACAGGGTGCCGGGTACCACCATGCCTTTCAGGTGCTCTTCGGTGCGCCGGGCCAGCTCCTTCAGCGGCGGCAATATTTCCAGCGCCTTTTTGCCGCCCTCGCGCAAGGTGCTGTACAGCGAGCCGGACATGATGCGGGCCAGGTGGTTGTTGAGCGCGCCCACGTTCTCGGAAATGGACATTTCGTTGTCGTTCAGCACCACCAGCAGGTCTTTGTGCAGATCGCCGGCGTGGTTCAGGGCCTCAAAGGCCATGCCGGCGGTCAGGGCGCCGTCGCCGATCACCGCCACCACCTTGCGGTTCTGCTTTTCCTCGTCGGCGGCAATGGCCATGCCCAGCGCCGCGCCGATGCTGGTGCTGGAGTGGCCCACCGACAGGGTGTCGTATTCGCTTTCTTCCCGCCAGGGGAAGGGATGCAGGCCCTGGTACTGGCGGATGCTGCCCATGCGCTCGCGCCGGCCGGTGAGGATCTTGTGGGGGTAGGCCTGGTGGCCCACGTCCCACACCAGGCGGTCGAAGGGGGTCTTGTACACATAATGCAGCGCCACCGTCAGCTCCACCACGCCCAGCCCCGAGGCCAGGTGGCCGCTGCTGCGGCTGACCGAGTGCAGCAAATAGGATCTCAGCTCCTCGCACAGGGCGGGCAGCCTGTCCTGGGGCAGGCTGCGCAGCTCTTCCGGCAGGTTGGCCAGCGCCAGGGTCGGGTAATCGGCAATGTTCAGACTCATAGGCTTGTCGTTGTGCTCGCCTCAGTACTCGCGCTTGACGATGTAGCGGGCGAAGGCTTCCAGTGTGTGAGTTGGGTAGGGGAGTTCGGCCAGCGCCGCCAGGGCGTCCTGGTAGAGCGACTCGGCCAGCCGGCGGGCACCGTCCAGCCCGAGCAGGGCGGGATAGGTGCTTTTTTGCTGGACCAGGTCCTTGCCCTGGGTCTTGCCCAGGGTGGCGGTGTCGGCGGTGATATCGAGGATATCGTCCTGCACCTGGAAGGCCAGGCCAATGGCCTCGGCATAGCGGCTGAGGGCCGCCAGCTCGGCTTCCTGCAGGGTGGGGGAGCACAAGGCGCCCAGGCGCACGGCGGCGCGGATCAGTGCACCGGTCTTGTGCCGGTGAATCCGCTCCAGGGTCTCGCGGTCGATGGCCTTGCCCTCGTGGCGGATATCCAGTGCCTGGCCGCCGCACATGCCGCCATAGCCGCTGGCCCGGGCCAGCTCCTGTACCATGCGCAGCCGGCGGCCGGTGTCGGCGGCGTTTTCCGGCTGTTCGGCGAGCAGTTCGAAGGCCAGGGTCTGCAGGGCGTCGCCGGCGAGGATGGCGGTGGCTTCGTCAAAGGCCTTGTGCACCGTAGGCTGGCCCCGGCGCAGATCGTCGTCGTCCATCGCCGGCAAGTCGTCGTGGATAAGGGAATAGGCGTGAATGCACTCGACTGCCGCCGCCGCCGCGTCCGCCACCGGGCTCTGGCCGGCGCCGAGCAGGTCGGCGCTGGCGTACACCAGCATGGGGCGGACCCGTTTACCGCCCTGCATCAGGCCGTATTCCATGGCTTCCCGCAACTCGGGGGCCAGCCGGTCGAACCGGGCGATGGCCCGGCGCAGGGTATCGTCGGTCCGCCGGGCGTAATGCTGCTGTATCGGGATCACTGGGCATCCTCCCCGGACGGGGCGAAGGGGGCCAGGGTGGCGCCGTCCTGCATCAGGATCCGTACCTGCTGTTCGGCCTGGTCCAGGCGCTGCTGGCCGGCGCGGACCAGCTGGACTCCCCGTTCGAATGACTTGAGCGCCTGTTCCAGGCTCAGCTCGCCCTGCTCCAGCTGGCCGACCAGGCTTTCCAGCTCGGCCAGGGCGCTTTCAAAATCCATGTTTTCCGGTTTTTTGGTCGCCACGGGGATCCTCTGTCGTTTGGTGTGCAAAATCGGGTGCAATACTAACACCGCCGCCGGGCCTTTGGCGAAAGGTATAGCGTTGCCGCCCGCCTCTCCGCTCTTCGGCGGGCTAAAAAAAAATTGGACCCTGCCGATAATATCAGGAGCGACAACGTGAGTCTCAACAAGGTATCATCGGTGCTGTTTTTGCCCGCAATAACAATGAGGACCCTGTTTTGGATCTGGCAACACTAATCGGATTGATCGGTGGACTGGCATTCATCGCCATGGCGATGGTTCTGGGTGGCGGCATCACCATGTATGTGGATGTGCCGTCCATTTTCATTGTGTTGGTCGGCTCATTGTTTGTGGTCATGATGAAGTTCAACCTGGGCCAGTTTCTGGGCGCCGCCAAGGTGGCGGGCAAGGCCTTTATATTCAAGCTGGAAAAGCCCGAGGAGCTGATCGAGCGGGTGGTGCAGCTGGCCGATGCGGCGCGCAAGGGCGGTTTTCTGGCGCTGGAGGAGGCGGAGATCACCAACCCCTTTCTGCAAAAGGCGGTCAACATGCTGGTGGACGGCCACGATCAGGGGGTGGTGAAGGCGGCGCTTGAAAAGGACATCGATCTCAACGCCGAGCGTCAGGAGCAGGGGGCCAGGATCTTTCGGGCCCTGGGGGATGTGGCTCCGGCCATGGGCATGATAGGCACCCTGATCGGCCTGGTGGCCATGCTGGCCAACATGGACGATCCCAAGGCCATCGGCCCGGCCATGGCCATTGCCCTGCTCACCACCCTGTACGGCGCCATCCTGGCCAACATGGTGGCGCTGCCCATTGCCGACAAACTGGAACTGCGCTCGGGGGAAGAGCGCCTTAACCGCACGCTGATCCTCGACGCCATCATGAGCATTCAGGACGGACAGAATCCGCGGGTGATGCAAAGCCTGCTGGAGAACTACCTGGCCGATGCCAAGCGTCCCAAGGAGGAGTAGGTGAGCGGCAAGAAGAAAAAGCAGCAATCGGTCTCCGGCGCCCCTGCCTGGATGACCACCTTCGCCGATCTGGCCACCATACTGATGAGCTTTTTCGTGCTGCTGCTGGCCTTTGCCGAAATGGACGTGCTCAAGTTCAAGCAAATTGCCGGCAGCATGAAATACGCCTTCGGGGTACAGAACCAGCTGGAGGTGACCGAAATCCCCAAGGGCACCTCGGTGATTGCGCTGGAGTTTCGCCCCGGCCGGCCCGAGCCCACGCCCATCGACACCGTGATGCAACACACCACCGACTCCACCCTGACCGAGCTGGAGTTTCAGGCCGGCCAGGAAGAGCGCGCTGCCGGCCAGAATCGGGAGCAGGGCAACCTGAGCGGCAGCGAGCAGCCGGAAATCCCCCAGACCGATCCCCAGACCCTGAGCGTGGCCCAGGAGCTGGCCCAGGAGCTGAGCAGTGCCATCCAGCAGGATGCCCTGGAAATCGAGGTGCTGGGCCAGCAGATTATTATCCGCATCAAGGAGAATGCCTCCTTCCCGGCGGGCTCTTCCTTCCTGCAGCCCCAGTTCTGGCCGGTGGTGCGCCAGATTGGCGCCCTGGTCAAGGATCTGCCCGGCGAAATCCTGGTGTCCGGCCATTCCGACGATATCCGCAGCAGCAACGAGCTGTTCCGCTCCAACTGGGAGCTGTCCACCCAGCGGGCGCTGGCGGTGGCCGATCAACTGCTGCGGGTGGACGGTTTTGACGACAGCCGCATGGTGGTGGTGGGCCTGGCCGATACCCGGCCGCTGGTGCCCAACGACACTGCCGCCAACCGCAGCCGCAACCGGCGGGTTGAGATCACCATTTCCCAGGGCAAACCCAGCTACACGGATCCCCTCGACGTAGTCGCCCCCTAAAAAATCGCTATTGTTTTAACCGCGGGCCCGGCGTTGTGTATAATGCCGGGCTTTCGTTTTTGTTGTCCCGGGCGTCCCGAATCATGAAATTTATTATCAAGCTCCATCCGGAAATCACCATCAAGAGCAAGTCGGTGCGCCAGCGCATGAGTAAAATCCTGCAAGGCAATATCCGCAATGTGCTCAAGCCCCTGGATGAACACATCAAGATCCGCGCCGACTGGGACAAGCTGATCGTGCGCAGCAACATCTTTACCGACGAACACCGTGCAGCCATGGTGGCGGCGCTGTCGTGCATTCCCGGCATCCAGTCGTTCCTGGAGGTCAAGGAATTCAGGGTCGACTCCCTCGACGACATCCTGACTCACACCCAGGCCATGTTCGGCGAGGCACTGGCAGGCAAGACCTTCTGCGTACGCGCCAAGCGCCGGGGCCAGCAGTCGTTCAGCTCGCTGGATGTGGAGCGTTATGTCGGCGGCGGCCTTAACCAGCGCTGCGAGACCGGCGGCGTGAAACTCAAACAGCCCGATGTGCAGGTCAACCTGGAGCTGGATGGCGACCGGCTGTACCTGGTGAGTGAGCAACACGCGGGCCTGGGCGGCTTTCCCATCGCCACCCAGGAGAGCGTGCTCAGCCTGATGTCCGGTGGCTACGATTCGGGTGTGGCATCATTCCAGTTCATCAAGCGCGGCAGCCGGGTGCACTACTGCTTTTTCAATCTGGGCGGGCGCGAGCACGAGGCCGGGGTGCGCGAGGTGGTGCATTACCTGTGGCAGAAATACGGTGCCTCGCACCGGGTCAAATTTATTTCGGTGCCCTTCGAGGGGGTGGTGACCGAGATCCTGGACAAGATAGACAAGGGCCACATGGGCGTGGTGCTCAAGCGCATGATGATGCGTGCCGGCGCCGCCGTGGCGGAAAAGCTGGCGATCAACGCCCTGGTGACCGGCGAGTCCATGGGCCAGGTGTCGAGCCAGACGGTCACCAATCTCAATGTCATCGACCGGGTTACCGACACCCTGATACTGCGCCCGCTGATCGCCAGCGACAAGCAGGAGATCATCGATCAGGCCAGGACCATCGGTACCGCTCCCTTTGCGGAAAAGATGCCCGAGTACTGCGGCGTCATTTCCCAAAAGCCGACCATCAAGGCGGACCTGTCCCGGGTCGAGCAGGAAGAGGCCCGCTTCGATTTCGGGGTGCTCGACACCGCCATCCAGGCGTCCTTTGTGGAAGATGTGCGGGATCTGGGCCGGGTATGGTCGCTGCCGGAAGTGGAATTCAGCGAACAGGCCGGCGAGCGGGAGGTGATCCTTGATATCCGCGCGCCCGAGGAAGAAGAGCTGGCGCCACTGGTGGTCGAGGGCCGGGAGGTGGTGCACCTGCCGTTTTTCCGCCTGGCGCACCAGTTCGGCGAGCTGGACCCGGACAAAACCTACCTGCTGTATTGTGCCCGGGGGGTCATGAGCCGGTTGCAGGCGATACAGCTCAAGGAGCAGGGTTTTGAGAATGTAAAGGTGTACCGGCCTTAATTCGGCCATGGGGGGCGGGCGGCCTGCCCGCTTTTTCACCCGCCCAGCCTTTTTACTTCGTTATATAACTGCCGGCAGACCGGCATCGGTAGTGTGCCGGCGTGGCTGAGCAGGTAGCCGGTGATCTGCTCGATTTCGGTTTTCCTGCCGTGGGCCAGGTCCTGGTGCATGGAGGAGTAGTTGGTGGCGGTCAGCTCGATCACCGCGTTCAGCCGGCGGCGGAACTGCTCCAGGCTTTCTTCTTCGCCGAGCCGTGCCAGCACCTGGTGTACTTCCTCGCTCAGCTGGGCCAGTACCTCGGCAAAGCGCGGCTCGTGCAACTGGCCGTTGCGGATATGATGGCAGGCGGTCAGCGGGTTGATCACGGCGTTGATCGACAGCTTGCGGTGCTGCAGCCGGCGTATGTCCTCGCTCCACTCGGCGTGGCCCAGAGCGCGGGCCAGCGGCCGGGCCAGCCCGGCATGGGCACGGGCGGCGGTGTTGGCCGGCCCCAGCCAGGTTTCCCCGCGCCCGGTGTGGCGCACCACCCATTCCCCTTCCTTCATGGCCCCGTGGCTGGTGACCCCCACCAGCAGCGGATTGGCGGGAAAGCGTCGGGCGACCTGCTCGGCCACCCCCAGGCCGTTGTGCAGCAACACTATGGGGCTTTGTGGGGGCAAGGCCGCCAGGCCGGCCAGCGCCTCCAGCACTTGGTAGGCCTTGGTCATCACCACCAGGCACTGGATGTCGGCGGCCTGGTGGGCAAAGCGCGGCCGGGTGGCGACCAGGCGGCGCCGCTCGTTGAGGGCGATGAATTCGAAGGTCGGGTGCAGATGGCCGCGGTGGCGTTCCGACAGCAGCAGCGCCACCTGTTCGCCCTGTTCCCGCAACAGTGCCGCCAGGGTGCAGCCCAGGGCACCGGCCCCCAGTATGGTCCATTCGCGCATCACTCTCTCCCGGATCTTTGTTATTATCGCCTTCTATTTGAACCTAATACGTTAGCCGTGAACCGTCGTCGCTGCCAGCGGTATCTGCAGCGCGGCCGGGAGGAGTCCAGAATGCCGTCTTTTGATATTGTCTCCGAAGTGGAAATGAATGAAGTACGCAACGCGGTGGAGAACGCCAACCGGGAGTTGACCACCCGTTTCGACTTTCGCGGGGTGGAAGCCAGCTTTGAGCTGGGCGAGGGCAAGGTCAAGCTGGGCGCCGAGGCGGAGTTCCAGCTGCAGCAGATGCTCGACATACTGCGTGCCAAACTGATCCAGCGCAACATAGATACCCGGGTGCTGGATGAGGCCGCGGTGGTGCATTCGGGCAAGCGTTATTACCAGGATGTCAGCTTCCTGCAGGGCATCGACAGCACCCTGGCCAAAAAGCTGGTCAAGCTCATCAAGGACAGCAAAATCAAGGTGCAGGCGGCGATCCAGGGGGATCAGCTCAGGGTGACCGGTAAAAAGCGCGACGACCTGCAGCAGGTGATGGCCCTGCTGCGCCAGCAGGAGCTGGAGCAGCCGCTGCAGTTCAACAATTTCCGGGATTGAATGGAAAGGGGCCGAATGGCCCCTTTGTCTTGTCAGAACTTGTAGGTGACGGAGAAGTAGTGGCCCAGGCCGGAGGTGTCCTGCTCCAGGCCGGAGCCGTTGCCGTCCTGATAAAAGGCCATGTTGTTGTACACCTTGGCGCCATAACCCACGGCATAGCGCTCCGAGTGCCAGTAGATGCCGTTGAACCATTCCAGGGCATTGCTGCTGCGACCGGCCACGCCGCCCACGGTATCGGCGCCGAACTTGTAGTCCAGGTAGCCCTGGTAGGCCACGAAGCTGCCGTTGTCGAAGGTGTGGAAGGGCTTGAACCAGTTGGTGGAGACCATGTAGCCGTCCCACTTGCCCTCGTCCGGGGCGCCGTAGTTTTCGCGCACGTAGCGGCCGTAGAGGTTGAGCCCCATCTTGCCGAACCAGGGCACCTGGATGTCGGAGCCCAGGCCCACGTAATGCTCGAACAGGCCGCCGAAGGCGCCGCTGTCGGCCACGTTGGTGACGGTGGCGATATACAGCTCCTGCACCGGGCCGAAGGACAGATCGGTTTTGGTCAGGGCATCCAGGGACAGCCGGGGCGCAAACTTGAAGAAGAAGTTGTCGCCGCCGTAGCGGTCGTCGCCCTTGCTGTCGAAGATGTCGAACACGTCCAGGTAGCCGTAGAGATCGAACAGGCCGGAGCGGCCGCCGAATTCCATTTCCAGGTAGGTGGTGTCCTGGGCGCCGAAGGGGATCTTGTTGCCTTCGCTGCGCATCAGGTTGAACTGCAGCCACTTGTAGTCGTTCTTGTGGATGTCGTCGCCGTAGTTGGCGGCAAGGGCCGCGGGGGTGGCGAGGGCGGCCAGCACGCCGGCGGCGACCAGGTTGGTAAGCATCTTAGCCATCTGTCTGTCTCTTCTTCATTTGAAATGACAAGGTTTTCCTTAATCGTCGAGGCAGGAATCCCTAGGGTGGAAGGGAGTCTAGGCGGGTGAAAAAACGGCGCAAGACCGCAAACGATTGCGCCTTTTCAGTTTTGTGACAGGGCCTGCAGAGTCAGCGCCGGGCCAGGCGCTCGACCCGCAGGATAAGCCAGAGTACCGGCAGGCCGATGGCGGCGGAGGCGGTAAAAAAGCCGGCGTAGCCGATGCCGTCGACCACCAGGCCGGAGAAACCGGCGAGAAACTTGGGCAACAGCATCATCACCGAGCTGAACAGGGCGTACTGGGTGGCAGAAAAGGCCAGGTTGGTCAGGCCCGACAGATAGGTGATAAAGGCGGCGGTGGCGATGCCGGCGCTCAGGTTGTCGAGGGAGATGATCAGCGTCAGCAGGCGCACGTCGGCGCCGAGCAGGCTCATCAGGGCAAACAGCAGGTTGGTGGCGGCCGCCAGCACGGCGCCCAGCATCAGGATGCGCAGGGTGCCGAACCGGTTCACCAGCACGCCGCCAACGGCTGCCCCGACCAGGGTCATCAGTACGCCATATACCTTGGTGACGGTGGCGATTTCCGACTTGCTGAAACCCATGTCCACGTAAAAGGGATTGGCCATCACCCCCATCACCACATCCGAGATGCGATAACAGGCGATCAGCCCGAGGATCAGCAGTGCCTGGCGTCCGAAGCGGCCGAAGAACTCGGCGAAGGGCGCCACCACGGCGCTTTGTAGAAAGGCCAGCAGGGCGGCTGCCGGCCGGGGCCAGCCCCGCGCGACCAGCTCCCGCCTGTGTTCCGCCTGGGCCTGCTGCTGGGCGGCCAGGTCTACCTCGGGCTCGTGCAGTAACAGGCAGGTCAGCACCCCCACCAGCATCAGGGCCGCCATGCTCAGGTAGGCGGCACGCCAGCCGGCGGCATCGTAACCCAGATCCGAACCGGCCCAGGCGGCAATGGCCAGCGCCCCGGCGCCGGCCAGGATCATCGCCAGCCGGTAGCCGGCCATATAGGCGGCGGCCAGGGCGCCCTGCAGCCGCTCCGGCGCCGATTCGATGCGGTAGGCGTCGATCACGATGTCCTGGGTGGCGGAGGCGAAGGCCACCAACAGCGCGAACAGCGCCAGCGGATAAAGCCGGGTGGTGGGGTCGGATACGGCCATGCCCGCTAGGGCGGCCATGATCAGCAACTGGGAGCACAGCATCCAGCTGCGCCGCCGGCCCAGCCGGCGCGACAGCCAGGGCAGGGGCAGCCGGTCGACCAGCGGGGACCACAGCCACTTGACGCCGTAGGCCAGCGCCACCCAGCTGAAAAAGCCGATGCTGGTGCGGCTGACACCGGCTTCCCGCAGCCAGAACGACAGGGTGCCGAACACCAGCAGCAGCGGCAGGCCGGAGGAAAACCCCAGCGCCAGCATGACCTGCACCCGCCGCTCGGTATAAAGCAGCAGGCCTGGCGGCAGTTTCAGGGCCAGCGACTTGATGGCTCAGTCCCCATCCAGCCGGCGTGCCTGCTGCAGCACCATGGGCTGGCGGGGCATGTCCCGGGCCCGCAACTGCACATTGATGCCGGTGGGCTCGGCGGCCATGCGTGCGAGCACTTCCTCACCTTCCACTACTCTGCCGAACACGGTGTAGCCGGGCCCGGCGCCTGCATCCAGGGACCGGTTGTCGGCCAGGTTAATGTAAAACTGGCGAGTGGCGCTGTCCGGATCCTGGGTGCGGGCCATGGCGAGGGTACCGGCCAGGTTGGACAGGCCGTTGGCCGACTCGTTCTGCACCGGATCATAGGTGGGCAGGGGAGCATAGTCGGCACCGTAACCGCCGCCCTGCACCACAAAGCCGGGGATCAGGCGGTGGAACAGGCTGCCGTCGTAGCTGCCGTCTTCCACATAACGCAGAAAGTTGGCCACGGTCGCGGGGGCGGCCTGGTCATCGAGCTCCAGCTGCAGGGTGCCGTGGCTGGTGATCAGTTCGACCCTGGGGCCGGCGTGGGTGGCGGCGGACAACAGCGCCGCCAGCAACAGGAACAGACGGGCCATGGGGTCAGCCTCCGTTGATGAAGTTCTGCACGTCGCGGTCGGCCAGCATGTCCTGTACCATCAGCGACAGTTGTTTATTGAGGGCTTCCTTCACCTTGTCCAGCTCCGGGTGCAGGCGACCCGGAAATTCCTCCTGGGCACTGCGGCGATATTGCTTGGTCAGGGTTCGGCCGCCGCGCTCCAGGGTCAGCTGGAGACGCAGTTGCTGGACCACGTCATAGCTTATGTGGCCGCGGATCACCCGGGCCAGCACTTCCTGCAGCTCCATGTCGATACGGGTAGCGGCACCCTGTTCGATAAAGGCGCCCTGGGTGCTGAGCCCCTGGGCCAGGGCCTGCTCCAGCTGCACCTTGAGGTTGTTGGCGGCTCCCACCACCACCGGGGACTTGCCCTGTTGCTCAATCTGGATGATGAAGTCGTTGGCCCTGCCGTCCCGGCTGGAGAGGGCGATGGCCTGGCCCCGGTAGACGCCGCCACCCACCTCGACCGAGGGGCTGACGTCGACCGCGATGGGGTAGTAGCTGGCGCAACCGGCCAGGCCCAGCAACAGCAGGGGGAGGGTAAACCACTTGATGGCGTTCATGCAGGTATTCCTTTATAAGGTGTTGATGGCTTTCAGGATAACGAATTTGCGGTTGGATGCCACCAGCCGCTGGTTGCCGAACAGCCGCTTGAGCTTGTGATGGTAATCCAGGTGGCGGTTGCCCACCAGCAGCAGCTCGCCGCCCCGGCGCAGCACCCGGCGGGCGTCGGTCATCATCTGCCAGGCAATATGATCGGTAATGGCCTGTTGTTGGTGAAAGGGCGGATTGCATAGCACCAGATCGGCGCTGTCGGGGGCCAGGCCGTCGAGACAGTTATTGACCATAAAGCGGGCCCGGTCCATGGCCTCGGGCAAATTGCGCGCCACATTCAGCCGCGCGCTGGCAATGGCCATGTGGGATTCGTCCACAAAGGTGACGGTGGCTTGCGGGTTGCGCGCCAGCAGCATCAGCCCCAGCACGCCGTTGCCGCAGCCCAGATCAATCACCCTGCCCGGCCGGTTGGCGGGCAGGTGCTCCAGCATAAAGCGGGCGCCGATGTCGAGGCTGGCGCGGGAAAACACATTGGCATGGTTGTACAGGGTGAGGTCGCTGCCCTCCAGCTTCCAGCTCAGGGGGGCCGGAGCGGGCGAGGGCGCCAGGGTCATGTCCCGGCGGGCAAAGATCAGCCGGGCTTTTTTCCAGGCCAGGCTGGTGTGGGTGGGGCCGAGGAACTGCTCAAACAGCCTGAGGGTGGAGTTGTGCACGTCCCGGGCCTTGGCGCCGGCCACGATCAGGGTCTGGGGTCCGGCCACCCGGCTGATGGCGGCGAGCTGGTGCTCCAGCAGGGCGTTGCTCTTGGGCAGCTTCATCAGCACCAGGCCGGGCGCCTCGGGCAGCTCCTCCAGGCTGGTGAGCGACTGCCAGTCGGGCGCCAGGTGATTGTCGGCGGCGTTGGCGGCCAGGGCCAGCTCGGCAATGCGCGAGTCGGTCACGGTGTGAGGCCGGTACTGGTGCAGGGCCAGGGTCAGGGCGCCAAAGGCGTCGTTGAGAATCACCAGGGGGGCCGTCCGGTCCCAGTCCAGGGCGGCCAGCTCGTTCATGATATATTCGTCTGCCGCCTCCCAGGCCTGCAGACCGTGGCGGGCCTGGCGCGGGTAGCGGTGCAGCTCCAGCTCGCCGCCCTGGGGCAGGGGAAAGTGATGATTCATGGAATGATGCCCGATGATTGCAAAGGGCGGCAGTTTACCAGTTTAAGGGGGAAAATCAGCATGGGGTTGTGGTCCGGGCCCGAGTGGCTGGCACTGAACCAGGGGCGCTTGCTGTGGTGGCCCGACGCCTTTCGCGCCGAGGCGGACTGCTGGCAGGCAACACTGGCGCACGACATTCCCTGGCAGCAGCACCGGCTGCGGATGTTTGGCCAGGAGGTGAACGAGCCCCGGTTGTCCTGCTGGATGGGCGACTGGCCCTACCGTTACTCGGGCCGTGAACGACGACAGGTGCCCTGGCATCCCTTGGTACAAGCCATGGCCGGCCGGCTGGAAAGTATCTGCGGCCAGTCCTTTGACGGTGTGCTGCTCAATTGCTATCGCCACGGTCAGGACAGCATGGGCTGGCACGCTGACGACGAGCCGGAGCTGGGCCCCAACCCCATGATTGCTTCGGTCAGCCTGGGGCAACCCCGGCGTTTTTTGCTGCGCCATGAAGCGGGGGAGCAACGGGAGCTGTTACTGGAGCACGGCAGCCTGCTGGTGATGGCGGGGGAAATGCAGCATCATTGGCGCCACGCCCTGCCCAGAATGGCCCGGGCCGAGGGAGTGCGCATCAACCTGACCTTTCGCCGGCGAAACCCCGGGTGAAAGTAGCGGGCTGCCGCCCCTGTCATCTGTCCTGATTCATCGCGAGGAGAATGCCATGTCGATGCAAAGCACCATAGAGCACAAGGTCAGGGCGGCGCTGTCGCCCGAGCACCTGGAAGTGATTAACGAAAGCTATATGCACCGGGTCGAGCCGGGCTCGGAAACCCACTTCAAGCTGGTGGTGGTGAGTGATGCCTTTGACGGACAGCGGCTGCTGGCCCGCCACCGCACCCTCAACACCCTGCTGGCCGACGAGCTGGCCGGCGGCGTACACGCCCTGGCGCTGCATACCCTGACCCCGGCCGAGTGGCAGGCCCGTGGCGGCGTGCCCGCCAGCCCCAACTGCATGGGCAAGGGCGGCGTGTCGGCCTGAACGGCTGTTATCCCGGATTAGCAAATTTGTTATGAAGGCCGGCGGGGCAAACCGGTCCCGTTTCCGGACCGGCTACCACCAAAGCATAATCTTGCTTTAAAAATCATGGCCTTATTTTTGCTAGCCGGAGCGCGGCTGGCGCCGATTGTGCCGGCGAAGCCGCTAATTTTTAGCGATTGCCATGGCAGCGACAGCTTTAAAAGTGCTAGAATTACGCGCCTTTTAAATCGGGCTGGATGTTACCGGACTGTAGTCGTGCTGTTGTCAGGGCGATAAAGGCAAGCCGGTAGCGACTCATCAGCATGTTGTCATGTCCGCATGGCAAGTACCTGTCTTCCCCTAACAAGTAGTGCAAGTGAGTATGATTACAATTAAAAAAGGACTGGACCTCCCAATCGCCGGGGCCCCAGAGCAAGTAATCTACGATGGCCCTGCCATCAAACGTGTTGCTACGCTGGGCGAGGAGTTTGTGGGAATGCGCCCTACCATGCATGTCAAGGTAGAGGACCGCGTCAAGAAGGGTCAGGTGATCTTCGAAGACAAGAAGAATCCTGGCGTCAAATTCACAGCTCCCGCCGCCGGTACAGTGGTTGAAATCAACCGTGGCGCCAAGCGTGTACTGCAATCCGTGGTCATTGCCGTCGATGACAGCGAAGCGCAGATTACTTTCAAAAGCTACAGCTCTGCCGACCTGGCCAAACTGGAACGTGAAACCGTACAAGAGCAGCTGGTGGAATCCGGTATGTGGACTGCCCTGCGCACCCGCCCTTACAGCAAGGTGCCTGCCGTGGGTTCGTCCCCCCGCTCTATCTTCGTGACCGCCATGGACACCAACCCGCTGTGTGCCAATGCCGAGCTGATCATCAAGGAAAACGCCCAGGCGTTTACCGATGGCCTGCAGGTGCTGAGCCGGCTGACCGATGGCCAGGTTAATGTGTGCAAAGGGGAAGGCAGTCTGCCCCAGGCCTCCGCCGGCAACATCAAGGAACACGTCTTCGTCGGCGTGCATCCCGCCGGCCTGCCGGGCACCCACATCCACTTTATCGATCCCGTCGTGCCCGGCAAGGTGGTGTGGTACATCAACTATCAGGACGTCATTGCCTTCGGCAAGCTGTTCACCAGCGGTGAACTGCACACCGATCGCGTGGTAGCCCTGGGCGGTCCCGTGGTCAACAAGCCTCGCCTGCTGCGCACCCGTATCGGTGCCTCCCTCGACGAGCTGACCGCCGGCGAGCTGCAGGACGGAGAAAACCGCGTGATCTCCGGCTCTGTGCTGTCCGGTACCACCGCCAGCGGTCCCCATGCCTACCTGGGTCGCTACCATCTGCAGATTTCCGTACTGAAGGAAGGCCGCGAGAAGGAGTTCATGGGCTGGCTGGCGCCGGGCGCCAACAAGTTTTCGGTGACCCGCGCCTACCTGAGCCACCTGACCAAGGGCAAGCTGTTCGATCTGACCACTACCACCAACGGCTCCAGCCGTGCCATGGTGCCGATCGGCAACTATGAGCGCATCATGCCCCTGGACATACTGCCGACCCTGCTGCTGCGTGATCTGCTGTCCGGCGACACCGACAGCGCCCAGACCATGGGCTGCCTGGAGCTGGATGAAGAAGATCTGGCACTGTGCACCTATGTGTGCCCGGGCAAGTACGATTACGGCCAGGTGCTGCGCCAGTGTCTGACCAAGATTGAGCTAGAGGGCTAAGAGAAATGAGTTTGAAGCACACTCTGGAAAAGATCGAACACCATTTCGAGCCGGGTGGTAAATACGAAAAGTTTTACGCCCTGTACGAAGCGGTGGCGACCGTGCTCTATACCCCGGGCATGGTGACCCGCAACGCCTCCCATGTGCGTGACAGCATCGACCTGAAGCGCATCATGATCATGGTGTGGCTGGCGACCTTCCCGGCCATGTTCTTCGGCATGTACAACGCCGGCGGCCAGGCCATTGCGGCCCTCTCCAGCCTGTACAGCCCGGCGGAACTGGCCGGCATCATCGACGGCAACTGGCGCTACGGCCTGGCCCAGGCCCTGGGGGCAACCCTGGGTGAAGGCGCCGGCTGGGGCAGCAAGCTGCTGCTCGGCGCTACCTACTTCCTGCCCATCTACCTGACCGTGTTCGTGGTCGGTGGTTTCTGGGAAGTGCTGTTCGCCACCGTGCGCAAGCACGAGGTCAACGAAGGCTTCTTCGTGACTTCCGTGCTGTTCGCGCTGATCGTGCCCGCCACCCTGCCCTTGTGGCAGGCGGCCCTGGGCATTACCTTCGGCGTGGTCATGGCCAAGGAAATCTTTGGCGGCACCGGCAAGAACTTCCTCAACCCCGCTCTGGCGGGACGGGCCTTCCTGTTCTTCGCCTACCCGGCCGAGATTTCCGGCGACACCGTATGGACCGCGGTTGACGGTTTCTCCGGCGCCACCGCCCTGGGCCAGTGGGCCGCAGGCGGCCAGGCCGCGCTGATGGACGTCAACACCGGCACCGTGATCAGCTGGATGGATGCCTTTGTCGGCAACATTCAGGGCTCCATCGGGGAGGTTTCCACCCTCGCCATCCTGATTGGCGGCCTGTTCATCGTCTATATGGGCATCGCCTCCTGGCGGATAGTGGGCGGCGTGATGATCGGCATGGTGCTGACCGCGACCCTGTTCAACGTCATCGGCTCCGACACCAACCCCATGTTCTCCATGCCCTGGCACTGGCACCTGGTACTGGGCGGCTTCGCCTTCGGCATGATGTTCATGGCCACCGACCCGGTCTCCGCGTCCTTTACCAACAAGGGTAAATGGTGGTACGGCGCCCTGATCGGCGTCATGGTGGTGCTGATCCGGGTGGTCAACCCGGCCTTCCCCGAAGGCATGATGCTGGCCATTCTGTTCGCCAACCTGTTCGCGCCCCTGTTCGACCACTTTGTGGTTCAGGCAAACATCAAACGGAGGCTGGCCCGTGGCTAAGAAAGAAACTATCGGCAGGACCTTTGCCATCGTCGGCGGTCTCTGCCTGGTCTGTTCCATAGTGGTATCCGGCGCCGCCGTGCTGCTCAAGCCGACCCAACAGCGTAACCAGGCGCTGGACGTGCAGACCAACATTGTGGAAGTGGCCGGCCTGGGCCGTGCCAACGTGGCGGAAAACTACGAGCGTTTCATCGACGCCCGCCTGCTCGACCTGGCTACCGGTGAACTCACCGATCAGGCCGCCGCCGGTTACAACCAGCGCAATGCCGCCAAGGATCCGTCCACCAGCATCGCCCTGAGCCCGGATGAAGATCCGGCCGGCATCCGCCGCCGCGCCAACCTTGTGCCGGTATACCTGGCCAAGGACGAGAACGGCGAACTGGAAAGCATCATACTGCCGATGCACGGCCAGGGGCTGTGGTCCACCATGTACGCCTTTGTGGCGGTCGAGCCCGACGGTAACACCATCAAGGGCATCACCTACTACGAGCAGGGTGAAACTCCCGGACTCGGCGGCGAGGTGGAAAACCCGGCCTGGCGTGCCCAGTTCGTTGGCAAGAAATTGTTTGACGACAACGGCCAGCCGGCGCTGCGGGTGGTGAAAGGCGGAGCTCCCCAGGGAGCGCCTTCCAGCGTGGATGGCCTGTCCGGCGCCACCCTGACCTCCAACGGCGTGCAATATACCTTTGAATTCTGGCTCGGTGAGAAAGGCTTCGGTCCTTTCCTGGCCAAGGTTCGTGAAGGAGAGCTGAACAATGGCTGATAAAGCTGAAATGAAAAAGGTGCTGTTCGGGCCCATTATCGGCAACAACCCCATCGCCCTGCAGGTGTTGGGGATTTGCTCGGCCCTGGCGGTGACCTCCCAGATGCAGACCGCCTTCGTCATGTCGCTGGCGGTGATCGCGGTAACGGCGTTTTCCAACCTGTTCATCTCGCTGATCCGCAACCATATCCCCAACTCGGTGCGGATTATCGCCCAGATGGCGATCATCGCCTCCCTGGTTATCGTGGTGGATCAGATCCTGAAAGCCTATGCCTATGACATCTCCAAGCAATTGTCGGTGTTTGTGGGGCTTATCATCACCAACTGTATCGTGATGGGACGCGCCGAGGCCTACGCCATGAAGAGCCCGCCCATGATGTCCTTCTTCGACGGTATCGGCAACGGCCTGGGCTACGGCCTGATCCTGCTGGTGGTGGCGACCATCCGTGAGCTGTTTGGCTCCGGCACCTGGTTCGGCATCGAAATCCTGCCGTTGATCAAGAACGGTGGTTGGTACCAGGCCAACGGCCTGCTGCTGCTGCCGCCGAGCGCCTTCTTCATCATCGGTGGTTTTATCTGGGTACTGCGTACCTTCCGTCCCGAACAGGTGGAGGCGAAGGAGTAACATGGAACATTTTTTGAGTCTGTTTGTCCGTGCCGTCTTTATCGAGAACCTGGCACTGGCCTTCTTCCTGGGGATGTGTACCTTCCTGGCGGTGTCCAAGAAGGTCAAAACCTCCTTCGGTCTGGGGGTGGCGGTGACCGTGGTGCTGACCATTTCAGTGCCGGTCAACAACCTGATCTACAACTTCATTCTGAAGGACGGTGCCCTGGCAGAGGGCGTGGATCTGAGCTTCCTGAACTTCATTACCTTTATCGGGGTAATTGCGGCGCTGGTACAGATCCTCGAAATGCTGCTGGATAAGTTCTTCCCGGCGCTGTACAACGCCCTCGGCATTTTCCTGCCGCTGATCACCGTAAACTGTGCCATCTTCGGTGGCGTGTCCTTCATGGTGCAGCGTGACTACAACTTTGCCGAGTCTGTGGTATACGGTTTCGGCTCCGGTATCGGCTGGATGCTGGCCATCGTATTGCTGGCCGGTTTGCGTGAGAAGATGAAGTATGCGGATGTGCCCGACGGGCTGCGCGGTCTGGGGATTACCTTTATCTCCGCCGGCCTGATGGCCCTCGGCTTTATGTCTTTCTCTGGCATATCTCTGTAAACCCAGTGACGGAAAAGGAATAAACGATGGAAATCATTCTAGGCGTGGTCATGTTCACCGTGATCGTGCTGGTCCTGGTAAGCGTTATCCTGTTTGCCAAGTCCAAGCTGGTCGCGGAAGGGGATGTGACTATCAGCATCAACGACGATCCCGAAAAGGCGATCACCTCCGGCGCCGGCGTCAAGCTGCTGGGCGCCCTGGCCGCCAACGGTATCTTCGTCTCTTCTGCCTGTGGTGGCGGTGGCTCCTGCGGCCAGTGCCGGGTGCGCGTGATCGAGGGGGGCGGCGAAATCCTGCCCACCGAGCTGGATCACATCTCCAAGCGCGAAGCGCGCCACGGCGAGCGTCTGTCCTGCCAGGTCAACGTCAAGCAGGACATGAAGATCGAGCTGCCGGAAGAAGTGTTCGGCATCAAGAAGTGGGACTGCGAAGTTATCTCCAACGATAACAAGGCCACCTTCATCAAGGAACTCAAGCTCAAGATCCCCAACGGCGAAAGCGTGCCTTTCCGTGCCGGTGGTTACATCCAGATCGAGGCGCCGCCCCACCACGTCAAGTACAAGGACTTCGACGTGCCCGAGGAATACCGGGAAGACTGGGACAAGTTCAAGATCTTCGATCTGGAGTCCAAGGTAGACGAGGAAACCATCCGCGCCTACTCCATGGCCAACTACCCGGAAGAAGAAGGCATCATCATGCTGAACGTGCGGATCGCGACCCCGCCGCCCAGCAACTGGAGCGCGCCTCCCGGCAAGATGTCGTCCTACATCTGGTCACTGAAGCCCGGCGACAAGGCCACCATTTCCGGCCCCTTCGGCGAGTTCTTCGCCAAGGACACCGATGCCGAGATGGTGTTTATCGGTGGTGGTGCCGGTATGGCGCCGATGCGTTCACACATCTTCGATCAGCTCAAGCGCCTGCACTCCAAGCGCAAGATCAGCTTCTGGTACGGTGCCCGTTCCAAGCGCGAGATGTTCTACGTGGAAGACTTCGACGGCCTGCAGGAGCAGTTCGACAACTTCAAGTGGCATGTGGCACTAAGCGATCCCCAGCCCGGTGACAACTGGACCGGTTATACCGGCTTCATCCACAACGTGCTGTACGAGAACTACCTGCGCGATCACGACGCGCCCGAGGATTGCGAGTACTACATGTGTGGTCCGCCCGTGATGAACGCGGCCGTGATCAACATGCTCAAGAACCTGGGCGTGGAAGACGACAACATCCTGCTGGATGACTTTGGTGGTTAAACGATAGTGGTCAAACACTGATGAAACTTCCTGTACGAAACTGGCTGGCCCCCCTGGGGCTGGCCTTTTTATTGGCGGCCTGCCAGCCGGCGGCGACCGAGCGGCCCCAGCTGCACCTGACCGGCGATACCATGGGCACCTACTACTCGGTGAAGATAGTGGGGGCAGAGGACGGCCAGCGTGATGCGCTGCAGGCGGAAATCGACCGAAGGCTGGAACGGGTCAACGAGCAGATGTCCACCTACCGCAAGACTTCCGAGCTCAGCCGGTTCAATCGGCATGAAGACGCTACGCCCTTTGCGGTATCGGCGGATACCGCCCGGGTGGTGACGGCGGCCCTGCAGCTGGGGCGGCAGACCGAGGGCGCCCTGGACGTAACCGTGGGCCCGCTGGTCAACCTGTGGGGTTTTGGTCCCGATGCCAGACCGACCGAGATCCCCAGTGACGAGCGGCTGGCGGAGGCCAGGGCGCAAACCGGGCTGGAACACCTTTCCGTGCACATCAGGGCCGAGGGGGAGTTTCTGCAAAAATCCCTGACCGGCCTGTATGTGGATCTGTCGGCCATCGCCAAGGGCTACGGGGTGGATGTGGTGTCTGAATACCTCTCCGAGCAGGGGCTGACCAACCACCTGGTGGAAATCGGTGGCGAAGTGAGAACCCGCGGCGTTAATGCCCATGGCCAGGACTGGCGCATTGCGGTGGAACGACCCGGCCCGGGTGAAGGCATGGTGCAGCAGGTGGTGGCGTTGGCCAACACCAGCGTGGCCACCTCGGGGGATTACCGCAATTACTACGAGCTCGACGGCAAACGGCTGTCCCACACCCTGGATCCGGCCACCGGCAGGCCGATCACCCACCAGTTGGCATCGGTGACAGTGATCCACCCATCCTGTATGATGGCGGACGGCCTGGCTACGGCGCTGACAGTGATGGGAACGGAACGAGCACTGGCGTTTGCCGAGGAGCAGGGGCTGGCGGTCTATCTGCTTACCAAGACGGGCGACGGTTTCAGGGTGGATATGTCCAGCGCCTTCGAGAAGTATCTAAGAGGTTGATATGCTGTATTTTCTGATTACCTTCGGAGTCTTTGCCCTGGTGATTGCCGCCATGGCCATTGGCTACATCATCCAGCGCAAAACTATTGCCGGCTCCTGCGGCGGTCTGGGCAGCATCGGCGTGGAAAAGGCCTGCGACTGTCCCGATCCGTGCGACAACCGCAAGAAAAAGATGGCCAAGGAAGAAGCCCGCCGCAAGATGCTGGAAGAGAATCGCATTATCTAAAAGACAGCTATAAGCCGTAAGCTGTCAGCCATAAGCTGCTCGAAGCAGTCTGTGGTTCTGGCTTACGGTCTTATTTGTTACGTTGCTTGGCTGGACTTATTATTTATTAACGCACTCGGGCTGCTTACAGCTGATCGCTTAAAGCTTACCGCTTTGTTTTATGCGCAAGATCATCCACGTCGATATGGACTGCTTTTTCGCCGCAGTGGAAATGCGCGGCCATCCCGAGTGGCGCGACATTCCCATTGCCATCGGCGGCAGCGCCAGCCGGCGGGGGGTGATCGCGACCTGCAACTACCCGGCCCGGGCCTATGGCGTGCGCTCGGCCATGGCCAGCCACCAGGCGCTCAAGCTCTGCCCTGAGCTGTTGCTGATCCCTGGCAACATGGCCGAATACAAGCGGGTCTCCCAGCAGATCCGGGCCATCTTTCACCGCTACACCGACCTGGTGGAGCCCCTTTCCCTGGACGAAGCCTACCTCGACGTGACCGGCAGCCCGCTGTTTGGCGGCAGTGCCACCCTGATCGCCCGGGATATCCGCCGGGCCATCCGGGAGGAGCTGCAACTGACCGCCTCGGCGGGCGTGGCGCCCAACAAGTTTCTGGCCAAAATCGCTTCCGAAGTCAACAAGCCGGACGGTCTCTTTGTGCTGCCGCCGGCGTCGGTGGCGGAGTTTGTCCACGGGCTTGCCCTGGCCCGCATCCCCGGTGTGGGCCAAAAAACCGCCGAAAAGCTCGCCGCCATGGGGTTGGAAACCTGCGCTCAGGCGGTGGCGGCGGGGGAAGAGGTCCTGGCGCGTCGGTTTGGCAAATTCGGTCATCTGCTGTGGCAGCGGGCCCAGGGGATTGATGAGCGACCGGTACAGACCGAGCGGGTGCGCAAGTCGGTGGGGGTGGAAACCACCCTGGCCAGCGATCTTCATACTCCAGAGCAGGGTGCCGAGGTGCTGCAACGGCTCTGGCCCGAGTTGCAGCGCCGGCTGGATGGCCGGGCCATTCGCGGCCTGTGCATCAAGCTTAAATTCGCGGATTTTGAGCAGACCACGCTGTCGCGGCGCACCGCTGTACTTGAGCTCGATTCGGCGCTGAAACTGTGCGAACAGGCCTGGGAGCGCGCCGAAGGCCGGGGAGTTCGGCTGGTAGGGGTGAGCGCCGAGCTGGCTGAACAAGGGCTGGGCACCCAACTGGGATTTGAGTGGGGGGATTAAATCCGTGGGGAATAGGGACTGGGGATGTGAGTGCTGTTTGCCGTTCCTGATTCGTTCAGCGTGAATCAATCCGGGCTTCGCTTATTACAACCCAAGCCTGCATTATTTCCCGAGTCCCGAGTCCCTTCACTTCAGATGATCCTCTTCCACAAACCAGCCCTGGTTGCTCTGGGGCGTGGCGGGGGCGGGCTGGGAAGGCGGCGTCAGTACGGCAGCACCCGGCGTGGAGGCCGGCTCCAGGGCCGGCTCCAGGGCCGGGGCATCGCGGCCGTCATCCGGCCGGGTGACCGGGGCGGGCGTTTCGTGGCGTTTGTCGTATTGCACGCCGGGCGCCAGTTTGCGGGTTTCATCGAGCAGTTCGCGGCCAAAGCCGACGGCCCGGTTGAGCAGGCCCTCGGCCAGCGCGGGCGCGGCCAACACACTCAGCAGCAGTAAAAGGGGAGCGGGTTTCATGACGGTTTTCCTCTGCCGGATTCTCCGGCCAGAGCATAAGCCAAAACCCGCGCCTTGCACAGGGCCGCACCGGCTGCCGCGGGTCGTCAGCTGTCGCGTGGCGGGATGCGGGCCAGCACCTTCACCAGCAACCGCCAGAAACGCGCCACCGCCGTGATATTGACCTTCTCGTCGGGTGAATGGGCGCCCTGTATGGTCGGGCCGAACGACACCATGTCCCAGTGCGGATAGGCCGCCTTGAACAGGCCGCATTCCAGCCCGGCGTGGATCACCTTCACCGCCGGCAGGCTGCCGAACACTTCCTGGTGGGTGTCGAGTACCAGTTGCATGGCCGGCGAGGCCGGATCCGGCCGCCAGCCCGGGTAGGCGCCGTCCAGGCTGACCCGGGCGCCGGCCAGCTCGAAGGCCGCCGCCGTCATCCGCGCCACCCGATCCCGGCCGCCGTCGTCGAGGGAGCGGATCAGGCACTGCACATAGACATGGTCGTGCTCGGTCTTGATCACTCCCAGGTTGCTGGATGTCTGCACCACCTCGGGCAACTGCCGGCTCATGGCCAGCACGCCGTGGGGGCAGGCGAGCAGAGCGCGTACCAGCCGGGCCTGCTGCTCCGGGTTCATCACCCGTTCGGGCAACCCGGCCGGCACCAGCGACAGGTGGATATGATCGTCCACACCGGCAAACTCCTCCCGGTATTGGGCCTGGCGGGCATCGACCAGGGCTTGCAGGCGTGCGCCCTGGCCTGCCGGCAACACCAGCAGGGCGCCGGCCTCCCGGGCGATGGCGTTGCGCAGGGTACCGCCTTCCAGCGCCGCCAGGCCGGCGCCGGCGGCGGTGGCGTCATCCAGCAGCTCCGCCAGCAGGCGGGTGGCGCTGGCCCGGCCCTGATGAATGTTGATGCCGGAATGGCCGCCGCGCAGTCCGCCGATCGTGAGTTGCCAGGCTTCCTGGCCATCGGGCAGGGCACTGGCCTGGTAAGGCAGTATGATGTTGGCGTCGACACCGCCGGCACAGCCCATGTAGACATCGCCGTCCTGCTCCGAGTCGGTGTTGAGCAGGATCTCGCCTTCGAGCAGGCCCGGCTCCAGGCCGAAGGCGCCGGTCATGCCGCTTTCCTCGTCCACCGTCAGCAGCACTTCCAGCGGACCGTGGCGCACTTGATCGTCGGCCAGCACCGCCAGGCAGGCGGCCAGGCCGATGCCGTTGTCGGCGCCCAGGGTGGTGCCCCGGGCGCGGACCCAGTCGCCGTCGATCCAGGGCTGGATCGGATCCCGGGTGAAATCGTGCCCGCTGTCGGCGTTGGCCTGGGGAACCATATCCATATGGGCCTGCAGGACAACCCCCTTGAGGTGCTCCAGGCCGGGGCTGGCAGCCTTGCGGATGATCAGGTTGCCGATATTATCCTGGCGCACGTCCAGTTCCCGCTCCCGTGCCCAGTCGGCGATCCACCGGCGCAGTGCCGCCTCGTGGCCGGAGGGGTGGGGAATACGGCACAGGGTGTCGAAAAACTGCCACAGCAGGGCAGGGTCAAGCTGTCGGATGTCGCTCATGGCATACCTTGTTGGCGATCGGGAAAGGCCGATAGCTTATCCCCCGCCCCGCTGCTTATCTATCATTTACCTGAAATCCTTTAATGTTTTGAAATATTATGCCGGCCTGGCTCACATTTTCAGGTTAAGTGGCTGTGCCGGCCTCAGGCCTTGAACACCTCGATTTCGGCCGACAGCTTGCGTCCCAGCAGTGACAGGGCCTCGCCGGCGCTGTCGGTGTCCTGGGTGCGGTTTTTTACGTCTTCCGCCAGCTCGCTCAGCCGGCTCAGGTTGCGGCTCATTTCTTCCGTGGTCTGGCGTTGCTGCTCGGCGGCGGTGGCGATATGGCTGTTCATGTCGTTGATCAGCGCCATGCTGGCGTTGATCGCCGTCAGCGCCTCGCCGGCCAGCTCCGCCGTCCCCTGGGTGTCCTGGGCGTACTGCATCAGCCCGGTCATCTGGCGTACGGTATCGCCCGCTTCCTGCTGCAGCCCCTGGATGATGTGCTGGATTTCGTCGGTGGAACTCTGGGTCCGGGTCGCCAGGTTGCGTACCTCGTCGGCCACCACCGCGAAGCCGCGGCCCTGCTCGCCGGCCCGGGCCGCTTCAATCGCGGCGTTGAGCGCCAGCAGGTTGGTCTGCTCGGCGATGGCGCGGATCACATCGAGCACGGTGCCGATTTCCTGGGTGCGTTCGGCCAGGGCGCCCAGCCGCTGCTGGGCGCCGGTCAGTTCGGAGACCAGGGCGGAGGCGGTCTGGCGGCTGTTGGCCACCTTGCCGGCACCTTCCCGGGCTGCGTTGGCGGAGTCCTGGCTGGCGGCGGCGGCCTGCTCGGCGGAGCGAGCCACCTCGCCGCTGGTGGCCAGCATTTGCTGCATGGCGGCGGCGACTTTTTCGGTTTCCGCCGACTGCTGTTCGGACAGCCCCCGGCTGTGGCGCACGATTTCCGCCAGCCGGGCGGAGGCCTCGCCGACCTGGTGGCTGATGGGGGAGATCTGGCGGATGGTGTCTGCCAGGCGCGAGCAAAACTGGTTGAAGCTTTGGCTGAGCTGGGTGATTTCATCGCGTCCGGTTTCGTCGAGCCGGCGGCGCAGATCCGCGTCGCCGTGGGAAATATCGCGCAGGGCGCTGACGGTCTGCCCCACCGGATGCAGTATGCTGCGGATCAGCGCCACCGCAATCAGCACCGCCACCGCGCCGAGCAGCAGCATCAGGCTCATCACCCGGGTGGCCACCGCCGCCAGCTGGGTGTTGATGTCATCGATGTAAATGCCGGTACCGATAATCCAGCCCCAGGGCGCGAACAGCTCCACATAGGACACTTTTTCCACCGGCTCCTCGCGACCCGGCTTGGGCCAGAGGTAATGGACAAAGCCGCCGCCGGCGCGTTTGACCTGCTCCACCATTTCCACAAACAGCGCCTTGCCGTCGGGATCGGTAAAGCCTTGCAGATCGCTGCCGTTGAGCTCGGGCCTGATGGGGTGGAGGATCATGCGGGGCTGATGATCGTTGATCCAGAAGTAGTCGTCATTGCCGTAGCGCAGCCCGGCAATGGCCGCCAGGGCCTGGCGGCGGGCCTGCTGCTCGGACAACTCGCCGCGCTGCTGCTGGTCGTGGTAGAAGCCGGCCAGGCTGACCACCGACTGTACTTGGCGCAGGGCCTGGGTGCGTTTCTCCTCCACCAGGCCCTGGTAGAACAGCCACAGCATCAGCAGGGTAACCCCTACGATGCCGGCCGACAGCAGCAGCAGGTTGAGATAAAGCCGTTTGGCTATGGAAAGAGAGCGTAGCAATTTCACGTCCTTGTACCTCTGTTGGCATGGCACGGGCGCCCGGTGCCCGGCGTTGTGGCGCTATTCTAAAGGGGACGGCGGGGCTTTTCGGCCCGGGGATGGCAAAAATGCGATCTGCCCGACTAGCCCTTTAGTCTAATAGGGCGGCGGCAATAAAAAGTTGTAACTCTGGTCAACAATGGGCGCGATCTCTATAATGCGCCCATTGTTTGCTCGTCGTCCGCCGCGGATGCCGCCGCCCGGCGGGAGCGCGCCCGGTGGGCCGACGGTGACCATTTTGTCTTAAAGCCAACACCCAAAGGTTCTTTTATGCCCAACAAACTTGTCGTCACCTGGGACTCATTTCAGCGCGAAGCACGTAAGCTGGCCCAACGCCAACTGCCCGCCAGCCAGTGGAAGGGCATTATTGCCGTCAGCCGCGGCGGCCTGGTGCCGGCGGCCATCATGGCTCGCGAACTGGGTATCCGCCATGTGGATACGCTGTGTATTTCCAGTTACGACCACAACCAACAGCGGGACGATCTGCAGGTGCTGAAAAAGGTGTCCGGCGATGGCGAGGGCTTTCTGATTGTCGACGATCTGGTGGACACCGGCAATACCGCCCGGGTGATCCGCGAACTCTATCCCAGGGGCAAGTTCATCACCGTGTTCGCCAAGCCCAAGGGCGAGCCGCTGGTCGACGACTTCGAGGTACGGGTGGGCCAGGATACCTGGATAGAGCAGCCCTGGGACATGAGCGTGACCTTTGTAGCGCCTTTGTGTGAACAGGACAAATCGTGATAAAACAGGCTCCTCGGGAGCCTTTTTTGTGCTCCAGCGACCGGGAGTAAACCATGATAGAGCCGGACAGCAACCTGACCGAGCGCCTGTTCAGCCGGGTGGAGCAGGTGCCCGAAACCTCCACCATTTCCTTTGCCGGCCCGCGCCAGCCCAGTTCGGGGCCGCCGGCACCCTATGTGGACGGTGCCCACCTGCCCGGTTTCTACCGCCTGCAAAAACGGGCCTTCTGGCGTTGGCAAGGTACCGACAGCATTGAGATCGAAGCCACCCTGGCGCGCATTGCCGTGGCCCGGGGGCCGCGCTCGAGCGAGCAGTGGCTGGATACGGTGGCCGAATACAAGAGCGGCAACTGGGTGTTTGAGTGGAGCCGGCTGGGCGCCGAGGCCCAGCAGCAGGCCCTGCAGTGCCTGGCCCGCGACCCGGAGCGGGCCCGTGCGCAGTTCCTGGCGGCGGCCCGCTATTTTGCCCTGGCCAGCTATCCCCATCTCAGGGGAGATGTGCTGGGCCTGCAGGCGCAAGTGCTGGCCAACCAGGCCTATCGCCAGGCGGGGCAGCTGCTGGCGGTGCCGCTCAAGGAGCTGCGTATTCCCTATAACGGCAAGGAGGTACAGGGCTACCTGCATTTGCCGACGCTGGAGCGAAGCTCTCCCCTGGTGATCGTCAGCGGCAGCCTGGACAGCCTGCAGCTCGATTTCTGGCGGTTCTACGAACAATACCTGGCCCCCGCCGGCATTGCCATGCTGACGGTGGATATGCCCGGTGTCGGCTATTCCTCCCACTGGCCCCTGGTACAGGACAGCAGCCGCCTGCACCAGGCGGTGCTGGAGTATGTGCCGCAGATCCCCTGGGTGGACGAGCGCCGGGTGGCGCTGCTGGGCGTGCGCATGGGCGGCAATGTCGCGGCGCGGCTGGCCTTTCTCGAACCGTTCCGGCTGCGTACCGTGGTCAGCATCGCCGGGGCCGCCAACCTGTTTTTCAGCGACCGGGAACGTTTCATGCAGACCCCGCCCATGCTCAGGGACACCATAGCCAACCGCATGGGCCTGAACAGCAACGATTGGGAACAGCTTTATTACCACTGCCGGGGATTTTCGCTCAAGGCGCAGGGGCTGATGGGCCACCGCAGTACTGTGCCCATATTGAGTATCGGCCACAAGCGGGACTTTATCTGTCCCGAGGCCGACATACAGGCCCTGGCCGCCTCCAGCCGGGGTGGTCAGGCCCTGGTGCTGGACAAACTGCCCTTGTTCGAGCTTTACGCCAGCGCCCTGGGGCGGGCCCGGGACTGGCTGGTAGATCACCTTTAGGCGCCGGGCAAGGAGCGGCGCGGGTTTTTTATGCGCCGGGCCAGGACGACCTTTACCCCCGGGCGAAAAAACGTTACATATAGACCAGTTACCAGGGAGACGGGTATGAGTACTGAAAAGGTGAATCATCAACGGCTGGTGCGCAAATTCGCGGCCATAGGCCCCTATCTGCGCAGCGAGCAGTCGGACGAGCAGCGTTATTTCTTTGACTGCCTGGCGGTTTGTGCCAGTGCCAAGGCGGCGCCCGAAAAGCGCGAGTTCTGGGGCTGGTGGCTGGTGCTGAGCCCCCGGGAGGCGAACCGGTTCGAGTTCGACTACCGGCTCGGCTTTTTCGACGCCGCCGGCCGCTGGCAGGAGCAGGCCCTGCCCCGCAAGCATGAAGAGGAAGTGGCGCGTACCCTGCGTGACTTCCACGACAAGCTCACCACCTGCCTCGATGGCCTGTCGCTCAGTGCAGCCCCGTCTCCCCGTCTTGGTGACAAGCATTTGCTGAGTCCCGCCTGATGTCTTGATGGCCTGCCTGGCCGAGCGCGGTCTCTTCGTCGTTATCATATCCTGCCGGCTTGATGCCGGCATTGCTGTCTAGTTAAGGAGCCGCAGGGCGTTCCATGAAAGGCAAAACCATAGTTGTAAAACTGGGCACCAGTGTGCTGACCGGCGGCACCCGCCACCTGGACAAGGCGCACATGGTGGAGCTGGTGCGCCAGTGCGCCAGCCTGCACCGGGCCGGCCACCAGATCATAGTGGTGACCTCGGCGGCCATTGCCGCCGGCCGCGAGCACCTGGGCTTTCCCGAGCTGGCCGGCACCATGGCCAACAAGCAGATGCTGGCGGCTGTGGGCCAGACCCAGCTGATCCAGACCTGGCAGTCGCTGTTCAATATCTACGGCCTGCATGTCGGCCAGATACTGCTGACCCGGGCCGATCTGGAGGATCGCGAGCGCTATCTCAACGCCCGGGATACCCTGCGGGCCCTGCTCGATCACCGCATCATTCCGGTGATCAACGAAAACGATGCGGTAGCCACCAACGAGATCAAGGTGGGCGACAACGACAACCTGTCGGCCAGGGCCGCCATTCTGGCCGAGGCCGATCTGCTGATCCTGCTCACCGATCAGCGGGGGCTGTTTACCGCCGACCCCCGCAACAACCCCGATGCCCAGCTGATTGAAGAAGTGCAGACCATAGACGACACTCTGCGCCGCCTGGCGGGCGGTAGCGTCAGCGGCCTGGGCACCGGCGGTATGGCCACCAAGCTGCAGGCGGCGGACGTGGCCCGCCGGGCCGGCATCGATGTGGTGATCGCCACCGGCCAGGTGCCGGAGGTGATCGGCCGCCTGGCCGAGGGCGAGCGGGTCGGTACCCGCTTTCCGGCCCTGGCCACGCCACTCGAAAGCCGCAAGCGCTGGATACTGGCAGGCCCGCCGCCCCACGGCGAGATCCACATTGACGCCGGCGCGGTCAAGGCGGTCAGGGACAAGGGCTCCAGCCTGCTGCCCAAGGGCATAGTGCGGGTAGAGGGGCGCTTTCGCCGGGGCGAGGCGGTGCGCATCGTCAACCCCGAAGGCCGCGAACTGGCCCGGGGTATCTGCCGCTACGACGCCCTCGACCTGAACAAGATCAAAGGACAACACTCGGAGCAAATTGAATCCCTGTTGGGCTATGGCTACGGCAGCGTGGCCATCCATCGGGACGATCTGGTGCTCTTGTAGGAGAAATGACATGAATCTGGAACAGATGGGCCGGGCGGCCCGCGACGCCGCCTTTATCCTGGCCGAAACCCCGACCGCGGCCAAGAACGCCGCCCTGCTGGCCATGGCCGAGGCCCTGGAAGCCGGTGCCGACGCCATACTGGCGGCAAACGAAAAGGATCTGCAGGCCGCCCGGGAAAGCGGCATCGGCGAGGCCATGCTGGACCGGCTGATGCTGAACCCGGCCCGGCTCAAGGCCATCGCCGACGACGTACGCAACGTGGTACGGCTGCCGGATCCGGTGGGCGCCGAGCTGGACTCCCGGGTGCTGGAAAACGGCATGCGGCTGTCGCGCCGGCGGGTACCGCTGGGCGTAGTGGGAGTGATTTACGAGGCCAGGCCCAACGTCACCATCGACATCGCCGCCCTCTGCCTCAAGACCGGCAACGCCAGCATACTGCGCGGCGGCCGGGAGACCTTCCACACCAACCAGGAGCTGGTCAAGGTGATCCGCCAGGCGCTGGCGGTGAGCCGGCTGCCGGAAGGCTGCGTACAGTACATCGGCGAGCCGGGCCGGGAGTGGGTGAGCGGCCTGCTCCGGCTCGACAGGTACGTGGACATGATCATCCCCCGCGGCGGCCCCGGCCTGCACCAGCTGTGCAAGGAGCAGTCCACCATACCGGTGATCATCGGCGGCTTTGGCATCAGCCACACCTTTGTGGACGAGAGCGCCGACCTGGTGCGCGCCATCGAGGTCGTTGACAACGCCAAGACCCACAGGCCGAGCGCCTGCAATGCCCTGGATACCCTGCTGGTGCACGAGGCGGTAGCGGCCCAATGGCTGCCGCGCCTGAGCGAGCGCATGGCGGCGAAAGGGGTGGAGCTGGTGGCCGATAGAGCAGCCCTGGCCCTGCTGCAGTCGGGTCCGGCCCGGGTGCGCGAGGCGGGTGAAGGCGACTTCGACACCGAGTGGCTGGGCCTGACCCTTGGGGTCAAGCTGGTGAGCGATGTGGGCGAGGCGCTGGCCCACCTGCGTGCCTACAACGCCAGCCATTCCGACGCCATCCTCACCAACAGTCTGGCCAGCGCCGAGCGCTTTATCAACGGCGCGCCCTCGGCGGCGGTGTACGTCAACGCCTCCACCCGCTTTACCGACGGCGCCCAGTTCGGCCTGGGCGCCGAGGTGGCGGTGTCCACCCAGAAGCTGCACGCCCGTGGTCCCATGGGGCTGGAAGAGCTGACCAGCTACAAGTGGATCGGTCAGGCGGATTATTTGATCCGCTCCTGAGAGCCCGGCCCGGCCCGGGTGCCGGGCCGGATGGTTTTTTGTGAGGGGAGAACGCGTGTTATGCCGTCCAAGTTGCTGGATGCCTTGTTGCTGGCGATGCCCTTGTCGCCGACGCTGGAGTCCTGGCGTCAACACCTGCTCAGCCATCTTAACTACCCGGTGCAGGGAGCCCAAAGCCTGTTTATCGGCGATCCTGTGCTGGTGATCGTGTCCTTCCAGCCGGATCGGGCCGAAGTGCTGCTGCCGGCCATGGAGTGGCGTCACCACGACATCAAGACCCCCAAGCCCCGCTGCCAGGGCATAGTCCTGGAGCGCGGCGGCAGCCTGGAGCAGTTGCTGACCCTGGTGGACGACACCATAGCGCTGCGGCTCAAGTCGTTCCGGGAGTGCGGCGGCTGTGGCAAGCGCTGTGCCCCGGAAGTCCTGGGCTCGCTGCAGGGCGAGCCGGTGTGCCGGGACTGCATCAAGGGCCGGCGGGTGCTGTTTTAAACGCGGGGGCCGGGGATGTTATTCTTCCCAGCTTCCAGTCCCTAATCCCGGCCAAGGCGTGCCAGCCACAGCCGCAGGTACATGCCCGGCAGGGTGGTAAAGCCGGTGGTGGCGTACTTGAGTTCCCCTTTGGTTGCCACCAGCAGGGTGGGGGTGACCTGGATGCCGAGCCGGCGGGCCAGGATGTTATGCTCGTCGTTGACCACCGCAAAGTCGTAACCGTGGTGGGCCAGGTAGCCTGCCACCCGGGCGTCCGGGCCCGAGGCGATGGCAATGCTGACCACGGGCGCGCCCACCAGGTTGACCATGGGGGAGACGAGCCGGCAGACCCCGCACCAGCTGGCCCATACATAGATCAGCACCGGCTCTTCCCGGCTGAGTTCGGCCAGATCCAGTGCCTCTCCCTCCAGGGTGGCCAGGGGGTCGAACACCGCCAGCGCCGTCGGCATGTCCCGGCTGCGCCACAGATCCACTGCCGTCACCACCACCGCCAGCAACAGCAAATAGCCGATGGCGGAGCGCAGCCGCTTTCGCCAAGGCCGGCTCATTGCCGCGCCTCGGCGAGGGCGTCCATCACCTGGTTGGTGGTGAGCAGCACCTCCAGCTCCCGTCCCCGGGGCAGGCCGGGGCCGAACACCTGGTTGAAGGGGATGCCGGCCCGACCGTGCTGGCGCAGGTAGTCGGTGATCATGGCGTCCGGGCGGGTCCAGTCGCCGCGCATCAGCACCATGTCCTCCTGCTGCAGGGCGCCATAGACCGGCTCCCGCAGCAACACCCCTATCTTGTTGGCCTGACAGGTAATGCACCAGTCGGCGGTGATGTCCACGAACACCCGCCGGCCCGCCGCCACTTCCCGGGCGATGCGCGCCGGATCCAGCGGTTGCCAGGCCAGTTCATCCTTGACCGGACTGACCCAGCTGGACTGGGTTAGCAGGGCGGTGGTACCGGCGGCGGCGGCGAGCAGCAGCAGCCCGGCCAGGCCGAACAGCAGGCCGCGTCCGCCATGGCGTCGCAGCAGTGAATACAAGGGCAGCAGCACCAGCAGGGCCGCCAGCGCCAGTGCCGGACCCTGGCCTAGCCAGGGCGCGAGCAACGACAGCAGCCACAGGCTGGTGGCCAGCAGCATCAGCCCGAACAGCCATTTGACGGTTACCATCCAGGGGCCCGGTTTGGGCATAAAGCGCACAAAACCGGGAAATAGCGCCAGCAGCAGCCAGGGCAGTGCCATGCCGAGCCCCAGTCCGGTGAAGATGGCGATCAGCACCAGGGGCGAGGAGGCCAGCGCCGCCGCCACCGCGGTCCCCAGAAAGGGAGCGCTGCAGGGGGTGGCCAGCAGGGTGGCAAACATGCCCTGCAACAGGTGGCCGCCGTCGCCCTGGCCGGGGCGGGTCGCCAGCCAGGTGCCGAGCCGGCTCGGCAGGCGGATTTCAAACAGGCCGAACAGGTTGAGGGAGAACAGGGCGGTGACCAGCAGCATAAAGCCAATAAAGCCCGGTTGCTGGAACTGGATGCCCCAGCCCAGCCGGGCGCCGGACCAGGTCAGGATCAGCATAAAGGCGGCCAGTCCCCAGAATGACAGCAGAATGCCGGCGGCAGACAGCAGCAGGGGACGGCGCACCTGGGCGCGCGAGCGATGGCCCAGCAGCAGGCTGTTGAGTTTGAGGCCGAGTACCGGCAGCACGCAGGGCATGATGTTGAGGATGAGGCCGCCGAGCAGGGCATAGCCGAGCACCAGGGCCAGGCCGGGACCTCCTGCGGGCGGTGCCAGGCGGGCGCGCTGCAACTGTCCCTGCAGCTCTTCCGCCAGGGCCTGGTCGGTGACCGTCACCCGCAGTGCCCGGCCATCCAGATCCAGCTCCGGATCCCAACTGCCGACCTTGAAGCGAGCCTCCAGCCGTTTGCCCTCGATATGCAGGCTGGGCTGGCTGAACACCGCCTCTTCCGTGTCGTCGACAAAGATTTCGGGCTGTTGCCAGTCCCGGGCATGCTCAAGGCGTACCGCTATCTGCTGGCGCTCCGGATCCCAATGCCAGTCGCCGGCGCTGATCAAACTGGCGGCCCTCGGTACCCGGGACAGGGCCTGCTGGTAGCGGTGGCTGAGGACATCGTCGAGGATCGGGGCGGGATCCAGCGTCAGTTGCAGCCGGTATTCGGTCAAGACGCAGATGGTGGTGCAACTGGGCAGGGTGAGCAGGGCGTCGAAGCGTACCGGCCGGTCGGCGTCGGCCGGGCGAATCAGGATCGGAAAGTCGACGTCGCGCTGGTAGCCCTGGGTCTCGACCCCGAGCAGGTGAAAGCGCTCCGGGCCCGGCCAGCGCCAATCGACCTCGGCCACGTTGTCCGAGTCCTGCCACTGCAGGCGGGGCGCTATGCCGCCCTCGCCCGGGGAGCGCCAGTAGGTTTTCCAGTCGTCGGCCAGGCGCACCTGCAGCAGGGTGGGATAGTGGCCGGCGTCGGCATCATAGGGGGCGGCCTGGACCAGGCGCACCTGGACAGGGGGATGCTCCGGAGCCTGCAGCCAGCCGGTGTCGGCCGCTCGCGGCGACAGGGACAACAGCAGCAGGGGGAGCAGTAAAAGGATTCGGTACACTGATATTTTCTCCGGTGGTTAACGCAAGGGGGATAAACGAGCGTTAATGATCATTCCCGGAACACGCACAGCAACAGGTGGCGGCGGCAGCGGTGCACCGACCCGGGAGGCGGATGCCGGCGCCGGAGGAGGCGAACCGGTGGCCAGAACCACAGCAGCAGCGGCAGCAGGCCGAGCAACAAGGGCTCCAGCAGTTGCCAGAGTTTGCCCAGCAGTTGTTCCGACAGGGAGCACTGACCGCTGTCTTCGGTCAGCGCCAGGATTTCGCTGCCGGGCTGTTGCGGGCAGTGGGAGAGCAGGCCGAGGCGCTGGCTCAGGCACAGGGCCGTGACCAGCACCACCAGCAGCAGCGCCAGGGCTCCCTGGCGTTTCAGCCCAGCGCCAGCCACAGGGCCACGCCCAGCATCAGGCTGCCGGCGATGCGGTTCATCAACTGCACCTTGCCCTTTTGCATCAGCACCCGGCTCAGGGTCCGGCCGCCGCTGGCGTAGAGCAGCAGGCACAAAAACTCGAGCAGCAGGATGATGGACACCAGGGTGACCAGTTGGCCCGCCAGGGGAGCCTGGTTGTTGATAAAGGGCGGCAGCAGGGCGATAAAGAAGGCCCAGCCCTTGGGATTGGCGATGGCGGTGATAAAACCCTGGCTTATCAGGGTGGTCACCGGGATATGGCGGGGCCCTGTGTCCACCGGGTTCAGAGCCAGCTTGCCCCGGGAGCGCCACAGCTGGATGCCGAGCCAGGCCAGGTAAAGGCCGCCGCCGTATTTGAGCAGCAGGAACAGCTCGGGATATTGCAGCATGATGGCCGCCACCCCGATCACCGCCAGGCAGGCGACCAGGCCGACGCCGACCAGCTCGCCGAGCATCATCCACAAGGACCGTTTGACCCCTATGGTCATGCCCAGGGACAGGGCCAGGGTCATGCACATGCCGGGGGTGACGGACACAAAGAAAAAGGTGGGGATAAACACCATCAGTATTGCAGCGTTAATGGGACACCTGCCTGTTCAAGAGCGGTCGATTGCCCATAATGTACGTTATTTTGAGAGAAAGGCCAGAGATCGGGCTGGGGAAAATACCGCGCGACCCTGGCCTTGCGGCCTGTTCCTAGTCGCTGAAACGGGGGCTGAACACCAGCCGGCCGGGCGCGATATCCATGGCCACCGGCACCGTTTTCAGCCAGCCGTAGCGGTTGTCGTCAAGGCGATAGACCGGCTGATTCTCAAGCACGGCGCGCAGCAGTTGCATCATGCCGGCGGAGGCGGCGGCCACGTCACCCTGGTAGCCGAAGGCGTCGACCTTGCTTTGCAGCAGATCCAGATCGCGGATAAAAATGGCGTTCTTCTGGCGGTCGTAGACGGGACGGCCCTCTATGACCAGATCCAGGGCGGCCGGAAAGCTGGCAATCAACGCATTGATGGCGGTTTCCCCGCTGATATCCAGGCGCACGACCTGGCGACCGTCCGGACCTATGTTCAGGTCGAGCCGATCGATGCGGGTTTCGACCAGGCCCTGGGTAAAGCGGGGGGCCTGCTCTTCCAACTGGGTATAGAGTGCCTTTTCCAGCTCGCTTTCGGAGACGCTGTACTGGCTGACGCCGGCGCAGGCGGTGAGCCACAGGGTGGCCAGGATAATGGTCAGGGTTCTGAACATGGTGTTACCTCTTTTCAGGAGCGGTAAGCATCGTTGCGGCAAGACAATTCACAGCGAGTGACTGACACCGCTTATGGCTTATGGCTCAAGAGTCGGTCCAGCTGATTGGCGAAGGCCTGCCGGTCGGCGGGGCTCAGGCTGGGCGGGCCGCCGGTCTGCACCCCGCTGGCGCGCAGGGTATCCATAAAATCGCGCAGGGTCAGTTTGGCCCGGATGGTGCCCGGTTCGAAACGCTCGCCGCGCGGGCTCAGCACCCGGGCCCCCTTGTCCAGGGCCTCGGCGGCCAGCGGGATATCGCCGGTAACGAGAATATCGCCGGCCTCTATCCGGGCCACGATTTCGTTGTCGGCCACATCGAAGCCCTTGGCCACCTGGACCTGCCGGATCAGCCGGGAGGCGGGCAGCGGCAGGGGATGGTTGGCCACCAGTACCAGCGGGGTTTGGGTGCGCTCGGCGGCGCGGAACAATATGTCGCGGATCACCTTGGGGCAGGCGTCCGCGTCCACCCAGAGCTGCATCAGTTGCGCCGCCCCAATGTCTGCTTGCGGCCGATGGCCTCCTGCAGTTCATGGGGGTCGACCACCACCCCGGTTTCGTCGGGCGTGGGGAACACCGCCACCAGCAGTTCGTCTTCTTCCATGCCTGGCACCCAGCGCGACAGCCATACCTGGAGGCTGATGGCCTCGGGCTTGCACTGGCTCCAGTCGCCCACCGCCCAGTCGCGGGCATAGTCGGGATGGGGCCAGACCGGGATGCAGTCCTCGTCGTCGTCCGAAGTCAGCATCATGCAGCCGTGCTCGTCGGTGAGGATCCACAGCTCCTGGTGCTCGCACACCCGGGCCACGAAATGATTGAAGCGCTCGTCGTCACGCAGGCTCAGGGCGTTCGCCTTGTCGGCGGCAGTAAGGGAATAGCTCATGGGGCCGTCTCATCAGGGAGTGTGGTCTGCATGTTCACACCGCCAGGCCCTTGTTGTCCAGTGCCGGCTTGGGCGAACGGCCAAAACGGCTCCAGGCCTTTTCATGAAAAAAGTAGGCGAGGGTGTTGACCATGGGTTCGATCAGGGCGATGAGGCCGCCAATCATCAGATCGCCCGACAACAGCCAGGCCACGCTGAAAGCGACGGTGAAGTGCACTAGGGCGAAGGTCAGGGTTTTGTACATGATGGCGTGCTCCGGCTGGGGTATGATTTAAATGATAATGATTATCAGTATTTTATCCAGCGGTTCTTCGCTATCGAATGTATCGGTCGTTCCTATCGGACAATTGGCCTTTGCGGGCAATCCGGCGTTTACAGCCGGACCTTGCTCGGGATAGATTGAAAGCATTCCTTTCCGATAACGACGAGCCACGGCTCGGCCAAAGCAATCAGGGTTGCCCATGCATTTTCAAACCGACGACATCCGTATCAACGAGATCAAGGAACTTTTGCCGCCGATAGCGGTGCTGGAGAAATACCCGGCTACCGATACCGCCTCGGCCACGGTGTTCGAGTCCCGCCAGGCCATTCACCGTATCCTCACCGACGAAGACGATCGCCTGCTGGTGGTGATCGGGCCCTGCTCCATTCACGACCCCCAGGCCGCCATCGAGTACGGCAGGCGCCTCAAGCCGCTGCGCGATCGGTACGCCGACCGGCTGGAAATCGTGATGCGGGTCTACTTTGAAAAACCGCGCACCACGGTGGGCTGGAAGGGGCTGATCAACGACCCCTACCTGGACAACAGCTTCCAGATCAATGATGGCCTGCGCATCGGCCGCAAGCTGCTGCTGGATCTCAACGATCTGGGTCTGCCTACCGCCAGCGAGTTCCTCGATATGATCACGCCCCAGTATGTGGCGGATCTGATGAGCTGGGGTGCCATTGGTGCGCGCACCACCGAATCCCAGGTACACCGTGAGCTGGCCTCTGGCCTGTCCTGTCCGGTGGGCTTCAAGAACGGCACCGACGGCACCATCAAGGTGGCGGCAGACGCCATCGGCGCAGCCAGTGCTTCCCACCACTTCCTGTCGGTGACCAAGTTCGGCCATTCGGCCATCGTGTCCACCGCCGGCAACCCGGACTGCCATATCATACTGCGCGGCGGCAAGGAGCCGAACTACAGTGCCGAGCACGTGGCGGCGGTGTGCCAGGGGCTGGACAAGGCCGGCCTGCCGCAGAAGCTGATGATCGACTTCAGCCACGCCAACAGCAGCAAGCAGTACCAGCGCCAGATGGTGGTGTGCGAGGACGTCTGTGGCCAGTTGGCCGCCGGTCAACGGGCCATTATGGGCGTCATGGTGGAAAGCCACCTGGTGGCAGGGCGCCAGGACCTGCAGGAAGGCTGCGAGCTGACCTACGGCCAGAGCATTACCGACGCCTGCATCGGCTGGGAAGACACCGAAGCCCTGTTGGCCCAACTGGCGGACGCAGTCACCGCCCGACGCCAGGCCTGAGCCGATAGTTGCACATTAAAAAAAAGGAGCCAAAAGGCTCCTTTTTTTGCTATCAGGCTGGAGGCGATACCCCCTCACTCTTCAGGTATTTATTTCACTTCCACGCCCTGGGCTTGTAGATCCGCGTGGTAGGAAGAGCGCACGAAGGGGCCGCAGGCGGCGTGGCTGAAGCCGATGCTGTCGGCCACGGCTTTCAGCTCGTCGAACTCGGCGGGTGGCACGTAGCGCTTCACCGGCAGGTGGTGGCGGCTGGGCTGCAGGTACTGGCCCAGGGTCAACATGGTGACGTTGTGCTCGCGCAGATCCTTGAGCACCTCCACGATTTCCTCGTTGGTTTCGCCGAGACCCATCATCAGGCCGGACTTGGTGGCCACCTGGGGATGCATTTCCTTGAACCGGCGCAGCAGCTCCAGCGACCACTTGTAGTCGGCGCCGGGGCGGGCCACCCGGTACAGGCGCGGCGCGGTTTCCAGGTTGTGGTTGAACACGTCCGGCGGGGTGTCCTTGAGGATCTCCAGCGCCGTGTCCATGCGGCCGCGGAAGTCCGGGGTCAGGATCTCGATTTTGGTGTTGGGGCTTTGCTCGCGAATGGCGCGGATGCAGTCGGCGAAGTGCTGGGCGCCGCCATCGCGCAGATCGTCCCGGTCCACCGAGGTGATCACCACGTATTTCAGGCCCAGCTCCTTGATGGTCTTGGCCAGCTTGGCCGGCTCTTCCGGATCCGGCGCCAGCGGGCGGCCGTGGGCCACGTCGCAGAAGGGGCAACGGCGGGTACAGATGGCGCCCAGGATCATAAAGGTGGCGGTGCCGTGGTTGAAGCACTCGGGCAGGTTGGGGCAGGAGGCTTCCTCGCACACCGAGTGCAGCTTGTTCTCGCGCATGATGTTTTTGAGCCCCTGTATGCGCTGGTTGCTGGGAGGAAGCTTGATCTTCATCCACTCCGGCTTGCGCAGCACTTCCTCTTCCGCTTCCGGCATGTACTTGACCGGGATCAGGGCCATCTTGTCGGCGTCACGCAATTTTACGCCGGGCTCGACGCGTACGGGTTTGCTCATAATTTCAGTTTCTCTGTGGTGTAGTAGAGATGTTGATAGCCAAGCTGCTCTGCCAGCAAGGGTACCAGCCGGGATTGGGCTTCCTCAATGGTTTGGGGGCCGCCGAGGGCGCAGCACTGGGTCATGGCCATGCCCGCGTAGCCGCAGGGGTTGATGCGCAGGAAGGGGCTGAGATCCATGTTGACGTTCAGCGCCAGGCCATGGAAGGAGCAGCCGCGCCGTACCCGCAGGCCAAGGGAGGCAATTTTGCTTTGGGCCACGTAGACACCGGGGGCGTCGGGCTTGGCGTAGGCCTCAATATTGTATTCACCCAGCAGGCCGACAATGGACTCTTCCATGGCGGTGACCAGGTTGCGCACACCGAGTTTGCGGCGGCGCACGTCCAGCAGCAGGTAAAGCACCAGCTGGCCTGGGCCATGATAAGTGACCTGGCCGCCGCGGTCGGCCTGGATCACCGGGATGTCGCCGGCGTTGAGCACATGCTCGGCCTTGCCGGCCTGGCCCTGGGTGAACACCGGCAGGTGCTCCACCAGCCAGAACTCGTCCCGGGTGCCTGAATCGCGCCGGTCGGTGAAGGCCTGCATGGTGTGCCAGACATGCTCGTAAGAAGCCAGTCCCCAGTTCCTTACCGTCAGTTGCTCCTGCTGCATGGTGATGTCCTAGAGTACGTACTTGACCAGATCCAGCTTGCCGAGTTCCTGATACAGCCGCTCAATCTGCTCCTTGCTGTGTACGGTAACCTGAACGCTGACCGCATGGTAATTGCCCTTGCTGCTGGGGCGGACCTTGGGGCTGTAATCGCCGGGGGCGTGCTGCTGCAGCACTTCCACGACCAGGTCGGGCAGGCGCTCGTCGGCCAGGCCCAGTACCTTGAACGGAAAGCGGCAGGGAAATTCGAGCAACTCATCAAATTTGGTATTCATGGCAACCTTCAAGACAGCGGTATTCGATTGGGGATGGAAAGGGTTTCCAGAGCCTGTGCCGCATTTTTATCATAAAAACGGCTAATCTGAAACCGACAACTTGCAGGGGTATTGGACGGGGGAGTGCGGATGGGGCCGGCGCCGGGCCGGCCCCGGCAGTATTAGCTGAACAGGCCCTGGATCAGCAGCTTGATGTAATCCACCAGCCGGCTGAACAGGCCGCCCTGCTCGATGTCTTCCAGTGCCACCAGCGGCACTGTGGCAACATCCTGGCCGGACAGGCGCAGGTGCAGTGTACCCACCGGCTGGCCTTTGGCCAGGGGCGCCTTGAGTGCCTGATCGAGGGTGAAGTCGGCCTGCAGGTTCTGGGCCTGGCCGCGGGGAATGGTCACCGCTACCGCCTGGTCGACGCCGAGCGCTACTGTGTCCTTGTCGCCCATCCAGATACGCTGGTCAACCAGCTTGCTGCCCGCCTCGTAGGGGGTCAGGGTCTGGTAGAAGCGAAAACCGTAGGTCAGCAGCTTCTTGCTTTCGGCGGCACGGACCCGCTCGTTGGCCGCACCCATCACCACGGCGATCAGCCGCATGTCGTCCTTGGTGGCGGAGGACACCAGGTTGTAGCCGACCTCGCTGACATGGCCGGTCTTGATCCCGTCCACGTTCAGGGACTGATCCCACAGCAGAGAGTTGCGGTTGTGCTGGGTAATGCCGTTGAAAGTGAACGACCGCTCGGAATGGATGGCGTATTCCTCGGGCACATCGCGGATCAGCGCCTGGCCGAGCAGGGCCATGTCGTAGGCGGTGGTGTACATCTCCTCGCTGTACAGGCCGTGGGGAGTGACGAAGTGGCTGTCCTTCATCCCCAGGCGGGCGGCCCAGGAGTTCATCAGGTCGGCGAAGGAGTTGACGCTGCCGGCCAGGTGCTCGGCCACGGCGACGGTGGCATCGTTGCCGGACTGGATGATGATGCCGCGGTTGAGATCGTCGATACTGACCTGCTTGCCCACCTCCAGGAACATGACCGAGGAGCCGGGAAAATTCTGCGCCCAGGCGGCTTCACTGACGGTCACCAGGTCTTCCCGTTTGACCTTGCCCTCTTCCAGCGCCTGGCCGAGGATGTAGGAGGTCATCATCTTGGTCAGGCTGGCGGGCGGCAGGCGCTCATAGGCATTCTCGGACACCAGCACCTGGCCGCTGGCGTAGTCCATCAATACATAGGACTTGGCAGCGATGGCCGGCGGTTCGGGGATCATGGGAGCTACGCTTTGCGCCTGGCTGGCGAAGGACACCATGCCGGCGAGGAAAAGGGTGGGGAGAGTGTTAACCATACGCATAACGTCTGTCGGATCCCTGTTTTTAAAAAATGGATGGGAAGCCACCGCCCGTTGCGCGGCTCGCGTCCGGCGGTGGCTGCCGTTTTAAGATGAATAAAATGCCGTTTAGTTCAGGAAATACGCCTGGGAATAGCCTTCGGCGATGAGCCGGGCCAGGGTATCATCCGTTTTGGTAACCGGAATAGGCCCCATTTGCAACCTGTACCACTCGGACTGGCGCTCCACCCGGGCGGGGAAACCATACTCTTTGCTCAGGCGGGCGGCAAGCTCCTTGGCGGTATCGGCGGAGCGGGTCGCCAGCAGCTGGATATGCTTGCCGGGCGCCTGATTGGCGAGCCGGGTCTGCTCGGCATTGGGCGTGATCTTGATCAGTTCCACGCGCACCGGTGCCGTCCCCTTTTCTAGCATGCCCAGCTTCCAGGCGGCGGCATAGGACAGGTCGATGATACGTCCGCCGTGGAAGGGGCCGCGATCATTGACCCTGACCACCACCTGCTTGCCGTTTTCGGTATTGGTTACCCGTACGAAAGAAGGCAACGGCAGGTGCTTGTGGGCCGCGGTCATGGTGTACATGTCGTAAACCTCGCCGTTGGAGGTATGGTAGCCGTGGAATTTGGCGCCGTACCAGGAAGCCAGGCCCTCGTCCTGGTAATTTTGTACGTCGCGCCAGACTTCATAGTCGGCACCCCAGACGTTGTAATCCTTGTTGCCCTGGCGGCTGTAGGGTTCAAAGCGGGGCTGGGCGTCCTTGACGTGGGACATGTCCGGCATTTCACCCGGCGCCTTGTCCTGGCGCAGGGCGTAGCGGCCGCCGGCGGTTTCCTTGTCCCAGGCGGCGTCCTTGCCCGGCTCGCGCTCCGGCTGGCCGGCACAGGCCGCCAGCAGCAGGGCGGCCAGGGAGATGAGGCGTTTAGCGCTGTTGTTCATAAGCCTGTCTGATTTGCTCACTCAGTTGGTATACGGCCATGGCGTACAGAGGACTGCGATTATAACGGGTTATAACGTAAAAGTTATGCCGCACCACCCAGTATTCCGGGCCCTCGGCGCTGTCCAGTTTCAGCAGCTTGACCGGGGTATCGGCGTTGAGCTGGGCGTCGATGACGATGCCGGCGGCGGCCAGCTCCGCCCAGGTCTTGTCGATCTCCAGAGCCGGTGCCAGCAGGGCGTCGGCCGTGTCCGCATCGATAACCCGGGCCGGGTAGGCGACGTCCTCGGCCCATTGCCAGCGGTGTTCATGAAAATAATTGGCCACGCTGCCGATGGCGTCGGTGGCCTCGAACAAATCAGTATGCCCGTCGCCGTTGAAGTCCACCGCGTAGTGGCGGTAGCTGGAAGAGATGAACTGGCCCATGCCCATGGCGCCGGCATAAGAGCCTTTTTGTTGTGCCAGCGGCCAGCCCTGCTCCCGGGCCAGTTGCAGGTAGTGGCCGAACTCGGAGCGGAAAAAATCGGCCCTGGGCGGATAGTGAAAGCCCAGGGTGTAGAGGGCGTCGAGCACCCGGTGCCCGCCCATATGGGCGCCGTAGAAGGTTTCGACGCCGATGATGGCGACGATGATCTGGGCCGGCACCTGCAGTTCCTGCTCGGCCCGCGCCAGCAGTTCCTGGTGTTGCTGCCAGAACTCCACCCCTTGTTGCAGCCGTTTTTCGGTGAGGAAGATGGGTCTGTACTGGTGCCAGGGCTTGGCTTCCGCCGGCCGGGTCATGGCGTCGATGATCGATTGCTGATAGCTGGCCTGCGCCACCGCCTGCTCCAGCTCCTCAAGGGGCAGTTCAAACCGGCTGGCGAGATCGTCGAGCCAGCGCTGCTGTTCGCTGTCGGGCTCCGCTGCCTGGGCGGAGAAGGCCAGCCACAGGGCGGCGGGGAGGAAGGCAAGGCGCATTCGGAATTCCTTGTTATTTGGCCAACAGGCGCTTATGGGTATGGACGGACATGAGAATGCCAAATCCGGCCATCAGTGTCACCATGGAGGTACCGCCATAGCTTATCAGCGGCAGGGGCACCCCCACCACCGGCAGCAGGCCGCTGACCATGCCGATGTTGACGAACACGTACACGAAAAAAGTCAGCGTCAGGGCGCCGGCCAGCAGGCGGGGAAAGGCGCCCTGGGCCTGCACCGAAATGTAGAGGCCGCGGCCGATGATGAACAGATACAGCAGCATCAGCAGGCTGACGCCAATCAGGCCGAATTCTTCCGCCAGTACCGCGAAAATAAAATCGGTGTGGCGTTCGGGCAGGAACTCCAGCTGGGACTGGGTGCCCTGCAGCCAGCCCTTGCCCCAGAGGCCGCCTGAGCCGATGGCGATTTTCGACTGGATGATATGATAGCCCGCGCCCAGGGGATCGCTTTCCGGGTCGAGCAGCGTCAGGACCCGCCGCTTCTGATAATCGTGCATCAGGAAAAACCACAGCGCCGGCAAAAACGCCGCCAGCCCGGCGATGGCCACCAGGATCAGCCGCCAGGACATGCCGGCCAGAAAAATCACGAACAGGCCGGAAGCGGCCACCAGCACGGCCGTGCCCAAATCGGGCTGCTTGGCGATCAGCAGGGTCGGCACCAGCACCAGCAGGAAGGCAAGGAAGACGTGCAGCAGGCTGGGCGGCAGCGGATAGCGGCTGATGTAGGCGGCGATGGTCATCGGCATGGCCAGTTTGAGTGCTTCCGAGGGCTGGAAGCGGAAGGAGCCGATTTCCAGCCAGCGCTGGGCACCCTTGCCGATGTCGCCCACCAGCAGCACCAGCACCAGCAGCACCACGCCCAGCAGAAATACCGGGGGCGCCCAGCGGGCATAGAAGGTGGGCGGCAACTGGGCCAGCACCACCATGACCACCAGCGACAGGCCGATGCGGATGCCCTGGCGGGTGAGGGAGGCGAGATCTTCGCCGCTGGCCGAATAGAGCACGGCCATGCTGGCCGAAAGCAGGACCAGCAGGGCCAGCAGCAGCGGCCAGTCCAGGTGCAGGCGCTCGCCCAGGGGACGGCGGCGATGGTGCTTATTCATCGGTGGCGGCCTCCTCGGCCGGCGGTGGATCGGGCAGCAGGTAGGCGTCGAGCATGGCGCGGGCAACCGGGGCCGCGTGGGTACTGCCACCGCCCACGTTTTCCAGTACCACGGACACCACCACCTGGGGATCCTCGAAGGGCGCGTAGGCCACGAACAGGGCGTTGTCGCGCAGGTGTTCCTGGGTGTTTTCGTGATCGTACTGCTGGTTCTCCGCCAGACTGAACACCTGGGCGGTCCCGGATTTGCCGGCCGCCTGGTAGGGGGTATTGGCAAAGGCCTTGCGCGCCGTGCCCTCACTGCCGTGGATCACCCGGTACATGCCGGCCAGGCCCACGTCCCAGTAGCTTTCCTGTCGCAGTACTATGGGGTCGCCATGGCTGATGGGCATCTCCACCTTTTCGCCGTCGATGGCGATCCCGTGCAGCAGGCGGGGATGCACGGTGTCGCCGTGGTCCACCATGATGGAGGTGGCCCGGGCCAGCTGCAGCGGAGTGGCGGTCCAGTAACCCTGGCCGATGCCCACCGATATGGTATCGCCCTGATACCAGGGCTGCTTGTGGCGGGCCTGCTTCCAGCTCCGGGAGGGCATGATGCCACTGGCTTCCTCGTGCAGATCGATACCCGAGGCCTGGCCGAAGCCGAAACGGCTCATGTAGTCGTGCAGGGTGTCGATGCCCAGCCGGTAGGCCAGGTCATAGAAAAAGGTATCGGCGGAGATCTCGATGGCCCGGTACACGTCCATCCAGCCGTGGCCCCAGCGACGCCAGTCGCGGAACTTGCGGCTGGTGTTGGGGATCTGGAAATAGGGTCCGCCAAAGTAGCGGGTGGCCGGCGTGATGGCGCCCTCGTTCAGCCCCATCACCGACAGCATGGGCTTGACGGTGGAAGCGGGAGCATAGATGCCCTGGCTGGCCCGGTTGATCAGCGGCCGGTTCGGATTTTCCAGCAGGGCCCGGTAGTCGGGGCCGCTGATGCCGTGCACGAACAGGTTGGGATCATAGCTGGGGTTGGACATCAGGGCCAAGACCCGGCCGTCGCGCGGGGTCATCATTACCACGGCGCCGCGTTTTCCCGCCAGCAACTGCTGGGCCCGCTGTTGCAGGCGGATATCGATGTTAAGGTAGATGTCGCTGCCGGGCACCGGCGGCTGGTATTTGAGGGTGCGGATCACCCGGCCCCGGTTGTTGACCTCCACCTCCTGAAAGCCGACCTGGCCGTGCAGCAGATCCTCGTAGTAACGCTCGACCCCCAGTTTGCCGATGTCCCGGGTGGCGGCGTAGTTGGCCAGCTTGTTTTCGGTACGCAGCCGCTCTACATCCCGATCGTTGATCTTGGCCATGTAGCCCAGCACATGGGTGAAGGTATCGCCGTAGGGATAGAAACGCTTGAGGTAGGCTTCGATGGACGCGCCCGGAAACTTGTGCTGGTTGATGCTGAACAGGGCCACCTGCTCCTCGGTCAGGCGGCTGACCAGTACCACGGGATTGAACCGGCGCTGGCGGCGCACATCGTCGAAAAAGCGCTGCCCGAGCTCGGGCTCGAGCCCAAGCAGGTCGGTCAGCCGGGCGACGGCCTGTTCCAGATCCCCGGCCTGTTCGGGAGTGATCTCCAGGCTGTAGATGGGGCGGTTTTCCGCCAGCAGCACGCCGTTACGATCATAGATAAGGCCTCGGGTGGGGGCGATGGGCACTACCTTGATGCGGTTGTCGTTGGAGCGGGTCTGGTAATCCTGGTGCTCGTTGACCTGCAGGTGGTAAAGGTTGGTGAACAGCACCCCCATGAGCAGCACTATGCCCACAAAGGCCACCAGGGTCCGGCGCCAGTGCAGAGAGGATTCGGCGCCGTGATCGCGCATCTTTACCCGGCCTTTTGCCATTCTTACTCTCGGTGGTAGGGATGGTTGTTATTGATGCTCCAGGCCCGGTACAGGCTTTCGGCAGCGACCACCCGCACCAGGGGATGGGGCAGAGTCAGCGGCGACAGCGACCAGGACTGTTCGGCGGCGGCCTTGCAGGCCGGCGCCAGGCCTTCGGGACCGCCGATGAGGATGGCCACGTCGCGCCCGTCCAGTTGCCAGCGGGTCAGTTGCTCGGCCAGTTGCTCCGTGGTCCAGGGACGACCGGGAATGTCCAGGGTTACCAGCCGGGCCGACCGGCCGGCGGCGGCCAGCATCTGCTCGCCTTCCTTGTGCAGAATACGCTCGATGTCGGCATTCTTGCCGCGTTTGCCGGCGGGGATTTCCAGCAATTCCAGGGGCAGGTCCCGGGGAAAGCGGCGCTGGTATTCCTGAAAGCCGGCCGTGACCCAGGCCGGCATCCGGGTGCCGACCGCCAGCAACTGCAGTTTCATCCCGCCAGGGCTCCGACGGCGCTGCCACCCCAGAGTTTTTCAAGCTGGTAGAAATCGCGGGTTTCTTCCTGCATCACGTGCACGATGACGTCGCCCAGATCCACCAGCACCCATTCGCCGGCGCCCTGGCCTTCCACCCCCAGGGTGTGCAGGCCGGCATGGCGGGCCTCGGTGGCCAGGTGTTCGGCAATGGCGTTGACGTGGCGGCTGGAGTTGCCGGAGCAGACGATCATGCAGTCGGTGATGCTGGATTTGCCGGTCACGTCCAGGATCTGGATGTCCCGGGCCTTGAGATCGTCGAGCTTGTCGACGATAAAATCGTGCAGTTCTTTACCTTGCAAGGGGCGGTTCTCCTCAGTTCTCGATGGCGGCGGATTATAGCACGGGCCCCTGGTAGAGTCCCTGTTCGCGAATGTAGTCCGCTACCGTTTCCGGCAACAAATATTGTGGATTGTTCCCGCTGCGGATGCATTCGCGCAGCCGGCTGGACGAGATCTCCAGTTCGGGGTTGTCGAGCAGATGGATGCAGCCGGCCGGCTGGTGATGCAGCCGCTCCCGGTCGCGGGTGCCGTGGCGGTGGAACAGGGCCTCGACCTCGGGGTTGAATGCGGGTTGCCAGCCGGGCCTGTGGCTGACCACCAGATGGGCGTGATCGAGCAATTCCCGCCAGCGGTGCCAGCCATTGAGCCCGCACAGGGAGTCCATGCCCATAAGAAAGCACAGTGGCCGCGAGCCCAGTTCCCGGCGCAGTTCAATCAGGGTGTCTATGGTGTAGGACGGGGTTTGGCGGTTGAGTTCGCGCGCATCCACCGTCAACCCCGGGGTCGCCGCCGCCGCCAGCCGGACCATGGCCAGGCGGTGCGCCGGGGCGCTGGCGGGGGTGGCCCTGTGGGGCGGTATATGGTTGGGCAGGAGGCGGACCTCGGCCAGCCCGAGCCGTTCCATGCTCTGGATGGCGGTGCGCAGATGGCCGATATGGATGGGATCGAAAGTGCCTCCGAGCAGGCCGATAGGTGCGGTCATGGCAGTATGGTCGGTGGTTGGTCGTCGAGAAAACCGATGCACAGCGCGTACAGCCAGCGCCAGGCGGCATCGTCGTCAAAGTCGGCCAGGGCGGCGTCGGCCGCGGCCAGCAGGGTGCCCAGGGCGGCCAGTTTGGCCGCCGGCAGCCGGCCCAGGGCCGCCTGCAACAATGGCTGGCGGCTGGACCAGACATGCAGGGCGGCAGCGGCCTGGTGAAAGGGCTGGCCTGCCTGCAAGTGGGCCTGCAGGCTGTCCAGGGTTGCCAGCTCGCGGGCCAGCAGGTGGCACAGCATGCCTGCCTCGATCCCTTCCTGGCGCAGTTGCAGCAGGATGCGGCAGGCGCGCCTGACCTTGCCCTGCAGCAGCGGATCCAGCAACTGGAAGGGGTTGAAATGGTGATGCGGCTGCACCTGCTGTTGCAGGGTGGCCAGGGTCAGCGGCTGGGGGAGGGCGAGCAGGGCGAGCTTTTCGATTTCTCCCGCCGCCGCCAGCAGGTTGCCCTCGAAGGCGTGGGCCAGCCAGTGCAGGGCGTCCGGCTCGGCCCTCAGGCCGGCGTCCCGCAGCCGCTGCTCAAGCAGGCGCACCAGCTGGCGCGGATTGGGCGACAGCACGGCAACCGTGGGGCCGGTCTCGGCCAGGGCCTTGAACCAGGCGCTTTTTTGTTGCTGCTGGTTGAGTCGGGGGCCGCTTATCAGCAGCAAAAGATCCGGGTGACACTGGCGCAACAGTTCCCGCAGCCGGTCCGAGGCGGTTTTGTCGAGCTTGTCGGGCAGCGCCAGCTCGATGATCTGGCGGCGACTGAACAGGCTCAGGGCCTGGCTGGCGTCGAACAGGGCATCCCAGTCCAGGCCCTCGTCGGCGTCGAAGCGGTGGCGTTCGTCGAAACCCTGGGCGCGCGCCGTGCGGCGCAGCAGGTCGAGGGCTTCCATTTTCAGCAGGGGTTCGTCGCCGTAGACGAAATAGCAGGGCGAGAGGCCGCCCTGGAGGTGCTGCGGCAACTGCTCGGGATAGAGGCGCATCAGAACGACAGGCGGCTCAACTGGCGGACGATCTGCTCGGCGGCCTCGTGTTCCATCTGCTCGCGCAATTGCTGCTGCTCACGGCTGGAGGCGAGTGCCTGATCGGACTTGTCGAGAAAGCTGCGGTTGAAGGCCACATTGAACGCCTGGCGCGGCTCGCCGGGCACATCCAGGGTAAAGCGGGTGCCAAAACGCATGGCGTATTCCAGAGTGTCGGCCCGGGTGTCGACCGAGGCGGTGGTGTTGCTCTGGCCGAGGGGGGCTATGGTCAGCACGGGCGTGGCGCCATCGGCTTCCACCAGCTGGACCCCGGCCCGCAGCAGGCGCGCCGACACCAGCCGGTAGAAGGGGGTTTTATCGTCCCCGGCCAGTACCAGGCGGTGCAGCTCGGGGGGCAGGTTGTCGCCGCCCCTGAGCTGGAAACCGCAAGCGGTCAGCAGCAGGGTCAGCGACAGCAGCATAATGGCCTTGATTCGAGTGAACATCACAACTCCTTAAAACACAGCCGGAAGCCTGAAGCCGGAAGAAAAACAAAGAAGCACGAGCCTGTGGTGCCATGCTTCTTTCTAGCTTCCAGCTTCCAGCTTCCAGCTTCTAGCTATCAGTTAGCCACGATATTCAGCAGCTTGCCCGGTACGTAAATCACCTTGCGAATGGTCTTGCCGTCCAGATGGCGGGCCACATTGTCCTCTGCCTTGCCGGCGGCTTCCACCGTGTCCTGGCTGGCGTCGGCGGCCACGGTCACCTTGCCGCGCACTTTGCCGTTGACCTGCACCACCACCAGTTTTTCCTCTTCCACCAGGGCTTCGGGATCGGCCACCGGCCAGCTGGCATGATCGATATCTTCCCGGCCGAGGGCCTGCCACAGCTTGAAGCAGGTATGGGGCACGATGGGATGCAGCATCACCACCACGGCTTCCAGGGCTTCCTGCAGCAGGGCACGGTTTTGTGCGTCGGCCATGTCCACCCGGGCCAGCAGGTTAAGCAGTTCCATGATGGCGGCGATGGCGGTGTTGAAGGTCTGGCGCCGGCCCACGTCGTCGCTCACCTTGTTGATGGTCTTGTGTACTTCCCGGCGCAGGGTCTTTTGCTCGCCGCTCAGCTCTGCCAGCCGCAGGCCTTCAACCGGGCCCCGGGCCTGGTGTTCGTACACCAGTTTCCACAACCGCTTGAGGAAACGCTGGGCGCCCTCGACGCCGGAGTCGGACCATTCCAGGGTGAGGTCGGCGGGGGAGGCGAACATCATGAACAGCCGCACGGTGTCGGCGCCGTAGCGGTCCACCATCACCTGGGGATCGATGCCGTTGTTCTTGGACTTGGACATCTTGGTCATGCCGGTGTGCACCAGCTCGCGGCCCTCGGCGTCCACCGCTTTCTTGATGCGGCCCTTTTCGTCCCGCTCCAGGGTCACGTCCAGCGGGCTGACCCAGGTGCGGCCGCCCTTGTCGTCGGTGTAGTAGAAGGCATCGGCCAGCACCATGCCCTGGCACAGCAGGCGCTTGAACGGCTCGTCGGACTCCACCAGGCCGGTGTCGCGCAGCAGCTTGTGGAAGAAGCGGGCATACAGCAGGTGCATGCAGGCGTGCTCAATGCCGCCGATGTACTGATCCACCGGCAGCCAGTAGTTGGCCTTTTCCACGTCCAGCATGCCCTGATCGTAGTCGGGGCTGCAGTAGCGGGCGTAGTACCAGGACGACTCCATAAAGGTGTCGAAGGTGTCGGTTTCCCGCAGCGCCGGCTGGCCGTGGTAGGTGGTTTTGGCCCACTCGGGATCGGCCTTGATCGGGCTCTGGATACCGTCCATCACCACGTCTTCCGGCAGCACCACCGGCAGGGACTCTTCCGGCGCGCCGACCACGGTGCCGTCTTCCAGGTTGAGCATGGGAATGGGCGCGCCCCAGTAGCGCTGGCGGCTCACCCCCCAGTCGCGCAGGCGGAAGTTGACGGTGCGCCGGCCCAGGCCCTTTTCTTCCAGCGTTTTGGCGATGGCGTCAAAGGCCTGCTCGAAGTTCAGGCCGTCGAATTCGCCGGAGTGAAACAGCACGCCCTTTTCGGTATAGGCCTCGGTGCTTACGTCCGGTTCGCTGCCGTCGGCGGGCTTGATCACCGGCACTATGTCGAGGCCGTATTTGCCGGCAAACTCATGGTCGCGCTGGTCGTGGGCGGGCACCGCCATCACGGCGCCAGAGCCGTAATCCATCAGCACGAAGTTGGCGACCCAGATGGGTACCTGTTTGCCGGTGAGCGGGTGCACCGCCATCAGGCCGGTGGCCATGCCCTTCTTCTCCATGGTGGCCATCTCGGCCTCGGCCACCTTGTTGTGCCGGCAGTCGTCGATAAAGGCGGCCAGGGCCGGGTTGTTTTCGGCAGCGCGCGCAGCCAGCGGGTGGCCGGCGGCAATGCCCACGTAGGTGACGCCAAACAGGGTGTCGGGGCGGGTGGTGTATACCTCAAAGCTGTCGGTGCTGCCTGCCACCGCAAAGCGCAGGGTCACGCCCTCGCTGCGGCCAATCCAGTTGCGCTGCATGGTCTTGACCTGCTCGGGCCAGCCGTCCAGGTGGTCGATGTCGTTGAGCAGCTCTTCCGCATAGTCGGTGATCTTGATAAACCACTGGGGAATTTCCTTCTGCTCCACCGGGGTGTCGCAGCGCCAGCAGCAGCCGTCGTTGACCTGCTCGTTGGCGAGCACGGTTTCGTCGTTGGGGCACCAGTTGACCGAGGAGGTTTTCTTGTAGACCAGGCCCTTGTCATACAGCTTGGTAAAGAACCACTGCTCCCAGCGGTAGTATTCGGGGGTGCAGGTAGCCAGCTCTCTGTCCCAGTCGTAACCAAAACCCAGTCGCTTGAGCTGGTTTTTCATGTAGTCGATGTTTTCGTAGGTCCAGGGTGCCGGCGCTGTCTTGTTGTTGACGGCGGCGTTTTCGGCGGGCAGGCCAAAGGCATCCCAGCCGATGGGCTGGAGCACATTTTTGCCCTGCAACCGTTGATAACGGGAGATGACGTCGCCTATGGTGTAGTTACGGACGTGCCCCATATGTAGCCGACCTGAGGGGTAGGGGAACATGGACAGGCAGTAGAATTTGTCCTTGCCCGCGTGTTCGGTTGCCTTGAAGGTCTGCTTTTCGGCCCAAAAGCGTTGCACTTCAGGCTCAATATTCTGGGGATTGAATTGCTCTTGCATTAGTGACGTCCGGTTCCGTTAATGGGGTGGTAACACCAGCGATAAATCGGCATAGAATACCCCAGGGGGTAGCCTGCAACAATAGCGCCCCCTCCCGGCAGCACGGAGGAAAGCACCATGAGCGAGCAAGGGGACAAGCATAAAAAAGGTTACGAGGCCTTTGTGGAGGAGTTGCACCGCCAGTGGCGGCAGGCGGAGGACACCACCCTTAAGGAGCTGGTAGAAAAAACCCAGGCCTACATGGAAGCGGCCGGGGATCTGACCCGGGACGAGCTGGCGCTGATCGCCGAGTACGTCAAGCGGGACCTGGCCGAGTACAGCGGTGAGGAATTCCGGGACAGCCTGTTCTACCGGCGCATCCGCGAAACCGTGTGGGGCTGGCTGGCCGGGGCTACCGACAAGAGCCGGCTGGAATGGCAGGAGTTTGCCCAGGATCTGGCCCATCATGGTGAATACCGGGCCGGTGAGGTGGTGGGGCCCGGATTCTACGACTGTACCCTGTGCGCCCACCGCCATGAAATTACCCATCCCGAGGTACTCACCGGCTGCCTCGAATGCGGCCACGACGTTTTTATCCGCCGCCCGCTGACCCCCTGAATTACTTGAACAGCCGCCGGCCCGGCTCCAGCCCGAAGGCACCGACGGGCCGGTGCCGGCAACAGGCGGCAAAGGCCAGGCACAGGGCCAGCCAGCCCAGCAGGGGCAGGTTGCCGAAACGGGCATAGGGTGTCAGGCCGGTCATGCCGGTCACCTCGGCCCTGAGTACCCCCGCTTCGAACTGGGGCAGGCTGGCGGTGATCCTCCCCTTTTCGTCGGTGACCAGGGTAACCCCGTTGTTGGTGGCGCGGACCAGGGGACGCCCCAGCTCCAGGGCGCGCATGCGGGCGATTTGCTGATGTTGCCAGGGGCCGATGGACTGGCCGAACCAGGTGTCGTTGGAGACCGTCAGCAGGTAGTCGGTATCGGCCTTGAGGTTGTCGCGCACCAGGCCGGGGAAGGCGACTTCGTAGCAGATGGCTACGCTGAAACGATGGCCGGCGCCGGCCAGATCCGGTTGCCCCGCCTCGCCCCGGGAAAAGGACGACATGGGCAGGTTGAAAAAGGGCGCCAGCGGGCGCAGCCAGTCGCCGAAGGGCACGAATTCGCCGATGGGCACCAGTTGCTGTTTGTAGTAACGATTGTCGTGGCCGGGCTGGTAGCGACCGTCGCCGAGGCCGATCACCGCGTTGTAGGTTTCCCCCTCGGCCGGGCGGGAAACGATGCCGGTGAGCAGGCTCTGGCCGCGCTCATGCATCAGCTGGTCGACCTGGCCAAGCCAGGGAGCCAGTTGCTGCTCGGACGCGGGCAGTGCCGATTCTGGCCAGACCACCAGGTCGGCGTCCAGCTCCGGCAGGGTCAGTTCCAGGTAGCGCTCCAGGCTCAGTTCCAGCTGGCCGGGGATCCACTTCAGGGATTGCTCGATATTGCCCTGTACCAGAACCAGGCGCTGGGTCTGGGTGGGGCTGACCCAGTGCAGCAGCTGGCTGCCATAGGCCAGCGCCCACAGCAGCAGGGCGAGCAGGCCAGGCTGCCAGCGGCGCTGGGTTGCCAGCAGGCAGAGCGCACCGGCGCTGAAGGCCAGCACCCAGCTGATACCCTGAACCCCCAACAGCGGCGCCAGTCCCGCCAGGGGGCCGTCCAACTGGCTGTAGCCGAACCAGAGCCAGGGAAAGCCGGTCAGCACCCAGCCCCGCAGCCAGTCGGCGGCCACCAGCAGCACCGGCAGCACCCACAGCAGGCGGGCCAGGGGAGAGGCAACATAGCGACGTGCCAGCCACAGCGCCAGGGCGTTGTAGAGGGACAAATAGGCGGCCAGCAACGCCACCAGCAGGAAGGCGGCGACCAGCGGCAGGCCGCCGAACAGGGTCATGCTGTTGTGGATCCACCACAGTCCCGGCAGATAGAGTCCCAGGCTCCAGGCAAAGCCGCGCCGGGCCGCCAGGGCGGGCGAGGGGGCTGTGGCCTGCACGAAGAGGCCCAGCAGAGACACCAGGGCAAGGGGCCAGAGATCGAACGGACTGAAGGCGAAAACGCCGAGGGCCCCGCTGAGCAGGGCCCCTAGGATGGGCAGCAATCTGTGCACTTATACCGGTTCCGAAGAGGAGGTTTCCTGATTGTCCGGTATCTTAACCTGCAACTGCAGCAAGCGTCGACGATCGGCGTGGGCCACCTTGAACACGAATCCCTCGATCTCGACCTGCTCGCCCTTGGCGGGCAGGTGGCCGAAGGCATGCATCACCATGCCGCCGATGGTATCGGCTTCTTCGTCGCTGAAGTGGGTATGGAAGAATTCGTTGAAGTCCTCGATGTCGGTGAGCGCGGCCACCGCATAGACCCGCTTGCTGATCTGGCGGATTTCGGCGCTTTCCTCGGCGTCGTACTCGTCCTCGATGTCGCCGACGATCAGTTCGAGGATATCCTCTATGGTCACCAGGCCGGACACGCCGCCGAATTCATCCACCACTATGGCCATGTGATAGCGCTCTTCCCGGAATTCCTTGAGCAACTTGTCGAGCCGTTTGCTCTCGGGCACCACCACTGCCGGGCGCAGTACCTTGTCGATGGAGAAGGGCTCCTCGGTCAGGCCGAAGCCGTATTGCAGCAGATCCTTGGCCAGCAGTATGCCCTCGATGTGGTCCTTGTCTTCGTTGACCACCGGAAAGCGGGAGTGGGTGGACTCGATGATCATCGGCAGAAACGCCGACACCGGCTGGGATTTTTCCACCGTTACCATCTGGGAACGGGGGATCATGATGTCGCGGACCCGCAGCTCGCTGACTTCCAGCACCCCCTCGATCATGTCCTTGGTATCCTGATCGATAAGGTCGCGCTCGCCCGCGTCCATGATGACTTCTACCAGTTCTTCCCGATTCTTCGGTTCGCCCTGAAAAAGCTGGCCAAGTCGCTCAAGCCAGTTTTTCTTGCTGGACGAACCGTTTTCTGAGTTTGAATTATCGTCGCTCATGGGACCTTGTTAACCTTCATCGTCGTCTTGATAGGGATTATCGATACCCAGGCGGGCCAGGATCGCTATCTCCCGGGATTCCATTATTTCGGCTTCGTCATCCTTAATATGGTCAAAGCCGAGCAAATGCAAGCAGCCGTGCACCACCATGTGCGCCCAGTGGGCTTTTGGCGCCTTGCCCTGCTCCGCTGCTTCCCGCTCCACGACCTGGCGGCAGATAACCAGATCGCCGATCAGCGGCAGCTCGACCCCGGGAGGCGCCTCGAACGGAAAGGACAATACATTGGTGGGCTTGTCCTTGCCGCGGTAGTCCCGGTTGAGTGCCTGGCTTTCGGTCTCGTCCACCAGCCGCACGGTGATTTCGGTCTCATCCCGCTCACCCTCCAGGGCGGCGGCAAGCCACTGTTCAACATCCTGCTCGATGGGCAGGCCGGGCGCCTCATCGCAGGCGATTTGCAAATCCAGCCACAGGGTCATGCAGGGGATTCTCCCTTGGTCTGAGTCGCGCTTTGCTGGCGCTTTTGCGCATCATCAAAGGCCTCGTAGGCGCGTACGATGCGGGCCACCACGGGATGGCGCACCACGTCTTCGGCGCGGAAAAAGTTGAATGACAGCCCTTCCACCTCGCTCAGCACCTCGATGGCGTGACGCAGGCCGGACTTGGCATTGCGGGGCAAGTCGATCTGGGTGATATCGCCGGTGATCACCGCCTTGGAGTTGAAGCCGATGCGGGTCAGGAACATTTTCATCTGCTCCACCGTGGTATTCTGGCTTTCGTCCAGGATGATAAAGGCGTCGTTCAGGGTGCGGCCGCGCATGTAGGCGAGCGGCGCCACTTCGATGACGTTGCGCTCAATCAGCTTTTCCACCCGCTCGAAGCCCAGCATTTCGAACAGGGCGTCGTACAGGGGGCGCAGGTAGGGATCGACCTTCTGGCTCAGATCCCCGGGCAAAAAGCCCAGTTTTTCGCCCGCTTCCACCGCCGGGCGGGTCAGCAGGATGCGGCGGATCTCCTGTCGCTCCAGGGCGTCCACCGCGGCGGCGACCGCCAGGTAGGTTTTGCCGGTGCCGGCCGGACCTATGCCGAAGGTAATGTCGTGGGTCAGGATATGCGCGACATACTGGGCCTGGTTGGGGGTGCGCGGCTTGATCAGGCCCCGCTTGGTCTTGATGGTGACTTCCTTGCCGTAGCGATAGCCGGGGTCGGATTCGTCATCCTGCTCCAGTACCCGGGCTTCCTTGATGGCCAGGTGAACCTGCTCGGGAGTGATGTCGGGTACGCCCTGGCCCCGTACCGGCTGGGTGGCCAGGTAGAGATCGCGCAGCAGCTCGCCCACCGCCTGGGTAACGGCGACCGGACCGACCACATGAAAATGCTGGTTGTGATAGTTGATCTCAACGCCCAGGCGGCGTTCCAGTTGCTTGAGGTTGTCGTCAAAGGGGCCGCACAGGCTGGCCAGGCGCTGGCCATCCGCCGGCGCCAGCTCGAGTTCCAGATGGGTGACGTTGGGGGTCAAGGTAACTCCTGTTGCCAAAAAGCTTTAAGCCGTAAGCCGTAAGCTTGAAGCTAAAAGCAAACATACTCCTGCCGGAGTCATACTGATAGTTTGACCGCAACACCGGGCTCGTTCATTGCCATGACTGAACATGAGCTTATCGTCTGAATTGGGCCCGGTGATAGCAGACAACTTTAGTCTGTCTTACAGCTTAAAGCTGATAGCTTACAGCTGTCGTTAAGGGGTAAAGGTGGCCACGCCGACTTCGTCGGGTACGCCGTCGGGGCGACGGGCCAGGATGCTCTGGGGCGATATCTGGCTGCGCAGATCCATCTCGTCCTCGCCGCGCAGGAAGGTGCCGCGCAGGCTGTGGGGCATCACTTCGGTGATCTCCACGTCGGCAAAACCGCCGATAAGGCGATGGGGGCCTTCGAAGTTCACCACCCGGTTGTTCTCGGTGCGGCCACGCAGTTCCATGGGGTTGAGCTTGGAGGGGCCTTCCACCAGGATACGCTGGGTGGAGCCGAGCATCTGCCGGCTGATCTGCTGGGCCTGGTTGTTGATCACATTCTGCAACCGGTACAGACGTTCCTTTTTCTCTTCCATCGGAATGTCGTCGGGCAGATCGGCGGCCGGGGTGCCCGGGCGGGGGCTGTAGATAAAGCTGAAGCTCATGTCGAAGCCCACGTCCTCGATGAGTTTCATGGTCTTCTCGAAGTCGTCCGCCTCTTCCCCGGGGAAGCCCACGATAAAGTCGGAGCTGATGGTGATGTCGGGGCGGGCCGCACGCAGCTTGCGGATCTTGGACTTGTATTCCAGGGCGGTGTGGGGCCGCTTCATCAGGGTGAGGATGCGATCCGAGCCGCTCTGCACCGGCAGGTGCAGGAAGCTGACCAGCTCGGGGGTGTCCTTGTACACCTCGATGATGTCGTCGGTGAATTCGATGGGGTGGCTGGTGGTGTAGCGAATGCGGTCGATACCGTCGATGGCCGCCACCAGCCGCAGCAGTTCGGCGAAGCTGCAGATGTCGCCGTCATGGGTCTCGCCCCGGTAGGCGTTGACGTTCTGGCCCAGCAGGTTGACCTCGCGCACGCCCTGCTCGGCGAGCTGGGCGATTTCAAAGAGTACGTCGTCGAGCGGCCGGCTCACTTCCTCGCCGCGGGTATAGGGCACCACGCAGAAGGAGCAGTACTTGGAGCAGCCTTCCATGATAGAGACAAAGGCGGTGGCGCCCTCGGCCCTGGGCTCGGGCAGGCGGTCGAATTTTTCGATCTCGGGGAAGCTCACATCCACCTGGGCGCCGCGGCCCTCGAGCACGGACTTGATCATGGCCGGCAGCCGGTGCAGGGTCTGGGGCCCGAACACGATGTCCACGAAGGGCGCGCGGGAGCGGATGGCTTCACCTTCCTGGGAGGCGACGCAGCCGCCGACCCCGATCACCAGCCTGGGGTTGGCTTCCTTCAGCGGACGCCAGCGGCCGAGCTGATGAAAGACCTTTTCCTGGGCCTTTTCGCGGATGGAGCAGGTGTTGAGCAGCAGCACATCGGCCTGCTCGGCGTCCTCGGTGAGCTGGTAGCCGTGGGTGGCGTCCAGCAGGTCGGCCATCTTGGATGAATCGTACTCGTTCATCTGACAGCCCCAGGTCTTGATATGAAGTTTTTTGCTCATGGCGCTCTTGGATTACAGCAAAGGGACATGCGTTTTGGACCGGGCATTCTACTCTTTTCTCCCGGCAGTGACCAGATAATATCCAGCCTGAACCGGGCCAGAACGATGCCGAAATAACGCCGTATTTGGGTTAGAATGGCTCAAAAATCCAGAGGTTATACAGATGGAACACTGTGATATCGCCATTATCGGCGGCGGCATGGTCGGCGCCCTGGCGGCGGCCCTGCTGGCGCCCAGCGGCCTGGCCATCCGTGTGCTGGAAAGCCGCCCGCCCCGGCCTTTTGAGGCAGGCAACCCTCATGATGTGCGTATTTCCTCGCTCAGCGCCGCCTCGGTGAGGCTGTTGCAGCAGGCTGGGGCCTGGGATGCCATCACGGCCATGCGGGCCTGGCTCTACCGGCGGCTGGAGGCGAGCGAATGGGACGGTTTCGCCACCCGCTTCGAGGCCCGGGAGCTCGATTGTGATTATCTGGGCTTTATGGTGGAAAACCGGGTGATCCAGCTCGGCCTCTGGCAGGCCCTGGCCCAGTGGCGCAATGTCGTGTTTGACTGTCCGGCGGCTCTGGCCGGGATGACGCGGGACGAGCGGGGCGCCGAGTTACTGCTGGACGGCGGGCGGCGGTTGCACGCCCGGCTGGTGCTGGCCTGTGACGGCGCCGAGTCGCGCACCCGCAGCCTGGCCCGTATCGGTGTCACCGCCTGGGACTACGCCCAGCATTGCCTGTTGATCAGTGTCGAAGGTGAGGCAATGGAGCAGGATATCACCTGGCAACAATTCCATCCCTCCGGGCCCCGGGCTCTGTTGCCGCTTGGCAACGGCAAGGCATCCCTGGTGTGGTACGACAGCAGGACACGGATCGAGCAGCTGGCGGCGTTGAGCAACGAGACCCTGGCCCATGAGGTGGCGGCGCACTTTCCGGCCCGCCTGGGACCGGTGCGGGTGCTGGACAAGGGCCATTTCCCTTTGCGCCGCCGCCATGCCAATCAGTACGTCAAGGGCGCCGTGGTGCTGCTGGGGGATGCGGCTCATACCATCAACCCGCTGGCGGGGCAGGGCGTCAACCTCGGCTTCAAGGATGTGATGGTGCTTGGCGAACTGGTGCACCAGGCGGTAGAAGGCGGGACCGATTTTGCCGCCCCCGACCTGCTTTTGCGTTATGAATGCCGGCGCCGGCCCGACAATCTGTTGATGCAGGGCGCCATGGATCTGTTCTATCAGGCCTTCAGCAACGATCTGCCACCACTTAAACTGCTGCGCAACCTGGGGCTGAAGGCTGCCGAACATGGCGGCCCGCTGAAAAACCGGGTGATGAAATACGCCATGGGGTTGTAAATTCAGGGACTTGGGATTGGGGAATAGGGACTGGTACGATTCCCCAATCCCCAATCCCCAATCCCCAATCCCCAATCCCCAATCCCCAATCCCCAATCCCCAATCCCCAATCCCCAATCCCCAATCCCCAATCCCCAATCCCCAATCCCCAATCCCCAATCCCCAATCCCAAGTCCCGAAAAACAAAAAGCCGACCCAAAGGTCGGCTTTTTGTTTGATATGGCTGGGGTACCAGGATTCGAACCTGGGAATGGCGGGATCAAAACCCGCTGCCTTACCGCTTGGCGATACCCCAATTTTGAATGGTGCGGGAGGCGAGACTTGAACTCGCACACCTTGCGGCGCCAGAACCTAAATCTGGTGCGTCTACCAATTTCGCCACTCCCGCTGAGAGTGGTGGCTATGGCGGGATTCGAACCTGCGACCCCATCATTATGAGTGATGTGCTCTAACCAACTGAGCTACATAGCCACATAAGCATTGAGTCGCCTCAATGTTTTTAAATGGCTGGGGCACCGAGTTACTAACCTGGGCACTGATGCCGGGATAAAAACCCGCTGTTTATCCAGCTTTACAGTAAAATGGCTGGGGTACCAGGATTCGAACCTGGGAATGGCGGGATCAAAACCCGCTGCCTTACCGCTTGGCGATACCCCAACAGTGATGGCGGACAGTGATAACACAGAACAAGCCATCTTGAAATAACTGAAGGTGTCGGCGTTGAACCTGGGTACTGAGACCGCGATCAAAACGTATTTTTCTTCAATCATTTCCTGAAAATGGCTGGGGTACCAGGATTCGAACCTGGGAATGGCGGGATCAAAACCCGCTGCCTTACCGCTTGGCGATACCCCAGCAGAGTGGTGGCTATGGCGGGATTCGAACCTGCGACCCCATCATTATGAGTGATGTGCTCTAACCAACTGAGCTACATAGCCACTTTGCCGTCGATGACTGCTCGTCACCGGACGGGGCGCATTATGCGTATCCGGCTCCGGAGCGTCAACCGTTTTTTCCCGAAAAATAGGTCACTCTCAACCGTTTGGCCAGAAACTAGGCATGGCAGCGCCGGACCGGTTGGGAAGGCCGGTTTTTTGGCCTGAAAACGCAAAAGGCCGGAGAAGTCCCCGGCCTGGTTGCAACGGCGGATGCCGGCTCAGACGTTGAACAGGAAGTTCATCACGTCGCCGTCCTTGACGATATAGTCCTTGCCCTCGGAGCGCATCTTGCCCGCTTCCTTGGCGCCCTGCTCGCCCTTGTAGGCGATGTAATCGTCATAGGCGATGGTCTGGGCGCGGATAAAGCCCTTTTCGAAGTCGGTGTGGATCTTGCCAGCCGCCTGGGGCGCGGTGGCGCCCACGGGGATGGTCCAGGCGCGTACTTCCTTCACCCCGGCGGTAAAGTAGGTCTGCAGGTTGAGCAACTGGTAGCCGGCGCGGATCACCCGGTTCAGCCCCGGCTCTTCCAGGCCCATGTCGGCCATGAACTCGGCGGCTTCCTCTGCATCCAGCTCGGCAATTTCCGACTCCATGGCGGCGCACACCGGCACCACTATGGCGTGCTCGGCGGCGGCGATAGCCTCCACCTCGGCCAGGTAGGGGTTGCCCTCGAAGCCGTCCTCATTGACGTTGGCGATGTACATGGTGGGCTTGATGGTGAGGAAGTTCAGGTAGGCGATGGCCGCCTTTTCTTCCTTGGTGAGCTCGACACTGCGCAGTACCTGGGCCTGCTCCAGGGCCGGCAGCAGCTTCTCCAGCACCGTGATTTCAAACTTGGCGTCCTTGTCGCCACCCTTGGCCTTCTTGGCGTTGCGCTGGATGGCCCGCTCGCAGGTGTCCAGATCCGCCAGCGCCAGTTCGGTGTTGATCACCTCGATGTCGTGACGGGGAGACACCTTGCCCGCCACGTGGATGATGTTGTCGTTTTCGAAGCAGCGCACCACATGGCCGATGGCGTCGGTTTCACGGATGTTGGCCAGGAACTTGTTGCCCAGGCCCTCGCCCTTGGAAGCACCCGCCACCAGGCCGGCGATATCCACGAACTCCATGGTGGTGGGCAGGATGCGCTGGGGCTTGACGATCTCGGCCAGGGCATCGAGGCGCTTGTCCGGCACCGGCACCACGCCGGTGTTCGGCTCTATGGTGCAAAAGGGGAAGTTGGCGGCTTCGATGCCCGCCTTGGTCAGCGCGTTGAACAGGGTGGACTTGCCCACGTTGGGCAGGCCCACTATACCGCATTTAAAACCCATAACTGTGTCCTGAGATTACTTGGTGGAGTCGGCATTGAAGGCATGCAGGCGGTTCATCGCCCGGGTCATACCGTCACTGAATAAAATATCGGTGGCGCGGACGGCCTCGTCCACGGTGGCGTCGAGCAGGCTCTGTTCGGTCGCCGGCGCCTTGGTCAGCACGAAGCCGGCCACCTGGGACTTGTGCCCCGGGTGGCCGATGCCGAGCCGTAGCCGGTAGAAATCCTTGTTGTTGCCCAGACAACCGATGATGTCGCGCAGGCCATTGTGGCCGCCGTGGCCGCCGCCCTGCTTGAAGCGGGCAGAGCCCGGGGGCAGGTCGAGTTCGTCGTGGGCCACCAGTATCGCCTCGGGCGGGATCTGGTAGAAATTGGCCAGGGCCGCCACCGCCTTGCCCGAGCGGTTCATAAAGGTGGCCGGGATCAGCAGGCGCACGTCGCGGTTTGCGATGCGCACCCGCCCGGTCCAGCCAAAGAACTTGCCCTCTTCCCTGAGCTGGGCACCGTGCAGCCGGGCCAGCTCGGTGACGTACCAGGCGCCGGCGTTGTGGCGGGTATGGGCGTATTCCGGGCCGGGATTACCAAGCCCGACAATGAGTTCGATAGGATGCATAGGCTGAGTCGGCGTTAAAATGACGCCATATTCTAATGAAGAGCGGCAATAATGGCCACCTTGCCGGCGCCTGCGAGAGGAAGTCGCATATTGTGCACAATATACTGTATGATCGTTTGCACCCATTCGGGCCTTTCCGGCCTGTTTTCTCACCGCAGGGATGCCGTTCACGGAATCGTATCGTATGTTGGAACTTTCTGGTTGGGCCCTGCTCGCCGGCCTGGTCAATGCCCTGGCCGGCGGCGGCCTGTTTTTTACCCTGCCGGCGCTGCTGGCCATAGGGGTGCCCAGCACCGGCGCCGTGGCCACCGCCAGCGTGGCCTCCTGGCCCGGCTATTTGAGTGCTTTCTGGGGCATGCGCCGCCAGCTCGGCAGTGGGCCCTGGCTGGCGCTGACGATAGTCGGACTGAGCGGGGGGGGACTGGGGGCGCTGACCTTGGTGCAGTTCAACGCCGACAGCTTCAACTACCTGGTACCCTGGCTGCTGCTGGGTGTATGTCTGCTCTACGCCCGTCAGTTGCTGAGCCGGTCGGGGTTTGAAGGGAAGCTCGTAATGAGGCGTCGTGCCTGGCCGTTGCTGTTGGGCGGCAGCTTTTACGGCGGTTTTTTCGGCGGCGGCCTGGGGGTCTTGCTGATGGCGCTGACCGGCCAGTTGCGCATGGGCTCCAGCCTGCAGCAGCATGCCATCAAGCTGTATCTGTCGATGCTGGCCAGCGGCGCCACCATACTGGTGTATTCCCTGTCGGGGCTGGTGTACTGGCCGGCCTGCCTGGTGCTGGCGCTGGGCTACCTGGTTGGCGGCAAGCTGGGCGCCCGGGTGCTGGTGTGGATCCGTCCTCAACTGCTGGCCTGGAGCATTGTGGCGTTCGGCATCGGCCTGAGCGGCTATTACTTTGTGCGGTTCTATTGGTAATTTGGGGACTGGGGACTGAATACACTCACTGCCGAATCCCGAATCCCGAATCCCGAATCCCGAATCCCGAATCCCGAATCCCGAATCCCGAATCCCGAATCCCGAATCCCGAATCCCGCATTCCGGGCACAAAAAAGCCCGCGAACACGCGGGCTTTTTAGACTTTCAGCTTCTAGCTTTCAGCCATCAGTGCTCGAACATGGCGGAGATGGACTCTTCGTTGCTGATGCGGCGGATAGCCTCGGCCAGCATGGGGGACAGGGTCAGCTGCTTGACCTTGTCCAGCGCCCGTATCTCGTCGGTCAGCGGGATGGAGTCGGTGATGATCACCTCGTCGATGACCGAGTCCTTGATGTTCTGGGCGGCATTGCCGGAGAAGACGGCGTGGGTGGCGTAGGCGAACACCCGCTTGGCGCCGCGCTCCTTCAGGGCTTCGGCGGCCTTGCACAGGGTGCCGCCGGTGTCGATCATGTCGTCGACAATCACGCAGTCACGGCCTTCCACATCACCGATCAGGTGCATTACCTGGGATACGTTGGCGCGCGGACGGCGCTTGTCGATGATGGCGATGTCGGTTTCGTCCAGCAGCTTGGCCACGGCACGGGCCCGCACCACACCACCGATATCGGGGGAAACCACCACGGCGTTGTTCAGGTTTTTGGCCTTCATGTCTTCCAGCAGCACCGGGGTACCGAACACGTTGTCCACCGGCACGTCGAAGAAGCCCTGGATCTGCTCGGCATGCAGGTCAACGGTCAGCACCCGGTCAACACCCACGCTGGACAGGAAATCGGCCACCACCTTGGCGGTGATCGGCACCCGGGCGGAACGCACCCGCCGGTCCTGGCGGGCATAGCCGAAGTAGGGGATCACCGCGGTGATACGACCGGCGGAGGCACGACGAAGGGCATCCACCATGACGATCAGTTCCATCAGGTTGTCGTTGGTGGGCGCACAGGTGGACTGGATGATGAAGACATCGCCGCCACGTACATTTTCATTGATTTGTACGCTGATTTCGCCGTCGCTGAAGCGGCCGACATCGGCAGCACTCAGTTTGATAAAGAGACGATCGGCGATACGTTGGGCGAGTTCCGGCGTTGCATTACCAGCAAACAGCTTCATGTCGGGCACGGTTGAAAACCTCGGGGTTGTTTCATGGGTGGCGAGACTGGACGGGGCCGTGAACCCGTGTCGCGGACCCAGGGTCCGCTATCCAGCCCTTTTTTGGAATTCTGGGTTCGGAGCGCCCTGCAGGCGGCCGGGCGAGAAGGCCCGGACGGCAAGTCGGCCATGGCCGTGTCGTCCTGCAGGCGACTGCCGCAGCGGATTGACCCTCGGGATAAGGGAGAAGGCGGGCCCACCCCCACCTTCATGCCATCGCTGCCTGGTCTTTCTTGTCCGATGACGGTCCCCGATCCAGTACCGCCAGGGCAGTCTGCAGGGGAGAGCGGTTGCAGCCCTTGGCCACGAAACCCTGGCTGCCGGGTGGCGCCTTTGCCAGCACGTTTTCGGCCGCTTCGCGGCTGTTGAAACTGGCAAAAACACAGGCGCCGGTGCCCGTCATTCTTGACGGCGCGTATTCTAGCAACCAGCCGAGGAGCTTGGCAACCTCGGGCCGGCGCTTTTTGACCAGGGCCTCGCAATCGTTTTCCCAGGGCAGGGACAGGCGTTGTTCCAGGCTCAGCACCGGGCTGGAACGGGGCAGAGCCGGGTCCTGGAACACGGCGGCGGTAGCCACTTCCACCCCCGGATTGAGCACCAGATACCAGGGCTCGGGCGGGGTGGCCGGAGTCAGCCGCTCGCCCACGCCTTCGGCAAAGGCGGCCTGTCCGTGGATAAAGACGGGCACGTCGGCGCCCAACTGCAGGCCGAGCCGGGCCAGTTGCGGCAGGGTCAGCCCCAGCCGCCACAACCGGTTGAGGGCCACCAGGGTGGTGGCGGCATCGCTGGAGCCGCCACCCAGGCCACCGCCCATGGGCAGCCGTTTGGTCAGATGGATACGCGCACCCTTGGTGCAGCCGGTCTTGCTCTGCAGCAGGCGGGCGGCGCGAATAATGAGGTTTTGCTCCGGCGCCAGCCCGGGCAGGGCGGGGCCCAGGGCCAGCTCGCCATCGGGGGCCGGCTCGAAGCCGAGTTCGTCGCCGTGATCCAGGAACTGGAACAGGGTCTGCAGGTTGTGGTAGCCGTCATCGCGCCGGCCGGTGACATAAAGGAAGAGATTGAGCTTGGCGGGGGCGGGCAGTGTCATCATGGGTTCAGCTCCCACTGGCTGATGGCCAGGCGCAGGGTAGTGGTGTTGTGGCTAAGATCCATCCGGCTCGGCAGCCAGAGGCCATCGATACGGGTATAGCCCAGGTAGTCGAGTCGCCAGCCATGGGCGCGGACGGTTTTCGGCCGTCCGTCAGCATCGTATTCAACCTGGTCCGCCTCACCGGGCAGGCCCTTGATCCAGTGGGCCAGTTGCTCCACCGGCAGATCCCAGCCGGTCAGGCGGTATACCAGATCGCGGGCGTTGTCGGCGCTATGCCGTTGTCCCTCGCTGTCGATCAGTTGAATGGTGCCCCGGCGGCGGCTGAGATCGAGTGCCCGCTTGCCGACCACGTTGGTCAGGTTCATCCGGTAGTCGTCGCGCTCCTGGCGCCAGAACAGGCTCAGGCTGCCGCGTTCGTCGGGGGTGATGATGCCCAGACGGGCCGACAGCTGCCAATCGCGCAGTTGCTCCAGGGTCGACTGCTGGGCCTGCCAGGAGCCGGCGGGAGCTTCCTGTGCCCGGTAGGCACAGCCGGAAAGCAATAACAGGGCAACACACATCAACAGGGCTCGCACAGCCGGATCTCCCGCAACGGACAAGGGCGGCCAGTATAAGGGCAAGGTCGGCGCCTTTTAAAGCCTTACCCTTTCTCGTACAATAGCCGGCTACTTGGGAAAGACGTTGCGAGCCGCAAAATACCCTCATGAGCCTGCTGGTACTGGGAATCAATCATAAGACCGCCTCGGTCGCCCTGCGCGAGCGGGTGGCGTTCGGGCCCGATATCGCCCCCAAGGCGCTGCAGGAGCTGATAGGCACCCAGGGCGTCGAAGAAGCGGTGATCGTTTCCACCTGCAACCGCACCGAACTTTACTGCTGCCTGGATCCCCAGGGGCAAAGCGATGCCGTGCGCCACTGGCTGCAGCATTTTCACCACCTGGATGAAGACGAACTGACCTCCTGCCTGTACCAGCATCAGGGCGAAGAGGCGGTGCGCCACCTGATGCGGGTGGCCTGTGGCCTGGACTCCTTGGTGCTGGGCGAGCCGCAGATCCTGGGCCAGATCAAGCAGGCCTACAGCCAGTCGCACCAGGCCGGCGGTCTCAAGGGCATTCTCGAGCGGTTGTTCCAGAAGTCGTTTTCGGTGGCCAAGCGGGTACGAACCGAAACCGAGATCGGCGCCAGCGCGGTGTCGGTGGCCTTTGCCGCCGTCAGCCTGGCCAAGCGCATTTTTTCGGATCTGGGGCGCACCAGGGTGCTGCTGGTGGGGGCGGGCGAAACCGTCGAACTGGTAGCGCGCCACCTGAAGGAGCAGTCGGTCACCCGCATGACGGTCGCCAACCGTACCCTGGAGCGGGCCCAGAACCTGGCGCGGGAATTCGAGGCCGAGGTGATCACCCTGGAGCAGATCCCCGAGCACCTGCCCCAGGCCGACATCGTCATCAGTTCCACCGCCAGTCCCCTGCCCATCATCGGCAAGGGCATGGTGGAGCGGGCGCTCAAGGTCCGCCGCCATCAGCCCATACTGCTGGTGGATATCGCCGTGCCGCGGGATATCGAGCCCGAGGTGGACGAGCTGAACGACGCCTACCTGTACACTGTGGATGACCTGCAGGGCATCATCGAGCAGAACCTGGAGGCCCGCAGGCGCGCCGCCGGCCAGGCGGAACGCATCATACTAGAGGAGCGGGACCAGTTTATGGGCTGGTTCCGTTCGCTCAAGTCGGTGGACTTGATCCGCGACTATCGCCACGGGGCGGAGAGGATGCGCGAACAGGAACTCGGCCGGGCCCTGCAGGCCCTGGACCAGGGCGAGGATCCGGCCAAAATCATGACAGAGCTGGCCCGGCGCCTGACCAACAAACTGATTCATACTCCCACCCAGGCGCTGGCCCAGGCGGGCAAGGACGGCGATCAGGAACTCCTGGCCGTACTGGCCCACAGCCTGGGCCTGGGCCAGCGCTGACAAGGCCCCCGGCCGCGAGACACCGATGAACGAATCCATACTGAAGAAACTGGAAGGCCTGCAGGAGCGCTACCAAGAGGTGCAGGCGCTGCTCGGCGAGGCCTCCGTCATCAACAACCAGGAGCAGTACCGGGCCCTGACCCGGGAATACGCCCAGCTGGAAGGCGTGGTGGGCTGTTTCGGCCGCTACCGCCAGGCCGAGGCCGATCTGGCCGGCGCGCGGGAAATGCTGGCGGAAGACGACGCCGAGCTCAGGGCCATGGCCGAAGAGGAAATCGACGCCGCCGAGTCCGCCATCGAGGAGCTGGGCCGGGAGCTGCAGATCCTGCTGCTGCCCAGGGATCCCAAGGACGACAACAACTGTTTTCTGGAAATCCGCGCCGGGGCCGGCGGCGACGAAGCCGCCATCTTTGCCGGCGATCTGTTCCGCATGTACAGCCGCTACGCCGAGATCCAACGCTGGCGTATCGAGATCGTCAGCGCCAGCGAGGGTGAACACGGCGGCTTCAAGGAGATCATCGTGCGTGTCGAGGGGTCCGGTGCCTACGGCAAGCTCAAGTTCGAGTCCGGCGGCCACCGGGTGCAGCGGGTGCCCGAAACCGAATCCCAGGGCCGTATCCATACCTCCGCCTGTACGGTGGCGGTGCTGCCCGAGATCCCCGAGGCCGAAGCCCCCGAGATCAACCCGGCGGATCTGAAGGTGGACACCTTCCGCGCCTCCGGCGCCGGCGGCCAGCACGTCAACAAGACCGACTCGGCCATCCGCATCACCCACCTGCCCACCGGCATGGTGGTGGAATGCCAGGACGAGCGCTCCCAGCACAAGAACCGGGCCAAGGCCATGGCGGTGCTGGCCTCGCGCCTGGCCCAGGCGGAGCAGGACAAACGCCATGCGGAGGAGCAGAATACCCGGCGCAACCTGCTCGGCAGCGGCGATCGCTCCGATCGTATCCGCACCTACAACTATCCCCAGGGGCGGGTATCGGATCACCGTATCAACCTCACCCTGTACCGGCTGAGCGAAGTGCTCGAAGGCCAGCTCGACATGCTGACCCAGCCGATACTGCAGGAGCACCAGGCCGACCTGCTGGCCGCCCTGGCGGGACAGTAAATGACCCTGGCCGAGCTGCGCCAACGGCTGCGCGAACAGCTGGCGGGGGGCGAGTCGCCCGCCCTGGATACGGACGTGCTGCTGTGCCATGTGCTGGGCAAGCCGAGGAGTTTCCTGCTGGCCTGGCCTGAATACCCGGTCGCACCGGGCGAACAGGCCGAACTGGCCGCCCTGGTGGCCCGGCGGCGGCAGGGCGAGCCGGTGGCGCACCTCACCGGCCGGCGCGAGTTCTGGTCGCTGGAGCTCGAGGTCACCCCCGACACCCTGATCCCCCGGCCCGATACCGAGCTGATGATAGACGCTGCCCTGGCGCGGCTGCCGGCCGGCCCCGCTGCCCTGGCGGACCTGGGCACCGGCACCGGCGCCATTGCCCTGGCGCTGAAAAGCGAGCGCCCCGAATACACTGTGCTGGCGGTGGAGTTCAACCCGGCGGCGGCGGCCCTGGCCCGGCGCAACAGTGAACGGCTGGGGCTGGCCATAGAGGTGCGCGAGGGCAGCTGGTTTGCCCCCCTGGCCGGCCTGCGCTTTCACATGATCCTGTCCAACCCGCCCTATATCGATGCCGCCGATCCCCATCTGCGGCAGGGGGATGTACGTTTTGAACCCACCTCGGCACTGGTGGCGGAAGAAGAAGGGCTGGCGGATCTGCGCCACCTGGTCGAACAGGCGCCCGTCTACCTGGAAGCCGGCGGCTGGCTGCTGCTCGAGCACGGCTGGCAACAGGGGAAGTCGGTGCGGGCGCTGCTGTCCGGGCAAGGTTTTGCCCGGATCGAGACCCTGCGCGACTACGGCGGCCAGGAACGGATTTCATTGGGCCAGTGGCCCGGGAGGCAAGATGTTGAAAACCCAGGTCAGTGACGGCTGGGCGGGCCCAGAGCCGAGGAGCCCCATGACCCTGGCCCTGGACGTGGTCGAAAGCCTCTACGGCCTGGCGGCCCGGGACAGGGCCGAGCGCGATCTCTTTGCCCTGGAGCGGGAACTGGCCGAGGCCCTGGCCGGCCGGGACGCCGCCCGGCAACTGCTGCCCGCCCTGTTCGGGCCGCTGGGGCTGGCCGGCGACTGGGAGCGGTTCTTCTCGGTCGACAACTGCCTGCTGGATCGGGTGCTGGCGCGGCGCCGGGGCATTCCGGTGACCCTGGGCGTGCTTATCCTGCACCTGTGCGAACGGTTTGCCATACGGGCCGAAGGCATTGGTTTTCCGGGCCATTTTCTGGTGCGGATCTGGGCAGGCGACGAGCCGTCTGTGATCGATCCCTTCACCGGCAAGCCACTCGGGCGGCGGGAGATGGAACAATTGCTGCGCGGCGCCCGGGGCAACCTGGCCCGGCTCAGGTCCGAGCACCTGCAGCCGGCCGGGGCCATGGACATCCTGACCCGGCTGTTGAACGTGACCAAAGCGGCCTTTATCAATGGCCGCCAGTTTTCCGAGGCCCTGGCCTGCAGCCAGCTGTTGCTCAAGCTCAGGCCCGACTGCCCGGTGGCGCGCCGTGACCGGGGCTTTTTGTTCGAGCAGCTCGACTGCCACCGGCTCGCCGCCGAGGATTTCGAATTCTTCATCCAGCACTGCCCCGAGGATCCGGTGGCCGACGTGCTGAAAGCCCAGATAGCGGCCCTCGATCTGGGCCCCCAAACCCTCCACTAGGAGCAGCGATGAAAACCGTCAAGATCAATCAGATAAGTGTGGCCAACGATCAGCCCTTCGTGCTGTTCGGCGGCATCAATGTGCTGGAATCCCGGGATCTGGCGCTGAAAGCCTGCGAGCACTATGTCGAGGTGACCACCCGGCTCGGCATCCCCTATGTGTTCAAGGCCAGCTGGGACAAGGCCAACCGCTCCTCCATCCACTCCTTCCGCGGCCCCGGCCTGGAAGAGGGCATGAAGCTGCTGGCGGAAATCAAGGACACCTTCCAGGTGCCGGTGATCACCGACCTGCACGAGCCCTGGCAGGCCGCCCCCGTGGCCGAGGTGGCGGATGTGATCCAGCTGCCCGCCTTCCTCGCCCGCCAGACCGATCTGGTGGAAGCCATGGCCAGAACCGGCCGGGTGATCAACATCAAGAAGCCCCAGTTCCTGAGCCCGGGGCAGATGAAGAACATCGTCGACAAGTTCATCGAGTGCGGCAACGACCAATTGATCCTGTGCGAGCGTGGCGCCAACTTCGGCTACGACAACCTGGTGGTGGACATGCTCGGCTTCGGGGTGATGAAAAAGGCCACCGCCGGCGCCCCCATCATCTTCGACGTGACCCATGCCCTGCAGTGCCGGGATCCGCTTGGCGAGGCCTCCGGCGGGCGCCGGGAGCAGGTGGTGGACCTGGCCCGGGCGGGCATGGCCACCGGCCTGGCCGGCCTCTTCCTCGAATCCCACCCGGATCCGGAGCATGCCAAGTGCGACGGCCCCAGCGCCCTGCCGCTGGCCAAACTCGAGCCCTTCCTGGCCCAGATCAAGGCCCTGGACGAACTGGTAAAAAGCTTCGAGCCGCTGGACACCCAAGGCTGAGCCGGACGGGATAGCTCGCTCTTCACAAAGGCGGCCGGGGGGCCGCCTTTGTGTTTCTCAATGGTTGAGCCGGATCGCCGAGTTATTTAGAATAGCCGTCCAGCCGTATTTATGGCTTCAATCATCCGACGGGATCCAGCCGGCAATGAGTGACAACCTCGACCAATTCGATCGCAAAATACTCGCCATCGTGCAGCGCAACTGCCTGACCCGCAGCGAAGTCATCGCCGAAGAGATAGGGCTGTCGCCGTCGGCGGTGCAGCGGCGGCTGAAGCGGCTGCGCCAGAGCCGGGTGATCAGCGCCGACGTGGCGGTGGTCGACAACCGCAAGCTCGACAACCTGATGACCTTTATCGTCGGCCTGGAAATCGAGCGGGAAAACTACCCGGTGATGGACAGGTTCATGCGCTGGGCCCAGGGCCAGGACACCTTTCAGCAGATTTTCTACGTGACCGGCGCGGTGGATCTGGTGGCGGTGATCCTGGCGCGGGACGTGACCGAATTCGACGCCATCGCCGAAGCCACCATGAGCCAGTTTCCGGAAATCAAGCGCATGAACACCAATGTGGTGCTCAATGTGCTGAAATCCGGGCTGCACCTGCCGCTCTGACCCTTATCCCGCCGCCGGGCGCAGCAGGGCGGCCACGGCGGCGATGTCCGCCGGCGAGGTGCGGCAGCAGCCGCCGATAAGGGCGGCGCCTTCCCGCTGCCAGCGTCCGGCGGCCAGGGCGAACTGTTCGCTGTCGGCCGGGCCGTGCCAGCACTTGTGGCCGGCGTCGTACTGCTCGCCGGAGTTGGGGTAGACCAGCAGCGGCTTGGCGGTGGCGCCCCGCACCGATTTCAGCAGCCCGGGCACGTGCTCGGGGGCGGTGCAGTTGAGGCCCAGCGCCACCACCGAGTCGAAGGGGGCCAGGGCCGTGACGCAGTCGCGCAGCCGCTCGCCCTGGCTGTTGTGCTCCGCGTCCTGGCAACTGAAGCTGATCCAGCCGCAGGCGCCGGGATGGGCTTCCATCAGCCGGGCCAGGGCCCGGGCCTCGCTCAGGCAGGGCAGGGTCTCGCAGGCCAGCAGGTCGGCGCCGGCCGCCAGCAGCACCTCCAGCCGGGGGCGATGAAAGGCCATCAGGCCGGCTTCATCCAGCTCGTAATGGCCCCGGTATTCGGAGCCGTCCGCCAGCATGGCGCCGTAGGGGCCTACCGAGGCCGCCACCAGAGGGCGGGGACGCAGGGCGCGCTGTTCGGCGCTCAATCCTTGCCAGAAGTCGTCCCGCGCCGCCACCGCCAGTTGCACCGCCCGCTGCATCAGGCCGGCGGCCTGTCCGGCGTCCAGCCCGCGGCGGGCGAAGGCCTCGAAGGTGGCCTGGTAGCTGGCGGTGATGGCCACATCGGCGCCGGCGGCGAAATAGTCGTGGTGAACGGCGTAGATAAGCTCGGGCTGTTCGATCAGCACCTTGGCCGACCACAGCGGATCCTTGAGGTCGCAGCCCCGGCTTTCCAACTCGGTGGCCAGGGCGCCGTCGAGGATGGCCAGGGGAAACTGCGCGAGCAGGGTTTCAATAGGATTGGTCATACACACCTTGAACAACACCGGCGAGGCGGTGGATGGGTTAGAGGATCTGCGATAAGAACTGCCGCAACCGCGGGTGGGCGGGGCGGTTGAAAAAGCCGTCCGGGGTGTCTTCGGCCAGCAATAGGCCGTCGGCCATAAACAGCACCCGGTCGGCCACTTCCCGGGCGAAGCCCATCTCGTGGGTGACCACCACCATGGTCATGCCGTCCCGGGCCAGGCCCTTCATCACCTCCAGTACTTCCCCCACCATTTCCGGATCCAGCGCCGAGGTGGGCTCGTCGAACAGCATGATCTGCGGCTGCATGCACAGGGCCCGGGCGATGGCCACCCGCTGCTGCTGGCCGCCGGACAGCTGGGCGGGGTAGTGGTCCATGCGCTCGGCCAGGCCCACCTTGGCCAGCAGGCCCCGAGCCTGCTGCTCGACCTCGGCACGGGGACGCCGGGCCACCTTGAGCGGAGCCAGCATCACATTTTGCAGGGCGGTCTTGTGGGGGAAGAGGTTGAAGCCCTGGAACACCATGCCCACCCGCTCCCTGAGCCGGTTGACGTTGGTGCTGCGGGCATGAATGTCGATGCCTGCGAGTTCGATGCGCCCGGCGCTGATGCTTTCCAGCCGGTTGAGGGTACGCAGGAAGGTCGATTTGCCCGACCCCGAGGGGCCGACGATCACCACCACTTCCCCGCGGCGCAGGGTCACCGACACCTGGCTGAGCGCCCGGCAGCCGTTGTCGAACACCTTGTCGACCCGGTGGGCGTGGAGCATGGTTTCTGCGTGTTTTATCTGCATGGGGTCTCCTAGTGTCCCGCCGACAGGCGCCGTTCCAGCCGTTGCACCAGCCAGGACAGGGACGCCGTCATCACCAGGTAGAGCAGGGCCACGGTGAACCACACCTCGAAGGGGGCGAAGGTGGAGGACACCACTTCCCGGCCGGCCTTGGTCAGGTCGGTGAGGGAGATCACCGACACCAGGGAGGAGTCCTTGATCAGGTTGATGAACTGGCCGGCCAGGGCCGGCAGGCTGCGCCTGAGCGCCTGGGGCAGCACCACCTCGACCATGGCCCGGCCGTAGCTCATGCCGAGGGAGCGGGCCGCCTCCATCTGCCCCACCGGCACCGCCTGGATGCCGGCGCGGATGATCTCCGCCACATAGGCGGCGCTGAACAGGGTGAGGGCGGTGGCGCCGGCGGTGAAGCGATCCAGGGACAGCACGGTGCCGACGAAAAAGTAGATGATGAAGATCTGTACCAGCAGCGGGGTGCCGCGGATGATCTCGATATAGAGGATGCACAGCCGGCGCAGGGCCGGGTTGGCGGACAGCCGTCCCAGGCCCAACCCCAGGCCGAGCAGGATGGAGCACAGCAATGACACCACCGACAGTTGCAGCGTCATCACCATGCCATGGAGGATAGGGCCGGCGCGCAGGCTGTCGAGCCTGGCGACTTCGTCCCCCTCGAACAGCAGATCGCCGTCCGCCACCAGCAGGGTACTGAAGCTGTCCAGCACCAGGGGCGCATCGCCGTGATCGGACACCAGGGTCAGGGTACGGCCGTCGTCGCCCAGTTCGGCCTGGCCGTCGAAGGGGGCGCGGATGGACTGGGGCGAGCTGTCCACCACATAGGGCAATACCCGCTCCCAGCGCCAGTGGTAGTCGATGCTCTGGGTGGACCAGTAGAGGGCGCCGGCCAGCATGAGCACCACGCCCACAAAGACCCCGTTCCACAGCCAGCGCTGTTTGGCAGTCTGCATATTCGTTCCCGTCAAACCCGCCGGCGGCCCGGGCCGCCGGCAACAACCAGAGGATTACTGTACCCGGCCGACCCAGGCGTCGCTCTTGAACCACTTGTGGTAGAGCCGGTCGTAGCTGCCGTCTTCCCGGATCTGACGCAGGTAGTTGTTGAGGAAATTGAGGAAGTCCCCGTCGCCTTTACGCACTGCCCAGCCCAGCGGACCGTAGGTGAAGGCCTGGTCCAGGTGCACCAGCCGGCCCGGATTCTGGGCGGCGTAGACGGCGTTGTAGCTGATGTCGTAGACGAAGGCGTCGGCCCGGCCGTTGGCCACTTCCTGGGCGGCGTCGGCGGAGCTTTCGAACAGCCGCACCTTGGCCCGGCCCAGGTGGCGCTTGATGGCGTATTCGCCGGTGGTGCCGAGCTGGGCGGTGACGGTGTAGTTTTCATCGTTCAGCTGGCGATAGGAGTCGATGCTGTCGGCCAGTGCCGGGCGGATCAGTACCGTCTGGCCAGCGTCGAAATAGGGCTCGGCGAAGTTGACGCTGAGGTTACGTTCGGGGGTGACCGTCATGCCCAGGATCAGATCGCACTTGTTGGTCTGCAGGGCGGGGATGATGCCGTCCCAGCCGGTGTTGACCGGCACGAACTCGACGTTGACCGACCTGGCCATGGCCTTGGCGATATCGATGTCGAAGCCGATAAAGTCGCCGCCCTTGTCGGTCATTTCGAAGGGCATGTAGCCGGACTCGAAGCAGAAGCGGAATTCACCGGAGCGTTGGATCTGCTCCAGGGTGGAGCCCTGGGCACCGGCGGCGAACAGGCCGAGGCCGCTGCCCAGCAGGAGAAGGCGGAGGGTTGTTTTCATGAGACAGTCCCTGTGGCGAACGAGGCATCGAGGGCGAGGGCCCCGATGGCGATTAACGGAGCCTCGTATTCTAGCGGCTGCGCACGGGGATATTCCGCGTTATCGGGGAAAAAAGCGGGGAGGAACGGCGCCGGCCGGCACCGTTTCCGGCAGGGGGCTCAGTCCCGGGTGCGGCAGCGTTCGGCGGGCACGGAGAGGGCGCGCAGCAGGTACTGCTTGAAGTCCTCGGCGTAGTCCTGAGTCGCCAGCGCCTCGGCCATGCAGGCCAGCCAGGCGTCCCGCTCGGCGGGGCCTATGTCCAGGTGGGCGTGGGCCCGGGGTATGCTGATGGGGCCGTATTTTTCCCGGTAGCGGGGCGGGCCGCCCAGCCAGCCGCACAGGAAGCGGGCCAGCTTGTCGGTGCTCTCGTCGAGGCTGTCCGGATGCATGGCACGGATGGCGGCGGCGTCGGGGCGACGTTCCATGGCGGCATAGAAGGCCTCGGCCAGGCGGCGCAGGCCGCGCTCGCCACCGGCGGCCCGGAAGGAAGTGTCACCCTGCCCGTAGGCGGAAGGCGATGTCATCAGAAGGTCCCCATCAATCATCCGGAATGCCGGTTATTCTGGCCCAAAATGTCCGGTGCGTGAAGTGTCGGGCGCCGTCCTCAGGTCATCTCGCTCGGCGACTTGGGATCTTCCGGATTATGCTGCCCCGCCAGGCGCTGCAGTATCTGCCCCAGCTCCATCGGCAGGGGGAAGACGATGATCTTGCTGTTCTCGCTGCTCACCTCGGTCAGGGTCTGCAGGTAGCGCAACTGTATGGCCTCGGGCTGCTGGGCCAGGATATGGGCGGCTTCCAGCAACTGCCTGGACGCTTCCAGTTCGCCGGTGGCGTGGATCACCTTGGCCCGCCGGGCCCGCTCGGCTTCTGCCTGGCGGGCGATGGCGCGGATCATGGATTCATCGAGATCCACGTGCTTGATTTCCACCGCCGTCACCTTTATGCCCCAGTTGTCGGTGCTTTGATCCAGGATGCGCTGCAGATCGTTGTTGAGGGTATCCCGGGCCGAGAGGATCTCGTCCAGCTCGTGCTGGCCGAGCACGGATCTCATGGTGGTCTGGGCCAGCTGGCTGGTGGCCTCCAGGTAGTTTTCCACGTTGATGATGGCTTTTTGCGGATCCAGCACCCGGAAATAGAGCACCGCATTGACCCGCACCGTGACGTTGTCCCTGGAGATCAGATCCTGGGAGGGCACGTCCATGGTGACGATACGCAGATCCACCCGTACCATTTGCTGCACGAAGGGGATCACCAGGATAAGGCCGGGCCCCTTTATCTTGTAGAAGCGGCCGAGCAGGAAGATCACGCCCCGTTCGTACTCGCGCAGGATGCGGAACATGCTGCTGAGCAGCATGACCACCAGGATCACGATCAGCAGCTGAAAATACAGAAAATCGATCATCATGACTGGGTCTCCTCCAGGGGGGCCACGTTGAGGGTAAGATCTTCCACCGCCAGCACGACGATCGCCTGGTTTGGGGCTATGGGCTGCCGGCTGTGGGCCTGCCAGCGTTCGCCCTGCACCAGCACGGTGCCGGTGGGAGCTATGGGGGTGAGGGCGATGCCCTGCTCGCCGACCATGGCGGCGGTGCCGGACACGGGAGCGGCCCGGCGCTGCTTCACGATGAGCCGCACCACCACCAGGACCAGGGTGAGCGAGAACAGGGTGAAGGCGGCCACGAAGGGCCAGGCGACCCGGAACGCCTGATCCGGGGTGTCGAACAGCAGTACCGAGCCAATGGCAAAGGCCACCAGGCCGCCGCCACCGAGAATACCGAAACTGGGCGACAGGGCCTCGCCCACCATCAGCGCCAGCCCCAGCAACAGCAGGGCCAGGCCGGCGGTGCTCACCGGCAGCATCTGCAGCGCCAGCAGCGCCAGCAGCAGGCAGATGGCGCCGGTCACCCCGGCCACCCCGAAGCCGGGGCTGTAGAATTCCAGCAGTATGCCGTACATGCCCACCAGCATCAGCAGGTAGGCGATATTGGGGTTGGTGATGATGATGATGAAGCGCTGGCGCCAGTCGGGCTGGCGCTGCTCGGCCAGCAGCCCCGTTGTGGCGAAGGTATAGGGCTGGTCGTGGAGCCTGATTTCCCGTCCGTCCAGGGCCTGCAGCAGTTCGGGAATGTCCACCGCCACCAGCTCGATGACCCCCTGCTCCAGGGCCTCGGAGGCGGTGAGGGTGGCGGCCTCGCGCACCGCCTGCTCGGCCCAGTCGGCGTTGCGCCCGCGCAACTGGGCCAGCGACTTGATATAGGCCACGGCGTCGTTCAGGGTCTTGCGCTCCATGGCGCCCCCGTCGGGAGCAGGCTGGTCGCCTTCCCGCTCTTCATCCGCCCGATCCCGAGGCCGCTCGGTGCTGCCGGGAGGGCTTATCTGCACCGGGGTGGCGGCGCCGAGGTGGGTGCCCGGGGCCATGGCGGCGACGTGGCTGGCGTAGAGAATATAGGTACCGGCGGAGGCGGCCCGGGCCCCGCCGGGAGACACGTACACCACCACTGGCACGCTGGACTCGAGCATGGCGCTGATAATATCGCGAGTGGCACTGTACAGGCCGCCGGGGGTATCCATGGTCAGCAGCACCAGGGCGGGTTGCTCGCTCTGGGCCTGATTGAGCTCGGTGACCAGGTAATCGGAAATGCCGGGACCGATGGCGCCCTTGATGTCGATCTGCCAGTAGCGCTCCTGAGCCAGTGCCGGTGAACTCAGCAGCAGCGCCAGCAGCAGCATTCGCCAGTACATGTTCCGGCTCCCCGTTGCCTGCCTACCTATGAGCTTAGCGCACGGATGAGAACTGTCTGTTTTTTAACCGGTGGTGATCTGGTTATCCAGCCATTGCCTCAGGTTAGCGGCCATTTGCTCGCGGCTGTAACGATTGCAGGTGCCGCACAGCTCGCCATTGCATACCTTGTAGCGCAGGCAGCAGTCTTTACGGTGCGGCAGCAACAATTGCCGGTCGGGCCAGTGAAAGTGGGCCCAGTCGATGGCCCCGGCAATGTCGTCGCCAAACAGCGCCATCCATTGCCGTGCCGGAGCCTCGAAACGGGCCGGCTCGGGCAGGGCCATGCCGAGCCGGGTCCAGGGGGCGGCCAGGTAAACGGCACTGTTGCTGGCGATGATGCGGGGTGGCAATTTGTGCCCGCGAAAGTGCCGGTTGATGGCGTGCACCAGGGTTTGCAGGGCGGCGATGCCGGAGCCCCGACCATCCTCGGCATGGCCCTGTCCGGGATCCAGCGACAGGCGGCACGGGGACAGGTCGGGCAATTGGCCATCGAGCAGCCACTGGCAGGCCAAAGGCAGCAGCAGCAGGCCGCACAACCGTTTGTGGGCGAGGGACAGGGGCACCTTGCCCGGTCCGGCCTCAACCTGGGCCAGGGGCTGAGCCAGCCACTGTTCCAGTGGTGTGGCCCCCCGGCCGTTCGATAAGCGGGGCAGTTGTTCCGCGAGGCCGGCGGCGGCGTCTTCTTCCAGAGCCCGGCGATAGCTCAGGTGTAATTGAAAAGCGGACATGATGAAACCATTAAAAACAAAAAATAATAATAATTCTTATTATTAACAAAATAAACAGGGGATGATCCGGGAGGAAGGATGAACATCAGGACGGCAGTCAAAAAGGATCTGACCGCAGTGCACGGGCTGGAGCGAGATGGTTTTGGCGATCACGGCTATCCGGACTTTTTTCTGCGCCAGGCCTGGGATCTGTGGCCGGGCTCCTTGCTGGTGGCCGAGCGTGGCAATGCACTGCTGGGTTACGTACTGGCGGGCCGGGGGGAAGCCGCGACCGAGGGCTGGATATTGTCGCTGGCGGTAGCACCAGCAGCACGGGGGCAAGGGCTGGGCCGGCAGTTGCTGCGGGCGGCGGTGAACGCCCTTGAGGGGCAGGGCTGCCGGCGCATCAAGCTGACGGTCCTGCCCGACAACCCGGCGCTGCACCTTTACCAAAGTCTGGGTTTTGCCGAGGCCGGCCGGGAAGAGGATTACTTCGGCCCCGGTGAACCCCGGCTGCTGATGGTGAAAGCTTAAGCCCGGGCCGCTTGCTCCAGGCTGCGCCAGTCGCTGAACAGATGCACCAGATCACAGACCTTGCGCATGGCGTGCAGGGCAGTGGCGTAGCCCAGCTGCAGGCCGAACAGCCGAACCCCCAGCGCCTCCTTGCCGTGCTCCACCTGAGCCTGCAGCTCCCGGGAGACTTCAAACTCGCCGTCGCTCACCAGCAGAATGTCGGCCTGGCGCCACTCCTGCTGCTGCAGCCGGGTGAGGGCGGCGGTGAGCGGGGTGCTCACATCGGTGCCGCCGCTGAAGGAGCCGCGCAGCATGTCGAGCAGCTCGGGCAGGGTCAGGGTCTGGTTGTCCAGCACCAGCAGTTCACCGGCGCCGCCAAACAGATACACCATACAGCCCCGCTGCTGCTGTTTGGCCAGGCGCAGGGCCTGCAGCACCATGGCCTTGGACACCTGCTCGGCCAGGCCGTGCATGGAGGCGGAGGTGTCGAGGCACAGAATAAGGGGGCCCTGCTGGCTGCCCTTGCCGTGCCCTTCGCCCTTGCCGGCCCGGGGCAGAGGCCAGTCGTTGCCGGCGTCAATGGGCATCACCCCGGCCACGGCGTAGCTGAGCAGGCTTTGCTCGGCCCGGCGGGCGTGCCACAGCATGTGCAATGACGGGTGTCCCAGCAGCGCCGCCTCCAGTGGCAGCATGCGCGACAGGTTATCGGAGCGGGTAATGCCCTGGGTTTCCATGGGAATGCCCGGTAGTCGCCGCTCCCGGGGGCCATTGTCGCGCGGGCTCATCATTTGCTGCAACTGGCTTAAGCTGGCGCTTTGTTCCGGATCCGGGCGCTGCTGGCCCATGAGTTTGAGCAGTTTCTGCAACTGGCGAATGTCCGCCACCCAGCGGGACAGCCTGATCAGATCAAACCAGGCCCTGTCCCGCAGGTGGCCGCTGTCCTTGTCGGTGCCGATGGCCGGGGCTATACCGAATTCCTCGGCCACATCATCCAGCGCTTGCCACAGGCTGATGCGCTGCTGCCACTGCTCTGCCAGCTTGTTGATGGCCCGGCGGGTGTGGCGGGCCCGGGCACGGCGCTCGGCCCGCTCGGGCGTGATGCCCTGCTGACACAGCAGGCCGGCGGTGCCCGGCCAGGCCAGCTCCACCTGCTCCAGCACCAGCAAAACGTCCTGCACAATGGCCCGGGCCACGTCCGGAGTGTCCTTGCAGTATTCCAGCGCACTGGAGCGCACCAGCAACTGGCGAATGCGCCGCTCGGTGCTGGTGCCGAGCCAGCCGCCGGGGGACGGCAGCCGGCCCTTCCCGAGCTCTCTCAGCATGGCCAGCACCTGGTTGGCCCGGGGCAGCAGGCTGCCCAGGGGGTGAGTGACCACCAGGCTGAACAGGCTGTCGGGCAGCTCGCTCAGGGGGGCCAGGCCGGCGGTGTAGGCGGGCGCCATCTCAGCCTTCAACCGGCAGTTCGGCAAAGGCCAGGCGCAGTTGCTGCAACCGCTCGTGCTGGCGGCTGAGGGCGGCCTGTTGCTGCTCCAGCTGGACGCGGGCACGCTCGCCCAGCTCCGGGCTCAGCCACAGGTGCTGGCGCAGACGCTGGCCCAGACCCTGTTGCTGGGTGTCGAGCCATTCGAGATAACGGGCCAGCTCATCAATGCGCTCATCCAGCTGGCGCAGGCGAGAAGCCAGGTGGCTGGCGGGCCAGGCCTTGGGCTGCAGGGCGCTGGGACGCTGGTAGCTTTCCATCAGCGGCTGATACTGATCCCGGTTGCCGCCGAGGTTGCGAATTTCCTGCTCGGTAAACACCGCATCGGGCAGCCGGGGCTGGCGATAGAGCAGCTGGCCGGACTCGTTGCGCTTTTGCCGCTGGCCCTTGGCCTCGATCACCGGCTGGCCCTGTTCGTCCAGATACAGCTGGTAGCCCTGCTCATTGAGGGACGGCAGCACCGGATCGGCGTCCTGATCCAGCCGTTCCTGCCAGCTGTCCACCAGCTCGCTCACCAGTTGCGGGCTGAACCCCGGATCGGCGGCAATGTGCTCGTGCAGCCAGTCGGTGAGGCGGCCCTGCTGCTCTGGCTGTTGCCACAGGCAGTGGGGCAGCAGCCAGGCGTCGAGCAGATCCGCCTGTGGCTGGCCGTTGCAGCAGGCCGACACCTTGAGCAGCTTGACCACCTTGCGCCAGCGCCGGTCGGACACAGGAATGTCCTGCTCGGCCAGAAAACGGCGCAGGCTGTGCAGCAGGCGAATAAGCGCCGGCGACAGGGGCAGCTGTTCGGCATGTTTGCGCAGCGCAGCCAGCTCCTCGCCGGTCAGGCGCAGGCTCGGGTCCGGGGCCTGATAGCTGTGGCTCAGGGTGAGCAGGGCGGTAAAGGCCTCGTCGCCCACCGGGGCCACCTGATAACGCAACAGAAAACGGTCGTAGAGGGCGTTGAGCTCGGCTCCTTCCGGCAGCTCGTTGCTGGCGGCAATCACCGACACCAGGGGCACCGGCAGGCGCTCGTTGCCGTTGTCGAACTGGCGCTCGTTGAGCAGCGTCAGCAGGCTGTTGAGAATGGCGCTGTTGGCCTTGAAGATTTCGTCGATAAAGGCGATGGAAGCTTCCGGCAGGTAGCCCTGAGTCTGACGCAGGTAGCGGTCCTGCTCCAGCGCCTTGATGGACAGCGGGCCAAACAGCTCTTCCGGCACCGAAAAGCGGGTGAGCAGGCGTTCAAAATAGCTGCCATCGGCCATCAGGGTGTACAGCCGGCGCGACAGCTCGCTCTTGGCGGTGCCGGGCGGGCCCAGCAGCAGCAGGTGCTCGCCGGAAAGGGCTGCCAACAGGGCCAGCCGGGCCGGGGTTTCCCGCTCCAGTAGCCCCTGCTGCAGGTGTTCGATCAATGCGGCGATACGGTTTTTTACATCCATGTGCCCAGCCTGTGATGATATTGTATTAAGAAGTTGCAATTATTGTACTTAAAAAGCCGAGTCTGACCAGCCGGGATCAAAAAAGCCGGTGCGGGGCACCGGCGGTGGCATGAGAGACAAGGGGCTCAGAACTGCCAGTTGACCGACAGGTTGGCGTTGCGCGGCGCGCCATAGAACGCCTGATCCGCGCCCCAGTAGAGGCTGGTGAGGTATTTCTCGTCGGTCAGGTTGTGGATGTTGAGGGTGGCGGCAAGCCGGGGCGTGAACTCGTATTTCGCCATCAGCCCGAGCAGGGCGTAGCTGTCCTGCTTCGCCAGGTTGCCGTTGCCGTCCAGCGCCTCGATGTCGTCCTGCCATTTCAGGTTGGCGCCCACCTTCAGCTGCTCCATGGCCGGCAGCCGGTAGCTGGTGGCGACCTTGACCAGCTGGCTGGGGGTGTAGCGCTTGGCACCGTTGCCCTGGTTGTCCTCGATGTCCACGTAGCTGTAACCGGCGTTGGCTTCCCAGCCCGGCAGTATTTCCCCGGCCAGCTCCAGCTCCACGCCCTTGCTGGTCATGCCGTCCACCGCCAGGTAGAGGGTGGTGGTGCCGCTGGTGCCCGCCACTTCGGCCACATTGCTCTGCTCGGTGCGGAACAGCGCCAGGTTGGCGTTGAGCCGGCCGTCGAGCCATTCGCCCTTGAGGCCGGTCTCGATGGTGTGGCCTTCGATGGGGTCGAGTCGGTCGCCGTTGGCGTCGATCTCGAACTGGGGGGTGAAGATCTCGGTGTAGCTGGCGTAGGCCGAATAGTTCAGGTTCAGGTCGTACACCAGGCCGGCGTAAGGCACCAGCACCCCGTTATATTCGTTGACCTTGTCCTTGCCGTAGCTGGTGCCGTGGCTGTCCCAGTTGGACAGCCGGGCGCCGGCGAGCAGGGTGAGGTCGTCGGTCAGGCTGAAGCGGGCGGCGGTATAGAGGCTGGTCTCCTTGTCGGTCCAGTTGCTGCCGCCGCCGTCGATGGTGAACGCGGGCTTGGGATAGTTGCCGTTCCAGCCGTGCAGATCGCCGACTTCGGTGCCCAGGGTATCGCCGTGCCAGGAGTGATCCCGGGTGTTGGCCCTGGACCAGCCGGCGCCGGCCACCAGCTCATGCTCGCGCCCGCCCAGGGTGAAGGGGCCGGAGGCATAGAGATCGACGATGTCCTGCCGGGTCTTGAAGTGGTACTGGCTGGGGTAGCTGAACACCCCGGCCTGGGTAGCGCGATTCGGGTTGCCGTAAACGTAGAACAGCTCGGAGTCGGACTCGTTTTCCACGTGGGAGTAGACCGCCTTGGCGCTCCAGCCGTTGCCCAGCTCCTGGGCCAGCTCCACGAAGCTGCGGTTATCCTTGACGTCCCAGTAGGCCCAGTCGGCGGCGCTGCTGTCGGAGCGGCTGTAGTCGGTGCGGGTGCCGTCGCTGTAGAACAGCGGCAGCGAGCCCCACAGCGGGCTGTCGGCGTTGTTCTGCTGGTAGCTGTGGCCCAGGGTGAGCAGGGTGCTGTCGGTCAGATCCGCTTCCACCACGCCGTAGAAGAGCCCGCGCTGCTGCTGGTAGCGATCCAGGTAGGACTCCTTCTCCTGGCCGGCCACCACCAGGCGGGCGCGGACCCGTTCGCTGATGGCGCCGGAGATGTCGCCGTCCAGCCGGCGGTAGTCCCAGGAGCCGACGCTGGCCCTGGCCGAAGCCTGGAATTCCTGGGTGGGGCGCTTTCGCACGAAGTTGACGGTGGCGGAGGGCTGGCCGGCGCCGCTCATCAGGCCGTTGGCGCCCTTGAGCACCTCCACCTTGTCGTAGAGGACGGTGTCCAGATCGCCCGAGACGTTGCCGTAGACCAGGGGCGCGCCGACGCCGTCAAACTGGAAGTTGGTGATGTCGAAGCCGCGGGCGGTGAAGTAGGTGCGGTCGGTTTCGACCCGCTCGACATTGACGCCGTTGGTGTTGTCGAGCACCGCGTTGACGTCGTTGAGGGCGAAGTCGTCCATCTTGGTGCGGGTGGTCACCGACACCGCCTGCGGGGTTTCCCGGATCGACAGGTTGAGCTTGGTGGCGGTGCGGCTGTTTTTGGTGGTGTAGCTGTCGCTGCCTTCGGTGACGTCGTTCTCGCGCTCGGCGTTGACGGTCACGGTGCTCAGCACCAGCGCCTCCTGGGCCAGGGCGGGCGCCAGGGTGCCGGTGGCGAGCAGGGCGGCTATCATCCGGGATATATGTTTCTTCTGAAACGGCATGTCCTGATTTCTCCTGATTAATTATATAAACATAAAAGTAAATAGTTCGTATTTATTGTGTTGGGCGCGTTGGTGCCGGCATGTCGGTGGCTGGCCGCCGGAGCGGCCGGAACAGCGCCGCGCGCTTTTATCCCGTCGTTAACCGCCCGTTTCCGGGCAGGCATTCAGGCGACCGGCCAGGGGCCGGCCGCGGTACTCACACCGCCCGCTTGCGGGCCAGCAGGTAAATAAAGTAGCTGCCGCCCATGATGGAGGCGAGGGTGCCGGCGGGCAGCTGCATGGGGTAGAGCAGCACCCGGCCCAGCCAGTCCGACAGCAGCATCAGCGCCATGCCGAGCAGGGAGGCCAGCAGCAGCTGGCTGCCGGCCTTGCGCGCGCCCAACAGGCTCGCCATGTGCGGCGCCAGCAGGCCGACGAAGGCCACCGGCCCCATCACCGCCGTGACCAGGGCGCAGATCACCGAGACCAGCACCAGCAGCAGCACCCGGGTGCGATCCAGGGCCAGGCCGCGGCCGAGGGCGATGCCGTCGCCGATGGACACCAGCGTCAGGCCGCGGCCCGAGGCCAGGGCCAGCAGCCAGGTGAGCAGTATGCCGGCGGTGAGCCAGCCGGCCTGGGCTTCGCTCACCCGGTAGGTCGAGCCCGACAGCCAGCCGAGGATGGCGAACACCTGATCGTTGCCCTTGGCCAGGGTGAACTGCAGCAGGGCGTCGAGGAAGGCGGCGAGAGCGATGCCCACCAGCGCCATCATCGCCGGGGCGTAGCCGTGGCGGCGGCCGAGCAGCAGCAGTATGGCCAGCACCGCCATGCTGCCGCCGAAGGCCAGTAGCGGGCCGCCGTCGTGGATGGAGTTGCCGCCGAGCAGCACCCCCAGCACCAGCGCCAGGGTGGCGCCGGCGGAGATGCCCATGATGTCCGGGCTGGCCAGGGGGTTGCGGATCAGCCGCTGCAGTATCACCCCGGCCACCGCCAGGCCGGCGCCGGCGCAGGCGGCGGTGAGCAGGCGCGGCCAGCGCAGCGACCACAGCAGCTCATCGGGCCAGGACCACTGCCAGCCCTGGCCGGCGGGCGCCAGGGTCAGGTTGACCAGGAGCAGGGCCAGGATGGCGGTCGCCACCGCCAGCCAATGACTCCGGGTGACCCGCCAGCGCTCGCCGGGCAGGCGGATGGCGCTCTGATCCTGGGCATGCATCCGGCTGCGCAGCAGCCACAACAGGGCGGGCGCGCCGATCAGCGCCGCCGCCGCGCCGCTCGGCACCAGATCGGTGGAAACCCGGCTGAAGCCCAGGGCGATAGCGTCGGTGGCCAGCAGCAGCAGGCCGCCGAGCAGGGTGGAAAAGAGCAGCTCGTCGCGGGCGGTGCGGGCGCCGAAAAAGCGCGCCATGTTGGGGGTGAGCAGGCCGATAAAGCCGATCAGGCCGACGGCGGTGGTGGCGAGCGAACTCAGCCAGAGCGCGGCCACCAGCAGGGCGAGCAGCACCGGCCACAGGCTCATGCCCCGGGCGCGGGCGGCGTCGTCTCCCAGGCGCAGCAGGGTCAGCGGCCGGGGCGCGAACAGCGCCAGAGCCACCGCCACCGGCAGCAACCGGGGCAGCAGCCAGAGCACCCAGTGCCAGTCGGTCTGGGCCAGATCGCCGGCGCCCCAGATAAAGAGGTTGCGGGTGTACTGATCGTTGAGCAGCACCAGCCCCGAGGCCAGGGCGCCCAGCAGCAGGTTGACCGCCATGCCCGCCAGCACCACCGGCAGGCCGCGGATGCCGTGGCGACCGGCGATCAGCAGCACCAGCGCCGCCGACAGCGCCGCCCCCAGCAGGGCAATCCAGTGGCCGTGGCTGGCCGCCAGGGCGGGCGCCCAGACGGCGGCGCACACCAGCGCCAGCCAGGCGCCGGACGAGGCGCCCAGGGTCATGGGCGACACCAGCCGGTTCTGGGTGAGCTGCTGCAAGACGCTGCCGGAAAGTCCCAGGGCGCCGCCCACCAGCAGCGCCATGGCCACCCGGGGCAGGGCGCTGTAGAAAAACTGGAATTCCGCGAACTGCTCGGGCTCGGCGCCCCACAGCAGGGCCCATTGCCCGGCGAGGGGGACCGTCGGCTCCAGATGCAGGTGCAACAGGGCCAGCGCCAGCAGGGCGGCCGGCAGCAACAGGTAGCGGCTCATTCCTTCGGCACGCTCAGCAGGGCCCGGGTCAGGTTGTCGGCCAGGTAGCCGAGGGACATGACGCCGCCGTAGGTCCAGGTGGAGGGCACCGCCGCCAGCCGGCCGGCACGGGCAAAGGGCATGGCCCGCCACAGCGGGGTGGCGAACAGCTTGTCCGCCTCGGGGAAGGGCTCGATATAGAGCACCACGCCGTCGCGGATGGCGCCCAGATCGGTCAGCTTTTTCTGCACCTGGCCCCACTGGCTCACCGGCTGGGGCAGGGCGGGAGCGATACCGAGGCGTTCCAGGGCATACTGGGGCATGCCGTTGTCGCCGTAGATGCGCACATGGCTGCTGTCCATCAGCCGCACCACGGTCACCCTGGGCAAGGTGTCGCCGAAGTGGGCGTGCAGCCGGGCCTTCAGTTGGTCGAAGCCCTGCTCCAGCTCGGCCAGGCGTTGCTCGGCCCGCTCCTCCCGGTCCAGCACCCTGGCCAGGCTCAGGAACACCCGGCGGGCGGCCTCGGCGTTGTTGTGCCCGCTGCTGAAACTCTCGAAGTGCAGCACGGGGGCTATCTGGGACAGGCGGGGCACCAGATCCCCTTGCTGGTCACCGCTGATGATGAGATCGGGCTTGAGTTCCGCCAGCCGCTCCAGGTTGGGCTCCTGGCGCATGCCGACGTCCTCGACCCCGGCGGGCAGGGCCGGCTGCACCACCCATTCCCGGTAGCCGGTGACGTCGGCCACCGCCAGCGGGGTGACGCCCAGCTCCAGCAGGTGCTCGGCGGCGGCCCAGTTGAGGGCGACCACCCGCTGCGGCGCAGAGGTGAATTCGTGGCGGCCCAGGCTGTCGGTAACGTCAATGGCCTGCGCCTTGAAAGCGGCAAGGAGGAGCAACAACAGGGTAAGGGGTGTGTTCATCAACATGACTCAGGCGACAACGGCGATCTTTTCATCCTGGTCCGGATGGTCGATCAGGCGAATGGGAATGTTATAGAGCTCGGACAGCAGCCGCTCCGACATCAGCTCGGCCGGGGCGCGGTCGAACAGCAGCCGGCCCCGTTTCAGGGCGACGATGCGATCGGCGAAGCGCAGCGCCAGGTTGAGATCGTGCAGGATCACGATAACCCCCCGGCCCTGCTCCCGGTTGAGGGTTTGCAGCAGTTTGAGCAGTTCGTACTGGTGGCTGAGATCCAGCGCCGAGGTGGGCTCGTCCAGCAGCAACAGCGGCGACTGCTGGGCCAGCAGCATGGCCACCCAGGCCCGCTGGCGCTCGCCGCCGGAGAGCAGATCGGCCTGGTGCTCGGCATGCTGGCCGACCCGGGTATGGCTCATGGCCTCTTCCACCAGGGCATGGTCGGCGCGTTGCCAGCGGCCCAGCATGCCGCGCCAGGGAAACCGGCCCAGCCGCACCAGCTCGCGCACGTTCAGCCCGGCCACTTCCGGCAGGCGCTGGGGCAGAAAGGCGATGCGGCGGGCGAATTCGCGCTGGGAATAGTGGCCGAGGGGCCGGCCGTCGAGGGCGATGCGGCCCTCGTCCGGCGGCATCTGCCGGGCCAGCAGCTTCATCAGCGTCGACTTGCCCGAGCCGTTGTGGCCGAGGATGACGGTAAAGGCATCCGCCGCCAGGGACAGCTCGTCCAGGCTTAAAATGGTCCTGTTATCGCGGTGTACGCGGATACCTTGCAGTTCCAGCATGATAAAGGAAAGGTTGGTAAGCAATGGTGTTTATGATAGTGATATTGATTATCAATTATCAAGCGGTTTGTCGCCGCGTTGCTGCAGGCAGGATAAAACAAAAAGCCCCGCGCGGGGCGGGGCTTTTTACCGGTGTGCCGTTCAGGCGGCCTTGTTGAGCATGGAGTCGTCGAAGCTGGCTTTGTTGACCACCAGCTCCAGCGGATCGAAGTCGTCCACGTTGATGGTGCGCAGCCGGCTGGCTTCCGCCGCTGTCAGCAGGGCCGCTTCCTCCTGGCTGATGGCACCGGCGGCCAGGGCTTCTTCCGCCAGCTGGTCGAGCATGGTAAAGGGGCGGCGGCCGACGGCCCTGGTGGCCTTGTCGAACACCGGCTCGGCGCGCAGGATGTCGGTGAGCGCCTGCTCCAGCATGCCGAGCGGGTTGCCTTCCTCGGCGGTGAGGTAGAGGTCACCGGCCAGGCTGTTGCGGGCCAGGCCCGGGGTTTGCAGCAGGCGGGCCACCTGGTGATCCAGCCGGTCGGAGGGGCGCTTGAGCGGCGCGCCAAAGGGCATCAGTAGCAGCTTGAGTACCCTGCCGAGGCCGCGGGCGGGGAAGTTGTCGAGCAGCTCCACCAGCGCCACCTGGGCCCGGTAGAGGCCGTCCTGGCAGGCCCAGTGCACCAGCGGCAGCACCTCGGCCGGGCGGCCCTCGTCGTTGAAGCGCTTGAGGGTGGCGGACACCAGGTAGAGCTGGCTGAGGATGTCGCCGAGGCGTGCCGACAAGCGCTCCTTGCGCTTGAGCTCGCCGCCCAGGGTGGCCATGGCCAGGTCGGACAGCAGGCCCAGGTTGGCGGACAGCCGGTTCATCTGGCGGTAGTAGCGGGCGGTGGCGTCCTTCACCGGCGCCGGGCTCAGGCGGGCGCCGGTCAGGCCGAACCAGGCGCTGCGTGCGAAGTTGCCCAGGGCGAAGCCGAGATGGCCGAACAGGGCCCGGTCGAACTGGGCCAGCGCCTTTTTGGCGTCCGGCTCCTGCACCGACAGCATCTCCGCCAGCACGTAGGGATGGCAGCGGATGGCACCCTGGCCGTAGATGATCATGCTGCGGGTCAGGATATTGGCGCCTTCCACCGTGATGGCGATGGGCGCGCCCTGGTAGCCCCGGGCCAGGTAGTTGTTGGGCCCCATGCAGATGCCCTTGCCGCCGTGGATGTCCATGGCGTCGATAATACTGCGCTGGCTGCGGTCGGTGAGGTGGTACTTGACGATGGCGGAGATCACCGAGGGCTTCTCGCCCAGATCGATGCCGGTCACGGTGAGCATGCTGGCCGCGTCCGACAGGTAGGCGTTGCCGCCCAGGCGGGCCAGCGGCTCTTCGATGCCTTCCATCCTGCCGATGGGCAACTTGAACTGGCGGCGGATGCGGCTGTAGGCGCCGGAGGCCAGGGCCGACACCCGGCTGCCGGCGGTGCCGTTGGAGGGCAGGGTGATACCCCGGCCGACGGACAGGCATTCCACCAGCATGCGCCAGCCCTGGCCGGCCATCTCCTGGCCGCCGATGATGGTGTCGATGGGCACGAACACGTCCTTGCCCTGGGTGGGCCCGTTCTGGAAGGGCACGTTGAGCGGGAAGTGGCGGCGGCCGATGTTTACCCCCGGGGTACTGGTGGGGATGAGCGCGCAGGTGATGCCGAGCTCTTCCTCGCCGCCCAGCAGCTGTTCCGGGTCGCGCAGCTTGAACGCCAGCCCCAGCACGGTGGCCACCGGGGCCAGGGTAATGTAGCGTTTGTTCCAGGTGATGCGCATGCCGAGCACCTCTTTACCCTGCCATTCGCCCAAGCACACCACGCCATAATCCGGAATGGCGCCGGCGTCCGAGCCCGCCTCCGGGCTGGTGAGGGCGAAGCAGGGGATTTCCTCGCCCCGGGCCAGGCGCGGCAGGTAATGGTCTTTCTGCGCCTTGGTGCCGTAGTGCTGCAGCAGCTCGCCGGGGCCGAGGGAGTTGGGCACGCCCACGGTGGAGGCCAGTACGGCGCTGGTGCTGCACAACTTTTGCAGTACCCGCGACTGGGCATAGGCGGAGAATTCGAGGCCGCCGTATTCCTTCTTGATGATCATGGCGAAGAACTTGTGTTCTTTCAGGTAGGCCCAGACTTCCGGCGACAGATCCGCACGCTCGTGGGTGACTTCCCAGTCGTTGGTCATGCGGCATACGGTCTCCACCGGGCCGTCCAGGAAGGCCTGCTCTTCCTCGCTCAGGCGGGGGCGGGGATAGTTGTGCAGGGTCTGCCAGTCGGGCTTGCCACGGAACAGCTCGGCTTCCCACCAGGTGGTGCCAGCCTCGATGGCTTCCTTCTCGGTGCGCGACATCTCCGGCATCAGCCCCTTGTATACCTTGAACAGCGGCCGGCTCAGCAGGCCGTGGCGCAGGGCCGGCAGGTTGAGCACCCCGGCCACGACAGCGAACAGCAGCCAGACAAGCGGGCCCACCTCGCCGAGCAGGGTACCGATGGCCAGGATCAGGGCGGTAAGCAGGGACGCCGTCACCAGCCGGCTCTGGCGATAGGCCAGGGTGCCCCAGGTGATCAGCAGCAGCAATGCGGTAACCATAAACGACTCCTTGTACTCTGTTAGGTAAGAGGTCTGACCTGCTTGTTTTGCCTAGTTGTAATTCATACGAGTGTTTAAATCAAGCTGCGCAGTCGTTATCAAAGTGTATATCCTGAGCCGGGTCTGGAAGACCGCCGTTCCGGCGGGCTCCAGCCTGCCGGCTCTCCGCTTCCCGACTTTGGCCACTTGTGCCAAAATGCCCCTTTACCGCAAGTGAGAGGCCATTTCATGTACCAGGATCTGATCCGCAACGAACTCACCGAAGCCGCCGAGGTGCTGAACCGCTTCCTGGCCGACGACGCCAATATCGCCGCCATCGAGCGGGCGGCCAAACTGCTGGCCGACAGCTTCAAGGCCGGCGGCAAGGTGCTCTCCTGCGGCAACGGTGGCTCCCACTGCGATGCCATGCACTTTGCCGAGGAGCTGACCGGCCGCTACCGGGAAAACCGTCCCGGCTACCCGGCCATCGCCATTTCCGATCCCAGCCACATCTCCTGCGTGTCCAACGACTTCGGCTACGAGTACGTGTTTTCCCGCTACCTGGAAGCGGTGGGCCGCGAGGGCGACGTGTTGTTCGGCCTGTCCACCAGCGGCAACTCCGGCAATATCCTCAAGGCGATAGAAGCGGCTCGGGCCAAGGGCATGCAGGTGATAGCGCTCACCGGCAAGGACGGCGGCAAGATGGCCGGCCTGGCGGACGTGGAAATCCGGGTGCCCCACTTCGGTTATGCGGATCGCATCCAGGAGGTGCATATCAAGATTATCCACATCCTGATCCAGCTGGTAGAAAAAGAGATGGAGCAAGGGTAAGCGCCATGTGTGAACTGCTGGGCATGAGCGCCAACGTACCAACCGACATCTGCTTCAGCTTTACCGGCCTGATGCAGCGGGGCGGGCGCACCGGCCCGCACAAGGACGGCTGGGGCATTGTTTTCTACGAGGGCAAGGGAGTGCGCACCTTCAAGGATCCCCAGCCCTCCAGCCAGTCGCGCATCGCCCAGTTGGTGCAGGAATATCCCATCAAGAGCTGTGCCGTGGTCAGCCATATCCGCCAGGCCAACCGGGGCGGTATCGCCCTGGAGAACACCCACCCCTTCACCCGCGAGCTGTGGGGTCGCTACTGGACCTTTGCCCACAACGGCCAGCTCAGCGGCTATAAGAGCAAGCTGAAAACCGGCCGGCACAAGCCGGTGGGCGACACCGACAGCGAGCTGGCCTTTTGCTGGATACTGCACGAACTGGAGCGCAAATATCCGCGCAAGCCCGGCAACATGGCGGCCATGTTTCGCCACGTGGCCACATTGTGCGACCGGCTGCGCGCCCTGGGGGTGTTCAACATGCTGCTCACCGACGGCGAATACCTGATGACCTACTGCAGCAACAACCTGCACTGGATCACCCGCCGCGCTCCCTTCGGCCCGGCGCGCCTGATCGATGAAGAGGTGGAAATCGACTTCCAGCAGGAGACCACCCCCAACGACATTGTTACCGTGATCGCCACCCAGCCGCTCACCAACAACGAACAGTGGCACAAGATGCAGCCCGGCGAGTTCAACCTCTTCCACCTGGGCGAACGTATCGCCGGCAACGGCGCCTAGCCGTCAATCCCAAAAAAGGGGTCGGAGTCATTTTCCATCAGAAAATGACTCCGACCCCTTTTTTGGGGCAATCTTGGCTACGCTTTCAACATTACCGTTGAGCGAGGCAAGCCATGACCTTTGTTTCCCCCCTGGCCCCGGAGCGGCTCTATCGTGCCTGCGACGAGGCTGTTTTCACTTTTGCCACCACCGATGAACTGACCGACAATGGTGCCCTGGTCGGCCAGGAGCAACTGCTGGAGGCGCTGTCCTTCGGCACCGGTATTCGCAGTCAGGGTTTTAATATTTACATGATGGCGCCGGAACCTTGCAGCCGGCACGATCTTATCCAGCGCTTTTTGTCCGGCCGGGCGGCCCACGAGCCGGTACCGCCGGATCTTTGCTATGTGTACCGTTTCGACGATCCGGTACGACCTGCGCTGCTGAGCCTGCCCGCCGGGGTGGGGCGGCGTTTCAGGGCCAGCCTGGAAAAGCTGGTTGAAGAACTGTTGACGAGTATTCCGGCGGTGTTTGAAACCGAGGAGTACCGCACCCGGCTGGAGGAGCTCAACCAGCAGCTGGCCGAGCGCCAGGCGGCGGCCCTGGCCGAAATCAAGGCCCTGGCCAAGGCCGAGCAGGTCGCCCTGATCAGTACCCCCACCGGCTTTACCCTGGCGCCGCGCAAGGGTGAAGACGTACTGGATGCCCGCGCTTTCCGCCAGTTGCCGGAGGCGGAGCGCTCCGCCCTGGAGCAGGCCATCGCCCGGGTCGAATCCCGGCTGCAGGAGGTGCTGCAGCAGTTCCCCCACTGGCGGCGCGAAACCCAGCTGCATATCCAGTGGCTGAATGAAGAGATGGTGATGTTCGCCGGCGGTAACGCCATCGATGAACTGCGCCGGGAATACGGTGGCTGCGATCCGGTGATCCGCCATCTGGAGGCCATACAGCAGGATTTGAGCGGCAACGTCAATCTGCTGCTCGGTCATATGCGCGAAGGGGAGCTGCCCGCCCAGTTGCTGGCCCGCTACCAGCTCAACCTGCTGGTGGACAACGCCGATACCAGCGGCGCCCCGGTGATCTATGAAGACTGGCCCAATCTGGCCCGGCTGCTCGGCCGGGTTGAACACCATGTACAGCAGGGCGCCCTGGTTACCGACTTCACCTTAATCCGGGCCGGCGCCCTGCACCGGGCCAATGGTGGTTACCTGATCCTGGACGTGCGCAAACTGGTGCAGCAACCCATGGCCTGGGAGGTGCTCAAACGGGCCTTATTCGCCCGGGAGATTCGCATCGAATCCCTGGAACGTTTCTACAGCCTGGCCAGCACCATTTCCCTGGAGCCGGAGCCGGTCGGCATGGATCTCAAGGTGGTGCTGATTGGCGATCGCCAGCTCTATTACCTGCTGGCCGCCTATGATCCGGACTTCGGCAAGTTGTTCAAGGTGCAGGCGGACTACAACGATGATATCGAGGTCAGCAGCGAAAACCTGCAACGCTACGCCCGTTTCATCGGCTGGCTGGCGCGTCGTCAGGATCTGCGGCCGCTCACCCGGGATGGCGTGGCCCGGTTGATTGAGCACTCGGGCCGGCTGGCGGAAGATCAGCAACGGCTGTCGGCGCTGACCCAGCAACTGACCGACATTCTGCACGAGGCCAATTACTGGGCCGAGCACGGCAGCCGCACCAGCATAGATGCGGCGGCGGTGGAGCAGGCGCTGGACGCCGCCCGGGCACGGGCCTCGCGCATTCACCGGCGGATGGAGGAGTCGGTGTTGCGCGGCAGCAAGTTTATCGACACCGACGGCACCGTGGTGGGCCAGGTCAATGCCCTGACGGTGCTGGATCTGGGCAACTACCGCTTCGGCCAGCCGGCGCGGATCAGCGCCACCGCCCGGCTCGGCTCCGGCGCCGTGCTCGACATCGAGCGGGAGGCCAAGCTCAGCGGTGCCATCCACGCCAAGGCCATGTTGATCCTGTCGCGCTTTTTGAGCCATCGCTACGCACCGGAAGGACCCATGGCGGTGTCCGCCAGCCTGGCCTTCGAGCAGTCCTACGGCATGATCGAGGGGGACAGCGCCTCGGTGGCGGAGTGCTGCGCCCTGATCTCCGCCATCGGCCGGGTGCCCCTGCGCCAGGCACTGGCGGTGACCGGCTCCATCAATCAGTTCGGCCAGGTACAGCCCATCGGCGGGGTCAACGAGAAGATTGAGGGGTTTTTCGATATCTGCCGGGCGCGGGGCTTTGCACCGGAGCAGGGAGTCATCATCCCCGGCGCCAATCAAGACAACCTGATGCTCAACCGCGAGGTGCGCCGGGCGGTGGCCGAGGGGCGGTTCAGGATTTATGCGGTGGCGCACCTGGACGAGGCGCTGGCCCTGCTCAGCGGTATGGTGGTGGGGGAGGCGGACCCGCAGGGGAACTATCCCGCCGATACCGTCAACGGCCTGGTGCAGCAGCGGTTGCAGGCACTGGCCGAAGTGCAGCGCCGGCAAAAGGCGGCAGAGCAGGAGGACGGGGCCAAGGGCCCGGACAAGGAAGTATGATCAGGCATATCGTATGGTATCTGGATCTCAGCCAGGCCGAGCTGGAGATGCTGGAACGGGTGGCCGAGTTCGCCGCCCGGCACGGGGCCCGGCTGCGCGCCGTTTTTATCGAGGACGAAAGCCTGCTGCGTTCGGCCGAGTTGCCCTGCACCCGGGAGGTGAGCCTGACCACAGGCCGGGTGCGGTCGCTGGAGCCGGAGCGGCTGCGCCTGCAACTGCGCCGCCGGCACGAGCATATCCGCCAGCGGCTGGAGCAGCTCGGTCGCCACAGTGCCCTGGAATGGAGCCTGGACATGGTGTCTGGGCGGCGGGATCGGCTGCAGGCAGCATCGCTCCCGGAGCCGGGCGAGGTGCAGGTGGCGGTGCTCGATCCGGGGGATGAACTGGCTGAGGTGCCGGCATCGGGGGGATCGCGGCTGGTGCTGAGTCGCCGCTTCCGGCCCGCAGAGCTGGTGCTGGCGGTATTCGAGGATGCCGGCCGGGATCTGCCGGTTGTGCTCCGGGCCCGGTGGTTGGCCCGCCAGGGGCGGTTGCCCCTGTGGCTTGCCGTGCCGGCGGAGCAGGCCGCCGGGCTGGAGCCGGTGCTGGCATCGCTCGGGCTGGCGGACGCCATGCTGCCCCTTGGTGGCTGGACCCTGGCCGCGTTGTTGGCGGTGGCCACCGACAGGGCCTCGTTGCTGGTGTTGCATCAGGACAGCACCCTGCTGGCCGGCGCCCGGATGAGGGGAATTAATGCCGCCTTGCTGGTGGCACCGGAGCGGGAGGATGACATAGGGCCGGAGCGGCCGTAAGCAGGCGCGCCCTGTCGCCCGCGGGGCGGCAGGGCGTGTTGGGTCAGTCTTCGGCGTGGCCCTGGGCGGGCAACTCGGTGCCGTCCAGCACCGCCTTGCCTGTGATCATGGCCAGCCGGCCGTCGCAGAACCAGCGCACCACCAGCGGATAGATGGCATGCTCCTGCACCAGCACCCGGGCGGCCACGGCGGCTTCGTCGTCCCCTTCGAAGATGGGCACCCGCGCCTGCAGCACCACGGGGCCGCCGTCCAGCTCCTCGGTGACGAAGTGCACGCTGCAGCCGTGCTCCTCGTCGCCGGCTTCGATGGCGCGGCGGTGGGTGTGCAGGCCCTGGTATTTGGGTAGCAGCGAGGGGTGGATATTGAGCATGCGGCCCTGGTAGTGGCGCACAAAACCGGGGGTGAGGATGCGCATAAAGCCCGCCAGCACCACCAGATCCGGCCGGTAGCCGTCGATAAGCGCCATCAGGGCGGCATCGTAGCTTTCCCGGTCGGCGTAATCCCTGTGGGACAGGGCGGCGGTGGGCACGCCCGCAATGCGGGCGCGCTCCAGGCCGTAGGCCTCGGCCTTGTTGCTGATCACGGCGACGATATCGCCGCCCAACTGGGCGGCGGCGGCCTGATCGAGCAGCGCCTGCAGGTTGCTGCCGCTGCCGGAGATCAGTACGACGATGCGTTTCATTGGATCTCGACCTGTTCTTCACCCTCGGCGGCGGCGTCGATGCGGCCGATCAGCCAGGCGTTTTCACCGGCATCCCGCATAAACTGGACCGCGGCCTCGGCCTGTTCGGCGGGCAGGGCGATGATCATGCCCACTCCGCAGTTGAAGGTACGGTACATTTCAAAGGTTTCCACGTTGCCGGCCTGCTGCAGCCACTGGAATACCTGCGGCCACTGCCAGCTGGCACCGTCGATCACCGCCCTGGCATTGGCGGGCAGCACCCGGGGAATGTTTTCCCAGAAGCCGCCGCCGGTGATGTGGCTCAGGGCGTGGATATCGAACTGCTTGATAAGCTCCAGCACCGGCTTGACGTAGATGCGGGTGGGGGCCATCAGGGCATCGGCCAGGGTGCCTTCGCCCAGGGGCTGGTTCAGGTCGGCGCCGCTCACTTCCAGGATCTTGCGGATCAGAGAGTAGCCGTTGGAGTGGGGGCCGCTCGAGCCCAGGGCGATCAGGGCGTCGCCGGCGGCCACCTTGGAGCCGTCGATAATGCCGCTTTTTTCGACCACACCAACACAAAATCCTGCCAGGTCATAGTCGCCGGCCTCGTACATGCCGGGCATCTCCGCGGTTTCGCCGCCGATCAGGGCGCAGCCGCTCAGCTCGCAGCCGGCGCCGATGCCGGTAACCACGTCGGCGGCGGTGTCCACGTCCAGCTTGCCGGTGGCGTAATAGTCGAGGAAGAACAGCGGCTCGGCGCCCTGCACGATCAGATCGTTGACGCACATGGCTACCAGATCGATGCCCACACCCTGGTGACGCTGGAGATCGATGGCCAGGCGCAGCTTGGTGCCTACACCATCGGTGCCGGCCACCAGCACCGGCTCTTTATAGCCGGTGGGCAGCTGGCACAGGGCGCCAAAGCCCCCGAGTCCGCCCATCACTTCCGGGCGTTGAGTACGACGGCTAACGCCTTTGATGCGTTCAACCAGGGCGTTACCGGCATCGATGTCGACACCGGCGTCTTTGTAGCTCAGGGGTTTGTTCTGCGTCACGGGGGATCACCTTGTTTTTGGATTCAAAGGCCGGCGGGGACAATGGGCGCCTGTTCCGGCTGGTACTGATGTATTCGGGCGCTATTCTAATTTAATGGGCTGGCCAGTGCCACAGCCGTGAGCAGCCCGGGAGCGGGGAAGACAATCGTTTGCTAAAAGTTTCCCTGTGCGGCTGCCGCAGGACGCTATTTTATGCTAGCATTCCGCGGTTTTTTTATACGTCGGGAGATCGGGTTGATGAAAGTCGTTGAGGTAAAACACCCTTTGGTGAAGCACAAACTGGGGCTGATGCGGGAAGCCGACATCAGCACCAAACGCTTTCGTGAACTGGCGAAGGAAGTGGGCAGCCTGCTGACCTACGAGGCCACCGCCGATTTCGAAACCGAAAAGACCACCATCAACGGCTGGAACGGCCCGGTGGAAGTGGACCAGCTCAAGGGCAAGAAGGTGACGGTGGTGCCCATACTGCGCGCCGGCCTCGGTATGCTGGACGGCGTGCTGGAGCACATGCCGAGTGCCCGGGTCAGCGTGGTGGGGGTCTACCGCGACGAGGAAACCCTGCAGCCGGTGCACTATTTCAACAAGCTGGTCAGCCATATCGAAGAACGGCTGGCACTGGTGGTGGATCCCATGCTGGCCACCGGCGGCTCCATGGTGGCGACCATCGACCTGCTCAAACAACAGGGCTGTAACCAGATCAAGGTGATCGTGCTGGTGGCCGCGCCCGAGGGCATCAAGGCCCTGGAACAGGCGCACCCGGATGTGGAGCTGTACTGTGCTTCTATCGACGAGCGGCTCGATGAGCACGGCTACATCATTCCCGGCCTGGGCGATGCGGGCGACAAGATTTTTGGCACCAAGTAATCAAGGCAAAACCGGCTGAGGCCGGTTTTTTTCCGTTTATCCAAGGTTGATGACAATGACTCCTGCAGAGCAAACCGACGCCCTGGCCGCCGGCCAGGCGGTGGCCAATACTCCCCTGCGCCAGGCCCTGGCCGGTTCCCAGATGCTGTTTGTGGCCTTCGGCGCCTTGGTGCTGATGCCGCTGATCACCGGGCTGGACCCGAACGTGGCGCTGTTTACCGCCGGTATCGGTACCCTGATCTTCCAGCTGTGCACCAAGCGCCAGGTGCCCATCTTCCTGGCGTCCTCCTTTGCCTTTATCGCCCCCATCCTCTACGGGGTGCAGACCTGGGGCATTCCCGCCACCATGAGTGGCCTGATGGCGGCGGGCGCCGTTTACGTGCTGCTCAGCCAGCTGGTGCGCTGGCGCGGCACCGCCCTGCTCACCCGGCTGCTGCCGCCGGTGGTGGTGGGACCGGTGATCATGGTCATTGGCCTCGGCCTGGCGCCGCTGGCGGTGAACATGGCCATCGGCAAGACCGGCGACGGTGCCGCCGAGCTGATGCCGCAGGACGTGGCCCTGTGGCTGTCGCTGGGCTCCCTGGTCACCACCCTGCTGGTGTCCACCATGGCCAGGGGCATCTTCCGGCTGGTGCCCATTACTGCCGGCATCGCGGTGGGCTATGGCCTGGCGCTGTGGTTCGGGGTGGTGGACTTTACCCCGGTGAAGGACGCGGCCTGGTTTTCCCTGCCCAATTTTGTCGCGCCCGAATGGCACTGGCAGGCGGTGCTGTTCATGATCCCGGTGGCCATCGCCCCGGCCATCGAACACATCGGCGATATCCTGGCCATCAGCTCGGTCACCGGCAAGGACTACGTCAAAAAACCCGGCCTGCACCGCACCCTGCTGGGTGACGGCCTGGCCACCGGCGCGGCGTCCCTGTTCGGCGGGCCGCCCAATACCACCTATTCGGAGGTGACCGGGGCGGTGATGCTGACCAAGAACTTCAACCCGGTGATCATGACCTGGGCGGCGGGCTTTGCCATCGTGCTGGCCTTTGTCGGCAAGTTCGGCGCCCTGATGCTGACCATCCCCACCCCGGTGATGGGCGGCATCATGATACTGCTGTTCGGCTCCATCGCCACCGTCGGCCTCAACAGCCTGATCAAGCACCAGGTGGATCTGTCCCAGGCGCGCAACCTGTGCATAGTGGCGGTGATCCTGGTGTTTGGCATTGGCGGCATGGCCTTCGGCATCGGTAATTTCAGCCTGCAGGGCATCAGCCTGTGCGGCATCATCGGCATACTGCTGAACCTGGTGCTGCCCCGCTCCCGGAGCCATTGATTCTGGCCATGATCGAGGATCTCTGGTTATCATGAGCGTCAAGCTCCGTTAACGATGGCGACGTCATGCTGAAAAAACTGTTTCTGATGCTGATGGTACTGTTTTCTGCTGCCAGCCAGGCACAATCGGTGTTCGAGGTTCATCTCGATACCGCCCCCTACCGCCTTGAGCAGGCCCGTGAACAGGCGGCGGGCCTGGTGCTGGAGCGACTGACCGGCGAGCGGAGGTCCTGGGTGCAGGAGGAAATCGTACGTGAATGGGAGCGCTACCACAGAGACGAACGCTCGACCGGCGGCTACCGGGTGGCCTTCATCCCAGACGCGCTGCTGCCGTTGCTCCAGAGCGCCGGGCTGGCGGTGCTGACCGAGCCGCGTCCGGCGTTGTTGGTGTGGCTGATCGAGCAGGGCCAGGCCCGGAGCGAAGCCGACGCCGCCTGGCAGCGGGCACAGCAGCAGTATCCGATGCCGCTGCTGTGGCCGCTGTGGGATCTGCAGGAGCACATGGATATCGACAAGCAACGGCTGTTCGATGCCGGCGTCCTGGCCGGGGCCAGTGGCCGCTATGGGGCCGGGCACTGGCTGGCGGTTGAGGCGGGCCAGTCGCGCTGGCACTGGCAACTGTTCGCCGCCGGTGAAGACAGCCCCCTGGCCGGGGGCGAGGAAGACTCGCCTGCCGGCGTGCTGGCCGCGGTTAATCGCCACTGGATTGCGGCAGCCGCGGGACGCGAACCGCCCCGGCCCGACAACCCCCGCCCGGCCCAGGCACTGGAGCCGGGCCAGGATGGCCCGGGCGAACTGACCATAGTGGTATCCGGGCTGCGCCAGTTCGCCGATATCGTCCGCCTGGAGCAACGCCTGGCGGAGCTTGAGGGCGTTGGCCGGGCCTTGCTGCTGGACAGCGCCGGCGATCAGGCCAGGATCAGGCTGCAACTGTCGGCATCGCCCGAGGCGGTGTTGCGGTCGCTGGCCGGTAGCGGCCTGACGGCACAGGGCGAGCGGATGTATCGGTGGACGGGAAGCCAGGTTGAATAAGGAAGACGAGGACGAGGGACAGCCGGCGCAGCTCGCCCTGGCCATGCAGTTGCCGGATGACGAGACCTTTGCCAGCTTCTATCCCGGCGACAACGCCCAACTGCTGACCGCGCTCAAGAACGCCGCCGTGGGCCAGGGCGAAGAGGTGATCTACCTCTGGGGCCAGGCCGGCGGCGGCCGTTCGCACCTGCTGCACGCCACCTGCGCCGAGGTCAATGCCTGCGGCCATGCCGCCGCCAGCCTGCCGCTGGAGCGCCACCGGCAGATGTCGCCGCGCCTGCTCGACGGCATGGAGCTGCTGCCACTGGTCTGCCTCGACAATCTCGATGCCATCGCCGGAGTGGAAGAGTGGGAGCGGGCGGTGTTCAATTTCTTCAACCGCCGGCGCGAAAAAGGCGTCGGCTCGCTGGTGGTAAGCGCCAGCACGGCTTCCCGCAACCTGGGACTGCTGTTGCCGGATCTGGCCTCGCGCCTGGACTGGGGGGTCGCCTACCAGTTGAAGCCGCTGGACGACGAGGGCAAGCTCGGCGCCCTGCAACTGCGTGCCGAACTGCGAGGGTTCAAGCTGCCTACCGACGTAGGCCGGCTGCTGCTCAGCCGCCTGTCCCGGGACATGAGTACCCTGCTGGCCGCCCTTGATCTGCTCGACAATGCTTCTTTCCAGGCCAAGCGCAAGCTGAGCCTGCCCTTTACCCGGGAAATCCTGGGACTGTAGGGCGGTACGCCAAGGCAGGGACTGGGGATTCGAGAGCCACTATTACTGGTCCCGAGTCCCGAGTCCCTAATTCTGATTTTTCTTCTTGCGGATGCTGAGGCCGAGTTCGCGGCCGCGGAACTTGGCGTAGTAGATATTGCCCACGAACATGGTGCTGGCCAGCAGCAACTCCACCAGTGCCAGCCATCGCTCGCCCTCATCCACCCACAGCAGGGTGAGGGCGTGCAGGAAGTAGGGCATGATCAGGAAAATGGCCCAGGCATGGGTATAGGGGTTGCCCCTGAGCATGCCGGCCATGGGGATGAACAGCCAGGGCAGCCAGAGCATCAGCATAAAGCCCGGGCCCAGCTCCGGGTGGGGAGAAATCAGCCCGTGCCAGAGCCCGACCCAGGCAATCAGCCCGAGGTAGCCGGCCAGCGCCAGCCTGCGTGCGAGTCCGGTGGTCATCAGAGGATGTCCAGCACCTGCTCGGGCGGACGGCCCAGAGCGGCCCGCTCACCCTTGACCACGATGGGGCGCTCGATCAACCGGGGATGGGCGACCATGGCGGCGATCAGTTCGGCCTCGTCGGTCACCTCGGCCAGGCCCAGGGTCCGGTATTCTTCTTCCTTGGTGCGCATCAGCTCGCGCGCCGAGCGCATGCCCAGCTGCTCGAGCAGGACCTTCAGTTGATCTGCATCGGGCGGGGTATCCAGATATTTGATAATTTCCGGCGTCAGGCCCCGTTGTTCCAGCAGGGCCAGGGTCTCCCGGCTTTTCGAGCAACGGGGATTATGGTAGATACGTACACTCATGATTCACTCCTGTGGCAAGGCTGCGGGCATTGTATAGAAGGGGACTGCATATGGGCAAACATCATGCCCTGTTTTTGGCGGTGCTGGTGCTGGCGGGGTGCCGGGAAGCGGCCACCCTGACCCTGGCGGACGGTCAGCGTCAGGCGCTTGACGATTACGAGGGCCGTTGGCTGGTGGTCAATTATTTTGCCGAATGGTGCGCTCCCTGCCTGCGGGAACTGCCCTTGCTTAACGCCCTGAGCGAGGCCGCCGAGCCCGCTGTGCTGGCGGTCAGCTTCGATGCCCTGCCGGCCCAGGCTCTGGGCGAACTGCAGCAAAAATACCGGATGCTGATGCCGGTGGCGGCCGGGCTGGAAGGCCCTTGGCCCTTTGAACTGCCGCGGGTGCTGCCCACCACCTTTGTGATCGATCCCGACGGCCGGTTGGCGGCCGAGCACAGGGGAGAGCTGCACCCCGAGCATATTGACCACTGGCGGGCGCTGTACTGGGGGGAATAACGACGGGGTTAGGGAGTATCAGTTGCGCAGGGCATCCCAGTCCTTCTGCTGCTGGCGCAACTGTTCCAGCCTGGCGCCCAGCCGCGCCCGCTGCATGGCGTCCTGGGACAGGTTGGCGGCCAGCTCCATCTGATCCACCGCCACCTCGTAGCGGCCCTTGAGCGCGGCCACTTCGGCCTGGGCCTGGCGGAAGGCCGATTCGTCGCTGAGCGGCCGGTAGGCTTGGGCAATCAGCTCCCAGGCCAGGGGATTTTCCGGATGGCGGCGCAGGTAGCCGTCGAGCAATTCGGCCGCTTCCTGGTGGCGGCCGGCCTGCAGCAGGCTGTCGGCCAGGTTGATCATGACCACCTGGTTGTCGGGCTGGCGCTGGGCGGCCTGCTGCAGCCGGGCGATGGCGGCGTCGTGGCGTTTGCGGGCGTTGTCCAGATCGGTCAAGGCATCGAGCACAAAGGTGTTGCTGCCGTGACGGCCGGCCAGGTCGGCGAGCACCGGCTCCGCCTCTTCGTTGCGGTTGATCGCCAGCAGGGCGAGCGCCTGGCCGTAGCGGGCGGCGTCCGGCTGCCAGTCGCCGCCGCTTCCGGCGGCGCGGGCGAAGTAGTTGTGCAGTTCTGTGGTTCCCGACTGCTGGAAGCGCACCATGATCCTGGCCTTGGCAAACTGGAAATCCAGATCCGGAGCATACTGGCGCACCGGGTATTCGGCTGCCCGGCTGCGGGCTTCGGCGATACGGCTGGCGGGCAGCGGGTGGGTCAGCAGCATTTGGGGCGGCGTGCTGGCGAACTGGTATTGCTCGGCCAGCTTTTGGAAGAAGGTGGCCATGGCGTTGGGATCGAAGCCGGCGTTGTACAGCAGGCGCAGGCCCAGGCGGTCGGCTTCGAATTCGTTGTCCCGGGTATAGTTGATGGCCGACTGCATCTTGAGCCCCAGGGTGGTCTGCAGCGCGGCCATGCCGGCCTGGGGGTTGACCACGGCCAGCGCCACCGAGCCGACCAGGCCGGCGATGGTGAGCGGGGTGCTGCGGGATTGGGATTCCAGATAGCGGGCAATATGACGTTGGGTGACGTGGGTGATTTCGTGGGCCATGACCGAGGCCAGTTCGCTTTCATTGGCGGCATTGAGGAACAGGCCGGTATGCAGTTGCACCACGCCGCCGAGGAAGGCGCTGGCGTTGATGCTGTCGTCGCGGATCAGCAGGAAGCGGAAAGGAAAGCGTACTGAATCGGCCTGGGACAGCAGCTTGAGCCCAAGCCCGGTGACGTACTCGTTGAGCACGGGATCGTCCACCACCGGCTGGTTGGCCCGGGCGAAGCGGCTGAAAGCCTGGCCGAAACGCGCTTCCCGCTCGATCGACATGGCGCTGACCCCGGCGGTGCCGATATCGGGCAGGCTGTTGTCGGCGGCGGCCGGCAGGGCGGTGGCCAGGGCCAGGGCCAGGGCCGCTGTGGTGGTGCGAAAAGCCATTGCGAAAACCTTGTTGCTGCCTGTTTGCCAGCAGAATAACCGGCCGGTACGGCCGGAACAAGCATTGTTTGGCGGGGCGAAGGAGGGGATAATGCTTTCTTTTTGGCAGGATGACGAATGGACAGGCTGGACGCCAGCGCCCTGCGCTGCCCCTTGCCACTGTTGCGGGTAAAGCTCTGGCTCAAGGCGGCCCGGACGGGCCAGCAACTGTGGCTGCGACTGTCCGATCCCGGCTCCCGCCAGGACCTGCCCGGCTACCTTGAGCGGGCCGGCCAGAGCGTCGAGGTGGTGGCCGACCATCCCGACCGGCTGGAACTCATCATCACCAAACACCCATAAGGAAAGCGCTTCATGCTGGATGTCCTCAAGCACTGGTACCGACAACGGTTTTCCGATCCGGGGGCGGTGGCCCTGTTCCTGCTGCTGCTGTTCGGCTTTGTGGTGGTCTATTTCATGGGCCATATTCTGGCGCCCTTTTTCGCCGCCATCGTGGTGGCTTACCTGCTGGAATGGCCGGTCAGCCGGATGGAGCGGCTAGGGCTGGGCCGGGGGCTGGCCGCCGGCGTGGTGCTGCTGTTGTTCGCGCTGCTGCTGGTGTTGTCCTTGGTGAGCATAGTGCCCTCCTTTCTGGTGCAGACCGCCAACCTGGCGCGGGAGGTGCCGACCATGATCAACCGTACCCAGGAGGCGCTGCTGACCCTGCCCGAGCAATATCCTGAGCTGGTGGACGTGACCCTGGTGCAGAGTGTGCTCGACGATCTGCGCAGCCGGCTGCTGGGATCGGCGGAAGCGGTGCTGGGCGTGTCCATCAGCTCGCTGACCAACGCCGCTGTGCTGCTGGTCTATCTCATTCTGGTGTCGGTGCTGGTGTTTTTCATGCTCAAGGACAAGCGCCACCTGCTGGACGGCATGAGCCGTTTCCTGCCCCGCAATCGGGAGCTGGTGTCGCGGGTGTGGCTGGAGATGAACGGCCAAATCGCCAACTATGTGCGCGGCAAGGTGATCGAGATCCTCATTGTCGGCGGCGTCAGCTACATCACCTTTATCCTGCTCGGGCTCAACTACGCCCTGTTGCTGGCGGTGCTGGTCGGTTTTTCGGTGCTGATCCCCTATATCGGTGCCGCCGCCGCCACCGTGCCGGTGGCCATGGTGGCCCTGTTCCAGTGGGGCTTCACCCCGCCCTTTTTCTACGTAATCGTCGCCTACGCCATCATCCAGGCGCTGGACGGCAACGTGCTGGTACCCATCCTGTTTTCCGAAGCAGTCAACCTGCACCCCATCGCCATCATAGTGGCAGTGCTGGTGTTTGGCGGACTCTGGGGATTCTGGGGGGTGTTTTTCGCCATTCCCCTGGCCACCCTGGTCAAGGCGGTGATCAACGCCTGGCCCCACCACGACGATATGCCGGCCGGCCAGGCCTGACTTTCCACTTGCATGCACAGACGTTAAGGAACAGACAGTGAGAGAACATTTCGGCTCCCGCTTCGGGTTTATCATGGCCGCCGCCGGGGCAGCGGTCGGGCTGGGCAATATCTGGGGCTTCCCCACCCAGGCGGCGAGCAACGGCGGTGGCGCCTTCCTCATCGCCTACCTGGTGCTGGTGCTGGCGCTGGCCTTCCCCATGCTGGTGATGGAAGTGGCCATAGGCCGTTTTGGCCAGGCCAACCCGGTGGATTCGGTGCGCAAGCTGGGTCGCGGCCGCGGCCAGCAGACCATGGCTTCCCTGGTGGGCTATGCGGGCATGCTGGTGCCGAGCCTGGTGTTGTCGTTTTATGCCATCGTCGCCGGCTGGCTGCTGGCCTTCCTGGCCGCCAGCCTGACCCGTATGCTGGGCTGGGATGCGGCCACCGCCTGGCTGCAGGCCTTTGGTCTGGGCCGCAATATCGTCTGGACCCTGGTGTTCTACCTGCTCACCATACTGGTGGTGCAGGCCGGGGTACGCAAAGGCATAGAGCGCTGGTCGGCCCGGCTGATGCCGGCGTTGTTCGTGTTGTTCCTGCTGCTGTTCTTTTACATCCTTACCCAGGACGGCGCCATGGCGGGGCTGCGCCATTATCTGGTGCCTGATTTCGGCAAGGTGATGGATCCGGATCTGCTGATCAGTGCCATGGGCCAGGCCTTCTTTTCGCTCACCATCGGCGGTTGTTCCATGCTGATGTACGGCTCCTACCTGAGCAAGCAGGAGAGCATCCCCAACACGGCCTTCCAGGTGACGCTGATCGACACCGGCGTGGCCTTCCTGGCCGGCTTGGTGATACTGCCGGCCATGTTCGTGGCCATGAACAACGGGGTTACCATCTACGCCGAAGACGGCAGCCTGCTGAGTGCCGACACCCTGGTGTTTGTGGTACTGCCGGCCCTGTTCGATACCATGGGACCCGTTGGCCTGGTGATGGCGCTGGTGTTTTTCGTGCTGATGGGCATCGCCGCCCTGACGTCATCCATTTCCATGCTGGAGGTGCCGGTATCCTATGCCACCGAGCGTTTCCAGGCTTCCAGGCCACGGATGACCTGGCTGCTGGGTAGCGTCCTGGCACTGTTCAGCGTGGTCATCTGCCTGAATTTCGGCACCCTGTTCGGGTTTGTGATAAGGCTTTCTACCCAGAACATCCAGCCCCTGGTGGGCCTGGGCTTTTGCCTGCTGGGCGGCTGGATGTGGGGGCGGGCCAAACTGTTCGAGGAACTGGTGCAGGGTTCGCCGGCGCTTGCCTCCAGCCTGTTCTGGCGGATCTGGCCCTGGTATGTGCGGCTGGTGTGTCCGTTGCTGGTACTGCTGGTGATCGGTGCCAGCTGGTGAGGCAGCCTTAGGGATTAGGGATTGGGGATTGGGGATTGGGGATTGGGGATTGGGGATTTTTGCCCCAGCCCCCAGTCCCCGGAGGTCAGTAGAGCATGCTGTAAAGCTTGCGGCGGTAGCGGGAAGCGACCGGATCGGCGCCCATGGTGGTCAGCATGTCGAGGAAATGTTTTTTGGCCTCGCCGAAGGCCAGATCCTTTTGCAGCACCTCGATCAGCAGTTGCAGCGCCTCTTCCTGGCGTCCGGCCTGGAAGAAGAGTACCGCCAGTTCCTCTTTCAGTGCCATGTTGTCCGGATCTTCGGCCAGTTTCTGCTCCAGCTCGCGCAGTTCGGGACTGTCGGCGGCTTCTTCCGCCAGCTCAAGTCGCGCCAGTATGTGCTGGTACTGGCTGTCCTGGTCGGCCATGCCGATGGTGGCCAGCAGTTGTTTGGTTTCTTCCAGCTTGTTCAGGGCCAGGGCCGCTTCCGCCAGATACAGGCGGATGGCCGGGGTGTCGTCCAGGGCGCGGGCCTGTTGCAGCAGGCTGTAGGCGGCCTGGGGATCCTGCCCTAGGGTTTGCTTGGCCTGCTCCAGCAGCAGGTCCGCCTCGTTCGGCTGATAGGGCTGGAGGAAGGCCCTGACGGCAGCTTCGTCCTGGGGACCTTCGAGGATATCCACCGGCTGACCGTCCTTGAAGGCCACCAGAGCCGGCAGGGCCTGCAGCCCGAGCTGGACCGCCAGGCTCTGCAACTGGGGATCGGCCACGTCCACCCGGGCCAGGTCGAGGTGATTGCTGTCGGCACCGACCAGGCGCTCGACCAGGGGGCCGACGGTCTGGCATTCGGGGATCTGGTCGGCGTGGAAATAAATCACCACCGTTTTGCTCATGGAAGCCTGGATCAGCGCCTGCTGGAAATTCTGTACAGTGATATCAACAATCATAAACGGCGTCTCATTAAGGGTTTATGGATAAGTTGGGCTGAGGCCCGGTAATTTCAAGGCCGGCATACAAATCCTCGGCCCGGCACAGACGGGGCCGGCCGGCCGGCGAGCCGGCCACCGCCAGGGTCAGCCGGGCCGGGGCGGGAGCAAAGGGATAGAGCCGGTAGGTGCTGTGCTCCAGCCGGGCCCGGGTATCGCCCGGCCGCCAGCGGACCCGTTGCAGGTTGTTGGCAATACCGCCGCCCTCGGCCTTGAGCACCGCTTCCTTGACGGTCCAAAGGCGCAGGAAGTCCTGGGCCGGGTCGGGGCTTTGGGCCAGCCAGTGCTGTTCGGCGCGGCTGAAGTAACGCCGGGCCAGACGCTGGATCCGGGGGGGATCCAGTTGGCGGCATTCCAGATCCAGGCCGATCTCTGCACCTCGTGCCAGGGCCAGGGCCAGCCAGTCGCCGCTGTGGCTGATGCTGAAATGCCAGTCCGGATCCGCCGGCGCCGGTTTACCGCCGGCATCGATCCGGATGTCGATCCCGGCGGGATCCTGCTCCAGCCGCCGGCCCAGCCAGTGGCGCAACAGAAAACGGCCAAGCAGAAACAGGCTGGCCTGCCGAGGGTGGGCCATGGCTTCCAGGCGCTGGCGCTCCGCCAGAGAGAGTGTTTTTTGAGCATGTTGCGGTAATTTTATGCCGCTGCCGTCACAAATCAGTAACTCGACGACGATATCATTGTTTTTACTCATATTCTCTTTTGCAAAGTACCAAGGATCTGCTCTAGTATCTTTCAAATCCATTGCTGGTAGCCATTATTCGGATGAAAAAGGTCATTCTCTTTAGCAGCTTGTTGCTGATTGCCGGTTGCAGCAGCACCGGAATCGAGTCAGGCAAAAAGATGGCTGGTAAAAAACCGTCTTCTTCCCTGACTTACAGTATCAGCACCGGCCCGATGAAACCCAAGCGTTCCCTGTCCACCGTCAGCAACCTGCATCAGGTTTACCAGCGCTGGCGTGGCGTTCCCTACCGCTTTGGCGGGGTTGGCGAGGACGGCATCGATTGTTCCGCCTTTACGCGTACCATGTATCAGGAAGTGTTCGGCATGGAGCTGCCCCGCAGCACCTACGAGCAGGTCCACCTGGGGCGTGAAATCGGCCGTGACGAGTTGCAGCCGGGCGATCTGGTCTTTTTCCGCATCGGCAACGGCACTCAGCACAATGGTGTCTACGTGGGAGACGGCAAGTTTGCCCACGCTTCGTCCAGTGTCGGGGTGACCATTTCCCGCCTCGACAATGTGTACTGGCGCAGCCGCTACTGGCAGGCCCGCCGTCTGCTCGACGACATCTGAAAAAGAAGATAGGTGGCCGGGGATGGAAGGCAGCGATAATGCTGCCAGTCCCCAGTCCCCAGTCCCCAGTCCCCAGTCCCCGTCACTTTCCCTGGAAGCGGTTCAGCTCGTTCATCACCTGTAACATCAGCGACAGCTCGGGGCTGGCATCGGCCCGCGAGCGGTAGTCCTGTGCACTCAGCAGCTGCAGGTCTCCCCGACGGTTGAACAGGGTAATGTCGTTACCCAGGTAGATAGCGTATTCCTCTTCGTCCGAGGCCAGCCGCCAGCGCTGCTCCCGGGCATCGAACAATGACTGACCGGTGCCGAAGCTGCGTAGTGGGGTTCGTACTCCCAGCGCCTGTTGCAGCAGGGTCGGGGCCAGGTCAAGCTGGCTGGTGGGATGCCGGTAACGGGCGGCCTCCCGTCCCGGCCAGCCGATCACCAGCGGGACGCGCAGCTGCTGAGGCGAGTAGGCGCTGCCGAAACCCCAGGTATTGTTGCCGTTGTCGTTGAATTCGACGCCATGGCCCGAAGTGACCACTACTATGGTGTCCCGTGGCGTGGAGCGGACCAGGGCCAGCAGTTCGCCCAGCAACTGGTCGGTATAAAAGACGGCGTTGCGGTAGCGGTTGAACAGGGCCTCGCGCTGCTCGCTGTGATAGGGCCGGGTCGGGTTGATTTGTTGCAGGGACGGCTGGAAGGGGCCGGACTGTCCCGGCGGCAGTTCCAGGGCGTTGAGCGCATCCAGGTAGACGAAGGAAAACCAGGGCCTGTCGTCCGGGGCCTGTGCCAGCCAGTCGGCAAAGCGGCCGAAGGCCAGGCGATCCCCGGCGGCTCCCGCCGGTGCCGGCGCCATGCCCGGGTTGCGCAGGGTGGAGAAGATGGCATCCCGGTACAGGGCACTGTCGGTGCCGCCGCTGGCGAACAGGCCCAAGCGGTAATCCTGGCGTTGCAGCTCGTCGATCAGTACCGGCGCCATGCCTTCCTGCTCGGCGTCCCGCCGGTAGTGGGCGGGCAGGCTGTAGAACAGGCTGAACAGCGCCGGTGCCGGGCGGTTGCCGGCGCTCAGATGATTGTCAAAGCGCAGGTGGCGGTCGGCAAAGCGGCTCAGGTTGGGCATGGTGATGGCATCGAGCTGGTCGGCGCGCAGGCCATCCGCCACTACCAGCAGAATATTGGGCGCCAGCTCCGGCGGCTGCACCGACAACGGCCGCAACGGATAATTGAGCCGGCGCTGGGGCTGCTCGGCGGTGCTGGCCGACAAGCGCCGGTATTCATCCTCGTCCAGCCAGCCCTGTTTGATAAGGAAGCTCTTGGCGGTCATCGGGTAGGACAGGGGGAAGTTGGCCTTCTGGTTGGTGATCGGCGTATACAGGGTGGCATCGGCCCAGATATGGACGCTGTGGGTCAGAAAAAAGCAGACCAGCAGGGGGAGCGCCAGGGGCAGGGTGAGGGAGCGCCGCCGGCGCTGGCTCCAGCGCCACAACCAGCCGCCGAGCCAGAGTTCGAACAGGAACAACAGCGGCACCCAGACGAACAGCCAGCCCCAGCCCGAGGCGTCTTCCGCCTGGGCCTGGTCCAGCAGCAGCCGCCAGACCGCCGGGTTGAGGTGGAACTTGAACAGGCTGAACACCTGGGTGTCCACCAGCAGCAGGGTCAGGGCGCCGGTGGCAATCCCTGCCCCGAGAAACTGCACCGCCCTGAGCCTGGGCAACAGGAAAGTCAGCGGAAACAGGGTCAGCAAATAGGTAAAGAAGGTCAGGAAGGCGAAATGGCCGACCCAGCTCACCAGCATGTAGGCCAGGCCCAGGCTGCTGTCCGGCCAGCCGGAGCCAAGCAGATAGCGGCTCGACACCGCCATGGCCAGCAGGATATTGAAGAACACAAACCAGTGTCCCCAGCCGATCAGGCGGGAAACATTATCGCGATAGAGGTTGCCGGTCTCGACCATGGCAGCGGGCTTGATGCGGGCGAAAGGGCGCTCAGTGCGCGCCGTTGCGGGTGTCGACGGAGCCGGTCAGCACCTTGGCGAACTTGTCGGCAATGGCCTGGCGCTGGCCCGGCGCCACCTGGTGGTTGATTACATGGGTGGCCAGGTTGCCCAGTACCATCAAGCGCAGATCCGCCGGTGCCTGATGTTTGTCCATCACCGCTTCCAGCTCGCTCAGCAGCTGGTCGAATTGTTTGTCGTACTTGGAAAGGATAGGCATGGGCGTTCAATCATGTAACTTAGTAACAGGGCGACTATAATACCCCACCCCTTCTGGCAACTCTATGGCAATCTGTTATGAGCTTGGATATCGAACACATCATAGTGCACTCCCTGTTTTGCGACGAGCAGGGAGAGCCCCGGCTGGCGCTGCGGGAGCAGGAACTGGCCACCGGGCCCGCGGTCAACCGGCTGATGGGCGAGTTGCATCATGTTTACAACACCAAGGCAGGCAAGGTGTTCGGCTATTTCAATGAGGAAGACCAGGACGGTTTCCGGGATTTGGTGCGGCGGGTGGAGGATCAGAGCCTGACTTTTGCCGCCTTTTCCCACCTGGCGGCCGAACGGCTGCTGGCGGAACTCAAGCGCCTGGGCATGGACGAGCAGGGGGTGCTGCTGTTCGTGCGTTACCGCTGGCTCGGCGCCGACTACCTGCTGATCGCGCTGCTCGACAACAAGGACAGCGTCACCGTGACCGACAAGCTGGAGGTCAGCCAGGCCAGCTACCTGGATTTGGGCCGGATGCAGCTGGCCGCCCGCCTGGACCTGACCGAGCTGCAGAGCCGGCCCGAATCGCGCCGCTACTTTTCCTTCATCAAGGGCCGGGCCGGGCGCAAGGTGTCCGACTTCTTCCTGAATTTCCTGTCCTGCGTGGAAGGCATGGATCCCAAGGCCCAAAGCCAGGGGCTGCTGAAGGCGGTGGACGAATACTGTCAGGCGCGCCAGCTCAGCCCCGAAGAGAAGCAGGAAAGCAAGGCGCTGGTCAGCCGGTATTGCCGCGAGCAGCTCAAGGAAGGGGAAGAGCTGGAGCTGCGCGAGCTGTCGGCGGAGCTGGGCACCGACGACGACCTGGATTTCTACCAGTTCGTCAGCGAGGAATACCAGCTGGAAGAACGCTTCCCGGTGGACAGATCCGCGCTCAAGGGGCTGACCAAATACGTGGGCTCCGGCGGCGGCCTGACCATCAGCTTTGAGCAGGCGCTGTTGGGCGAGCGCATCCAGTACGACGCGGAGACCGACACCCTGGTGATAAGGGGGACGCCACCCAATCTCAAGGCACAGTTGCGGGGCCGGGAGTGAAAAGGGCGGGGCGGCGTCCTGCCGCCCCTGGACTGTAGCAAGTAGGCATACTTGGAACAGGAAAGGGAACATCTCGATGGCGGCCAGTCTAGCGACTGTGTTAGCTTTGTTGAACCGAATTAAACAGATAACCCCAATCGAGTTTTTCAATGAGTCGTTGGCCCAGCCTGAAACAACTGACCTACCTGGTGGCGCTCGACGAGCACCAGAATTTCAACCGTGCCGCCAAGGCCTGCTTCGTCAGCCAGTCTACCCTGAGCTCCGGCCTGCAGAACCTGGAAGGCCTGCTTGGCGGCGAACTGATTGAGCGTGACCACAAGGCCTTCGTAATGACGCCGCTGGGCCGCCAGGTGGTGGCAAGGGCGCGCGAACTGCTGGCCCAGACCCGGGATCTGATGGAACTGGTGGAAGGGCAGAAGGGAGCGATGAAGGGCGCCATCCGGCTCGGTTGCATTCCCACCATAGCGCCTTTCCTGCTGAGCCGGCTGGTGCAGTCCTGCCGCGACCGCTATCCGGATCTGGATCTGCTGCTGCGGGAAGATACCACATCCCAGTTGCTGGCCATGCTGCGATCCGGCGAGCTGGATCTGTTGCTGCTGGCCCTGCCCACCGACACCGAGGGCTTGCGCTCGCGGGTCATTGGCCAGGATCCCTTTGTGCTGGTGATGCACCAGGAACAGGCAGGGGACTTTGCCCAGCCGGTGGATTATCGCCGCCTGCCGGATCACAGTATTTTTCTGCTGGAGCAGGAGCACTGCCTCACCGAGCACGCGGTGAGCGCCTGCCGGCTCACCGACAGGCGTAAAATCAACCCCTTCGCCGCGACCAGCCTGCACACCCTGGTGCAGATGGTGGGGGCCGGGCTGGGCTCGACCTTTTTGCCGCGGATGGCGATCGACGCCGGCATTCTTGCCAACACCGATATCCTCGCCATGGCACCCCAGGGGGACAAGGCCTACCGGGATATCGGCCTGGTATGGCGGCCCACCGCCACCCGGGTCGAAACCTTCTACCGGCTGGGCGATCTGGTGGCTGAACTGCTGTAAACAAAAAAAAGCGGAGTGCCGTGGGGCACTCCGCGGGTTGGTCCCGATACCGCCGGCTCAGGCGCCGGCGCGGATCAGGTGGTCGAAGGCGCCGAGGGCGGCGGTGGCGCCGGCCCCCATGGAGATGATGATCTGCTTGTAGGGCACAGTGGTGGCGTCGCCGGCGGCGAACACCCCGGCCATGGAGGTCGCACCCTTGGCGTCGATCACCACCTCGCCGAAGCGGGTCAGTTCCACTTCCGAACCTTTCAGGAACTCGGTGTTGGGCACCAGGCCAATCTGCACGAAGATACCCGCCACGTCCAGGCGCTTGGATTCGCCACTGACCCGGTCGGTGTACTGCATGCCGGTGACCTTGCTGCCGTCGCCCAGCACTTCGGTGGTCTGGGCATTCATGATGATGTCGATATTGCCCATGGAGCGGGCCTTGCGCTGCAGTACCTCGTCGGCACGCAGGGTATCGGCGAACTCCAGCACGGTGACGTGCTCGACGATGCCGGCCAGGTCGATGGCCGCTTCAATGCCGGAGTTGCCGCCGCCGACCACGGCCACTTTTTTCCCTTTGAAGAAGGGGCCGTCGCAGTGTGGGCAGTAGGCCACGCCCCTGGTACGGTACTCGGTCTCGCCGGGCACATTCAGCTCGCGCCAGCGCGCGCCGGTGGCCAGGATCACCGCCTTGCTCTTGAGGGTGGCGCCGCTGGCCAGGGGCAGCTCGATAAGCTCCCCGCGGTGGATGCCGGCCGCCCGCTGGTCGGTGATGATGTCCACCCCGTATTCCCTGACGTGCTGCTCCAGGCTGGCGGCCAGCTTGGGTCCCTCGGTGTAGGGCACGGAAATGAAGTTTTCGATGCCGACGGTGTCCATTACCTGGCCGCCGAAGCGTTCGGCCACCATGCCGGTACGGATCCCCTTGCGGGCGGCGTAAATGGCGGCGGCGGCTCCGGCCGGGCCACCACCCACCACCAGCACGTCGTAGGGGGCTTTTTCGGCGAGGGCGGCGGCCTTGCGCTCGGCGGCGCCGGTATCAATCTTGCCGATGATTTCTTCCAGGCTCATGCGGCCCTGGCCAAAATGCTCGCCATTGAGGTAGACGGCGGGCACGGCCATCACCTGGCGTTCGTTGACCTCGTCCTGGAACAGGGCACCGTCGATCATCACATGGCTGATGTTCGGGTTCAGGGTCGCCATCAGGTTCAGCGCCTGCACCACATCCGGGCAGTTCTGGCAGGACAGGGAGATATAGGTTTCAAAATGGAACTCGCCCTCGAGATTGCGGATCTGCTCCAGCAACTCGGGGGAAGCCTTGGACGGATGGCCGCCGGCCTGCAGCAGGGCCAGCACCAGTGAGGTGAACTCGTGACCCATGGGGATACCGGCAAAGCTGACCCGCGGCGTTTGCCCGGCGGGCGCGATGCTCATGCTGGGGGTACGAGCGGCTTCGGCTTCCTTGAGGCTGATCTTGCCGGAAAGCCCACTGATTTCGGTGGCCAGTTCCAGCAATTCCTTGGATTTGGGGCTGTCATCACCGGACACGCTGATCTCTATCGGAGAGACGATGTTCTGCAGATAGGTGTCCAGTTGTTTTTTCAGGTTAGCATCTAACATAGTCGTGTCCTGTGCTGAATTTTGGGTATAAAAAACCCGGCCCGCCGACCGGATGAGATGTCATCGCAGCGGGCCGGGGTAGGGCTGGCGGTGTTAGATCTTGCCGACCAGGTCCAGAGACGGCGCCAGGGTGGCTTCGCCTTCCTGCCACTTGGCGGGGCAGACTTCACCCGGGTGGGCAGCTACGTACTGGGCAGCCTTGATCTTGCGAACCAGGTCGGAGGCGTCGCGGCCGATGCCTTCGGCGGTCACTTCGATGGCCTGGATCACGCCCTGGGGGTCGATGATGAAGGTGGCACGGTCGGCCAGGCCCTGGCCTTCACGCATGACACCGAAGTTGTTGGTGATGGTGCCGGTCTGGTCGCCCAGCATGTAGTACTGGATCTTGCCGATGGTTTCGGAGCTGTCGTGCCAGGCCTTGTGGGTGAAGTGGGTGTCGGTGGACACGGAGTACACTTCAACGCCCATTTTCTGCAGCTCGGCGTAGTGGTCGGCCAGGTCGCCCAGCTCGGTGGGGCAGACGAAGGTGAAGTCGGCCGGGTAGAAGAAGACGACAGACCACTTGCCTTTCAGGTCGGCTTCGGTCACTTCCACGAATTTACCCTGGTGGTAAGCCTGGGCGGTAAAGGGTTTGATTTCGGTATTGATGGAAACGGCCATGAATTAGCTCCTTTATTTCCGTGAGTGGATGAGTTTCTCTCTCGAACGCTGTCCATACTAGGCGCTCTTAATCATCGAATAAAGTCATTATTTTCTATCGCAGTGATTGATAAATCCGATTGATTGAAGGTACGCGCCCGGGCAGGCTCAGTTTCGGATGGCGCCGGCAGAGCCTCGCCACCCGGCTTTGGAATGCCTGCATAAGCTAGCCCTTTTTTGTGCGCATCGCTACCCCCTCAAAATGACAAAACAACAACACACGGGTACCGGACGGACGCCATGGCTGAGGCGGACGGTTTTTTTGCATCCGCAAAAAATACTCTGGCGGCCTTTTTCGCAGCTGTTTTTTTTCTCTCATCCCTTGCGCTGCCTGGCCTGGCGCGCCGATATCAGGAAAAAAGATAAACATTGGAGTTTGGTCGGGATTATTTATTGCTTATGTATTAATTTTTCGTAACTTTATTACTTTTTAGCTATTTGAAGTCGCTTTTAAAATTTTGGTTTATTTTTATTTTTTCTTTTTAATCAGTGCTTTGCTGATCATCGTTAAGCGTTTCCGGTTATGTGAGCTATGTTGTGTTTTAGTAAAATTGGATCTTGATCTCCCGCCGTTTTTTGCGCAACGTAATAACTGCACCGCAACGTAACACAGTGCCGCGGCAGGGAAAGGCGGCGGTGCCGCATCCCCGGCACCGGCCATACCAGCGGAAACGAGCTGCAAAGCCAACGATAACAACGACAAGGTGACTGCCAAGCCGAGCGGTTTATGCCCCTCGGGTTTGACAGGGAAGTGTCAAGCATCCGCAACCGGGTTGCTCAACTTAAACAAGACAGGACTGGAACCATGCCATACGCCAATGAAATCGATACCCTGGCCACCCTTATCAAGCAAAATCCGAGCTGGGGGGCCATCAAGCCCGAATACGCCGCCCGCATGCGGGTGCAAAACCGCTTCAAAACCGGCCTCGACATCGCCAAATACACCGCCCGTATCATGCGCGAAGACATGGCCGCCTACGACAGGGACTCGTCCCAATACACTCAGTCCCTGGGCTGCTGGCACGGTTTCATCGGCCAGCAGAAGCTGATTTCCATCAAAAAGCATTTCGGCAGCACCCAGCGGCGCTACCTCTACCTGTCCGGCTGGATGGTGGCGGCCCTGCGCTCCGAGTTCGGCCCGCTGCCGGATCAATCCATGCACGAGAAGACCTCGGTGCCGGCCCTGATCGAGGAGCTCTACACCTTCCTGCGCCAGGCCGACGCCTGGGAGCTGAACCACCTGTTCCGCGCCCTGGAAGAAGCCCAGAAGGCCGGTGACGAGGCCAAGGCCAAGGACATTCTGAGCCAGATCGACAACCACGAAACCCATGTGGTGCCGATTGTCGCCGACATCGATGCCGGCTTCGGTAACGCCGAGGCGACCTACCTGCTGGCCAGGAAGATGATCGAAGCGGGGGCCTGCTGCATCCAGATAGAAAACCAGGTGTCCGACGAGAAGCAGTGCGGCCACCAGGATGGCAAGGTGACGGTGCCCCACGCCGACTTCCTGGCCAAGATCAACGCGGTACGCCTGGCCTTCCTGGAACTGGGGGTGGACGACGGCGTGATAGTGGCGCGCACCGACTCCCTGGGGGCCGGCCTGACCAAGCAGATCGCGGTGACCCACGAGCCGGGGGATCTGGGGGATCTGTACAACAGCTTCCTCGATGGCGACTACATCGACAGTGCCTCCGACATCGACAACGGCGACGTGGTGATCAAGTCCCAGGGCAAGCTGCTCAAGGTCAAGCGTCTGGCCTCCGGCCTGTTCTGCTTCAAGCCGGGTTCCGGCGAGGACCGGGTGGTGCTGGACTGCATCACCAGCCTGCAGCACGGCGCCGACCTGCTGTGGATCGAGACCGAGAAGCCCCATATCGGCCAGATCAAGGGCATGGTGGACCGTATCCGTGAAGTGGTGCCCAATGCCAAGCTGGTGTACAACAACAGCCCGTCCTTCAACTGGACCCTGAACTTCCGCCAGCAGGTATTCGACGCCTGGGCCGCCGAAGGCAAGGATCTGTCCGGCTACGACCGCGCCAGGCTGATGAGCGCCGACTACGACGACACCGAACTGGGCCGCCTGGCCGACCAGTGGACCGCCAACTTCCAGCGCGACGCGGCCCGGGAAGCCGGCATCTTCCACCACCTGATCACCCTGCCGACCTACCACACCGCGGCCCTGTCCACCGACAACCTGGCCAAGGGCTACTTCGGCGACGAGGGCATGCTGGCCTATGTGGCAGGCGTACAGCGCCAGGAGATTCGCCAGGGTATCGCCACCGTCAAGCACCAGGACATGGCCGGCTCCAACATCGGCGACGACCACAAGGAGTTCTTCGCCGGCGAGGCGGCGCTGAAGGCCGGCGGCAAGGACAACACCATGGGCCAGTTCGAAAATATCTGACCCGGGTCCGAAACAACGGAAAAATACTAACTAGGTCCATCTCGTTTTTGGCAGCCTCCGGGCTGCCTTTTTTTTGTTTGCCCGGCGAAGCCGGCAAACCCGGCCATCTGAAAGAAGATGGCGTCACCCCGACTGAGGGGAAGACAATCCGACTGGCAAGGGCGCCACTGGCCAACGGTGGGGTCTGAAGGAAGC